>MTMA02000001.1 GCA_002011075.2 Candidatus Scotarchaeum otlingeri
AATATGAAAATTACTATACCTAAAAGAAAAATTGATACTCCTTGATACGTATAAAAAATCAAAGCTTCAGCACCCGTTTGAGTTTATTTATACCCTTTTCTTTTTCTCCCGCCGGAACGTCGGCTCTCTTTGTTCTTTCAATCCACATTTTTATTGTTCTTTCAAGCTCCCATTCAGGAACTTTCTCCAACCATTTCCAGTCATAAATTCCTTGCACAAATCCATCATAGAAATCAGCAACAGCTAAAGGTTCAAGGTTTTCATCGCCAAATTAGAGTAATCCCAAATACTCAGCAATGATATTTACTTTCTCTTCCAACGTTCCTGCTTCTTTGTACAGTTTTCTCAAATCTCTTACTACGTGTGTTGGGTCGTGTGCCACAACAATAGGTGTTGGGTCTTTTGTTTCATCATCTGCAAGCTGAATTGTTGTTATACCTCTTCCCACTATTACAGCTATTACTTTGAAGCCAGCATCCTCCAACTCCCTTCTTAATTTTCCGGCGGCACATGTCTTCTCAAACCTCATTTCCTTCATTTTATCACCTCCTTTGTCTATCCGACAATTGTTAGTGAATCAGCATCACGAGCAGCAACATAGACATAATCTCCTCTTACAAATATCCCAATAGCACCATCTAAATTCACAGTCGATATAGTGCTAACTTGGGTGGGAGATGTTGGATTTGATACATCTATGATTGTTAGTGAATCGGCAATATCAGCTGTAACATAAGCGTAATCTCCCCTTACAAATACATCACGAGCACCATCCAAGTTCGCAGCTGATATAGTACCAATCTGAGTAGGAGATGTTGGGTCTGATATATCTATGATTGTTAGTGATTTAGCAAGATAGGAAGCGACGTAGGCATAGTTTCCTCTTACAAATACCCCAAGAGCACCATTCAAGTCTGTAGTTGATATAGTACCAATCTGAGTGGGAGATGTAGGATCTGATATATCTACGACTGTTAATGAATCAGCAAAATAAGCAACAACGTAAGCATAGTCTCCTCTTACAAATACGTCACAGGCAGCATCTAAGTCTGCAGTTGATACAGCACCAACTTGAGTAGGAGATGTGGGGTCTGATATATCTACAATTGTTAGTGAATCAGCAACATAGGCAGCAACATAAGCATAATCTCCTCTTACAAATACGTCACAAGCATTATCCAACCCTGCAGTCGATATAGTACTGACTTGAGTGGGAGATGTTGGATTTGATATGTCTATAATTGTTAATGAATCGGCATAATAGGCAGCAACATAGGCATAGTCTCCTCTTACAAATGAACTGTATGCACCATCTAAGCTTGCAGTTGATATAGTGCTAACTTGGGTGGGAGATGTGGGGTCTGATATGTCTATGATTACTAATGAATCAGCAACACCAGCTGTAACGTAAGCATAGTTTCCTCTTATAAATACATCACGAGCATCATCTAAGCTTGCAGTTGATACAGTACCCTTCTGAACGGTCATTATCTTTGCAGAAGCCCAGTCGAACTCAACTGGCACAGCATCATCCTCAAATGGCGTAACATAGGGAGTGTAGCCGGGCTTCCAGCCATTCAATTGTTTTGGGTCGAAGTAACCGTCTTTATCTAAGTCATATTTAACATTAAATGCTCCTTCACTCTCAAGCTTAGCCTTTACTACATCCCAAGCAACCGACTGAATGTATTTTCTAATTCCAGTTGCACTTATCCACATGATATAACACCTGTTAACTCATAATATAAAACAATATATTCGTCATAATTATCATGCCAGTTTGTAATAATGCAATTTTCCTTTTTCAACAAACAGCAAAATTGTTGCTGTTTCCCCATTTAAATCACCCTTGAAAGATTGGTTTTTCAAGATTGTAGATTGATTGGATTTCTGATTGTGTTAATGCTTTGTTGTAGATTCTTAATAATCCGAATTGACCATCTGTGTAAGTAGTACCATACCTTCCAATATGTAATGGTAGCGTATTTGTTGCAAGAGTGTTATAAGTATCTACGTATGTTTTATCCACTTCTCCATTTATATAAAGAACAATATTCCCTGATTTAAATGAAACTGCAAATTGATTCCATCTGTTCAAAGGAACTACAATCTCCCCTGAGCGTGCTAATACCCCTATGTCGGTATTTTGTACAACTTCTAGTTTTTGATGGTCTTTGTGCACAAAAAATCTCCACACATTCCAGGCCTCCTTATTAACAATTTCAAAATGATAAGTGGCTAAACTTTTTATAAATCCCCACGCAATAACCGTAAATTCTTTATCTATAATCAAACTTGTGGAATGCGGTATCTGTCCATATCCCGTTGAACCATCAAGCTCCAAAACCCATTTCCCACTTGCTAATTGCTTCCAAGTTACGCCTCCGTAAAGTGTTGCATCGTTATTATTATCACTCCAAT
>MTMA02000002.1:0-1057 GCA_002011075.2 Candidatus Scotarchaeum otlingeri
ATTTTATAATATTGGGGGACTCACAGTTATAAATCCCTAGCGTAACTTTTTCTATAATCCAAGACCTTTCCTTTATGCATCTTGTGATCATATGCCCCGCTTACGCGACTGATAGACTTGTAGGTCAAACAGTAAAGCAAGATTTAGCCATTAAACTTTTAAAGTATAAATCATTATCATATTAATAAAGGAAAAATTATACAATAGTAATATGATAAAAAACTTTTAAGATTGTAAAGTCTAAAATACATCTATTCACCATATAGTTAAAATCTTACTTAAATTAAAAAATAAAAAATGAATTTAATCTAACAATAACTGTATAATTATAATTATAATTATAACAAATTAAAATATTTGTAAAAAGATTTACAAATTTACATATGAACTTTGGATATACCCAGGTACTTTTTGTGGGATCTGTGCCCCGCATAAACTGCCTCCCAATCCTCAAGAGCATATATTAGGAAACAAATAAAGGTGTTTCATTGTTATCTTTCAACTACCTTATACACTCGCAATCATCCTAAATTTTAACTCCTGCAATTAGTAACAGTAAAGCTGCATAGGGTCTTCTCGTCTATCTAGAGGTAAACAGTATCTGCACTGCTATTCCAATTTCACTGAGGCAATCATCGAGACAGCTGTTGTATCGTTAAGTCATTCATGCTGGACCGCATTTAACGGCCAAGGTATTTCGCTACCTTAGGACCCTCATAGGTAAGGCCGCCATTAATCGGGGTATCCTTCAAAACCTCAGTTAAAAACCAAGGTAAATTCGTTACCCAGCCGACATTGGGCAGACATCACACTCAATACTTTGATATTTTATCTTTGCAGAGTGCTGTGTTTTTATTAAACAGTCGTACAACATTATTTTATGTTTCCTCTTACCATAATTTTAATTATCATATCTTTTAAATATGTTAAACTTATGATAATGGCCCTCCTTATCCCGAAGTTACGGTAGTCAATTTGCCGAGTTCCTTAATGATTGTTCGCTCAAACGCCTTTGTATTCTCTACTTGCTTACTTGTGATAGTATCTAGGTACGGTA
>MTMA02000002.1:1157-2301 GCA_002011075.2 Candidatus Scotarchaeum otlingeri
GACAATATTTTATTATTATACATATGTGTACAAGGTTTCGGTATATCATTTAGATCCGTTAAATTTTCGGTATTTTTTCCTAAAAAGTTTAATCAGTGCTCTGTTACGAGGTCTTCAAAAAATGGCCGCTTCTAAGCCTATTTCCTGATTGTATTAAAAAAAAACATCCTTAATTTCACTCAATGATAATTTTGGAACCTTAACTCTTGTTCTGGGCTGTTTCCCTTTAGACATACAACCTTATCGCACTATGTCCGATTATTCAACATTCATCTTTGCCATTCCGAGTGCAAATACTCTCCGGTAAAGTCACTACAACCCCCCGATGTTGACAAAATACATTGTCCGAGATCACAGTTCTGTACCTGCTAAGATGTTAATTAAATTACCTACTTATATAGGTTTCGCGGAAAACCAGCTATACTAGTCAGTTTTGTCTTTCACCAACTTACCACAGTTCTTCGGATATCTATACAACGATAACCCGTTCGGGCTTTTATAACCCTGACCATGGTAAGATCACTAGCCTTCGGGTCTAATTTTAGATACTTTTTCATTTTCTCATAATTGGTTTATCTAAGCTAATTGCATTCGCAATTGCTTGCATCTAAAATTAACTTGCTGACCCATTATGCAAAAGGTACGCTCTTATTATTTATTTAAATTTCACTTGAGCTGCTTATAAAACTACTATTTCAAATTTTACCTCACGGTACTTTTCACTATCGCTTATATATCATATTTAGCCTTAGAGGAAGGTTCCCCTTTATTCTAACAGATTTTTTATCCGTTTTACTTTTTCAAGTTTTATTTTTAGGCTTTTGTTATTTAGTTGACACCAAATAACAATCTCGTTTGATTTCTTTTCCTAAAGTTACTAAGATATTTCAATTCACTTTGTTTATTATCTGATTTTTCTTAGAAACTTCGCCATAGGCGAAAATATTCTTTAATATATAGCTAATTATCCATAATAGTTTCTTTATATACTTTACATGCGCAAAGCGCAGGTAATATATATTTCATATCACCTATATTGCCTTATACACTTCTAATTTATATATATAATTCAGGTTATTATGATTCGAACATAACTACTCCTCAACCCAAATGAGACGCCTAACCAACCTGGCTCTAACCTGTA
>MTMA02000003.1 GCA_002011075.2 Candidatus Scotarchaeum otlingeri
TACTAAACAAGCTAAAATGGCTTTTTTCATTTCATCACCTCCCTAAGTTTATGATTAACTCAAAATCTTCTTTGGGAATTTTCCTCATAGCTCTTCCCATTAAATTCTTCTCGTTCAACGAGGCCTAGACCCTTTCTTAGGATATCTTTAATCTCTGGAATATCTCTAAAATAGATAAAACCAACTAAAAGTGTAAGAAAGATCAATATGAAAATTACTATACCTAAAAGAAAAATTGATACTCCTTGATACGTATAAATCTTGTAATTAATTAAAGTAACCATTAAACTACTTGGTGAGAATAAATATAAGTGCGAGCTAAGCACATACGGCAATCCACTTTAACTTCTATAGTATCATTTTCGCCGGATTAGAGTAATCCCAAATACTCAGCAATGATATCTATCTTCTCTTCAAGCGTTCCTGCTTCCTTGTACAGCTTTCTCAAATCCCTTATCACGTGAGTTGGATCATGGGCTTCAACAATAGATGTTGGGTCTTTCGTTTCATCAGCTGCAAGCTGAATTGTTGTTATACCTCTTCCTACAATTACAGCTATTACTTTGAAGCCAGCATCTTCCAACTCCCTTCTCAGCTTTCCAGCAGCACACACCTTCTCAAACTTCATTTCCTTCATCTTATCACCCCATTTACCGTTTATCCAATAATTGTTAGTGTATTAGCATAAAAAGCAGCAACATAAACATAGTCTCCTCTTACAAAAACGCCATGTGCACTATCCAAGTCAGGGGTTGAAATAGCTCTTTTCTGAACAGGAGATGTGGGGTCTGATATGTCTATGATTGTTAATGAATCGCTTTCATAAGCAACAACATAAGCGTAATCCTCTCTTACAAAAACATTACGTATACCATTTAAATCAGCAGTTGATATAGTTCCTACTTGTGTAGGAGATGTAGGATTTGATATATCTACGATTGTTAGTGTATTACCAGCAGCAGTAAAAATAGCAGTAACATAAGCATAATCTCCTCTCACAAAAACGCCATGTGCACCATTTAAATCAGCGGTTGATATAGTTCCTACTTGTGTAGGAGATGCGGGATCTGATATATCTATAATTGTTAATGCATTAGCATAAAGAGCACCAACATAGGCATAATCTCCTCTTACGAATATACCACATGCACCATTTAAATCAGGGGTTGAAATACTTCCTACTTGTGTGGGAGATGTGGGGTTTGATATATCTATAATTACTAGTGTATCAGGTAGATAAGCAGTAACATAAGCGTAGTCTCCTCTTACAAAGGCACTACGTATACCATCTAAATCAGCGGTTGAAATAGTTCCCACCTGTGTGGGAGACGTAGGGTCTGATATATCTATAATTGTTAATGCATCAGCAAAAATAGCAGCAACATAAGCGTAGTCTCCTCTTACAAATATATTCCATGCACCATTTAAATCCAGTGTTGAGATTGTTCCTTTCTGAACAGGAGATGTAGGATTTGATATATCTATGATTGTTAATGCGTCAGCATCAGTAGCAACAACATAAACATAGTCTCCTCTTACAAAGACATTACGTGCACCATCTAAATCAGGAGTTGATATAGTTCCTTTCTGAACAGTCATTATCTTTGCAGAAGCCCAGTCGAACTCAACTGGCACTGCGTCGTCCTCAAATGGCGTAACATACAAAGTGTAACCCGGCTTCCAACCTTTCAACTGTTTCGGATCGAAATAGCCATCCTTGTCTGGGTCGTACTTGACATTTACAACTCCCTTATTCTCCAGATACCATTTAAAGTACTTCCTTGCAACTGCAAAGCTTACTGCATCAAATGGCATTGGATCACCTCGTTATTACTCTCCACAAATTAATCGTGACATCGTTTGTAGCATCCAAATTCTTAACCCTAAGCTTTATGTGAGGAGCTAATGCCGCAAGAATGAAACTACGCTGCCTAACAACACTCGTTTGCCCTGTCGGAATTAATATATCTTCATAATTCCCAGCATCCACAGCATTGTCTTCATTGTCATAATCCGTGCCATTATAGCTATACATGTAAACTATTCTCACACCAGTTGTTGTCGGATCTGTAGCAGCAAACGATGCCTTTACGGTTACAATCATTCCCGTATAGCCTTCTGGAATTGCAATATTAACATCTTTGTACTGACCAGCAGCGATAACCTCATCTGTCAGCTCTTGCTTTTTGTCTTTTTTGTATACTTCTCGTAGAGCCTTGACTAATGTATCATAACTCATTACTGAAACACCTCACT
>MTMA02000004.1 GCA_002011075.2 Candidatus Scotarchaeum otlingeri
TTTTCTAATACGTCAAATGACGTATAGATTTAATACTACCTATGGCTTACCTGAGGTGGTGGTTTTTATGATGCAGGCTACGAAACCTATTCAAAATTTGCTTCATAGAAGCATAAAAGAGCAGATGTTCAATCAATTGAAAATAGACTATGGCTTTCCTAATGCTATCTGCAGAAGTCTTACTGATATGTTTGAAAAACATTTAGAATTATATCTGGGTAAAAATCTGGGTGAAGGACAAATATTATACAGGGCAGTGGGCATGGGCGTACCTCCAGGAACGAAACATAATGAGATGAATTTAGTTGCTGTGAAATTAACTCTGTTCTCCCCGGAGGATATAAAATATGCATCTATTTCTCAGCATGAACTGTTAAAGCAACGCATAATAAGAATCTCCAATGAAGCAATGGACCAGGGAGGTCTGCTTACACAAGCAGATTTATCTATACTGCTGGGTAAAAGCCTCAGGACAATAGAACGTTACATAAAGGAACTAAAAAACGAAGACATAATTGTACCTACGAGAGGCAATCGAATGGACATTGGCCCTGGTGTATCGCATAAATCAAAGATAGTTGAGATGTATATCAAAGGTTATGATTTTTCACAAATAAAACAGTACACGCGACATTCTTCGGAGTCAATTCTCAGATATTTAAAGGAATTTTCAAGAGTGATGATACTTTTTGAACAAAATTATAAGCCATATGAAATAAGAATGATTACTGATATGTCTGAAAGAATAGTGAAAGAATACATAGACCTGTATCACCAATATAAAGAAATGGAGGAATATCAAGCAAAAATAGAGCAGATAAGAGAAATGTATCGGGGAAAAAAAATACAGTTGGGGGATTGCAGAGGGCATGGAAAAGAAAATTACGCTAATGCCTAATGGAGGTGATCAAAGAGTTATGAATAACATGTTAAAAAGGAAACTGGAGGATAGATTGAAGACACAGATAATAGAATTAATCAGAAGAGATTATTCAATGATATCAGGTGATAAAGTGCAACAAATGTTTGCGGAAGATTTGATAAGGTTAATAGATAGTAACTTAAAGGAACCGTGGAGAATGGATGTAGGTCAGGTGTTATGGCTAGCTGCAGATTTAAATGAGAGGCCACGATATGGCAAAAATGCAAAAGATATTAAACTCATACCAGTAAGCTTGACTTTGGTGAATAATGAAGATTTATTAGCGCGGAGTAACGGCTTTACAGAAAGAGAGGTACGTGAAATGAAAATAGTAAGATTGTTCAAGGAAGCATACTTGCAAGGCGGCTTACTAAGTAATAATGATGTAGCACTGCTTCTTGGAGTTTCCCCTACAACCGTGAGTTTACAAGTAAGAGAGTATATGAATAGGGAAGGTAAGGTAGTACCTACAAGAGGCATAGTGCATGACATAGGAAGAGCAATTACACATAAGAAAGTAGTAATAAAACACTATCTGAATGGTTTATATACACCAGAAATAGCAAAGCAAGTGAAACATTCAGAAGAAGCTTGTGAGCGCTATATAAGAGCGTTTAATAAAATAAGAATGCTATATGAACGAGGAGTAGATCTCTATACAATTGCAAAAACTCTCGAAATGTCTCCATATCTTGTAGAGGAATATCTAAATATACTAAAAGAGTATAGGGGGTGATTGAAATGATAAGTAATACTTCAGTCCATTCCATGAACTCTTGGGGAGGAGGATTGGGGCGGGTGGGTTGGAACCTACCCGTCATTTGTCAGTATTTACATATACGCACAGCATTTAATACATTATTCCATTCTGCACTTATGGCATCAATGGCATACCTTTCCATTACATCCACGTGATGGGGTAAAATTAAAAGAAAGCTTCAGGATCCATATAAAAGTGAATTTGATGAGTTTATTAATATTTTACATATCCAATATTTCTATAATGGCAACTATCCTAAAGAAAATGTCGAAGGGGAATTTAATAAATGGTATGAAAAAGTAGAAGTGTATGTGAAAAATTTGGAGAGGAAAGTCAAAACGTTGATGAAAGGT
>MTMA02000005.1 GCA_002011075.2 Candidatus Scotarchaeum otlingeri
GCCTCGCCTTATCCAAGGGTCAAATTGATATAGGTTCCTATATCAATTTTGAGACGCTAAGACTAACTGCCTGTAATTTTCCCCAGATGGTTTCTTTATAAATTCAATCCTGCAGAATTGATATAATAATGGTACGTGGGAAAATTGCGCTGCAACCTCTTTGGTCAGTTTGTAAAGATGGGCACCTTGGGTTTTTACATATTCTAAGAGTTTCTTTAACATAATTCTCCCCTCCATCTTTACTTCAAATTTATATGACCCGTTCTCTCTCTCAAGTAAATAGGGAATTTGTCTTAGAACATTTCCCACTTGACTTGGTTTTAGACCTGTCGCCTTGCAAATATCCTTCCGGCTGAGCTTTGCTCGGGGAGCGTTAATCAAGTATTCATATACTTTAATCTTTGTCTCTGAATAGAGAAGCCTTCTCTGTTCCGCAATGTAATTACTCCTTAGAGAAGGGGGCAATGTTGACTCCTCCTTTATTAACTCCCCTTGAATATGACTTACTACCACCCTTAATATCCTTCCTGCTTTTTCTAAAAGCTTTCCTATCACATTTATTCTTTCATATTCATCATAAGGCAAACGTCTTTTCCAATTGGCATCCTTCATGTAACTGGAAGTATAGGTTAATTCTACTCTTATAAAATCCTCTCTTTTTGGATATACCTTAAACTGAATAAGGCCTTCCCTTCGATAATCACCCAGAATCATTGTCCAATCTAAATCATCATAATGCTTCGTTATTACCCTTCTACAACAATCTCTTATAATTCTTTCACATGATTTTATTATCTTACTCCGATTTAGTCTTGGACCTCCTATATCTTGATTTATCTCTGCATAACACAACCAATACCTAAATTTGAATGTTTGAAGTTCTGGATATGTTATCAAAAATCTGAAAAAAGGTTCTATAAGATATCGTGATATATTTCTCTCTGTCGTAAAAATCTTCAGGATTTTTTCGTATACATCATATGCTACCCTGTCCAGTACATTATCATCTTCTAATTCACCATCTTTTTCCTGTATGGTTGTTATCCTCTTCGCCATTCTCACAGGATTAAAAATAAGAAGGCCATTGAATGGATACACACTAACGAACTGCACTATAAATTCACCTATATCCGTATGGATCGTATAAGAGGCACCTGGCTTTTCTCCATACGTCTTTTTGTCTCTCCTCCTTCCCCCATAAAAAGTAATCTCTGTTAAAAATGCTCTCGGCTCAATTTCAAGATTTAACTCTGCATAAAGAGGTTTAAGGGCTTTTGCAACTTCTTTTAACACTACATAATGACCCTCTGGTGCATTAGAAAGCGTTTTGTATATTTGAGAATTGCGTCTGTGAATTATCTTTGTGAAATCATTGTAATGTACTTTCATATTGAAAAATTTGCTATTTATGAAAGTTATCCTGAGTTGGTCGACCTTTGCGTTCAGGTATACTTCTTGCGGTATTGCGTCAAACTGACAGTAAAAATCCAACTTTCTTACTATGATTGCCATGGAATATACTATTT
>MTMA02000006.1:0-489273 GCA_002011075.2 Candidatus Scotarchaeum otlingeri
AATTCCTTTAAGTTTCAGCCTTGCGGCCGTACTCCCCAGGCGGCAGGCTTAACGGTTTCCCTTCGGCACATGGGCGGCTCGAAGCCACCCACACACCTAGCCTGCATCGTTTACGGCTGGGACTACCCGGGTATCTAATCCGGATCGCTCCCCCAGCTTTCGTCCCTCACCGTCGGACGCGTTCTAGCGGGCCGCCTTCGCCACTGATGGTCCTCCCTGGATCTGAGGATTTTACCCCTACCCAGGGAATACCGCCCGCCTCTCCCGCTCCCTAGCCTAGCAGTCTTCCCGGCGGCCCGGCGCTTGAGACGCCGGATTTAACCGGGAACTTGCCAGGCCGGCTACGGACGCTTTAAGCCCAATAACCGTCCCGACCACTCGGGGAGTTGGTATTACCGCGGCGGCTGACACCAAACTTGCCCTCCCCTTATTCGCCCAGCCTTTTGGACTGGGCAAAAGCCGACCTTAGCGGTCGGCACTCGGAGTGACCCCGTCGCGCTTTCGCGCATAGCGGAGGTTTCGCGCCTGCTGCGCCCCGTAGGGCCTGGGCCCTTATCTCAGTGCCCATCTCCGGGCTCCCCCTCCCAGGGCCCGTACCGGTTATCGGCACGGTGGGCCGTTACCCCACCGTCTACCTGATCGGACGCAGTCCCATCCTGCGGCGCCTAACTACGCATGGGTAGTTAGGCCTTTGAGGGACGGGGCAATTCCAGCGCCCATCCCCTATCGGCTATTAGCCTCAGTTTCCCGAGGTTATAGCCGTCCGCAGGGTAGGTTGACCACGCGTTACTGAGCCGTACGCCACTTCCCCACCATAGCTAGGGGACGTACGACTCGCATGGCTTAGGCCCACTCCGATAGCAGTCGGGTCCGGCAGGATCAACCGGCCTTAGGAGTACGACCTGGCGGGGTGGAAACACCTCTATGTTGATTTGGGTGCCGCTTAAACTCAAACCCAACCATTCATTAATTGCTCGGTTGGGTTCTCACCATGTTTCCGCACGTGGAGATCCTGTTTTCATCGTCGGCCGACGGCCGTCTCCACAGGATACCGCCGTGCGGAAGCTATTACTATAGCCATATAATGTTATAGCTATTTGCTTTATAAACTTTATCTTATAAAGTTCATTATATTTGTTGTAATTTGCGTTTTAGATTGATTTTTACATTTATATTTAAAGAATAGCTGTGTTGTAAAGTATATTGATATATAAATTTTATGCCTTATTTATGTTTTATCGAGGTTCTTGCTTCTTTTTCCTAATGTGTTTTAATTACTCCTTTTATGGTTAGAAAGGCCTTAAGGTCCCTCTTGATATTGATATATTCATATATTATATATGTCAATATAAGGGAAACCGTTATAACTAAAACGTTCAAAGACGTTATAGCGCTAACTAGATATGCTATTACTATCAGAAAACCTATTGAGATATATAGAATTATCGTTGCAATATAACTTGGAATCATATCGAATGGACTATCATAATAATTGAACAGGTATTTTATGGAGTAAATTGTGAGGGGCAATGTAAAGAGGCTTAATAAGCCATAAATCGGGATGAAGCCAATTACACTGACAATTATAGTATATATGTAGACAGTTGCCATTAAAGATAAATAGAGCCACCTAGCCTTTTCTCTTCCGAGACGTACTACTATTGTTTTTTTATCAGTTTCTTTATCTGCATAGACATCTGGAAATTCATTAATTATCAATATTAGGGATACTAGAATCGCTAGTGGTATAGACGGAAACAATGGATCCAGTGTTAATGTTTTCGTTTGTACTACAAAGGAACCTAAGGCGACTAACACGCCAAAATTAAGTCCTACGACAAATTCACCTATGCCTTTACCTGAAAGTCTTAAGGGGGGAGCATTATAAAAGAGGATTGAAAACAAGCCGATGACCGCTATTAAAAGAACTAAATAGGAACTAACTATTGATAAATATAATCCTATTCCGACAGCGATTATTAATGACAATAATCCTCCTAATAGTACTTCCAACGGCGTTAACAAGCCCATCTGTATAACTCGACTGCCGCCGCTGAAGGGTCTTATGAATTGAGTATTAACTACATCCGTCCTGTATTTATGGTCGAAATAGTCGTTTAACAAATTTACTGAAATATGCGACAATAATACCCCGAATAAAGTTAGTAATAATAACCAAATATCAATAGTGCCGATTACATTAAGCGCTACTAAGGCGCCTAAAACTACTGGTGGAACACCCGCCACTAAAAAAGGTGCTCTTATAGCAACATACCAATTCCTCAGCTTCTGCTTAAGTAAACCAAATTCTTCAAAGGAAGATGGTCTATCTTTAAACTCTACGACTAAAGGCGGTTTCCCCTGTAAAATATCTGCCACAACTTTGTACCTTATTACATGGGGCTCTACTCTAATAACATCCAACACGTGATCCTGCCCAGTATCCTTTAACAATTTGACTATAGGTGATCGTTCAGATAATAAGGATAAAGCCTTTTCCCGCTCATTTTTATCTCTGACTATACGTGCCTTTCCCTGTACTTCTATTTCCCTCCAATTGGAAAACTCCGATATATCCATGTATTTATTGGGGTCACCCACCTTCCTCAATATCATCAAGCTGATAGACGGATTATAAGTTATATGTATAACTTTAGGATCACGTTTTAGTGTCGCCAAATAAAAGATCAGATCATCGGTCACAGCATAATGCATCATTCTACTTCTAATATATTCACCTGCAATAGTAGAAACCGATGCTTCCGTGGCAGACCTTAAATCTCTTAATAAATCATCTCTCGACCGCCTCATACCAGAAAAACGATATTACAGCGTAATATAAATATCATTCTAAATCCTTCTACTCGAAAATAATTTTTGGGTTATGGTGCGGGGGGTGGGATTCGAACCCACGAAGGCCTACGCCAGCGGATGCCCCATCCCATGCCTGGATCTTAAGTGTGGGCCGTTCCCGGTTGCCCGGGTCTTGCCGTCCGCCCCCGTTGGCCAGGCTAGGGGAACCCCCGCATCCAATTTAATTTATATTTTTAGTGTTAATAAATTCTATTAATCATTCTACTGGCGGGCCCGGAGGGATTTGAACCCCCGATACCCGGCTATCACCATATTTAGGAGGCCGGCGCCCTATCCCGGCTAGGCTACGGGCCCTATTCTAATTTTATATTTTGGTACAATATTATGATTGTAAGGTCTATAGATTTATAAATTTTGGTAGAGGATGTATTGATACTTACTCAATTAAACTATAATCTATAATATTTTAGTCTCTTATTGTTTCCAATATACTAACAGCGTTCCATATTTTTACTCGCGCAAAAGAGGGCATGTTAGGGTCATACAAAACATTCTCAATCGTTCCTATAGCGTTTGCCGCGCGCACGGCAGGGGAATATTTCTCGTCGTATAGGGCATTAATAGCGTCCTCAGCAGTTCTCCTTATATTCCGGGGAATTAACCGTGAACTTGCTATTTCTCGCAGTATTGAAGCTGCGTTATCAATCCTTTTTTGGATCTCCTCCTTTGATAATTTTCTCCTAGGCATTTTTCATTATTCACCTCCACGAAATGAGAGTTCTACAATTTTTGCTTCAGAGGATTTTTCATCTATTTCATATAGATTTACAGGTAATTAACCTTTTCCTAGTATTATCTTAGCTAAGCCTATTATTAAATCCATTTATATAATTTTCGAGTTCTATCTGTATATTTGAGATGTCCGAAGCTTCCAAAAAAATATCAGAATATATTAGGAAAGGCTGGAAAATATCATCATATCATTGTCCATTGTGCAGTAATCCTCTTGTAAGTCGTGATAACACGCATTATTGTGCGGTTTGTGAGAAAGAGGTGAAGGTGGTTAGAGACGAAGAGGAGTATCGGTCCGCTGTAATATCTAATGTACTAGAAAACCTCAAGATAGAGATAGTCAATTCTATCTCGCAGATCATGGCTGTTGAAGACTGGTCATATGATGAAAAGTATTTAGAATTGATAGATAAGTATCTCGAGATATTGAGTAAAATTAATCGTATTTATAGTTCTGAGTAGAAAGATAATCTGAAGTCAATATCTTCCTAATTTTTCTTGCTATTTTAGACCCAATTCCTTTTACCTGCATCAATTCCTCTTCTGATGCCCTGAAAACATTTTCAACTGTGCGAAAATGTCTCAGTAATCTGTCAGCCAACACCGTATCTACATCAGGGAGACCGGCGACCACAAACTTCTGAATATCCTTTAAAGAGAGGGGGCGCCTCTCGAGTCTAGTAGGTGGCGGTTGTTTTCCTTCAACAAATCGTTTTATTATTGCATAAAGTAATTTGGCGGTTTCCAACTCATCTCTGGAATAATATATCGGAATCTTAAAATCCATCAATATCGTTAATATTATTCCATTCAGGGCAGGTTCTCCGAGTCTTTTCATGAAAGCTGACTTCTCACCTTCAAGTATAATGAGGGAAGAATATTTTGGTGCTGATAATTCTTTTAGTTGTTTAAATATACGGCCATCAATAATTGATGCCGCGAGGTCATCGTATTTTTTCCGTTCGATAAGTATATTGCCGATTAGATAATCGCCTATTGGGAGCTCTGTAAGGTCGATTTTAATATTCTTTTCTCTTAAGTAATTGAAAATAATATCTGCGTGTTCTCTGTGATCTACTTTTATAGTCGTTATATACCGAGCGGGTTTCTCTCTTCTTTTCTCGTTTAGATACGTATCTAGTTTAATATGATGTGGCTCGTCCGATAATAGTTTTAATTCACTAAGTAATTGTTTTTCCTTCTTTACTCCCGCCCAGTATCGGGATTCATCTCGAGTACCTGGGTTTATAATAAAGTATATTTTTCCCGGCAGTGTTCTTCCTGTTCTACCTGCACGTTGGATACGTCTGATAGCGCTGATAGGGTTATCATAAAAAACTACTGCTTTGCATTCGCTTATATCTAGTCCTTCTTCGCCTATATGTGTGGCTATAAGTATATTTATTTCTTGTTTCCTAAATCGTTCTAAAACCATTATCTGCTCCTTTTGTCGCATTCCCCTCTTCTTTGATGATTGTCCTATAAGATAATCCGATGTATAACCTAATTTTTCTATCAATTCTTTTAGGTATATAGCCATCGATTTTAAACCTACAAATATTAATATTCCATCGTTATCAGTAGCTAATATTCTCTTTAAGGATTCAATCTTCGGATATGAATAATTATTTTCTAGTATTTTCTTTATTAATACATAGGCTTCATTTACATTTTTGTCATTTATAATATTCTTCTCGGTAAGGCGCCTCTTATAGGCTGCTCTATTTAAGATATCCTGGTAGTACTCCAAAAAAGGTCGGTATCCATAGGATTCAAAATATGTTAATAAACGATCAATAATTATTAATTCATTAATAATGTTTTTACATTGTTTTTTATCATTGTGAGAGATCTTACCTTCTATATACAGGTTATCTATATGTTCACGTAGCTCATTTAGTTTAGAAAATGAAATAATTCTATAATTAAGATTTAATGACAAATCATTTTTTAACGTTTGATTTAATATAGAAAGCCGTTTCTCTATTGAGTTGATAAGCAGTTTGTATATATGATAGAAAAATTTATCAGGAGAAGACCGCACAAGTAACAATTTAATAGGGGGAAGATACGCCCGCAATTCATAGTCTTTTTTAGTTAGTACGTATATATCTGAAAGATGTAGATTGTTCATTATAGCCATCGTTTTAGATGTGCTTCCCGGTGACGCTGTAAGACCTATTACATGAGGAATATACGAAGCCGATATATAACGCATTATCTTCACATAGGGATGTGAACCAATGGCATGATGGGCTTCATCAAAAACAATTACCCGTATGCTGTCTATAGGTATCCATCCTTTAATTAGGTCATTATATAACACTTGAGGGGTTGAAAACACTATTTTTTTGGTCCATAGGTTCTTTCGGCTTCTTGGAGATGATTCACCGGTTATAATCGCCATATCATCATTTATTTTAAGGTTTTCTCTAAAGTATTCATAGTGTTGTTTTACAAGAGGACGGGTTGGAGCTACGAATAATATTAAGCCTGTGTTACTTTCTAATAATAAATCCGCTATATAAAGAAGGGTAATTGTAGTTTTACCGGTCCCAGTAGGTAAAACTGTCAATAAATTGGTTTTTTTCATTAAATCCGCTATCTTTAACTGATAATCCCTCTTTATAATCGCGGATTCCTTAATAAGTGGGTGGTCCACATACATTCCTTTACTTACCCATTATAATATGGAGTATTTCATCAACTAAATTTTTTGGGTCACGGGTACCGTCCAACACCACAAATCCATATTTATTCACCATCTCAGAATATTTTTTATTTACGATATACAAGGTTTCTTTTTTCTCTGTAACACGTAACGCACGCCCAGATTCTATTAGTCTAGATAACCCCATCTCTGGAGATATTTGGATCAAAAATGTATAATCAGGTTTTATGATATATTTATTTATCTCCTCTAACCATTCAATCGAAATATCTTGGCCAGATTGATATGCATAAGAAGAATAAACATATCTATCAGAGATAACAAAATCAACCTTTTTGAGAAAGGGTTCTATAATTGCCTTATTATGCCAGCGTCTATCTGCTGCGAAAAGAAGCGCTTCATAAATAAGATCTCTTTCTTTTGCACTAGACAAATATTTTTTTATTATCTTTCCGATCGGACCATCTGTAGGTTCAGCAGTTGATTTGACTGAAAAACCCTGGTTCCTTAATTGTATAGCTAATAACTCAGCGATGGTAGTTTTTCCACTGCCATCTATACCTTCGAAGACTATAAACTTTCCCATATTCATCACTTACTACAAAAATAATTCTGCAACCTATATATTCTACTATCTTAATAAAGGTTGTCATAAAAAATGAGTTTATGCATAATTAGAGAACTCTTTTAGTATCAGCACTTGTAGGAGTCTTTATATAAAACGATCAGATTGTATTATGGGAAAACGGTGGATAACCTAAATTTTTTCCCTTTTACAATAAAAAAGTATCAAGTTAGATTATACAAAGAGATTTATAGCCGTATAGGAGAGGGAAAAGCTATAGTCTTCGAAGCGCCTATGGGCATAGGTAAGACAGTGTTAGCATTGTCATCAGCGTTAGCCTATTCACAGGATAATCAGTTGAAGCTGCTATATATTTCACGTACACACCTTCTCTCAGAAAAAGTTATGCACATTATCAAGAAAATCAAATCTAAGGCTAATATAGATATAAACATCGTTAATATACGTGGTAAAAGGAATTTATGTCCTATATTTCCAGGGTCGGATGTCGCCGCTTTATTATGTTCGGCACTGAGGTTCTTTAGAACCTGTAATTATTACCATAAAGCCATTTTTGATTATAATGACGGTCTCAAAATAATTAAGAGGGTCACCGGAAATATACATTATAATGAAATAATAGAAAGATTGATTAACGCAGGGATTTGTCCATACTATTTACTTAGGCATGTTGTGAGCGATGCCGATGTAATGATAGGAACATATTTTTATGTATTTGGCGGAAGTCCCATGATAGATCCTTTAAGTATGCTCAATATTAATCCAAAGAATTACATTCTTATAGCGGATGAAGCACATAATATACCTGAGTATGTATTTGATAGTTACACAAATTCGGTTGACATCTCTAAATTAAGTGATATAACACATATACCTAGTTTATCAGATGAAACATATAATCTAATAAATAGAATACTTATAAAGCTAAAGGAATTCTCTGATGGAAAAAGGAGAATATTAAGTCTAGATAAGATCTATGATGTTTTAGATATTAATGAATGCTTATTATTATATAAACTGTTACGTGGATGGATTCCTAAAAGAATAATGTACGAGTATCAGAAAAAGCTCGGAGAAAAGGAAATTCAGCATATAGTATCATTATATAATTTTCTGGGGCTAATCCTGTCAAATAGTGAAAACTATAAAATAGCTGTTAATGATGGAAAGCTGGTGTTATACCCGTTTGGACTCTATAAATTTATAGCTACACAGTTAAAACAATTTTATTCCTATATTCTTATATCAGCAACATTTCCGTCGGCAAGTTTCCTCGATAAAATTTTTGGATTAAAAATCTCACGTGATTACGAAAGAATTGAATTTCTCTCTATTCCTCATATTAAGAAAATAAAAGTACTTGTGGTCCCCGGCATAACAACGCTATATAAATATAGATCTGTTACTCTATACGAGGAATATGTTAGATTGCTTAAAGAAATACATAAGAAGCACAGAAAAAAAGTAATAGCATTCGCTGCATCGAGAGAAGTTGTGGAAGGTATAAAATCAGTTAGTAAGGAAGACATTTGCATTGGAGAAGAATTTACAGATTTCAGAGATAACGATGCAAATATTTTATTGTTCTCTCAGCGTGGGAGATGGAGGGAGGGTATCGACATAAAAGGGAATATACTAGTAATAATAGGCGTTTCTATTCCTACGCCCGATTTGCTTAATCAACTCAAAATTCACACGATATATCATAATACTGGAAGTACAAGAGATAGCTATATAATTTCGGGTATCATAGCTGCAATTCAATCTATAGGACGTATACTTAGAGAGGAAAAGGACGAGGTCTATATTTATCTTCTGGAGAACAGATTCCTGAATAAGAAATATATAGATTATTTTCCGAATTGGCTTAAGAAACATGTCAGTATAGTAAAGCCTAACGAAATATGAAAAACACAAAACTTTAATATATTAAGTAATATTGAAAACATAATATTTTTAGCTAAATAGTTAATAAGGGGAGAGGAAAATATTGAAAAACATTTCTGAATTGACAAATGACCAACTAATTATGTTTTACGGCAGGCCTTCCGAGTGGCGGAAAAAAACTATTTTAAAGCTTCTACATAATAAAATCGGCTTAGTCGATAAAGTATTCTTTATAGATTTAACCTATTCTTTATCTCCAGATGACTTTTTAGGATGGAAACTAGAGGAATTAAGAAAAATTTTTATTGTTAGTTTGTCGGATAAAGAACTATTGTTATTCATTGACTATCTAGCTAACATTAAGAATATTACTGAAAAAATAATTGTAGTTTTGCATCCCTTTTATACACAAGGTGGATTAAAAATCAACGGCAAGGAAATCGATCCATTATATGTTTTCTTTGGTCTTAAGTCCACATGCTTAAATAATCAAAATGTGGTGGTATGGCTAATAATCGATACTAATGTCATCGATACAGAAAAATTACCGATGTTTTCAATAATAAAAGACGAGGTAAAAACAATAATTGGAATTATTAAGATTGATAATCAAATAAGCTTGAAAGCATCTATTAATAATAAGTTATATAGCTACGTTTTTTCATTGTAATTAGTTATCTCAGCATGCCCAGCTTAGCCATTAACAGGAACATATCTATAACTATAATTATAATAAAAAGTATTATTCCTCCTAATACAAGACCGGTATCAAAAACGCTTTTGCTTGCTCCGGAGTATATCATATATAAACTAACGAAGAACATTAGATTGACAAAAAAGAAAATTGTAAATTCCAGCGGTGTTTCACCTCCTACAATAGAAGGCACAAGCACAGCTTGAAGATTAGGATTCACTAATAAAGCAATTCCACCACTAAGTAAGAATACTGTAATTATTATTACAATTAGTTGAGAAAGCGTATTTGCTCGTAATAACTTACTTTTACTTAATCCTCTATATACTCTCTTGTTTAACCAATATGCAACTCTACTGATAAATTTATCGACCTTTTTGTACATGCAAACGCCCTCCATTTTTTATCAAATATAATGCGACTTCTTTTGCCCACTCGCCTGTATATGGATTAGTGTAGATACGATTTAAATAATTTTTTTCATCAAGTTGTCCATATGCTTTAATCCACTTTTCATATGACATTATGATATTATTGTATGCTCTTAAATGATTTCGGCAAAAATATGGATGCATATCCTTTTTATTATTGCATATTACACATTTAGTTGTCATATTTATGCGCCTGCTTTTCTAGTTGAACATTTAATATTCACACATGATGTAAATGCACGTCTATTTATAATTACTTTTATCTTAGGCCAGCCACAGACATCACATGTACCTATTTTACGAATAGAGCCCCGCTGAGGCAGAGGCATTGATGCTTTGCATTTAGGATAATTTGTACATCCCAGAAACCGTTTTCCCGAACGTTTTGACCTGATTATAATTAATGAACCATCTATACATTTGGGACAACTACCCATCATTTTTTTGGCTAATCTGGTCGCATGAGACATATTATCAAGATCAATTCCGATGGTTTTGCTTTTACCAAATAGTAGCCTAATTATATCTGTTACTTCATCTACGACTCTTATCAACACTGCTTCAGAGATAGTTGGATCATACAAAATCTTGTCTAGTTGTAGCTCCATGTCACGCGTCATATCTACTGATATGATCTTGGGCGCTTCTCTTTCCATTATTTCTATTAGTCGCATACCTAACTCGGTTGGCACAACACTTTCTCCGGTCACATAATGCCTATCGTATAGCGTGTCAATTATTAAGCTTCTAGTTGCTTTAGTCCCTATATTTTCTTTTTCCATTTGAAGAAGTAAACTCCTCTGAGTATATCTCCGAGGCGGTTTAGTATATTTTTCCATTATTAATATATCATCTACTATAACCTCATCTCCAATATTCAAATTAGGAATCTGATTCTCACTGATTTGAGAGTATTTGCCGTATACTACCAACCAGCCCCTATCTTCAATTGTCCGCCCTCTCAATATAAAAATAAATCCATTTACATCAATATTTGCAGATACAGATTTCAATTCAACAGGATGATAAAATGAGGCGATATATCTTCTAACAATCAGATCATATAATTTTTGTTCATCATCCCTCAGTTGTCTCGATGGCGTCTCTCCAGTAGGAAATATTGCTGGATGCGCGGGATCAGTTTTCTTCCCTTCCCTTGGAGACAATACTTTCTTTTTTAGAATAGAATTTATAATCTTGTTATAGTCCGGGATATTCATTAACTTCGAAAGTATTGCTGTGTGATCTATATCTTTAGGATATTTTTGTGAAGATGTTCTGGGATAGGTGATTAACGCGTCTAAATAGAGTTGTTCGGCGATTGATAGTGTACGAGAAGGCTTAAAACCAAAATTTATATAGGCTTCGCTTTGCAGATCCGTTAAATTAAATGGTGCTGGCGGAAGATATTTACGTTTCCTGAATTTTATATCTTTAACGACGCCTGTACTTCCTTTATGAACCATGCTGTCAATTATATTTACTTCCTGCTGCGTATCTATTGGATTTTTAGCATATGCTGCTTTAAACTTGTCACCCGTATCCGACAAGAAGTAGACCTCAACTTCCCAATATGGCGCTGGCACATATGTCTGAATCTCTCTTTCTTTATCTACAATGAACTTCAAGGTTGGGCCTTGTACACGTCCTATGCTGATTGTAGAATGGAACCCCGAGTGTTTCCGTGCTAAAACTGATAATGCGCGGGTTAGATTTACACCCCATATAAAATCAATTATGTGCCGTGTTATTCCAGCGGCATAATAGTTTCCATCTAGATTCTCTTTTCTGTTTTGAAAAGATTCTATTAACTCATTTTGAGTCAAGCTAGAGAATTTCATTCTAGTTATTTTCTTATTTCCATCAGAATTGCAAAGATAATTTATAATATTGTATCCTAGAGTGCTGCCTTCTATATCGTAATCACAGGCATTGATTACCTCGGTAATGTTGCTGGATAATTTCTTAAATAATTTTGACATGTTGTTTACTGTTCTTCTCTTTTTAGGGTTATTCAAGTCCAACTTCCAAATTATACTGAACGTAGGAAATTTGTCGAATGATGATGGAGGTGGTTCGTCTAATGTGTATAAATGCCCTAAAGAAGGAAGTATATATATTAATGATGAATCTACATGAAGTTTGTAATACTCGATGTTCCGATATTTATATTTATTATAACGTTTTCCTATAGACTTTAGCGCTTGGGCAATTTTTTCTGCCGCTTTTGGTTTTTCCGATACTATCAGTATCTTGTTCTTTACTCTAATTTCCCGGTCCCTCCTTCTCTTTAATCTAATAATCAGTTACGTTCTAAATTAAAGTTTACACAAACCAGCTATATTGAATTTAAATTATTTATGTATTATTTAGTAACGATATATGTTTCTACAATTTATTTTTTCGAAGAGCAATATATATGAGTGAAATGGGGTTAATAATTAAATGCTCAAATTGTGGATATACTTTTTATTATTCACATTCAATTAAGGCTATCGATACTTTGTTAAATCCGTTACCCGCACGATGCCCGAGATGCAAAAAAGAATTAGTTAAAGAGATGGATAAAATCGTTATTAAAATAGTCCCAAAAGTCAGGTGATAGAATGAAAGAGCTTGTATTACATAAATATCACGCTAGCCACAGCAAAATGATCGAGTTTGCAGGGTTTAAAATGCCCTTATATTATGATTCGATAATAAAAGAACACTTATCTGTCAGAAACAACGTGGGACTATTTGACATTACTCATATGGGCAGAGCAGTAATAAGAGGGAAAGATGCTGTAGACTTTGTCAATTATATTACAGTAAATGATGTAAATAGATTATCAGTCGGTAGAGCACATTATTCATTATTTTGTAATGAAGAAGGCGGAATAATAGATGACTTGATGGTCTATAGAGTAGGAGAAGAAGAAGTTTTATTGGTTTATAATGCAGCTAACAGAGAGAAAGATATAAGGTGGATTAATAAACATAGAAGAAGGTTTAATGTGAATGTTGAGGATATATCTGATACTAGTATTATGTTTGCACTCCAAGGGCCATCGTATATGGACGTATTATCTGATATTTTTAGCATCGAAGATGTGAGGTTTAGAGTATGGAATATTAATTATAATAGTCATGATGGATGGATATCAACAACGGGTTATACTGGAGAAAGAGGCGTCGAAATAATATTAAGGTGTCGAAAAGAGGACGTGGCTCTAAATTTATGGCTAGAATTGCTTGATACTGTTAAGAAGCTAGGAGGATTACCATGCGGATTAGGAGCTAGAGATTCTCTAAGACTCGAAGCAGGATATTGTTTGTATGGCAATGATATTAATGAAAGCATTAATCCTTATGAGGCCAATCTTGCATGGGTGGTAAAAATGGATCAGGAAGAGTTCATTGGCAAGAAGAAACTAATGAAAAAAAAGGAAGAGATTCGTAAGATTAGAGTAGGTTTTATTATACAGAGAGGTATGATAAAAAAAGGTGATTTGGTTTATCTCGATGATGTAAAAATAGGTTATGTCACTAGTGCGGCGTATTCGCCTATTTTGAGGAAAGGAATAGGCATGGGTTATATTAATATTGAAAATAAGAAAGAAAATTTGAGAGTTGATATTATTTCATTTGATGAGAAAGTACGTAAAGGTGTAGTGAAGTCTTTTCCATTGTATGATTCTACTAAATATGGATGGAGCAGAAGCGTTTGATTCCTTGTTTTATATTATTTTAGTAAAATATACATAGCACTTATCTTTAATACACGGTTATCTTTTGATAAGAAATAGATTAAAATTATTACAGTGCAGATAAAATTATTATCTGGTGAACACAATGAGCGAGAAATACAAGATACCTATTAATCTTCTATATACTGATACTCATGAATGGGTATCGGTAGAGGGGGATATAGCCACGATAGGAATAACTGATTATGCTCAGGATCTCCTACATGAAATAGTCTTCGTAGAATTGCCAGAGAGAGGTAGCGAAGTAAAACGTGGGGAAAGCATTGCTGAAATTGAGTCTGTGAAGTCTGTTGCTAAGGTATATTCACCGTTAAGCGGTTCTATTATTGAGGTAAATGAGGTTTTGGAGGAAAAGCCTGAACTGATCAATGATGATCCATATGGAGAAGGTTGGATTGCAAAGATAAAAATGAATAATTTTGAAAATGAACGCAAATTACTATTATCATATGAGGAATATATGGAGTTAATAGAAGCAGAGATTGAATAGGGGGATAATAATATGGAGAATATAGAAAGGTTATATAATAATATATTTCAATTATTAAGGAGGCATCATGAGTTATTTTCAACCGCGCTTCCTCTAATTGCTAGTGAAAATATAGTTAGTCCTGCTGTAAAAGAGGCTTTAGTATCAGATTTCGGTCATAGATACGCTGAGGGATGGCCTGGTGAAAGAGTTTACGCGGGATGTAAATATATAGATCAAGTGGAGCTTATTACGATTGATATAATGAAAAGGATTTTTGACGCTGAATTTGTTGATGTAAGGCCGATAAGTGGTACCACCGCAAATTTGGCTTTGTACTCAGCTTTCACCGAGCCAAATGATATAATGGTAGCCTTAAGTATTGCTAAGGGAGGGCATATTTCGATGGGAAAGAAGAGATTCTGGGGATCAGCAGGTTTGGTACATGGATTAGAAGTAGAGTATTTTGAATTTGATGAAGAGAATTTTAATATTGATGTAGACCGTTCAATGAAAAAAATCATTTCTATAGAAAAGGAGAAAGGAAAAGTAAGATTGGTGATGTTTGGAGGTAGTGTTTTTCTTTTCCCACATCCCGTTAAAGAATTGTCAGATTTTCTAAAAGCCAGGGATATTATCATAGGATATGATGCTGCTCATGTGGCTGGACTTATAGCTGGAAAAAAGTTCCAAGACCCTCTTAGAGAAGGAGCTGATGTAATGAGTATGTCGACACACAAAACTTTTTTCGGTCCCCAAAGAGGCGCAATAGTGTCATTTGAAAAATATGCTGAAAAAATTAAGAAAGCGGTTTTTCCTGGTGTAACGAGTAATCATCATTTAAATACGTTAGCGGGGCTCTCTATTGCTGCTCTCGAAATATTAAAATTTGGCAAAAAATATGCTGATGATGTTATCAAAACAGCTAAAAAGTTGGCCGAGGCTCTTTATGAAAGAGGGTTCGATGTTGTCGGCGAGAAAAAAGGATTTACCGAGTCGCATCAAATTTTGGTTGATGTTACCAAGTATGGATTGGGTGGAGATATAGAGAGAAAACTTGAAAATGCGGGTATTATAGTGAATAGGAATCTCATGCCATGGGATCCACAGAGGGGATTACATTATGAAAACCCTGGGGGAATAAGACTTGGGGTACAAGAGTTGGTTCGAATAGGGATGGGTCCTAGTGAAATGATAGATGTAGCAAGGTTTTTTGAAAGGGCGATTATAAAAGAAGAAAATCCTGAGACGATTCGGAGAGAAATAGCGGACTTTAGGAAAGATTATCAAGATGTGCATTATTGCTTTAGATCATTGAAAAAAGCGTATGAATACTTACCAATTAACCAATAAATTAAATAAATTCATCAATCTTTTTCTGACCTTTACCAGTGAGAATCCATCTAATAGGATGCTTACCAAACCCCTGAACTATATTTGACTCTTTTAATAGCCTTAAGTGATAAACCACTTTGCTTTTTGACATAGCTAGAGCCTTTGATAGTTCGTCTATGGTATAGTATCTGTTTTCCTTTGACATGTAATCTAAGATTTTGCTCCTCGAAATGACACCTTTAATTGTGTTTTTTCTATTCAATATTATCGCATTGGGATTATACATCAAAAAAATAAAATATCTCTGTATTTAATATGTATTTTGAAATACATAAAAAAACTTTTCTGCTCTCAATATGAAAGGGTTTTGGTGCGGCCGCCGGGATTCGAACCCGGGACCACTGGCTTGGGGGGCCAGTATCCTTCCAGCTAGACCACGGCCGCCATGTCATGGCTCTTAAATAGTATAATTTGCGGTCTGATATTCAAAAATTTATTTGGTGGCTAAGTTATAATTAGGTGGTGTATATAGTGGATAAGATTAATATATTTGTTAAAAGAATATATGGAGAGTGATGTCTTGTGCCTAGATGTCCAGAGTGTGGAGGAGAAATGAAATACAATCGCGAATTGAGGTTATATGTTTGTGTAAGTTGCGGCGTTATGATGACGCTGGATGAAATATTTGAAGAATGGGATAGAAAAAGAGAAGAGGAAAAAGATATTAAGGAAGAATATTTAGATTGGTGGCTAAGTCGTAAAAAATAGGTTGTCTTATGGTCGCCACTATATTTATCGTTGGATTGGCGGGATCAGGTAAATCCTTATTATCATATTCTTTATGGGAATGGTTTTCCAAACAAAAACAAGATGTTGCTGTGCTTAATTTAGATCCAGGAGTTATTAATACTCCATATAATCCTGACTTTGATATTAGGGAATATATCGATATATGGGATCTTATGTCAAAGCATAATATAGGCCCCAATACTGCACTTATAGTTTCGATGGATCTTGCTCTTGCATATATAGAAAAATTGAATGTGGAAATAGGTAAGGCAAACCCGGATATCCTTATCGTCGATACTCCTGGGCAAATGGAAATTTTTGCCTATCGGGTTGTAGGTGATTATATTGTTCGCAATCTACTTGGAGACAAGAAAATGTTAATATTTATAATGGATGCGGTATTTTGTAAAGACCCTAAAAATTTTATTTCTAACTTGCTGGTGGCGGCATCTACAAGATACAGATTTGAGATTCCAGCGATCAATGTTTTAAATAAAATTGACTTATTAGACAAAGAAGAAGTTCTTAAGTTATATTCATGGTATAGAGAGACCGAGGTTTTAACAAGAGAAATGGAGAAACATTATGATACTTATGAAGCTGAAATGATGATAAAAATGTTCAAATTGCTTAAGAAATATTCTGTAGGTAACCTATTTTTTCCGGTATCCGCCGAGACTTTAGATAATCTGGATGTTTTAATTCAAGCAGTAACTCGTATATTATTTGGAGGAGAAGAAATATTAGAATAGGAGGCACCATCGTTATATAAAATACGTAGTGAGTACCCGATAATTAAACTATATAATATTAATCATAGAGATTATTTAGAGTTATGGACTGGGGAGGTTAGTAATACTATGGTAAATTTGATGGATATAAAAGAGGCTTTTGAATTGCTGAAAAAATATAAGATCCCTGTTCCAAGATACGTAATAATAGATAATCCTCAGGATCTGGAGGGGATAAATAGTCTTAAGTTCCCTGTCGCATTAAAGTTGATCTCAAAAAAAATAATTCATAAAACTGATGAAGGTGCTGTAATGTTAAATATAGCCAGTCCTAAAGAGCTTGAAATTAATCTAAAAGAAATGGAGAGAAAATTCTATGCTATTGAAGATAGGAAATATCTAATTCAAGAGATGGTTAAAAAGGGAGTAGAAGTTGTAGTAGGGGGCATTAATGATAAAATATTTGGACCGGTAATAATGTTTGGTTTAGGAGGCATAATGGTAGAAATATATAGAGATGTCTCTTTTAGGCTGGCACCTATTACTAAGAACGATGCTGCTGAAATGCTTTCTGAAATTAAAGGAAAAAAAATTTTAGATGGATATCGGACATTGCCTCCTGTTGATAAAGAACGTTTAATTAGGATATTGGTATCTGCATCAATGCTGATATATGAGAATTCAAATATTATAGAGATGGATATAAATCCACTAATATGCAGAAATGACGATGTCAAAGCAGTAGATATAAGAATAGTGTTAGGTGACGAATAGGGTGGAGGCAAGGATTATAGATACGGATAAACTAAGAGAGATAATTGAGCAGATAGAGCAGAAGACAGTAATCTATAATAAATTAAAATCTGAATTTAAGCGTATAAGAGACCAGAGGAAAAGCCTTCTAACTAGCGTTGAAGAAGAGATAAATATGATGGTTGAATTAGAAAGAAGAATAAAAGAATTACGTCGGGAGCTTAGAGAAAAGAAGAATTCTTTGATGAGGATTATAGAGAAGAAAAAGAAATTACGTGAACGTGTGAGAGAACTTAATGATATTATTAAAGGTAGACCAAACTTACCTAAGCCGCCACATGAATTATATAATGAATTAAGGAGATTGGAAACCGTATATGAAACATCAAATTTGAATAGAAGACAGGAAAAACGTATTGTAGAGAAGATAAACAGTTTAACAATTATGCTGAAAAGGTATGAAGAAAGCGAAAAAGCTAAAAAAGAAAAAAATAAAATATTAGATGAACTTGATGAGCTTGACCCTGAACCATTTATGAAACGATTAGATGAAATTAAAGGCGAGATAACTACGCTCAAAAGAGAACTCGATGAAAAGCGTGAAAAAGCAGCAAAGCTAAATAAAGAGAAAATGAAAATAGAAAGAGAATTCCAATCCGTTCTTTTACAATTAAAACCATTAGAAGAAGAATTAAGGAATCTTAGAAAAGAAAGAGATCGTTTGCTTGAGCCACATGGTATAAAGGCAGGCAATATGTCTTTTGATGAAATAATGAAAATACTAAATAATCAAGATTTGACACTAAAGAAGGCACTACAAAAGCTTTCGAAGGGAGAATCTCTAACGTTTGACGAATTTTCTGTGCTGGTTAAACATGGTTTAATATAACAATAACCACTTTAGAGGTTTTGATTCTTGTTTACTTGTGGTAATATAATACGAACATAAAGTCCTTATTATTTTAAGGTTATATTTATTATTGAATCAAAATGGGCAGAGAAGCTAGCAATAGAAGAACATTAATTTTAAATGTGGATCGGGATAATGATATAGGATTAAAAACAAAATACTCTACGCCTCTTATTGGAAGAGATATAATAATAGAGGCTGCAAAGGAGCTTTTGCTAACAGATCCAGAAGATGCAGATGGAAATGCTTTATTCGCAACAGTGAAAATATATAATGAATATGAATTAGGAGAAAAAGAAGAAAAAGAAGTTGCTGCTATAACTGGTAGTGAAAAAGGAGGGATAGAAGCGGATAAAAAAATGGTAGAGGAATTAGAGAAAGTATTGGATATGTTTCCTGCTGATAATATAATATTAGTAACTGATGGCTACGAAGATGAAGAAATACTTCCCATACTCTTATCTAGAATACCCATTTCTTCGGTGCATCATATTGTTATAAAACATAGTAAAAGCGTCGAAGAAACATACGCAGTTATTGGAAGATATTTAAAAATGTTATGGAAAGAAAAACCCTATCGTCTATATTTTATTGGTATCCCTGGACTAATCACATTAATAGGCGGGATACTCTTTTTAATGAATCTTTTTAGAGAAGCGATATCCATGGGAATGATAATTTTAGGCGGGGCATTTGCAGTAAAAGGTTTCGGGATTGATGATTACATATCATCGATAATCAAAGGACCTACAGAAGAGATAATTAGGCTTTTCGCATATGTGGCTGCAATAACATCCTTCCTTACAGGAGTATATATAGCTTATCTTTCAATAAGCGAATTACCTGAATTTCTCGCCGTTATAGCCGATCCCAACAAACTTTGGGTATATGGTGCTTATCTATTAGGTAATTTTCTCCAGCCGTTTTTGATAACGATAGTTATAACGGCATTTATTTATTCAGCGGGAATGCTGCTATATGGTTTCTTTTCAGAGGCTGAGCGACATGTTGTTAGATATATATTTACTATTCTAGGGTCGATAATTATATATCTAATAGGACAAGAGGTATCATTAATATTAATAAATCCAGGTCATGGTATAACTGGATTACTTTTTTATATTGGCATAGGACTAGGCATTTTGTTCACTGCTATTGCTATAACGTATGTGGTTCTTAGGGTAAAGGGAGGTAAGGAGGTTGAATCTCTATAAAATTCTGCGATGGCTGGGGATCTATAGAATATATGAAACATGGTTAAAAAGGCAGATCGATAATAAGGAGAAGCCGAAGCATATCGGAATAATATTAGATGGAAATCGAAGGTGGGCTAGAAGAAAGGGCCTTAATGCATGGGATGGACATAAAATTGGAGCATCCAAAGTAAAGGATTTACTGAGATGGTGTTACGAAATAGGAATAAAAACTATTACACTTTATACTTTCTCAACCGAAAACTTCTCTAGATCTAAGGAGGAACGGGAAAAACTGATGAGTATCCTTAAAGAAAAAGTTATGGAGGCAATAAATGACGAGGAACTTATGAGGAGAGGAATAAAAGTAAAATTTATTGGTGACCTTCAATTATTATCAAAAGACCTAGTTGAAAAAATGAAAGTGCTTGAAAATAAGACAAGCCAAAATACAAAGATGGTAGTTAATATAGCGGTAGCATATGGCGGAAAACATGAAATATTAATGGCGACAAAAAGAATAGCCGAGAAAGTATATGCGGGGGAAATAAAGCCTAACGACATTACATACGACTTATTTCAAAATCACCTCTACACTTCTCATTTGGATCATCAAGATGTCGATATGGTACTTAGAACAGGTGGAGAAATGAGATTAAGTAATTTTTTATTATGGCAGTCTGCATATAGCGAATTAATATTTCTCGATGTGTACTGGCCAGATTTTAGAAAAATAGATCTTATGAGAGCAGTCAGAACATATCAAAATAGACAAAGAAGATATGGAAAATAGAAAAGTCAGATAATACGCCATATTTCGTCTCTTTCCGGATATGGAAGAGGCATTCTTTTGTTTTCTAATAAAGCTATTTTTCCGTATTTCCTATCTTTTACTATGCCTATAATATCGGCCCAAATACCAGCATGATGTAAATCGGTCAGTATTTTATTAGCAACGTCCGGTTTAACAACAACTAATAATGATCCTGAGCCTAAAAGAGATAGAGGGTCTACGCCTAAGCAGCTTGTGACTATTTTAGTCTCCTCTTTAATATATATGCGGGAAATATCTATTTCCATGCCTACATTAGATGAATCGGCTATCTCATGAAGTGCTGATAATATGCCTCCTTCAGTGGGGTCATGCATCGCATCGACCCAATTACCATATTTTTTAATTATCAGAGAGGCTTCCTTGATTACGCTTGTATCTTTAATTAGTGATTTGGCATGTCGGATTATTTTATTTGAAACCCCCGCTTTAATCAGTTTATCTTCAAATTCCATTGATAGTACAGCAGTACCTTCTATGGCTGCGCCTTTTGTCATTATTATATAATCTCCTTCTCTGGCCCCGCTACTTGAATAATATCTATCTGCCATTCCCATCGCGGTTCCTACTATAATATTATTCGGTAAATATGATGTTATTTCAGTATGTCCACCAACTATTGCCACACCAATTTGGCGGGCGGCTTTATCAACTTGCTGAGTTATATTATCAATTTCTGATTCTGAAATGTCTCTCCTAAAAAGAAAAGTCATGGTGACCCACTGAGGAATACCGCCCATAACTATGACATCGTTAGTGATGATATTCACAGATAACCAACCTATATACTTAGATGCTGCAGTAATAGGATCTGAATTAATAATCATGTATTTATTTCCTATACGAATTACCGCTGCATCGACGCCCCACACAGGGCCGATTACCACGTTACTATTCTCTATTCCACATCGAGGGTAAATGTATTTAATCAACATATCTTTAGAAAGCTTGCCTGGTTTTATCATTATAGTAACACCGAGTCACGACATACTATATAAGCGTATCGGTTATTATCAACTATAAATTAGAAGACATTAAATATAATATTCTTACATATCCGGTTTTCCAGAAAAGGCTTAATGAGAAATAATAATATTTTATAATAAGACATGCTAATAATGATAGGGGAACGGGGCAATGCTATACCTAGTTGTAGATGGTTTTTTTGGAGATACGGGAAAAGGTAAGGTGATATCTTATCTGGCTATTGCCGACAAGCCATACATTGTTGTACGAGGAGGCGTAGGTCCTAATGCAGGGCACACCGTCGTAATAGATGGAAATGAATACAAACTAAGGCAGATTCCAAGTGGTTTTGTATATGAGAGATCTAGGCTTCTTATAGGCCCGGGAGTTCTTGTTAATCCGAAGGTATTTCTATCAGAAGTAGAACTGACCAATACCTACGATAGAGTGTTTTTGGATTATAATTGCGGTATTATTGAGGACATTCATATAGAAAGAGAGAGAGGAGATCGGTATTTAAAGAAGAAGATCGGATCAACAGCCAGTGGGTGCGGTGCAGCACAAAGTGACAGGGCTTTACGTAAATTGAAACTAGCTAAGGAAATTGAGGAGTTGGAGAAGTATCTAACAGATGTGCCGCTGGAAGTAAATTCTGCATTAGATAACGATGAGTATGTTTTGGTGGAAGGAACGCAAGGTACATTCTTGTCTCTATACCATGGTACTTATCCATATGTCACTTCTAAGGATATTATTGCGTCCGCGATATTGTCAGATGTTGGTGTAGGTCCAAAGAAAGTCGATGAGATAGTATTGGTTTTTAAATCATATGTTACACGTGTTGGCGGCGGACCTTTGGAAAATGAAATGTCAGAGGAAGAGGCGGCAGAAAAAAATATGGTTGAAATAGCTACTGTTACAGGTAGAAAAAGAAGAGTGGCACCATTTAACTTCCGATATGCCAAAAGGGCAGTTATGTTAAATACACCTACTCAAATAGCTATTACGAAACTTGATGTTATCTATAGAGATACCTATAATGTCAAGGAATTTTCTAAATTACCTATGGAAGCCAAGAGGTTTATTGAAAATATAGAAGAGACACTTAAAATTCCAGTAACAATTATTAGCACTGGACCCGACGCAAAAAGCACTATTGATAGGAGAAAAGAACTGGGGTTTGATTAATTTATAAATATTCTTTATATAAATGAAAGGTTAATTCCCTAATTTTTAGTAGATAATATAGCGCTTCTTGGCAGTCTGATACGCCATTATTAAAGCTGTTTATCGCGTAATTTATAGACTTATCTAGCTCGGCGATTAGATCGATTTTTTCTCCTTTTTTTATGTTAGGAGAATAATTTATTGCCCCAAGTCTGCTTATTCCACAAATTAAAATCATATAAAATACCGCTCTCTCGATCTCAATAGATAAGTCAAAAACAATATTCTTTTTACTTGCGTTATCATTCGATTTGAAAGTATCTAATAAATTTCTCGCATTTATCAGAGATGAAAAGATTCGAGATTTGAGAGAGGCTTCTATTTCTCTTTGCATGAATATGCACCATCTATTCTTTTCCAAAGAGGTCTACTATACAATCTGGACAATAATATTTACCGTCGATTTCGCTTAATGAATCGCTCCAATTTCCACAATAATCACAATATCCTATTATTGGTCCTCCAGTTTTAGGTAATGGTATTATACCTGATTTTATCATAGCTTTTTCTGACAATAGATCTAAAAGCTCAGGTATAACTCTTATAACATCGCTAACTGATATTATACCAACAATTTTTCCTTTATAAGTAACACCTAATTTACTCACTTTATGTGATGAAAAAATTTTGATTGCTTTTTGTATGGTCTCATTTGCATCGATATATTTGATCGGATAACTCATAATATCTTTCGCTAACACGCTTTCTGGGTTCTTATCTAAGGCCAAAACCTTATTAATTATATCACTCATTGTAACTATACCTATCGGTTGCTCTTTATCATCAACCACTATTACACTGCTGATGTTATGATTTCTTAATGTTTTCGATATTTTTATAATGTTATCATTAGTATTAGCTGTAATTACCGGGCTATTCATAATTTCTCTTACAGATATCTCTGTTCTAAATGCGTCGCTAGACATCGTTCTCCACCTAAATATTATTATGCTACCTATATTTTAACCCCAACCATATTTTAGGTATTTTATAGGTTATCCCCTGAAGATTTCGTATTATGCATGAAATTCATTTATGACCTATTTTAGTATTTTATACTCAAGCTTTCCAGGAGGCAATTTACTATTTATTTCATTAAGAATGTATTGTTTATCTATTCTAGAGAGGGGACGTTTCAGATACTTTATAACATGTTCGTAAATATCCTTGACACACTTGGATTTATCTAAATTGCCTGGGTTAATCTTTATTAATAGGTTATCTTCACAGTATTTGATTACCGATGTCTCGGGAGCTATATAAATAATAGGGTACTCATCCATGTAGTATAGCCCAATGAATAATTCTAGCTTAATATTACGTAGAAAATTCTTTTTCCCATATATCATAAATGCCCCTGTCTTCAAATATTCGCCTGATGGTGCAGTCTTAGATAGTTGATGGTATCTAATCCAATATACGTCAATCGAGGAAAAACCTTCCCGCCAGGCCCTGCTATAACTTGCTGTAAAGACGGCGGTTTCTTGCAGGCTTATTTTTGATGCCGCGCTTCCTTCTTTTAAAATAACGAATGGACTGCCATATACATCACTATGAAATATTATATCATTTTTATCAAGATGTTTTTTAATGATAGCCTCGTTGGTTCTAGCATCTTTTCCTCCGATTACTAGAAGATTCTCTGACGTTATAAACCATCTATAGCGTTCGAACCACTTTTTCTTCCTCGTAGAAATCCACACTTCCTCAATGTAAGGAAGTTTTGATTCCCTTTGTTTTTCCTTCTCTATCATTACTTGATTTTCCAAATCAATTATCTTTTTTTCAAGTTGTTGTTTGCCTCTTTTTAAGCGTTTTAATCGTTCATATAATTCATTTATAGCTGCATTGAGACTGATAGAATATTTTAGTGAAAATGTTTTATCGTCTATCTTAAGGGTAACTCTCTTACTTTTCTTATCAATGCTTAGTATTTTTTCCTCATCCACTCTACCTTTATTTATTTTATCAAATAGGAGGTATATCTCTCCATAATGAGAATATATTGTTGGTATCAGGTTTTCTAAGTCGTTTATTTGAGCCACTATTTTATTGTATTCATCTTTTAGAATACTCAGTTTTTTTTCGATAAATAGGGTTTTATCTTTGTTTTTTTCAAGAAAACTTGGTGCTAAATGAAGATAGTAGTACCTACTGGCTATTTTTATTAGATCATTACTACAGTCAATCTGTTTTAGTAGGGCGGGTTCAAAGGGCATTAATACTACATCATCGTCTGCTTTTGCAATGCAATAGATTTCACCTTTCGCTGCTTCCTCTATTATTTTATTCAAAGTCTCCGAAAGTCTCCTAAATTTTATTGTATGTTCATCTTGCGAGTAACCACTTTGAAACAGTATTTCGCGTATAGTGTATTTATCGAATGGAAGTAACTTAAATACTTCTTTGTAATTAAATGATTTCTCCAAAAACTTCTCTAAAGATTCTATCGAGACTCCTTTGGGAGGAGGGGGTTTATAATTTCTGCCAACTGATAGTGTCCTGTCCTTTACATCCAATGCTCTATCTATAAAGATAATTTTTTCATCCTTATCTGTAAGGATCATGTTTCCTCCGCCGAACAGCTCAGCGATAAACTTATATTCTTTTCCCTTATTTTTGATCGAAAAAATGATTATTCTTTCCATCTCAGGTTGTTCGATGCTTGTAACAAGCGAATTGTCCAGTATATTTTTGATAAAATGATATTTAGAGCTTATTCTACGGCTGGATGGTAGATATTGAAGAGGAAGAAATATACCTCGATATGGATCGAGGATAATATTAATAACTTTTTCTTGACACCTTATAACTAAAGAGAAATTATCATGTGTATTTAACCTAAACTTTTTTATGTTTATCGGATTCAAACGCTGTATATACTTCACTATCGAATGTAGTAAAATAGATGTTATCATCATAGAAGATATGTAAAGTAATGAAGATAAAAATATAAAGATAGTTATTATGAATGTTGAAGGTGGAAATATGGATAAAAAAGCCATAATACACTGGACACGAGTATTACTAGGACTTATCACAGGATTAATATGTGGCTTCTTTAAATTTCAGCTTGAGAGCGCAGGAAAAGGAATTTTGTTAGGAAGCATGACTTACGTCATTTCTTATTATTTAATCGTTTATGTATTTAAAATAAAACCGGGGCAACCTAATGTAACTATGAGAAATATTTTCATCGATGGAGCAGGTTCTTTTGTGGCGGTATGGTTATATGTTTGGATATTTATATTAAATATTCTTCTTCTATAAATAAGTTATTTATTTTTTTTACTACTATTTCCGGTTATAAACCTTAAATAATCTATCCACGCATAAAAATATCCTTTGTCGAATTCATTTGTAAATTTAGATGCGGTTATAGCCTCTAGTTTTTTTATCAGCTGAATTATTTCATACCTTTTTAGTCCATCTGGTTTAAACGAATACATGGTATCTTTCTGCTTAATAAGTAACCCTTTTACCCCAAAATAATATCCTTTCATAATTTTTTTATTAGATATTTTGAGGAGGTTTTCAAGGGCCTCTTTTTTTGTCAACTTTCCATCCAAAGTTTTATAGAATATTTTTTTAGCATCTTTCATTGAACCATTCATATGTCTACTATCCCCCTATCACTTATTTTGAATAAAGCAATAGCTTTTATATCTGAAATATCTATTGCTTTAATAATATTATTTTCTTTTATCAATAAAATTTCTTTATCAATAAATCCTTCCAGTGTTACGCCACCATAAGGTTGATATGCATTTTTTGTGAGAGGAGATAAAGATGAATAAACTCTATTAGTGATCACCGCTGACAGTGACAAGTCATTTATCAATTCAGATAATGTGCGCATTACACTTCTAATATAATAGCTTATTATGCTAGGGTCTTTGTTATATAGGTTTTGTAATGGTACAGCTATATTATCTATAATTAGTAATCTAATATTATTACTTATTTTTCTCACATTGTTTAACCGCTTGATCAGATCTTCTGGATCATTTAAAAAAGAGTAGTATATGTGCTTAAGTGCAGAAGAGGGATTTTCAATGTACCTAGAAGCAATTTTAGCTATTTTTTGTATATTGAAGCCTCTTTCTGTATCGATATAAATGGAATTATATTTAATTTTTTCATCCTCGATTAGAGATGTCACAGCGAGCTGCATCGCTAGATGAGTTTTCCCAGTACCAGCCGCACCAAAAAATTCATATACTTTGTATGGATAGATACCGCCATCTAACAATTTATCTAATTCTGTTGAGCCGGTTGTGATGCGCCAAGATATAGAGTAATATTTTTCTTTAAATAGATCTCCACGAGTTAACCGTGCCCCTAATTTTTCTAGAATTTTAGTTATATCTCTATTCATAACTCCTAAGAATAAAAATGTATTCAACAGGCTTATTTATGAGATGTTATCTAAGATTAAAATGGCATGGTTACATTTAGAGAGACAGCTAAGAAAATATTGAAAATAAGCGATATGGCGTGGAAAATACTGTATCTAATAGAAAAGGATATCCTTAGATATGAAAAGTATCCTCTAAAGCTTCTTTGTAAAAAAGTGAAGGCAAATCAAGAAAAGATACTATATTATATTAATGAATTACTAAATCTGGGTTTTATTGAATACTACAAATATCCGTATGAAAGCGTTCGATTATTAACTGCCGGAGTAGATGCATTAGCATTAAGAATTCTGGCAAATAAAGGACTCATAACTAGTATTGGAAAACAGATCGGGGTAGGTAAGGAATCTGACGTATATGAAGCTTTAGATGAAAACAATAAAAAATATTCAATAAAAGTTTATAGACTAGGAAGAACAAGTTTTAAGGATACAACACGAAAAAGAAGTTATTATAATGTATACTTTTCAAAGGGAATTAACTGGATTATTAGAAATTATAAAGCTGCTGCTAGAGAATATAGGGTGCTTAAATATCTTTATTCCAGAAATGTGAAGGTTCCAGAGCCAATAGCAAATGTAAAACACATGATTGTCATGGAAGAATTAGAGGGCGATCTGTTGATTAATATTCGTGACATAGAGAATCCTGGCCAATTATTAAATAAAATTATTAATGAGATAGCGAAGGCACTGGATGCTGGAATAATTAATGCTGATCTAAGTCCATTTAACGTGTTTATAACAAAATCATATCAGCCGGTCTTAATTGACTGGCCTCAATTTATCAGTATAAATGATGATAGATGGATGGAACTGTTAAAAAGAGATATAAAAAATATAGTAGTTTTTTTTAATAAGCGATTTGGTCTTAAGACAGATATAAAAAGAATTTTTATAAAGATGAATTTAGAATAAGATATACTTACCTTCTAGAATTTCACTTGTTAGGGCTAATAATCTATCTTTGCTCATTTCTTCTTGTATTATATCGTTAATTTTTTGTTTATCTCCTTCATTTATATCTCTATTACATATTAGTTGTACATTTAATATTTGCGGAGTGTTTATCGGCTCGCCGATACGACTTAGAATTCGTGTATATACCTCTTCAATCCTTTCTAATTCGTCATAAATTCTCTTACTTATTCTATGTGCAAGTACATTATATACCTTGCCAACATGACTAACAGGATTTTTGCCAGCAACTGCTTCTAATGACATTTGTCTATTAGGAGTGATTAGTCCATATACCCTGTTGCTTCTACCTGTATTTCCATCATCTCCTGATTCGGCTGAAGTACCTGTAACGGTTAAATATATTTTATTGTTATCAGGATCGTCGGCGGCGTTCAGTTTGACATTAAGCTCTTTATTAATTTCTATTTTTGCTAAGTAGTCTAATATATCGTTATATACTTCCTCTTTAGCAGATAAATATTCAGATAAAGAGGAAAAGAACCTGTCTATAAATGCTGCTGCTACTGTTATATCGAAATGATCATCAACTCTTAAAACCATAACTTTAATATCTTCACCAACATAAGGACGCTTACCCTTATATTCTTTGCTATTCATGTAAAGTTCTAAGCCCAAGGCTATATTCTCAGCCTCCGTAAAAGGAGCGAATGCTACCCCAAAAGAGGTATCATTTGCTAATGGCACATCATAAATACCCTTTTCAAAAGTACTGATAAGTTCCTGAGAGCCAGGACGGATCTTTGTAGAAATGCTAATATGATTTTTTACATCAATAAACCTCAATAATTTTTTAATTTCAGATTCTATAGCGTTATATGCTATTTCGTTTACTGGTACTGTTACTTTTTCATTATCTACTTTCACTTTGTCTACAGCTCTACCAGCGATAATTATTTCAATAGGCTCTAATACCCTGCCGCCCCCATACTCCCATTCAGCTTTGCCTCCTACTAATAATCCCTTATCAACATTATGATGTAGTATCTTACCGAATTCCTCTAAATAGTATTTTGCCAGGGCTCTAGAGACCGCTTCAGAAGAAGAGTCGACAATATGATCAGGATGCCCTAACCCTTTCCGTTCTACAATCTCTACTTTGTGTTTATGTACAGGAGCTGCTCTAAGTCTTTCTAGTATGATTTTTGGGGTCTTCATTTATATCCCCTTTCTATATTATACGGTCTTTATCAAGAGAATATTGTTGCCTCTAATAAGAATTCTGCCATATCTCGTTGTCCGATTACTCGTTTCTTCAACCGCATCCTCTATTAATAAATTCATGTAGTTATCTACTTTGGCCAAATAGCCGGTATATTTCTCGCCGCTTTTAAGATATACTGTAATTGTTTCCCCAATCTGTCTATATACAAGGGTTAGGGGTTTTATTATTTGTTCATCGTTATTCGCTACCTTCATGTTCGATCCCTAAAACCAACGTTAAAATCTATAATATAATCTCTTAAATATAATAATATAACTATATAAATAATATTCTCTCTTGACCCATTCAGTAATCCAGCAATGTTTTTTTATTTCTCCTTGATAATTTACTCAGCTTAGCAAGATCTATGTGTTTAAACTTGAGTTTTAGATCTGAAAGTAATCGTTGGGCGGAAGGATCTATTGATGGCGCTACTATAATGCCTCTTACATCTGGATTGGTAACTCTGTATTCAGAGACATAACGATATAATTGTAAAATTTCTTTTTCACCCACCTTATTTCTCTTCACTTCTACCATGACTGGATTTTCATTTTTATCTATACAAAAAATGTCTACTTTACCGCTTTTCAACTCTTTTTCTCGAATAACACTTCTGAGTCCCTCTTCTATTAGCCCAGGATTGCTGTATAGTATTCTCTGCATCTCGTCCTCTGTTAAGTACATTATAAATTCCCCGGTATCTTTCAATTTATCGGCAATTATAGTTTTAATATTATTCAGATAGATAGTTAAAGTCTCATGAGGCCTACTTCTTATCGATTTGATTATTAAATAATCATCTTCAACCCTGAAAGAAATTTTGGTTTTTGATGGTTGCCAGTTAACAGGTTTGTAGCCACTACTCCTATGAACCAATACAGACCTATCGCTTTTTATGACAATAAGTCTTTCTCCCTCATCTAAATATGAACCTGCCCTTCCTTTATAATCAACAGCACAATTTCCGATCATCACTATCAGCAACTTATTTTTATACGCTTCTTCTAAAAAATTCTTTGCTTCGATCGGTGAAGGATTATTTAATAAGTTCATTACCAAATAAAAATAAATTGTATAAATAAAAATTTGTGCTGCTAGAAAGATAATTTAATTCTATATTAAAGGGATTTTTGATAGAAGCAAGGGCCGGTTAAATGATTTGATAAAAAATCTTAAAGACATAGTGCGGGGGGTGGGATTCGAACCCACGAAGGCCTACGCCAGCAGGTTCTGAGCCTGCCCCCGTTGACCAGGCTAGGGGAACCCCCGCAAAAATGGCGCCGGGAGTGGGACTCGAACCCACATGGAGCCGAAGCCCCATCGGCTATCTGGCCACATTTTATTGATCTCGAGGCCGACCCCTTTAGCCATTCGGGCATCCCGGCTTAATAGTGATATATTATTCACAGAATAAACAATAATCTGCTATTTTTAAATATTGGTTGTTAAGTTTTAATAGGTATACGTAATAGTTTTTAGTGATCAGTGTGAGCGATGAAAAAATACCTAAAGTCATAATAGAAAAAATTATTAATACTGGCAAGAGACTGACACCTGAGGCTGAAAAATACTTATTTAACAATATTCCGAAAGATCTTGACTTTTTCCTTTATTATATATCGAAAATTAGTGATCTCTTTATTACCAAAGAACATTTAATAAAAATCTTTGAAAAACTTCAAGAGAAAGAGAAAATTTCCTTAGAACCTGATATAAAAATAATATTTCAGCCTAATATACAGCAAATGAATGATAATATGAAAAGTCTGATATCCTATTTTAGAAATAGATATGAGGTTATAGGTATAGATATTCTCAAGGACTATGGTATTAGAGATATAACTAATTTATCTAAATTATCTCCGGGAGAACACTATATAGTCGGTCTCATCAGTCATAAACATATAACTAGAGACCAAGTCTTTATAGAAATAGAAGATACTACTGCCAAACGAAAGATCTACGCTAGTTCACGGGATACCCATTTAATCCGGTTATTAACAAGCATACCTTTAGATTCTGTTATATGCGCATATATAAGAATGAGGCCAAACAGGGCCCCGGTATTAGTTGACATTTTCTTACCCAAAATAAAGCCTTCACCAGAGCATCCAGAGGATGATATATATGTTATGGTATTATCTGATTTACATATAGGCAGTAATGAATTCTTATATGATGAATTTTATAGGCTTGTAGATATTCTTAATGGTAAGGTTGATGACTATAATTTACAATCTATAATTAGACGAACTATCTATATTGTAATTGCTGGAGATATAGTAGATGGTGTTGGTGTATATCCGGGCCAAGATAAAGATCTCCTAATTACTGATCCCCGTGAGCAATATAGAGAGGCATATAAAATCTTGTCAAAAATAGATCATAAAAAAAGAATACTAATAACACCTGGAAATCATGACATTACTAGAAAAGCATTACCTAGACCTCCAATAAATAATAATTATGCAAAGGAATTTTATGATGATGATCGATTCATAATGTTGAGTGACCCGGCGTATATTAGCCTCAATGGTGTAAAACTATATATTTTTCATGGGGATTTTCTGAACGATATATATGCTACTATACCTGGAGTTACACAGCAAAATGTTACGAATGCCATGGAAATTCTACTTAGAGTTAGACATATAGCACCTACATATGGGATGCAGACAAAGATTATACTTTCCGAGAAAGATCAGTTAATAATCCCTAAAGATCTAAATATCTTTCTTGCAGGTCATGTTCATATATTTGATGCAAAACATGTGAACGATAATATGTTGATAGTAAATAGCGGGACATGGCAAAAACAAACAGAATATCAAAAAGAAATGGGTCTTAACCCAACACCGGGTATTGCAGCATTAATTAATCTTAAGAATTTAAAAACATCATTAATCAAACTTATTGATTAATAAATCTCCTATTATAGGATCCTCAACCAGACTCTTTTTTATTAGTGTCAAAGGCACGTCAAATTTTACTGTTGTTACTCTACCTCCCCGTCTACCATAATTATCTATTCTTCTATTTACTATTCCTAATAAACTTAGCTCTGTTAATAAACTATAAAATCGTCGGCTAGAAAGTGGACTTTCACCTATTTCTCCTGTAAGTAATGAGTACTTTTGATATAGAACACTGCTTTTAATTCTATTATTTTGACCTCCAATTGTCATAAGGTATAATGCTCCTATAATCAATTTAGAATGAAGCGGCAAAGTTCTTATTACCTCTAATGTTCTTTCTCTATCTATGCTATTATAGGCCATCTTAATGTGGTCCGTTGTAATTTTGTTGCCACCCTGTGCTTCTACTATTTCTCCTGCTACCCGAATAAGATCTAAAGCTTTTCTAGCATCTCCATTTTCTGACCCTGAGATAGCGGCAGCTAATTTCACTGCACCTTGGTCTACAGTGTTATCAAAAAAAGCAAGTTGAATCCGGTCCCATAATATCTGTTCAAGTTCGGTGGCTGTATATGGCTTAAATATAATTTCTTCTTCACTAAGGCTACTTAAAACTCTAGGATCTAACATCTCTTTGAATCTTAGATCATTTGATATACCTATTATCATAGCTATTATATCAGATTCATCATAATTTAGTCTAGTTAGACTATATAGGAGGTTATCTCCATATCTTATAATTAGGGCATCAACTTCATCTAGAACGACTAAAAAAGGTTTTTTCAAATTCACTAAATGATTTTTTAATCTATTAAATGCTTCTTCTGTCGATAAACCTGTAAATGGCAATTTAAGACCTATTGAATCTGCCATATATTTAATTACTCTATATTCAGTTCCAGCTAATCTACAATTTACATAAGAAAAAATAAATTTAAAATCGGTTCCCTTGATCTTTTCTAGCAACCTGTTTATTACATATCGAGTTACAGCAGTCTTTCCGGTCCCGGGTTTTCCATATATAAATAAATTTGAGGTACGCTGATGTTTTATCAATGTAGTTAAATGTCTTGCCAATTTTGAAATTTGTTCCTCTCTAAATAATAGTCTTTTGGGAATATAATCGTGAAATAATACTAATTTATTTTTAAAGATCTTGGGTCCATAGATTGCTCTATCAAATATTTCGTCAATTATGTCGCTATAGTTATTATCATCACTATTCAAAACACAGGCACCCCATATCTACCTCTGTTTCAAAAGAATAAAAATAGCTTGTGACTCTTTAGAAATAATTAAAATTAATTAATAAAAGTGAACTACTCTCCATTCGATATATTCAAAAATATAATATATAAGAGATTATTTTCCTAGAAATATATAATATCATTATGATAGTTTCACAATCTCTATGATCTCAATAACTGATTTTCAATAGAATCATAAGAATAATAGGGGTGGAGGTGTAAAGTTATTCTCATAAGTTATGGTTGTGAATTCACAGTGAATATTTTTATTCACTAGATATAAAGAAACCCCTTTGTTTCAAGTGAATCCAGTGAATGAATTACCTTTTTAGAAACTCTTTTTTTCTTATTGATGACCTGAGATACATTTTTGTTATATTCACTTGTGAAATGTGAATAATTAATGGGTGAAGGATAAACTGAGGCCTCGAAAAATAAAAGTTGAGACTATATTAGATGATGGCTCTAAGATAACTATTACTATTAACGGAAGTCTTGACAAAGAAAAATTAAATAGATTTTTAGAATTAATAGATATGGCCGGCTCAGGCTTTAAGTTATCTCCTAAAGTATCTAATGCTAATACATTATTCGATCGTATTAGATCTCTAATAGAAGAGAATTTTAGTGAACGCTTTTTTACATTAAACGAATTATACAGTTTATATAATGAATATTTTCCTGATAAGATCAAGAAGAGTACATTATCAACATATTTGTCAAGATTAATCGAAGAAGGAATTCTATTAAGAGAGGGATATAGAGGAAAATATAGATATAGATATTTAGGTGGTATCGTTAAACTAGCGTATCCTATACAAAAATATGATATAGACTAAATCTCCTTTAATTTATATATAAATGGTTTTTTCGATTCATCTCTCTCAAGGATACCTAATTCATAAAGTTTTTTCAATTCTCTTGAGATATGTTCTCTAGTTAAATTGGTTTCGGCTTGTATCTCCTTATAAGTTCTCGGTCCCTTTTTTAACTCTTCTATAATGATTTTTTGCGTCGTTGTTAGTTCATGTGATGTGATATCATATTTATCTGGAGCACTTATTATCTCGACTTTTTTATTACTTAATTTATATCCAGAGCCGTGTTCTGTAGATAGCGTCTTTCCACCCTCGATCTTTAATATTTTTTCTGATATAGATGATATCTCGGAATCAAGATCTGAGATTTTCGCATTAATGTATGATATTTGATTGGTTATATTACTGACTATGCTTCTGATCTCATTTTTTGTTTTTGCGTAATCTTTATTGATGCTATTTACATATCTGATTAATACGCTAGTGAGATAATATAAAATTAGGACAATCAATATTAGATAAGCGGATGTGATTATATTGGTATATTCGTATATGATGTAATAATTTAAGTTCATGACAAATCACATCATCACAAAATATAACGTCACATCAAAATAAAAGTTTTTTAGTGATATCATATTTTTAATGATGATATTAGCTGTGTGATAGCGGCCTCGTCATAAATCACATCATCGACTTTCATTCTATTTATTAGCTCAAATAATTTTTGAAGATCATTAATATTAATGAGGTCAATCGAAAGAAGTAAAATAAGAGTCACTATAGCTTTTTTTATATTTTTTCGTGCTTGGGATAGAATACGATAAAACGTTCCCTGACTTATGCTTTTATTTTTATTAACATATATTTTATATCCCTTTTTTATATCATACTCCTTCATTTTTATCCAAATTAACAATATTTTTAATTGTTTGTATGTGAGTCCAGAATTTTTTATCAAAATTTTCACTCCAGGTACCGACATTATATCCTCTATTTCACTCATATAGGACATTTTAACCACTAATACAAATATGTATTAGTGGAATTTAAAGAATATTATTAGATCTATGATAACTAGTATTTATAGGTGTTCATAGAATGGGACGAAGAAGGAGAAGAAAAGAGTTTAGACCTCCTCCACGTAAATTACCAAAAATTTATACATGCCCTAGTTGTGGGGCACAGACACTTGTAGTTAAAATTGATAAAAAAAATATGTATGCCATATTAAAATGTGGTACATGTGGCATATCATGGAATACGGATATGAAGCCTTATGAAGAAAAAATAGATGTTTATAACCGATTTGTTGATGTTTTTATGTCGGGTGAACTAACATGAGATCTTTACATAATTACATCAAGAATAAGTTACAAAAGTTTGGTGCCCTTCATCTTTCATTATTAGACCCGGTCTCAACAAGTTTTAAGGATCTTCCTCGGTATATTGATATCATATCAAAGTCAGGGTCTGATATCATAATGGTAGGAGGCTCCACCGTGATTGATCAAGAGCACATCACAAATTTTGTGATATCAATCAAAGAATTATGTGATTTACCTGTGATATTATTTCCAAATAATATATCATCAATTACTAATAAAGCTGATGCAATATGGTTTATGTCATTATTAAATTCTCTAAACCCATATTATATAACAGGTGCGCAAATGCTAGCAGCACCTTACGTTAAAAAATACGGACCAGAACCACTTTCAATGGCCTACCTCATTATAGGTGAAGGACAAACTGCAGGATTTGTAGGAGAAGCAAAAGGAATACCTCTAGATAAACCTGAATTGGCAGCAGCTTATGCCGCGGCTGCCGAGATAATGGGCTTTAAGTATGTATATTTAGAGGCAGGCTCTGGCGCAAAACAAAGTATAACTCCAAAGTTCGTTAAAATAGTTAGATCCATGATTGATGATATTATATTAGTAGTGGGAGGAGGAATCCGCTCCGGTGACATCGCGTATAAGTTAGTAAAAGCAGGTGCAGATCTTATAGTCACAGGGACCATATTAGAAGAAGGAGGAAAGTTAGAAGAGATAGTTGAGATGGTGAAAAAGGGAGGAGAAGAAAGGTTAAATGACCCAAGTGCTTGAAAGAATAAAAGCCAATATAACAAATATAGATGTACCAGATCTCAAGAAATATTATGAAAACATTCTAAATTACATAACTGATGCCTATGAGACAGCTATAAAAGCCAGAGAGGTATTAAAAGACCCTGAAAGTTATCCAGAATCTATTTTTGTATGGGATATGGCAGATAGAATTGAGAAGCTTGTAGGCCCTCCAGGCATTTCAAAATTTATACGAGAATTTATGCATTTATCCAGAGAAGAGTTAGCTCTTAAAGCTATCGACAAAGTTATAGATGATTATACCGGCACATATACAGTAAAAGAGCTTGCCGAAAAGAGTCTTAGACTAGCATTAGCAATTTTAACTGAAGGTATGACAGTTGCACCTATTGAAGGAATACAAAAGGTCGAGGTTAAAAGAGGCGCCCAAGGCCCTTATTTATCAATATATTTTGCCGGGCCAATTAGAGCAGCAGGTGGTACCGAGGCAGGTTTATGTCTTGTATATGCGGATTATATAAGACGCAGATTAGGGTTATCGAGATATGTACCCCGGCGTAGACCTAATGAAGATGAAGTCCAAAGGTTCATCGAAGAGCTTAGATTACATGAGAGAGAAGTTGGACGGTTCCAAATGAGATGTTCAAATCATCAAATTGAATTTACATTGCTAAACCTACCTGTTGAAGTAACTGGCCCTCCTACTGTAGACACAGAAGTATTGATAAACAGAGATTTAAGTAGAATTGAGACCAATAGGCTAAGAGGCGGGGCTCTACGGGTTATAAATGATGGTTTAGTAGGACGAGCAAGAAAGATTTCCTTAATTATCGAAAAACTAGGTATTTCTGGATGGGGATGGTTAAACGATATTCCGTTTCTAAAAGAAGAGACAGGTGAAGAGAGCACGATATCACGTGATGTCATATTAGAAGAGGTGATAATGGGCCGTCCAGTGATATCACTAGAGTATCACGAATCATCATTTAGGATAAGGTACGGTAGAGGGTCGAATATGGGAATATCTGCTGTCGGTATTCATCCAACTGTATTCGGATTATTAAAGTATTTTGTGGTCATAGGTTCTCAAATAAAAATAAATTATCCGGGTAAAGGTGCTATACTAGTTCCCTCCTCTATAGCAGAAGCACCAATTGTCAAATTATCGGATGGTTCCGTAATTCAATTAAGCGATCCTACTTGCTTAAAAGATGTTAAAGACAAAATAGTCAAAATATTATGGCTAGGTGATATTATCATATCCTTTGGTGATGTGCTTGAAAATAATAGGGAACTAAAACCTTCAGCGTATGTACCAGAATGGTGGCTTTTAGAACTTAAAGAGCGGACATCTGAAAATATCTCTAGAGAGATTCTTGAGCTGGCAAGAAAGGCTTTAGATGGCAATAAACCCACCTTTAAAGAAGCAATTTTATTATCTAAAAATTTGGATATTCCTCTTTATCCTTCATACGTATTTAGATGGAATAGGCTGAATATTACAGAGCTTATAGAATTCTTGGAATTACTTTCAGATGAAAGTACGTATATAGATAATAAGCTGGAAATTAATAATAAAGCGAGTTACTATTTAGAAAAAATTCTAATCCCCTTTACTGTAAATGAAAACAAAATTGTTATTGATTATCCATATTCACAAGTTCTTTATTATTTAGTGACAAATTATAAGAATCTTAGGCCTATAACGTCTATCGATATAGACCTTCCTCTTAAATTTATATCTAATATAATGGGTGTTCAATTAAAAGATGTTGAGGGTTCCAAAATAAGTGCCCGACTTGGTAGACCTGAAAAAGCCATGCCAAGAAAATTAAAACCGCCTGTCCATGTATTATTCCCTATAAAAGACTATGGAGGACCTTCCAGAGATATTATGAAAGCAATGGAGAGATATGACAAACTACGTGTAGATCTCTGTATTCGAATTTGCCCTAAATGTAATCTACAAACACCATATATGTTCTGCCAAAAGTGTAAGATAAAAACTAAACAACTACGATATTGCAGTAATTGTAGATTAATTAACGAAGGCTATATCTGTGTTTCATGTGGACGCAAAACCTTTCCCTACAGAGAATACACCCTTGAGATTAGGAAGTTCATGGAACCATATATCAATGAGGTAGGTAGACAGCCGAAAAAGCTAAAGGGCGTAAAGGGATTAATGAATAAATATAAAATACCTGAGTATCTAGGAAAGGGTATAATAAGATATCTTCATGGTGTTTATATATTTAAGGACGGGACTTGTAGAGTTGATATCACTAACGCGCCGTTACTAAAATTTAGGCCTAAAGATATAGGAGTATCAGTTAAAAAGTTAAATGAATTGGGATATGAGTGTAAAAGCTTGGATGAATGGTTAGATATAAAACCACAGGATATAATAATCCCATATGATGCAGCCAAGTATCTAGTTAGGATCTCTAGTTTTATAGATGATATGTTAAAGAGAATCTACGGTTTTAAAAAAGGATATTATAATATTGCTAAACCGTCGGAACTTATAGGTCATTTAGTAATTGGCTTATCACCTCATACTTCCGCTGGGATAATTGGCAGAATAATCGGATTTACAAATGCACAAGTACTATATGCGCATCCATTATGGCATGCAGCTAAAAGGAGAGATTGTGATGGAGACCAAGATGCAATAATGCTATTGCTTGATGTACTGATCAATTTCTCTAAACATTATTTGCCCTCAGGATCAGGAGGACAGATGGATGCCCCACTTTTTATAAATGTAGTTTTGTTGCCAGAAGAAGTCGATACCCAACCACATAATATGGATGTAGTTCCTTATTATCCCAAAATTTTATATGAAGCCTCTTTAGATTATACAGCTTCGAAGAATATAAAAAATACTATTAAAACAATAGGAGATCATTTACGAACACCCCTAAAATACGGTCCCTTTGATTCCACTGAAGATCCACCATATTTAGAATTAGATGTTAATAAATCAAGCTATTCAAGAATAAAATCTATGAACAAAAAAGTTGATGAACAGCTTAGAATATTAGATCTCCTTTATGACGATCCCGTTAAAATAAAAATTGTTGAGGCCATATTGAATAAACATATTTTGCCAGATATAATTGGGAACTTAAGGGCATTTTCAACGCAGTCATTTAGATGCAAAAAATGTAATAAATCCTATAGACGCCCTCCATTAAGAGGAGTATGTGAGATATGTGGAGGGGATCTATTACAATCGGTAAGACCAAAAAGTATTATAAAATACCTAGATATCGCTAAACAACTTGTAAATGAAGTTAATGTAAATGACTATTTAAAACATAGGATTCGGCTCTTAGAAGAGGAGATAATGAGTACGGTAACATTAAAGGGTATTATAAAAGAGAAATTGACATCATATATTCATGAAAAAGTAAAAGGTAAAGAGAGCTGATCAATAGTCCTTTAATTCCTTAAATTTAATAGAACTATCCTTAAAGATCAACTCATACACTCTGTTAACATTAATCTCTATTCCAAATAGCTCCTCTTCTTCCTGAGTTAAAAAAAGAACCATTTTTGGAGTTTTAATTTCTGATGAGACGGGGATAGGTAATCCCATTAGACTCATCTGATCTAATACTTGCTTGATTATCCGAGTTTCTTCTCCTCCTCCTATAGTAACGGAGGGCGTCGATCTAATTTCAGAGAATTCTATTTGTTTACCTAATTTACCTGTCGCCTTATCCTTATAACTCTGGATTCTAGTAACTCTAACTATTACCATTTCTATTTCAACCTTATTATATTAAATTACTCCTCGTCCTTTTTAATTTGGATATTTTTCAGTCCACTTTCTAATAAGTTAACCAGTGCATTTCCACTTGCTTCTCCCGATAATTTACCTAAATCGCGATATATTTGTCTCCACACTAATTTTGTATTTCCGCTTTTAGATGTATATGTTATTCCTAATACATTTTTTACTCTTACAAACATCAAGTTTCTAATTTTCTCTAATTCGTCTTTTTCTTCAGCCTCTATATGGATATGCCCCTCGGAAACATCCCTCTCGAATAATACGGAAATATCATCCCTATATTTCTTGGGAATAAATGTTTTACATGTGCTTTCTACCAGAAATTTCTTCACTTCTTCTAAGGTACAATAAACTTCTATCTTCATTTTTTCTCCCATATAGCAAGTCTTAGCATATATAACGTTGTTCTCCCTAAAACTTCATTAATAAAGAGGGTAATTAATATATCATTTCTGGGGCGATGACCGGTCTGGCCACTGTGATAATTGTTGATGATAGAGATCTTGAGTGGTGAGCCCCTCATCTTTTAATTATCCCTATTGTAACATCATGCTTATCTATTTTCCATTGTTTTACATAGGATTTCTCAACAGGTTTACCTATGCTGATGTCTAACCCCCTTGTTTCATACAGAATATACTCTTTTTCTTTATTAATTGCATTTGTGATTTCTTCTGCGTCTGTCTCAATATAAATTAAGATATTGTCTAAGATATCCAGATTCATTTCCTTTCTCATAAACTGAATTCTTCTAACAATCTCCTTGGCTAATCCCTCATATAAAAGATCTCTAGTTATCTCGACGTCCAGAGCTATCAAATTTCCATCTAGATCGATGATTCCATAGTTTTCTTTGCCAGTTATCGTTATCTCAAAATATTCTGGTTCTAATACGATGGAATCACCCTCTATCTTTATACTAATGCTCTTGTTGCTGTATAATTCTTCAATTTCTTCTTCTCTTAGACGTTCAACGGCTTCCAACACCTTTTCCATATCTTTTCTAAAAACTTTGCCAATTATATCTAATCTAGGTTTTAGCATATATTTTATGAATATCTGTTTCTCGCTATCTTTATATGAAACAATTTTATGTACATTAGCTTGTTCACTCATTAGCTTTAGAATCCGACTTGTTAGTTGTTTATATAACTTCTTTGGTATGTAGAGAGTGCCTAGAGGCTGCCTTATTTTTATTTTCCGCGTTTGTCTGATAGAGTTTGCAGCAGCTATTAGACTCCACATTAACCTATATTTTTGAATCAACGCTTCATTAATAAACTTATGTGCCGCATACGGCCACCTAATTAGATGTACACTCTCATATTTCTTATCCTCAAACATACTAAGTTTATGAAGATAAAGATACTCTGATAAATGTGGCATAAATGGAGCCATAAGCACAGCGATCCTTGATAATACATAGTGTAGTGTATCATACACACTTATTTTCTCATCATTATCTTCTTCTATCCAGACTCTTCTTCTTACAAGTTTAATATATTTCCTGCTTATTTCCTCAACTAAAAACTTAATTATAGACCTCAATGCACTATGGACCTGATATTTATCCATCATATTCCCAACATCATCGATAAGCCTCTCTAAGGCAGAGATTATCCACAGATCTTCTTCCATTAATACGCTACTATCCAACTTTCCCCTCCATCTATAATTATCAATAGAAGCATAAGTGTTATAGAAATCATATACATTCAATATGATATTAAGATTTCTAACAACATCCTTTGTCTTTTCTACATTTACAATCATATCTTCCCAGACAGTATGACTTAATACAAAAACTCTGAATGCGTCAACACCATAAATATCAGTTATTTCTTCGGGATAGATAACATTTCCTAGAGATTTGCTCATCCCTATTCCTCTTTCATCTAATGTAAAACCATGAACTAAAACGGAACTGTAGGGCGTCTTATCAAAACCAATTATTCCTAGACACAACAACGAATAGAACCATCCACGAGTTTGATCATGACCCTCCGTAATAAAATCTATCGGCCATAACTTCTTGAACATATCTATATTTTCTGGATAACCAATTGATGCCCATGAAGCAGCACCCGAATCTATCCATACATCAAGGACATCGGGAATACGTTCTACAACTCCATTACATTTTTTACATTTCCATTTAATATTATCTATATATGGCTTATGTAGATCATCAAGCTTAAACCCACGATCTTCTATTTCTTTATAACTTCCTATTACCGTGATGTCTCCGCAGTCTTTACATTTCCATATAGGTGCGGGGGTCCCCCAATATCGTTGTCGTGTTATGACCCAGTCCCTAGCAGTTTCCAGCCAACTTCGAAACCTTTGGGAACCAGCCCAATCAGGTATCCATTTTATAGTTTCATTTTCTGATAATAATTTTTCTTTTAGCGTACTAAGCTTTAATATCCATTGTTTTGTTGTTTTCATTATCAACGGGGTTCTGCATCTCCAACAATGAGGATATCTATGAACAACCGTCTCTTTATGATATAAAACACCCATATTTTGAAGATCATTTATAATCTCATCATCTGCATCAAATACATATTTTCCATAATACTTCCCGGCGGACTCAATATACTTTCCTTCATTATCAACTAATGTAATTATCGGCAGCCTATATTCTTTACTTATCTCGAAATCTTCTTTTCCGTGTTCTGGCGCGATATGAACCAAGCCTGTACCTTCATCGGGCGATACATATTCTGTTGACAGAACGACAAAATGAGCGTCTATTTCTCTTTGAGCATTCACATACTTATCCAAAGGGTTGATATATCTCTTGCCCTCCAACTCACTTCCTTCAAATTTGGAAATTATATCATATTCATCTTTTATTACTTCATCTAATCTATTTTCCACTAAAATAAGTTCATCTCCGCTTTCCTTTAATCTAATCTTTACATAGTAAAGATCTGGATGTACGGCGACAGCTACATTAGAAGGCAAGGTCCATGGTGTAGTTGTCCATATCAACAAATAACCCGAGTCATCTTTCATAGGAAATTTTACATATATAGAGGGGCCCTCTACGTCTTTATACCCCATTGACACCTCGTGTTCCGACAACACAGTTTCGCATCGGGGGCACCAATGAAACACTCTTAGATCTTCTTCCAGTAAGCCCTGCTCATGACCTTTCTTAATTATCCACCACACATTAGAAATATAATCTTTGGTAAAAGTAGCATAGGGGTTTTGCCAATCCATCCATACACCTAGGTTTCTAAATTGCTCAGTTAAAATATCCATATTTCGTTTAGCAAGTTTAAAACATTCTTCATTGAACTTAGCCACACCAATTTTCAGTATTTCTTTTTTGTCACGAATATTGAGTTTTCTCTCAACCATTACTTCTATGGGAAGACCATGTGTATCATAGCCCGGTATAGACCACACCCAATATCCTTTCATCCGCTTATATCTAAGAATTGTATCCTTAAGTACCTTATTCCATGCAGTACCTACATGGCTTCTCTCAGTAACATAAGGTGGACCGTCCAAGAAATAAAATTTCTTTTCTCCACGTAAACGTAATACTTTTTGAGGTATTTGATGTTTATCCCAATATCTCTTTATCTGCTTTTCCATCTCTATTAACTTCTCTGAGGCCTTATATACACGCAATGATATTCTCCCCCTACCTACCTATTTCACTTTCCAATTACACCATATATTATTATGTAGTACCCAATACGTCATTATATTTCTTATTTTTTAATAAAAAAGGAGTGTTTTACATAGACTACCGAACTAAGTTATATAGAGAAATGTTATTTTATATTATAAAAGTTAATATAGCGAAACCTAATTATCTCTTAAATGACTAGGACACTTAATGTATGAGGCGGGTATAAAGAATGAGTATTATCAGCAATTTGAGAGAATACTTATCCTCTTCAAGAATATATTTCCTAACAATTTCAGTTGAAAGAGCCATAATGTATTTTTCATTGGCATTGATAGTATTACTCACTGTTTTCCTAAGATTATTACCTGGAAGATTTGGCTTTTATATTTCCGAGTTTGATCCCTATCTCCAATTTTACGCTACTAAAGTTATAGTTAATGGAGTTAAAGAACACGGGTTATCTGGTTTATTCGATTTCTTTACACATCACATAGATATAACGTGGCAACCAGAAGGTGTCGATCTAGGCGTTAGATATTATCCCGGTGTCCCCTATGTGGGTGCAATTGTATATTTAATACTTAATGGACTGGGAATACACGTCTCAGTGGAAGATGTAGCCATATTTTTACCAGTACTCTTGGCTGTAGTGTCTGTACTTGGTGTATATTTTATTGGAAAAGAACTTAAAGGAGAGATTGTCGGTCTATTATCTGCGTTATTACTGACGATATCCCCGGCATTTATACCCAGAAGTAATATGGGCTGGTATGACACCGAATCTCTTGGAATGCCGATGTTTATACTGAGCATATTATTCTATTTAAAGGCAACTCGTGGTGAAGATATAAAGAAAAAGGTTATCTATGCCTTTATTTCAGGTCTTACTGCAGGTATAATGGGAGGAACCTGGGGAGCCTTTTCGTATTTAGTTGTCTTATATGGCGCTCTACCTCTTATTGCGGTTCTAGTTTCCAATTTGCCAGATGACTATGAAATTGTGCATATCGTTACAACAATTACATTTTTAATGATAATCAATGTAGTTCCTCGAAATGGACTTACCTATTTATCGGGGGCACTAGCAATACTTATATATATCTCGATCGCGATTGTACTAATAAACAAAATAATTAATATCCGAGAACTATTATCTGCATACCGTATAATAACCGGTGGATTACTACTAGTTTTACTTGTAGTTTTAATTGTTAATCTGCTTCCATTAGGAGTTTCCAATAGGTATCTTTCTGTAATAAATCCGTTTTATAAATCTGAAGCAGTGTTTGTTACTACTGTTCAGGAACAAGCCGGGGTAAATGTAGGCGCTTTTTTGCAGAATTTTAACATATTAATTCCGTTTATAATATTTGGTATTTATCTTTTAGCTTTAAAAGGTAATGACATCTCCAATCTATTGATAATTACATTAGCTTTATCGACCATTTATGCATCATCTAATTTCGCCAGGCTATTTATTCTCGCTGCACCCATAATGACTATCGTATCTTCATATGCAATTGACAGCATTGTAGAAAAATTGTTTGAACATGGTTCATCCCAAGGTAAATATAAGAAATTTGGTAAATCTAAGGGTACAAGGGTATATGCATTTACCACTATTATAATACTAACGTTATTAATCTCTTTCTTTAGCTATACGTTTGGAATGAGTGCCGCTTCTATACCTCCTACAGTAGCCGCGGGAGGTACACCATATCGTTTTCAAGTAAATGATTGGTTCGAAGCACTAGCTTGGATTAAAGATAATGTTCCTAATGACTCTGTAATAGCCGCCTGGTGGGACTATGGCTACTGGATCAGCTTTATTGCAGGTAAAAAATCCTTGGCTGATAATGGAACATTAAACCAGTCTAGAATTAGACTTTTGGCCGAAATGTTTTTGTCTAACGAGTCCCGAGCACTCGAAATTCTTGATCAACTAGGAGCCGACTATATACTTATATTTTTAGGTGTGATGAAAATAGAACAAGGAGATATAGTTAATTATCAGTTTACTGGTGTTGGAGAAGACACTAAATTTATACAAATGGTTAGAATTGCAGGACTACCCACCGACATGTTTGTAAATGACATGGAGACAAGAATCAATCAATCAGCACCTTATTATAAGGATGCTTTCTGGAATACTTTTCTAGGAAAACTTATTCCATATGAATATTTAACCACTCAAGTAACACCAGCAGGTCAGCCAATAGACCTATATCGCTTCTCGCCAAAATATCCGATGGAGCCGGACGGAACCTCTAGACTCGTCTTGGTGTTTAGAAGTGGTGATGAATTTTGGCGTTCACAACGTGATATAATATACTATAAACCTGGAGAAGTGCTAATTTATAAAATAGTTAGAGACTCTTCTTCTTAATACCCTGGGCTTTTAACAAAATGTACTTATCATCAGGAGAAAACTTGGCTGGATGTGCCATAACAGTATTTTTTCCACAAACCGGACAATTTTCTTGTAAAGTATATCTATTGCACGCGGTGCATTTACGTATTTTAAACTTCAACTCTACTTTTTTCCTCCATAATTTTGATATCGATCTTTTTATCTAATTTACTGATTACCTCATCAATAATCTGCTTAGCTTTTTTTATCACATCAGAACGGTGTGACTCTAGCTTTAGACTATATCTCGGTGCCGCTATATGTGCGATCTTAATTTTTAGACCATCAATTTTCTTGGTATGGTCATCAATAGCTTCGAAGGCTTCTCTAATACGACTCACTCCCCCTTTGCCTATATAAGAGGCGGAAATAATCATTTCATAAATATATTTTTTTGGATGTATTCTTCTGCTTAGAAACTGAAGTACTTTTCCTCGTTCCTCTTCTGTAAACATCGTATCTTCTAAGATTTCTGGACTAGTTACAATGTCTATAATCAAGTCATAAATTGTAGGTGCCTCTTCGATCAACTCTCCAAATTTATTTATGACCTCATCATATGTAATACCTAAATGCTTAGATAATTCTTCTAATAAACGTTTGCCTCTTCTATTTCTCTTCCAATTCCTTAGGATTCTATCTCTTTCGCCGGCAGCCACCTCTTTCAGTGAAAGATCTACAGTACTAGTATACCTATCGATTCGTATCACTTTAGCAACGACTTTCTGACCCACCTTAATTATATCATCTAACTTACGGATCCAACGTGATGAGGCTTCGGAAATAGGAAGAAAACCGTCTATTCCATAGTCATCTAATGCTAAATATGCTCCATAATTAACAATTTCTTTAACTGTTGCTACAACTAATTCTCCTCTTCTAGGAAGTCTCTTATCCATACTCATTTTTTACTTCTCCTTTAATTATCGCCTTACCCCCTGATGGTTTTGCTAAGATTTCTCCGCATATATGACATTTTACTATGCGTGAAGAATGTGAAAACACTACTTGGGTATTATTACAGTTAGGACATTCCACTTCCAAAAATTTGCTTTTTGGACGAGGAATAAGTTTATCCCATTCACTACTCAATTGCCTCACCTCGCAATTTCCAGTTTCCTAATCCTTATCCCCTCTTTATGAATTGTATAACTGCACTCTTTACAGGTCAGCTTTACAACCGCCTTTTTAGTTGTTTTTGCCTTCTTTTTTTGTTGTGGCCATTTCTGTCCTCCGTATCCTTTCTTTTCCCATTCGTGTTTCCTCGCTCCCCATCTTAATGCACTTTCACTGCCCTTCTTATACAAGGAGACCTTATGTAAGGTATGTTTTCTACACTTAGGGCAATATGTCCTTATTTCTTTAGGTATAATCATTTTTCAATATACACCTCTTTGATAAATCCCTTCTCTTTTAATAGTATGTAGTCACTCTTATTTATTAAGATAATGTCTCCTCTCTTATAAGGACCATAATTAATTCCATCTATCCCTCTAAATTTCGGTATATCTTTCTCCACTAAACCGACTTCTATCTCCTTCAGCGAGGTTTCCACATGAATATCCCCAATTAATTCACTTAACATATCTTTCGTAAACCCTTCTTGAATTCCTTTTAGTATTTTTACTTCAATATTATAAGTCTTAATCAATCCATATAGTTCCTTTAATATACGCAATTCTTCCTTTATTAAACTGACAGCTAATTCTTCTTTTACAGTTTTTTCCATCTCTCTTAATAGAGAAATTGTGTTATCTATTGTAGCAGCTCTGATTTCACTATTTAGCTGAATCCCTCTTTTTATATCGTCTAATGTTTTCTTAAACTCTTCGTGTATCATATGCTAATCCCCTATTTACTAAAAAGATCGCTAAACTTAAAGGCAATTTCATTTCAACATCATATGCTTCCTCATATTCTTTTTCTCCCCATATAATATTAGGTAAATAAAGTACTTTCACAAGCACCTCTTCATTATAAAGAGCAGCATCTCTATATGGCATAAACCCATCGAGTGAATCATACTCGACGCTCTTTTTTATAAGTCCCGTTTTACCATGTATTGAATAAGGCGCCCTTATTAACCTACTTATATCGGTCGTTACAACACCATCAATGTGAATTCCATATATCTCTCTTACATAATTATTAATTTTGTTTCTTAACCTTCTATTTCTTTGAAGCTTTTCTCTAAACATTTTTATTTTATTCATGCTCCTATACAGTGACAGAACTAAGTTAATATCACTATTATTGAAATATTGGTATATCTCTTTTCTTTGCTTTTGGATATCACCTATTATACGTTCAATGTATGTTCTGTTCAAATAATGCATATTTGCTATGTCAAATCCATCTAATGTGATAAAATCTTTAATTTCTATTCTAGTCCTTGTATCAATAGTCGTCAATACATCCGAGTATATATGTACATGATATCCCCGAGCTCCCGAAAAATAAATCTGTGTCTCATCAACGGGTAATGCCATTATTTTATAGATGGCATCTAATAACCTAAATGTCTCTTTTTTAGCGATTTCCAAATCATTCATCCTAGGAACGTGTATTTTACGTGTTTTAGAATTACATTGTTCACATATTGATGCTTCTTTCTTAAATACAGCATTACATTTATTACAAAGCCATATAAAATTCGGTGTATATGTAGGTATATGATCTAAATCTATGTCGAATATTAGGTCTCCACCCCTCCAAACTTTATCTTCAATAGGTCTATCTGGAAACAAATAGTATGAAGAGGAGTGATATAGGTCTCGTGGTAGCTGTGAAATAAGCCATTCTCCAAAATCGCCTTTAGATAAAGCTATATGTCTATACATTATGCCATCGAAATCTATATATGCTATTTCTCTACTCTCGATCTTTCTTATAGACCCTACAATTTTTTCTATGTTATTAATATAATATTTTTTATAATACTCCATCATTATCAATTTATCTCTTAGCCTTATATTCCTTCACCTTCTTTGCCCTAGATATGTATTGAACCGGGTGTTTAATGCCCTTACATATGTCGTCAGGAAAACATAGGTTGTATGATCGCAGTGTCTTACAAGACGGAACAGAATATTTTTTTCTTCCCCCTCTCATACCTAATATATGTTCAACCTGATACCTAGTTCTTTCTACATTGAAATCAGGCACTCTACTAAAAAGATTAATAATCTCCTCAGTATTATATCCCATTTTTCCCAAGAAGGTCACAAGAGTAAATCTAGCCGCGTGAGGCAACCCAACCCCAATATTTTGCATCATCCAATTTATACAAGGTGGATACATCTCCCGATTCTTTGTTGTTAATACTTCTCTAATCTCTTGAGATTCTCTAATCTTTTCTAGGATATCTCTAACATCATGCAATAAGCGATCCGAATAGACTCTAATCTTATTTGGAATTCCAGTTATCCTCTCTATATCATCTATAACTATATCTTTAACTAGTTCACTAATTATTCTCGCTAACCGTCGTTTATCAATAACCACATAGCCATTATTCACTCTATAATAATATGCTTTCCATCTGGGGCTTGAAAATCTTGATGTAATCTTTACATATTCTAAAAATGGAATACCAAATTCTCTGCCGTAGCTCTCTATATCTATACCGAGACGGTTAACTAAATCTATAATGGCAAAATTATCTTCAAACAATAACAATTTGTATGCTCTTTTACTTTCGCTATCAGCAAACATCCAATATAAATATCTGTTATCTGTGCCTCTCACAATCAACACAGCGAGAAAATATGAAATTGCTTCTATTTCGTCATTTTTCCATACAGGAGCTTTACGGGTCTTCATAAGTAAGGCGCGATCATATGCATATTCCATTATATGGATTAGATCTTCGCTAAAATATTCGTCCACATCTAGGGCAATTGATTTTAAATATTCCTTTGATAAAGGATCAAAAGGATACTTAGCTGTCCACCTTGCTGTATTTTTTTTTGTCACATTTATTTCACTACTCAGCTCTTGGGGCTAAATAGTATATGAATTTCTCATTTTCAATTAATTCGAAATCTATTTTTAAAGGTAAGTTTGTTCCAAGTTGTATAGTAGCAACTCCAGAATTACCGCTTAATTCCTTTACAATATTAAGGATAGATTTAAGATTATAACTAGCAGTACTAGGCTCCTCAACAGCTATCGCCATTAGCTCAATATGTTCTGGATATCTTAGCAGTACAGAAGACTCAAATCCCTCTTCACTTTTACTGGAAAAAGTAACCGCATTGTTCTCAACTTTTATTATTATTCTATCTTCTATCAATTTTAATTGATTCAATATCTCTTTAAACGATGATGTGGTGATTTTGAAGGTCGCTTTAAAAGGTACATTAGGCACTCCTGTTTCTTTTTTATCTTCATTTATCATCATGGGCAAAGAAAATGTCCTTTGATATGGTTCAACGCTCTTTATTTTGAACGAATTATCTCCTTCCTCAAAATAAAACTCTATCTCCTTCGCGTTTCTACATAATTTTATATAATCTGCGAGTTTATCTATAGGAATACGTATAGGAATTTTTTCTTCTTTAGCAAAATTATACTCCAAAAAATATTCGTTTGTTAACTCAAAATCTATCATACTTATCCGTGCGGCATCTAAATCTCTGAATGAAAATGAAGACTCTGAAATCCAAAAGCAAGCCTCATCTGTTATACGTTCAATGGCATTAAAGAACCTTATCACTCTCTTAATTTTATCCTCTCCTATCAACGCCTTAAACATCTAACGTCCCCCTCTCAGAATGTTCTTCACTATAATGATAATAATTACAATTCAAGCATAAAAATAAAGACAAGTTTGATTCTATAAAAATATCGTAAATACTTAATTTATTAGTTATAGTCATATCAAGTATATAATCGCCAAGTATAACTGCACTTTACACATCTAAAAAATTGCGTAGTTCCTTCATCTCCAGATCTAGTTTGAACTTCCCAATAATACGCCTTCTCAAAACCGCAACTCGGGCATACTATTTTGGTTGTTGGAAGAAGCTGCTTCTTCTTATCTTTTTCACTTAGTACTATTATCTTATTCTTACTTTCTATTTTTTCCGACAAGACCTTATTTTCTAATACCTGAGTATATCCACATCTACCACATACTAAAACAGGATCTTCATCTTTGAGCTCAATCTTCATTATTCCTCCGCAATTAGGGCAGAATTTAACAGCCAGATTAATCACCTATCTCTTTAATTATCTCTTCTTTTATATTGACAATCTTATCTATAAATTTTTCAATATCATCTACAATGATTTTAAGGGGTTTTCTAAGGTTTTTCTTCAGACGTATCTCAAAAACCATCTCTTTAATTAGAGGATGTGTTATATGAAACCCTGCACCCTCAATATTTTCATTTTGCATTAAAGCATGTTGAATCAAATTACCTAAAGTATAATCTTCCCCTTTAATTATTAACTTCAATCGATATTTACCGGCTTTTTCCACTTTAATATCCATAGTATTATGCACCATCCTATATATCGAAATAATTATCCCCATATAATTTTAGTGAACATATTAATAAATCATGTTATCTTTATCGCATCCTTAGAGTTTATTATAGTAGCTTTCCATATTTAGTAGACAGTTTTCTATCCTCATATCTATTACAAACTTTACATTTTACTTTTTTAGATTTTTTATCTCGAACTAGTGCTCTACCACATAACGAACAAAAAGCCAAAATTACGCCAAACTCTTTCTTTTCGATAGAAAGATGTATAGTTCGATTGGCTTTACTTATAACTTCAGCATAAATATAGTCTCCAAATTTATACATACGTGATATATCTCTGTTGTTTCTGTATCGCGGAGGATGAAGTGTACCGGTAAATTTTCTATCCATTACGTTATTATTTACTACAAATATATCGACATATGCATATATACCTGAAAAATTCGATATTCTTCCTATAGTAGTATCCCCTATATCAATCAATTTTAGCTTCTTAAGCGGTCTAACCGCCAAATTTTTTTCTATAGGATCTATTAATATACTTCCTAAATATAGAGATCTAATAAATCCCTGTTTATCTTCGTATGCTCCCTCCTTAATTATATATTCTTCGATAGTCGCTAATTTATCGCCAGGAATAACGATTTTTTTCATATTATGGGTACACCTCCTCAAACTTTTTCTTTCCTATTAATATTAAAAATTGCTCCATATTCAACACAGGCTTTTCAAATGCAAATATGTCATCTATTGAAAGTCTAGGGCACGCCGTTTGAATGAACGCTTCTATATTTAAAAAATAACTTAGCTGTTCCTGTGTAATGTTTTCCATCGATATTAAATAAACTTTTTTGCGAAGCTTTTTCAACTCATCGTATGCAAATCTTGCAGACATGTAATTAAACTGTCCACTCTTTGGTGATATAATCACACCTATCTTTAGACATTCTCTAGTCTTTTCAATATTATATGCTATTTTAGATAAATATTTTCTTCTTAATTTCTCAAGATCGATGATCCGTTCGTTATGAATGTCTACTACAAATGTTGGTTTATTTATCCATAAAGCGACTCCAAGAGCATGAAATACACCACTACTAACAACGAAAAATACATCTATCTTATCCTTTATTTTATGAGCAGCGCTAATATCACAACCCAGAATTTGTCCTTTAAACATGTAATTATAAACAGGTTTTTCTATGAACACCTGAAAACCATCTCCCTGTAATTGATTTACGAGTTCTAGGCTCTGTTTATAATATTGTAAAGAGTTAACCACGCCTATATTGTTATATTGCTTAGCGAGCTTGTATATTTCTAAATACAGTTTTTTAGTTATCTTTTTATTTTCAAATAAAGGATAATAAATTACGTTTTCGGGTTTAATAATATTATGCTGAAAAGGGGTGTGTCCAACATGTATAACAATATCTAAATCTAGAAGACTGAAAACATTACCTTGTATATCACATCCTCCATAGTTCAAATTTCCATCAATAATTATTTCAATTTCCTTGATCTCCCTCTCGATTTTATCGGCTAGATATATTAATTTACTTCTAAACCCATTAGGAGACTGAATAAATATTCTTTGTGCACCCTGTTTTTTTATATACTCAATTAATTTCTTTGCATCCGTGATTATCAATTTATTCACTCTACTAATTTCTTAAATTATATCCTTAAGACCAAAAGTTTTATTTGAGGTCTACTATCTCAACCCTTCCTCCCTTTGGCAGTTTACTTGCTCCAATCTTTAATATCTTCATTACAATAGGAACAAATTGCTTATATGTCCGTACAAATGCTATTGTTTGGCCTTCTTTGACCGCCGCCGCCCTTCCAACTGGTTTTCCAAATGCTCTTCTCATTCCTTCCTGAAGCCTATCAGCACCGGCACCCGTCATCATCTTATTTTCTCTAAGCACATGATGAGGATGAATCTTTATTTTAAAATGAAAATTATCATGTCCTAGCTTCTTAACCAATAACCTATTAACATTTATTCTTAACGCCTCTAATGCCCTATCACGCACAAGAACTGTTTCTTTAGCATTAAGTCTAACCTCAACATCATAATCATTTTCGGGGGTTCCCATATCAAACTTAGTTATTCTTGGCTGGGGCGCTCCGTGAATATACTCCTCACGTGTATATAATTGTCCCCTAATACTCCTGTAATTTTTCGCTTTCATCTTCAACACCTCTATATTCATCAGATTTATGGATTGGCACCTATATAATCTTTGTCATGCTTATATTTCTGAATATAGTAATAAACTTTTCTAAATACATTGAGCAGCATACCTGCTTCCCTATAATCTGGCACACTACGTCCAATTATATTTTTAAAAGCTCTTTTCACATGTTTTATATACCTATCGTCATCAATCACGATAGAGACTATCTTTATAAAGTAATCAAGCAATTGGTCTAAAACTATACGTTCCGCAGGTTTACGGCGAATACTCCCTGAGGGATACAATACAGTAAACAAATTATATAATATAATCGCTGCAGCATTAGAAATATTTAATGCTGGATAGTCACTACTGGTCTCTAAACTGAGTAAAACATCGCACTCTTCTATCTCCCGTCTTCTCAATCCCGTGGTCTCTCTACCCAACACCACAGCTATATGCCTCAATCTTCTCTCTCTAATGATTGATTTAACTTCCTCGATAGTGACAGGTCTTCTTAGAACATTGCCCCCTCTAACTCTATAAATAGCGGAGGTCGCTATAGATAGTTCAACATCAGATATCGCTTCTCTAATATTATATACTACTCTCGCGCTTTCCAGAACACTTTGTGCTCGTGAGGAAAATTTATATGCTATATCTAATTCTTCTTCATCTAATTGTGGATTTACCAAAACCAACTCTGAGACCGAAAAATTCAACACTAATCTCGCTATCAACCCCAAATTTATACCTCTAAGTGGCTCCACCAAAACAAGCCTTATATGCGGCTTCTTACTCATAACAATCGCCCTTTCAAAAGGACAATCCATGTAATATGATATAAAAATATGCTATTAGACCACTGGATAACTCCTGATTATCAGTTAGAAATTTATTTTTAATTATGAAATCAGAATTTATTACTGTATGCCTACTAACTTACCCGAAAAAGTAAAGGCGCAATGGAGAAAAGTTGCCAGCACTAAAGACCCGGAATTAAAATTAAATGAGTTAATTAAGTTTTACTCAATGATTCCTAAACATAAAGGAACTAAAAACTTGGTAAAACAGGTAAAACGTCAAATTGCGAAGTTACGACGTGAACTTGAATCAAAAAGAAAAGTTAAATACAAACAATTCATAGATTCATGGAATCAAGAAAAACATGGTGTAGCGAGAATAGCTATTGTTGGATACGACTACCAACAAATAGTTAACCTATTCTGTTTATTAACAGGCAAAGCAATTAATAACGAAATATGGAAGTTTGAACCCATATATGGCGTTTTGGATCATGAAGGCCTGCAGTTTCAAACAGTTCTTCTACCTCCTATGGGAATAAGTGAAAACCTCAATTATAAAATAATAAATTACTGTAAGAAAAGCGATGTGATTTATATAATATCAGACAATGAAGATATCAGTGAAATAACTAAACAGGCTAAATATTACGGGCTTTCATTGATAAAACCAAGAGCCTATATAGAAATTAGTAAACAGTCATCGGGAGGAATTAGAGTCATTGGCGCCTACAGCAAGAAAATTAAAGATATATTAAATATTTTAAGAGAGTACAATATCAATAATGCGATAGTCCGAATCGAAGGAGAGCCTTCCACAGAAGATATAGAGGCCTCCATTTTAGGTATTAATTTGTATAGACCCACATTTATCGTAATTCCCAAAGGGAATAAATCGATCATTATATACAGGCTGGGTGATAAAGAAAATCAACAATTATATTCAATTCCTCGGGACAAAGATAAACTCATAAAGACATTATTAAATGAACTTAACTTGATACGTGTCTATACACGCACAAGGTCTAAGGAATTAGCTAAGAAGCCCATAATTATTAAAAAAGGAAGTAATGTATTAGAATTAGCCGGAATAATACACTCAGATTTAAAGAGGAACTTTAAATATGCTGTTCTAAAAAGAGGGTTTAGTAAAGAGATAAAGGTCTCAGGTAAATATATCTTAGAAGATGGTGATATAATAGAAATACGAACCTAATTCATCTTTTCTTATGTACAAATAAATAATATTTTTCTCCATCAATTAATTCTTCAATAATTCTTCCAGTTAGCGCTTTGACAGGATCTACTCCTGTACGTTCAAAGAAATCCCTAAAGCTTACAAATTCTTTGTTATTTCTTTCGTTGATAATATGCCACATCTTTTTTTTCCCAATATTGGGAAGTAACTCGAGTGCATGCAGCTTATGAGTAATAGGTCCACTTTTATTCATGAACTCAAGCCATCTGCCTTCATTAGTCATAATTATCTTCGCTATGGCATTTTCTAGCTCTCCCTTGGCAATACTCGTTAACATATCGTATCCTATTCTTTGTATTACACTACTAACCCGTGCTTTTGGCCCGGGACCAATGTATATGCGGTCTAACAAGTTAACCTGTGCCTCCGGCTTAAATAAAACTTCAAATAACATAAAATATTGTTCACCTATGACCTGTCCTATTCTTCCTCTTATATGGACTTTCCTCTCTATTCTTCTTCCTCCTTTAAATTCAAAGGTTCTTATCGTACGCTCATCTTCAAAAACATCTAATACATACCCATAATACTCTATCTTCTTAGCTTTAAATTTATCTACTTGTCTAGAGAAATCAGGCATATTCTCCCTTTTTAAATAATTATTTTTTAAATATTATTGGCTCATCACTTCATTAATAACTTCTAATATCTTATCCACAAACTCCCGGGGTAATATTGTTTTTCTATGATGAAATATATCTCTTATCTCTTCAGAAGCTCTTGGCATAAGATTTACAATCATCACAGCTTCTTCCTCGGTTATGTCTCCAATTTCTAACAGTTTTTTCTTAAGTATTAAGGCTTTTTCACCATCAACTTTAGAAAATTTATTTACATATTCAAATGTTCTTCTTTGAAGTGAACCCATATCCTCCTCTATTGATAAAGCATTCTTCATTTCCGGATTACTTATAGCCTCTTTACCAAGTATCCGTTTAGCCATTATATTTTCACCATCTACACATTATATTTTTCTATGGATAAATTAAATCTACGAGGGTAGGGGCCTCAAGTGTTCAGGCGGGATAATAAGCAATACTTTTTTATTGCCTTTTTTAGTTTCTACTTCTAAAGATCTACCCCTAAATTTTTTTATAATACCGACTTTTCCGTGATATCTCCTATGAGGCATCCCCTTATGATATGAGGGATCTATATATATAACTACTCTATCTCCCCTTTTCAAATTATTTATTTTTAACAGTTTATCACTAAATCCTTGATTAATTTTTTTCGAAAGTATTTTTCTCGATTTATATCTATACCCTTTAGATGAAGGCATAACGCATCCCCTATACCGCTAATACTCATATACCATATAAAGATGACCTTTTAAATATTAAATATTACATAATATCAATTAAATTAAATCCATATAGATAGGTCGCTTATACCCATTCTACTTAATTCCTTGTTTTCGTTTATTTTATAAAGAACCTGTGTTTCGTTGATTTTTATTTTAGGACTAATTATTGATATTCTAAAATTTAATTTGTCATCTTTATATTCCACGCCAAATTTCCATTTTTTTCCTTGGCTCAATGCCAATAAAAATTCGCCTAATATATATTCAATGGAATTATCGGGTGTTTTACCAGTGTAATTACATTGTGCGCATCCGACGCCTTTACAGTTACTGCATGTTTTAGCAAATATCGGTATATCATCTATCCGCACGATATTTCCGGTTATTACGATCTTTTTAGTGCGTATTTTAATCTTTTCATTAACAATATTTACTATAATCTGGATATCGGGGTTTGTATCGCTATAATTTAATTTAGTTAATTTCATTATCCGTTTACCAATCTCTCTTGAAATTTCATTACGTATATTCTCACCATACTTTATATTATACCTTACTCTGAATTCATCTTCCTTCTTTTCTATATCTGATATTCTCTCCACTCCAACTGCAAATGTCTCGAATCTATAATCTTTCATCTCCCTGGAGATCCTGATAGCCATATCATCAATTTTATCCATTAATCCCCCACATATCTCACAGGTACTATTTTCGCTATGTTGTTTTTCGACAAGCATCTCCTTTCTATATACTAATTCCAATAGATTCTTCTTTTTATACCGATATAATAATGAAGCCAATAATTTTTTATCAACCCGTTTTCCTTCATATAATTCATGACTTAACTCCATCACCAATACTTCCAATATTATTTCTCCCCGCTCTTTATTCGACAAACCAGTCGACAGCCCGGCAAACATCCTCCCTAAACAGTTAATGCACAAATAATGATTCTTAACTATTCTACGTGCAAGCTTCAAAAAGTCATCCATATATATTTATCCCCTCTTAGCCATCATCTTATCGAACATCTTAAGAAACTTCTTGCTTTTTCTAGATCTTAACAGCTTTTTACTCATATGATACTGCTTTATCATTTCTTTTATTGTTTTTTCATCTACCCCGGACCCTCGGCTGATTCTTTTGATACGTGAACCCTTTATAAGGGTCGGATCTATTTTTTCTTCATCCGTCATAGAATCTAATGCATGTCTCCATTTAGCAACTTTTTCCTCGGCCTCTTCTAACATCTCTTTAGGTATTTTTAGGTTAAACCCTGGAATAAGGTCAAGCAATTTGGAAAAACTTCCTACTTTCCGAATTTCCTCCATTTGCTCTACTAGATCAACCAACGTAAATTTGCCTTTTGCAATTTGAAGAAGCCGTTCTCGTTTTTCTTTATCAATCTCTATAGCCTTAAATTTTTGTAGTAATGTTTCTAAATCACCCAATCCAAGTAATCTGCCCACAAATCGTGGAGGATTATACTCTTCAAAATCTTCTATTTTTTCTCCAGTTCCAATAAAGTAAATTTTTGCGCCTGTAGCTGCCGCTGCAGATAATGCCCCACCTCCTTTAGCAGTGCCATCTAACTTAGTTATTATAATGCCCCCAATTTGTGTAGCTTCATTAAATGCCTTGGCTTGACTATATGCTTGTTGACCTATACTGGCGTCTATAACCAAAAATATTATATCGGGTTTAATTATCATAGACAATTGCTTCATTTCTTTCATTAAACTTTCTTCATCCTTATGTCTACCGGCTGTATCAATGATAACAATATCTATATCTCGTTTAGAGAAATACTCTATTCCTTTAGTAGCTAATTCTACACTATTCTCTGTTTTAATATCGAAAAATTCAATATTAAGACCGCTAATAAGCTGTTTAAGCTGTAATCTTGCTGCCGGTCTATATGTATCGGTACTAAAAACTCCTACTTTATAATTACTATCCCTAAAATATTTGGCTAACTTTGCCGCCGTAGTAGTTTTTCCAGATCCCTGAATACCCACCAACAAAATTTTGTTTAATCCTTTCTTAATTTTTAACTCAGGCGTACTTCCTCCTAACAATTGAGTAAACTCATCATAAATTATCTTTATTATATGTTCTCTTATAGTGATTCCTCGAGGAGGTTCTGTTGATAAGGCTTTTTCTTCGATTCTTTTAGTCATCTCAAATACAATCTTAACGTTTACATCAGAAAGTAAAAGTCCTTTCTGAATTTCTTTTAGTACTTCTCTTACAACTTTTTGATCTATTACGGCTTTACCTTTAAGTTTATCAATAGCTTTTCTCAATTTGCCTTTTAATTCATCTAACATATTAACAACCTAATATAACATACTTACTTATTACTTAAAATTTAACTTAAATTTCCGGAATTAATGCCTTCGCATTATCTTCGTTATATGCATCACATATTTTAAAATGTATTTTTCAAATAATTCTGAAATTAATTATATGGTGATGATAATATATGCATGAAATAATATGGATCGATAGAAAAAATTTGATGAGAAGTAAATTAGCTGATAAACCCCTATATGTAGCTCTTCCGGATACCGGCCTTGTTTCATTGATTACAGCAACGCATATAATACAAAGCCAAGGAGCCACGCTACTCGGCTTCTTAGACGCAGACTGGATTCCACCCATAACTCTAGTAACAAAAGGCGATCCCTCGCCACCCATTAAAATATACTCTACAGATACACTAAATATCTTTCTTTCAGAAACGCCTCTTCCCCCCTCCTTGTGGCGGCTATATGCACAAGTAACATATCAAACATTAACTCATCTATCGTCTACTCTAATAATAAGTGGAACGGGCATTCCCAATCCAAAGAGACTAGATATACAGTCTATAGATGAATTGAGAGTGTTCTACTTAGGAAAATATCTAGAGACTGAAGGAATTAATCAGGAAATTAGAGATAAATATAATACATCTGAAAAATTTACTGGAAGTTTAGCCGGTCCTTATTCATCAATAATAAACTATTTAATTAGAGAAAACACCCCATTTATCACAATATTGGTTGATAGCTATCTTGATTATCCAGATCCTGAATCTGCTGCAAAATTAATATTAGAATTAAATTCTTTACTAAACATAAATATAGATATAAATAAATTGCTTGAGAAAGGATCAGAAATAAGATTAATGGCAAGACAATTAGCGATCCAAACACGAAGACAAAACATATTATCAGGTCAAAAAACAGGTAGCCCCCCTGTAGGTATATACATCTAGAGGTGGGAGATATGTCTTGGGATTTTTATGAAGAGTTCATTAAAGAAATAAGGCGTAAATTGAAAGAGCTAGAGGATGAAGTGAGCAATACATTAGGGATTTTTCCTAAAGACGATTTGGATGAAGCAGTAATAGAACCGCTAACCTCTATTAGAGAGACACCTGACTGTATAATAGTATCCGTAGATATGCCTTTCGTAGACCCAAACACTGTGGAGGTGAAGCTTATTGACTCTTCATCTTTACAGATAATTGCACATATAAAAGAGGATATAAGTTCATCCATAATAGACTCAACATATCCCAAGATGACATTCAAAAAATATAAGAAGAATATCAAATTACCTGTAAAGGTAAAGAAAATCATAAGGATATCCATGAGAGGAGAAATACTGGCCGTATATTTATCTAAATACTCTTAATTATAAAGTAATATCAATATCCTTAGTGTTGAGGCGTAAATATATGACGACAGGACTTGTCATAGGACGATTCCAGCCATTTCATAAAGGCCATATACATGCAATAGAATATGTCCGTAAAAACGTTGATAAAATAATAATAGGTGTGGGAAGTGCGTTGGATTCTCATACCCTTAATAATCCATTTACAGCCGCCGAAAGAATAGAAATGATACTTATAGCAATTAAAGAGATGGGTTGGACATTATCTGATTTTTTGATAATTCCGATTCCCGACGCTCCATATCATAAAGAATGGGTATCGATTGTAGAAAGTATAGTTCCTCATTTTGACGTTGTATATTCAAATGATCCTTTAACGAAGATATTGTTCATGGAAGAGGGATATACTGTTAAAGATATACCTTTATTAGAAAGAGAACACTATTCAGGAGAAGAATTCAGGAAAAGGGTCATCGAAGGCGAAAATTGGCGTGAGATCGTTACAGAGAAAGTTGCAAAATATCTCGAAGAGCATGGACTTATAAAAAGACTCATCGAACTTACAAAGACAGATAAACCTTTCCAAAAAGAAATCTAAAGGTGAGACCAATTGTTAGATTACGATATTTTACTTATGTTGCCTGGGCCTACGAATGTATCATCTGATGTACTATTATCTATGTCTAAACCGATAATAAATCACAGAAGCATTGATTTCCAAGAATTATATTTAGGTATTATAAATAAATTACAAAAAATATTATCTACTAAAAATGCTGTCATACCACTGACAGCTTCAGGTACCGGGGGTATAGAAGCAGCGCTATCTTCTTTCTTCGAAGCTGGTGAAAAAATAGCGATTATTCGGAATGGTGTATTTAGTGAGCGCGCAGGCAAAATAGCTGAACGAAAAAAATTAAATGTAGCATATTTAGATGTAAAATTAGGGCGTGGTCCTAAAATTAATGACGTTAAAGCCTTTCTAGAAAGTCACACTGACTTATCAGCGATCTATGTCGTATACAACGAGACTTCAACCGGTGTTACAACAAGAAACTTACCCAAGATTTTAGAACTGGCCAAAAAGAAGGGATTAATTACCGTTGTAGATGCAATATCTATCGTAGGCGGAGACTATCTATATGTAGATAAATGGAAAATAGATATTTGTATAGGTGGGTCGCAAAAAGCATTAGCCGCTCCGCCAGTATTATCCTTTGTTAGTATTAGTGAGGAAGCCATAGAAAAGGCCAAACAAGTGAAGCCTAATACTCTGTATCTCGATTTAACTGACTATTTAAAGTGGTATAAAGAACGTTGTGAAACACCTGCCACCCCGGCTATACCTCTATTTTATGCCCTAAATGCCGCATTAGAAAAAGTTTTAAAAGAGGGTTTAGAGCCAAGGATAAAGCGACATGAATTAGCCGCTAAAGCCTTTTATAATAGCATCGAAAAAGCAGGATTAGACATTTTTCCAGAAGAAGAATTTAGGTCAAATACAGTTATTGCAGTAAAAGCCCCGGATACTATTAATAACCAAGAAATCATCAAAGAACTATATACCAATTATCGTGTGGCTATAGCTGGCGGGATGGGTCAATTAAAACACAAACTATTTCGTATTGGCTCCATGGGAGACATTAGAAAAGATTTTATAATACGTACATTGACAGGATTCTTCGATATCCTTAATAAGAAAGGATTTAATATTGATATAAAGGCAGCTATACAAATGGTGGATGATGTGTTTATAGTATAGGTGATAAAGATGGCTGAAGTATCGAAAGGCGACATTATATATATGGATTATGTCGGGTACATATCTGAATCGAATGAAGTATTCGATACTACAATAGAAGAAGTGGCGAAGGAGTCAGGGATATATAATGCTAATGCTAGGTACCAGCCAATAGTAGTGGCTGTAGGCGCGAAATGGGTTATAGAAGGTGTAGATGAATCGCTAATAGGAAAGAAAGAAGGTGAAGAGTACGAGGTTGATGTGCCTCCTGAGAAGGGCTACGGAAATAGAGACCCAAATAAAATTAAAATTATGACGGAGAAGCGTCTGCGCGATGCAGGTGTCAAAGGCGATATAACTCCCGGCGCAATAATAGAAGTAAATGGTGCCCCCGCAGTAGTCAGAGTAGTAAGCGGTGGCAGGGTCCTTGTAGACTTTAATCCACCTCTTGCTGGTAAACACCTTAAGTATAAAATTATAATCAAAAAGATATGTAAAACTGTCAAAGAAAAAATCGAAGCGATAATAACTAGACACAACGGAGAATTACTTAAAAACGTACGTATAAAGATTAGTGAAAAAACCGGAGTAGTAGAGATTAAGCTAGATGGATATTCGATTGAAAATCCTTCAATACACTTTATTAAGAAGGAGATTGCAGATGATATTCTTCTTCTAATAAATAAAATTAAAACTGTAAGATATGTAGAGCAGATATCTAGAGAAGAGGAAGAACAAGAGACGCAGAAAGCTGAAAGCGAAGCGGACACGGGATAGTTCCATAAACTTTAATTACCATAATTTTATCTTTATCTCTTAAACCAATAGGGAAACACTCATTTCTAAACTTACAATTATAATTATTACAATCTATATTTTCATATCTTGTATTAACCCCCTCCTTGGCTCTTCTCGTTAATAAATTGACCTTAATATATGCCATTTTAATTTGAACTGGAACAACAGTTTCATTAACAAGAATACAATATAGTTGGTCATGGGCATCACGTTTTATTTTTTTAACAACTTCATATATTCTATTTTCAACTAGCTTATCTTGACATATCTTTTTAAGTTTGCATGGTTCACAAAATTTATTCTTAATAATATAATACCTGTACCCCACCTTAGCGACTCTTTCAGGTAAGAGAGTAATTATTCTTTGATCCTTCATTTCCCTCATCCCATTATATAACCCCGGTTTCCATCGCCACTTCTTTTGCCATTTTTTCATCCATTTTTACTTCGCTTAAAATAGTATATCTTTCTGGTCTGACATTCCTTGCCATTACTAATGCTTTGATTATATTTTTTTCATCAATACCTAATTCATTTGAATTTGTAGGTGCACCTGCTTTTTTTAGTGCCCGTTTTATTCTGTTATAATTGCCACCGTGTAAATACATCATTATAATCGCTCCAACTCCGCATTGTTCTCCATGTAACGCATGTTGTGATGAGTAAATATCAAGTGCATGACTAAATAAATGCTCAGAACCACTACATGGTCTACTACTTCCAGCGATCCCTGCAGCGACTCCATCACTAATAAGTGCTTCTACCAAGACTCTAATACTTTCCTTAAAGCCTCTCCCTATCCCTCCCGCGTGTTTCGACACCATCCGGGCGCCTAATAACGCTAGATTTGCGGAATAATCACCATAGTATTCACCTGTTCTGATCTTTGATAAATACCAGTCCTTTACTGCAGTAAATTTAGCGAGTGCGTCGCCAACCCCACTTGCAACCAGTCTTTTAGGAGCAGACGATACAACATCAATATCAATAATTATTGCTAGAGGAGGCTTAGCAAGATATGAATACGCCCGAGAAAGGCTTCTAATAGAAACAAACTGAGACGCTATTCCGTCATGAGAAGGCGCAGTGGGGATACTTATGAAATGCTTATTGAGTTTATAAGCCACCATTTTTGCTACATCTATCACTTTCCCTCCTCCTAAACCTATGATATACGTAGCTTTCCTTTCAAGAGGAAGGGTTCGAATTAGATGGTTGATGATATCCCAAGATGATCTATCCACCTTATATATCATTGCTTTATTAAAATTATCTATTCCTTCTTCAAGTAGATGAGCATACTTATTGAAAACGTTAGGACCTGAAATTATAACAATATCTTGATAATTGGATAAAATAGGGCATACCTCGGAAATTCTTCTTAATAAATTGTATCCTATAATCACTTTTTTAGGTAGCTCCATCTCATGAAACTCCATTAAAGATCCCTCTAAGCCAAATCAATATTAACAATTAAAACTAATTCTTTATACTCCTAATAAGTTTGTAATATCTATCTCTAAGGATTTATAATAATCATCCATTCTTTATCAGAAAAAAGTATTTATACAAAAAATTTATAAACCACAAGCTATGTTATCATTTGGTCAAGAGCAATTTGGTTTTTAAAATAAATTTTATTTTTTGTGAGGTCAAAAGCTATGGTTCTATTACCAGATAAAAGAGATGAATTGATATATAAAACAGGGACAACAACAGTAGCGGTAAAATGCAAAGATGGAGTTGTTATTGGGGCAGATACGAGAGTAACCGCTGGATACTATATTGCACATAAACATGGGAAAAAAATACATAAGATAACTCCCAATATCGCCTTAACGATAGCGGGAGTTGTAGCTGATGCCCAAGCAATAATCGACATAGTCAAATATAATATCAATTTATATGAACTAAGGATACATAAGAAGATGACGGCTAAATCGGCAGCTAGGCTATTATCTGTTATCCTATTTAACAATAGACTATTTCCATATATTACCGAGCTTATAGTTGCAGGAAAAGACGCGGATGGATATAATATATATCGATTAGACCCGCTAGGCTCATTAATTAGTGATGATATTACTGCAACAGGCTCAGGTTCACCTATTGCTATTGGAATATTAGAGTCTGAATATTCGAAAGAAATAACAGTGGATGAAGGCAAGATGTTAGTGGCGAAAGCCCTAACGGCAGCTATGAAAAGGGACGTAGCAAGCGGCGACGATATTGACATTGCTATAATTACTAAAGATGGATATTACGAACTATCCAAAGAGGAAAAGAACAACCTAATAAAGGATTTAGAAAAGCGTGAAACATAAGATGTATAATAAAACAGTTAGAAGCGGATCAGTATGGGACATATTATCTATAGTAAAAGATGATATAGAAAAATTTGTACCTTCTGATGTAAAGATAACCAGGGCCCGCTTTGAAGGTCCTTATATAGCTATTTATACAAATAAGCCTGAGATATTGATTAGAAATTCAGCTGTTATCTCCCATATAGCTTCAAAGATTAAGAAAAGAATAGTCCTTAGAATAGAGGATACTATAAGGGAAAGCATTACAGTTGATGAAGCAGATAAAATAATACGGCGTTTACTCAAAGCCGAAGGCATCAAGGAATCGGAATTGTTTTTTGACGAATCCCTCGGAGAAGTCATGATATACATAAAGAATCACATAGATAGTGCAATAATAGAGAAACTAACATATGATATTATAATTAATGCCAAGAGGATACCGAGGTTCAGGTTTTACAGAGGTTCTTTACCTACAACTTTGAAAAAAATATATGATCTCCTACTTCCTCCCGTTAAGGGAAGTAGTGTAAAAAGTGCTGAGCGATTAAATTATCTAAATAAACTAAGTGATAGAATCTTTAGAGAGCCACAGATAAGCCCTAGCAAAGATATTAGATTAAGTGTTTTGGGCGGCTCTCAAGAAGTAGGTAGATCAGCTATATTGATATCTACGGCAGAAAGCAATATTCTTGTAGATTTTGGCTTGAAAACAGGTGTTTCGGGTAGAGGAATGTATCCAAGAATAGATCTATTTAACATTGACTTGAGTGAACTTGATGCCGTGATTTTAACACATGCACACTTAGATCATTCTGGATTAATACCATTTCTCTATAAACATGGATACAACGGACCAGTATATATGACTGAACCCACGCTGCCTCTTAGCGTATTATTGCTTGAGGACCTAATTAATGTGGGCGAGAAAAGTGGAGCACAGTATCTACCTTATAAATACGAGGATATTAAGACTATGATTAAGCACACTGTTACATTAAAATATAAACAAGTTACAGACATTTCTCCCGATGTTAAACTAACTTTTTTTAGCGCTGGACATATTCTCGGTTCAGCAATGGTTCATCTCCACATTACAGAAGGCGTGCTTAATGTAATTTTTACAGGTGACTTTAAATACAGTCCAACTAAACTTTTTGATCAGGCATACTCATCATTTCAAAGAGCAGAAATATTGGTTATGGAAAGTACCTATGGCGGAAAAGACGATATAACTAATAGATCAGAAAGTGAAGAAACTTTAAAGAAGATCATAAATGAAACTGTCAATGAAGGCGGCAAGGTCCTAATACCTGTTCCAGCTGTAGGAAGGGCCCAAGAAATGCTATTGGTCCTAGAAGAATTTTTCCGTAACAATGAGATTCCTGATATCCCGGTATTTATAGACGGAATGATAGAAGAGAGTAATAATATACATACAGCTTATCTAGATTACTTATCTAACAAGATACGGAGAGCAATAGTTGACATCAATTATAATCCTCTCCAGCATGATAACGTTGTACCCATTCATAATACAAAGGATAGAGATGAAGCAATATACGGCGGTCCATGTATAATATTATCAACATCAGGGATGATGCAAGGTGGGCCTGTATTAGAGTATTTCAAAGTATTAGCCTCAGACCCTAAAAACCGTCTTATCTTTGTCACCTACCAAGTGTCTGGCACTCTAGGCAGACGTATAGTTGACGGAGCTCAGTCAGTAGCTATACAAGAAAATGGTAGATATATGCCCATAAAAATCGAGATGAAGGTACATCGTTTAGAAGGGTTTACCGGTCACAGTGATCGTAGACAGCTAATGGCGTATATTAAGAAATTACATCGTTTAACAAATCACATATACTTAGTACACGGCGAACCTGAGAAAAGCATAGACCTTGCACTATCTGCTAAAAGAATATTTAAAACAAATATAGACATACTGCCCCTATACTCAACAACATATCTAAAATAACTCAAAAAATTCTATACCAAATATATGGTGTTTTATTAACGGGTTTTGGTGCGGCCGCCGGGATTCGAACCCGGGACCCCCGGCGTTCTGCACTTACTAGTATGGCAGGCCGGTGTGCTTCCAGGCTACACCACGGCCGCAGAGATATTTATCTGAAAATTATTAATTGAATGCAATTTAAAAATATATCAATGATTATATCTATAATTTGAGGTCGCTGGGCCCGTAGCTCAGCCAGGTTAGAGCGGTGGGCTCTTAACTATAGAGAGGAACCCACAGGTCGAGGGTTCAAATCCCTCCGGGCCCGCCAGTAGTTCCTAGCATGTTTTAAATTTGAATAATAAAATTTTCTTCGAGGCATCCCGAACATATACACATAAGTAATATGTTAGTTCATTATATAAAACACATAAATATGGGCCGGGTGGGATTCGAACCCACGACCTCCTGGTCTCTGACAGCCTAGTTATCAGCCTCGCCTATTTTCAGGCGCTCTAACCAGGCTAAGCTACCGGCCCATCTCAAAAATTATTATTAATAATAATGATAAATATATGATTATCGATTATAAATTGGACTAGCATATTATGTTGATACATGTAGTGTTCCTTATTTACTTAACAATTCCCATCTCAATCCTGTAACTAGCATAAAATATATTCTTTAGAAACAAGAAAAACCTTCATAGTTATAGAACCTAAGTGATATATTTTTAGTTTAAATAAAATGTTTTAGTATAGAAATAATTAGCACTAATTCATAGACATTTTTGTAAGGGTGGATAAGAGTGGCAAAGAAGTATACGCCGGTGCTAAAGGAAAAAAGATGGAATCACAAATTAGAAAAGGATATATTTGGATTATGGGAAAGGGAGGGCGTCTTTAGATTTAGATTAAATAATAATCCTATATTTACAATAGATACGCCTCCTCCTTATGTTTCAGGTAGATGGCATATAGGCGCTGCCGTACATTACACTCAAATAGATATGGTAGCGCGTTACTTTAGATTACAGGGTTATAACGTATTATTCCCTATGGGTTTAGATAGGAACGGGCTTCCTGTAGAAATAGAAGTGGAGAAAGTATATAATGTTAAAGCCAAAGATATGGATAGAGAAGAATTTATTAGATTATGTAAATCTCACCTAGATAAATTGGAAAATGAACTTATTGAACTAGCTAAAAGATTAGGAATAGGCGCCGAGTATTATGATCATTTATATAGAACCGATGCAGAGTCATTTAGAGCTTTAACCCAAGCCACTTTTATAGAACTTTGGAAAAAGGGTCTAATATATGAAGATTATAGACCAACTATATGGTGCCCCGTTTGTGACACAACAATAGCAGAGGCGGAGATAGAATATGTTAGTAGAAAAGGAAAACTTTACTATATCCGTTTTCCATTAAAAGGAGTTGATAAAAAGTATATAGTAATCGCTACAACGAGGCCCGAATTAGTTGGAGCAACGTCCGCAGTAATGTATAATCCTAAAGATGATAGATATCAATGGCTAAAAGGGAAGGAAGCTATAATACCAATATATAATTATACTGTTCCGATTATTCCTCACCCAATAGTAAAGATAGATTTTGGAACCGGTCTAATGATGCTCTCATCTTTTGGAGACCTGGAAGATGTTCGATTATTTAGAGAGCTAGGGTATACAGCCAGGGTTTTGATAGATAGACATGGAAGAATGAATGAGAATGCAGGTCCATATAAGGGGCTTACTGTCGAAGAGGCAAGAGAAGCTATTGTAGCAGATCTTTATAAAAATGATTTCATAGAAAAAGAGGAAGAAATAGATCAAAACATACCCACTTGTTGGAGATCACATAATCCTGTTGAGTTTATATTTACAAAGGATTTGTATTTGAAGCAGCTGGAATTTAAGAATGAATTACTAGAAGTATCACGGCGTATGAAGTTCTTTCCCAAACACAGTTTTCAAATACTAGAGAATTGGATAAATTCACTATCTATAGATTGGGCGATTTCGCGGCATAGATACTACTCTACTGAGGTGCCAATATGGTATTGTAAGTCCTGCGGTCACCCGAACCTACCTCCACCAGGGCCCTACTACAGACCTTGGAAAGAACCTCCTCCCTTCGAGAAGTGTGAAAAATGCGGTGGGACCGAGTTTATTGGAGATGAACGTACATTTGATACATGGATGGATTCCAGCGTAAGTCCATTGTATATTTCAGGGTATGGTAAAAATCAGGAGCTATTTAAGAGGACATTCCCGGTATCACTGAGACCACAAGGAATTGATATAGTTAGAACATGGCTATATTATACAATATTACGGATATACTTGTTGATGAATACAGCTCCCTTTAAAATGGTTAGGTTATCTGGCATGGGCCTAGACGAGAAAGGTAGGGCCATGAGTAAGTCATTAGGTAATATTGTAGACCCCATGCCCCTTATAGAAAAATATGGTGCTGACGCTGTACGATTATGGGGAGCCTCTGAGACGAAGCTAGGTGGAAACTATAGATTTTCAGAAGATAGGGTGGATGGGGCCAGAAAATTCATAACAAAACTGTGGAATGTAGCACGTTTTATCTCAATGTTCCCTGAGGAGAATAAAATTAACGAATTATGTTATCTAGACCGACTAATTATTCATGAAACTAATAATCTAATAGAAGTATGCCGCAAATCGTATGAAGAACTAGATTTCTTTGAAGCTGCCAATAGAATTAGATCATTTATATGGAATGTATTTGCTCCACATTACATAGAGTTGGTTAAAAACAGAGCTTATAATATTAATAACAAATTTACAGAGCAAGAACAATTATCGGCATGGTATACATTACATCATGTCCTAAAGGTTATTCTTCTTCTGCTTCATCCAATAACCCCTTTCATAACAGATTACATATGGCGACAATTATATAATGAGAAAGGCATTTATCAAGAACAGTTTCCATCATTGTCAAAAGTTAAAATAGGCGATGTTAATCTAAAAGATATAATGGAGCTTGATTATCGAATATGGAAATATAAACAAGACAATGGTATACCAATCAAAGGAGCACTAGACAGTATAACATTACATCCAAAATTTAAGGTTATAGCAAGGGAACTACAGACTTGTCATAATATCAAAGAAATTAATTATAACGAATCTATCGACTTACTTAAAATAAGCTAATAGGATAGTGCGTATCTTAATATAGCTGCTATTCCGCCGAATTGCTTAAATATTACTCCATATTCTGTTTTCGAAGAAATTAATACAATATCAAAAGCTAACTGATTTTTCAATTCATACAACATATCGATAATACTAATTTCTTCTTTGACTCTTAGATATCCATTATCACACTTAGGACACTTTGTTCCTGCTATACCATGAACTTCTTCGATTTTAACATACTTTGTATCCGAATAACCACAGACTTCACAGTTCAGTATAACCTTATAATATTCAAAATCTTCAATGATCATTAGCTTATCAATTATGCCATCATAAAGGTGATCTAATATAGGTTTCAATCCGTATAGAATCATAGTTGGTTTATTAGCTATATACCATAGAAACTTATCTATCAGTTTCTTTTCATATACGTATCTAACATTCTTCAAGACATCACTTGCCTTATTAACTATTTCTCTAAGTCCCTCCTCACCAGCATAATTTGTATCTATAACCTCTATAATCTTATCTCTTAACCTATAATCAATATCTGCTTGTTTAAGAAAATCATGTTTTGTGAAGCCGGGTCCCCCAACTAAGATTCCTCTAAGGCGTTGATATAAATCGGAATCTAGAAACTGGTCATTTACATGTCTAGCTATCCTATCGAAATACTGATGCACAGCCATCTCTCTTAAACGCTCAAATCTTCTCGCAGATTGCCCGCCTGCTCTGTGTTTTCCAGGTATGCCCGAGGTATAAGTGGATAAAACCTTAATATTATCTCCCTCTAAAAGCCCTAAAGCCGCCTCATTTACATCGATAGATATAAGTCCATATACTTCTTTTTCCATGAGAGTTTTTTCTAGATGTTCAACATGAAAATGGTCATCACAGCGATATAAGTTCAAATTTAGTGGTTCGGGAGGTACAACTACATATATTTCCATTTTTTCTGAACCAGGTCCATTTTGAGGAATTGCTCCACAAAAAACGGCTAATCCGTTTTCCGGTGATACATCAAAATATTTAAGCCTCTCCATAACCTTAACCAAGGCATCTTGTACATTCTTTCTTGTTTGATCTGATTTTATATTAGAGGCGGTTGAATATTCCTCTCTTAAATAGCTAATCACATCACTAATCCTCTTGTTAGGAGGAATATATAAGCTAATCAATTCTGTTCCTCTTCCCTCCTTCTTTTTTAATTCACTAATCAACTTTCTTAATTTATGCTTTTCTATTGGATTTATTTTTGTAGCCAATCTAATTCACCAATCCTTTAGAGAGTTGATTATTTAGACACCTATTTAAGAGTAACTGCATATTTTTATTTTTAACTCTCCAACATGTATTTAGGCGTTAACAATGAACATATATGTTGTTATTAAATTAACTGGGCATTTATTCGATAGCTCTAACATGCTGTCTGAACTGAATCAAATCATTCAGACTCTAAAAAGTTATACTGAAAAGGATTATATTTTTGTTTTAGTGACTGGAGGAGGTCAAATAGCAAGGAAACATATCAAATATTTACGAGATATGGGTATAAATGAATATTATCTAGATAAAATAGGTATTACTGTAACCCGATTGAATGCCGAAATACTTATTAGATTACTCGGAGTTGACGCTTATCCACAACCCCTTATTTCTATAGACAATCTTCTAAGTAATATTGGAAAAAAGGTTTTCTATGTCATGGGCGGTATAATTCCCGGAATTTCCACTAATGCGGTAGCAGCATTATCTGCAGAAGCATTATCCGCAAAGCTGTTTATCAATACAACGATTTCAGGAGGGGTTTTTAATAAGGACCCTGAAAAATACAAAGATGCAAAGTTATTGAAGACTATTGAAATAAATCGCTTATACGACATAATTAGCGAATATGAAAAAGCAGGACATTATCCATTATTAGATAGACTTTCGATCAATATCATTAGAAGATCAAGAATACCCACATATATAATTTACCCAAAAGCTGACTATATAGCAGAGGTTTTGGAGGGAAAAAACCCCGGTACAAAGGTGATAACGTAATATTAAGAATTTTATCTTGATAAAAAATACATTAAATATTATTGGTGGTACACCGGAGAATGACTGCTCTAGGTAAGAAGGAGCTCCTACATCTAATCGAAGATGGTATAATAAAGATAGAACCATTTGACAAAGACCAAATCGGGCCTGGGTCTATAGACCTTAGGCTAGGAAATAAATTTAGAACATTCAAAAAAGTACATAACATCTTTTATGTAAAAAACGATGTAGACCACCGGGAAATAACACAGCTAATTGAGGTTAACCAAGGCGATTATTTCCTAATTATGCCAGGTGAATTAGTACATGGTATAACACTGGAACGCATAGAATTACCAAACTGGTTATCCGGAAGAATTGAAGGCAGATCTAGATTGGCGCGCATCGGATTACTTACACACTTAAGTAGCGGCTATGTTCATCCAGGTACAAAAGGAAAAATAGTACTCGAAATAGTTAATGTATCACCCATACCTTTAGCATTATACCCTGGGATAAAAATATGTCAGTTGGTTATAGAAAAAGTAGAGGGCGGCGAAGCATATAGAGGTAGATTCCACGAACAAGAATCACCGTAAAAACTTTATTAGTCAAATTATGAAAGTTATAGTGGATAATAGGCGGGGGTTCCCCTAGCCTGGCCAACGGGGGCGGACACAAAATATGGCCTAAACTCAAGATCCAGGCATGGGATGGGGTATCCGCTGGCGTAGGCCTTCGTGGGTTCGAATCCCACCCCCCGCACCATAATCAAACACCTTACTATATCGATATATAAACAACCTTTACCTGCTGTATTCCTCTTAATCCTCTTATTCTCCCTATTAAACTTCGAATTCTATTTATCTTTCCTTCAGTTATTAATATCTCGAGACAATGCTCCTTACCTATATGTCTATGAAGATTTTCAATGATAATATCGTCATATTCATGCCTTAGGTCTGTGAGTTTTCTGTCGATATCTTTTCTTGGATTTTCATAAATAACCATTATAGTTGAAGCGGCCTTATCAGCATCTTCTCTTAGATACTCTGTTTCCTCTATAATGCTCCGTATAGCATCTCTGAAAGCCTCTGATCTGCTATAATATCCCCGTGTTTCTACCAGCTTATCTATTTTTTTAAGTAACTCTGGTGGGAGAGTTATACTTACAACAACCATCTTTGACACCAATATTATGATTATATAAAGCTATTAATATTCTAATAATATTTTTGCTCAATATTTTAGCAACATATTAATATAGATAATATCAGATTAGAATCCTCAGGAAGGTGGTGATAATCTAATGTCTGAACACATAGATGCTTCTGAAGGAAACATTTGGGTTTACGCCATTATAATTATGGCTTTTACTATGTCCTTCTCATTTATATTAGACAAAGCAATGTTAAATATCCCTATTAACATCAGTTTAATTTCATTTATTTTTGAAGCTACTCTGGGCGAATTACTGCTGCAGATTGCTATAACACTTTTAGGATTATATATAGGCTATATAGGATTAAAAGAGTTGCTTTTTGAGAAAAGATTTTCAGTAGAATTCTTAATGAGCATCGCATCCATAGGAGCATTGTATATAGGTTTCTTATATGAAGCCGCTATGGTCTTATTTTTGTATTCAATAGCCGAGTTTTTTGAGGATTATATTGAAGACAGAGCCAAACGTACAATAGAGTCTCTCTCTAAATATATGCCTGAAACCGCACGTGTTATCGAAGATGGAAAAGAAAGGATATGTGGCATAAAGGAGGTATCACCAGGCTCGATAATCCTTATACGTCCGGGTGAGCGTATTCCATTGGACGGTATCATAATAGAAGGATTTTCATATATAGATCAAGCTCCAGTTACTGGAGAATCCATGCCCATCCCCAAGAAAAAAGGAGATGAAGTTTACGGAGGCACGCTAAACATAGATGGCGTTATAAAGATACGGGTAACAAAACCATCTGATAAGACACTTATATCGAGAATAATTAAGCTTGTTACAGAGTCAAGAGCTAGGAAAGCTAAAATGGAACAAATAGTTAAACGGGTTGCACGTATATATGTACCGCTCGTTATCATATCAGCTATACTGACAATATTAATTGGTACCAATTTCTTAACCAGTAATTTAAATACATGGATTTATAGATCCCTTATATTGCTTGTAATCGCTTGTCCTAGTGCCTTCATAATCTCAGTTCCTGCAACCTTCTTTTCTGCATTGACACTTGCAGCAAGAAAAGGTGTAGTAATAAAAGGCGGCATCTACATTGAAAAATTATCTGAGATAAAAGCTGTTGTGTTTGATAAAACGGGTACATTAACATTCGGTTCACCCGAAATATATATAGATTGCCAAAATACACATATTGAAAATATGGAATATCTAAGATATGCCGCTGCATTAGAGCAATATTCAAATCACCCTGTTGCACAAGCGATAATAAAGAAGGCAATAGAGATAAATTTGGACTATAAAGATTTGAAAGTCCAGAATATAACCGAGATACCTGGTAAAGGCGTAATTGGAGATGTAAACGGTGTGGAAATAGGAATAGGTAGATACGAGCTAATGGAGATACCGGATAGGGCCCCCTTAGACAAAAGTGAAGATGGCGATGGCCATACTAAAGTATACATATTTTATAATAAGAACTTAGCTGCTCAATTATGTTTAGCAGATAAAGTCAGGGAAGACGCGGTGGTGGCTGTAAAAGAACTCAAGGAAATGGGGCTTCATACGATAATATTAACAGGAGACAAAGAATATGTAACTAAAGAAATAGCTGAAGTATTAGGCGTGGATGAAGCATATTCAGAATTACTTCCCGAAGATAAATTAACCTTAATATCAAAAATTAGAGATAAATATGGCACTGTAGCTATGGTTGGAGACGGAGTAAATGATGCCCCAGCATTAGCCTCGGCTGACATCGGAATAGCAATGGGGGGTACAGGCGTAGATGTCGCCCTTGAATCAGCGGATGTAGTCTTAGTAAAAGATGAGCTTCAACAGATTCCGTACCTATATCGATTGAGCAAAAAAGCTATGAGAATAGCAAAGGAGAACATAGTTGTTTCCTTAGGTACAAAGATATTCTTAGGAATCTTGGGTATTATGGGATTAATCCCATTATGGTTCGCTGTAGCAGTAGGAGACGATGGAATAACCATGCTCCTATTATTAAATATTTTAAGACAAGGAACCATCAAATAACCCTTTTATAGTAATACTTACACCTATATATCCTATTTATCACATCTAAAAATAATAATTATTATGATGATCGCTTCTATTCACTTGTAACTTTTAATTTGTTTAAATAGGTAAATTATTTTGATGAAGATTATAGCCATTTTATCAGATTTTGGATATGACGATTACTATGTTCCAGCTATGAAAGCAGTAATATTATCAATAAATAATAATGTCCAAATAATCGATATCACCCATAAAGTAAAAAGATGGGATATTATAGACGGAGCCTTTAAATTATATCTTATAACTCCATATCTACCTAAGGATACAATAGTATTGGCGGTTGTTGACCCGGGCGTTGGAACGCCGCGATTGCCAATTGTCATTAAAACTAAAAATCTATTCTTTGTCGGTCCCGATAATGGATTAATGGCTCTTGCAGCTGAGCGAGACGGAATAGAAGAGATACATTTAATAGAGAACGAAAGATATATGTTGAAAAATAGGTCCACATTCGATGGAAGAGACGTGTTTGCCCCTATAGCGGCTCATATATCATTAGGTGCCTCATTGGCCTCTATAGGCCGTCCTCTAACTAATATAAAACCCCTTAATATACCTAAGGCCCAATTTTACAACAATAAAATTGTAGCTAATGTGCTTCATATAGACTATTTTGGAAATATTATACTGAATATACCATGTAATAAATTCAAAAAATGGATTAGAGATAAAAAATTTATAATCATAAAGGTTAAAGAGAGATATATAAAAGCCAAAGTATCTCGCTCATACGAAGAATTAAGCGGTGATTATGGCTTAATATGTGGAGGTACAGGTTTTATAGAGATATCTCTGTATAAAAACAGCGCCGCTTCTCTATTAAAGGTAGAGAGGATGGATAATATCGTTTTACAGTTCTAAACTAAACTATTTAGAAACTCCATCAATTTATCAAATTTAATCGTAATCTGTTTCTCCTTCTTCATGTCTCTTATAGTAACCCGCATATTCTCTTTTTCTTCCCTTCCCACAATAATTACATAATCAAAGCCCCGTTTAGACGCTGTTTCCATCTGTTTCCTAAGCTTCTTATCTGATAAATTTATATCACAAATAAGTCCATAATTACGGACCATTTTAGCTATTTTAAAGGCATAGTCATATAACTCTTTATTCACAACAGCTATAAATACTGATTTCATCTTAACCTTATCCCATGGTCTCTTTCCATGTTTTTCCAATGATAGTATTAGCCTTTCAACCCCGCCAGCCGCTCCAAAAGCGGTGATATTGCTGCCAAACACTCTAGGCAGCCTATTATAAGCTCCTCCCCCACATAGCGCACCTATATTGGGATACTGAGTATCATAAACTTCAAAAACAATACCATCATAATAATCTAATCCCCTAACAATACTGAGGTCAATCTTAATAGGTATATTAAGACTCTTAAGTATATCATATGCACAATAAAGAGGCCCTTCATAACCAACCTCTTTCGAAAGACTATTGATTTCTTCGCTACTTTTGCTACGAGTTAACAACTTAATAAATTCCGCTGCACTATCCTCGTTAACTCCATATTTCACCAATTGATCTACTATCTTCTTTTCTCCAACCTTGGGTAATTTATCTATAGTTCTCATTAATTCATTAGTGGCATCTAAATTTAGATATTTTGTTATGAGTTTCTCTATTAATTTTCTATCTGAAATCCTGAATTCATATCTGCTTAACTCCACTTTCTTCATTAACTGGTCGATAAACATTATGGTCTCAACTGTAGAATTCTCTTCATCACCTCCATATATTTCTACATCCCATGCATAAAAACTCCTGTATCTTCCATATTGAGGCTCATCATATCTCCATTGGACAGAAAAAGCTCCAAGTTTAATGGGCTTGGGTAGCTCAGGATTACTAACTACATATCTTGTCAATCCTACAGTCAAATCAAATCGTAATCCTAGCATTCTTCCAGCTTTATCTTTAAATGTATAAATTTCCTTTTCGATATCTGGCCCCGATTTCAACGCTAATGTATCAAACATTTCAATAGTAGCAGGCTCCATTATTTTGAATCCATATATCTCGGCGGTTTCTATAAATTTTTCATAGATATATTTAAAAGCAGAATATTTGGTAGGCTCTATATCTCTAATTCCCCTAGGTAACCTAAGCTTCATTAATTATCTACCTCATCCAAAGTAGATATCCAATCAAGTTATTTAATAGTTATGCCGAGTAAAAACGCTAATAATCCGAATATCATACCTATAAATATATATTTCTTTACTATAATGCTATGGGTCTTAGATGGATTTCTGATTATAACAATAGTTGAATACATAAATAATACATCAGTTATTAATACCGGCGGCACATATAACACTCCAACCAAATCGTATATTACGGGTATTACACTAATAATCACAGATATAATTATAAAAACGGAAGCCACAAAAGCTGCATACTTCAAACCATATTTGATAGCCACAGTTTCGATTTTCTTAGTACGATCACCCTCTATATCACTAATTCCTTTTATAATTTCTCTACCTAAATTGGCCAGAAAAGACATTATAGCGAATATGTAAAGTAATAGGTGAGCCGGATTTCCTGTTGCGAATCCGCCATATATATAAGGGATAGCGACAGATAAACTTACAATTATATTACCGAGAAACCCAGTTTTCTTTAGTCTCCAGTTATATAGAACTCCTAAGAACCAAAAAAGTAGACCTATAATAAAATTATATATCGATAACAGATATGCAAGATATACCCCTACTGTGGCGCACATTCCAGATAATATGTATGCCTCATTCAAAGCAACGATGCCTGATACTATCGGCCTATCTGGATTATTTATCCGATCAATTTCTATATCGAAAATATCGTTCAAAACCATAATAGATGCCGAGATAAAGAAACCGGATAAAAAGCCTAGTATAAGAAAAAAGCTATTAGGTACACCGGCTACACTTATCACTTCTCCTATGATGACCGCCACTCCTATAGCAATATCATTAGGCACCCTCATAAGGCGATATATGCCCAATATTTTTTTCATTGTGCCTTATTACCTCTTTATAATTATCATATAATTAAATATATTTTATAATGATAAGCAATTGATTACTCGCCTTTTTTTCTGTTAATAATACCCTTAAAAAAAGAAAGAGAGTAATAGACAATTTCTCCCCTTCTCTCTATTACGGCTATCTTCAATTCTTTTTTACTTAACAACGAGTTATTTAATTCGTTTATAAGCGTATCTATTTTTATGGGTCTACCTTCATCTATTCCAACAACTCTAATCTTAGCCGGCTTATCCGGATAATCTCCCCTATCATACACTAATAGATCAATCCCCCTTCCATATCCCATAGTTACTACATATCCTCTATCCATAAGATCTCTATATATAAGGAATTTAGGAAAAATATCTTTATCTCGCTTTGAAAATCGCTTTAGTAATTTATCGAAATCGAGAAGTTGCCCAGCTTTATCAATTACAGATATCCTATTCTTATCCACCAAATATAATGTTTCAAGCGGATTCAATTCTATCTTTCTTTTCTTATGAGTTCCAATGCTAGGAACTTTCATATTTTTTTCCTTTTTAATAATAGCCTTATAACCTATTAGACGTGCCGTTATCAATTCTTTCTTCCACCTTCTCTTAATAGATTACTAGTACTAAGAAACTCTTATGTTTTAACCATATTTACCATATAAGATATAACAATCGAAAGAATCACATATTGTTATTTATCACTTATACTTATCGTTATAATTCTCTAAGACAATATAAATATACTATGGTGCTCAGAAGTATAGATTGGAAAGATGGAAAAATATTAATAATTGACCAGACATGCTTACCGAATCAATTGGTATATAAAGAACTTAACACACTGGAAGCTGTTGCCGAAGCTATTGTTAATATGAGGGTACGTGGAGCTCCATTAATAGGTATTACGGCTGCGTTAGGCATGGCTTTAGTAGCATATAAAGCTAAGAACAAGTCTCGTGAAGAAATACTACGTATACTAAAAGAAGCATATAATATACTGCTCAACACGCGTCCGACAGCTGTCAATCTAAGATGGGCATTGAAAAGGGTTCTTGAAACAGCAGAAAATAGCAAAGAAGACGTGTCAAAAGCTGTCATAAACTTAGCAGTAGAAATGATGAACGCAGATATCGAGATAAATAGGAAGATGGCTGCAGTGGGTCAGAATATAATTAATAATGGAGATGTAATTTTGACTCACTGTAATACTGGCTCATTAGCCACAGTATCGGTAGGAACAGCGCTAGGCGTTATTATAGAAGCCTTTAATAGAGGTAAGAAAATTATGGTATATGCAACCGAAACAAGGCCATTATTACAAGGTGCTCGTTTAACTATGTTTGAGTTGATTCATGAAGGTGTAGATTCAACATTAATAACAGATAATGCTGTGGCTCATGCTATAAAAGAGAAGGGTATAACAAAGGTTTTGGTGGGCGCCGATAGGATTCTGAGTGATGGGACCACATTCAATAAAATAGGTACTCTGCAACTAGCTATATTAGCTAATCACTTCAAAATACCATTTTATGTTGTAGCTCCAACATCAACAATCGATATGGAAAGCAGTAGAGAAGATGTGATAATCGAGGAAAGAGATCCCAACGAGATACGTAAAATTGGAGATACATACATATCTCCCAAAGATGCTAAGGTCTATAATCCTGCTTTTGATGAAACACCTCCAGAACTAATCACGGGAATTATAACTGAAAAGGGCATAATAACGCCGCCTTATAAATATAATATCAAAAAGATAATGTAGCAAAAATAGTAGCTGGCTTAATAATGCTTTAAAGATACAGCATACTAACGATTCAACCTATCTTTTCGATAAAGTATATAAGTAGAAGATTTCTGCCGCGTGTTCACTTAATTCGAGTAATCGATAACAGTCCTCAAAGGTTTTTCCATGAATATATACTCCGTGACTCTTTTCGATTATTACATTATTTTCTATAGAATATCTTCCAATATCTTTATGAACGGCAAAATGATCTCCCTTGACAATTGGGATTTTACCTAGATAATACCTAGATTCAAAATCTATAGGTTCAAAATAATTTTCTTGGTATATTGATAACGAGATAATATACTTTGGATGTGCATGTATTACTACATTACTATCTGTATTCAAATATATTTCTCTATGTATGTGATAATCAATGGATGCTTCTGCGTCTTCTTTTCTTTCAATATTAACAGTAACTATATCATTAGAGGTGAGATTTTCCATACTAACTCCACTTCTCTTAATATAGATAACATCTCCTGAACGCGCACTTATATTGCCTCCCTTGGCTACCACATATCCATCTCGATATATCTTTTTAGCCCAGTATAATAGGTCTGAGATCAGTTTTCTATCCATCCTTATTTCCCTCCATGAATAATTAAAACATACAGTATCATGTCCAATACTAAAAATGCTGTGCTTTTGTATATGTTTATAAAAATCTTGATTTGACAGGATATTGGTATATGAGCAATAAATTATATCTTGGTTCCGATGAGTATAAATTGTCTAGCAGAAAATATCAAGCGTATCTAACGTGTCTTCATAATAATAAAATCATATATGGCTATGTTATTATAACCAATAGGCGTATTTTCTTTTTCAAAAGACATTTTCTTAGAAAGCACGAGTTATCATATATTTTTAGTCTTCACCAAATCGTTAATATGCGTGTTAAAGGACGGTTTATGAAATCACTCGAGATACAAATATACTATCAAGGGAGAAACATATCTCTAGTTGTAGAAGAAGGAGATAAGATCTATAAAGTGTTGGAAGCAGCGATACAGACTGCAAGGGAAACACCATTTATGTAGTAATGCAATTTGTATATAGTTTGGTATAATGCCATATATCCAAAAATTAATTTATCCATAAGACTTATTCTTAGTAATAATGAGACATATAAAAGTGATTAAAACAGACAAGACACAGCGGGTATCAAAAGACATAACAGCCAAGCTAAAAGAGTTAAGATTGCTTAATAGAGTCAAATTCATGAAGAAGGAGTTAATATTATGTCCTATGATAGATCAGGAGAGATCACCTATGTACTGCATGTTATGTGAATATTTCTCGCGAAGGATAAAAGGCATAATATACTGTAAATACCCTGAATAATCTCCTATCAAATAAAATATAATGAAAGAAAAAAGTTTTTCTTTATGAATATATATCCTTGATGGGTGCGGCCGTAGCCTAGCCAGGATAAAAAGAGTTTCCTATAGGCACCGGCCTTCGGTTCAATAAGAGATGAAAGCCGGGGATCGTGGGTTCAACTCCCACCGGCCGCGCCAATAGCCGATACTTCTAATTTCTAGCTAACATCCGATTTATCATTTACTTCAATTATCCATTGCATATTAAAAATAATTTCGCTTAGAAATTTCTCTATCGATAAGAAATATAAAACTAATTCGACGATCCCTGGTATATGCATATCGAAGTTTATTAGCAACTATACATATTATTTTGAACAATAGCATTATTCTATTTAAGGAGATCCCCGATGACAAAGTTATTCGGCACCTCAGGGATTAGAGGCGTTTTCAAAGATGATATAGATCCGTCTTTCGCTATTCACTTATCATTAGCTATAACTAAGGTCTTTAAGCCTCATCATGCTATTATAGGTTGGGACTGCAGAACATCTTCAGAACCTCTAGCGTTTTCATTAATATCAGGGTTTTTGGCTGGAGGGGTTAATGTAGACATCGCAGGCCTCGTGTCGACACCTTCCTTCCAAAAATACATTACTGACAATCCCGGTAAATATTCTGTAGGCGTAATGGTAACAGCAAGTCACAACCCCCCAGAATATAATGGATTTAAGGTGTACTATGGAGACGGATTAGAAATATATCCTGAGGATGAAGACAAAATAGAGTCTTCATTATATAACAAAGATTATTCAATAAGTGATTGGAGACGCCTAGGATCTACAACGGATGTTAGGAATCGCGTCTTAGAAAATTACATCTCTAGTTTAGTAAAGGCTTCTTCTATATCATCTAATGAATATACCATTGCTATAGATTTATGTGGGTGCTCTTCGATACTAACAATCCCGCCTACTCTGGATAGGCTAAAGATATCCTATAAAGCTATAAATGATAAGATAGACGGTTTCTTTACTCAAAGGCTCCCTGAACCCAAGCCCGATACAATATATAATTTAATAAAACTAGTTAAAATCTCGAAGGTAAACTTCGGTGTAGCATTCGACGGAGATGGCGACCGATCCATATTTATAGATGAAAAAGGAGTTCCATGGTGGGGAGATGCCACAGGCATATTAATTGGTAAATATCTTATTGAGATAGGTGAAACCGACAGTATAGTTACCCCTATAACATCAACCGCTGCTACAGAGATGGTTATTGAATCATTAGGTGGAAAGGTAATTAGAACAAGAGTTGGAGGTAAAAATATAGTCAAAGCTATGATTAATTATGGAAGTAAGTGGGGCTTTGAGGAAAACGGAGGAGGAATATATGGACCTCACCTCTATGGACGCGATGGTGGTATAACTCTAATCTTGATAATGAATGTACTGCAGCATTACAATAAGCCCCTATCTCAATTACTAGAGGATATACCTAAATTATTCCAATTAAAAGAAAAAGTATCTATAAAAAATCGTTTGATAATCCCTGATTTATTAGAGCATTTCTCGAACTATTATTCGAAGTATAAGATAGATAGAACAGAAGGCGTTAAAGTCTTCTTCAAAGACGATGAATGGGTGCTGATTAGACCCAGCGGAACAGAACCTATAATAAGGGTCTTTGCCGAATCTCCCAACTATAAACGAGCAAAGGATATATTAAATGATACACTCAAAGAGATAAAAGACTTCTTAAAGAGTAAATGAGTCCCATCCAATTTTTTGTAATGGCACGATCTCTCCATTGACTTTATAATACACTCCTTTCCCCTCATACACCTTTCCTATTCTAATAAAATCATAACCAAATTGCTTAGACAACTTCTCAAACTCAACCCACCTTTCATTTTTTATTATTAAAATAGATATATACTCCTCTCCCCCATAGAAAACATAATCTATGGTTTTCTCAGTATTATCAAATAGACTTTCTAGACCCGGATAAACTGGTATATTATCAACAATAATTTTTATATTATTAGGCTCCGCTAAGTCAAACAGGCTCATTGCCAATCCATCACTAGAGTCTATAGATGCATTGACGAATCCCTTGTTTATAGCCCACAATATTTTAGGATAATCAATAACGGGGCGTAAAAACCTTTTTTTCGCTTCTTCAGTTATTTTGCTATCTCCTATATCTACACCTAATAACATATCTAACCCTAGCTTTTCAAGCCCGAAATAATCGGATACGACTATGTAATCTCCGGCTCTCGCGCCTATACGTCCCACAAAATTCTCTGCTATACCTACCGAACTAATAGTTATAATTAAATCTTGACCTCTATTTATATCACCCTTACCTATAGCGGTATTGAAAAATTTAGAGGCATCTTTAATGCCTCTTGATAGTTCTGTAAGTTCCTTCATATTGGTTTTCTTGGGTATCACAAGAGAAAAGGAAATGTAAATCGGGGCGCCTCCCTTACATATCAAGTCACTTATAGAACTTACTACAGCTTTCCACCCTGCACTATAATGATCCATACCTACGGGCATATCTGTACTTCCAACAAAAGAGTCTATAGATTCGATTATATTGTTATAACCTATTTTCTCCGCATCATCAGCAGTCCAGTGAGCGGTAAACAAAACCTTAGATAATTTTTTTATTATTTCTCTCTCTTTATTCATCAAGTAATTATTTTCTTAAATTTATTATATAATATGATAGAAATCCCGCTATCAAATACACATCTACAATAAGCTGGGTTTTACTAGACTAACGTTGTTGAGGCATATTAAGACATTAACATAAATTATGAAGGATATATATTTTTATAATATTTATTTATATCATAAAGGTTTCAGAGATGTAAAAAATAATTTATTCCTATCTGTTTATTCCTTGAAATATAGCTTCAAGGTGGCAATAAAATATTCACTGTTTGGATTTAAAACTGGCCTAATATTAGTAGACCTACATGAAAGTAGGTGTTTAATAAAGTTTAGGTGTAAAACCGATATGAAAATTAGTCGTAGAGATGCATTAAAGTCATTAGCTGCCTTATCAGGAACTTTAGCCCTTACCCCATTTTTACCCATAGGAGATTTTTTGATACAAAGCACCACCTTTAATATCCAGCGTCAAAGAATAGCTAATATTAAAGATATACCTTTCAATTCTCGATTGATATTTACATATCCAATAACTGGGAATACTGAACGAGATAATGACCCATTTAGAAAATTTGTGTTAATCAGATTACCAAACGGTCAGTTTAAAGCATACAGCACCGTATGTCTCCATCTATGGTGTCTTGTTGACTATAAAACAGAGCGGCAACAGATCGAATGTCCATGTCATGGCAGCATTTATGATCCTAATACAGGCATTGCGATAAGAGGACCTGCTGCTCTACAACCAAATAAAACTCTGCCTGAGGTCAAGCTGGAGATAGATGAGAAAGGAGATATATATGCAAATGGAATAATAGGGGTCATAGGTTATGGAAAAGAAGGGTCTAAGTAGACGCTTGCTCAACCGATTGGCCGATATATATGATTGGCTATTGAATCGTTTAGAGCGGACAATATTAATGGGCATACGGTTTGTACTGCCTAAGAAGATCTTAAGTCCTCATGGATTTTTAGGAATGTTAACTTTTGTAACATTTATAATTCTCGGTATAACCGGCGCATTATTAATGTTTTATTACAAACCTTCTTTGACATCTGCTTATGAAAGCGTTAGATTAATTAATGAAGATATTGCTTTCGGGATGATAATTAGGAATATTCATTATCACGCATCTAACGCTATGATTTTTCTTGCTATTTATCACATGTTTTATCAATTCTTCGCTGGCAGATACAAGATTAGAAATGAAGTGATTTGGATAACAGGTGTAATCCTTGGAGTACTGACAATAATAGAAGCATATACTGGATATGATTTAATAATGAATGAACGAGCTGTACTAGCTATCAACATAGGCGCATCATTAACAAGCTCTATTCCTGTCGCAGGGCAATTTTTAGCCAGTATATTAATAGGATCTGGTTTTTCTGATATATTGATACATTATTATGCTTTTCATGTCTTTATTATACCGCTAATAATGCTTTTACTAATTACTATCCATTTTCCACGTAACTTAATACTTGACATGCCTATGATAGCCATAATATCGGGAGCTATAATAATAGTTGGCGGCATAACTCCAGTATCCCTTGGAACTAAATTTGACCCGAATATTCCTCCGGGAATTACCGTGCCAGAATGGTATTTAACTGGACTTTACGCTTTTATCAGGACAGGTATAGATAAATTTATCGCAGGTGTATTATTACCAACATTACTCGTAATAATATTTCTAATTATTCCATTTATCGATAGAGGACCCAAGTTATCGTGGGCTGAGCGTCCATTTGCGACTGGATTAGGTATAGCTGGGTTAGGACAGATTATAATAACTACTGTATGGGGGTTCTATATAAATCCCGATCCTACTTTAGATTTAGCGGAAAGGTTAATGATAGATCCATTTCTATTTTATGGAGCCCTCGCTATAATTACAGCCGCCGCATTTGGATTTACATATGGATATCATATATGGGTTTTACCTAAACGAAAAAACTATTCCGAAAAAAGTAAATCGAATATAAAACAATGGAACTTGAAGATAGAGGGAAAAAGACTACTACTGTCAATAATTGGACTATTAGGGGCTCAATTTATAATTGACATAATGGGATTACAAATGTATATGTCGGGACATGCGGATAAAGCAATGATATGGATAGGCGCGTCGTTAATAATATTTGCGATTATACTGCATATAATGAGAAGCGGGATTGAAGATGATAAAGGGTGAAAGTTATGGATAAAGGTGTTTACCTTGCCAGTGTGCTTTTCTTATTACTAGGTATAATAGGCATATGGTTCTCATACTTTTCTGGTCTGTCCGAGACATTATCAGAAATGGGAGGCATATCAATACTGGTCTTGATATTGGGCATCATGATACTTCCCATTGGACTACTAAAAGGAGGCAGACCAACATCAAAAGAGCTCATACCCATCGGATTAACCCTGTTATTAGCATTAGCATTGATCGGTAATCCAATGATATTTTTTAATAAAGAGCCAGTAATCGATGAAACTGGAAGAACAATAACTATACATTTAGTATCAGAGGAGTGGGCATTTAATAAAACCAATCCTACGATAAAGGTTCAATTAGGAGACCGTGTACATATTATTCTTTTCAATAATGGTACGGTTCCCCACGACTTTGCCATACCCGGATTATCGGAAGAGAAAACAGGTATAATTTCGCCTCAGGCAACAGGAGAATTAGAGTTTATAGTAAGTAAGACCGGAAATTTCGAATATATATGTTCTATACCAGGGCATGCCGAGTTAGGCATGCGAGGGAAATTTATAGTGGAATCTCCTCAGGAATAATCAACTTAAAAAACAGAATATAGAAATTAAATTTATAAGAGTTTACGAAACTACTAGACAGACTTAGAACCTTTGTTATTGGAGCCCCCGCTGGGATTCGAACCCAGGATCTGCGGCTTTCCCAGGTATATTTACGAGGCCGCCGCGCTAACCAACTACGCTACGGGGGCTTTAATCCCAGAGCTACTAATAAAAATATTATCAAATGCAGTTCTAATTTAAGATTTATTGTGTTACTTGAGAATAAGACTAATAATAGAATCAAGACATGCTTGAACGATAACTTTAAGGAGACAAAATAATATTATATTATTATTGTATGCCAGTTACTAATGAAGTATGGAAAACACTAAAAGCATTGCATATGTATATAGGAGTTATTGCGGCAATAGGGGCATGGATAGTAATATTTATATGCATATCAATAAATCCTTGGTTTGTATTCACACGTGATGCATTCAGCGATTTAGGGGCTCCATCGGCTAATAATCCTTGGCTATATAATTATGGCATGATTATCATCGGCTTGTTAATTATGGTTTATTCATTAAGACAGATTATAGACTCACAAAATAAAATAGAGACTGTAGGTGCAACCTTTCTATTTACAGCTGGTATTTTTCTGATATTAATAGGTATGTATCCGGCTGGAACCCGCCCCCACAACTTTGTATCGACTTGGTTTTTTGTTCAAGCTGATATGGCTATATTAGCATGGGGAATAGGGTTATTAGCTAGGAAATGGAAAGACTTGGGTGTCTTATTTACCCTAATGGGAACATTAGGGCCGATAATTGCTGCACTGATAGACTGGCCTTCAGCAGCAACTATTGAAACATACGGAATAATAATAATTGATATCTGGGTAATACTAATGCTAAAGGTACATAAAACAGAAATATTCAGGTAAAAAGAATCACACTACCTTGTCTCCCTGGCCACATTAAGTGACTGCTCATATAACGCCGCCCATCTACAGTATACTTCATCATAACCTTCTATATAATATGGGCAATCACTACCACAATCTAGGCAAAAACACCTACTTTTTTCCATAAATATACTCAACTCCGGACTTATACCATAAATTTAAGTATAAAATATTACTTAAGTATTAAGGTATTATGAATGTAATATAACGTATATTCGATACACTTTAATAATACTTATTGACATATAGAGACACGAGTTAAAATAATATTATATTATGGTGACGTAAATTGAAGGTAGCCGTCGGATCCACTAACCCAGTAAAGATATCCGCTACAAAGAATGTATTCAAACAAGTCTATGGGCTATTAGCAGAGATAATCTCTGTGGAGGTGGACCCCGGCGTGTCTCACACACCTTTCGGTGAAGATCAGATAGTTAAAGGCGCTATAAACAGAGCTATTAAAGCTATTAGAAGTACTAATGCCGAATTCGGTGTTGGAATGGAGGGAGGTATAGTAGAGAAATTCGGGAAGTACTTCTTGACAGGATGGTGTGCTATAGTAGATAAAAATGGATATATATCTTTAGCTTCTAGTGTCTATTTGCCGCTACCTAAAAAATTTGTTGATGTTGTTAAGCAGGGTAAAGAACTTGGCCTTGTTTTAGAAGAATATACCGGAATAAAAGATATAAAGAAAAAGGAAGGCGCTATAGGTGTGCTTACCTCTGGATATAAAGACAGATTATCGGCTTGGGAATCTGCCTTAATATATGCTCTATCCATAAAGCTTAGGCCAGATATATATAGATAAAGAGTGCGATATGGAAGTCTATGTACTATAGTATCATTTAAAGACTTAAATAAGTACTACATGCTTCTTTATAGACTTTCATTATCTCTATTTATTAGTAGGGATACAAGCATGATTAAGGCTATCTCTCTAAGACCTATAGGTTATGTAGTTAAAGGCATTCCCAAGAAGAGTAAAAATAATAAAATCTCGAAGTACAAATATGAATCATCAATCAAAATATACAACGAGTATATCGCTGGATTAGAGGGATTAAATGAATATTCACATATTATAATAGTCTATTATCTTCATTTAGCGGAATTCAAACGATTAAAAGGCAGACCGTGGGGACGAAAAGATATGCCGGAAGTAGGGATATTTGCCACCCGGGCGCCTCATAGACCTAATAGTATCGGTGTTACAGTCTGTGAATTATTGGAGGTCATGCCTCCTTATATCCGAGTTAGAGGATTAGACGCTTGGGATAACACCCCTATTATCGACATTAAACCATATGATTATTATGATATAGTGAAGAATCCCCGTGTTCCATCTTGGTTCATAAAATATTGGAGTGAAAAAAGTAAAGAGAGGAATTATAGAGGGATAGCCCCATGGTTGGGGCCATAAGAATAAGTCCTACTATACAGAGTGCCAAAAAATTTCTATAGTTCACCTGTTTATTGATCTGAAAGAATAAATTGCTAGATTATTAATATTATAATTAACACTTGATACTATAATAACGGGATAAAAAGACCCTTAATGATATTAGGTATCTGGTACGGGGAACTACATGTATAGCCAGGTATACAGTGGTAGGGAACTACTCGACCAACTCATCAAAATCCATTTTATTATAAATATAATTATGGGTTTTATCTGGAGTATATATGCCCCATTTCTAAAACAACAAGGCTTTACGGGTTTAGAATATGGAATCGTTGCAAGCGTTTCAATAGTAACCTCCCTCATAGGAACTCTCTTCATAGGATGGCTAGTTGATAGATATGGATCAAGTAAAATAATATCAATAAATCTCCTCCTATACACCTTATCAATATTCATACTATCCCTAGGAGGCTTCATGAACACCTTATATTCTTCTATATTAGCAGGATTAGCCTCTTCTTATTGGATAGCATTAACTACATTAACCAGTAGGAGCGTTGTAGACACCGATTTAGATAAGGCCTTTACATATACAAGGTCATCATCATTATTCGGTTCTTCCATTGGCAGTTTTTTAGGCTGGCTGCCTGTGCTGATCACCAATTATATAAATAAACCAATAATAACGTCGTATAGGGCAGCTATAGCTCTATCTAGCATATTAATTATCCCTATCTCATTATACAGTCTTAGGCTAAGGGAAGATTTGGCTGTAGTGGAGGAGGAGAAAGAAGAAAGGATAAGTATAGATCGAAGGTTAATGAAAACTTTCCTGAAACTGAGTATAATACAAATAATAATAGGCTTTGGTGCGGCCCTTTCAATACATAACATAGACTATTATTTTGTTCTTAAATATGCTGTCTCGAGTGGTGAATTGGGTTCTGCATTTGGAATAGAAAATTTTTTCTTAGCTCTATTAATGTTATACATGCCCAGATTCTCAAAAAAGGTAGGGGGCCCATTGAAGGCGTATCTTTTCGCTACATCTCCAAGTATACCACTGATTATAGCTATTACTCTTACTAATCACTATGGAATCGCAGTAGGCCTTTTTATCGCCAGGACGATACTAATGAATGTTTCAAGCCCATTATATGAAGCTTTCCAAATGTCACTTCTCCCAATAAGTTATCGGGGACGAGGATCCGCAATATTATCATTAGCATGGACGTTGCCTACAAGTATAGCAAGAGGAATAGGAGGATATCTCCTAGATATAAATATAGAATTACCACTCAGACTTACAGCTATATTATATACGTCGGCTCTAGCATTACTAGCTGTGCTTTTTCCAGAACACTTTAAAAGCAGAGAGAGCCTAGGCTAATATGACGTTTATCATTACAATAAAATATATAGCCTTACACAGAAGTATAATCTATAGTTTGCTGATAATTACGAAGCAATATACCATGTTAATTTATTATAAAAATTTTGAGATATGTTTCTAAATAGCTTAAGCTGGGATCTTGCATATTTGATATGGCCTCCCTGGAACGTAAGTAGGCCTCCAAAGGAACTTGTTGAGGCAATTAATAGAGCTATTATATTTCCCGAGAGAAGTATCGACCTTGGTTGTGGAAGAGGATATATAGTAGAGTATCTAGCTAAGTTAGGTATAGAGGCGTGGGGTATCGATATTTCCGCAATAGCTATTCGACAAGCATTAGCTAGAATAAATAAGAATAGTATAAACGCCAAATTTGTTAGAGGAGACATATTCGAATTTAAGCCACGTGAGTATTACGATTTAGTAACAGATAAAGGTTGTTATCATTCACTACCTCTAATCAAACGTCTTATTTATCCTTCTCTTATACGGAGTAGATATCTAAAAGTGGGAGGTGATTTATTGATGTGGGTCATAAGTGACGAAGAACCTGATTGGGGCGGGCCTAATAGAATATCAATAAGTGAAATTAAGAGAAATTTCACTGAGAGATGGTTCAAACTAAAGGCATTTAAAAGAATTAGATGGGATGCCTTTAAATCTCCATATGGATATTTTATTTGGCTTAAGAGAAGCGAATAGAAAAGTAAAGAGATTATTCATTATCTATATAGAGTAAAATGTAGGGTTTTGGTAGATACAAATGGGAAAGGAACATCATAAAATTAAGATATTAGATGTAACAAGAGACGAGTATTATAGTGATTATTATCTATATAGATGTCTCTCACCTATGCCTTTTAGAATATATAAGAGAAGAAAAGATTATTTAGAGAAAGCGATACCAGCTGGCTTCCATAAAAAAATACTGTTTCTTAATGGAGATGCTGTAGGTCAGATCGAATATGGCCCCCCAGAGGCATCTCCTTACCCCATATTTGGCGATAATATAATAGTAATGAATTGTATCTGGGTGCTTAGAAGAGCTAAAGGTTATAATTTAGGTAAATTACTGATCAAAGATATGGTGGATAGTGAATCGTGGGCCGAAAGCATTGCTACGATTGGTCTGAAAAACCATTGGAGCGGATGGTTGAAGAAAGAGCATATGGAGATGCTGGGTTTTAAATCTATAGATTTTATTAAAGTTAGACATAAATATAAACATCAAGAAAGACCATTTGAACTACATCTTATGTGGCTACGCATTAAGATAAATGCTGAATTACCGAAATGGAGAAAAGAAAACATGATGAAAGGCGTACTTTCTTGTATGGCCCATCCATTATATAACCCGATAAAATACAAAAACAAGGAGATTTTTGAATTGGCTGAATGATAAGAACAATGATTAGACATTGAATCTAATAAAGAACCTGTTATTTAAAATTATAACTTTGATAATATTACACTGTAATATATTTATTAGGGTCTAGGAGTTGGTGAAACACAAGTCACTCGAACTAAAAATTAATATATTCTTAATATTGATACTTTTGGCTATTATCATGTTTAACCCTGGTATAAATAGTATAAGCCGGGCCTTCGATCTCAACCCAGAACATATTTTTAAAGCTATAGAGGTACCAGAGCTCTTCTTTAGAAATATGGAGGTATATGCATTTTCCGATGATACCCTAATTATCAACGTACATATCGAATATAGGGGTACCCATAATATCTTAATTAAGAATTTTAGCGGGACTATATATAACCCTATCAATAACACATATCTAGCTCGATATCATTTAATCATACCAATCCAGCTAGAAGACGGTGAGAATAAGATATCAGTAGTTATAGAAAGTGACCCTAAAAAATTGGCTACTTTACAAGGAGAGATGCTCAAATACGATGAAATCAGATTAGCTGGCTCTCTTATTTTACAAGTAAACGATGGAGAACTAACGGTTAAAATTGATGTTATTTTTCCTATAGAAATTTGGGTACATAAATCATTAGAATAGCTTGATGAACATTGGAATCTGAAATTTGTTGTATTACATTATTGTATAATAGAGTATTTAATATTACTAACATTGAAGAACCTGATACGCATAATTAGTGGAAAGTCAGTTTTATTGCTTTTCTTCATGAATAAGGAGATTTATCAGAAATAACGCGGAAATTGCACCCAATAGGTTAAGTAACAGTGGTGCCCTAAAGCCCCATATATCATAGAGTATTCCTCCTATAAATGGAGCTGGAAATGAAAGTATTCCTCTAAATATTTGAAGTCTACCCATAGCTTCCCCCTTAATATCTTCCGGAGCAAGATCAGTTAATAATGCTATTGTCGTTGGGACCCATGTAGAGATAACTACTCCATAAAGTATCTGTAAAATTAAGAATGATGTGAAGTCAGTTGAAATCATCCAACCGATCAATGCCCCTGCACCTATTACTTCAGACGCCATCAGAAAGATTTTCCGTCCATATATATCAGCGAGTTTTCCTATAGGTATCTGAGTAATTGCCCACGATAAACTTAAGACCGTAGACATCAGGCCTAATTGATAAGTATTAAAACCATATGTTTTGACAAGCATCCCATATAATATGGCTGAACCGGAGCCCCATGCAAATGCATCAACAACAGCAGATATATATAGTCCCCTGAGGTATGGATCTGGCTTAAACAAACCTATAACTGCTTTTATATCTAATCCACTAGAATTTAATTTAAATTCTCTTTTTCCTGCTAAAGTCTCTTTAATTAATATTTTAGTTAATAAAATACAAATCAGTTCTGTTACAATAGCAATATAGAATATAGGTTTATAACCGAAAATAAGAGCTATAAATCCGCCTATTGGCGCTATAATACCCGAGGTCAACTGAGATGCAAACATAATGACACTATAAGCCGTAGCCCTCTCTTTCACATCGACTGATTCCATTACTAATGATGCTCTGGCAGGGTTAAACTGCATATAGCTAGCGGATAATCCCATTAAGACGGAATATGGAATTAAGACTATCCATGTCTCTGCAATGATACACAAGATATATGCTGTTAGCCTGAAAACATTAGAAAGTATAATAAATATTTTTCTGCCTATATTATCGGATAGCCACCCCCATACTGGAGATGATGAGGATCCCAATAAACGGATGATTGCACCTAGCATTCCAAGTGCAGCCATGGACGCTCCTAGACTTAAGACAAACGGTTGCCATATAACGATAAACATACCGAAGGAAAGAGATAGTAGGATAGATTCTACAACTAGTACTTTTATGTTTTTTTCTAAAGCTAAAGCCCTCGCGATACGGTGTATCACGCCAGTTTTCAATAACAACACCCATTAACCGAATGATATACCTAATAGTGATAATTTAAACATATAGCATAGATTAAGAGTGCTCAAAATCATATTTAACCATTAAACGGCTACGCTTGCTTTCTGTTGTAATAGAAAATTTATCAGTACTATCACTTATAGAGAATTCTGAGATATATAGTTATCCTTTTAAATCTCTTAATAAAAAATTAAGGGAGGTATTTTTCTAAATCGTCAATAGTTATATAATCACTACTTTGAAGAGATTTTCCTTTACTTGTCTCTTGGCTTAGATGCTTTTTACTACATGCACACCAACATCCATCATCCAGTCCTTCCCGTAATACTGCGAAGTAGCGAGCAGGTTTTCTACAATTGTTATAGAAGCATAAGACTTTAGTCGCATATAGTCTAAGAATTCTTGCGCCCCAAGAGATAACATCCATGGCATCTATAGCTTCTTTTCCGTATAACAATATCAATGGGAATAAGGATAAAAGTGATTGTTCAGAGGGCAGTTTTACAAGCTTAACATTTCTAAAGGCCTCATCTGAGCGGGAAATATACACAAAATACCCCGCTTTTTGCAGGATACCATTATTACCGAACTTTTCTATAGGTGTTTTTGAAACATATAGATAAACCTTAGAACCGTTAACAAGTAATTCTTGTGTAAACACTTTTCTCATATTACTATCCCTCTACAACTATGATTTTTCCGGTCATCTTGTAGTGAAGAGGGCTGCAGTATACGCTACAATAGAACACATATATCCCTGGCTTCTCAAAAGTAACTTGAATGGATTTTTCGCTTCCAGGTTTAACTACACCACTGTCCACATTGAGTTCAGGGATAATTAAACCGTGTGCCATATCCATACTTCTTATAACAAAAGTGACCGTTTCACCTTTCTTTACAATAATCTCATTGGGCATCCAACCGCCATCTTCTTGGGTCCATGCATATACTATAACAGTCCCCTCTTGCTTTTCCTTCCAAGGACCTATGGGTAGTGTCTTACCATTATATTTTATGTATATTGCGGCTGTAGGTATAAGTATTAAGACTAAAATCACACTCACTGTAAGAATAAGTTCCTCTCTATCCATATCTCCTCACCCCAGGAATAACCAGGCAAATGTCGATGAGGCTATAACGATGAATACCAGCTGCGGAAGAAAACCTCGAAGCACAACATTTCGATCAAAGTATTGTGCGGCTAATTTATAGCCCGTTTTTATAGAGTAATATAGCCCTATAAGTAAAATGATAAGTTGTTCATATGGTATTAAACCTGGAAATATTGGATTCCAAGAGATGTTCTTTGTACCCAGAAGATTCCATCCCCAACCGAAAGGATCAGATATCGTATTAAGTATATATGACCAGTTAACTTGGATAATTGGAATGCTAAATGCTATCCAGGCCATTAAAGCAAGTGGAACTAATTCATAAGAGAATCCTGTAAATATATCTTTAACTGAATGCTTAGATTCTGAAAAATATTTCGATATAGCTGCTGTCACATAGAATAAAGCGGGAACAATGGCTAGACTTAGTCCCCAAACGATAGCAAGGTAAAATATATAGTTATTGAGCCCTGTTAATGCGAAGCCATATGGTGGAGAGTAAAACACATTTGCCCAATCTCTAAGCCATCCCCATGGACCTTGCATAACTGCAACATAAACTCCGGCTAAACTTAGCATTATAAACACTTTCCACGCTTCATCCAGACCTTTACCTTTACTCACTAGTAAATCCCTTCCAAAACCACGGGCATTCAACCTTATATTATCAAATGGACACGCTTTAACGCATTCAAAACATAGTCCACAGTAAGCATTTCTATCCATATTTCCTGGATACTCAAACCATGGACAGCCGTAACTTATATCTGACCCTCTAATACATTCCTTGGTTATATGTTTTTTGCATAGCTGTCGGTCCTTAACCCTTAACTCTATCGATGAAAACATCGAGAACAATCCTATAAACCCTCCAACGGGGCATACATATCTACAAAAAGCCCTTTTACTATAGAATAGCATTAATACTGTACTTATGATAAATAAGCCCCCAAGAACTAACGATGTAACTATGGGTCTTGATACAAGCAGTACACTAAATGACGCCAGAGATAAGAACCCTATATTCTGAAGCCAAATATTCCTGAATCTACCAGGCCAATTTAAGTTAAGTCCAAGAGGCTTCTGATAATTAGTCTTTTTTATCATACTTTTTCGTTGAAGCCACTCTCCAAATATCGGTAATGGACATATTGTACACCACCCCCTAGCTAGAAATGGAACTAAGATAGCTATTAGAGCAAACCACCATAGCATCCAGACAAACGTAATTGATATATTCATGTTACCTACGGGGCTTCCTACGAACCCTGCAGTGATTAAGAACCAAAAAACAAATAGATTTGGCACTATAACGGCCCATTGAAATGCTCTATGAATAACAACTCTTTTTACCCATTTAACTCTAAGAATATCTATGTACTCATTATGTAAAATAAGGCTTTTAACCCACCTATTTAGATTCTTCATATTTCAACACCACCCATAACCTTTATCAATGTTATGATGCCGAACAACAGTATCAATCCGATAGAGACAATAAATGGTGTATTAACATTGTTCTCCTCAACTAAAAAGTCTCCTACCATAAAAGGATGTAGGGGTCCACATGTTACTGAGCAGCGTATCTTGAATTTTCCCACCATATCCGCCGTAATGCGTATTGTAACTACTTCTCCAGGTGGTGCTTCAACATTAATGTTATATCCATCTATGTAGAAACCGTGTGTTACATCTGTAGATCTAAGCTCCAAAATAACCGTATCGCCTTTATTTACTATAATGCGTCCTGGGTTGTATTTGAATTGGCTAAGTTCTACATAGATGGTTTTTGGATTAGAAGCAACTGCATAATTAGTATAAAAGCTTAGTCCAGAAAAAACCAGTGTTAAAATAAGGATATAAAAAAATATTTTGGATGACTTGGATGAAGACAATCATCTTCACCCCCTGACAACAAATCCTCCTTGGATCTCCATCGAACTATGTCCATATCCACAGTAGACTGTGCATACTATAGTGAAATAACCTGCCTTATCCGCCCTGAAAGTGATTGAATGTGCCTTGAGGACATCTTGTCCCTCGGTCTGTAAAATACCCTCTATAGACTCAGCTGAACCCTTAAATGCCTGATAATTTGTTTCTATATTTACACCGTATCCATCGATGCCTAAGCCATGATCAAAATATCCTTGGTCCAGCGCCTCCTCCATCTTTTCATGTAATTCCTCGCTTCCAGGGGGAAGATCGCCCACCCCCCTTTCAAGTGTTCTATGCTCAAATTCTTCGTGAGCCTCTTCAGCAAATGCAACTCCTGGAAAGAGATAGATAGTAACGGTGTCGCCTTTATTTACCTCTATTTTAGGTATCTCATTGAAATTTTCATCGTAAAATACGAAGCCCCAGTGATATGCAACTACATAAAACACTCTTTTCTCTCCGGACGATGTGCCTTGTGATATATACCAATAGCCACCGATAGCTAGAGCTATTGCTATAACGATCAACAACACTGCTAAAGCCATTTTTCCCGTTAGTGAAGCTCCTTTTTTCATGTTAATTATATGGTTAAATAAGAAATATATATTTTTTTCATAAATAAAATTGTGTATTATACACAACAAAAGTTGAGTAGTCTGTTAAAACACTTCCAAGATATATTTCCCGTAATTATAAGGAGAATCTATAATATACTCATTGGGAATGAAAAAGAGCAAGTTAGAGGCACTCTGTTTCGATGTGCTAAGTCACGAAATAAGAAGAGAAATAATCAACCTACTATATCAAAGGATAGAAATGAGCTATACCGAGTTACTTAAAACCTTAAATATAGGAGACGGATTACTAAACTTTCATCTAAAAAAGATGAAAGACTTTATTACAAAAACAGAGAAAGGGACCTACATTTTAACTGAAAAGGGCCGATTAGCATATAATTTGATACGCACCGTTAGGTCTTATTACCATATTACTTCTCTACTAACTCCAACTACATTACTGGATAAAGGCATAGTTTTCAGGCGAATAATCGCCTTTCTGGTAGATGCGGTAATTTTCTTTATCTTTACAGGTATATTTTTAGATCCTCAGCTATGGGATATGATATTTGAAGCTATAAATCACCTAAACACTATTATAGAGTTACATCCTTGGATATTTCATCTAGAACATCTAACACTTGTCGGTGAACTCACCTTCCGATTAGTAGGAATATACTCACATGTCTTCTTCGCCGTATATATCTTCTTAACATTACTAGAGGCGTATAAAGGTCAGACGCCGGGCAAATATCTACTTCGAATTCGAGTAGTCAAAATAGGGGGTTTACGGCTTGGACTGATAGAGTCGGCAATAAGAAATGCGGGAAAGGTCTTTTTATTACCTTTAGATCTAATTGTAGGGTTACTGCTATTCAGTAAAAGGGGATTTATAAGATTTTTTGACTATTATACAGATACCGTAGTTGAGAGGGTCATATAGATCCTTATATCAGCTACAAATACTTGTTTGCCAAGTATTCTACTAATTTGTGCATCTCTTCATGTACCCCTGGGCCTACTATTTTTTCTTCAACATCATTAAATCTTTTCAAAAGATCCTTCATCTTTTCTTCTGTTAATAAGTTGTCAGCCATAGGATAGAGAATATTATCCTCTTTATAGATGTGTTGCTCCAGCAACTGAATATACCCCTCGGCATTATCTATGAAATCAGATACGGCCCTACCACTCTCATCCAAATTTTCTATCGCTTCCTTCATATTCCTTACATATTTCCTTCCTACTTCATGCTCTGTCAACATAACCCCTATGGGACCAGATTCCTTGGGCACACCTGCCTCCTCCATAGCAGGAAATAGCAAGTCCTCTTCCTTTCCGTGATGGCATTTGTCTGCAAATGTTCTGATAAAGTTTATTACCTTGCTAAGGTCTTCACGAGGAACTTTCTCTCCTTCTCTGAGTCTATGGCATATATTTTCGATAACCTTTAGCATCTTTTTGATGACCCTATGCTCATCCATTAATATACTGGTTGGTCTGCTCATGATAAACTCCAATTAACATAATTAATGTTCCTAAATAGATTTTGATATTAATAAATGGGCTACCCGTATATTCAGCTGCTTATATCATAATCTCAATAAATATTGGGTGTCTATAAGAGTTACCAAATAACCAGATATTAAGCCATTATTATGATGATAAAGGAAACTATCCAAAAAATGTGAGGAATGAACGGTAAAGACTATTCCAATACCCTTATTACAGGTTAGAATATGAAATCACCTTACTTATCTAAAAATCTGAAGGAGAGAAATTAACATTATTTACATTTGATCACGAAAGAGAATATAGCTTAAATAGTAATTATATAAAGTAATGTTTTTTAGCGTATACAGTAGTTATTTTTCCTTCTTCTAAATCTTTATTTATCATTTCTAAGTTTCGTTCATAGGGATCTCCATATCCACCGCCGCCCGGTGTATTTATATATACCCGGTCACCTTTTTTTAATATCACTGTTGTTTTGCTTGGTAACATTATTTTGTTTCCATCTTCTTTCATTATAAAGTGATTACCTGGTTGTCCCGGTTCCCCCCCATTAAGTCCCCAAGGCTTCGTTATATTTCTCTCAGTCATAATAGTGAGTGTAGCTTCATCACTAACCAACATAAAAGCCCGCGTAATTCCCAATCCTCCTCTATACTTACCTGGGCCGCCACTATCAACTCTAAGGCTATATTCAATAAACAATATGGGATATTCTCTTTCTAGGACTTCTATGGGAGTATTTAATGTATTGGTCATATTAGTATGAACGCCATCTACTCCATCCAATCCCGGTCTACCGCCACTTCCGCCGCCTACCGTCTCATAAAAAGCCCATTGAGAACCATCCTCGTTTATACCCCCAACCATAATATTATTCATGGAGCCGCAGCTAGCCGCTGGAACTCTTTCTGGAAGGAATTTTGATAGCACTTTAAAGATTACATCAGCTATTCTTTGAGAGGTTTCTACGTTGCCTCCAGATACTGGTGCAGGAGGAATAGGGTTCACGATAGATCCAATTGGGGCCTTAATTGAAACCCGTCTCAGGAAACCATGGTTCATAGGCATATCTGGGTCTATAACGCTCTTTAGTGAATAACTAGTGGCTGCAACAGTAACTCCATATACCGCGTTAATGGGATAATTAACTTGATCATCAGTACCGCTAAAATCGACATTAATTTTTTTCTTTTTTATGGCTACTGAGGCTCTTATTTTTAGGGTTCCCGTCCCAGGGTGTTCCAAATAGTCTGTGGCACTATGTCTACCACTAATCTCTAATTCCTCTATCCTTGTAATTAGATACTTCTCACTATAATCTAAAATGTAATCCCACGCGTCCTCTAGTTTTTCAATACCATATTTATCTGCTAATTCTATTATTCTCTTCTCTCCCACGTTTAGAGAGGCTATCTGGGCACTCAAATCGCCCTTAAAATAACTTGGTGTTCTAACGTTTTCTTCAAGTAAACGCCTAACTTCTCTATTTTCCCTTCCTTTTCTATAAAGCTTTACTGGCGGTATAATTATCCCTTCCTCTATTAGTTCTCTTACATCTCCCCCTATACTTCCAGGTACTGCTCCGCCGACATCTACATGGTGCGCTTTATTAGCGACTATAGCTATAAATCTACCTTTCATATATACAGGTTTCAATAACGTAATATCGTTGAGGTGTGTACCAGAGATATAAGGGTCATTTACAATTACAACGTCTCCACCATCTAATGTATCTCCTACTTTCTCAAGATATTTTAGGGTGTTTTTTACGCCTATAGCCATGCTGCCTATATGGACAGGTATATGCTCCGCTTGAGCAACCAAATCTCCTTCTGGGTCTAGTATAGCACATGTGTGGTCAAGCCTATCCTTAATATTAGGGCTGTATGCGGTGTTTCTAAGGATTATCCCCATCTCCTCAGAAATGTAAACAACAGCATTACTTATTACCTCCATAGTTATTCTATTGCTAGACCTAGACATCATGGCCCTCCTCCTTAATACAGATATTCCTAAATCCATCGATTCTACATATATATCCTTGAGGAATTAGAATTGTACTCTCATCTTCTTCAATAATTGCAGGACCTAGTATACAGGCACCAGGCGTTAACATTTCTCGAATATATATATCTGTATTTCTCCACTCACCATCCAAATAGACCTCTCTTTTTATGTGGGGCCGCGGTATATAATCAGTAGCTGAATATATAGGTATTCTGGGCTTAGATGTTATCCCCACCGCCTCAAGTCTAGCTGTTATAACCTCAACTTCCTCCTCCATCATTTTATAACCATATCTATTTTCATGCAAATTATGGAACTCATTTACACATTCGGATATCTTGCCTTTATAATATACCCTAAGCTCGTAGGCTTGACCCCAATACCTCATCTCTAATACTCTAAACAGTTTGATATCCCCCTCTTTTATTCCCCCACTTATTAAATCGTTTACAGCCCTCCTCTCCATCTCATTAAATAATGATTGTAAATCCTCATCATCCAACTCACTAGCCCTCTTAACTATACTAGAAACATAATCATGCTTATAATCTGTTGTTAACAAGCCAAATGCAGAGAAGACCCCGGGCAACATAGGAATTATGACTTCCTTAATTCCTATCTCCATAAGTGCCACTGCATGTAGTGGCCCTGCACCCCCGAAGGCAAATAACTTGAACTCTCTAGGATCATGCCCTCTCTCTATAGAGACAAGCCTTAATGCTCTTGACATAACGTGATTAGCTATCTCAATTATACCCGACGCAACTTCTATAGGGTCCATTGCAAGTTTATTTCCCAATTTTTTAATAGCTTCGTAAGCCAAATTTCTTCTTAATTTTATAGCCCCACCAGCCAGTTCTTCTGATAACCTTCCAAGCAAGAAATTAGCGTCTGTAATAGTGGGATATTTACCACCTAACCCATAGCACGCGGGCCCTGGCTCCGCCCCTGCGCTCATTGGTCCTACCCTTAAAGCCCCCCCTACATCAACCCAAGCAATTGTACCTCCACCTGCACTTACCTCTGCTAAATCTATATGTGATATTCTAATAGGATATCCTGAGCCCCTAACCGGCCTTCCCATATGTACTGTGCCACCGACTTCATATTCAGAAACCAAGTCAGGTTCTCCATTAATTATCGCGGAAGCTTTGGCCGTGGTACCTCCCATATCCAGCCCCAAAACCTTATCTAAACCCATTATCTTAGACATATAAGACACGGCGACTGCACCGGCAGCAGGGCCACTTTCTATAAACGCCGCTGGTTTCTTAACAGCTATATCGCTATCAGAAACCCCTCCATCACTCCTCATCACCAGAAATTTTCCCTTAAATCTGTTGGCATCTAACATATGGCCTAATCTTTTCAAATATGAGGATAATATAGGTTTAAGAATCGCGTTTATTAATGCTGTGGATGTACGTTCATATTCTTTTGGTTCAGGATCCACTTCATGGCTCGTCATTACAATAGCCTCAGAGCATTCTCTACTGATAATCTCTTTAGCCCTTTTCTCATGGATAGGATTAATATAGCTATGAAGAAAAGATATTACAAATACATCAATCTCACTAGAATATTTTTGAGCTATCTCCTTAATTTCATCCACATCCAACTTTTCCAGTTCCTCCCCAGATGGACCTATTCTACCCCTAACACCTATCCTCAAGTTCCTGGGAACAAGAGGCTCTGGTTTTGTAAAAAACAGGTTATACAGCTGAGGCCTATTTTGTCTACCAATTTCGATTATATCCCTAAAACCTTTATTGGTAATCAACAGAACTTTCGGCCTCATAATACCTGTCTGGCCAAAAAACATATTAGTACCTAATGTAGTAGCATGTATCAATACTTTTATTTTATTAAAAGCGATTCCGGCGCCTTTAATTGCCTGTATAAAGCTTTCTTCAGGTGCGTTGGGATTGGTCAAACATTTAAAGCGTAGAAGCTTCTTTGTATCTTCATCAAATGCGACTAGATCAGTAAATGTACCCCCTATATCTATCCCTACTCTATATCTTGCCAATATTAGTGTCACCCCTTAAATTACCATAGTTGACCTATCGACAAAGTATAAATGGAATTTAACAGGCTAATCTAATTAACATTTAAAATTAGCTGAAAAATAGGTTTTAGTTAAACACTAATATTATAAGCCTATCTTCAACGTTTAACTACATATTACAGATCTACTTAATTAGCGGGCTGTTGAGGGCCATTTAAGCCACAGTCCTTGCTGGATATCGGATTTCATCTTATTAATTAAAGCTATATATAGCTGTTCCAGTTCCTCTTTTCGCCCCATTATGATGTTCTCACGGCCGGCATAAAATTCAAAGAAAGGACTCGGCCGCTTTTTAAATGGATATAATACATACACAGGGTTATTAGCTTCTTTACGTGAATGGATAATCTCGCTCATAACTCCATAGGATGCTTTATCAGAGAAATGGCAAACGACCGTTGCATGGGTGCTTTCTATGAGCTTATAATCTCTATCAACTGTCTGAGCACGAATTTCGTCAATCGCTTCTTCAACCTCGATTAAATCAAGAATCTCATTATCAACTACAACCTTATCGGTCCCTTCCTCTACTGCTTTGTCATATGCATTAATTATATCCCAATCCTTAATAGCATACGGATCTATACACACAAAGTGAGGCTGAAGGTTCCTTTTAACATCACCTATAGTCCTATCTAACTCTTTCTGAGGAATATTAGTTATATGATAACTCAGGTATATCCTAGGTTTCTTACCATATATCAAATCGATAAATGTAGATGAATCATGTGCTCTCGCAAAGATAATCGTATCTATATTTCGATTAAGCTCCCTGAAAACCGTCTGTTTAATGTCATATACAAATTCTATAGATTCTTTCCGCCATTCTGCCAGTGTTCTCAGATTAGGCTCCACCCTCCTAATCCAATCACTATCTTTCCTCAGCCTGCCCCGCACTTTTAATAAATCATCGATAAAAATAACCATCATGCTAGGATTTAGTAGCATAATATCATTTAACTCGAAGCCGTTTATAGTGCCGCCTGGAGACGCCGGTGAAGGTCTTATTTTGAATTTTGCGGGAGTACTGACTATATCAAGATTTTTCTTTGATTTTCTCACTGTTTCTCCTATTTCTCTAAACGCCTCCCTTCTTATCTGAGATAATAATGCCGAGCTTATCTCAAGGACATTTCCTCTAGTCAGATTTATATTATATCGATTACGGGCAATCGACTGCATATACTCAAACAAGTGATGATACCCTATTTCTCCATCGAGGCCTTTTTGATTTAGAGCCTCCCTTACATAGTCGTCTCGACCGTTTAATGGCGGTCCAGTTATGACAATTACCTTGTGGTTTCTTTCTTTCATCCCCTAACCCTATAGATAATAATAGAGTCAAGCACACATCTTCTCTGAAGACTAACATTTCCTTTTACTCCTGAGATTACCGCATTCATTTGTACCAACCGCTCCAACTAAATAATTGGGCTATGGTATAATTAACAACAGCCCAAAATGATAAAATACGATATTTCACATTAAAAATGTTGCTAATAAGTGTATTACCATATTAAATTGATGTTTTCCTTATTTCTTATAAGAATATATATGTGTTATTGGTGGATTTATGACTGAAGAATTATATTGCCCCCACTGTCACAATCGCCTCTCCATGCATAATGAGTATGATGATGAAACATTAATTATTAGTTTCTTCTGTGAAGGCTTTGGAGATGATGAGTTTGAACTGGAGATAAGTATACCTCTAGACATAGGTGAACTAATCTTCGCGAAAGAGGGAGCTGTTTTTGGTAGGGAGGCTAAGATAATCATAAAAACCTCGAAACCAGAAAGAGATAATGAGGAATAGATGGGGGGCAAGTGCTAATAAGTTTAATAGAGACCGAAGTATCGAGATATATAGACAATTCAGTTATTTAAGGTGCTGTATGAAATGGTTACCAAGCCATTTCACAACTGTTTTGCTACACCCTATCTCTATTCTCCACTTTTATACAAAGGATCTTTAACTAGGGAGGGGTCTTGGAAAAACGGTTTTCTAATCGATAACCAAGGTATTCAGTTTATGGTTCGTGAGGGTGTCTCTATATTTATAGATACCTCTGATATTAATTGCATGTAGAATATTGTATCCCGCAAAACCTATGTGTCGAGTTACTTCTTTCTCTAAATCTATATCGGATACCACTCTGTGGCTAGATAAGACCTTATCTAGATCTCCTATTTTATCTACTATAATCTTGTAGGGACCAATATCTCTATTTGCCCTTCTACGCAATAACAAAGATCGACTTCTAGAAAATTCTCGAGTATCACGCCATACATCATACAATTAGGCCACTCCATTTCAAATGTAAAGAGGGTATTCCCTAGTTCACCTGCAAAAATCTGTTTCTCATTATATAGCTCATCAAAATCCTCATCATTAACCAGAATGTAGATGTCGATATCTGAGAATCTATCTCCTTCACCTGTGGTCATCGAACCTACGAGTCATACACCTAGAATACGTGTATCCTTTTCCGCAATAGACTTTATCTTATCAATAATAGTACTATGAGTGGGAGAATAGATGCCCAAAATTATATTCGCCGTTATTAATAAGCCTGTGCCTAAGAATAAAGAATTATTATTCCACTTTTCATTGGCAACGTATTGAGATATAGTTGGTACACTGATAAATAGGGATGATTAAGCCGTCAAGGTACTTATTAAGATATAGAGCAACAATATGTTAACGTTTATACCTTCCCATAAGTATTCCATAGGCCAATACATTATTTTTTATTGACTTCAGGATATCGAAAGCGTCTTCTCCAGCCGGAATATCCAAGTACCTATCTAAGGCTAGAACAACAAAATAATATCTATGTTCAGCGCCGCTCGGGGGGCAAGGACCATCATATCCAACTCTTCCAAAATCATTTTCGGCTTCAAGACCCAAGCCTAGCTCTTCTAGTTCCCCTGATGCACCTTCATCTAAGCCATTGATCTCTGGAGGGATATTATAAGCTATCCAATGGATAAAGTAGCCGCCTGGAGCATCGGGGTCATATACCAAGATCAACAGGGACTTAGTGTTTTCTGGAATATTACTCCATGTAAGGCCGGGTGAAATATCGGCGCCTTCACATGTATACCTTAATGGTATATATCCCCCCTCTGTAAACGCATCTGTAGATACTTTAATGCTTTCGATGCCCGAGAGGAGACTGTTTATCAACTCTTCTTTACTCTCTATAGACGAGTAGCGAAGAGAAACATAAATCATGGAGGCTACAATAACCAGCAAAAAAACTAGATATAGTATCCTTATTCTCTTCATCAAAAACTATATGAGTAGACAGAGGAATAAAGCTATATCAACTCACGACCAATAATAAGCTGAATAAGTTTTCAGCTCCCATATATACAGGGGTATCGGCATGACCTGGGTAGACTTATTCTAATATCTCAGTAACTTCTCTCTCGAGATGTCTCCTTATCCTCCTCGACATAAATATCAATACAAAAATATTCCTTAGTATACTGCCGGTATCGAATTTAACGAACTGTGTAAGTCTAGTTCCACCATCAATTTTCTCGACTATGTATCCAAATTCCAAAGCCTTGATGTCCCGGCTATCCACAACAGCATATACACAACGATCCCCCACCTTATACCGCATCCTACCCCTAATTACCTTACCAAATATCTCAACAACTACTTTTGCGAAGCCACTACTCTCGTCCCCCTCTTCAATTATAAATTCCTTAAACTCATCTTCATATCTAACAAGTTTATGAACGGTATCTATTTTACTGAAAACTTGTTGAGGCGACTTATTACAGGTCTTAGAGGCCGAGAAATATAGAGTGCGGAACACGTAATATCCCTCGTAGATAAACTATGTGTCTCTCCCTAATAATAACTTTCGATAATATAATTTGATGATAAGGATGGTTACCTCAAGGATAGGCTGAATAATAGAACTTATTTAAATTTGACTTAATAGCATTGTAATATTCTGAACCCGCCATGTTGAGAGAAGGTATTCATAAGAAAAACAGCGGAATCTACTATGTCGAGGAGTTGTCAAAGAACACGATAAGGATAATCAAAGTATCAAGGATATATGCCTCATATACATCTGGCCACCACAAAATAGACTTTGTAGAAACAGTAGACTTTGGACCGATGCTCTTCATAGATAACAAAGCTCAACTCTCGAAATCAGATGAATACATATATCATGAGTCACTTGTGCATCCTACCCTGTTTTCACATCCAAATCCTCGTAAAATACTTATAATAGGTGGGGGAGACGGAGGAACCCTGAGGGAAGTATTAAAACATAATTGTGTAGAGAGAGTGACTCTGGTGGACCTCGATAGAACCGTCATCGAAGCATCACAGAAACATATGCCGTATGTAAGTAAAGGTGCATTCAACGACCGGAGGGTAGAGACCGTTATAAGCGACGGTATGAGATACATAGAACATACAAATGAGAATTTCGACGTAATTATACTGGATCTAACAGACCCGATAGGCGATTCGAAAAAACTATACACGCTAGAATTCTATAGAAAAAGCAAAGAAAGATTAAGGGAGAATGGCATTCTTGCAACCCACGCCGAGAGTCCCTACCTACTACAAACCCAATTCCTAAGAATATATAAAACACTCAAAACAGTATTCAAATACACTAGAGCTTATGGATCGTGGATACCATCCTTCGGACTACACTGGATGTTCGTAATAGCCTCAGACTATATAGACCCAAGCAGAACCCCAATATACCGGGTAACAAAGAGACTAAAAGAGAGGAAGGTTAAAACCCACTATTATCATCCTAAACTACATAAAAAACTATTTATTTTACCAAAAGATATAGAGCAAGCGATAAAGAACAAGAATATAAAAATCTCAACAATAAAAGATCCAGTAACACTAGAATAATTATATCAAAAAGAGACCCTACTACAATAGTCTCCTGATTATTATTGTACATATAGGATGTCGGGACCCAAACAACCTCATATCATCTTTCAACTCTCCTTTAGAGATTCAGAATTCAAAGGGTGAAAAAATTCCTGCGATAACTCAACGCTTTCAACTCTCCTTTAGAGATTCTGAGGAGGTGATATGGGATGACTCATTTTATTATTAATGTTCTTTCAACTCTCCTTTAGAGATTCGGTAGGGCACTTGTTTCTGTAGCAAAGAGCTGGAGGTGGACTTTCAACTCTCCTTTAGAGATTCTTCAATTTTTCTACGCACCCAACAGAGAGCCTATCTTACCTTTCAACTCTCCTTTAGAGATTCAATTAATAATTATAATATTAATAATATTGATGTCTTATCTTTCAACTCTCCTTTAGAGATTCTGGAGTTTAGTTATAGGTAATACATTAATCTTAAGTTGGTCTTTCAACTCTCCTTTAGAGATTCTTCTACGGGTGCTTTGTGCTTACCACCCCATAAATATACTCTTTCAACTCTCCTTTAGAGATTCCAAGGATATGTTGAGGCTCTTGATAGTCACATAGAGATAGCTTTCAACTCTCCTTTAGAGATTCTCAGTAAGGAATGGGGGGACAATACTGAGATGGAGATACTTTCAACTCTCCTTTAGAGATTCGGGCTAACCGGTTATTCCGTTGAAGAGCAGAATTTTACTTTCAACTCTCCTTTAGAGATTCTACAGAAAATAGATAACGAAATCAAGGAGCTAAAGAAAACTTTCAACTCTCCTTTAGAGATTCATAACCACTCTAACGGCACAATGCCATACCGAGATAACAGACTTTCAACTCTCCTTTAGAGATTCAAAAGTTATGGAGATAAAGATAGAGATAGAATACATAGACTTTCAACTCTCCTTTAGAGATTCGTATAAGAAAGCAGTTAAGGGACTGACTGAGTATTCTTCTTTCAACTCTCCTTTAGAGATTCTTAGGTGTCGAAGATGAAGCTGACGCCAGAAAACTTGCATATACTTTCAACTCTCCTTTAGAGATTCGCTGATAGATGGGGAATGAATAATATCCACCCGGAATATCACTTTCAACTCTCCTTTAGAGATTCTCGAGGAGAATAAAACTGAGTCTGAAGGTCATAGAATCCGTCTCTTTCAACTCTCCTTTAGAGATTCTTATAGGCATCCTAGCATACTTCTTTACACTAAAGCCTTTCAACTCTCCTTTAGAGATTCAACACGATAATCAGTATCTACTTATTGAACATCAATGGGACTTTCAACTCTCCTTTAGAGATTCTTATACGGTCTTCATCGTTAAAGGTAAGAATTATTACGTCTTTCAACTCTCCTTTAGAGATTCATTTTTCGGCAGCATCGTGTTATGGATTCTACGCTTATATAGCTTTCAACTCTCCTTTAGAGATTCAGGCGGAGAAGATAACCTTACAAGAATAAGGTGACATAAGACTTTCAACTCTCCTTTAGAGATTCTGAGGTCAAAAAATACAATGTTGATGGTCTCTATATCTTTCAACTCTCCTTTAGAGATTCCTTAGCTTGGAGAGTTCCTTGTGTATCTGGATTATCATGCTTCCTTTCAACTCTCCTTTAGAGATTCATGTTTGTCGGTATGGCGGTTGCGCCCATTCCTATGCCGTCTTTCAACTCTCCTTTAGAGATTCAAGAGTAAATATAATGGATGAATGGAAATGGATGGTGGGCTTTCAACTCTCCTTTAGAGATTCAGCAGATTGGTAGGCGAATATAACCATATAAAAATATGTTTTGCTGCTTTCAACTCTCCTTTAGAGATTCACCCCATGCTCAGCATAGTTTATATTTTTTAAAAAACACGCTTTCAACTCTCCTTTAGAGATTCAATGCCGTATTGCTTTTGATGATCAGAACCGGCTTATGTTCTTTCAACTCTCCTTTAGAGATTCAAAATGCCGGAACCACCTTACATTCCAACTAAAGAAGAATCTTTCAACTCTCCTTTAGAGATTCACGAACTCGAAGAATGAGGATAACGTAACCATGTAGATAACTTTCAACTCTCCTTTAGAGATTCGAGAACAAACTTAATGATGCCAATATACCATACCAACGAACCTTTCAACTCTCCTTTAGAGATTCGTTAATTGCCTACCTATCCCTCTTCGTCTTGCTTTTACCGTCTTTCAACTCTCCTTTAGAGATTCTCCGAGAAACACGTGCAGCACGAATAGTAAAGAGATATCTTTCAACTCTCCTTTAGAGATTCACCACCCTTCCTCATCGAGGAGATAGAGGAGGTTAGCTTTCAACTCTCCTTTAGAGATTCTAATATTGCGGTGAAGGAGAAATGAGCGTAAAAAAAATCTTTCAACTCTCCTTTAGAGATTCGGCTTACCCACACCGGTAGCACCTTCAAGCCACTTGATTACTTTCAACTCTCCTTTAGAGATTCATTACGATAATAGCCCTCATCTACAGGACAACTACAACGTGCTTTCAACTCTCCTTTAGAGATTCACTGAAATACTATGGATTGTCTTTTGACCCCTATAAGCTCTTTCAACTCTCCTTTAGAGATTCTCTTCTTTCACATGGCTCAAGCCAACACTCATAATAATCGCTTTCAACTCTCCTTTAGAGATTCGCTAATCGATGAGGAACTCTTCATCGAGTCTCTTCTTACTTTCAACTCTCCTTTAGAGATTCACAGTTGAAAACGAAGGTTGATGAATCTCTCCTAACAACCTTTCAACTCTCCTTTAGAGATTCCGATATTCTAAATGGGTATTTTTATTATTTAAGGGTTTCTGGTGGGAGTTTTTTTGGGATGAAGTGGGACAACCGCCGATCTGTCTGGCCTTTATAAAGGTTGTCCCAAAAATGTATAATAAATGGGCATTAATGTACAAAAATGTTCATAAGCATTATCCAACCATGTTCTAAAGAATCTTTATGCTGATGTTATAGTGATAGTTATTTTATGGATACTTTTGCGATTAACATTTGGACCGGATTACTATGTGTCATGGTATGGATGAAGGGGTTATTAACTTCTCATTTCTTTCCATGGCAGAAGGAATTGGAAACCAAACCTACAATATTTATGATTAAAGTAAAAAGTTTACCCGATAGATTAGCAACGACTTTATTCCCTTCCCCAGGTAATCAATTTACTTAATATAATTAGCGAGGCTAGGAACCAGAGAGCTAGAGTTACAGCGGCCTCTATGGGAGTTAATACCCTAGGTATTCCACTATAATACCTAGCTATCTCCATTACAGTCGGTGTAGGAACCAACGCCGAAATTTTCCCTATTGAGAGGGGCAGGATATATGCTGGATAGTATACTGGGGGTATTACATTAGTCAAAGTAACTAGGGGATTTGTTATCGCCGAGATACTCGTGGGGTTCCGTATCCTCGCGAATATCCGGAAGATAAAAACATTAGAGGCATAGACATATTATGTAATGCGACCGATCTTTCTGAAGAGGACTCTCTCAACGTCTCTGGGCTTTACATCCCCTTCAAATGCGTATCGTATCCAGACATGATACCTATCAATATCAAGGTCAACATTAATATCGATATCCTCCAAGCCGAATTTCATTAAGAACTCATCATATAGATCATCCATATTTTCTTTAAGCCTCTGAATCCAGATCTCCCTATCTTTCTCAACATAATAGTTGAGGTCAACATATATCTCCACCCCGTTTATGATGACGTCTACCGTGTGACATGTTAATTCTCCGTTGGGTGGCACTATTGTTATTATCGAGATACGCCCCTTTTCAATAATAAATTCTTCAATGGAAGCTTTCTCTGAGAGGCCTAGGTTCCCCAATAAATCCCTTACATAATTTTCATACGCCTCGAAACCTATCTTGATAACATTATAAAGCGGGTGGTACCGCCCTTTTCGAACAGCGTCCTTAAGATAATCGATATAGCCTACATGATAGCTATCTGAAACCAGCTCTATACCTAGCATAACAATACTGTTTTTTGAGCAACTTAATCTTTTAGATAACTGGTCTAAAGTATAAGCAGCTTGATCATCTAACTCAATACCTAGCTTCATAAAACCCCCTATAAAGACCCGCTAAAGAACTAATTATAAGAAAAAATTAAAAACATAGAACAAGATAAAACAAGAAAGATTTTCAGCCTTAACGACAATATACCGATTGATACCAAGCCAGACAGGTATAACAATAAAAATTTTATGGGATAAAAGCTGGTTAAAGCACTTCTTCAATGAACTTTCCTTCCTTGTATATCAATTCGCCGTCGGCATAGACCTCTCCCTTCTCCATACCCTTAATCAAGTCCCAATGTATAGCAGACTTATTCTTTCCACCCGTCTTTAGATAGGCTGAGCCCAAAGCAAGATGCACCGTACCCCCAATCTTCTCGTCAAATAATATCTGCTTAACAGACCGCGTAATATCATAATTCAACCCGAAGGCCAGTTCCCCTATACGTTTAGCCCCCTCATCCGTCTCAAGCATCTTCCTCAAAAATTCTTCTCCCACCTCGGCCCTTGCCTCCGTAACGCCACCATCCTTAAATACCAATTTAACTCCCTTGACCTCAACACCCCGCCATATAGCTGGATAATCAAACTTAATATATCCATCGGCGGAGTCCTCATGAGGCGCAGTAAATATCTCTCCCCCCGGCATATTGACCTTCCCATCATCATTAATCCACTTTCTACCCTCCACCTTAACAGTTAGATCCGTATCATCAGCCAAGAACCTCAGCTCACTAGCCTTCATCAGCATATCAACAATCCTTTCTTGCCACTTAGCCTGTGCAGTCCAAGCCCCCACGGGATCCTCACTATAAAGCTTCAAAGCCTTGAAGACGAACTCCTCAAACTCCAAGGGAGACATACCTGCCTCCTGAGCCAGTGCCCTCGTCGGAAAAGGAGTTACAACCCACCTCAGCTTTCCCTCGGCGTCCCGACGCATAAAGATCTCTGTCAACTTCGCTGTAGCCTGAGCCCTAACCTTCATCTTCTCAGGGTCCGTGCTAACAAGTGGCTTCGTATGCGTCGATGAAAGTATCGCGACCCTCACATCGATATTCTCCACAATAAACTCATCTATCTTCGAATAATACTTTAACAAGCTCTCAGGTGCATACTTATAAAACACCTCCGTCAGCACCTCATCAACTATGTTCAGCCTCGGATACCCCCCTCTAGACACAACCTCCCTCCACAGCTCCTTAATCAAGGGATAAGCTTCATATGTACCTGAAATCAGCACCTCGTCACCAGCCTTTACACCCGTACAATAATCAGCCAGCAATCCCGCAAACTTCCCATACACCATCCATCACTCCCCCGATATAGATACCTAGATAAAGGCATGACACGCCTAATAACTAAAGTTTCCAGACCTCACTATATAAACCTTCATCATCACCCTTAGAGGAATATATTTATAGCGGAAAACAAAATTTCCATTCTGAATATTCATGAATGTAAAGATCAAGGAATCCCCAGGGAAGGGCAAAGGACTATACGCAGCCAGAGACTTCAAACCAGGAGAAGAAATCCTATACATAGACCTAACCCGGATAAAGAAGACCTATACCCAAGGAGAAATAGAGCGAAGCGGGATAGACTCAGACCACTGGGACTACATAGGAGACGGCAAATACGTCCTAGACTACTCACCAGCCTCCTACGTAAACCACTCATGCGACCCAAACGCATACTTCGAATTCACAGAGCCAGGCAAAAAATACCTAATAGCAATAAAACACATAAAGAAAGGAGAGGAAATAACAGTCGACTATACATTAGGAGCGCCAGACCAGATAGACAACGAAACATGGACCCTAAAATGTAAATGCGGATCCAAAAACTGCAGAGGAACCATAACAGGAAACTTCTTCAAACTACCCAAAGAACTACAAAAACAAAAACTCAGATACCTACCCACATACACCAAACAAAAATACCAAGACAAAATAAGAAAGATTTTGGAAGAAACGAACCGATAATTAAATCGAGTCTAAGGCGGAAAAGTTATGCAGAGTATTTTTCATGAGATATTCATAAGCTAATTAATATGCATAATTCAAAAAAGGAGGACATATAATGTTAAAAGCTGGGTGTCTAGAACATGTTTTTTACATTAATGGATTAACAGATGGATATTATAGTAAATCGAGAAGCCTAATCACCTAAGATAAATTCTTTGATAAATCTACTCAGGTAGTGATCTGGATCACTGTAAACTATCATTACAATATTACTAATGGTTAACAATAAAACGGTTATAAAGGGATAGATCGAGGGATAAATGAAGTAATATCCCGTAGAAAAAGTAAAGTCTATAATTTGAAGGTCACTTGTAATAGTTCTGATCCCTATTTTTACTGGGATTCTAGTAAAAGGAATGCTCAAGGAGCCTAAAATTAAACCAATAACAAAACAAAATAATACGCCAGCAACTATGATAAAATTCCTATAGCCTCTATGTCCCACAGATCTCGAACCCAAAACATAACCTAAAGATATAAAAAATATAGCAAGCAAAATAGGGCTAAATGCTACTGTATGTTTAATGAAACCGAGATAACCTGGTTGTCGTGCAGCAAATATCATGAGAACAATAACAATTGAGAAAATGGAAACAATATTTAAAAGAGTTCGGGCAACATCATTTTCACTTTCTGCTTCCGCACCTAAAAGAACACCAACACGATAGGGAATAACCGAAAATAATCCATAAAGTATACCTAAAATTCCTGCTAACCGCTGATTCTTGTAAAATGTTTCATATATATAAAATGCTGTAGTGTTATCATACGCAATAATAATATCTCGGAATTTTCTGCCAATCAAATCGCTTAAATTACCTAACATATCGTTATAATTACTATTAGTAACTATAAGTGACTGTATAGTATCATATAAATCTCTTAATTGTTGATAAAAATGTGCATAAAAACCACTTGTCATCTCTGTTAGAATTAGCAAAAATACTATACTTACAGTAAACATTATAATAATAGATATACATATTATTGTGCCGATTGTAGTTTTTCGATATTCATTCTCGCTCTTATGACTCAGATAACGCCAAAACCATATCAGATTAAGAATTATCAAGAACAAAGCCTCATAGAAATAAACGCCTAAGTAGTAGATGCCGGGTAAAACAACCTCGGAAGGCTTAAACTTACTATAAAAGAAATAAAATAGGAGAGGAAAAGATAAGAAGACGGCTGTAACCAGGATCTCAATAAAAGTTCTATAGTTAATATGAGACTGGCTCCTCACAAAAATATCATATAGTCTTAGAAAAATAAAAATATAGGATTGAGAAAGGACTGATTTTACGAAGATTAAAAATTAATGATAAAAAAGAAACCCTGTCACAAAATATAACATTTGTTAAGAAGTTAAAGGATCAATGCATGAAGTAAATATGTAAATTATAATATATATTTATTTAAGTGTGAAGATGAATTAACTAGCTGATAGAAACTATTTGAAATGCTAGAGGACTAGTATTTATGATACTGATTTATTTCATATAATTAACAAGGCTCACTACGGAACATCACGTTGACAATTTCAGGTACCCAAGAAGGTCATTAAATGTGTATGTTTTGGATGGGTCGATGTCTAGAGAGTAGGGTATACATACGATTTCTTTGCTCGATAAAACCGTTTTTGTGAATTCCTTAGCTATTATACAGCTACCTATACATTCATCACCAAATTCTGATTTATACTTGATAACCTGGTTAAGCTCCCCTTTTCCCGCTTTTCCCTTCTTTACTTCAACTATTATAAAACGCGATTTACCAAGAGGCACTCTCTCCTTGATAAGTATATCAATATGGCCTTCAGGTAGAGCCTTCTCTCCCAATACCTCCCATTCATCTACACTGACATCATCAACAGCAAGAGTTTCCAATATTCTTTTTAAATTATTAGATTTAGATACCGTCTTCTTTATCAAAGCCTGTATTATGACTTCTCTAAGAGGATATACCCTGAACCAGTCAACAAGCTCCTTATTAACCGTTAATTCCGGTTCAAAATGGCCGTATGATCTTAAATCTATCTCCACGGATTCTTCGGATTTACTAAGTTTACCTATTTGCGATACATACTGTAGAGTAGTTTGGTCAGCTTGAAAATGAGTCTTAGCATAACCCCCTCGTAACAATAGATTTTCAGCTACATAACTAAACTCCATCCTAACTAAAGATGCCTCAAATTCTCTAATAGGCCTAAGTAATACTCTAAAAGGAAAATAGTAAGTCCTCCCGGATCTCATTTTTAATATATTCCACCTGGGCAGAGCATCTGTAACATCAGTAATGGCGAGCTTATCAACAACTCTATATAAATTATATGCCCTCGCGGCATATAGAAAAGATATATAATCACCTTGGCTAATATCAATAAAAGCCCATAACCCATTAATACTATTCGGAAATCCAGCCACATTATAATCTAAACATAAATCAAGATTAAATTTATTCGATACCGCCACTAAATAATAAGCTTCACCCAAACTATATCACCAAAAATAAAAAACGACCTAAGAATATTAAACACAATAATATGCAGATATCCAATAGTAAATCTAAAAATAGTGTTATCAAGATATTATTCTTGGTGTATTAATGACTTTCCATAGAATTATATTCGGAGACGCTAGGAACATGGGTGAAATTCCAGACAATTCTATTCATCTTGTAGTTACTTCTCCTCCTTACTATAACGCTCCTTTTGACTACCCAGATCTATTTCCGAGTTATGGAGCATACCTAGATCTCATTAAAGATGTTGGCAAAGAGATATATAGAGTTTTAGAGAAGGGTAGAGTAGCATGTTTTGTTGTTCAAGATGTGAGAATAAATAAGGAACTATATCCTGTTACATCTGATATTATAAATGTTATGAGAGAAGTAGGATTCAGCTATAAAGAGAGAATTATTTGGCGAAAACCTGAAGGGTACATTAGAATAAGCCGGAGGAGCGGAGTCCTACTCCAGCATTCATATCCTATGTATTTTTATCCAGATAATATCTATGAGGACATTGTTATATTCCAAAAAGGACAATATAATCATGCAAGAAAAAGGAAGATGCTTGGTGACCAGATATTCAGAGACTCAAGGATAGATATAAAAAAGTTCCAAAAGGAAAAATGGTATTTAACGGTCTGGGATATAACTAATGTGTTGCCACTAGAAGGTAGACTGGAGGAAGGCGTAGCGTCATTTCCCGAGGAAATACCTAAAAGGCTTATTACTCTATATAGCTTTAAAGGCGAAACAGTATTAGACCCTTTCCTTGGTAGTGGAACAACAACCAAAGTCGCTATTGAACTTGAAAGAAACAGCTGGGGATACGAGATCGATCTAGAGTTAGAACCAATAATAAAAGAAAAAATTGGCTTTATACAGAAGAGGCTTTCCGAGGTGGAATTTGAAATAATTAAAAGAAAAGATGCAACTCGCCTAAGAACCTTTTTGCAGGAAAAAGTGAAGAGTAAAAGGCGAAGATGAGATGGCTATTTCAATATATGCCGAGATAACAGGCATAAAATACACTCCATTATTATGTAGAGAATTAAGAGAATATGAAATAAATCAGCTTGATAATGCATTTAAAGATTCGGCTTTTCTACTTAACATAGACGAAAAAAATAAATTAGCTGTTAGCTGGTGGGTTTCACCAAAAAGAACAAGATCATATCCTTATGCAAGAGTATACGATACACTAGCATTTACAGGTAAAAAAGTAACCGTAATCCCAATATTCAAGGATGAAGGTCTAGATGGAGACAGAGACTTCCTTCAATGGGATACAGTTTCACTGATGAGTCTGCTAGGTATATACACGATAATATCATATTATTCAGACGCAGAGAAGAACCCGCGCTTCGAAAATAAAATAACAAACCAACGATTTAACCTACCCTTAATAAAACAAAAACTAAAAGAACTAATTTCATATCAATCAGATGCATTACACTGGAACCTAGAGCAATTACATAGAGTAGGAAAAATAGCAGAGAAAGCATTAGAAGCGTACGATGAAATATCGGAAAGACTAAATGTAAAAATGCACTCTCGTGAATCGGCGCTAAAAAGAATAGAAAGGCTAAAAAAAGGAGCAGAAGAATTCAAGACACTTTCAAGAGAGCTAGCAAAACAGGCACAGAAAAGAGAGGCAATGACAGTACAACCGAAAGAAGAAACCATCGGCATAAAAGGAAAAATAACAATAAAAAATTATCTCGGAGGATACTACTACTTCACAATAGACGAAATAAAGCTGGTGGGAAGAGACCTGTACATATATGAATCAAAACACAGCAAGACACAGCCATTACCATCACTAGAAGATATAAAAGATGGACTACTAAGAATGGTATTATACACTAACCTAAAAAATGTCAAGATAAATGGATGGCGAGTAAATCCAATACCGATACTCAAATTAACTACAAGCAAGGATAGACAATTAAGTAAGAAACATGAAGAAACACTAACATTATTGAAAAAAGAAGCTGAAATAAACATGTTTAGAGTATCTTACGAGTAATCCTCCTCAAAGCCATCTTAAAATTGAAATTAGGTTTAATAATTAAAAATATGAATTTCTGTGGGAATAAAAAAATTGGAGAAGTAATTATGGAATATACTATATTAATTTATGTAGATCTATAGATAATCAACATGAAATTTTGATCTGTAATGATAAAATCATGCAACAAATCAAACAATCCATTGATTTATTAAAGAATAGATACCCTTATTAGCTAAATTAATAACTGAAGGCAGTGTGCCGAAATTAATAATGTATATGGCTCAATCGATAAAATCATACTACGCAATACCATTACATATATCCCTATCGAGATATGAATCAGCCTTAAGATATCTCGACGCCAAACAACCTCCAGTAAAAGACCTAGCTACATTAAGAACATCAATAGAAGCAGTAAAGCATTTAATAAAAGTAGTGGAACTAACCATCAAACAATAACCATATTAAACAACATAATCTCATAACAAAATGAAAAATTTATAATAAATCACACTATTTAATCATATAATAGAAGTGGAGAAAAACGCAAATATTAAAAAATATATAATTCATATATAAAGGGTCGGTAGTATAGTCAGGTTAGTATACGGGCCTGTCGAGCCCGTGACCCGGGTTCAAATCCCGGCCGACCCGCCAATATATATTTTGAATATAACTTATGGATTTTTTAAATAGATAAACCTCTATAGGATTTTTTCTAGGATTTTTGTAAGAAATGTCAGCATTTGATGTAGGCTTGATTTTTCCGTAGATAGAATAACCATTTCCGTATAGTAGTCGACTCTTACTTTATTTGATTTTTTTATTTCATTTATTAGGTTTAACGAGTTTTCTTTTATGCCATAAAGACATATTTTAGCCTTTACTTGATTATAAGTTAGGTTTACTTGTATTTCTAATTGTTCCAGAAGTCCTCCAATTATGAATAGAGATATATAGTTGTCAGTATCACTCTGTCCATTATTGATCACTAATCTTTTTATCTCTATCTGCTCACTAAAGGGTTTTAGTAGTTCTATGACAAATTTTATTTTTTCTCGGGTTTGCATCCAATGAGTCTCTTTTTCTGTATTAATAAGAGTATATTCTTCTTGGAAGCCATATTGTTTTAGATAGATTTCTCTTAATATTCTAATGCCTTCTATTATCTTTTCAATAATACTTTTACTATCTTTTTTATCTACTTTATAAACTATCTCTGTAACCACATAACCATCTTCTAATATCCTTTGTCGAATTTTCGTATCACTGATCTCGTCAATTAGTCTTTGTCTAGTGTTATAATCGTCAAATGCTAGAGGAAACTTTTCTGCCATCTTTTCAATAAACTCATTATTTTTCCATAAGTCATGAGTATATTCTTTTATTTCTTCTCTAAGAGAGATACCATAATTTTCTTCAATCGCTTCTTTTATGGAATATCCATAATCCATTATATGTAGAATACTTTTTTTGTCTAAGTATGCTGAACCGAAGTAGTGTAAATATACATAGGGTGTAGTGATACTGGAGAGTGTCCATTGATACTCATCTTCTTTCTTTTTTATTGTAAATCTAGTTTCAGGATTAATATATGGAACCCTTTCTAATATTTCACTTAATTCCGTAAAGAAATCTAATATTTCAAATATCTCATTTGTCATGTTTCTCTTCACCTTTTAAATCCCAAATCATGATATATAAATTCCCATAAGCATCAAATCTTTCTCTTTGGAAATTTATTGTAATGACTATAACACCATATTTCTTTATTCTTACAGATCGTATAAAATCTCTATATCTTTCGAATACATGTTCTCTAATTTCGTTAATAGCATCCTTTAGATGTAATCGTTGCATCTTAGGTGTTGTGATTTTTACCTCAAATGCAGTGCGTGCTCCATTGATTATAGCAGTTAGATCTACTCCCCTTCTGCATAAAGGGTGTTCTTCAATATTAACCGCCCCTATTTCCATTAAAAACTTCTTGGCTATTTTTATTCCGACGGGTTCCCTTGACGGTGATGCATGTGCTTTACCCAGCGTCATAGAAAGTCCATATATACATCTAAAGATATATCCCGTTCTCTCATCAGTTTTATAAGTGTATATTTCAAGATTATCTCTCTTTGTAACTAGATTGAAGGATATATTTAGCTGTTCTAACTTGTTTAACGCATCGACTACATGTTTTGGTGCTACATATGTGACATAATATTCTTTAGTTGAATGTTTGTATAAGATTCCAAATCCTAAATCTTTAAAAGATTCTATTATTTTGACTTCTCTTGTTGTCTCACCTTTTTCTTTTCTAACATCAGTGACTATCCTAATGTCGGCAAAGCCCTCCGGATTTAATCTAAAAAGCAAAACTATTATTTCTCTGGTTAGCCCAATAGCCTCAGCTCTAATACGTAATCTTCCGCCTAGTGCCTTTTCAAATTTCCAATTGTATAACTGATATTTCCCATCAGGTGTTACTAGGTATAATTTCTCATTCTCTAGGCTAAGCGCTATCTTATGTCTTTTCTCTATTTTCCGATTAAAATCGTATACAAATTTTTTTAGAGTGACTGGTGAAAAAGAAATTCTATATTTTCCGGGTTTTAGTAATTTGGACTGTATCTTAATGCTAGGTTGCCCCTTATACTCAAAGTAATATTCAAGATTTTGATCGTTTTGTATCTTTATCTTATAGATTCCTTTAATTAGGTTAGCTGCGTTTATTATATTTTTTGTTAATAAAATATATGGTTTACCCTTGCGTTTTACAGCCTGCACTATGAATTCTACTTTTTCTTCTTTTGGTTTTCCTTTTTTTGTTTTTCTGTATTGTCCCATTTTTTGTTTCACTTTTTGGGTTTGATTATTTTTAGTTGTGCGTTTTTTGTTAGGTGTAGTGCTGCTGGTTGTGGTTGTTTGTGTGTTGGTTGGTGGGTTAGCCATGTTCCTGGGTTTGCGACTTTGTTTTTTGGGTCGATGTATGGTTGGTTTAGGCTTGTTATGATTAGCCAGTTGTGTCTGTGTCGGTATCCTTTGTAGTATTCTGTGAGTTGTTCTGGGGGTGTTGTGGTGTCTAGTCCGGTGGTGATTATTTTTAGTGTTACTGGTTTTTTGTGGGTTTCTTTTTTGATTTCTAGGTTTGTTTTTGCGTGGTTGTGGTGTCTTATTATTGTTAGGATTGTGTTGTCGTGGGGTGTTGTTTGGTGCCATTGGGTTAGTGGGTCCTTGTTTGCCTGGTATAGGAGGGTGTGTCTCCGTGTTAGGGGGATGGCTTCTTCTGTGCGTGGTGGGCGCATTGGTATGGTGATTGTTCCGTATTGTTTCCATAGGTTTTTTAGTGTTTCTATGTATTCTGTCCATTCTTGTTTTTGGTTTTCGGTGTTTGGCGTGGTGTCTATTTGGTTTGTGGTTATGAGGTAGCTTGGCTTTATTTTGTGGGCTGTTTCTATTAGGGTTCTCCATTGGCTTTCTGGTAGTCCTACATGTAGTGCTCCGGTTATTAGTAGGTCTTCGTGTGGGTCTAGGATTAGGTCCCATGGTTTGTGCCATGTTTCGATGTCTAGGTCTTCTACGGTTGCTTTGTCTATGATGAGGTTGTGTCGGGCGATGTATCCTGGTTTTCTCCTGTCTCTTGCTGTTGTTGTGGTGCAGCTTGGGCATTGGCATTCTATGTATCTTGTTTTGAGGCTTATAGTTGTTTTGTGGCTGTGTAGCGTCATGTTTTGGGCGTTTAGGTACCAGCTATATCCCGCTACGGCTATTCTCTTGTCGAGTTTTAGTAGGTCCTGTCTTATCCTGGGGTTTGATCCACCTATTAATATGAGTTTTTGGAGGGGCCGAGTTAGTATGGCTTCTATGTGTCGATACATTAGGTTTTTGGGTGTTAGGTGTGGCTCTGGGATTTCCGGGTATGGTGGGTGGGTTGTTGTTAGGTATTCGGTTATGTGGAATGCTAGGGTGCGGTGGCCTAGCATGATGTATTGGTCGGTGGAGTGTATGATGTGTTCTTGGTACGCTCCTTTTATTAGGGGTATTATTTTTAGGCCTTGTTTCTCGAGCCACTCTGTGATTCTAATGGCTTTCAGCATGTTATGTTTAGATCCCTTTTTGTCTTCGAGGTAGGTGGGTGAGTCCCAGGCTATGACCATCTCTACACCTAGTTCGTTGGCTTGCCTATGGAAATCTCTGTGGGTCTCCGGCTCTTCTAGTAGTTCGTCTGGCATTATGCTTGATAGTATCCATCTTGTTTCTCTGTGGAGCTTCTCCTTGAATCGTTGTATCGGCTCGTCTAGTGTGGTGTGGTATGGGATTATCGCTTCCTTGAATAGGCGGCCTGTGTGGTTGAATGTGTCTATGGATTCCGGGGTTACTATGGGCATGTATCTTGAGGATATCTCCATAAAATATTAAATTGCCTTTTCTGTGTTTATTGGTTTTATTTATGTCTCTATTATTAATAATTATATAGTTATGTAGTGATATAGTTATGTGGTGATAATTGTGGGTGAAAGGATGTATGTAACTATTTCTGTTCCTAGGTGGGTTAAGGAGGCTCTTGAGAAGGGTAAGGGGGCGCTTGATTGGGGTGAGTACTTATATATGTTATATGAGAGCTATGTGGAGTGTAGAAGGAGGGAGGCCTTTGAGAAGTTGAGGGCGCTTTTAACTGAAGAAGATTTAGATAATATTGAGAGGGAATATCGGGAGTTTAGGGAGAGGTTCAGGTTGAGGTAGGTTATTATGCCTATATTTGATACCTCTTTTGTTATTGATATGCTTCGGGGCGGCAGGAAGTTTTCCCATGGTTATATATCGATTCTTACTTTGCTTGAAGTTCTTAGAGGTGTACCGAGTGATAAGGTTTTGGATGTTAAGAGGTTTATGGAGGAGAGTTTCGAGGTTGTAGGGCTTACGAATGATGTATTGACGGCTTATCACGAGTTATATATTACGCTTAAATCATCTGGTGAATTGATCCCGGACATTGATCTGTTGATTGGTGCCACGGCAAAGGCGCTTGATGAAGAACTCTACACTTATGACATGGATTTTGAGGTTCTTGAGAAGCATGGTTTAAAATTACATATAGAGAAATAGGCTTGTAGGCATTTTTTAGTGGTTTGGACATGTATTTTTGTTAATATATATTTTCCGTAAATTTTTTTGTTAAATTATGTTAAGTTTTATTTTTACCGTTTTGGTAATTGTGATGGCTATATACTAGTGTTGTTATTAGGTATGTAAGGTGTTAAATGTTGCCTAAAGAAATTAAAATTCCATCAGAGATGATATCTATGGTAAATACGCTGGCAGCGGCGCCTGAGGAGAAGAGGCGTAGCATGCTTCAGTCTCATCTTAGGAAGTTTATTGATATGCCTGAGGAGAAGCGGGTTGGTGAGATGGCTACGATGATTAGAGCCGTCTCTACCTTAGATGCCCCGAGGAAGGAGGCTTTGATTAAGAGTCGTGTGGCTTGTTTATGCGATGATTTTGATGAGCCGGAGAGGAAGAAGCTTGTTGCTACTCATATAAGGGCTCTCCAAGAAGTGCCTAGAGATGTGAGGGAGGCGGATATTCGGTCTCTCTTCAATGCGATTCCTAGGCTTGAGGATGAACATAGGAGGGTTACCCTTATAACGATGAGGAATGTATTGCTAGAGGCGCCGGAGAGGCAGCGTATGGAGATCGTTAATCTCATTCCTGAGGAGACTCGGGAAATATTAGGTGTGTAAATATCATACACATCTTTCCATACTTTTTATATTTATTTATTAAGTGACTCGTTGAAGCAGAATTGTAATTATTGACTGTTTATAATCAGGGTTGCTATTATAGTTTAGGATATACCTAAATCCTGTCATGCACATATTTATTTAGGATGATACAGAGATGTCTTCAAGTTCTGATGTTATAAGCGAGGTCGCTAAGGCCAAGATTGTTGAGCTGATTATATCGGGTAAAGTGGAGGAGGCCCTCGGTAGATTGGCGGATCTTTATGGTGTTTCTCCTCCTAGGGTTAAGGTGGGTAGGGTTAAAGGGAAGAGTAGAGTGCCGGCTGTATATGTTTCTAGTGAGGAAACAATTTATATTCAGGATGGCTCTTACTATAATAATCCATTTATAGTTCTGCATGAGTTTTATCATCACATCAGGATGGGTGGAGGTAAACACCGTGGCACAGAGGGTTATGCAGATAGATATGCCCTCGACTTCATTAAAGCATATAAAAGGTTTAAGCCTCGCCGTCAATAACCATATTACGAGGCTAAAATTTTTTATAAATATTATATGTAATAGCTGAATATTATCTTGGCGGATGGACTATAATTGTTATCTTTATTTTCCCTTCTTTCTGCAGATATTTTATTAGGTTTCTGTTGAGTTGGGCCGCAGATTTATTGGCATTTATTGCTAGTGTCCTATCATCTATATACTGTGATTTTCTAATTACTATTGATGTATTGGAGGTTAGGAGAAGCTTGTCACTGCCCCAGGCTAAGATTATATCTCTATATCCCCCTCCTTCAAGCACTAATTTTACTTGTGTACCAGGGGTTTTTATCATTTTCTTTATGTCTTTTGGCAATCCGTTGCATGCTAATTCGGATTGAACGGCTATTATACAGTCTCCCTTGGGCGTTAGATAGTTTTCCTTTGTTATCTCTATAGTAGATCTATGGGTAGCCCTAATCTCCCTATGCCCGTGGGCATAGAACGTTATCTCCAAGGATTAATCACCAGCCATTTTTCCCTTTCAGTGGTACGAACATACAGCCAAGCGTCTCTTTCGCCTTAATACTTCCGTCTCTTCTTTTCTCGACTATCATTAGTCTCTGCATATATAGATTGCCTACCGGTATAACTAGCATTCCCCCTCGCTTTAGTTGATGGAGAAGCATCTTGGGTATCTTTGGCGCTGCCGCCGTTACCAGTATCTTATCATAAATCTCCTTCTTGTAGTATGGTGGATATCCTACGGTTCCATCTTTGTGTAAAATAATAATTTTATCGCTATACCCCGCTCTGGATATATTTTTTCTGGCGAATTCAACTAATTCATTGACGATCTCTAGGCTTAATACATGGCCCCACATATTATTTTTTTCTTTAGCCGGTGCAACGGCTTCCGCTAATAAGGCTGCTTGATATCCACTGCCGCTTCCAATCTCTAGTATATAGTCCCCTGGCATTGGCTTTAGGGCTTCAAGCATGTAGGCACACATATGGGGCGCGGATATGGTCTGCCCCGTGTCTCCTAGGGGTAGCGCGTTATCCATGTATGCATAGTCTTCATATCCTGGCCATACAAATAGGTGTCTAGGCACTTTACTCATAGCCTCTATATACCGGCCGGTTCTAAGTATCCCTTCTTTAATAAGTCTATCCACCAATCTGCTTCTTGCTTCATAATATTTAGTCATAACTATCCGAACCACTGGTCTAGAGATTTAACGCTTTTAGCGCGTTTAAGGCTATCGAGGGCTTTTGTAACCCTATCTATACTGAAGTCATGTTCGTCGCATAAGAACCCGATTATACCATCATAATTTGGCTCTGAAAATTCGAGGCTATAGTTATCTGTTACGGTAGGCTCTAAGAAGAGCTTCCTAACCTCATCTACCTCATCTAGACTAATCTTATCTTGTATATCTGGGGTATCCTCTATCCTACCGTATTTCTTTATCAATGAATAAGCCTTCTTAGGCCCTATTCCTCTAACCCCATCATTATAGTCTGTACCTATCAATATACCTATATCTACAAGTTGCTCCCTAGTTAAGTCGAGTTTACTGAGTATTTCATCTAGGTATAGGACCTCGGGCTCAAGCTTCACTTCTATACCCTTGCTTGGCAGCCTCTGCTTCCCGGTTAAAGTGATGTTTCTGGCTACCCTAACGGAGCCAAATAGTAAAGAGTCATAGTCTTGGGTGCCAGAGGCCCATACATCTCCTTTTCTAACCATATGGGCTGCCTGTGCCTCCGCTTCACCAGGAGCGAAGACTATGGGTATGCCTAAGAGCTCTAAAAGCTTTGCAGCATCTTCCACCATCTTATCCTCTATCTTACTGGCTAGAGCGGCGTATTTCCTTGCTTCTTCATAATCCTTTCTCTCGATAGCCTCGAGATATTTTTTCCAGCTTTCCTCTTTGATCTCCTGCCTCCTCTTTAGCTCTTTCATCTTTCTGATTGGTGGTGCACCATCGAATACATATACTAGCTTGATATTTTCAACTAAAAGATTTATATTTCTATAGAATAGACCGCTTAAATGGCTTGTTACATTTCCTTTTCGGTCTCTCAAGGGTCTACCTGTGGGATCCCGGATTATAGATATGAATTGATATATCGTGTTGTATGCATCTATCGCTACGGCTTTATTCGCTAGATCCTTGAACCCTATCTTGTGTTTATATTCCGATATTAGTGGAGCTAGGTTTACCCCCATATGTCGGCTACTCCTCCCTCCTCAACACTATCCTCCTGTTATTACCCTCGGTCTCTACAGCTATCTTACCCCATATCTCGAGTTTCAACAAAACTCTCCTAATTTCTTCTTCACTTACATCTTCTAGCGTCTCCTTTACATGTTTAACTAAATCTGTAAATAGGATATTCCTCTTATTTTCTATTATTGAGTATACTAGGGTGTGTATCGGTTTTTTACTCCAATCCAATAATGATCAACTCCAATAAACTAAATACAATTCACTTATTAAGTATAAAAAATTACTAGTAATGAGTCCCTAGGTTATCGCCATAGGCAGGTTCATCTTCTTCGCAATAATTTTCTTGGTATACTCGCTGTACCAACTGATTAGTTTTTCATTTAGCGACGGCCCTATCTTATTTAATGCATCTATAAAGTCATTCATAGTTACGTATTCTGCGTCTATATCTCTACGCAGCGCATTCATGGCGGCTTCTCTGACGATCGCCGCTAGGTCGGCTCCTGAATAATATTCCGTCATCTCTGCAAGTTTATTTAGATCCACGTCTTCATACAGGTTCATTCCTCTAGTATGTATCTTTAATATATGGAGCCTAGCCTCTTTATCAGGTGAAGGTACATATATTAGGAGGTCCATTCTACCAGGTCTCAGTAAGGCTCTATCAACCATATCAGGTCTATTTGTAGCACCTATAACTATGATGTCCTCTAGCCTACTTATTCCATCGAGCTCGGTTAGGAACTGGCTTATCACCCTATCCATTACACCACTTACATCCAAGCCTCTCTGCGGTATCAACGCCTCTATTTCATCGAAGAATATTATCGCTGGAGCTGCCAGCCTCGCTCTCTTAAAGACTCTACGTACTCCCTTCTCGGATTCACCTACCCACTTAGAGAGCAACTCAGGTCCTTTCACAGCTATAAAATTCATATTCGTCTCTGAAGCTATCGCTTGAGCTAATAAGGTTTTGCCTGTACCTGGAGGGCCGAATAATAGTATCCCCTTAGGTGGTGTTATACCCATCTTCTTGAATTTATCTGGATATTTAAGTGGCCACTCAACAACTTCTCTTAACTGCCTCTTTACCTCGTTTAATCCGCCTATATCGTCCCACTTGACGTTAGGTATTGATATCTCTACCTCCCTCATGGCTGTAGGCACAATCTCTCTATAGGCGTTCATGAAGTCCTCCATGTTAACCTTCATTTCGTCAAGTATCTCGCGTGGTATCTCAGCTTCATCTAAGTTGATTAGCGGGAGATATCTCTTTAAAGCCTTCATAGCCGCTTCCTTACATAGAGCTTCTATATCGGCGCCAGTATATCCATGGGTAATACTGGCGAGCTTCTTTAGATCGACTTCCTCGGCTAGAGGCATTCCCCTCGTATGTATATGAAGTATCTCCAGTCTACCTTTCTCGTCAGGTATCCTTATCTCTATTTCTCTGTCAAAGCGGCCTGGTCTACGTAATGCGGGGTCTACAGCGTCAACCCTATTTGTAGCTCCTATGACTATCACTTGCCCCCTGCCCTTCAATCCATCCATCAATGTCAATAATTGTGCAACAACCCGCTTTTCCGCTTCACCTGTAACCTCCTCCCTCTTTGGAGCTATCGCATCCAACTCATCTATAAATATTATGCTCGGAGCATTTTCCTCCGCCTTTTTGAATATTTCCCTTAGCTTCGCCTCAGATTCACCATAATATTTACTTGTTATCTCCGGGCCATTAATCGCGAAGAAGTTGGCCTCCGATTCGTTGGCCACGGCTCTAGCCAATAGAGTCTTGCCGCATCCTGGCGGTCCGTGTAACAATACTCCTTTTGGGGGTTCTATACCGAGTCTACGGAATAACTCTGGGTATCTAAGCGGTAGCTCAACCATCTCCCGGATCTTCTCTATCTCTCTATCAAGCCCGCCTATATCATCATATCTGATATCGATCTCTTCAAGCTTTTCACTTACAGGTTCACGGGAAACCATTACACGCGTATATTCTCTAACTACAACTGGACCTAACGGAACAGTTTTTCTAACCTTAAATGAGAGATAACTGCCGAATAGATTAAGTATTAATGAATTTCCTTTTAATACAGGTCTATTAATTAGCCTTGAGTGGATAACCCCCTCAAGACTCTGGTCTACATCTATTCTTGTGTCGATAGGGGCAAGTAACACCTTATTTGCATCCCTAACAGACACCTTCTTAATCCATACTATATCATCTATATTAGCACCAGTATTACTTCTAATCTCTCTATCCATAAGAATAACTTCTTCTCCTCTATCCTCAGTTAATGCCCATACAACCGCAACAGCAGCTCTCTTCTTTTCTATAAGAATTACATCTCCCTCCCTCAATCCTAGTTTATCCAGGACATACCTGTTTACTCTAACCCTACCTTTTCCAAAGTCTTTGGGTAGGGACTCCTTTACCTTGAGGGGGTACCCGTCTTTCTTGTCATATGGATTTCTCATGATGTCACCAACAAAATTAATTATAGCTTCAAATAATTTTCTCTCTACTAATCATATAAATGCTGATATTAAAATCTGAATATAATAGACTAGTTACTTAAAAATAAGTTGCTTTATTTACGCCCTAGTCATCCTCATAACTTCAACACTACTTATATCCTCAATACTATTTATGGCCTCCTCCACCTTATCTAACACGCCTTCCCTCTCATCAACCACTACCAATACAAGTAAGGCCTTCAACCCGAAAGCTATGGGTTCCTCCTTATGATCTACGACTTCGAAGCCTACCTCCCTCCCTTTGTCCCTCAATTCCTCTAGTATACTACTTAGAACCTCGTCTCCAGCTTCACTTGGAAATATTTTATATATAATCCTGACTTGAGCCATCAAGAATTCACCTCATGGACCCTTAAAGCCACAGCTTGGGCATACATATTGCCTTGAGAACCGACGGCATTTCTCGCATCTCCAGATTATAGCCTTACCACACTTTGGACAGAAGAATTTGGTTGATAACTCGAAGCTAGTAATAACTTTATTACAGGACGTGCATTTTGGAGGCATATATAGTTCTGCTGAAGCCATTCTTCCCTCACCTGACTGTATTAAAGCATTTACATAACTAAGATAAATACTTTATATCTTTTTATATAGAAAATTAATTTTGCTTATCCAATTAGTTTAAAGATAATCTTTGTTAAATGACGTACAGATTTAGGAGCCCCAATTAGAAGCCTTAATAACGACCTAGCATGCATGTCAACTTCTCCTTTCATAAGAAATTTATCTATTATACCCACATTATCAAGATCACTAAGAATATTTATTATCTCATTTTCACTCAATTTCAAATAAATTTTTCTCGCTATTTCCTGAAGTTTAATCTCTCTCCCCCACTTATCCAGCCATATCTCTTCATATTTTTCTAGATCTTCATTTTCACTAATTACTTGAGATAAAATGTCGCCGGCCGAAAAACCATATCTCAGTCCCCCGCCAGTAGTAACCTTAGTTTGACCGGCCGAGTCTCCTATATAAACAACATTACCTTCTGTAAATGGAGTTATGGGGCCTGTTAAGACTATATGCCCATGATATTTATTCATAATGTTTCTAGACAGGCTATCTCCTATAAAATGTTCCAAGGCCCTACGTGGATTATTATGCGTGGCGGTGCCAACCCGGTATATCGGCTTCCCTCCGTCGATCGGGACTGTCCATAGAAAGAAGTCGCTATTCAATTTCTTATTGATATAGAAATTTATGGTGTCCCTCCATTCCTCCTTCTCGGAGTATAGGTCGACTTGATATCCTGGCAAGATATCCACCATCCCTCTTCTCTCAATAGCCCCGATAGCCCCCTTCGCCACGATTATAATATCAAATAGATACTTTTCTCCCTTTTCAGACATTATAGCGTTGTCTAGCCATCGACTTTTTGAATTAAGGTTTATTACACCGCCTGAATCAATAAATATCTCGGCTAACTTCCTATCCAACTCAGCTCTATCAATTATATATACCTTATGCCTGCTTTCCTTACTTAGAATATATTTATCAGCTATATTCAGAGTTAACCTATTAGTTTTATATAGAAAGACGTCTTCAACATCTATATATCTAGATATGTGTTCCTCAACAGTATCCTCGCTGACGATTCCTGTACAATGCATGGGCAACCCTATACTTTCATGCTCCTCAAAGATATAGACTTCATATCCCTGACTAAGTAGATTTAGACCTGTATAGAGACCTACTGCCCCCGCCCCTATAATACCTATCTTCATCTTAAAAACCCTTATTAACCATCGTGAACCAGTAATTCAATGTATTTCTGATTAACCAATAGTGTTTTAAATTAATAATTATATTATTGAGATAAATTTATGGATTAGAGATGAACTCCACCGAGAAATATATGTATAAACAAGTGATAGTTGTGCGTAGAGACCTAAATATGAGTAAAGGCAAATTAGCAGCTCAAGTTGCCCACGCATCCGTATCCTCATTTTATAAGACATATATTGAGAAAAAGGAGTGGGCTCTCGAGTGGCTCAGAAATAAACAGCCTAAAATAATATGTAAGGTGGATGGGCTGAAGGACATTCATAAACTAGGTGAGTCAGCGGATCACCTCGGGATACCTAACGTAGTAATTGAGGATGCTGGGCTGACTCAACTGGCGCCTGGAACCGTGACATGTATAGGCATCGGCCCGGCACCCGTGGAATTTATAGACAAGATTACAGGTAAATTACCATTATTATAGTCATGAAACAGGTTCCCAAGATAGATAAAGATATAGGGCTATTGACCTATGCCAATTATATAACTAAAAATACAGGATACCGGATAAAGCTGTATAAAGATGATTTTATAGTTATAGAAGAGCTGCAACCTACAAATTATATTACATGTGATACTGAGCAGGGTGCTATCGCTACTCTCATAAAAGTATCTAAACCCTGGATGAAAGATACATTCATGATAATCAGAATTATAGCTCGAAGACTAGGCATCAGCTCAAAGAGAATCAGGCCCCTCGGGTTAAAAGATTCAAAGGCCTATGCAGTTCAACATATCCTTATCAGAGGACATATTGATAATAGGGATATAGATAAAATAAAGGTATTTAACCCTGAAATAGTGGGATATGTATCCCAACGTTTTATAGACAAATTGACATATCTTAATCACTTTTACATAAAGGTCTATAAGGACGACAAATCAGATAAGTATTTAGATAGTCTCTCTGGATTCCTTGATGAGAATATAGAGATACCTAATTTCTATGGCTACCAACGGTTTGGACAATTAAGATATATAAACCATAAAATTGGAAGATACATCATTCATTCGCAATATAAAGAAGCTGTTTTAACATTTCTAACCCAATCATCAAGGTATGAAGACCCAGAGGTGTATAAATGGAGAAAGGAACTAGCTAAAGGAAAAAAATTTGAAACAGCGCTTAAGGAAGCTCCACCAAAACTGGATTACGAAAAACGTATATTGAAATACCTAATACGATATAAAGAAGACTATAAGAAAGCGTTGAAAGCATTTCCCAAGAGGCTACTAAAATTATTGATCCAATCATATCAGTCATATTTATACAATCTTATGTTAAGCCATAGGCTAATGGAGGGTTTACCTATATCAAGCAGTATAGAGGGAGACTTTATAATTAACTCAGGGAAAATAACAAGAACCATCGATAAAACAAAATATCCTCCGGCGATACCTCTTATCGGATATGCCTATCGTCCATCCAAAGGTCCACAAGGAGAAATCGAGAAAAAAATATTGAATGAGTTAAGGATAGATTCTAAGGATTTCTATCTACAAGATTTCCCTGAGTTAAGCTTGAAAGGAGGCTTTAGACCGGCTAAACAAGAATTATATATGCTTCTTTTGAAGGAACATCCAAGTCACATAACGGTTGAAACTGTATTGTCTAAGGGGTGTTATTGCACAATACTATTACGAGAATTATTTAAGCCTATAGACCCAGTTAGACAAGGATTCTAGCTAGTTACAGATTTAACCGCCGGATGAAGCGGGTCTTTCATAACCACTTCATACCATATATATTTGCCGTCTTCCCCAAGATAATATGCACCTAAAACATCGAGATTTCTAAATCTCTTTTTAGCCCTCTGCTCAGCTATCTCCTTAGCCGATAGACCACGCTTTATTTTGGTGATACCCATACGTTTCTGTCTTCTCCCTAAAGCAGGAGGTATCTTACTTAGTCCACCCTTCCTGACTCTAACACGCGCTACAACATAACCTTGTTTAGCTCTATACCCCAGTTGCCTCGCCTTATCTATCCTAGTAGGCTTTTCAACCCTTTCTATGGTCTTTCCTCTCCTCCACTCTCTTCTCTTCTCTGTTAAATATGCCCTAAACTCGGGGTCCCTCCGGATCCTCTTCCACGTCTCATTGAGATATCTGTACATTCGTATTCACCAACTCTCTATGAATATCTTATCTATCAAATTTAAATATTTACATTAGACCGAAAAGGTCAAATACATATAGTATATTATCATAAGTGTTCCTTAAGTATCTCTACAACTTCATATATTGCTCTATCCCTCGCCTCAACGGTCTGTGCGCCTATATGTGGAGTGAATAACGTCCTTTCCATCTCTAAGAGTTCCCTGTCTGGGTTAGGTTCATCTTCGAATACATCCAAAGCTATTCCACCGATTTTCCCTTCTCTAAGAAGCTTTTTAAGGGCCTCTTCATCGACGACTCCACCTCTAGATGTGTTAATTATATATGCTCCCTCCTTACATAGACCTAGGGTCCTACTATTTAGTAAGTGATAGGTTTCAGGGGTCAGTGGTACATGGATACTAATTATATCCGACAGCCTCAATAGAGTATCAAGATCAACCTGTTTTACACCCCTATTAATATATTCCTTTGGGACAGGGATGATGTCATATGCCAATATCTCTACATTAAACGGCTCTAATAACTCTGCCAATCTTCTACCGATTCTACCGAATCCAATTATACCTATTGTTTTATCCATTAATTCCCGTCCAACCAATTGTTTCTTTATCCACACGCCTTTCTTTATATTAAAGTGGCCGTCCCCTACACCACGTAGGATTCCTAGAATAAGAGCCATAGTTAACTCGGCTACCGCTTCTGTAAAAGCCTTTGGCGTATTAAAAACCTTGATTCCCCTTTCTCTACAGTATTTCAAATCTATGTTATCGAGGCCTACGCCATACCTTACTATTAGTTTAAGATTCCGGGCTCTCTCTAATATCTTACTATCGATTTTTAATCTTCCCCTGATAATAATGCATGAATATGGTTCTATGATGCGTTTCAACTCTTCTATCGATACATCCGGCTTGTAATCTATACTCCAATTCTTCTCCAAAAGACTGATAAGTTTATCGCTAACAGGATCCGCTATCAAAACTCTATATGACAACATTGTGCATCAGGTATAAAATTGACTATCCCCTTTTTTAGTTTAAATTATGATTTGCTGGCATGTTTCTTTTTTAGTCTGAGATAGATTTAATTTTGGTTGGGTAATTATGGGGGGAGATATGCTCATTGGTATTGTAGGCAAACCAAATTGTGGCAAATCAACATTATTTAATGCATTAACAATGGCGGATGTACCTGTGGCCAACTATCCCTTCACAACTATAGATGCACATATCGGAGTGGGATATGTTCGGGTGCCATGTGTTTGCAGGGAGTTCGAGATGAAGGACAACCCAAAAAACTCTTATTGTATAGATGGAAATAGATTTATACCAGTAAATATAGTTGACACGGCGGGATTGGTGCCTGATGCCTGGAAAGGACGTGGCCTAGGAAACCAATTTCTAGATAAAATAAGTAAAGCCGATGTATTAATCCATGTTGTAGATGCTTCGGGTGGAACCGATAAAGAAGGCAAGCCGGTGGAACCAGGTACAAATGATCCCCTAGAAGATATAGTTTTCTTAGAAAGAGAACTGGTATACTGGGTGAAAGGGATACTGGAACGTGAATGGCCCAAGATCATTAAGAGTATTGAGCATCAAAAGAAGAATCCATTGGAAGTATTTTATAGCCAGTTATCAGGACTAAAGTTTGATATAGATACCGTTAGGAAAGGGCTAGAATATATGTTGGAACGCGCCGGGAAACCATCTAAGTGGCTGGATCATGAAAAACTAGATTTTGTTAAGAGATTATTGATAGAGGGAAAACCCATCGTTATCGCTGCGAATAAGATAGATATTCATACGGCTCAAGATAATATAAAAAGAATGTCTGATAAGGGGTATGACGTATGGCCAATTAGCGCATTATCCGAATATGTGTTGAAGAAACTTTCAAGTAAAAATATCATTAGATATATGCCAGGAGACTCTAGCTTCGAATTGGTTAAAGAAGATGCATTAGATGAAAGGCAGAAAAGGGCTCTGGATAAAATAAGGAAATTAATATTTGAACGTTACGGTGGCACAAATATTCAGAACCTAATTAATCATGTTGTTTTCGATATAATGAATTTCATAGTTGTATATCCGGTTAGGAATCCCTCTAAATTATCTGATGCCGATGGAAATATATTACCAGACGCATATTTAGTGCCAAATGGCACCACAGTACGTGATCTAGCCTATATGATACACAGTGATGTAGGTGAACACTTATTACATGGAATCGATGTAAGGACAGGTAATCGTCTCAAAACGGATTACATCCTGAAGAATAACGATGTGATTTCCCTGGTTACAACATTAAAATGATATTTACAAAGCGGCGCCAAGTAATTTTACTTTAGCGACACCTGCATGGCGAATAGGATAAATCTTTTTAGAAACCTCCTCCAGCTTGACATCTATAGCACCCGTAACCACGTCATTAATAAATTTCTCATTGTTAGACCGTGAAGACCAATTGTTTAATAAATCAAATACTACCTTTCTTATAGCCCTTTTCTTGGAAGTATTGATTCTCCGGGTGGTAAATACCGCGACGGTTATCCTATAATTTATATTATCAGCTGTCCTAACTTCCTTAATACAATCTATATAACTCGTTCCCCGCATAACAAGTGATCTGAAATATTCTCTTAGGTATTCTTGTCCTGCATAAATTGTATATGCTCGATCAGATTCTGGATCCACTTTTATAATCTTGAGTTTAACCTTTACATACCACCTATCAGGATCATTGATAAGATCAGACAATAAAACAGTATATGTCCTACCTAATAGTGTGTCAGGGCTTGTGGCCACCACCTCATTTAACTCCCTTTCACCAAAGTATGAGGGAGCCACGATAGTGAAGTACCTCTTTCTTCTCCTTCTTTTTACTGATACATATCTACCCATATAGTTCCACCGACTCCGTAGTAATATGATACATAATTTTTGATATTGTCAGTATTCCTTTATATATTTATTTCTATGTTTACTCAATATCTGCTAATTTCAATATACTATGAATACATCTCATCAAATCCTCCAACGTATTTCGCAGTCTACCTAGTCCTCTACACTCTATATATATCTCTAATGAATCTCCTTTAATGTCCATCGAAATCTTCATGTCACTAGGTATTTCTTTATTATCAGCCTCAAGAGCTTTATATAAGGCAGACGCAGCCTCTGAACTCAAATTGATTCTTAATGACGCTGAAATTTTAACATCTCGATACATAATCCTCAACCCTATAGGTTTTGTTGCCTTTACTTTGCAGTGTAGCCAATAATTTCACTTATTATTAGGCTTTTAAGCCCTTCCCCTTGATTGAGTGTTGCCCCTGCAGCTACCTTATGCCCTCCTCCTCTTCCACCTATCTTCTCTGCTAGTCTCCTCATAATTTCAGATAAATCAAGGCCCTCTGCTACCTTCTCTTTAGGCGCCCTAGCCGATAACTTAATTTTTCCTTCTTCAATCTCACATAATACGATAATAACTTTATCTTGATAAACTATTGACTTGGATAGAATCGTTGATATACTGCCTGCAAATTTAGGGTTGAAATCGGTTTCTCTAAAATCTATTATAGCAACAGTATCGTGATATATCTCGACAGTTTTAGATGCTCTTTCTAGATATTCAGCCAGCAATTTTCTCCGTTTTTCCAGAACCCTTAAAGCATCATCTATTAACGTGCCTCTTACACCACTACCCAGTAACATACCCATATCCTCTTTATCCATTCTTCCCAGTGCACTGATTAGCGTTGAAAACGAATCTGCATAGTAGAGCTCCTCATGTTCTTCCAACAACAATTCATAGCTCTCTCCTAGTAGTTCATCGCTGGTAACTTCGACTCCTAAACTCGATATATATTCTAAAATAGTATTAAGAATGTTCTCCTTCTCGGCATCAGATAAGTCGGCTGCAGTTATATATTTTCCTTCTCTCTCAATGGGTACCCCGGCTTTCTCAAGAATATTAAGGCCTACATCATCGCGGCCAGAGAAATTGGGGATATATGGTATTAGTCTCCAAGTCAGTGCTTTGTATAACGGTATCTTTGTATTCAAAAAGAAAATGAAATCATGGATGTATCGTATCACCCCCCGCTTTTGCGCTAAATCGATGAAGAATTTATTGAACGGAGTGACGCTAGTAGCACTATTATATAGCTGCATATCGCCGATCCCCCCTATAACACCTATCTCGAGCTGATAAGGATCCTCTTCCCCCTCGGCATAATAAGTTATTAGGGAAGTTGAGATAGCTGATGAGGAATTAGCACCTCCATCCAAACCATATATCTCGGGGTTAACCAGCGATATATAATCTATATAATCGGATTTATCATGGATTCTATGATGGTCAATTATGATCAGCTCACTCCTGTCCTCTTTTTCTTTCCAATACTCATAAATATATTCTAAGTCGCTTCCTAAATCAAGTATTATATAATTATCGGCCTCTAAATCAAAGAAATCCCTAAGAATATCATCTGTTAAACCATGAACAGCTCTAACTATAAACGGAATCTCATTTCTGGCTAGATATCTTAATATACTAGCCCCCGCCATCAATCCATCGGCATCATAATGGGTTAGAGCCGCTGTGATACCCTTTAAATCCCTAAATAGCCTGCTTACATCCTGTATTCTCTTTAGATGCTTCTTTTCGCTGTTTGATAAACCGGTATTTACACCACGCAACTATACTCACTAAAATTATCTATATATGACTATTCTATTTTAGCTACAGCTGTTTTATATCTCCATTCCTTAGGGAGTTTCCCTATCTTCTTATAATAATCAGACAGATTATGTATCTTGGCCTCGATCAACTCAAGAGAATGTTTATTCTTTCTATCCTTCCTATGAGTCTTAAGATGATTTATGAGTCTTCTAGCTTTCTCCAATAACTTAGCTAAATCCTCCGGATAGTCATATGTAACTCCCTTCTCCTCCAAATATCTAACAAGCTTCTTACCCATAACTTGCCTAAAGGTAGGAACCCCATACTCATCCCGCAAGATCCTACCTATTTCGGAAGGATATTTCCCTTCTTTTGCGAGTTTGACAGCTATCTCCCCAATTTCTTCCGGAGTATACTTTAGCCAATCTGGCCTCTTTAAGGATGGAGGCCTTTTTGAATGTGATTTACCTTTTCTTCTAACATGCATCCTTGCCATACTGTCTTCCCTCTATTGAAACATCGACTTATATCTATACCCTCTATACTCATTTCTATCTCGGTATTATTAAAACTTTCCGTAACTTTTAATTTAGAAAATCTATTCCTCAGCTATCTTCATATAACTACTCATGTATTCGGCAAATTTTCTGAATGCATTACCTCTATGGGAGATTATGTTTTTCTCCTCGACACCTATCTCTCCCAGCGTCTTATCCCATCCATCGGGAATAAAAATGGGGTCAAATCCAAATCCTTTTTCTCCTCTTATTTCCTTAGATATACTTCCCTTGACTTCCCCCTCAAATAGTTTTATTACATTTGGAAGTATAACTGCGGCTATGACCGTCCTAAATATAGCTGTTCTATCCTTAACATTCCGCATCAACTTCAAAATTCCTTTGTTACCTATTGTTTCGAATATAAAATTAGAATAAGGACCCGGGAACTGATTTAGGGCGTTTATAAATAGACCGCTGTCCTCGACAAGATAGATCGGTTTGACCATGTTTATGATACTCTCCGCTTTTCTTAATACGATCTCTTTTAATGAATTAGATTGAATCTCATCTGTTGGAACATATACTCCTACAACGCTGAAGCCATATGGCTTCAACAACTTTTCAATTTCCCTTAGCTTATTTCTGTTCTGCGTCACCATCTTTATTTCCATATCCGTTTCTCCCTCTCAATATATCTACCCATTCTCCTAATGGCTTTATATCTCTTGTATACATTTTCCCCATTTACTGCGGTATCAATATATTTATTAATAAATAATTTGAAGAAGCTCTTGGCTATCCTTGTATGACTGGAGGTAAGTACTCTATGAAAAAGCTCTATATCCACAGCTCTCTCCTCAATATCATCACTTACACTACCCAATCCAAAATCAATTATATATAAGTTGCTATTAGGAGTAACAATAATGTTAGAGGTCGTCAGGTCGCCATGAATAACCGAGATGTTATGCATCTTTCCGATCATATCGCCTAATGCAATGGCTATAGGTTTCCAATCCCCATTATCATTTAGATACTTTCTTAGAAGAATGCCTTGGATTTCCTCCATTATAAAAAATGCGTCTTTCCGTGAGACATAATAAATATACGGGACATTTATTTCAGCTTTCTTCGCCCGATGCATAAGCTGTATCTCTCTACTCATTCTTCTATGTCTAATCGCTTCATCTAATCTAGAATCTCTATATGGCTTAGGCCTCCTCCACTTTAGTATGGCGTTAAGACCAAGATATTTTACACGATACAGGTCAGACTCGGCTCCTCTATGAATAAACTCAGCTTTTCTGATTAACTTTTCTATTGTTATTGCCTCCAAGGAATCTCCACCTCTTCTATGCGATATCTCTGTTTAACTATAGCTTTTTCAGCGCCTACAGGTGGGTGACCTGTTTTCTTATATAATAATCCGACTATTGCTATTTGTACAGCATTATCCGCATTATATTTACTTTCTAGTCTCGCAACATGCACATTATGTTCATCAGCCATCTTCCTAACCATATTAAATAGATATGTATTTGACGCAACGCCTCCCGTTATACCGATCTCCCGTTTATTTAGCTGCACAAGAGCCCGTTCAGTAGCTTCAACTAAAATCGAAAAAGCTGTTTCTTGAAGAGAATAGCAGATGTCTTCAAGCGGATATTTATTAAGTATTGATATGGCATATGTCAATAGACCCGAATACACCATATTATTACCCTTAATTGTATAGGGCATTTCGATTAGTCTACTGCCTTTTGACGCTAGTTCCTCGATTTTAGGACCTCCCGGAAAAGGAATGCCTGCCTCCCTAGCAAACATATCGAGTAGATTTCCTAAGGTAATATCAAGTGTCTCACCGTATACCCTCCATCTTCCCTCGCTGAACCCCAGTATAGATGTATGGCCGCCTGAAATCAATAATATTAATGGATCCTCTAGCCCCAGCATCTGAGACGTTAGTTCAACATGCCCTAATCCGTGATGAACAGGGTACAAAGGAACACGAAAATACTCCGATATGAATCTAGCGATTGTGGCGCCTATCCTAAGGCAAGGTCCCATACCCGGGCCCATAGCATATGCCACGGCCGATAAATCTCTGTAAGTAATGTTTGCTTTTTCAAGGGCCTCCTTTACGGCATATGCCGCTATTTGGGAGTGGTGTTCAGCCGCTTCCTTGGGATCTATACCAAGCGTCCTCTTCGGAGAATATACTCTCCGTATATCCGATAATATATTTAGATTATCATCTATGATAGCCACTCCAAATGTGTGTGCTGTAGACTCGATGCCCAATACTAACATCTAATACTAACCCTCCTATAATATACGAATTATCATTATTGTAATAAAACTAAGCAGCTAGATTCATATCTAAATTTGGTATTGAAAATGTAGATACATCATTGTTTATTTAATGAGTTTGTAAATAAATTAATGTATGCGATGTGAAATCAACTATATCGTTCATGCAACAGAGGATCAAAATAAAATTATGTCTTCATTAGAGAATACTCTAGGTCTAAAGATTAATACTAAGAAAATAAGAAGAAGCGATGTATCCGGCCACTTCGGCAATCCCATCATATATATAAAAATCGTCTTCAAAGATCCGGAAGCGAATGAACTGTTAAAAACCATAATCTCGAAACTAGATAGTATTGATAAATTATCCCTGGGTAGAGATTTAGACGATTATTTTGAGAAGAAAAAATTTTTTATGAGGCTCGACAAACAGGCGATGTGCCTAGGCAAAATAAAATTATCTGAAAAGGACTCTATCAGGATAATGTTTTCAGGAGTTTCTAAAGAATTAATTATTAAATCTTTATCGGGTGAATAGACAATTGAGTATACACCATTATTGCGATCTATTAATTAGGCCAAATAAGATAGGGTATGAAAAGCTACTACATACTTTATATGAGTATGACTATAAATACATTGGCATACTATATAATGAATTGCCCCGAGCTATCATCAAGGCTATAGAAGAGTTTGCTGAAGACAGAGGATTAATCATAATTAGAAGGATTCATATTAATAAGTCTAATGTAAATGATTTTCAGAGATACTTATCCAAATATAAGAAGAAGAGGCATATTTTCTCTATCGATATGGATATAGCTGAAACAGCAAAAAAATATCTGAAACACATAAGTATAATCACATTTCAGACCACAGCTTCTTTCAAGACCCTAAAACTATTAGGTAAAAATGGAGTCTCACTAGAAGTACAATATAACCTATTAAAGAAATATCTACATAAAAGTGGAGATGAATTTGCCAGAATTATTAGAGCATTAAAAATAGCGGATTCCCATAAGTCTCTAGTCATATCTTCAGGCGCCGAATCGGATAAGGATATTTTTCCGCCTAAACAGCTCGCCTACACAATACTGGGACTAATAGACGCATCTAGCTACTACGACTACTACATAAAGTTCAGATGGGAAAAATAGGCGTATAATAACAATTGATAAGCAACATTACATAATATAAAATTGGATAAATGACATGAAAAGAAGGTATATTTTCTTAGACGCTGAAAATATGGACTATAAAGCCTTCAAGAAATCATACCAAGAATTATACATAAAAATATATGGACTACAGGGATATGCGGAGGGAGATATAAAGATCTTCCGGAAAAATGGCAGTATAATTATATCTGTAACACCGAAGCATGTATATAGGGCGGTTGCTGTATCAACGCTTTTATCAAGCAAAATGGGTAAAAAGATCTTGTTTCAAGGTGTCTATACAACGGTAAAGAGAGGTCTCAGGAACCTTAGGTGAAACATTACCCCCTATTTAACAGGCTAGGTTTCCCTCAATAAAAATTTAAAATAAAATATAAATCAAAGGAATCCAAATTATAATGGGTAAATACTCATAATAATATGATGGAGGAGAATATAACATGTTTCCACCTAGTCAAATGGGTTATGATAGAGCAATAACTGTATTTTCACCTGATGGCAGGTTATTTCAGGTTGAATATGCTACTGAGACTGTGAGGAGAGGAACATTATCGATGGGCCTCATAACCAAAGATGGAGTACTACTTGCAGCCGAAGAATATCTAACAGATTTCCAAGACGAGAATTTTAGCAGAAAATTATTTATTGTCGATATGAATATGGGAGCGGCTGTAGCCGGGTATGTTCCAGATGGACGGATATTAATTGATTATGCAAGGGAAATGTGTCAATATCAACGATTATTATATGATGAACCAGCTAATGTAGAAGTTATAGCTAAACGGATAGGCGATATAAAACAGAGCTACACCCAGCATGGCGGTGTTAGACCTTTCGGCGTTTCAATTATATTTGGAGGTGTAGATCCTGATAAGACTCCGCACGTATTTGTTACGGATCCAAGCGGATCTTATATTAAATATTATGTTGCAGTTATCGGGGCTAGAGCTGAAGAGACAAGGAAAATCCTTAAAGAAAATTATACTAAAGATATATCGACTGAGGACGCTATGGTTCTCGTTGCAGCGGCAATCTTGAAAGCCACCGGCATAAAGGAAGATTTAAAGATAAGGTATCTAGTAATAAATAAAGAAGATATGAAGGCGGAGCTTCTTCCTCTAGAGGCTTCTATTGAATATATCAATAGGGCTAAGGAGAAGTTTGGAATAGAATAATATTCGATTTCATACTCTTTATTCTATTGGTGAATGTTATGTCAGGGGGATATACGATAGCTCGTTTACAAAGGGGATCTAAGAGATTTGAAGTTCTCGTTGATCCTGATAAAGCGTTAGACTATAAACTTGGGAAAAAGAAAGATTTCATAGATATCTTGGTATATGATGAGATCTATGTGGATGCTAAGAAGGGATTAAGGGCTTCTAAAAATGATGTGAAAGCTGTTTTTGGAACGACAGATATTAACCAAGTAGCGGAAAGGATTCTGAGGGAGGGGGATCTACTAATCAAGACTGAACAACGTAAGAAGCTTATCGAAGACAAGAAAAAGCAGATAATTTCATTTATTTCAAAGTATTGTGTTGATTCACGTACGGGAGCACCTTTACCTCCTCTTAGAGTAGAGACAGCTCTAGAGGAAGCCGGTGTACGAATAGATCCCTTTACACCAGCGGAGGAGCAGCTAAGGTATATAATAAGTGAATTATCAAAGATTATACCGATTAAACAGACATTAGCATTGCTTCAAATAAAAATTCCAGCTGTATATGTGGGTAAGGCGTATGGATTTATTAAGAACTCTTCTGATATATTAAATGAAAATTGGTTGAGTGATGGATCATATTCTGCTCAGGTGGCTATACCCGCTGGGTTGAAACAAGAATTCATGGAGAAACTGGGGTCTATAACGGCGGGTACAGCCTATGTAGAAGTGGTAGGTGAAAAAACAATTTAGGTGAATAATAATTGAGTGAAGAATCGCAAGATGAGAAGAAAATAGTAATACCGGGTGAGGTTTTAAAGGATAAGAAACTTAGGCCCGGTGAAAAAGTAATTAAAACTGTTGGTGGATTAACAGTAACAACATACGGTATCCTAGCCGTTGAGAGAAATAAGGCTACAGTAATACCCTATAAGGAGATATATCGGCCTCGGAAAGATGATATTGTGATAGGGGCGGTTGTGGGATACGGTAACAGTGGATGGTTCGTCGACATAGGGTCTTATACAAAAGCGTTTCTACATGTTTCTGAGGCTATTAATGAGAAATTTGATTCTAGACATGATGAGCTAAGCAATTATTTGAAGATTGGAGATATAATTCTCGCTAAAGTCACTGATGTAGCTCGACTAGGGTATTTCCAGATTACGATTAAGGATAAGGGCTTAGGCAAAATTGGAGACGCGTTTTTCATAAAGGTGAATCCTGTAAAGCTAAGGAGAATAATTGGCAGGAAAGGATCAATGATAAACTTGATTAAGAAAAATATAAATGGCGATATCATCCTAGCAAAAAACGGGGTTATAGTTTTCAAAGGAGACTATGACTCGTATATAAAGCTTAAAAAGACGATAAAATTAATTTCGGAGAAGACTTTTGCCTCGGGGTTAACGTCTAAAGTTTCCGAGATATTATCTAATGATAATACAAATATAGATGAGTAAGTAATAGGTGTATAAGATGTCTAAGTCAAAAGAAGAATATATTCGACGCGATGGTAGAAAAGTAGATGAGCTGAGGCCATATTCCATAAGAACTGGTATATTTAAGAACGCAGATGGCTCAGCCGAAATAAGATTAGGAGGAAACTGGATAGTGGCAGCTGTATATGGACCTAAGGAGCATTTTCCCAAATTCCAGATATCCCAGGATGAAGCTATACTTAACTGTAGATATCATATGGCTCCTTATAGCACAAGCGAACGAAAATCCCCTAAACCCTCGAGAAGAGAAATAGAGTTATCTAAGGTTATAAAAAGTGCGTTAGAGAAAGCGGTTTTGCTAGAGGCATTTCCGGAGATGAGCATAGATGTATATATAGAGGTGCTACAAGCTGAAGGAAGTACTAGAGTGGCAAGCATAACAGCTGCCAGCGTAGCATTGGCAGATGCAGGAATACCGATGAGAGATATGGTGGTGGGCTGCTCCGCGGGCAAGGTCGACGGGCATATAATCTTGGATGTCGGGGAATATGAAGATAAGGAGGGAGAGGCGGATCTACCTATCGCTATAATGCCTAATCTAAAGAAGATTGTTTTACTTCAAATGGATGGTAAACTGACGCATAGCGAGTTCAGGGAGGCCTTTGAATTAGCCTTAAAGGGTGCAATGCAGCTATATGAAGCTCAAGTTAATGCATTAGTCTCTAAGGTTAAAGAGATGGGTGAAATAGAGGAGGCGGAGGAATGAGGGACTTGAGGAAAAGGACTTTATCAGATATATTACGGATAAAACAGGTATCCAAATTCATACGGGAGAACAAGAGGATGGATGGACGAAAGCTTGATGAATACAGAGATATAGAGATAAAAACGGGTGTCGTAAAGAAGGCATATGGCTCTGCATATGTCTCTCTTGGTGATACTATAGTTATTGCAGGCATTCATTTCGAGACAGGAACCCCGTTTTCAGATACTCCTGATCAAGGTATCCTTATAACTGAAGGCGAATTCTTGCCGACGGCTTCATTCTACGCTGAGCCGGGCCCTCCCACTGAGGAGGAGATTGAATTAAGTAGAGTAGTAGATAGAGGAATCAGAGAAAGCGAAATGATAGACCTCTCTAAACTGGTAATTACCCCTGGAGAGAAGGTATTAAAACTCTTTATAGATTTCAATATACTGAATGACGATGGAAACTTGGTGGATGCGGCGATGCTTGCAGCTGTATCCGCTTTATTAACAACTAAATATCCAAATCCGGAGAAGGTGGCGGAATTAGAGAATGATCGTGCTGAACTAAAAGACGTTGAGAGGATTCCTTTACCTATAAGAGATATACCGATGACGGTAACGATAGGCATCATAAATAATAGATATATAGTCGACCCCACCCTTCCGGAGGAGATAGCGGCTGATGCCCTATTATCAGTTACACATACAAAAAATGATGAAATATGTGCTATGCAGCTGCTTAGAGGAGAGCTAGATTATAACCAGTTATTTGAAATACTTAATATAGTGCTAGAGAAGAATAAAGAATTAAGAGAATTAGTTCTCAGTAAAGTTGGAGGTGGATAAATATTGCCAAGGAGAAAAGTTCCCCGGGTCGACGCGAGGTTCAAGGCTAGATACGGTTCTACTGTAAGGAAACGCTGGAACTTGATAATGCTAAAAAGGATAAGGAGCTATGAGTGTCCCAAATGTAAACATAAGACAGTTAAAAGGACCGCGGTAGGCATATGGAGATGTAGAAAATGCGGATTTACCTTTGCAGGCGGCGCGTATACACCTCTAACTATAACTAGAGCGGTCCAGGTAGAATAAATGTGGTATTATACATCACATCTTCCCGGCGGCCATCGGTAAGAACAAGGATCTTTATTAAGGAACTAGAGCGGGTAATTCCTGGATCAAAGAGGCTAGTTAGAGGAAAGAAAAGCCTGGACGATATATTAAAACTAATGGTTGCAGAGGGAGCGTCTCATATTTTTGTAATTGATAACGTTAAGGGCAATCCGTCAAATATTAGAATATACGAGTTATACCCTGGACAGCCCAAGATGATAGCTAGACTATTTATAAGTGGTTTATCTCTCCAGGTAGATGTCAAAAAGAAAAGATATATATCGCAGTTGGAGATCGTGGATAGATGTAATAACAAAGACTCTACATCATTATTTGATCTATTACGGCGCGTAATTCCTGAAACAAGATTCAGTGTTACAGAAAAAGGCGTTCCTGGAAAACTTGTTATCGAATGTGATAAATATTTATTATTAAAATTTCTTGACGATAGGGATAGAGTTCTATATCCCGTAATCCGGGTTAGTAGGGTGGATTATGAAAGATCTATTTGAGCTTTCCCTTAACATAGAGATTGGTGATGAGCACCTGGCAAAATGCATATTTAGATCTATAAAACCAGATTTGAAGGCTGAAGGATTGGGAGGGGTCGATGTGGATATTCTATTGAGGGGGTCTCAAATAATAATTACAGTATCTTCACAGTATTACGGTAGATTTAGAGGTGTATATAATAATATCTTACGTTTAATAGCTGTTTTAACAGAATTGCATTCGGCTGAACAAGTTGGTTGACCATTTTGAACGCTGAATAACTATATATGTTTTCTAAATAGAGTATATAGTCCTTATTAATACAATAAATGATATTAACTCAAAAATGATTAAGAATTAATTTATTACTGCATAGTTAAATATAGATGTGATGGGCTATGAGTCAAAAAATACCACCTAAAGTCCAACAATATCTCAAGCAGTTAGACGACCTACAAAAAAGTTATGCGGCAGTAATTTCGCAAAAACAATCTATTGAAGCGCAACTGAATGAGATCAAAAACGCTTTGGAGGAACTTGGAAAAGCAACAGAAGGCACGGATGTATTCAAGATAGCGGGCAGCATATTGGTAAGGGTAGATAAGGATAGTGTTACAAAAGAGCTTGAGGAGTCGAAAGAACTATTTGAAACAAGGCTCAAGGTGTTGGAGAATCAGGAGAAAAGGCTTGTAGAAGAGATGCGTAAGATTAATAATGAAATAAGTAGGGCGATGGGTGAAGCCAAGCTTTCGAGTTAGAATGGAGAATGTTGATATGGTCGATATACTCAAGAATATAAAAGATCTAGTTAAATTATTGGAGTCATTATCTAAGGATAAGGATATTCTGATAATCACTCATAGACGTGCTGATCTCGACGCGTATATCTCGACATATATACTCCGCAGAATACTAAAGAGCTATCTTGGTTTCAATAAAATAAACTGTCTAATTCCGAATGGTTTTTCAACCAGAATTACACATATAGCGGATATACTGAAACTTGATTTCTCCGCCAAACCCAGCTCTATCTCCTTAGATAAAGAGTACCTCTTATTTGCTCTCGATATAGGGGGAGAGGCTGTAGTTAAGGAAGTAATGGATATTATTTCAGATATCGATATAGAAACAAAGATACTAATAGATCATCATATACATAAAGATATTTTCCTGAGGAACTTTACCCATCTATTTCTTGATAACACCAAATATTCCTCAACCATTGAAATATTGCTGGACCTAGGATTATCCCTTGACGAATCTTTTCTCGATAAAATTAGTTATGATGAAGCATCTGTTATTATCGCATCAATTCTTGTTGAAACTAGATTTATCTTACATGCAAAGCCAAAGGCAATTAACTATATATATCAGCTCTCAAGTAGGTACCCAGAAAGTATATCAAATGCATTTAATCTACTTCATATAGAAACAGATAGGTCGGAGAGGATCGCCTTATTAAAAGGGCTACAGAGGATAACCTTATATGAAGCAGATGGATACCTAATCGTTTTATCAAGGCTAAGCGCATATCAATCTACATTGGCTTCTAAACTGTTAACGCTAGGCGCCGATATAGCCGTAGTATATGGAGAAGAAAACGGTGTCTTAAGAGTTAGCGTTAGACTCTCAAATAGAGCTTTAGACAAATTAAAATTAAATGCGGTCTCAAATATCGTTAATCCTCTAATTGAGAGGCTCGGGGGAGACGGTGGGGGGCATCCAGGTGCAGCTATGTATATGGTTAAAGATGTAGATATAGAGTTAAGTGAAACCATAATCAGCATTTTAACTGATTACTTGAAAAAACAAGGGCTATTCATTAAGAATTTATAGAGTGTTCGATATGAGCGTAATATTAGAATTTAAGGATTTCGGTTTTCGATATACTGGAAACAAAGAGTTTACGGTAAGGGATATAAACTTTAGGATTCGGCATGGAGAGTTTGTAATGCTCTCCGGACCCAGTGGAGGCGGTAAAACGACGCTTGCTAGGGCAATGGTCGGTTTAATTCCGCATTTCTATATGGGTGAGATGGAAGGTTCAGTTTTGATAGATGGAGTTTCAACGAAGAATAAAGAGGTCAAAGAGATTTCGCGAACTATAGGTTATGTATTCCAGAATCCTGATAACCAAATATTTATGACCACAGTGATCCGAGATGTGGCTTTTAGGCTAGAGTTTATGGATCTGCCAAAAGAGGAGATGATTAATAGAGTAAGATATATTCTCGATAAACTTGGCATCGCTGATTTAATGTATAGGCGTGTGGAAACATTATCTGGTGGTGAAAAGCAGAAAGTCGCTATTGCAGGGGTGTTAGTTGCCCAGCCAAAAGTATTAATTCTTGACGAGCCTACAGCATATTTATCCCCTAAATCCGCCCTTGGTCTAATGAAGTTACTGGACAGATTAAACAAAGAATTGGGTATAACAATTATATTGATTGATCACCGGATGGATCTAGCTATACAGTATGTGAAGAGAATGATAGTACTATATAATGGTAGGATAGTTCTCGACGCCTCTACTAAGGATGCCTTGGAAACTGCATTGGACAAGCTTTATGGAATAAACATCCCAACTATATCGCGGTTGTATCATATATTTAAGAGATGGGGTTATAATCCTCCAAGTCCTATTATAGAAGCTGAAGATCTAAGTCGATATATTCTGAAGGAAGTGGTGAAGGCATGATTCTCGTAGAAGACCTATGGTTCACATATGGGGAAGATTTTATCCTAAAGAATATAAATTTGGAGATAGGCAAGGGAGAGTTCATAGCTATTATGGGTGATAATGGTGCAGGTAAAACAACACTAGTAAAGCACTTTAATGGATTATTGAAACCTAGTAAGGGTAAAGTAATTGTAGATGACCTCGATACATCTAAGGCATCTATATACGACTTATCTAGGAAGGTAGCTTTGGTATTTCAATATCCAGAGAAGATGTTTTTTAGCGAAACGGTATGGGATGAGGTCAATTTTGCCTTAAAAAACTTTGGTTTCGATGAGGATTATAGAATTCACAGAATTAATAAGGTATTAGCATTGCTATGGTTAGATGGGCTTAAAGATAGGTCGCCTTTTACTCTTAGTGGAGGAGAACAACGTAGATTAGCATTGGCCTGCGCACTTGCTTGGGACCCAGATTATATCGTGTTAGATGAGCCCACAGCAGGACAAGATAAGTATCAGAGGGAAATACTTACAAAGATCATCCAGGTTTTAGTAGAGCAGGAAAAATCCGTTATTATCGTAACTCATGATATAGAATTTGTAGCTGAGTTAAAACCTAGGGTAGTACTAATGTACAATGGGGAGATAGTTGCTGATGGAGCAGCTGAAGACATTTTATCCAACGAAAAGTTATTGAGAAGCTCCGGATTATATCCTCCATCAGTAATTGATGTATCTAGACCATTATTTGATAAAGGCATAATCAAAAAGCCTATAATAAATATACACGATTTTATCGCGGCACTTGAGATGTTGGCTAGAGGGTGATAAAAATATTATGCTTAAGCTAGACGCTTTATTTAGATATGTTGAGCGAGATACACTGATGCATAAGCTGGACCCCAGAACTAAATTCATAGTTATACTGATATACTCTATATTCATAATATTAAGCCCATCATATACTACGCAAATAATCATAATATTACTCTCATCAATTTTAGCGATATCCGCGAAGTGCTTCAGAAATATGATGAGGAGTGTATTAACTGTTACACCGTTTTTCCTTATTATACTCTTTGCAAACTACTATTTTACCCGTCTAGATATTACGGCCGCGTTAACTCCATCTCTCCGGATATTATCCCTTGTAACTGTATTTACACTATTCTTTTTAACTACGTCACCGGATGATTTCTCGACAGCCTTAGACAAGTCTGGATTGCCATTAACCATTACTCTTTCCTTCTCTTTGGCGCTAAAGTTTATACCTACGATGATGCAGCAAATAAATGAGGTTATGGAGGCTCAGGTAGCTAGAGGCCTCAAGCTAGACAAAGGTAATATCTTAAGCAGAATTCGAAATTATATCCCTATCCTCATTCCGGTAATAATATTATCGATTAAAAGGAGTATAGAGGTAGCTGAAGCATTAGAAGTCAGGGGCTTAGACCTCAAAGCTAAAAGAAAACCAATTGTTGAAACCAGCATGAGTTGGAGAGATTATATATATCTAGCGCTAAACACCCTTATAGTTGTTTTACTCACTGCTATTGTGATATACCTAGCAATACCATAAAAAATTTAACTATAAAATAAATACCTATATATTAGGTAGATAGGGCCCGTAGCTCAGAAGGCAGAGCACCGGGCTCATAACCCGGGGGTCCAGGGTTCGAGTCCCTGCGGGCCCATCAGGCTCTTCATAATTTTTTTGTTTGATAATGTTTTTCTTATATCGTTACGCTCTTCTAATGATGTATTTATATGATTTCATTGCTCTGTGAGCAGCGCTTCGTTACGGTAACATATAAATATCTTTCAAGTTAGATACCATTAATTATTATCTCTATGGACCGACTATACCTTCATTACGAAGCATCTGTCTATTAAGACTCTAGCAAAGAGGGTAAAAATATCCTGATGAAAAATATTATTGTGGTGCTACCTAGATATGATTACTGTTCTCAGTGGAGGTAGAGGTACCCCAAAATTGCTGATGGGGCTTAGGAGGGTTCTCGGCGATTCTAGACTGATAGTAATAGTTAACACAGCGGATGATATCTGGTGGAATGGTTTATATGTGTCACCTGACCTCGACACCGTAATATATCTATTTGCTAATATTCTAGATACAAACAGATTCTGGGGGGTAAAGGGTGATACTTTCCATTTCTTGACTCAAGCAAAAAGGTATGGTATAGACTGGCCTTGGTTTAATATCGGGGATAGAGATTTGGCTATGCATGTAACTAGAACATTTCTTATGAATAAGGGATACACCCTTAGTAAGGTAACAAAATATATAACCAGTAAACTTGGCATCGAATCTATGATTCTTCCAGCCACTGATGATAAGATAGATACATATGTTACCACTTCCCTCGGAAAGCTACATATACAGGAATATCTAGTTAAACACCGGGCCAAATTAGATGTCTCTAGAATCGAGTTCATAGGACTTGGAGCCGCTAAAGCTGCGCCAAATGTATGTGATGCAATAGAATCTTCTGATCTAATAATTATAGGGCCGAGTAACCCTATCAACAGTATAGGCCCTATTATACATATTAAGGAGATTAAGGAGGCTCTTAGGAATATCTCGAATCCTATACTTGCTGTATCTCCTATAAAAGCTGGGCGACCATACTCTGGCCCAGCGGATAAATTTATGAAGGCAGAGGGATTCGAGCCATCCCCCATCGGTCTAGCCGAGCTATATAAGGATCATATCGATTATCTTATAATAGATACGGCGGATAGTAATTATGCTTCAGAGATAAACAGGTCTTTCGATATAGATGTATATGTGACAGATATATCCATAAATAACCTCGATGACTCGATAAGATTGGCTAAGGAAATATTCAAATTTACGGGGATAAATTTATGAAGGTAACATGCATAATACCGATGAAAGAATTATCTTCTTCTAAGACCCGTTTATCTAACTATTTGACTAGTGATGAGAGATGTGAATTATCATTATCTATGTTAAAGGATGTAGTTACATCGGTAATGCTATGCAAATATATCGACTATACGATTATAGTGACACCGGATGCTCAATTAAAAGAATTGTTAGCAGAGTTCAGCGGAATAGACTTCATTTATGATAAAGGTATAAGTCAGACACTCGCTGTTGAATATGCTATTAGCTATGCATCAAAGCACGTAGCCCCAGACATTACTGTAATATGTGTAGCGGATATACCCTTGTTGCAAGCGAGAAATCTAGATGAAATTATATCTATAGCGTTAAAAGAAGAGTCATGTGTATTGGCTCCATCCTCCGATGGAGGTACAAATGTAATAGCTCAGCATCTGGTTAAGCCCCTGAAACTAATGTATGGTCCACACAGCTTTGAGAAACATCTAGCTACCGCAAAGAACCAAGGTATAAAGATAGATGTCTATAGGTCATCCGAGACATTGATCGACGTAGATACTATAGACGATTTAAGATTGTTATCTAAGATCGGGTGTCACGGATATACCTCTAATATACTAAATAAAATAGCTGACAAAATATTAGGTAAGTTATAGTAGGAAATATGGATATAGATTTCACGGTGAATATGATTTAGCTACAATAATTGATATATTTATAACCCTAACCCACCTTATACCCGCGATTTATTGTATTAATTTGTTTCCCCATTCTTCAACAAATACTATTTCCTTCAGTGGGAGCCTGCCCGGGTCACTAGGCGCCTCATCAGGTTTTCCTATAGGGATTATCGTTTGTAATCGATATTCCTCTGGTACATTAAACATAGAGTTGGCCCATCTTGTATCTGACGGTGTATATGTCAATGTAGCATATCCTTTTTCCTCGGCCGCAAGTAATAGGTATCCTATCATAAGCCATACACTCTCTATCCAATATGGAGTGCCCCTTCTACCAAACACTAGAATTAATACTGGAGCTTCTGTTAAATGCGGCTTTCTCCAAGTGATGTTCCTTGAGGCAGCCCATTCTACGAATTCCCGAGGCGCTCGGTTATAAAATTTTCTTTCTATCTCCTCACATATCTCTCTAATCTCCTTCTTCTTCTCGGGGCTAGATACCAATAGAAATCTCCATGGTTGACGGTTCCCACCACTAGGAGCATATCTAGCAACATCTAGAATATACATTAAATCGTTTAAAGGAATATCTTCCTTTTTATATCTCCTTACACTTCTTCTAGTCACCGCGTATTTTTGAATATACATCAGACTCACCCGTTAAGTTATTAATAAGAATATGATAGAATTTCCACAAAAAATAACATTTTTACAATGGTGGGTCCGCGGGGATTTGAACCCCGGACCACCGGCTCCCAAGGCCGGCATCCTAGCCAAGCTAGACCACGGACCCGGCGCGTTCTTGTATCCATATATCATTTAGACTGCTGTTTGCTTATAATTCTTAATTTAATTAGGTTTTTCAGTTATTAAATTTTGGGTAGATATATTTTTACTGGAGTATTATCTGCATTAACGTTTAGTTCTTAAGTTTCTAGGGGGTAATGAAGTTGAAGGTATATGAAGCCGTAATATTAGCGGCGGGAGTAGGAAGTAGATTAAAAGAGTATATTGGGGAGACCCCTAAGCCTATTGTCAGGGTGGGGGGGATACCGCTTATTTGTTATTCAATAGCATCATTATTAGATATCGGTGTGAATAAATTCCATATCGTTGTAAATCCTTTCAATAAAGATAGTATCGAAGAAGTATTGGTAGATACTGACCTAAACTTTGAATTAATTGTTAATAATAGCCCTGAGAGGGGGAATGGATATAGCTTGATGATAGGAATGGAGAGGGTTCAAGGTCAGTATTTTTATCTTTCCATGTCAGACCACATATATTCATATGGTATCCATAGGATGATGTTAAATTCGGAATTTGCCGATGTTGTTATTGCTGTAGATTCTAAGCCTATCCTCATAAATGTAGAGGAAGCTACTAAGGTCTTTGTTGATAATTATAACGTGGTAAATATTGGAAAGAAGCTGAAAAAGTATACTCATGTAGATACGGGGCTATTTATTATCAGCATGAATCTCTACCCATATTTTCTAAGGTTGATGGAGGATAGGGAGGTTCTGGAGTTGTCAGATATGATAAGATCAGCTGTCCAAGATAATTATAATGTAACTATTTTTGATGTATCTGGGTCTGCGTGGATGGATATAGATACTATGGAAGATATTAGGAGAGCCGAATCGATGAGGGAATACCTCTTGTCTTCTCTGCATACTAATCTAGGTCATATACTCAAGTTATTCGAGTAAAAGGGGATATTCACCGTTGATAACAACGGGTTATTCAATAGGGATTATTGGAGTATTTATTTGAAAATAATCGTTTCACAAGGCAAATTTACATTATGTAAAAACACGTTTACACACATTTATTTTCTGGGTTATTACGGGAGGAAATATAAGGGTTTTATTATTGAAGTACCTTACGATATAATGGGTGTCTATCTTGACTGAACTACTATATATGAATGATTCATATATGCGTGAGTTTAATGCAACGGTCACAAGGGTAGATGGTGAAAAAGTCTTTCTTGATAGGACTTGCTTCTATCCCTTGGGAGGCGGGCTAGTTTCAGATACAGGTGTATTGATTAGAGGAGAAGATAAATATCCCGTTACTTTTGTGGGTAAAGAGGGGGGCGATGTATACCACTTGACTGAGAAACATACACTTAAACCTAATGATGAAGTAGTGGGAATTATAGACTGGAAGCGGCGTTATCGACTGATGAGGATGCATACTGCTTGCCACATAATTAGCGCTATACTATATAAAGATGAGGGATCGTTAATAACAGGGAATAAAGTTGATATTGACAAGTCTAGGGTAGATTTCAACTTGGAGAGGATGGATAAGGCGCTTATGGAGCTAGTTATCGATAAAACGAATCAGGTAATAAAACGAAATCTACCTGTAAAAATATATTATTTACCTAGAGAAGACGCTCTAAACATACCTGGTATAGTAAAGCTTGCGGCAAAGTTACCTCCGCATATAAAGACTCTCAGAATCGTGGAGATAGAAGGTATAGATATCCAAGCCGATGGCGGGCCTCATGTACATAATACAAGAGAGATCGGTGATGTTATCTTACTTAAAACTGAAAATAAGGGAAAAAATAATAGAAGACTATATTTCACTATTAAACCATAATTAATGACGAAATACCTCAATTTAGTCAGCAAAAGATTTCAAAAGAGTTATCGTAATAAATAGCTGTGAAGAAAATTACCTAGATAAAAATGATTTATTTATATACCTATGGTAATTTTGGAATTATCTTCGTACCGGTTATAGAAATAGCTTCGAATAGACGGTCTCTCTCTATCCAGTATGGCTCTAGGATTATATGTTTACATCCAGCGTCATAGAACCTAGATATCTTATCGACGCAATCCTCCGCATTTCCATAGACTATTGTTTCATCAGCTAGATCATTTGGAATATCCCTTGCCAACTTATCCCATAATTCTTTATTAACTACTATTTGGTGGGTTCTTAATCCTGGATGGCTGTATCCCTCTATCCATAGAATATCGGGATAAGTAGCTAGATAATGTTTGGCTCCTTCTAAGAGCCTCTTATAGCTATACTCATCCGTCTCAAAGGGATAGAATATAACGCCTAGACACATCTCGAATTTATCAGGGTCTCTATCAAAATCTTCTATCAACCGCCTAAGGTTATCTGAGGTTATTTTATATGAATCTGGAGTATGGGACTCGGGTAGCCATCCATCACCATATTTAGCTGTAAGCCTAAGCATCCGGGGACCATAGGCAGCTATATAAATCGGTATCACTCCAACTGGGTGTAACGGTGAGCCTGCATCTATTAAACTGAAGAATGCGCCTTTGAAGTTTGCAGGCTCCTTTTCCTTTGCCATCCACAATTTTCTTATTACTATAATTCCCTCCTCTAATTTTGATCTAAGATTATCCATATTAATACCATAGGGTAAATGACTTGTTGCACCACCCGCCCCCAGGCCGAGAACCAGTCTTCCAGGGGCTATATGTGATAATGATGCGAAGCTATGGGCTGTAACCATCGGATGTCTTCTTAATACATCTGTGATCATCGAGCCTATCAATATACTCTTCGTTTTATGGGCTAATGAGGTGAGAACAACGTATAACTCGGGTTCATTAGAGAAGGGAGCTTGATAATCAGGGTACCATACTCCATCGAAACCATATTGTTGACACAGGGTTGCCTCCTCAACTATTCCAGCGATCCCTCCATATCCATATAGCTGCCAGCTTATCCTCATTAAGAAATAATTAGGAAGAAGGAAATAAGAATATAAAAAGAGGTGTAATATGGATTCTATTGTAAATTATAGAGTTAACCATATACTAATTTTTATACTATATATCCGCTAATAACATGAATGATATGACTAGTAAAACAATAATAAAATGTAAGGAGAATGGACCATATCTCATTGAAGTCGAAGGCAAAGTTATAATGGCTCTTTGCCGATGCGGAGCCTCAAAAAATAAGCCCTACTGCGATGGTACCCACGCCAAAATAGGGTTTAAGGCAGAAAGCAGAGAGATAGAGATATAAGAATAATCACCAAATATTTCTTTTTATATTAAGCCAGTCTAACTATCCTTATCAATTATAATTATTTCTGGGACGCATTTGTTATTAGGTGCCTTGTGGTGGAGGGGTATAAAAACAAGATAATAAAGTTATATAGAGATCATGTTTCATCGGGTAAAGTGGAGTTTTATACAGCTATAGGCTTCGACCTTATTATAGGGAGGAGACATGGTCCATGGATATATGATCTTGATGGAAGAAAGAAATTGCTAAACTGTCATTGTAATGGTGGCGTTTATAATCTCGGCCATCTCCATCCTGAGATAAAAAAGGCCTTGTTAGACGCCTTAGAGGAAGGTATAGATATAGGTAATCATCATTTGATAAGTGAAAACAGAGCATTATTAGCCGAAAAGCTAGTTGAATTAACGCCAAAAGAGATCACGAGGGTTACCTATGGTGTAGGTGGAGGAGAAGCTGTTGACTATGCTATAAAGCTAGCAAGAGGATATACGGGGAGATATAAGATTATATATGCTAAAGGAGGATATCATGGCCATACTGGGCTTGCCTTGGCCGCGGGAGACGATCAATACAAGAGGCCCTTCGAACCGTTAGCACCAGGATTTATATCGGTTCCCTTTGGAGACCTCGATTCCTTATCTAATGCTATAGATAATGATACAGCTGCTGTTATATTTGAAACGATACCTGCTACCCTGGGGATGCCGATGCCACCGAAAAATTTCTATAAAGGAGTACGAGACCTATGTGATGATAAAGGCTCTCTATTAATATTAGATGAGATACAGACAGGGCTGGGTAGAACCGGTAAACTCTGGTGTTTCGAGCACTACGGAATAGTACCGGATATATTTGTTGTCGGTAAGGGATTATCCGGAGGCTTATATCCTATAACCGCAACTCTATATAAAGAGGAACTAGATCAATTTATGAGACGCCACCCATTTATACATGTATCTACCTTTGGAGGCGCTGAGATAGGTTGTCGCGTAGCATTAAAGGTTCTAGAGATATCCTCCGATCCCTCCTTTCTTAATCATGTGAATCAGATATCATATAGACTAAGAAGAATTCTAGATGAGGTAATGACGAATTATAACGATATACTTACTGAAATTAGGCAGATAGGTTTATTCATAGGTCTAAAGATGATGGATGAAGGTTATGGCCCCCTACTGGCAATTTCATCCTATAACCATGGAATCCTCGCTGTATACGCTAATAATGACCGTTCTGTACTTCAATTCCTGCCGCCTCTCATAATTGGAGATGAGGAGTTGATATATATTAGGGAGCGGTTGATGGCCGCATATAACTGGGCGAAGGAACATAAAGAATATCTTGAATTAATTAAGATGATGTTATAAACATGGGTGAAAAGGCTTGGGGAAGTTAGACCTCTCCTTATTAAAGGAGTTCGAGGAGGGACTAGATACTCTTCACCCCGAGAAATCGGTCATTCCCCTTAGAATATTAGGCTATGGCGAGATATCCACTGTATTTGAGATCCTGAGGGATGAATTTAGTGGGATAGCATTTAAGAGGCTTCCTCTATTTAGAGATATAGATGAGGCGAAGAGATACGTAGACTTATATGAGAAATATAACGAGCTTCTTCGATCAATAGGAATATCCACGCCGGAATATGGAGCTGAGATAGTGGAGAGAGACGATGGATTGATAGTATTATTCCTTTATCAAGAGCTTCTCAATCCCGCTTCAATTTGCCATAAAATTATCCATAAGATACCTGAGAGTGAATCCATCAGATTATTCAAGGATATACTAAGCTATATGGATAAAATATGGCTCTACAATATGGATATGGAGGGTAAACATGCATTAGGATTCGACGGCCAGATCTCTAATTGGGCAGTAACTAATTATGAAGGGGAAGATAAGCTCCCCGAGAAACCCAGTTTAGTATACCTAGACACAACTACACCATTAATACGGGTAGACGGCGAAGAGCAGCTCAAAGCCGAGCTTTTCCTTAAGGCGGCGCCTCCCATACTAAGGTGGATATTAAAGAAGCTTTTTCTTCAAGAGATATTGGATAGATACTATGACTTTAGAAGCGTTGTAGTAGATCTCATTGCTAATCTTTTTAAGGAGAAGAAGCCTGATCTTATCCCAGGTATGATTGACGTTGCTAATCAATTCTTCGTTGAGAAGGAGATTGATGACTATAAATCTATTACCTATGAGGAGGTCAAAAAATACTATGATAGTGATGCTTCGATATGGAGCATTTACCTATCAGCGCGAAAGATGCATAGGTTCATTAGGACGAAGTTATTGAGGGGGTATTACGAATTTATACTTCCAGAGAAGATAGAGAGGTGAGCCTCCCCTATTCTCTGTGTTCCCATACTCTTCTCCGAAGCCAAAGCATAAATATCAATGTTAAAATTCCAATAATTGTCATGCCTCTAGTATCGTCTACGCGGGTCGGATCGAGTTCTTGAATAGGCGCTAAGATAATGAAGAATAATAAGGCTCCGAAACTTAGTGCCCATGTGTGTCTGGCTTCCCACTCCTTAGAGTTGTAATATATCGCTAACCCTAATATTAGGAGTATTGCTGTGCCTATGGAGATAGTTGCTGGAGGAGGTAAATAATTAGGCAGCCCGAAGAAACTGAAGTATAAGGCGAATATGGTGAAGAAGCCAAACACGATATTTTTCCGGGTGGACGCCTTAAATCTGGCTTTACCCAATATACCGGCTCTAGGCACCTTTTTCGCCGTTAAAACTATCAATATACCTATCAGTGTAAAGACTAGATAAGGAAGGGGCTCGGGGAGATAGGGATTGAGGAAAGCAAATATAACGAGTCCATTTAGGGAATAGGCGGCAAAAAGTAATTTCAATTTCTTACCTGAAATCCAGCTTATATTTCTCTTATCTATATGAATCAATTCAACAATAGCTATGGGGATAGCTATACTTACAATAGCATGATAAAATATAAGAGCATTGGTCCAAACCCAGTTCACTCCGTATACTCTTCCATAGCCTCTAAGAACACCTAAGTCTATCCAGTAAGGATCGAAGAAGCTTTTTACAAATAATCCTTCCTCAGCTATGGCATATGCAACCCCCAAATATAAAACCACTAAAAAATCTTTCTTCCATCTTACTTTAGCTTCTCTAATAAGTATAGCGCCGCCCCCATATAGAACACTCAGGATAATGAATGCAATAGGATTAAAGAATTCCATGGGGGGTGCAGAGCCCGATAACATCTCTGCTAATATAGGCGATAGAAAGAACAGTTTTAATGCAGGGTCTCCCCTGATATTCATAATAAGAATAATTATCGATTTCGATAGATAAGAAGATAGGTAGATATAAGATGTGTATTCTAGAGAATATTCCTTAAATCCGCGGAGAGAAACCGTTTCAAAACCGTTTCACAAAACCCTTATCTAATGTTTCACCCCTTATAGAAAAGCTTGAGGTGAAAAAGATGAATAAAACCTTAATCATAGTGGCAAGCGGGCTGATAACAGCACTACTAATCGGATGGATGATACCAGGGATAATAGCAAACCCCTACAACGCTATGGCTATGCGTGGAATAAATAATGGGATGATGACCAGCGGCATGAACAACGGCATGATGCATGGAGGAATGAACGGGATGCACATGGCTATGAACAACGGATATACCGACTGTCCAATGCATAACCACCAAAACAGCCACATGCATCAAATGATGTACAACCAGAGCCAAATGCATATAGAATGCCAAGAAATGATGCAGAACATGCATATGCAACACCAAAGCCACAACCAAGAGAACCACAGCTACACGGAAGGATAAAAAAAGGAACAGCCCCAACACCCCTCTTTTTATATAGGCAAAAATTGCATAAGACAACCAAAAACCAGCAGATTATTGCAACGAAAACTCATATGACAAGCCGCTAATCAACTATAATTAGAATGACAAAGAAAGCCCTCCTCATAATAGACATGACCAAAGATTTCCTCCTCAAAGAATACAACCCCAGCCTAGCCCTAGAAAGAGCCCAGCAACTAATACCCCGAATAAGACAACTCCAAGAAGCCTTCCTCAAAAAAGGATACCCAGTAATCTACGCATCAGATAGACACCTACCCACAGACCACGAACTCAAAAAATGGGGACCACACTCAATGAAAGGAACAGAAGGATCAGAGATAGTAGACGGCCTCCTCAAAAAAGGAATATACACCCTCCAAAGAAACTGGACCCCAAAAGATATAGAGAACATCCCCCCAAACCAACTCCTACTAGAAATAGAAAAAGGAACCTACAGCGCCTTCACCGACAACAACGGAGAACCCACAGCCCTCCAACCCCTACTAAAAAAACTAGGATTCAAACCAGGAGACGAACTATACATAACAGGACTACACACAAACTGCTGCGACAAACACACCATAGCAGACGCATGGTTCAGAGGATACAAAACCATAATAATAACAGACTGCGTAGACGCATTCGACAACACAGACGGAACCCTCGGAATGGGACACAACGAAGCACTAAAATACCAAAAATACTGGTACAACACCCAAACAAAAACAAGCCAAGAAACCATAAACCAACTATAAACCAACCCACCCAATTTTTATATAAAAACCACCAAAACAAACACCAAAAACCAAAGAACAAACCAAATAATACACATACAATAACAAAAAAGCGATGAAAACTAACAGAAAAAAACCACTCTACATACAAACCAAACACAGATAAAGAACAAATAAAAAAACGCCCCCAACCAAAAAAACACCACCAAAAAAGAAAAATATAAAAACCAACCCACAAAACAAATAATAGAGAAACACCCCCCGGGTAGCTCAACCTGGAAGAGCGGCTGGCTGTAGCGTGCCCAGTTGGTGGGCTACTTATTTGCCCGGCCGCTGCTCGTACATGCAGGCACCAGCAGGTTGTGGGTTCAAATCCCACCCCGGGGACCATTATATCTTTTTAGTGTATGTCGGTGTTTTTAGTGGGTAGTTTTAGGTCTTTAGATGTGGATGATGCGGTTGTTTATGTTGTTAAGATAGGGTCTTCTAAAGGGTATGGTTGTATTAAGTTATATCGTTCTATTTGGGAGTCATTTGGTGTTTATGGGGGTAAGGGTATTTTTAAGTTGTTATTAGATGTTGAGAGTAATCTGCTTGAAGTGTTTACTTATTATGGAGTGAGGAAGTTTGTGGTTTCAGGTGATTTGAAGGTTGGCGCTACATGTGTAATCAAGAATATTAGTAGTTATAGTTTAGAAGATTTTATAAGGGATTTTAATCAGAAGTCAGCGAATAAATATGGTGTTGTTCTTGAATTGGTGGAGGATAAGTTGTTGCTTAGAGTATTGTCTACTGATGATGTTTATAGGGTTATTAATTATGAGTTGAGGGTTGCTAAAGGAGGGGACTCGGAGCTTATATTGACTATAGAGGGCGATAATCCTATTGACCTGGTTTTTATTTATGATAAATTTGGGAGAAATCTTGTTAAAAGAATTATTGGTAAAGGTAAGAATAGACATAGGTATGATGTTGTAAAGTTTGTTTCTTCTGGTTCGGAGTTAGGGGTTGTCTATAGAAAGGGGAGGTATGATGTAACATCTTTCAATAGATCTATTTCTCGATCACAGTATATTGAATTTGTTTTAATGGAGGACCCTGCCGGGATAGAGTTTAAAGAAGTCTCAGGGTCGTGGTATAACATATCCTTGTCGGAGAAGGTTTGGATGACGGTGAAAAACTATTATACATATATTTATTCTTATGGTCCGAGGAAAAGACCACTAGAAAAGGAGAAAATAGGGATTATTATTGCAAATCGTTTTTTAAATGAGAGATACAGAAACATCAGATTTATTAATGAGATGGATAGAGTGGATGGCGGACCTGATCTATATTGCATAGTGGACGACGAGAATCTATATGTTATTGAGGTTAAGTTCACCGCTAGATCAGATCGGTATGTGATGAGGTTAAAAGCTAATAAGGCTAAGAAACAGATTGAAGCATTTATCTATAGGACATATAAAGAGAAGATAAAGGATATCATGAGTTATAATGCTATTGAGAATTTATATTATGGGGTCTTAATAGTGGGAGTAAATCTACTCTCTAGGAAAATTGATGACTATTTAAAAGGTAAAATATTTTATCAGATATGGAGATGTAGATATGACTGATATGGATTTATTATTAGATATTTATGATATTTGGATGGATTTGTTGGATTTTATAGAGAATGAATTGATGTTTTCGCCTAGAATTAGGTTTCGGCTTAACATAACTAATGACGCCTATTTATGGGTGGCTGACGCTAGTTCATATATTAGCCATATATATGACTATCTAGGTAGATTAGTATGTGACCCAGACGGATGCTTTATTGAAGGAATATTCTACAATATTATCGACCTTATTGAGGAACTATATCCTAAGAAGTCAGCTAAATATTATGATGAAATGTTGTCGGTTAATTGGTCCGATCAAAACACTATAAAACAGTTCTCAGACATATTCCCTAAATTCTTTAAGGATTACTACAATTCTTTGAAGGAAATCACAGATAAAAAAAGCCGTGATTTAGAACACAATGTTTTCAAGCCAGAATTCATTACTCGTAGTGAAGGGCTTTTTGGAGTTCGAATCAAACTTTGTGAAGAACACTTGCCTACTAATCTGATTGAGAAGTTATCTGTAGCTATCGAAATATTAAAAGAGATATATTTAGGGTATAACCAGATCGATATGGATAAATGGAGAAAAGATGTACGTGATAATTATTTCATATATAAAAAGAACGCTGAGTACGATAAGTTAAGAATGCTATTGAATTTCTTGATAAAGATATCGACAGAGCATACATTAGATAAGATACTCAATATAAGTATTGACGCGCGACACGTAGGTAAATATCTATTATCTATTAACTCAGTTGGTGAAGATGGTGAAATAAGGGTGGTCACCGATATATATATTGATAAGATAGATATCTCTAAACACAATATTCACATAAATGTAATATCTAAGAATAAGGGTTTAATGAATAAATTAATGGATATGTTAAACAAGGCTCTCGAGCCAAAGCTTATTATGAAACCCGGTAATGATTCCGTCTCAACTCTGATAAGTCACAGTGGTTCAGGCGACTTTGGTAAGATCGAGACGTTTATAGCAAATGTAATTCATAAGATAAAAGAAGTTACGCAAGAATCATAATATATATCTTAACAACTCACTGTGAATGAACATGTTACTAGAATATTATTTTATCCCGATAGTGCCTCCAGAATGTCTGGATGGATTTAACATACTAAAAAATAGATTTGTAGACGCTATTTTCCAGTATTACCGTATATTCGATAAGCCTGTTTTCCGGTTACCTAGCGATGTCAAGTGGCTTCTCTCATCAGTAATGCCGGATTACCTATTAGCCACTCAAAATATCCATATCCAGTTTGCCTCTTGGGCTAAAGATAAAGGTATCAATAAGGTTATTGTATGGGACCTACCTACTTATCTAGATAAAATAGAGGAGGCAGAAGAGAATATTCCACGATGTTTAGAATATATAGATTGGTTTGAAAATAAGGGTTTCGATGTTATTCCATTAATAAAAGGAGCCACCCCAGATCAGATACGGTGGTTCTGTAATGAAGTAGCTGAACGAGGTTATGAAGATGTAGCTTTTCATGCTAGTGAATTCCTATCAAGTAGATTACGTCCCTATCCATACTATCCAGATAAATATATCTCGGCTAAAGATTATCTTCTTCTTCTACTAAAAGAAGTAGTTAATTATCCTTTCAAACGCATATTGGTATTGGGCGGCGCTAGCCCAAGACATATGGATTTACTAATGGATTTGTCGGATAAGATTGTTTTGGCCGGATTAAGTTGGTATATAGATGCAAGAAGATTTAGAGTATACACCGATAAGAGAAAGATAAAATATTTAGGTAAATCATACTTTGAATGCGACTGTCCAATATGTAAATATGTGTCTGCAAAACAGAGAAGAACCCCCTACTACATTGCACTTCATAATCTCTATTATAATTGGCTATATATAGAGGGCGATGATAAGCATAGATTTGAGACATACGACCTAATTGTTGATGCTAACGAAATTCTAATTGTCACATCAAATCTATATATAGGCCATCCACAGAGTTTATGGCAGGTATTTTTTAATAAAATGAAACGAGTCAAACCCACATATATAATTCTAATAGGTAATACACTTTATCTAGATAATCCCTCCGACAAAAATAGACAAAAGTGGAGCGAGTTAATTCGTATTCTTTCAGAGCTATATGAAGAACATGGAACTATATCGATCTTCATGAAAGGCCGCTCTGAGACATACCCAATAGACATATTAACTAACGACTCTTTCCTTTATAGGGAGGCCAAAGACCCATTAATAAATAAATTTACCGAAGAACCAGGTCTTCTAACGCTAATCAAATTCTATAGCGGAGCAAAGCAAGAGTTAACTGTAAAGAAGAAAACTCTAAAAGAAGAATTTACCATAAAAATTGCTAACGAAAAAATAATAGATCATCTTCCTCCTGAGGAAGCTATTAAGTTGGTTAGAAATGATAAAAGCCATAAAGGATACGACTGGATATTTACAAATTTACTTAACTATCCATATGTAGACTACAAAGAGAAAGTGGCTATACCCGGTGAATGGACCCTTTTTTCACCTAGTTTAACGGAACCTAGACCGGGTTACATAGTAGTAGATAAAAACGGATCAGTAAAGGTCAAAGAGATAAGGTATCACGAATATACTTGAATTCAAATCCCACCCCGGGGACCATTAAAAGGTTTATGTGTTTTGTTCTATTGTTTTTATTATTTGTTGGACTTGGTTTATGGCGTTATATAGCGAGGAGTGCTGTTCTTCGATACTAATTAGTGGCTTTCTTTCCTTATACCTAATTATTTTACTGAGACTGTTTTCTATTTTGGTTCGGTGTTTTTTCCTAAGTTCTATGTATCCAGTTATTTTATATTTTATTGGTTGTTCTGTTTCTTCGATTTCATGTATTTCTATTTCTAATGTGCCTATCTTCCTATTTTCTAGTCTTATGAATATGTTTCTTCCTCCCTCTATTGGCCAGTTATCTATTTCTATATTTGTGGGTATTAGTGTGTGTAGTTCATTGATTATCTTTCTTATGGTGTATAAGCTTGTCTTTATAAATTCTATATCCCCTTTTTCTTGGATGTCAAATTCTTGCTGTGCATCATCAACATTATAAATTTCTTTATAAATTTCTCTTAATATATCCATGCCTTGCATAAATAGAGAGACTTTATCTTTTATCGCCTTTTTCTTTACATTATATCTTAATTCGATGTATGAATATCCTGTTTCATCTATTATATCCCTTATCTCTACTTTGTGCTTTGTGCTTATCCTATTCGCCGCCTCTGCTCTTTTATCTATGAATTCAAAGGCTTTGGGATATTTTTTTCTAAGTTTTTCAATCATCTCTGGTTTTGACCAACTTTCTTCATTAAATTCCAGGTTATCGTATAAGTAGACTCCGTATATTTCATTTACAATGTCTATAATGGAATCCTCCATATCTCTCATAATCATTATACCATCTGGGTTTTCTTCAGCCCACCTGAAGAACATTTTATGTGGCTCGGCAAGCGCATAATTAATTGATTTTGCTATATTCCATGAATATATATTTTCAGCTAATGACGCTCCTATTCTTAAGTCGTATGATAAATATGGATATGTTTCTATTCTTTCTATTATCATGTTTAGAAAATCTAAACTATTATATAATGATTTATTCCAACTCATCAATATCACCATCTAGTTTCTCCATTTTAAAGTATAAAAAACCATACTTATCCTTCTTTAAATTAATAGTTACTATTATAAAACCATAATTCTTTATTATTATCTTCAGTTGATCCATGATAGAAATAATTTTATTGACCTGCCTTTGCACTTCTTTGAAAGCTTCAGAATATTTTTTATTAACAGCTTCTCTATTTGATACAAATTTAACTTCGAATACATCAACAAGTTTCTCTGCTTTTACAAAGACATCAGGCCTAATATTTTTTTTCATTAGCAGTTTAAATCTTGATTTTAAGTATGGGTCTCTAATCACATTTCCCATAATCTTTTGTGATAAGAAATGTAACGCAATCTTTTTACCAATTTCTTCTCTAACAAATCTTCCTCTTACTATACCATGTTTAAGCATGTCATAACTTATATTCATTAATCTGCGTAAAACAGAATAAGCATCCCCATCAGTTATCTCAAACTTATAGATAACTATATCGTCTTTTCCTACTACTTCATAAGTAATCGCTTTATCTTTAATCTTATAGTCATATAATCTTTTTAGCGAAGATAGAGGAATAAATGTTGTCTTCTTCTTTTTTGGGTTTTTTCCGTGTTGGTATGTTATGGCTATTCCGTGTTTGCTTGCTGTTAGTTTGGTGACTGTCTCCGGCATGGCTCTTTTTCTTGATGTTCTTTTTGATAGTATCTTGATTTGGCTTTTTTGGTTTTTAATCTGGTATTTTAGTTTTATTGTTTTCCTTGTTTCGGCTGGATATTCGGCTATTATTATGGCTGCTCCCCCGTGCTCTCTCCCATACCTCCATTTCTTTGTTGCTATGGTCTCTCCGCCGCTGAATCTTAGTATCAGTTTATCATTTATTATTTCAAGTTTAATTCCATATTTGCTCTTTGCATCTTGGTTGAAGTCTTTTATAAAGGCTTCTTGGCTATAGGGCTCTATCTTAATGTGGTGTTTTCCTAGTTTGAGCCATTTATAGCATAATACTACTTGGCTCTTGGGGCTGTAGCGCCAGTGGATCTGGTGTTCTGTATCGTTGGAGATGGTTATTCGATATATCTCCTCCCCTGTCTTTTCATATAGTTCCTTGAATGGTGTGCTGGGTAGGTATATGGTGGGAGGCTGCCCTACGGCCGTCGTCTCCAGCTCTACATTTGTTTCCTCTCTGTCTTTATATTGCCCCATCTATATCCACACCTTTAATTATTTTTACCTCGCCTCTCCTCGTTAGGTATAGGGCTCCTTCCTCCGGTTTGGTGTATGTATTCCATGTTCTCCTCCATATTCCGGGTGTAGCAACCATCTTCTCGGTGTCTATATGGGGTTGGTTTATTGAGGTTGTTATGAACCATTCGAGCGCTCTAGATTCTCTTTCCCTTGCTAGCTCCTCCAGGGTGCGTTCTACATCCTTTTCTTCTATTGGACGGGTCTCTAGAGTTAGGGTGAGCGGTTTACTATCCCGGTATTTCTTTATTGTTAGTTTTGATTTGGCTGTTGCGTATAACCTGATAAGCTTCATTAGGGCCTCGTCATATATTGTTTCTCTAAGGTTATCCATCAAAGGATCGATTTCACCTGGAAATAGGAATTTATATCTCCTAGTGATGTTTATAGGCCGTTCTTCTCCATAGCTCTTCATTAATATGGTTATGGTTCCATTCAACCGAAGCTCCATCAACCTCTCCATGAATTTTATCCATTCCCCCTGTCCCTTGCCAAAGCCATCTATATATAGCGTGTTCCCCATCAGGATGAGGTATCTGGGCTTCAGCCTCTTGGCTATATGGATTAATCCTCTCCATATACTGTCTCTATGCCCCACATATAATCCTGCCGCTATTAATATGTCATGGCTATAGTCGGCGATTAAATCATAGAGTCTCACTTCTACATCAACAGGATAGTCAATGTCATAATTGATTAGCCAGTTGCTGAAGTAGAGGTTGTGCTGAGCTATAGACGAGGAACTTCTCCGGGTTAACGGGGGCTTCACGCTACAGTATGGACAGGTGCATTCATAGAATCGGTTCTTGACATTTATATTCTTCTTCTCTGTATATAGAAGTTTCTCCCCTGCATCTATATACCATGTATAACCGCTGAGGCATATCCTGTCATCTAGATCCATTAGTCTATAAGCATAATTGGGGCTTGCCGCTCCAACTAATAATAATTGCCTAAAGTCGTACTCCAATATATTTTTGATATAGCTAACCATCAAGTCATACGCACTCATGAATGGATCAGAGAGCTCTGGATATGGACGTAACTCTGTATATAAATATTCTGATATGTGGAAAGCCGCTATATCGAAACCCAAAGCCCGGATTCCGCCTAGGGATATCCTTATGTGGTCTTCATATGCTCCCTTTATCAGAGGTATAACTTTAAATCCATGGTCTATGAAGTACTCTAATCGGTCGAGAGAAGTATATGTGTTGCCGAGGGATTCTTCGGGTTTGTTAAGGTATGTGGGCATATCCCAAACCAAGATGTGGGTTATACCGAGTTCTTCAGCTAGCTTCCTAAACTTGATATGGGTGTCTTTTTCACGTAGAAGGTCGTCGGGCATGATACTTGATAGTATCCATTTAACCTTCTTAGATAGTTTTGGCTTTAACGACCTAGGCCAGATGATTGTATAATATGGTATTATTGCATACTCAAATTCATGGGACAACTCGTTGAATATATCTATAGATTCGGGTGATACGATAGGTATATATCTAGTTAACTTCAAATAGTCACCATAAATAAATTTTATGCCTAATTTTTATTAAGAATAGAGACGGCATTATTGAACCATAACACTGGAGCCTCAGACCCCTGCATAAATTTCCCATCCAGCTATACTAAATTCAATATATATTGGGGCCGATTCTAAGATTATCAGATATATAACCTACCTTCCCTTTAATTAAGCCTCGAGATTTATAAGGGTTGACGCCGAGAAAGGATATATGGCCCGCAGCTGCCTTATCAATCCAGATATAATTCTTAACAGGGTTCTCACAGACTTCACCCGGATCATCGAAATACATTATAATATTATCTCCACCTTGGCAATATACTATATTTAAGTAGCTTCTATATGGGGGGCCAACGATTTATTTGGTCTCGTCAAACCATGTAATTTCCACTTCATTGATAAACTTTACGCTAAATATTATGATGGTGGAGAGTAGTATAGGTATTGCGATGGAAAAATAAAACAAACATTACTTACAACTCGTGGTTGTATTTTATATTAGTGTCGCTTTATATTACTTTTCATTATTGTCATGATTATATAGAGAATTATTGGGGTTATCTCTGATTCTTAATTATTCGAAGCATAAGATAAAAAATCTATGTAAAATAAAAAGTGGTATGAACATCTATACCCATACATCTACTATAGTTTCTCCTTTGAATACCTCGATTGAGCCGTCTGGTAGCTCCAAAAGTATCTCGCTCTCGATAACCATTATGTATTGTCCCGCGGGGGTGTCTGGCGGTAATACCACTGTGACTATAAATAGTCCAACTTCTTCTGTGGGGTTTAGGAATATTTCTTCGCCTTCGATTCCTACTACGTTTACTCGGGTTATCTCTCCGCCTACGGCGCCTTCTCCTTCTAGTGTGATAAGTACATAGTAGTTTCTTATCATGTCTTCGAATTCCCATATCTCGGATACATGGATTAATACTGTTTTCTGGGTCTTGAAGTCTAGGTTTATCATTATGATCATGATGTTGTTGAGTATGTCGTATATGTTTATAACTAGGTTATAGATTAGGACTAGCGTGTTGTATATGTCTATCGTAATAAAATTATATATACTTATGGTTACATCATAGATGTTGATTAGATAATTGTACACCTCTATAGTTATGAAATCATAGATCTCGACTGTAATATCGTAAATATTAAAGACATAGTTGTACACGTTATTCACGGTGTTGTAGATGTTGGTTACGGATGTATAGATGTTATTGATTGTTACATTGATCTTGTTAATATTATTAATCACGTTAGTTACGTTAGTTATATTTACAGATACATTCTTTAGTGATAATGTAAGGTTATATAAAGTTATAAACCAGTTATCAACAAAATTGTAGAATGCACCTCCCTTATCCAGCTTCGCCTCTATGTTATTAACTTCCCTATTAATCTCTAGAATAAGGCTATATAACGTGCTGAACCATTGTTCTGTAAAGTTATAAAATGAACCGTTTTCATCAAGTTTTTCTTCTATAGCCCTCACTTCCTCTTCAAGCCTAAGAAGATCCTCATTTATAGTCTGTGCCCTAACTACCCCCGGTAATAAGTCGCTATAAGCCATGTATGTAGTTGCCCCTGAGCCTAAGATTAAGCCTATAAGGAGATAAGCAAGTAGTTTAGTCAAATTCATTGTCGGTCCGATATCCATTTTAAATCACAATACGACTTATTAGGATAAACAAGATATATAGGAGACATATTAATTTTCTAACTCAAAATTATATATTTAGCAACAATATATTTTTATAACCGAGACCTTATATCTTAAACGAATAATTAATATTCTAAAGTTAAAGAGGCTTTATCTGCTAGCATCATATTGCTGATTAGTGAGCCATATTATTGTAATAGCATTCGATATTATAACTAAAGTATTATGGTAGAGGAGTATTGAAAGGTGAAATAAATATCTTCCATATCTATAGTGGTTTTGAGGGTGTTGACTGTGAGGGTATTAGGTATAACCTCCAGCTATAGACGCCTTGGTAATACAGATATATTATTACGGGCTGCACTGATGAGGATTAAGGAGCTCGGAGGCGATGTCGCAGCTATCTGCCTACCTAGGTTAGAATTAAAGATTTGTAAGGCGTGCTACCACTGTTTCTGGGAGGACTGCATGATACAGGATGACGTAGAATGGGTCTATGATGAGATGGAGAAAAGCGATGCCCTAATCATCAGTACACCTACATATATTCTCTCTATACCTGGAGCATTAAAATTATTGGTAGATAGGCTGTTGAGTCTATATAGAAGAGGTGATATATTCCTCGGTAGACCCGCTGGATTAATAGTGGCTTATGGAGTTGAGGGCTGGTCTGGACTGGCCTTAGAAAACACGTCTACATTTCTATTGGCGACGGGCTACAGAATAGTGGACTTCATTAAAGTTAGAGCAGCGATTCCGGGGGAAGTACTATTGATGGATGATATAATAAGTAGGGCCCGTCTTCTAGGTGAAAGAGTTTATAAAGCGGCCTCTGGAGAAGCTACATCCCCGATCTACACCAAGGAAAACTGTTGTCCAATATGCGGTTCTGAAGCGCTACATATAATAAAGGATAAGGTTAGGTGTCCATTATGCGATATAGAGGGGCAAATAGAATTGATAGATGGAGAGGTGAAGGTGATGTTTCCGAAGGATGCATATGAAAAGAGTAGATGGAGCAAAGAGAGGAGGATGGAGCACTTAGAGTACCTTGTTTCAAGTGTCAATGAGTATATGGATGTAAAGGACCAGATATTGGAGAGAACAAAAGAATTTCTAGCGTTTAATCCATACATTAAGCCTGAGGAATACAAGTAACCTGCTTCTTATAGGATAGATCTATATAGGCCTGAGCCGCCCCACGATACGCTGTGAATTATGTGTCGATAGCGGGTGTATTATACCACCATATGGATATAAGAGTCGTCTCCGATGCCCAGAAATGTCGTGGGGACAGTAGATCGAGAGTTTAGGGTAATCTAGTTTATATTAGGATAAGTAATGAACCGAGATATCTCGGTGTTAAGCTTCATATGAATATTTCTGAATATTTGTGTTTAGATTAGATACACTTTATATTTTTCTATTGTATGTATTTATCGAGAATATTTGTAGCGGTTTATATGATTTTATAGGGGGTATAAATATGCCGAGGAAATTATCTCCTGAAGATCAATGGTGGTGTATAGACGAGAAGACTAAAAAGCCATTAACGTTTAAAGGCCTCAAGGATATTTGTCTAGATACCACGGAGATATGCTATATCGATGCCCATAACAGTAAGCTATACTATATGGGGTATGATATAGAGACGTTAGCAGCTAAAAGCTGCTTTGAAGAGACCGCTTTTCTACTGTTATATGGCAGATTACCTACAGCTAAAGAACTGGATGCATTTAAGAGCAGGTTGAAAGCTGAGAGAAATATTCCCGATGACCTTGTAGAGCTACTTAGAAAGTTACCTGACGATGTCGAACCTATAGAAATGTTAAGGACAGCCGTCTCATATCTAGGTAATCTGGATCCCGAGAGAAGTGACTTAAGTAGAGAAGGGATATATAGCAAAGCCGTCAGATTAATGGCTAAAGTACCTACCATAATATCATATTTCTATAGAATCAAGAATAATTTGCCTATAGTTAAACCTAATAACGAGCTGGATCACGCCGCTAACTTTCTATATATGTTTCATGGCAAAGAGGCTCCTAAACTATGGGTTGAGAGCATGGACCTCAGTTTTATACTGTATGCAGAGCATGGTATGAACGCATCCGCCTTCGCTACAGTTGTAGTCGCATCTACCTTAAGCGACTACTATTCTAGTATTGTAGGTGGAATAGCCGCCATAAGGGGGGTACTACATGGATATGCAAATGTCGCCGCGATGATGCAATTTAGGGAGATAGGGTCTGTTGACAACGTAGAAAAATGGTTTAAAGAGAATATAGAGAGTAAGAGGAAGCGCTTAATCGGGTTTGGACATAGAGTATATAGATCCTATGATCCACGTGCCCGTATATTTAAGAGGTATGCCGCTAGATTTGCAGAGGAGAATGAAGAGATTAAGAGGTACTATAATATTGCCATTAAACTAGAGGATATAGCCTTACGCTCAAAACTCGCTGAGAAAGGCATATACACAAACTGTGATTATTGGTCATGCCAAGTCTACCGTGGAATGGGTTTCCCTGTTAACTATTATACGGCGTTATTCGCTATGGCCAGGATCGTAGGGTGGACCGCCCACATCCTAGAGTACACCGAGAATAATATATTGATTAGGCCGAGATTATACTATACAGGTGAACTAGACAAAGAATATATAGATATTGAAAAGAGAAGCTATAGAGAAGCTGAGATAAAGCTATAGGGTTATTTTCCACCCGATATTTTTTTATCAATCTCCTCATACAGCTCATAATCTATATATCTGTAAAACTCTTCTCGTGTCATTAGTTTATCTAGAATATTAACCTGTGTTCCCTCTGTTAACAGCGTATCTAATACATCGAGTGTGACCTTAGCGGCTGCTCTGAACATAGTGACTGGAAATATAACGAATTTATACCCCAGTCTTCTGAACTGATCAGCAGTCATATAGGGCGTCTTTCCATACTCAGTCATGTTTGCAAGTAATGGGGCATCAACCTCCTCAGCAAATATCTTAAATTCCTTCTCGCTCTCCAGCGCCTCCGGAAATATTATGTCTGCACCCGCCTCGACATAACGTTTTGCTCTATTAATAGCAGAGTCTAGTCCCTCGACACCCCTAGCGTCGGTTCTAGCTATAATCAGAAAATCATCTGAATCCCGTGCCTCTACCGCAGCCCTAACCTTCGCTATCATGTCATCAATACTGATAAGCCGCTTACCGGTCAGATGACCACATTTCTTCGGCATTTCTTGGTCTTCTATTTGAATAGCGGCGGCACCGACCCTCTCCATCTCTTTGACAGTCCTCATCACATTAAATATCTCCCCAAACCCCGTGTCAACATCTACGATCAAAGGTATGTTTATAACCCTGGTGATCATGCTAGTGAAATACGTAAGTTCCATTAGTGTTATTAATCCTAAATCAGGCATCGCCAAACTCCCAGTAAGAGCCGCACCACTTAGATAAACAGCTTTAAACCCCTTTTTTTCCGCTAATAACGCGGTAAAGGGATTATATACCCCCGGAACTATATATGTATCTTTATCCTCAATCAACTCCTTCAACAGGACTTTTCCGCTTTTCTTCTTACTGATATACATTTTAGATCACCATCGCTTCTGTTAATATAGATATGTCTTCTACCTTTTCGAGGTCCATAACGATATCTATAATATTATTAATATTTCTCTCTGAAAGAACCCTATCTGTAAGCTTAACAAATTTCTCTATAACCATTTCTATACTAGGTGGGTTTTTGGGATGGCCAACCGGGTACTCAACCAATTCCTCAATATATCTACCATCCTTAAGTTTGACGGATACCCTATTAGGAATCGCCGAGGGATACATGGTGTCTAGCTCTTTGTCGACCGATACCTCGGTCTTTTCCATCAGTTTTCTAGTAATAGGGTTATATAATTCATCGCCCTCGAAATTATCTATCCATACTCCTCTATTAGCTAGTGTAGATGCTACAATATAAGGTAGGCTGTGATCAGCTGTTTCACGGGTATCCGGGTCCCACTTCTCAGGGTGCTTAACTATTATATCATACGCCGCTTGAACAGTATCTATCTTTATCCTCTCTATATCCTCAACATTAATACCTTTATTTAAGATTTTTAATGTAGCGTCAACAGCGCTCTGAGCATGATACTCAACAGGATGAAACTTCATGTAGCTTTCCAAAATCTTAGTTGGATTATTATTTAGCGCCAATCCTGTTAACTGTGAGTAATCGAATTCCCCAAGCAACTGCCTTATAAAAGCCATCTCGCCAATAAAGGGGTCGGAAGGCCCCTCATAACCCTCCATAGCTAATAATACGGCAAACACCGCGTTTCTACATGCATTAGACGCCGCTGCAGCTTTCCACATAGTTATTTTACCTGCCCTAGTCTGTCTCATAGCTACATGAGGTACCATCGCCATGGCAATAGCATTAACGGCCTCCTCCTTCTCTAACCCAGATATATTGGCTAAACCAGCAGTAGCTCCAATCATCGTGTAATTAACATGATCCCAACCCCTTACACGTAACGATGCTGCATCACAGAGCCTCATTCCGACTTCATAGCCCACCGCCACCCCGGTAATCAAAGTTTTTCCATCTACCCCCAGATATTCGCCTAGAGCTATTAGGGCAGGTATCATATCGCTAGGATGCTGTGGCTCCTTAGATAAATAAGTATCATTAAAGTCGAGGTATCTCGCCATTAAGCCATTTATAAATGTAGCATAATCCGGTGGAACCCATATGTCTGAACCCCATATCCTCGCTCCCCAACCCAGGGATCTATGTCTATATAAGGCTCTTCGGGCGATAGACGACGCATTAGACCATATCGCGCCAAATGCACATCCTATGGTGTCAAGTATCCTAACTTTTACCTCTTGAATAACTTTGTCCATAAGGTTTTTATACTCAATTCTGGATGCAAACTCCGCTATATATTGAGATATATCCTTATCCAAAGGGATACCACCAATAAATACAAATAATTAATTGTATTTATTCTATCTCAATTCTGGTATGCTTATAGGTATAGTTGGAGATAGAAAGGAATTGTCTCGTGCTGAGTCGGTGTACATAAAAAGGGTGTGTAGAGAGTTATCTATAGATACTATGGTGTATAAGGAGATAGCTGATGTATTTGACTCAGCAGGATATGATATAAGTGACATGGATGTAGATTATCTAATCATATTAGGAAGCGATAAAGTTCTACTTAATACGCTTCTATCACTCAAGAATAGATCTCCACCTATAGTGGCGCTCTATGCTCATGGCACAAGAAGCTATCTATCCATAGGAGGCATAGAGGAATTCCCCATTATAATCAAACGGCTAATAAAGAGGGAATATGTTATTGAAAAAAGGCTACGGTTAAAAGCGAAGATCAAGTCGATCGATTTACCTCCGGCACTTAATGATATTGTAATATTACCTAAAACTAGTGGAAGGGTAATGAGGTATACACTAGAGATAAATAATGAATCTATATGGAGAGATGAGGGAGATGGCGTGATAATTTCCACTCCAACAGGTTCTACAGCCTATTCATTATCAGCTGGAGGTCCGATTATAACCTTAGATTCCCCTGTTCTATCTATAGTTCCCATTAATAGCATGGTTCTAATCCATAAACCAATAATCACTTCATCGAAAAACACCATTAAGATCAGAGATATATCGCCGAATAACGTTGAGATCCTAATTGATGGACAGATAAGAAAAACAATTTCAGATGAGGAAGTCGAGATAACGAGGTCTCCTTACGACGCGCATTTCATAAGAACACTGGATATAAGATACGGGCTACTCGACCGAAAACTAAGGGATAAAGCAGTAAAGAAAACTAGGATATTTTCAGTAAAGGACTTACCGCCTAGCGCCCGCCTAATATTTAAAATATTAGAGTATGAGGGGCCACTCTCACGGCAAGAGCTTCTAGTAAAATCCGGGCTACCTAATAGAACACTTAGCTATGCTCTAAAAACATTATTAAAGAGAGACCTAATTATCAAGGTACCATCGGATGAGAGCCTTAGAGATATAACATATATGATTAGAGAGTAAATTAGGCTTATATTAATATACTATTAGTAGTATATAGTCTAGCCAAATGGATTTATATGGCTATAATAATTGGGATAAAGGATAAAGTATTTTTGGGGATGTGAATGGTTATTTTTAAGGGAGAGGATATAGAGACTGGACTTGCAAAGGTTGACTGGGCAAAAAATACATATGTAAAGACTCTTGGAACCACCCTTGAAGACGGCTTCAACTACAACATGAGGTTATTCGTAATAGGTCCGGGGGGAGAAATTCCTCTACATATACATGAAAAGTTATTTCATCTACAATATGTTCTAGAGGGTCAGATTAAAATAACCATAGATGATAAAGATGAGACCGCAGAAAAGGGAGATGTAATTTATATTCCATCGAAATCTAGACATAAATATATTAATATAGGAAATACACGTGCAGTATTTCTATGTATAACCCCCTTGATAGAAGATAAAACCGAACTACTAGAATAACACCATACTATCCATAGACTTTCAATAGGAAACATATTATTATTTAATTAATCTCAAATAGCAATATCAAAGAATATGTAATGCAGAAACATGTAGAATTTAGATGTAAACTCTAAAGGCATAAGCGAAAAGCCTCTATTATGGGTAAATACGTTGAATCCCCTCTGAATGAATAATGTAAATAAATTATTAATGATGGGGCCGGTGGGATTTGAACCCACAACCTTTCCCCGGATAACCTTTTAGGGTTATCCTACGGGTGTCTCCGGGGCGCTCCAGCTTCCATTCATCCCGTATTATTGGTCATTACACCCATTTTTATAGCTGGAGCCCGCCGCGCTTCCTGATTGCGCCACGGCCCCGTCAAGTTTTTCATTATGAGTAGCCACATATTAATTTAACATTATATGGATATTTTATTTTTACTCTTAAATTATTTGCTGATGGGTCCGCGGGGATTTGAACCCCGGACCACCGGCTCCCGAGACCGGCATCCTAGCCAAGCTAGACCACGGACCCTGTCAGCTCAAAAAGTATTATTCCATACTTTAATTAATAATGTCTTTTATGATTTGGATGCTACCTATATAATTATCTCTATGCCTAAGTCTTAGGTTCAAATTGATATATCGAAATGTTTTGATCATATGGATAATTTGTCATAATTATAGGGTATCGGTATCATAATGCATCACCGTTCTGTTAGAAGAGTGCATAACCCTCTAATATGAAACGGCTAGACTATATGTGCACTCAAAGTCAAGTTCAGAAAGAAGATAAGCAGATATTCTCCAGTACCAATACATATCTCTTTTAGGGTACATTTTGTTAATATTCCTTTTTACAGGTTTATGGTATTGGTCGGTGTCTATATATGGATGTGGACCCTATATCTATCTTCAAAGCCCTATCTACCCATGAATATTATAATATAATAAGGTATATGTTGGAGAGAGATGTCGTCGGATTAGCTGAATTGAGCAGAGCATTAAATATTACCAATAAGGCGACCTTACGGAAGAGGCTTTCAAAACTGGTGGATTATAAAGTTGTTAATAGAATCGGAAAAGGAAAATATTCTTTATCCCCAGATCTAAGGGGGGTTATACGGGAGATCATGACTAGTACCGAGTTATTATTGTCAAGCGATAAATGGGTGGTAAGCGGATATACAACTATTCCCCTCTCTAGAGGAATTTTAGAAGATCTTCTTTCACCTTATAATATACCTAGAGAGACGGCCTCAATGGTTTTCCATGATATTAAGGATATAGTGACAAATTGTCCATATCCTTATATCGAAGATGATTTCTTAGGAGCTATACTGATTTATGTATTGGTAAGACATAATCTTGTGGATGTTGCTGTCAAGTTGGCTAGGAATAAAATTTTTTGGATAGATATGTCTTCTTCAATTGAAGATATCGTTGCAGAACTTATGGAGAGGGGAACGCTTAAATATTCCTTGAATGTCGTCAGAAGAATTTTACATCCCCATCTACTATCCAGAGAGATTATTATAGATTATAGGTCGTCGCCATGGAGCATCGAAAGAGTCGTCTACAGAGCGAAATCCGCTTATAATATATATAAGTATATCAGCCATGAATTGCTGATTGATTCTACTATGATTAATGATAACTATGAAATATCGAACATTAAGCTTGAGCCACAAATATCCAAAGGTAGATCCATCTCTATCTATACAAATTTAGATTCTTTAGAGGCTATTAAGAGCCAATTTACTGCTTTAGATAACATATTCTTGATATTGGAAGCATCGAAGTTTAGGTCTAAGATAAACTCGGATAACGAATGGATGTCTCTATTTAGAATGTTGCGAAATAGAGACGTGTTAGTATGTAATGATCCCGAAAATTATGTTTTTAGAGATGGCCTGTCAATCAAGAAATCGAATCAGCCGATTGTTCTCTCCTCTTTAAAGATGAATTTCAAACTAGCTTCAGACGAAAATATTCTCCGAAGCATATTATGGGATTACCTAGCTTATATAACTAAGAAACCTATATATAAAAAAATCCAAGGGAGAAATACAGATATAGTTATAACTATAAATTTAAGTGATATCTTGGAGAAGCCTATACTAACAATAAGAGAGTGTATTAATCGTTTAGAGGGATATATGGAACGGCTTCAAAACGAATCTTCTAATATAACTTGGCTGGTCTATGGAGGTGGCAAAAGGAGTTTCACGGGGAAAGTTAATAGAGAAGTGGATTGGATGTTCAGTGGAGGGGTTACCCCTATGAGCTTTAGGGTTTTGGATAAAGATGATTTGACAATGGCTCTTACCCAGCTAGTATCCGGCGGCTTCAGATATCTAAGATTGCTTTGGTAAGACTCAATACTCCCTATTCTTTTTTTAATAACATTATTGCTTCAGCTAGATCTCCATTTGTCATCTCTAGGACTTTAATAGCCGTAGCCCTATCAACCCCTGTTTGATCCATTATTATCTGTATATCTTCTTCATTGATCTCTATGTGCACAGCCTCCTCCTCTTCCTCTTCACCTACAATTTGATATGTAGTTTGGTTAGATATTGTGATCTTGGTTACTATTGGATTGTATATTGCCGTTTGCCTTCCATCTCTATAGTGAAAGGTTATCTTTTCTATATCTGGAACTTCCTCCATATCAAGTTTTGCACGCTTCATTAGTCTCTTTAATTCTCTTGAAGATATTTTCTTCATTGCTTCACCAATCAAATTATATCAATATATTATTTATAATATATTATTACCCAATTTCTGAATTAATAAGATATGGGCCTTAATGACAGGCATTTAAAGGGTGTTATACAAACCCTATTATAGCTATTACATTGAATATTAATTGGGGAAGGATATGGAATGCGAGTTATGTGCTTCCAAGGTAGAAGAGATATACCCAGTGATATTTGAAGGGAGAAAAATGTATGTATGTACGGCATGTATAAAGAATCATGGTTTGGTTAGAATAAAGAAGCGAGGAGAACCCTATCCTGAAAAAAGGGTATCTAGTAAAAAAGAGGTATATATAAAGCCTGCACCTAAAAAAATTAAACGCGGCATATTAGATTTAGATGATGAATACATTCTCAAGGAGAATTATGGTCTTATAATTAAGAACGCACGTGAGGCTATAGGCTTGACACAAAGGGATCTCGCATATAAAATAAAGACGAAATTGTCGGTTATTCGGAGGATAGAATCAGGTAAATTGGTTCCTTCCCCTGATTTAGTTAATAAGCTCGAGAAAGCTTTAAATGTCTCTTTATATGAAAAAGCATCGGGTATAGCGGAAGATTATACAGCTATAAATAATGACGTTAAAATACGCTTGGGCGATATAATTAAGGAGAGTGAAGAATAGGTGCTGTTGGTTCCTTCGGTTGCAGTGGTTACTAAAAGGGAATTATTAGAAGAGTTCAAGATACTTGCTCAGGAAGCCGGCTATGATATTAAAGATACTTTATATGTTAAACGTCTTCTATCTAGGGGGCTAAGTGAATATAAGATAAGAGAATTAAAGAAAAAAATGTTGTCGACGGGAGCAAAAGAGGTACTTTTTGACACATCATTAAAGCCTAGACAGACATATAATATAGCTAAAGAAATTAAAGTGGCCCCTAAAGATAGAATTGAAATCATATTGGAGATATTTCGTCTTCATGCACCATCTAAGGAGGCTGAGTTACAAATAAAATTAGCCTCTCTTAACTACGAGTTAATGCGGGCTAAAGAGAAGGTTCGTCTCGCTAAAAGAGGCGAACAACCGGGCTTTTATGGCTTAGGTGCATATGAAGTAGATGTATATTATGATGAAATAAAAAAGAGGATGACTAGTCTAAAAAGGAAATTGAACGCCATCCGCAAGAAAAGAGAGCTTCATAGGCATTATAGAAAGAAAAGGGGATATAAGACGATAGTAATAACGGGATATACTTGTTCTGGGAAAACATCATTGTTTAATACCATCACAGGTCTATTGGAAAAGACAGGTCCAGAGCCATTTACTACTTTATCCACTAAATTCTCAGTTTTAAAGGTTGGGCCATGGAAATGTTATATATCCGATACTATCGGATTTATAAGAGACTTGCCGCCTTTTGTAATTACCGCCTTCTATTCGACGCTTGAAGAAATATCGTTTGCAGATCTCGTACTACTCGTTATAGATGCCAGTGAAAATATCGATGTTATAGACCAGAAAATGAAGACTTCACTAGATATTCTTAGAGCACTAGAATATGTTGAAAAACCAATTCTTATAGTGGCTAATAAAATAGATCTTATCGATAAATATCGACTTAAAGATGTAATATCTGTTTTAGTTGAGTATGAATATCCCGTTATACCAGTCTCAGCACTTTATAGAATTAACATAGATAGATTGATAAAAGTTGTTGAGTCTTTACTCGGACGAGTCATAGGTGTAAGGATCGAGTTGCCATATAACGAATTAATGAACAAGAACAATTTATATGGTTCTGTAGTATCGAAGATAAAGGAGCTGGGTATAATTAACAAAATAGAATATCTAGGTGAGAATATCTATCTTGATGTAGTTGTGGACAGAAAGACTGTATATCCATTGTATAAATATATTCACAGGCTGGGGGGTCGTGTTAGGGTTGCCAGCGATATGGATATTGCGTCTCTCACATAGGGTTGGACGTGATTTTAGAGTTACCACTCACCTTGGACTCGTGGGCCGTGCATTTGGGGCTAAAGGCATGTATTACTCTGGAGATAAAGATAAAGAAATGGAGAAGAGCATCTTGAGAGTTAATGAGAGGTGGGGTGGGGAATTTAAGGTTATTTATACCCGTCAACCAATAAAATTAGTTAATGGATGGAGGGAAAAGGGGGTTCTAATTCATTTAACTATGTATGGACTGCCTATCGACGATGTTATAAGCGAAATACGAGGGTTAAACAAGGATATTTTAGTAGTAGTCGGTGGAGCTAAAGTGCCAAGCATATATTACTCTCTCGCTGATTATAATATCGCTATAACACATCAACCACACTCTGAAATAGCTGCATTAGCGATTTTCCTAGACCGATTTTATAAAGGTGAACAATTAAAATTTGAGTTTTCCGATGCTAAAATAAGGGTAGTGCCCTGTGAAAAAGGAAAAAGGTTATATAAAGGACCGTGAGAAAGATTATTTTTACGCATGTAAGTATATATAATATTATTGCCTTGGATGGGGGTAATAATTGAGTAAACCTGTTAATGAGAGAATTTCGATTCTAGCAGAGTTAGCTAGGTCCATAGTTGGAGATATCGGCGAGAGGATAGTTAATATAATAGGTGAAAAAGGAGCCATAAAGGATGACGAGTTATCCTTGATTCTAGGGATGGGCGAAAATGAAGTCAGAAAAATTTTATGGAAATTAGCGGATTATACAATTGTAACCACTAAGAAGGAGGTTAACAGTGAGACCGGGTGGATAACTTATTACTGGCAACTTTCTCTCGACACAGCTTTCGGAGTACTATATAATATATATAAACGTGTACTCGACCGGTTGGAAAACAAGCTTGAGTACGAGCGTGCAAACGTCTTTTTCTGGTGTAATTCAGCTGGCTGTCCACGATATACATTCGATAAAGCGACTGAAATGATGTTCAGATGCGACAAATGCGGAAAATCCCTGAAGCCATATGATAATTCACACTTAATAGCGGCTATTACATGGACTATAAGCGAGATAAAGAAAGCCATGAATGAATTGATTGAAACGGATTCTGCCTCCAACAACGAAGAGCATTCCTAAACCCTATAATATTATTTTTGGACCGTTTATTCGATTAGTGAGCCGTTTAGCCGTCTTTTTTTCTTAAAAAGGAATTTATAATATATAAATAATACTGGCTTTAATTATGAGTATGACAGTCATCACAATAAGGAGGATACCATAATGCCGAATTGGAAATATGCATATAAAATACCGACAGATAAGGAGGATATAATGGTGAAGGCAAGTTTGAGAGAGGCTTCTATCTCTCCCAAACATGCCGTAGAAATAAGTAGGGAAATTAAAGGTTTAACAATCGAGGAAGCGAGGAGACTGCTTGAAGATGTAGTCAATTTTAAAAGACCGATCGCATTTAAAAGGTATAATAAGAAGGTGCCACATAGACGTGGATTAGAAGGTTGGCCAACAGGTAGATATCCAGTTAAGGCAGCTCAGCACTTTTTGAAGCTTCTCGATAATTTAGAGAATAATGCTGAGATGAAGGGCCTAGATACCTCCCGCCTCAAAATTATTCATTGCGCCGCCTATAAAGGCAGGAAAATAAAGAAGTATGTTCCTCGGGCGTTTGGCAGATCAAGCCCCTTCTTCGATACACTTGTTCATGTAGAGATTGTTGCGGAGGAGGTATAAATATGGCTGAAAATAGAGCTAAGATTAGATATTTTATAGAGAAAGAGAAGAAAAAGGCTCTATTAGATCAGTGGCTCAGTGAGACGCTTAAACACGCTGGGTATGGAGGCATGGATCTAGTAGCCTCTCCCAAAGGAGTCATAGGTACCAGAATAACAATTAGAGCGTTAAGGCCAGGCTTAATAATAGGTCGGCGGGGAAGCAAAATCAAGGAATTGGCTAGAGTTATAGAAGAGAAATTCGGGTATCCTAATCCTACTATATCAGTAGCGGAAGTTGAGGTACCTGAATTTGAGCCTAGAATAATGGCTTGGCAGATTGAGCGCTTATTATTAAGGGGATATAGGTATCGTAGGGTTGCTTTTTGGGTATTACGATCTATTATGGAGGCAGGTGCTGCAGGGGCAGAGATTATTATAAGTGGTAAATTGAGGACTGTAAGGTCTGCATACGAAAAATTTACAAGCGGCACTATATTGAAGAGCGGTGAATTAGCGGAGAGATTAGTCAAGAAAGGCAAGGCCTCGGTATTGACAAAGTATGGAATAATAGGTGTTAAGGTGAGCGTGATGCCGATAACGCTCGATGAGTATCTAAAACGTCAAGAGATTACTGAGGAGGAACCCGAGGCTAGCGGGGGTGAAGAACATGGGTCAGAGGAAGGTTGATGAGTTGAGAGAGAAATCGGTGGAGGAACTTATAAGGATGCTAAATGATATTAACGAAGAATATATGAAGTTCGTGAGACTTATTCGGTCGGGAGGTGCACCTGAGAAGCCAGGGAAGGTGAAAGCTATGAAGAAAATGAGGGCGCGTATACTAACTATTCTAAGTGAAAAAGGTGTTAAGCTATGAATATTATCGGAAGGCGCATCGAGATTATAAACTCGTCAAACCCAAATTTAATTGGGTTAAATGGATTGGTAGTGGATGAAACAAGGAATATTATCATGCTAAAGACAGCTAAAGATTCTGTGAAGGCTGTTCCGAAGGATGTATGTATATTTAGGGTATACTTAAATGATAAATTCATAGATGTCGACGGCAAGACTCTCATAGGTAGATTAGAGAGGAGGCTGGTAAAATGAGTTCGAGAAGAATCAAGACAAGAAATATCGGGTTGAATTTCCCCTTGCCAAGCAAGGTATGTAATGATAAGGACTGTCCGTATCATGGAAGTATTAGGGTTAGAGGAATCCTTTTGGAGGGTGTACTTGTATCTAAGAAGATGGATAAAACGGGTGTCGTGCTCAGAGAGTATTTGAGATATGACAAGAAGTATAATCGATATGAACGTAGAAGATCTAGGATAAGTGTACATATACCTCCATGTATCCATGTAGAAGAGGGAGATATTGTGGTGATAGGGGAAACCCGTCCTATTAGCAAGACTGTGGCGTATGTAGTAGTTTATAATAAAAGTGGGGGTGCATAGCGATGCCGAGGTTTGGAGGTGAAGTTCTAGCTAGAAAACCTAAGATAACTAGGGCAATACCTGTAGGCGCAATATTAAATTGTGCTGATAATACTGGAGCCAAAAAGCTTAGGGTTGTTCAGGTATTAGGCTATAAAGGTAGATTGAGGAGATTGCCGGCCGCTTGTGTAGGTGATCATCTTAAAGTCACAGTTTATAGCGGACCTTATAAACTTCGCAAGCAAGTCTTAGATGCGGTATTAGTTAGACAGAAATATCCTATTAGACGTAAGGACGGTACAAGGGTTATGTTTGAGGATAATGCCGCTGTATTGATAACCCCCGATGGACAACCTATGGGGACAGAGATAAAGGGTCCTGTTGCTATGGAGGTAAGTGAACTCTGGCCTAGAGTAGCTAATATGGCTAGCATGTTGATATAAGTGGGGTGTTGATATGAGTAGCAAGAAGCCTAGTAAGCAGAGGAAGCGGCTGTTTAAAGCGGCTAAACATAGAAGGGGTAAGATAATGAGTGTCCATTTATCACCTGATTTAAGGGAGAAATATGGTGTTAGAGCATTGCCGATTCGAAGTGGCGATAAAGTGCGGATATTAAGAGGAGATGCTAAGGGACTTGAGGGTAAAGTGACTAAGGTGGATAGGAAGAATTATAAGATATATGTGGAGGGGGTGGTTAGGACTAATCTAAGAGGAGATGAGGTCCCTATACCTATTCATTACTCCAATGTGATCATTGTCGAGTTGGATACATCTGATAAGTGGAGGAAGAATAAGCTGGATAGACTTGTAGAAGAGAGGAGGCTGGTGTAGTATGGGTAAGAGGCATCTTAAGAGGGTAGCGGCTCCATCGACGTACCGTATTCCAAGGAAGATATATAAATTTGCGGTTAGAGTAGCGCCTGGACCCCATGGAATGGAGGAATCTATACCTGTATCTACCCTCTTAGTATATGTATTGAATATTGCTAGGAATAATAGGGAGGTCAAGTATATTTTGCGTAAAGGGTATCTCAAGATAGATGGGAAGGAGATTAAGGACCATCGTTTTCCTGTAGGGTTAATGGATGTTATAGAGTTGGTTCCAACAAGGGAGTTTTTCAGGGTGCTACCCAGCAAGAGGTATTATATTGATTTGATAAAGATACGTGAGAAAGAAGCTAAGATTAAGCCGTGTCAAATAAAGAGGAAATTGATGGTTAAAGGAGGGCGTATACAGCTAACTACACATGACGGTAGAAATTTCCTTTTTGAACCTGAAGATGAAAATGCAAAAGCAAAGCCGGGAGATGTTTTAATACTAAACTTATCCAAAAGAAAAGTCGAGGATTATATCCCCTTTGAAAAGGATATTATCGCTCTTATAGTCAAGGGGGCGAAGATGGGGGAAGTTGGAAGGATATCGGAGGTTCTGAAGGTTCATCCGCTACGGCCTAGGATAGTTAGACTGGTTAGAGACGGCACAATACTAGAAACATTATTTAGATATGTCTTCCCAATAGGTAGAGAGAAGCCTATAATAACTCTACACGGAGAGGTGGAGAGTGGTGAGTAACGAGGTCGAGATTAAAAAGAATATTATGCAACGCGTTAAGTTGGATAAGGTAGTTGTACATATATCGGTCGGTGGAGACTGGAATAAACTTCAAAAAGCTGCTAAGCTATTAGAAGAGATAACAGGACAAAAGCCGATAATAAAGAAGGCGAAAAGAACAATCAAATCGTTCGGGATAAGCAGAAACCAACCGATATCAGCAATGGTTACTTTAAGGAAAGATAAGGCTAAGAGCTTTTTATTACGCGCGTTGGACGCAGTGGATTATCGGATTAAGGAATCATCCTTCGATGAGAATGGAAATCTCGCTTTTGGAATTAGTGAGCATCTTATGCTTCCCGACGTTAGATACGACCCAGAAATAGGCATCTTCGGTATGGATATAATTGTGTCTTTGGCTAAGCCTGGTAGGCGTGTGAAGCTCAGAAAATATAGAAGGTCAAGGCTTGGTAAGAATGCCAAGGTGACTAAGGAAGAGGCTATAGAGTTCTTTAAATCTGAGTTTAATGTTGAGGTGATTTAGGTTGGTGAGGCCTAAGCCAAAGGAACGTAGATTCGGTAAGGGAAGTAGGAGGTGCATTAGATGTGGCACTCATGTCGCGGTTATCCAAGCCAGGGGAATATTCTTGTGTAGAAGATGTTTTAGGGAAATGGCGCCGAAGTTAGGATTCAAAAAATATAATTAGTGGTGAGGGAGTCGAAATGCAGATGGATAATATCTCTAACATGATGGTATCAATTAAGAATGCTGAGGCGATAAGGAAACGAGAGGTAATTGTTTGGCCGGCGTCTAAACTGGCTGGAGAAGTATTGAGGATACTCCAGAGAGAAGGGTATGTTGGAGAGATAGAGTTGATTGATGACGGGAGAGGAGGCAAATTTAGGGTTCAATTATTAGGCCGGATTAATGACTGTGGCGCTATTAAGCCGAGGTATCCCGTTAAGAAAGATGAGATATTGGATTATGCAAGGAGATATCTCCCATCAAGAGAGCTAGGTATACTCATAATTTCTACAAATAAAGGCTTGAAGACGCATATGGAGTGTCTAGATGAGGGAATTGGAGGTGTTTTGATAGCATATGTCTACTGATAATATGGAGGTGACTAGTAAAGTGGCTCAGAAAGAGCATTGGGGAGAGATTGAGGTCCCAGAAGGTGTAGATGTAAAGATAGAGGATAATATTATTGAGGTAAAAGGGAGGCTTGGTAGTATAACGAAGGATTTCAGTAAAGTTCCTATGGAGCTTTATCTTAAAGATGGAAAGATCCGTTTCAAGATTTATATAAAGGGTAAACGTGGCGCTGCATTGATTAATACGATTAAGAGCAAATTTAGGAATATGTTTATAGGTGTAGATAAAGGATATACTTATAAAATGAAGGTCTTCTATATCCACTTCCCCATTACTGTAGAGGTTTCTGGGGATGAAGTTATAATTAAGAACTTTACAGGTGAACGTGGTGTAAGAAGAGCCCGTATTATGCCCGGCGTCACCGTTAAGGTGAGGAAGAAAGGCCCTGAGTCTGAATTAATATTAACGGGTCTAGATAAGGATATGGTATCGCAGACAGCGGCAAATATTTTCTTGTCTTGTAAGATTAAGCGGAAGGATCCCCGTGTATTTTTAGATGGGATATATTTATATTATAAAGGAGTGGGGATGGAGGATGCCTAAAAAGCCTGTGCTTACTGAGGAAGAGATTAGGCTTTTAAAGATAAGAGTCGAGAAGAAAAAGAAGAAACCAGATTTTATTAGACAGGAGAGTTGGAGGTATGTTCGTGTAAAGCCTAATTGGAGGAGGCCTAGAGGAATAGATAGTAAAATGAGGCTCAAAAGGAAAGGCAAACCCAAGTTACCTAATATAGGTTATAAGAGTCCAGAGCTGGTTAGAGGAATCCATCCATCTGGTTTTAGAGAGAAACTTGTATATAATGTAAAGGAGCTTGAGGATGTGGATCCAGAGAGGGTTGCTATTAGGATAGCATCACGTGTAGGTAAACGTAAACGTATAGAGATCATTAGGAGGGCTGATGAGCTAGGTATCAAGGTCTTAAATAGATAGTGGGTGATGGCTATGGTCAATATAGAGCTTAAACGACGGCTGGCTGCAAGGGTATTGGGTGTAGGTGTAGATAGGGTTTGGATCGATCCAGAGCGTATAGATGAGGTTTATGATGTGGATACAAGGGAAGATATTAGGATATTAATTAGAAGGGGAGTTATAAAGGTTAAGCCTGTTAAAGGCCAAGTCATTAGAAGGCGGAAGCGTAAACGTGGGCCGGGTAGTAGAAAGGGACCTGCTACCAGCCGCATGCCTAAAAAACAGAGGTGGATGATGCGGGTACGTGCTCAGAGACGTTTCTTACGGATGCTTAGAGATAAGGGTGTATTAAGCCCTAAACAGTATAGAAAATTATATATGATGGTTAAAGGAGGAATGTTTAGAAGTAAAGCGCATTTGAGAGAATATATTAAGCATCATGTTGTTGGTGAATAAAAGATGGGTAGAGCGAAGAATGCAAGGTATAATGTGCCTTTTAGGAGGCGAAGAGAATATAGAACTGATTATAAACTTAGGAGAAGCTTATTATTATCTAATAAACCGATTTTTACTGTTAGAAGATCTAATAGGTATATTTATGTCTCGATTTCGATACCCCAAATAGGCGGAGACAAAACATTATTAACTGTATCCTCGCAAGTATTAGCCAAAAAATATGGCTGGGTTAATCTCAAGAATATTCCCGCTGCATATCTCACTGGGCTTATCGCGGGGATTAAGGCTCTGAAAAACGATATTAATGAGGCTGTAATTAATTTAGGGCCAGCTTGGAGTAAACGTGCCTCGATTCCATTTGCAGCTGCTATGGGCGCTATAGAGGCTGGACTGAATATTCCTTTGGGGGAAGAAGCCTACATAGATGAATCGAGGATAAAGGGAGAACATATATCTGCATATGCATCTTTGCTTAAAAAGAACAATCCCGAGAGATATAGGTCTTTATTCTCGAGATACCTAAATTCGGATATTGACCCGGAGAAGATTCCGTCTCTATTTATAGAGACGAAAAAGAAGATATTGGAGGAGGATTGGTGATGGGTACACGTGTAGAGCCGCCGTCAGAGGATTGGGAGCCTAAGACCAGATTGGGAAGATTAGTATATGATAGGAAGATAGCGTCGATGGAAGAGGTTCTCCAAAATAATTTTGTTATTAAAGAGCCAGAGATTGTCCGTTTATTAGTTCCTAATCTCGAGTATGAAGTTATCGAGATAAGACTAGTACAGAAACAGACCGATTCGGGAGAAAGATCTAAATTTAGAAGTGTAGTTGCTGTGGGTAATAGGGATGGATGGATAGGAGTGGGTGTTGGAAAGGCAAGGCAAGTCCACCAATCGATCCAGAAGGCGTTAAATAAAGCCTTACTAAATATAGCTCCAGTACGTCGGGGATGTGGTAGCTGGGAATGTGGATGTGGATCTAACCACTCCTTAATAACCTCAGTATCCGGTAAATGGGGTAGTGTAAAAGTGATGCTACGTCCTGGACCTCGAGGACTTGGGATTGTGGGTGGAGATACAGCTAAAATTGTGTTAGAATTAGCTGGTATAGAAGATGTATGGGCGATAGCTTTCGGGGAAACTAGGACGCCTCTTTCATTTGCTATGGCAACATATGATGCATTGAGAAATACCTATAAAATAGTTACTAGAGACTTTTGGATAAGGTGATACTATGGGGAGTTTTATCGTACTGAGGATACGGGGTAGGGTTGATGTGAGATATGATATTTCAGAGACTCTCAATCGTTTAAATCTCCCTAGGAAGTTCCACGCAACCATTATTCCCGACGATGAAGTATATAAAGGCATGCTATATAAGGTAAAGGATTATATAGCCTATGGTCCCGCTGACCCAGAAACTGTTAAAGAGTTGTTGCTAAAGAGAGGTAGGCTAAAAGGCAATAAAGCCATTACAGAGGAGATGATTAAAGACTTAACGGGTATGGATTTGGATGAGTTGGCTAAGGAGCTCTCAGCGGGGTCTTTGAAGTTAAAGGACATCAAGGGGCTTAAACCAGTATTTAGATTAAATCCTCCTAGAGGCGGATTTAAAGGCAGTATTAAAAAGCATATTAAAGTCGGTGGAGAATTGGGTTACCGAGAAGATATATCTGCATTAATCAAGAGGATGTTATAAAAATATTATGTTGAGGTGTATCCGATGCCGCATAGAAAAAGAAAGACCCGTAAATTAAGGGGATCACGTACAATGGGCTGGGGACAAATTGGGCAGCATAGGGGGTCGGGCTCGAGGGGAGGATATGGTAAAGCAGGCCTTCATAAACATAAATGGTTTTATACGTTGAAATATGCCCCTAACCATTTTGGTAGACACGGGTTCAAGAGTATTTATCCAAAGAAGAGGGCAATTAACATAAGTCAACTGGTGGAATTAGCATATAAACTTGGTAGTAAGATTGATTTATCTTCTTTGGGAATAGATAAATTGGTGGGTAAAGGAAAGATCACGTTTCCGGTAGAGGTATATGTTAAGCAGGCTAGTGAATCGGCTATTAAAAAGATTGAAGGGGCTGGTGGAAAAGTAATTATACTTGAATAATATAATGGGTGTGGGTATGGGGGCAAAAGATATTCTCCGTCAAGTTGCGTCGGTATTACCCGAAGTAGCGCCGCCAGAAAGGAAGTTAACATTAAAGAGGCGGCTTATATGGACCGGTATAGTAGTTATTTTATATCTCTTGATGGGTGAGATTCCTCTTTATGGTGTTTCACAAGGTGGAGGCGACCCCCTCGGATTTGCACGTATTATATTCGCTTCACAGAGAGGAACGTTACTTGAATTGGGGATAGGCCCTATAGTTACAGCTGGATTAATTATGCAGTTATTAGCAGGCGCCGAAATAATTAGATTCGACTTTAGGGATCCTGATGAACGGGCTATATTTACAGCGGCAACTAAGATGCTCACAATTATAGTTACAGTGGTAGAAGCCGCTGCATTTGTTATGACAGGAATAATACAGATAACAAGGGTAAGTTTTGAGGGGCTCTTGATAGTGTTTGTACAGCTAGTGGTGGCCACACTTATATTGATGCTTCTAGATGAGATGGTTCAAAAGGGATGGGGGATAGGAAGCGGTATAAGTCTATTTATAGCGGTAGGAGTTAGCCAAATGATCTTCTGGGATATATTCAGTCCTTTGACTGTGGCTGGTGAACCATATGGCGTAATACCATATGTGATCTATGCCTTATTATCAGGTATACCAATAAATAACCTGTTTATCAGACCGGGTAATTATCCAAGTATACTGGGGCTAATAGCTACTATTATAGTTACTATTATTATATTATATGCTGAAGGAATAAGGATAGAGCTGCCTGTATCATATGCCCAACACAGGGGACTCAGAGGCCGATATCCCGTTAAATTATTATATGTGTCCAATATCCCGGTTATACTGACATCCACATTAATGGCTGATATTATGCTAGTAAGCCAAATGATATGGACCCGTTTTAACCCTAATAATTCTGATCCTATTCTCAATCTGATCGGGATGTATAATACTACTAATCAGACTATAGTACCGGTTGGTGGATTAGCCTACTATGTGACCCCTCCATCAGACATCTTCACAGCGATAAATCAACCGCTAAGGACAATCGTTTTTGTATCTTTTATGATTATATTTAGCATACTCTTTGCTGTTATATGGGTTGAAGTAGGAGGTCTCTCTGCAGATAAAGTTTCTCAGCAACTTATCGATTCAGGCATGCAGATACCTGGGTTTAGAAGGAGATCATCATCTATATCGATATTGCTAGGACGCTATATTCCTGCAGTAACGGTTATAGGAGGATTCTTTGTAGGCCTCATAGCCGGAGCAGCTCAAATTGTGGGTGTATTTGGCAGTGGAATGGGTATTCTACTTACAGTCGATATTTTGATGAATTATTATCAGACATTAATGCGGGAGCAGATTGAGGAGGTGTACCCCGCCCTCTCTAGATTCCTACAGGTGTAGTCCTATGGGTAAAGTAGTAATTATATCTGGATTACCGGGAGTAGGTAAATCTACCGTCGTCGCTAGAGCCATCGACAATATTAGGAGGAAAGGTTTTAAAATAACAATGGTGAATTATGGGACAAAGATGATGGAGATAGCTTCCAGTAAGGGTTGGGTTAATCACAGAGATCAAATGCGGCGTTTATCTCTCGATAAACAGCTTAGTCTTCAAAGAGAGGCCGCTATGAGAATAAGGCAAATGGCAGAGAAATATGATGTAGTCATTATAGATACCCATATGTTCATTAATACTAAGGAGGGGCGGTGGCCAGGGTTTTCTAGAAATAACCTGGACTTGGTAAAGCCTGATTTAATAGTTTTGATAGAGGCGTCTCCACAAGAAATATTGGCAAGGCGTTCTAGAGACGAGTCTAGAATCAGAGAGTTGTATCCTGAGAAGAAGATAATGGAGGATCTGAGTTATAATAGATCAATAGCAGCTACTATATCTGTATTGACGGGGATGCCGGTCGCTAATATATTAAATAAGGAGGGTAAAGCAGATGAGGCGGCCAAGGAGCTGGAGGATATCCTTATCGAGGTGATAAATAGAAAATGAGTATTTATGACCCATGGGCTGCACTAATAATAATATCCCTGGCAGCCCTAGGTATGAACGTGATATCCGGAATTTTGAATCGGCTCTTTGTGTATACACCTGATTTAATAGCCAAAAGACAAGAGATACAAAGGATAAAGCAGGAGTATCAAGAGGCGAAGAGGCTTGGCGATGAAAAGAGGCTTAGAAAAATGGAGAAGAAAATGCAGATGGCGAAGAAATTGGAGGCTGAGGTATCCCTGAAATCTATGAGGCCCTTTATAATAACTATTATTGTGTTCTGGGTTATGTGGGGCTGGCTCAATAGTTTATATGGTGGTATGGGCAACTTCGTGATACTTCCATTTCCACTCCCCATAATTGGGTTAACAAGCAACTTCTTCTGGTGGTATTTGATATCGTCATTTGCATTTAGCGCATTAACACGTAGATATTTCTATCCGAGTATGTAAGGCACAGCTGTAGGAACCAGTTTTTATAGGAGCTATAGAAATTTATTTGATGATATGACTAAAAGGAAGGATTTAGTAATTACGATGTCAGGGGTTCATGGTGTAGGCAAGTCTGTTTATGCAAAAGCTATTGCGGAGAAATATGGATTGAAATATGTATCTTCAGGCATGATTTTTAGAGGCATCGCTCGGAGAAGAAACATTTCATTAGAGGATTTATCGAGGGAAGCTGAAGTGTCTCCAGAGCTAGATAAATCGATTGATAATGCTATGATTGAGGAAGGTAAGCGGGGCGGAGTGGTGCTTGACGGACTACTTGTGGGGTGGATGCTAAAAGATATAGCCGACATCAAGTTCTGGTTTAAAGCGGATGATATGGTACGTTTTAGTAGAATTGCTGATAGAGACGGTGTAGATATAAATAAAGCGATGAAGGAGACGGTCTCAAGAGAAAAAAGTGAAAAAGATAGATTTATGAAGTATTATGGAATTGATCTTGACGATTTATCCATATATAATTATGTGATAGATACGACTTGGCTTACAATAGACGATATACTAATGATACTATATAGAATTATCGATAGATATATAGAGAGAGGATGATTATATGCAGATGGAAAGCCTCATTGAATGGCTTGGGAAAAAACAGGATTTACATCTTGTTGGTGAAGAAGAAGATTTGGGCTTCGGTTTTACTCCTCATGAACGTCCACCGGAATTATATTTAAAATATGGCGTTATAAATCTGGACAAGCCGCCTGGACCAACAAGCCATCAAGCCACTTCATGGGTTAAACGTATATTGGGAGTAAGTAAAGCTGGGCATGGAGGAACTCTTGATCCTATGGTGACAGGTGTTTTGCCAATAGGCATCGAAAAAGCAACCGCGGCTATGAGGTATATAGTTGGTTCATCGAAGGAGTATGTAGGTATAATGAAGCTACATGGGGATGTGTCCTCTAACGATCTTAACAGGGTCTTCAGGCTATTTAGAGGACGCATATACCAGAGGCCTCCCCAGAAAAGCTCGGTTAGACGTAAGCTACGTACTAGAGAGATATATAGTCTTGAATTAATAGAGAAAAGTAATAGAGAAATTCTATTTAGAGTCCATTGTGAATCGGGTTTTTACGTTAGAAAGCTTGCTCACGATATAGGGATGATCTTAGGTGTTGGCGCTCACTTGAGTGAGCTGAGAAGGGTGAAGGCCGGTCCCTTTAGTGAAGACTCTATAGTCGATTTTTATAGGCTATATTTTGCTATACACAAGTGGAAAGAAGAAGATGACTTTGGTCTTATGAAAAAAGTTGTACAGCCTTTCGAAGTTATTTTCAGAGAATTTCCTAAGATAATAATTAAGGATTCGGCTGTCGGCTCTATCGCATATGGTGCTTCTCTGAAGGCACCAGGCATGATCGCGGTATCTAATGATGTAAAGGAAAATAGCTATGTCTTACTTATGAGTAAAAAAGGTGAAGGCGTTGCTATAGCTACTTCTTTATATGATTATAATGAATTAATCTCCTTGACTAAGGGTGTGGTCGCTACTCCAATAAGGGTGTTTATAGAGAGAGACTTATATCCCCCTCTATGGAAAAAATCATCACGATAAATGTATATTTATTAGAACTGTATTAATTGAATATTCTGGTAGGAAAGCCGGGATGGCCGAGTCGACTAAGGCGCGGGCCTTGAGCTCCTTTAAGAGAGCCCGTGGGTCTCCTGACCCGCGTGGGTTCAAATCCCACTCCCGGCGCCACTCCAATTTAATATATTTATTAATAACTATCTTATGTTGATTAGCGATGTTCCGGGTTTCTGTTATCGGAATGGGGTTTGTAGGGTTATCGATGGCTGTATTCTTAGCGGATAAGGGTCTACATGTGATTGGTGTTGAGCGTGATAAAAAAAGGATTGACCTGCTTAAGAAAGGAGAAATATATTTCTATGAGCCGGGTGTAGAGGAGCTTTTATTAAAAAATATTGAGAATGGTAGTATTGAGTTTACCGATAACTATGAATATGCTATCGATAATAGCGATATCACCTTTATATGTGTGGGTACGCCTTCAGACGAGTTTGGAAGGCAAGACTTATCAATGGTAATATCCGCCTCGAAATCTATAGGTAATGCCCTAAAGGATAAAGAAGATTATCATTTAGTGGTAATGAGGAGTACAGTATTACCGGGTACATGTAGAAAGATAGTTATTCCAGCCATTGAAGAAGATGCTGGGCACGTAGGAGGTAAATTCGGGTTTGTCATGAACCCCGAATTCCTCCAGGAGGGATCTGCCCTAAAACATCTCAGCAAACCAAATAGAATAGTTATAGGTGAATATGATGAGTCCTCGGGGAATATGTTGAGCCACTTATATAAGGAGTTATATGGTGATGACACTGCGCTTATTAGAACTACAATTGAAAATGCAGAAGTAATAAAATATGCTAACAACGCTTTCCTCGCCACTAAGATAAGCTTTATCAACACTATAGCCAAGATATGTGAGTTAACTCCCTATACAGATATTAAAGTTGTAAGTGAAACTATAGGGTTAGACCCCCGTATAGGTAAGTTATTCCTGAGGGCGGGCATTGGATTCGGCGGCAGCTGTCTTCCCAAAGACCTTCGTGCATTAATCTATTATTCTATTGAACATGGTTATCGACCTCGATTATTGGAGGCTACGAATGAGGTTAATAAGGAGCAGCCTATGTGGGTTATTGAAGTGCTGAGAAGGATATATCCCCGCCTAAAGGACAGAAAGATATCTGTCCTTGGAGTGGCGTTTAAGCCTGGAACATCTGATATTAGAGAGTCGCAGGCAATCCATATAATAAAGGAATTGGATAAAGAAGGCTGCGAAATATATATCTATGATCCTTTAGCCACCGATGAGTTTATAGACCAATTTTCTGAGCTGAATGTTCATCCTACACCTAATATCGAGGCTTGTATCTCTAATAGTGATGCGGTGATTATCGCGACAGAATGGGAGGAGTTTAAAGACGTGTCTCCAGAAGTGTATATTGAAAAAATGAATGATCCTGTGATAATAGATGGCAGAAGAATATATGATCCTAAAGACTTTATTTCTAAGGGAGTGAAGTATTTCGGGGTAGGGTATCCGATCAAAGAATCTTTTTTCTCAGTTTAGGCTATTCTACGTTTGATAATATATAGTTGGATATTACATCTGCAGGATTCTCCATCTCTCTCCATAATTTTCCTGCAAGCCGCCTAATATCTCTTTTTTTACTCATAACCCTATCTATTTTCTCTAATATATCGGCTTCTGAATAAAGATGTGTTATTAATCCGAATTTAAGTAGATACTTTAGATAGTATGGGAGTTTACCCGGCCTCAGGGATAATGTAGGTTTACCTAATAAAGCAGACTCCACAGTCATTGTTCCCCCATACCCTATGAATAAATTGCAGTATTTCAATAATGAGGGGCCGTCGACAACATCATTGGGTATAATAATATTATCATAGTTACCGATAACCTTTATCAGATTCATTATCTGGTCGATATATCTGCCCACAACAACGATATCATAATCTTTATATTGTTCTGCAAGCTGTGGTATCCAGCCTCTTTCAAATAGCCTCTTCCGCCTTAAGATAGGAAGTTGGTAGGAGACCTTCGCTTCAACAGTTCTAATAACAATATATCTTCGCTTCTTTACACCTAATTTTATTGGGACATTGGGATTAAATTGGTAGTTTGTTAGCCAAGCAACAGGGTCTAAACCTCTATAATAAATTATATCACTACTTCTTATGCCATACTTTGTCCATGTCTTCTTCGGTATTATCCAGGGTGTAAAGAGTTTCCTTGATAGGGGTATGGTTAATCTAGCTACTGCCTCAGCCTCAGGAATATCATTTGCCGAGTAATGGGGTATACCCAGCCCATACGAGACCCTGGCTGCTTCTGGAGAAGAGAATGAGAGCGCTAGATTTGGAGTGAACCGCTCTATATATGGTATCATCTCCTGGGCCCTTTCTAAGCTCCGCCTTAATTTCTCTACAAGAAGCGCTCCACCATATTGACCTATAACAAGTGGAATGTATCTCTCCAGCCTAGTTTTGGAAACTCCCAATGTCTCTCTGAATCTCCGTATAGTTATTAATGTATCAACACCTTTCCCCCTTAGTTTTTCAGCAACTTCACCTAAAAATAAGACCTGCTTAGGTGTCAGCATATCAATCCATATCTTCATTGATATTACCCCATAGTTTCATTAACCCATAGATATAGGACTCGGGATTACCCACATCTATTCTTACTTCTTCTTCATGCAGTTTAACGCCAATAACCCCTCCCTCTTTATGGGCTATATAATCTATAGCATTGGATAGAGGCAACTCGCCTCCCACATACTGTATTTTATTTAAAGCATCAAAGATCTTCTTATTAAATAGATATACCGCTACTACGGCTAGGTTTGTGGGGGGTTTTCTAGGTTTTTCAACCACTCCATCAACCCTGAATATATCGTTGTCTAGGAACTCACCTCTTACAACACCGTATTTCCGTGGATCATCGGCTTCCTCAAGTAACAAAGCTATATTTGCATTATATTCAGAGTATGCCTCGATAAGCCTCTTTAAATGTCTATTTTCTTTTGATACTATAAAATCATCTCCAGCGTGAACTATAAAATCATCATTTCCTACAAAGGATTTTGTTATAAGCACGGCGTGGCCGAATCCTAGAGGTGTATACTGGTTTACATAGACGATGATCGATTTAGCCACTTTGTTATAGAAATTATTCATATCATCTGCCTGTGGTTCTTTGCCCTTTTCCTTTAAAAACTCTATAAATTCATCATCAGGCGAAAAATGGTTCTCAATAACTCTCTTAAACCTATTTACAACAAAACAAAACTCCCTAATTCCAACGTCATACAGGGATTCGAAGACAACCTGTAAAGTGGGTACCAATACTTTTCTATTTCCAACTCGATATATAACGGGCAGCATTTCCTTCGGCACTTCTTTGGTGGCAGGAAGCATCCTTGTACCTATCCCTGCTGCCGTAATAACCGCTTTCAGAGACATCTATATTTTCCCCTCTAATTTTCTAAAAATACTAGTGTAATTCTCATTATAATTAGTATAGAAATTATAAATTATAGTTTTGTTACCAACCATGATTAAATTTTGGTGGACCGGGTGGGAGTTGAACCCACGACCTCCGCGTTGCGAGCGCGGCGCTCTACCAGCCTGAGCTACCGGCCCCACATTACCAAAAAACAAGAAAATCTTATACTTAATATTAATTTAGCTACGGGTAAGATATGACTGTAAGCTCTAATTTACTTGATTGAGCCGATCGACCTAAAAAGACAATGCCTATATAATCATTAGAACTAGTATTCCGTGATGCCAGATAAATTATCTATAGGAGTTTTTAGTTTAATCGGCCTTAACAATCGTTAATCCTGCCTTAGGACCCACCAAAATCACGTATTCATGAGCTTTTATTAATCTGAGGAGCAACTCTTCTCTCCCACCGATGAAGTCTTTGCTATTATATGCACATAGCCCCATCATCGCTACCTCCAATCTTCTATCCAGCATCTCTTCATAACGTAGAAGGTCATCGACTAAGTTGTGTTTAAAAAATACTGTCATCTCCCCACACGCCCTTAAACTCTTATATCCCTGCCGCTTTGCCTCCTCAAGTAAAGAAAGCCACTTATCTATAGTATAGTTAGGATCTACTTTCCCGTCTTTGATATACCAGCCTATATAATCAATAATCTTTAACGCTCCTTTTTTTTCTAAAGTCTCAACATCTATTCCATATTCAATCATCTTCTGCCTAACTTCTTCTATACTACTCTCACCGGCAACATAAGCACCGGCATATCCCCTTTCAAAACCCGAGAATAGATAAGTGAACAATATATCAAACTTATCTTTCTGATCCTCATAGAAAGCTATAACATGGCTATGCGGCTCCATCTCTCTTATAAACTCATATATCTCTCTCTTATCTAGCATTAAAGAATTTATCCTAGTCAAAACAAGCCACCATAAAAAATTATTTTACCACCTTTATTTTTACCTTACGAAGATACAATATATATAGATGTATTTCTTGTGGGGCCGCGGGAGGGATTCGAACCCCCGACCTACGGCTCTCAGCCATATATGCCCACAGGCCGTCGCTCTAACCACTGAGCTACCGCGGCCATCGCCCTATTAAGAAGTGAATCCTAAAGTATTTTAAATTTTAGGACAGAGACGAATATTAACGCTGAGTTTGATACAATATTATCTTATAAGGATAAAGAATATAGGTTGAATAACTATCTTTTCATACAAAATATTATTTAAACTGGATTTCCTAAATCACAGATGATATTTAAAGATCAGCAATATTTCACCGGATTTTAAGAGCTGATTTTTCTATAATACGGTGTTATTGATTTCGATGCAGTACTCTATACTCCGCCAATCTCATATATGGTTGAGGTCAAGATGGATGGCAAGATGATAATGGTGGTGACGTGGAATGTATAGGTGCCTTCATAAGCAATATTTGAATTAAATAATCATATGTGTGTTGTCTTGAGTTATGATTCTCCAGCCTTTTTGTTGGAGTTTATAGTTAATTTCATAGAAAGAGTTATATCAAAATAAGTCTGACCTTAATAAGAGTTATATTAGTGCTAATGAAACTAGTTATCATAAAACAATCTTAGGTAAGAAGTTAAATGGGATATATCTTCATATGTATTATATATGTGGGGAGAGATCCGCACTAGATTATTGCGTATGCTATACTCAATAGGCCGTTTTAATTTTCTAACTTCTTTGGTCAGGATATCTGGATTGTCAACTTTAATTGTAATTATACTTCCTCTCTCTATATTCTCTCTATCCGGTATAACTGATAAACTCTTCATATTTTTTATGTCGTGTTCTAACATACTTACAAGCTCTTTATTATGTCTATATATCTTGCTTATCCCTATTTTCAATAGATATTGGATTGAGGCGTCCATGCCTATCATTGAGTAATACGCTGTTGTACTGAATTCAAATTTCCTCGCTGTATTTGCATAATCTAGTTTATTGGCATCGAATTTCCATATATCAACCGGTGTTCTCCAACCTACTAATGCCGGATAAATCTTGTCACCAAATCTCTTTGAGATATATGCTGCAGCAGCTCCGAACGGTCCAAGTAACCATTTATATCCGCCTATAATGTAGACATCGACGTCTAGTTCCCTTACATTTACCGGTAAATATCCCGCCGCTTGGATTCCATCTACAATTACGGCTGCGCCTACATCACGAGCACATCTTGATATTTTCTTAATATCGTTAATTTGCCCAGTAAGGTATTCTACATGACTTATGGATACTACCTTAGTCTCATCGTTTATTAAATTGAGCAATTCATCGGTATCAATAAACAATTCTTTGGCATCAAGCAAGTTGACATTGACTTCTTTATCAATTTGAGCTACTCTTATCCATGGATATGTTACACTCGGAAATTCTATTGATGTCGAAATAACATTACCCTTAAAGGGATAAAGACTCCAAGCAATAGCATTTAAAGCTTCAGTTACACTAGTGAATATGGCTACTTCTTCTTTACCGCAATTCAACAAAAGACTCACTGATTCTCTTAAATCTTCATATATTTGGCGTTCACGTTCCTCGTCTAGGAACAATGTCCCTTCTAGAGAACACTGTTCAATAAACTCGGTCATCCTTTTGAGTGTAGAATTGGGTATTAAGCCGATACTCGCGGTATTTAAATAATTTACTTTTGTGATTGATGGAAACTCATGTATATATTCGGTCATAATAAGAATTTGGGTAATGTTCAAAATTAATGCTTTCTATCTTACAAATTTATGTAAGATTTGATGTCGAGAGCCTCGGGGGGGATTCGAACCCCCGACCTACGGCTTACCAAGCCGTCGCTCTGCCAGCTGAGCTACCGAGGCATATATTCTATTATTAGTTTCATGGCGTGGGCTAAAAAAGTTTTTGATTAGGATATAGTTTGGGTATATATTGTTATGACCCCACTATACCGCTTATGATAGCTAAATATGGATATTAATCTGTAATAATCATGTGTTAAATGTCGTCCAGGTTGATATTACTCTTATGACGATGAATAGATGGCTTTATCCTCCTATTGGCCTGGTAATAAACCTAATCCTCGGCACGATATATAGCTGGAGTATCTTTAGAATACCGCTCAAAGAACTACTTCAATGGACAGATCTACAGGTAAGTCTACCCTTTACCGCATTTCTACTTTCATTTGCTATGATAATGCCTATAGGTGGAAAATTAATAGATAAACTGGGAGCCCGTCTCACGGCGCTGTTAGGCAGTATCTTGGTTGGACTAGGATGGTTATCAGCAGGATATATAATTAATTTTCCCGATCCGCTAGTGACAATGATAATATTCTATGGATTAATAGCTGGAGCGGGTGTAGGAATAGTATATGGTGTCCCTATCACCGTTTCGAGTAGATGGATCCCAGAGAGAAAGGGTCTTGCTGTAGGAATAACTATCACAGGCTTTGGCCTTTCACCTTTGATTACGGCTCCATTAGCGCGATACTTAATATCTACATTCGGAGTTTTAGAGTCCTTTAAATATCTTGGGATGGCCTTTATTGTGATACTATTGATATGCTCTTTACCTCTCTCGTTACCAAGGACCTCCTCATCCCCATCAATATCAAATATTCAGGAGGATAGCTATTCACCCCGTAAAATGTTGAAGACTAGGGTTTTCTATGGATTATGGACAGCCTATATGCTGGGTATGTTAGGCGGGTTTATAGCAATTTCGATATCGGCCTCCTATGGCGTAGAAATCTTAGAATTATCCACTGAATTGGCAACCATTATAACGGCCATTTTCGCTGTATTTAATGGAAGCGGCCGCCCTTTATTCGGTTTTATTTGTGATAAATTGGGTGTAAGATTTACAGCTCTATTCTCATTCATGTTGATCTTTTTGGCTTCATTATCAATTTCCTTATATCACTCGCCATTAACATATATAACTAGTTTCTCAATATTATGGTTGACTTTTGGGGGCTGGCTAGCCATTGCCCCTACAGCGACATCCACCTTCTTTGGGGTCAGAAATATTGGTCAAAATTATGGGATTGTGTTTACTGCATATGGATTTAGCGCATTAGTAGGACCTCCGATGGCAGGATATATCAAAGAATTAACAGGTGTGTATCAATTGGCCTTTATAGCCACAGCTATTCTTTCAATACTTGGACTCATAATCGTCCTATTTACATTTAGGGAACGCTCTTTAGAAAAGATAGGAAGTGACATCGATAATCTTAATAACTAGGGATAGACATCTCTTTTTAATTTAAGGTTAATATTATCTTAGATGTATGAGTTATAAGAGAAATAAACTCGTAGAGAAAATCCTTAATAGATATAAAGATATTATACCTGAATATGACTTTTTCAAGGAAGTCGTTTTTCATAGACCGTTAAAATCCATTAAGATTAATAATATAGTATACGATGAAAAAGAGATACTAAGCCTATTAAAAGAAAGAACCGCGTTACATAAAATTGATTGGTGTAGCCATGCATACTATACAGAAGGGAATTATAAATTGGGCCGGTCGGTTTATCATGAATTGGGTCTCTTCTATATACAAAACATAACTTCATTACTACCACCCTTGATACTAAACCCTAAAGAAGACGACATTACATTAGATGTAGCTGCAGCTCCAGGCGGCAAAACAATCCATATGGCACAGATAATGAATAACCAGGGAATAATCTATGCAAATGATAAGGATCCCCGGAGAATTAAACAGCTCATATATAACATAACAAAATTTTCAGTAACAAACACAGTTGTCACAAATATTGATGCCCGATTATATCCCAGTATCGATCGATATTCAAAGGTTTTACTTGACGCTCCATGTACCAATGAATCCCTAATCTATAAGATGAATACCCGGACTCTAGAGATGCTTTTATCCCAAAGGATATATAGAAAATACCATGTTTTACAGAAACAGATTATAAAGCGGCTGTCGATGCTTCTAGATAAAGAAAGCTTACTTTTATATTCAGTGTGTACATATGCCCCCGAAGAATGTGAATATGTAGTTGAAAGCGCAATTAATTACGGGTTCGAACCCATAAAATTAAATGCAGTCCCACTAAAATGCTGCAAGGGAATAGATGAATGGATTATAAATGGAAGGAAAATTAGGTTTGATTCAAGTGTGAAAAGGTGTATCCGGATATATCCTCATCTAAATTACAATAAGTACCATGGTAGCACCGGGTACATATTTATCTCTCTCCTAAGGAGGTGTTAAATCTAATGACTAAATGGATACATGTTAAAGAAGATATCGCCATATCAATAAAGAATAAGTTAAATCAACGATATGGCCTGCCATATAGGATGATGATGAATTGGAATTTTTATATGGATGATAAGGGTGATATATGGTTATTTACTAGTAAAATATTGCCAAGAATTGATTTCCCAGGGATCAGATCAATAGGTCTAAAAGCATTTACTAAGAAGGGCGAGGTCTACAAGTTATCACATTGTTTAGGGCGGTTAATTTCCAAGTATGCAACAAAGAACAAAGTGGAAATAAGCCTATATATCGATAAGAAAGTTCCAGCCACCATCAAAATAAACAATTTAACAGATGGAGAGTATATTGTAGCATGGAAAAAAATACCTATAGGAGTATCGGAAGTAAAAAAAGGTTATTTGATTATAGACATGCCCCGGCAAATACTTGAAAAACTGGATAGGGCTTTAAATGAAATCAGAGGCACCTAAACATATTAAAGTCCATAACAGTTTATCTAAAGTATTTAAGTCTGCAATTTTTAAGATTAATATAGACGCAGCAAGCCGGGGTAGCTCAGCGGAGGAGCAGGAGGCACAGCCTCCTCCTAGGCCGGACTCATAAGCAGGGTGAAAGCCCATTCAACTGAGAGATCCGGAGGTCGCGGGTTCGAACCCCGCCCCCGGCATCTAACCAAAAAACTTGCTGTTTTTCTAGAATAATTTTTTAACAGAGCGTATTAAAAATATATATTAGCTGCTCATCAATGCTATAGGTCGGGTTGCATTTAGTTAATGGAAAAACTTTGGGGATTGTGTAGAAAAAACAAAGAAAAAGTTTTTTGAAGAAAAGTCATAAAACATTTATTAATGCACAGAAATAAATTCGCCAACTAAGGACGTCACAATAAGGAGAAAACATGTGTTCCACATATAGCAAGATTCCATCCTCCAATTATCACATAGAGATACATCTAGTATTTCGTGAGGTATTTAATGCCTTAATAAAACTATAGCTACTAGATTTTTCACTATAACCAGGTTGCTAGCCTTTGACGCTGGCTAGTAACGGAATAGGATCATATATTTCGTGGCCATATTTTTTGTATGCCTCTTCCAATTTCTCTATTATATTCGGGAACTCTAGGGCTTCACCAAGTTCTATTATTCCGATAGGAACATTCAAAGCCAATTTAAATATTGCATCAATTTTTTCTCTACCTGCGATATTCTCATTAATAATTCTGTATGCTTCATTGACGGTTACCGATATAATTAGTGAGGCATCGTAGGGGTTTCCTTCTTCTAGTAATGCATTTTCATCCCTCCATTCATAAAAGCCTTTTCCAGACTTCTTACCCACCTCCCCCCTCTTTATATAGTTAAGCAGTAATTCCTGGGGAATGCTGAATCTATCTCCATATACCTCTCTAAGGTTCATAAATATCTTATAAGCGGTATCCAATCCTATTAGGTCAAGCCCTTCAATTAATCCGAATGGCATACCAAGTAGTCTTATAGCTCCATCAATATCCTCTTTCTTATCGCCTCTCTCCAAACTCAGAAGTCCTTCTGTAAATCCTGCATACAGCATTCTATTAAGGACAAATCCTCTACATTCTTTTTCGATTAACACGGGTTCTTTACCTATCTTTTTCGAAACATCTATTACAGTATCAATAACTCCTTTTATAGTGTTTTTGCTTGGCACTATTTCTACAAGATTCATAACCAATGGCGGATTGGAAAAGTGCATTGCACATATTCTCTCCGGGTATCTCAAATTTAGAGATATTTCCGTAGGTGTATAGCTTGAGGTGTTTGTAGCTATAGGTACATTTTTGTCTATAAAATCCTCCACTAAGCTCAACACATCTCTTTTAACCTTTAAATCCTCAGTTACCGCTTCAAATATGAAATCAGCGGTCCTTAGACAAGCGATATCTCTCTCATAATTAATTTTATATATAGAATCTGTGTTTTTTAGATAGCCCTTAGACACAAATTCCTTAATATTGGTACTATGCCTTTTTCTCGCTTTTCTTAATGCATCTTGACTAATATCTATAAGGTAAACATTATAACCGGCATCGGCAAATAATAAGGATATATCTGTACCCATCAATCCAGCTCCAATAACTCCAACACACTCCATATTCCATCATCAAAAATAATTTTTACTTTACTTTATTTGTGTTAGGCACCTGATTGAAAAAGATAGAGATGAATAATAGGCCTTCGATATGCTATTATATTATGTATATTATTGCTTGTAATAATAGAAATCGATTTCAGATAAGTTTATCACTGTTATTCACCTTATTATAATAACTTAATATTTTCTTAATGAACACCGCATCACACTATCCTGCCTACTTTATGGTGATATATAGAGCATCCTTTTTCTTTAGATAGATTATTAGAAATCATTATTTATGATGGGGCCGGTGGGATTTGAACCCACGACACCTCGGTTTCTGTTTCCAGCTTAGCTATTGGGCTTCAGCCGAGCGCTCTCCCGGGCTGAGCTACGGCCCCATGGAAATGTTTTCCTAAATATTTTGTTGTCTCTATTTATATTTATTTATTATCGACTTAGCTAATGGTTTTTGATGAGTATTCGTCAAGTAAGCAAAAGAGAATTTAGAGAGTTGATGAGTCGTCTTAGCCGATATGTTCTTCCAGAGAATTTCATAAAGTCTAAAGATATAAAAAGTGTATCCTTCAGAGATAAAGAATTATTCATTGTTAATCAAAAGCCCCTATTTGTAAAGATAGGTAGAATAGTAATTCCATATATTGAGAATAGTTGGTTATTGGAGCAGTTGCCCAAGATAATTGTTGATACTGGGGCGGTTCCACATCTATCAAATGGGGCAGACGTTATGATTCCCGGTATAGTATCATATCAACATTTTGAGAAAGATGATATTGTATGTGTCTATGTAGAGAAGTATGATATTCCATTGGCCATCGGCGTAGCTTTACTATCTTCGGAAGACCTTTCTGGAGCTAAGCGGGGAAAGGCAGTTAGAAATTTGCATTACAGAGGAGATGAGGTATGGAGATACCTTAAGGGATGAGGGACTATATATGTTTGAAGATTTAAATTATAGGAAGCTATTCCATCTATTAATTGAAGTGTACCAATAATATGTGAGGTTGTATCGAGATGGTAAGTGTTAAAGATGTCCCGGCTGATATTTATCTTAAAAAACTAAAAGAATATATTAAGAAAAATATTCATGAGGTTAAACCCCCTGAATGGGCTAAATATGTAAAGACAAGTGCAGCTCGAGAGCATCCCCCTGAGGACCCTGATTGGTGGTATGTAAGAGCAGCCAGTCTACTTAGAAAAATATATATTCATGGACCTATAGGGGTAAGTCGATTGAGAGAATTTTATGGTGGACGCAAAAATAGAGGTGTCAAACCGGAGAGGCACTATGATGGCGCCGCGGGTAATATTCGAAAAATACTTATCCAGTTAGAGGCCGCTGGGTTGATAATGAAAACTCCAAAGGGTAGGGACCTAACTAGGGATGGTAGATCATTAATGGATAGGTTAGCCGCAGAGGTTAAGAAAGAGATTAATATTACACCATGGTATGAACAGTATGCATGAACGGTGGATATAGATGTATTACGGTAAGCCCGAGAATGAAAAGGAAAAAGAGGAGGAAGCGGCGAGAAAGGCGGAGATTCTTCGTAGGGCATTGACTATAGAGGCTAGACAGAGGCTGAGAAATGTATCTTTGGTTAGACCGGAGTTAGCCAAGAACGTCGAAAATATAATCATAAATCTGTACTTATCGGGAAAGATTACAGAACCGATCGATGATTCATCATTGAAACAGATTTTGTTACAGTTAACTAAGAAAAGAGATTTTAGAATTAGAGGGTTATGAAGAGAGGTTATGGTTATGGCTAGGTATAAGATTCTGAGTGTTAAGAGGCGATTAGCACGGGCTTATAGATCAAATAAACCGGTTCCTATATGGGTGGTTGCAAAAACAATGGGTAGAGTGAGAACATCCCCTGCTAGGAGACACTGGAGAAGAACTAAACTTAAAATAAAGAGAGAACCCTACTTCTCTCGCTATAGATAGAGAGGTATGGAAAAATGAGTGAAGAAAAGAAAGCTGATGAAACTATAGATGAAAAATATGATTTTGATATTGTAGAGGAAAGAATTTATACCGTCCCGCTATGGATTAAGTTGCGAAGGACGCATGGCTTAAAGAGAGCCAAAAAGGCAGCCAAATTCTTACGGGAATTTGTAGCTAGGCATATGAAGAATCCTAATGTTAAGATTAGTACAGAGGTCAATGAACAGATATGGGCACGCGGAATAAGAAACCCTCCGAGAAGAATAAAAGTAAGGGTAGTGAGGACTAGCGAAGAGGAGATCTGGGTATTACCATTGAAGGAATAATCAGTTAACTATATTGAGAATATTATATTGTTGGAATCTAAAGTGAGTAATTTTGGAGATTGCTAGAATAAGTATATTGGGGAGTGTAAACATAGGGTTATATATAAAAGCTACAAACAAATATTTTCTTTATCATTCAGAGATCCTGGAGCGAAAAATAAAAACATTGAATAAATTCTTACGAACAGATGGGATACCTATTAAACCACTAAATACGAGGGTTATCTCCCCGTTTATAGCTGGAAATAAAGACGGCGTTATCATATCAAAATATGCTGATGGAGATTTACTTACCAATATAAAGAACTCTATGAAAGATCATGGTCTAAAAACGGTAGTATTAGATACGAAATATACTGCACTAGGTAACCTCACAGTTTTTAATGACCGTTACGCCTTAGTCTCTCCTTTAATCCCTATAAATGCTAGACGGCTAATTGCAGACGAACTAGGTGTAGAAGTTGCTGCATGCACCATAGGGCGAGCTTCATATATAGGCAGCCTTCTAGTAATAAATAATAAAGGAGGGCTCGTTTCACCTGTAATACGGGATGACGAGTTGGAGTTTATAGAAAGTTTCCTAAAAATTAATGTTTTTTCTGGGACTATTAATAGTGGGGTGCCATTTATATCTTCAGGATTGGTAGTTAATGATAAAGGTATCATTGTAGGTGAAGATACGGTGGGAAGAGAATTATTTGTATTAACTCAAGCATTTGGGGGTGAGTGAATGTCGAAAGAACTAGCAGGTCTCTTATTGGAGCAAAGACGTATACTGCAAGATATTGAATCAATATATTCTGAGGTGGTGCTGCTTGAAAGAGCCATCGTGGAGAGGCAACTCGCGATCTCCGCTCTTAATGCCTATAAGACTGTTGTTAAAGGCAGAGACGCGTTAGTCCCAATAGGCGGAAATATTTACTTGCCATCTCGATTAATACCCGACCAAAAGGCCCTGATAGGGGTAGGAGCAAATGTATATTTGAGTAAAGAGATTGATGAAGCTCTGTCAGATGTTCAGAGAGCGCTGGAGAACCTTAACAATATGTATAAAAACCGTCTTGAAATACTCGAACAATTAAGAAGAAAATATGATGAGCTGACAGCTGTAATAGCCGAGCTACGTATGAAACAGGAAGGAAAGAAGTAAAATGTTTGGCCAACTAAAGAATCAACTAAATAAATTATTAAAGGGTGTCAAAGAGAGGGAACTCACAGAAAAAGATGTAGAGGAACTGGTTGATGAACTAAAAATTATTCTAATTAGTAACGATGTATCGTTTGAAGTTGCAGAATACATTTCTGACATGTTATCACAAAGAATACTAGGGATGAAGGTCCCTAGATTTGGTGGAGCAAACAACCTTATATATAAGGAGTTGAAGAGTATTCTCCATGAAATCCTCTCTAGATCAGAATCCACAGATTTATATAGTATTATTAAGAAAGGACCTAAACATCCCTATATACTTGTTTTCTTCGGAGTTAATGGAGTAGGTAAAACGACAACTATAGCTAAAATAGCTTATCATCTAAAAAGTCAAGGTGTCAAGCTGGTGTTGGCTTGTTCTGACACGTTCCGGGCAGGGGCGATAGAGCAACTTAAATATCATGCTGATAGACTCGGTGTGCCGATGATACAACAAAAGTATGGAGCTGATCCCGCTGCAGTTGCTTATGACGCCATAGAGCATGCCAAAGCTAGGGATATGGATGTTGTTATTATAGATACCGCGGGTAGACAGCATAGTAATATAAACCTGATGGATGAGTTAAGGAAGATAGTCAGGGTTTCAGAACCGGATAATAAGATATTAGTTCTCGACTCACTCACCGGTAACGATGCTTATTCTCAAGCGCTTTATTTTAATGAAGGGATCGGCATAGATGGAGTAATCTTCACCAAAGTCGATGCAGATAGTAAGGGAGGCGCGATAATTACAGTCGCCAAGCTTCTAGAGAAACCTATTTATTATTTGGGAATAGGACAAAGCTATAGTGATTTAATACCTTTTAGTGCCTCATATATATTAGATAAATTATTTGAATTCAGGATATAATAATTTCTTGTCAACATCCGATTCAATGGCGATAGTGATGGTTAAGCGTGATTTACTAACTATAGACGATATAAATCTAGAGGAGGTCATACAGCTCATAGATCTAGGACTTAAGATAAAGAGAGGTATAATAGATGTTTCAAAGGATCTTAATGGAAAAATTATGGCGATGATTTTCCAGAAGCCCTCAACTAGAACAAGGGTTTCCTTTGAGGTGGCCATGATTGAGATGGGTGGTCACGCATTATATTTAGGATGGGATCAGCTGCAACTTGGAAGGGGAGAAACTATCGCCGATACAGCGCGTGTTCTCAGTAGATATGTGGATATTATCATGGCTCGAGTATATAGGCATGCTGATATAGCCGAGTTATCTAAATATTCATCTATTCCTGTAATAAACGGGTTATCTGATTTATATCACCCAGTTCAGATTTTATCAGATCTACTGACTATCCAAGAGGTTTTTGGAAAGCTTAAGGGATTAAAGTTGGCTTTTATTGGAGACGGCTCAAGTAATGTGTGTCATTCACTATTATTAGGATGCACAAAAGTTGGTATAGATATTTCTGTGGCTACTCCCAAAGAATTTCCCCCCAATAGAAATGTATTAAATAAAGCCTATGATTACATAAGAGTATCCGGTTCCTATATCAAAGTTACCGATGATCCCCATATAGCCGCTAAGGATGCCGATATTATCTACACAGATACATTTGTATCTATGGGGTTCGAGGAGGAAAGGGAAAAACGCATCAGAATATTTATCCCTAGATATCAGGTAACCAAAAATATTATGTCTAAAGCAAATAGTAGAGCCGTCTTCATGCACTGCTTACCTGCACATAGAGGCGAGGAAGTCTCTGATGAGGTTATAGATGGAGACCAATCTATAGTATGGGACCAGGCTGAAAATAGACTCCATATGCAAAAAGCAATATTAAGGTGGCTACTTGCCGATGTCTAGAGAATGTAATGTTTTGTTTGTATATAGTAATCAGGATGTAGCCGGTATTTCGATGGCTAAATATTTAATTGATCTTCTCAATATGGAGAAACTTGATGCTAAGACCTTCAAATATAAAGATTATTTATTGATTCAAGTTGATCAAGATATAATATTTACAGACGGTATAGAGGAATCACTGGATATAAACCCCAATTTAATAATTTTCTTGTCTAGACATAGTTCGACAGCTCATATAAAGACCCTAAGTGTTCATGTGACAGGGAATCCCTTGGAATATAAGGAGTATGGCGGTGAGAAATACGAGCTAGCGCCTACGGACCCGATTTTAATGAGAACAACTCTTCTAAATATATATGATTACGCAGATAGAATCAACTTGACAAAGGAATATACAGTGACCATGGAGGTTACCCATCACGGCCCGACCAAGATATATGCGCCATCATTCTTTGTGGAGGTAGGGTCCACAGTAGAGGAGTGGAAAGATAGGAGGGCTTCAAAAGTTGTTGTGGATGCAGTTTTAGAGGCTATTAAGAATCCCATAGGCGGGATCCCATCAGTGGGGTTGGGCGGCCCTCATTATGCACCTACTTTCACCAGATATGTCATAGATAAAGATTACGCTGTGGGACATATATTATCGAAATATGTTTTGGATAAAATTAATGAAGAAGTATTAAGACAGAGTTTCAAAAAAACGTTGAATGCAGATACAGCATTATTTGACTGGAAAGGCATAAAGGGTGGAACTAGAAGAAAGTTAAGGGAGCTTATAGAGGATTGGGGGTATAGAGTGATAAGAATATAAATCGAGATTTTGGTGTAGATAATATCTCTATTTCTCGGGCGCTGAACCTCTATATCCTATAATAGCATTAAAACCTTAGGGTAAATTAAAAGTATAAAAATAAAAATAAGTATGATAAGTATGATAATATAGTCGGTTTGACAGATAGGTGTATGATTAAATGTCTACATTGAGGAGATACCTGGATATATTAAAATTGGCACAGAAGCCCTCGTGGGAGGAATTTAGTAAATACTCTAGGTTAGTCGTTATTGGTATGGCATTGCTAGGCGTTATTGCCTTTATAGTAAAGATAATTATGACTCTTGCGACGCTACCATTGTTGGGGTGACATCGTTGACGGACCTCACTTCAAATAAGTTCTTTGCTATAAGGGTGACGGGGGGGCAAGAAGAGAATGTAGCGAAGATAATTAGGCAGAGAGTTGAAGCTGAAAACCTTCCTATATATTCAATTTTAATTCCACCCGGGACCAAAGGCTTATTAATTATTGAAGCGGACAATGCAAATGTTGTTAGTGATGCTGTTAGTGGTATAAAATATTTTAAGAGGATGGTCTTCGGCACAGTTTCGCCCGAAGAGGTTATTGCCGTGGTAAAAGCCAAAATTGAGGAGGAAGAATTCAAGGTTGGTGATATTGTAGAGGTTATCTCAGGTCCCTTTAGAGATATGAAGGCCAGAGTTATGAGGGTTGATAAGGATAAAAAAGAGGTTGTTATTGAGTTTCTGGATAGATCTGTAACTTTACCAATAACTGTTTCAACCGATATGTTAAAGAGGTCTAAAGGCTAGAAAGGAGGTTATATATAATGAGTAAAAAACAAACTATAGAAGCATTAGTAAGTGGAGGTGCGGCTACAGCGGGTCCGCCTCTAGGCCCCGCTCTAGGCCCTCTCGGCATTAATGTATTAGCAGTTATAAATAGAATTAATGAGTTAACAAAGGATTTTAAAGGACTTAAAGTTCCTGTTAAAGTGATTGTAGATCTTGATACAAAGGAGTTTGAGGTTGAAGTAGGTATTCCTACCGCATCTGCGTTGATACTGAAGGAGGCAGGTGTAGAGAAAGGATCCTCTAATCCTGGCTCCGAATTTGTTGGCGACATCTCCTTTGACCAGCTGATTAGAGTGGCTAGGATAATTGGGCAAAAGACTCATATCTCCGATCTTAAAAAGGCGGTTTTGCAGGTACTGGGTACCTGCGTAAGTATGGGAATCACCATAGACGGCTCTGATCCACGGGATATTACTAAAAAGGTTAAGGAAGGTGAATATGATCAAATGATATATGGAGGTGCATTAGATGAGTAGAGCATTTGTCATTGACCGAGAATCTTTAATTAAAGCGGTGGAAGAAGCAAAAACTTCTAAAAAAAGAAATTTTAAGCAAAGTATAGAACTTATTATCGCGCTTGAAGGTTTGGACCTAAAAAAGCCTGAAAATAGAATAAGAGGCTCCGTTCGATTGCCCTATGGAACAGGGAAAGACAGAACTATTGCTATCTTTGCAGACGGTGTTATAGCCGAGAAGGCAAAGGAGGCAGGTGTAGACGCCGTCATTTCGAGTAAGGAGTTAGACAACTTATCTGGATCACGCAGGGATGCAAAAAAATTAGCTAAAAAATATGATTTCTTTCTTTCAGAACCTGGGTTGATGTCGAAGGTAGGTAAAATCCTCGGGTTTACTTTAGGACCCAGGGGTAAAATGCCTCAGATTGTAACACCTGCTACAGATATACAATCATTAGTAAAAGAACTTAAATCTTCGATTGGCATTAATGTGAGGAATAACCCTATGGTGGCGGTTGCCATTGGAGATGAAGAAATGGATGCTGAAAAAGTGGCTGATAACGCCTTGGCGGTAATAGAATTTATCAAAAATAAAGTTGCAGATAAGGCTCGCATAAAGAAAATCTATATTAAAACTACCATGGGTAAACCGGTTAGAGTGATGTAAAGATGAGATATCGAATGGTTGTTAGCAGTAGAAAGCGAAAGGAGGAGTCGCGTAAGCTCTTTGAAAAACTACTTAGGGAATACAGTCATCTTATCATTATTGATGCATCAGGCTTAAGAGCGAAGTTGCTTGATGAAATTAGAAGGTTATCTAAGGAATATGGCTTCATTATTAAAGGAGGGAAAAATGGGGTATTTATTAAGGCACTTGAGGCTGTATCCAAAGATCTATCTGAAGATTTAAAGAAACATATTAAAGGCCAGAACATATTTCTCTTTACCAATGAAGATATGATTGACCTAGCTCTAAAATTGAGTAAGCTAGAGGTAGATCTTCCCGCTTCACCCGGAGATATCGCTGTCGACGACATTGTTATTCCCGCAGGTAATACAGGTATTCCGCCTGGGCCGGTTATAGGGCTTTTCTCTGCCCTGGGACTTCAAACGAGAATTATGAGTGGAACCATTCATATCATGAAAGAAACGGTCGCAGCTAAGAAGGGAGAACGGATATCCATGGAGTTAGCAAACTTATTATCAAAGTTGGGGATAACTCCTATAAAGGCGAAAGTAAACTTCAAATTTGGTTATGACTTGAAGAATAAATTGTATTATCCAATAGAGTTATTGATACCCGACATGGAGGAAATAAGAGAAGCACTGAATAAAGCCGTGCTGAACGCGTTTCACCTTGCAATAGAAACAGAATATCCAGAGCCAACAATATTAACCATACTTATTCAACGTGCTTACATAAACGCTAAAACCCTAGCAATTGAATCTGGGTACATATCTAAAGAGACAGTTCCAATATTGATTTCAAAAGCTATAGCTGTGGCCAAGGCGCTTGAAGAAGCAATTTCAGCTTAAGGTGAGCGCCAAAATTTAAATATATGTTGATAGATATGGGTAGTAGTGAGGATAAAGGTGAGATTTGATGAAATATATCTACGCCGCATTATTGCTTCATGAATCGGGTAAAGAGATCAACGAAGAAAATTTGAAGAAGTTAATGGAGGTTGTCGGTGAGGAAATAGATGAAGCAAGAATAAAATCATTAGCAGCCGCCCTTAAGAATGTAGATATTGATGAAGTGATATCTACCGCGTTGACAATGCCCACTGTGGCTGCTCAGGCACCTACTGCACCAGCTGAAAAACCCGCTGAGGAGGCTCCTAAGGAAGAAGCTGAGGAAGAAGAGAAAGAGGAGGAAGAAGCTCTAGAGGGATTAGGCGCGTTATTTGGTTAAAAAACTTTAGTTAGGAATAACTGTTTTTTCATTTTTTATTTAGAGGCAATTATTATTATTAGGTTAAATAGGGTAAGCTATAATGAAAAGCCAATTTACAATTGATCCAGAAGAGTTTAATATCGAATTTATGAAGCAGCATGATTATATTAGGAAAAAATGTGTAGTATGCGGAACATATTTCTGGACTAATGATCATGATAGGAATAACTGTGGAGAGCCGCCCTGTTCCCCCTATACCTTCCTGAAGAAACCCCCTACCAGAAAAAGGTATAATGTTTCAGAGATGCGAAAGGAATTTATATCGTTCTTTGAAGAAAACGGTCATAAGCCTATTAATCCATATCCTGTAGTTTCAAGGTGGAGAGACGACTTATTAATTACGATCGCCTCGATAGCTGATTTTCAGCCCTACGTAACCACAGGTATTTCAGACCCACCAGCAAATCCACTGGTAATTAGCCAACCATGCCTACGATTCGAAGATATCCAAAACGTGGGGTTAACTGCTGGCAGACATTTAACAATATTCGAAATGGGTGGAGCACATGCATTTAATAGACGCGACAAAAACATTATTTATTGGAAAGATGGCACGGTAGAGTATCATCATAGGTTTGCCGTAGATCATTTAGGGATAGATGAAGATAAGATCATTTATAAAGAACATTTTTGGGTTGGAGGCGGTAATGCAGGGCCAGATCTGGAAGGGATAATTGAGGGATTAGAGGTTTCCACACTTGTTTTCATGATGTATAGTATTGTAGATAACGAACTTATTGAGACTCCTATATTAACCGTTGATACCGGATATGGTATGGAGAGGTGGGCCTGGCTTTCTACAGGGTCTCCCACAGCTTTCCATACTATATATGGAGATCTGGCTGTTGATATCGCTAATTGGGCGGATATCGATTTGAAAGAAGACATTATTTATATGGATACACTGTATTCGGGTGGGTATAGCTACGATAACATTGATAATGTAAATAGTATAAGAAGGAAATTAGCTGAAAGCACAGGCTATAGCCCTATTGAGCTTATTAACAAGATGAACATTCTAAATGAGTTGTATGCCGTTTTGGACCATTCCAAAGCCTCTATATTTCTTATTAAAGATGGTGCTATGCCTTCTAATGTCAAAGAAGGATACTTGACTAGGCTATTACTTAGAAGAATGTTTAGGATTATGGAAAAGAATAATATAATTGAGTACCTCGATAGATTGATTAGCAAACAAATTGATATTTGGGGGAAAGATTTTAAGGAGATTACCGAGTCCCGAGATATAATTTTTGAAGTTATAGAATTAGAATATAAAAAATATAGTGAGACACTAACAAAGGGATCCGCACTAATAGAAAATATAATCAGAAAAAAGGGAGAATTAACGGTAGATGACCTTATCGTACTATATGACTCGCATGGTCTACCCCCAGATTATGTTGTTGACGTGGCTAGAAAACATAATATAAATATAAATGTCCCTAAAGATTTTCATTCTCAAGTTGCTAAGAGGCATCAATCAGCTGAGACAAAAATAAAGGAGAAAATCAAGTTCTTTGATAAGGAATATGATACGAAGCGATTATACTATGAAAAACCATATCAAAGTAAGATGCTGGCCAAGGTACTGGCGATAAAAGATAATATGGTTATTCTTGATAGAACAGTATTCTATCCTCAGGGAGGCGGCCAAATTGGCGATTCAGGATTTATTGTAATTAATGATAATAAGTGGCGTGTTATAGAGACACAGCTTATAGATAATAATATTGTTCATATACTCGAGGATACTGTTGAAGGAAAAATAAATGTGGGTGATAAAGTAAAGGGGTATGTCGATTGGGATAGACGGTTATCGCTTATGCGGCATCATACAGCGACTCATATACTACTAGGAGCTATTAAAAGAGTTTTGGGGTCCCATATTTGGCAAGCGGGGGCCGAGAAACGTCCAGATCAGGCGCGTCTCGACATTACCCATTACAAATCTATATCTACTGAGGAGTTGCGCGAAATAGAACGGCTGGCTAATGATATTATTGCTAAAGGTATAGATGTCACCCCGGTTTGGATGGAACGTGGGCAGGCTGAACTTGAGTTTGGAGCACAGATATATCAAGGTGGCGTTGTCCCAGGTAAGTATGTTAGAGTTATCAAGATAAGCGATTGGGATGTTGAGGCGTGTGGTGGAGTACATGTATCTAACACTAGGGAGGTCATGAGTATCAAGATTATCGGTACTGAGAAGATTCATGAAGGAGTTATAAGAATTACATATAAAGCTGGTATAGAGGCCTTTAAGCATTACCAAGAAATTTATAATATAATAAGTAGTATACATGCTGAATTAGGCGGTGAAATAAACACACTTCCAGATAAAGTGAGGGTACTACATAAAGAGGTTAAGCAACTAAAAGATCAGGTCAAGGCATTAAAAGGTATGCTTAGGAGATATAGAAGTAAAGAGTTATACGATAAGGCTATTGAAATTGATAGCGTTAAGGTACTGTGCTCGGTAGAAGAATCGATTGATGATGTCATTGCAATAGGTGAGGCTCTGGAAGAATCCTATAACGATATGGTTTATCTCGGTATCGCGTACTCAGGAAGAGGATTTAATATCTCGATATTTGTAGGTAAGTTGCTAAGATCAAAAGGGTTATCCGCCGCCGATATAGGAAAATACATATTGACAGAATACAAGGGAGGTGGAAAAGGGGATCCTAGATATTTTAGGCTTGGGGGCGTAGGAAAGCCCAATATAGATACTATTCGGAGCATGGTGTTGGATTATGTCAAATCCAGTAAGATCCGCTAAAGAAAGAGAAAAATATTGGATGAATAGATGGCTAGATGAAGGTATATTCAACGCTGAACCTGATCCATCTAAACCAAAATTCTTTATAACTTTCCCATTTCCCTATATGAATGGGTCTTTGCATTTAGGACATGCATATACAAGCACAAGGTTGGATGTTATAGCGAGATATAAAAGGCTAAAGGGATATAATGTTCTATTTCCGTGGGCGTGGCACTGGACAGGCGAGGCCGTCATGGGTATATGCCATAGAATTCAGGACGGGGATCAGGAGGTAATCAAACGATTAATCGAGTTGGATGGTGTTCCAAGGGAAGAGATAGAGAAGTTTAAAGATCCCATATATTTAGTTAAATTTTTTACCAAAAGAGGTAAAGAAGATATCAAAAGAATAGGTCATAGTATCGACTGGAGAAGGGAGTTTCATACATCACACTTACATCCGCTATTCACTAAATTTATCGAGTGGCAGATCCGGAAACTATACGATAATGGATATATTACTAAGGGACCGTATCCCGTTGTCTGGTGTCCAAGAGACGAAAGTCCAACTGGTGACCATGATAGACTTATAGGGGAGGGAATTAGGCCTGAAGAATATACAATAATAAAATTCAAGTTGATTGACGAAGACCTATATCTGGTAGCCGCGACATTTAGGCCAGAAACAATATTTGGTACAACCAATGTTTGGCTACATCCCGATCTAGAATATGCTATAGCCGACGTAGATGGAGAGAAATGGCTTATAAGTGAAGAGGCGGCTAACAAACTAACTCAGCAATTAAAAAGAATAAATATATTAAAGAAGGTGAAAGGCAGCAACCTAATAGGTAGATTTGTAAATGTTCCACTCATCAATAGGATAGTACCTATCTTACCCGCTGAGTTTGTTGACCCTTCAATAGCCACGGGCGTAGTATATAGTGTACCAGCCCATGCACCATACGACTGGCTTGCCCTAAAAGAATTAAAAGACAATGTTTTGTCACTAGATCCCGCTTTGAGAAACATTGTGAATACACTGTATCCGATATCAATAATTAAAGTCGATGGATTTGGGGAATACCCCGCTGTAGAGATTTGTGAGAAAATGGGTATAACAAGCCAAAGGGATGAACGTGCTGAAGAAGCGACACATGAAATCTACGTCAAAGAGTTCCATACAGGGATTATGAAAGATAACTGTATCGGAGTTCCAGGCATGCCGGTAAGTGAGGCAAAGGAAGTTGTAAAGAATATGCTCATTAATAAGGGCCTTGGGGATTCCATGTATGATTTACCCGAGAAAGTAGTATGTAGATGTGGCACTAGATGTATAGTTCGAATTATTAAGGACCAGTGGTCTCTCAAATATTCCGACGAAAATTGGAAAGCAAAAGCTAAGAAAGCAATTGAAGGCATGCATTTTTTCCCTCCAGAATTAAAGTCTCTAATGATCCACTACATAGATTGGTATCATGATTGGCCATGTACACGTAAAACAGGATTGGGAACGCCTTTTCCCTATAGTAGAGAATGGATAGTTGAGACCTTAACTGATTCAACAATCTATATGGCTTTTTATGTTATAAGCAAGTACTATAATAAAGGTTCAATAAATCCTGAACAGGTAGATGACTTATTCTTTGATTATGTATTATTGGGTAGGGGTAGGGAATCTGATTTGGAAAAGGCTGGTTATAATATCGGTCTTCTAAAGGAAATTAGAGACGAGTTTTTGTACTGGTATCCTGTAGATCTACGTCTTTCAGGAAAAGATTTGATAAGCAATCATCTAACCTTTTTCATTTTTCATCATGTAGCGATCTTTCCTGAGAAACATTGGCCAAGGTCAATAGCTGCTAATGGCTTTATACAGTTAGAGGGCGAACCGATGTCTAAATCAACAGGAAACTTCATATCTTTAAGAGATATAGTTGATATCTACGGAGCGGATGCAACTAGATTGACACTTGCATTGGGTGCTGACGATATGGAAGACCCTAATTTCAAAAGAAGTGATGTTGCGTGGTACAAGGCTAAGATAGAGTGGATTCCGCAGTTTATAAAGAATATTAAAGATATGGCGGTGGATAAAGAACCTGATCATTATGAACGTGTTATAATATCAAAGCTGTATATGAAAGTAAAGGAAATAGAAGAGTCGTTGGAAAAGCTGAGGGTCGCTGCAGCTGGAAGGGCGGTCTTCAATGATATGCCTAATCTATTTAAAGAGTATCTTAATCTCACCGGTAAGCCCTCGAAAAGAGTAGTAGAAAATTTTGTGGACATTTGGATACGGCTATTGTCTCTATATATCCCATTTATCTCTGAAGAAATATGGAATAGAGTATTGAAGAAGGAAGGATATGTATCCCTATCCAAATGGCCAAGCATCGACCTATCCAGGGTTTCTGAAACCGACCTGTTGATCGAAAAATATGCAGTTAGTGTTTTGGAGGATATCAAATCCATTTTGAAGGTGATTAAGATAGAAGCCAAGACTGTACGTGTATATATACCTCAGGACTGGAAGTGGAAAATATATCATCTAATTTCTGAGTACTATAGCGAAAAGAGAAAACCAAACATAGCGAAAATAATCGACCACATAACTGAACAATACAAAAAGGTGGATAAAGCTGATGTTGCTAGAACTGCCAAAGAAATTATCAAGCTCTGGTTCTCAGATTATACATCACTCAGAGATATAAAGAAGATAATCTCTGATTCAGAATCTGAATTTAAGATATTCAAATCAAATGTATCGGAATATATCCGTAGAAAGCTTAATTTAGAGGTGGAGGTATATACAGAAAAAGAGGCTTATCCCGAAGATAAATATAAGGCAACCCGTTCATTGCCATTAAAACCCGCATATGTGATAACCTAAAATGCTGTATTTATCTCCCGTAGAAAAAGAGTTGTCTGAAGCCGCTGTTGACTATTTATATCTATTAGAAAGAGGCTATACCAGAAGTGTTGCGCTTAAAACCGTCTCTAACAGATATGGATTGGACAAGGACAGACAGATGGCTATTTATAGATCTATACATCCCCTTAAATTGTCGCTCAAGGTACACAGAAAATCTCTGAAAAGCAGTGAACTTTCAAGGCATAGGTTAGGAATAGACTGGTATAATGTATTTATTACTGTAAATAGCGGTCTCACCGATAACCCTCTTTATCTAGGCACCGATGGATTTATACGGGATATACGAGGAATTCATGGTAAAATAAATATGTTAAGCGAAACGGATATTACAATAGAATGTATAACTAAGTACCTGCAGAAAAGTAAGCCCCGCGGAGTAAAGGTATTTCTTGAAAAAAATATTAGTTGGAGTGGTGAAATGAAACAAAGAATATCAAATGTATTTTTTAATTATGATATTCAGGTCGATTCTATTTTACTAACAAAAACGGTGGATAAAGATATGATTTCAGAAGAATTGGTAATTGCATCAAGCGACTCTGTATTACTCAATAAAGCTTGCAGAGTTTTTGACTTAGCAAGAGCAGCGCTTGATAACTATGAAGGGAATATTATCTTATACTATTTTCCAATAGTGGCCACATATCCTGCTCTCTGGATATAGCTTCATTTAACCCTCATACATTTTCTTTTTCTACCCTATTGTTTCTTGATTGTGATCGACTTAGATACATGTGAACCCACTACTATTATGTTATCTCCAATGCATCTTCAGTCACTTATAGATTCTAGGTGGCATGGCGTTCTAGAGATTCAAAAATTAAAATTTAAAAAGGTTATTTATTTCTATAGGTGTGTGCGGCCGTCGCCTAGCCAGGATAAAAGTGTTTTCCTATAGGCACCGGCCTTCTATATATAAATGGATGGAGATGAGGAAAGCCGGGGATCGGGGGTTCAAATCCCCCCGGCCGCGCCATTCATGTTATCGTACTTTCTTAAAATGTCCTTGATAATTCTGCTAAGGGGTGTCCTAGGCAATGTATCTTAAATTCTTTATACCACCCAAAAGGCGCCCTATGAGAATTAACTCCTTTTTGCTCTAACTTTCTATGAATCATTCTAAGTAACCGTATAGCATTATTAGGTTTTTCTAGCTTATTAGAGAGGTGGGCATATGGATATATAACTACACTTTCGGCCTTTACCTTCTGCATTATATCCATTATGTCATTAATGAAGGCACCAAGTATCTCGTCCCGTCTATTGAAATCTCCTTGTTCTACAGTTATAAAAGTCACCAATGTATTGTGAAATATTTTTTCTGTGGGTTCCGCCTCCTCCGCTATATCTATCTTAACTTTCTCCCTAGGTTTATATAGGAATTCTCTTGAATGAATATATAATACCCTCATATGTTTCACTGAAAAAAATATTATGTTTCAAGGCTTATATCTAATTTAGCCATGAATAATATAGTGCTCTTTGAAGATGGATATATTCGAAATATGAGTCCATTTATATATTCTAGATACACGGGAGATATATATATCGGGGGGTTAACAAATTTAGAAAGGATTAAAAATATAATTCATCTAGAAGAAATCATAGATAAAATCTATGTAGAATGCAGAGAACACCTTAAAGAATACGTAATGAGAGACTTGGAGGTTTCTTTATATGAGTATAAGTTTAATGATGAATTTATAGGTCTAAACTCATTATTGTGTGAACCTCTCGATACCATAATCAATATGATCAAATTACTTGCTGCCTCAAATAATACTGTTTTTATATCTCGAGGGAGGATTATAGGGTTTAACGCTTCGAAAGATAACGTTGATATTTTACTTGAGGAAGCAAAGCGGGGGAAGATACGAAAAAAGATAATTAGTGAGGCCAGCATCAAGATCAAGGAAATTAAGGCGGAGCTAATAACATTTCCATGGGATATCATATATTCTATGGATAGGCTGATTACAAGGGAGGCGCCGCTTTACGCAAGAATAATGCAACTTTCAGAAAATAGGAAGTCTGGAAAGCATAGACTTTATAGTTCAGAAAAACTTTCTAGTGATAAAATATTTGTTGATTGTTCCAGAGGACCAATAGTTATCGAGAGCGATGTTGATATACATCCATATAGTATACTAAGAGGTCCACTATGGATTAAGGATGGGGCAAAGATATTATCCACGAAGGTAATCGGTCCGGCTGTTGTAGGTCGAGTATCAAAGATTGGCGCTGAGCTCGACTATTCTCTACTGGATGACTTTAGTAATATGGCGCATAGTGGCTTCTTAGGCCACTCCTATGTTGGTAGATGGGTAAATGTAGGTGCAGGAACTGTATTTTCTGATCTTAAGAATACATATGGATTAGTAAAGATGAATATAAATGGCTCGGTTATTTCTTCAGGGAAGATTAAATTAGGTGCTTTCATTTCGGATTATGCAAAAATTGCAATTGGCACGATGATTTATAGTGGTAAATGGGTAGGTATTTCTTCTCATGTATATAATATTGTCGATAGAGATGTTCCCTCTTTCACTATATGGCGAAAAAACAATTTCGAAGAATTAAGAATAGAGAAGGCAATAGATATTCAGTCTAGAATGTTTAATAGAAGAGGAATAAAACAGAGGAATTATCATATAAAATTATTAAAGTATTTATTCGAGATAACAAAAAATGATAGGGCTAATTTAATAAATAGTTGAAGTGATAACAAGGGAGATGAAGCTGAATTGACATGGATATTACCGGTCATAGTAACCATATCAGCCATACTATCAGTGATAGTAACATATATCTTAATTTTAATCTTTAGAAAGATAGATATTACTGGCATAGACATATTTAAAATACATAGGCCTCGTATTCCCTCTAATGGCGGATTATCAGTTCCAATAACTGTTACGATTATAATGAGCATATTATTAATGCAAAACTTGGTGTCATTGAATTTCTTTCTTTCTATTGTTCTCTCATTAGCTATTATAACGATAATTGGACTGATTGATGACTATATTGATCTCCCCGGTTTCTATAAGCCATTAGCAGCCATGTTTGCTGGGGTACCAATAGTTTTGTTTGCAGAATATGACTATCATTTCAAGATTATTCTAGGAGGCGGCTTCTCTATACCCATTATTTATCCATTAGCGATTCTTATAGCTATTAGCGTAACTTCAAACACTGTAAATATGCTTGATGTGATCAACGGCTCTGCAACATGGGGCGTATTTATCTCTCTTATAGCAGGTATGATATCATCTATTATTCTATCTTCTGATAAGGGTCTCCTACTATCTATAATATTCTTGTCCTCATTAATGGGGGTGGTCATCTTTAATACATATCCCGCCAAAGTCTTCTTAGGCAACTCAGGATCATTATCAATGGGGTGTCTCCTTGGCATCCTCGCGATCCTTGGTGATATAGAACTTCCTGTAATGGTGGCCATGTTTCCCTTTATTCATAACTCATTCTTCTTTCTTTCACATGCCAAAAAATTCGTAGAACATAAAACACTGAATACTACAGTAACTTTTCTTAATGACAAAGGACTGATTGAGGATGCAAATAATCAGACAGCACCAATTACATTATTACGCTTCCTTGTCTCTGAAAAGCCCAAATCTGAATTGAGAGCACTTAGTGAAATGATAGTTATTTTTATCATATCCTCTGCGTTAGCTATTATAACGGCTTATCTAATGACCATGAAGGTGATGTGATGCGAAGCACTTATTCCTTAATCTTAATAATAATAGTTGAATGGGCTCTATTCATGGCTTTATTGGCATCCATCTATTTTTTGGCTGTGAATATAACCTTTGTAGAATATTCTCGACTCTTAGACCAATTTATTAAATTTATTATATCTATCGCATCAGGTGGGGTATGGCTATATATATGGCTTAGATTAGGACATGTTATGTATCGGCGTTCTAGGTCTAAGTAAAGGTCTCCCATCTTCTTCGTTTATGAATGTATTCTTGTATATTATAATGGATTCTAGCTGGATTACCATAAACAACGGAATTTTCCGGCACATCACGGGTTACAACAGCACCCATGCCTACAACACTGTTTCTACCAATTTTTATTCCTGCTTTTAACACAGCCCCAGCGCATATAATCGCATTATCCTCAATTGTTACTCCAATTAACCTTTTCGATTCAGGATATGGATCATTAGTAATAATTACGCCGGGACCTATAAAGACATTATCGCCAATGATCGTTAAAGGAGGGATATAGGCCATTCCCTCGATCTTGCAGTTACTCCCAATCTTTACGTTGTAGTCAATATGTACCAAAGAGCCTATTTTAGTATTATCACCTATTACTGTGTTATCACCTATGTATGTAAAATGCCAAACCTTAACATTATTACCTAGCTTAACATTCTTACCAATGTAATTGACTATATTCATCATCCACCGCCTTTAATAGCATAATAATGAAATAATTTTCTTACGATAAAAACCATAGTAAAAATTTTATTTCTATCCATTAATATTGTATCATGAGAAGATTTGTGTAGCCCGGTCGTCTAGTGGCCAAACCCCCTGTGGGGCCAAGGATCCCGGCCTTTGGAGCCGGGGACCCAGGTTCGAATCCTGGCCGGGCTACCACTACCACCATCCAGATTTAGCCCTGTATAATTTTTTGGGTAATATTAAAGGTTTTCAGGCTTGAGTTGGTTTTACTTCCATAAAGCTGTTGATTAAAGGATTATGACATTTTTTCACTATTTTGAGTCATCGGAGGATATATACTGTTGCTGTTTTTTTATCTGAAAAGGGCTTCTGCCTTTCTTATTGTGGCTTTGAAATTAGTCAATTGTTTTTTCCTCTCTTCTACATAGTCGCTTGGTGAAATTTTTCTATCGATAAACCTCTTCTCCAATCTCTTAAGCTGATTCCATTCTCTTTCTAACTTCTGTCTTAACTCTAATAGTGTATCCGCTCTTTTGTCACCCTTTAAGTTCTTTAGCTTTCTCTCAACATTATTTACATTGACTTGGACATCCCTCAGTCTCTTTATAAATCTAGAGCGTTTTTCAAGATATACTTTAGACTTTATTTTCCTCGCTAAATAACTGTCTTCAAGCTCGATTAATCCTCGCATAATATCTATCTCTTTTGACAGTGTTTTGGAGTATTCCTCGATTTCTGGAGGCATTTTTAATGCAAATGGACCTGCAAACAATCGATATAACGTAACGCCTATACCTGCTATTAATGGGATATACAATATACCCATTATACTTATCAATACTTGTCCAATGGATGTCGTGACACTCACTTCAATCTCTACCTCAGAATATTCAGTAACATCGGTTAACATAGCATTATATACTATGTCTCCATTAGGGCTATAGACAGTTATATACATTTTTTCTATAAAATACCTTGACGTTAAGAAGTTTTGAAGTATTAAATCATAGGTTAATGGAAATAAAGATTTAGTTTCAGCATTTTCCAGAGCAACGTTATAAATGGCAACTACTGATAAATTCATTCCTGGGAGGAATGAGTAGGGTAATCTGGCTTCGGCATAAAATTCTCTTATTTGGGAATCCAGAGGAACCCCTATACTTGATAAGAACCTCAAATCATTAATTAATGGAGTTTTATCGAATCTTAATCCTCTAGTAGTGTCTACCGGATGCTTTAAATGGTTTTCTAATAAGATCGTATCCCTGACCTGATATGAGCCATAAGGCATAAGATAAATCTCTCTATTTATGACACCACTAAATAGATATATCCCAACTCCGTCTCTACTTTCCAAAGTGATTGTCAAGTTGGGAGGTAGCCCTTCAGTAAACTCGATTTCATCGCTATAATAGGTCTTCAATAAATTATATTGATCTACACCAGCAGGCCCAACACTTTCTTTTACGAATCCCTCTGGATATTCAGTGGCATCTACACCAAGAGGTAGATCGACCTCATATTCGACGATTTCAATATTCATATTTTCCACGTTAGGATATATTGGCATCTCGAGGATGAATTTGAAGGGCTCAGTAGCCTTTACGTATAAAGGAAGAAATAACTCTAAATTTATTGTGACCTCTCCGTTCTCAAGGCTCGAAATATTATCGAGAGATATGATTATTATGAATTTGTCTTCTTTAATTTGTGTATTAACCCCTAAATTGATACTAGTCCATTGTGCATCCAAATACTTTATATGAGAGCCAAATTGAAGTGGATATATAAGACGAATGCTTGAGGGGAGTTCATCAATACTCTCTAGATTCGAGATGGTGAGATTTAATTTTCCCTTCAAATTTCCCCCAAATTTATCTACATAAAATATCTCTCCAATACTAATCTGTTGCTGTCCGCCTACATAATCAGGATATATCGTCAATATAGATAAGATAAATAATAAACATATGGAAATTATAACTACTTTGTGCTTCATACCAATCCCTCGACCTAACTAGCTTTCATTGTCAAACATACTTAGCGTCATTAATGATATAATAATAACATGCTTTATTACTTTTATTTCTTAAAACATAGATATAATGTATTATTTGTTTAGTGTATACGTCTGTTAAAACCATATTTCTCAATATTATGTGTATCAGCATCATAATTTCTCGAAAAACTATCTACATTTATTTGACACCATTATCTCCATAATCTCGGTATAGGCGAAGGATAAAAATATAATTAGAACCTTAATTTGGTACTTGATATAAATTATTTGATATGGAATATGACTATTTTCATAAATACTTGGGGCTTTCACATGAAGATATAATAAGTATGCTCAAATTTTTAGAGATTAACAATATTGAAGAACTATTTAGTGATATACCAAATATTCTAAAACTAAATAAAGACTTGGATCTGCCTGATGAGATGGATGAAAAAGAGTTAAAGCGGCTTATTACTTCAATATTGGCTGAAAATATTACTATTCCTCCAAATAAGATTTTCTTGGGTGGAGGCGTCTACCCTGTACATGTTCCTGCAATAGTAAAAAGCATTCTAGGGAGAAGCGAGTTTTTGACTTCATATACCCCCTATCAGCCAGAGATCAGCCAGGGGGTATTACAAGCCTTATATGAATATCAAAGCTTAATCTCCATTTTGACAGGCCTAGAAGTTGTCAATGCATCTATGTATGACTGGGGAAGCTCTGCTGCAGAAGCATTACTAATGAGCATTAGATATACAAGAAAGAAAAAGATAGTTATTCTGGGACCGGTCTCGCCGAATAGGCTTGAAGTGATAAAAACGTATATATGGCCACATAATATTCGATTGGTTCAACTTGACTGGGATAAAGATACGGGTTTAACTCCAATAGAAGATATGTATAACCAAGTTGATGAAGATACCGCGGCTATATACATAGAAGTACCGTCATATATTGGTTCTGTAGAAACAAATATCGAAGAAATAGTGAAAATTGCTCATAATAAGGGCGCATTGGTAATTATGGGTGTTGACCCCTTATTTCTATCATTGATAAAACCACCAGGAGATTTTGGGGTAGATATCGTTGTGGGTGAAGGTCAAGTCCTAGGGAATCCCCTTAATTATGGTGGGCCGCTTTTAGGCATATTTGCGGTTAGAGGGGATATGAAATTAATTAGGCAGATGCCAGGTAGAGTTATAGGAATGGCAAATACATTAGACGGGAAAAGATGTTACACCATGATAATGCAGACCCGAGAACAACATATACGAAGGGAGAATGCCACATCTAACATATGTACCAATGAAGCTTTAACAGCAATAGCATCCGCAATCTATATATCGTTGCTTGGTGCAGATGGATTATACTCTTTATCAAAGTCTCTAATTGAAAGGTCTCATATACTGGCAGAATTCTTGTGTAAAAGGGGATTTCAAGCACCGCCCTATACATCCCCATATTTTAGAGAATTTATAGTTCCGCTGGAGATTAATCCCGCCATAATAATCAAACGAGGTCTAGAGGCTGGATATATTGTTGGGAAAGATATAACATCTATAGTTAAATCCAAGTATGGATATTCATTGCATATTTCAATTAATGAATTCCATCGCGAGAAAGAGCTAAAAGAATTGGTTGAGTTACTCGCTGGAGGTGATAAGTATTGACCGGTTTTCATCAAGCAAGATGGGCAGAACCCTTGATATTTGATCTATCAGGTTCCACCGCTCCGTATCCTCATGAAAATATAGAGGAACTCACTAAGTATTTACCAAAGGATATTATAAGAGAATCCTTGGAGATCCCAAATATTTCGGAACCACGTGTCGCTAAGCATTTCATTCGTCTATCGCAGATGAATTATTCGGTAGACCTTGGTATGTACCCATTGGGAAGCTGTACTATGAAATATAATCCAAAGATAGCTGATGAAATAATAAATAATTGCAATCTTGAATATATTCATCCAGATCAGCCTATAGAAACTGTTCAAGGACTACTCAAGGTATTATATGACTTAGCGAAGTATCTCTGTGAAATTACGGGAATGGAGCATTGTTCGTTACAGCCTGCCGCAGGTGCACAGGGTGAATTAACAGGGGTGTTAATAATGAAGAAATATCATATAACAAATAATATGGACTATAAAGATGAGGTAATAATACCAGATTCCGCCCATGGAACCAATCCGGCTAGTGCCAAAATGGCTGGATATAAGGTGGTTGAGGTCCCCAGTAATGAGGATGGAAAGGTAGATATCTCCGCCCTCCGGGATGCAGTCTCCGAAAGGACGGCGGGGCTGATGTTAACCAACCCAAATACCCTAGGTATTTTTGAAGATAGAGTATTAGAGATGGCGGAGATAATACATGAAGTTGACGGATTAATGTATTATGATGGCGCAAATCTAAACGCGATAACAGGTGTAGCTCGACCAGGCGATATGAAATTTGATATAGTTCATGTAAATCTGCATAAAACCTTCGGAACTCCACATGGAGGAGGCGGGCCTGGCGCTGGACCTATATGTGTAAATGATAAGCTAAGAGAATATCTACCTGTACCCATTATAACAAAGAAAGATGGGAAATATGTGCTCGATTATGAGCTCAAACATACTATTGGCCGTGTCCATTCATTCTATGGTAATATATCGGTTTTATTGAGAGCATATATCTACATTCGTAGGATGGGGCGGAAAGGGATAGCCTGGATGAGTAAAATAGCTGTTCTTAACTCAAATTATCTTCTAAAGAAGATATCTAGATTTAAAGGTGTTGATCTACCATTTAATAAGGATGTGCCGCGTAAGCATGAGTTTGTAATCAGTCTTCAACGGTTAAAGAAAGATACTGGCGTAACAGCTCTAGATGTGGCTAAGAGGCTACTTGATTTTGGCGTTCATGCCCCCACAATATATTTTCCGTTAATTGTGAATGAAGCCTTTATGATAGAGCCTACAGAGAGTGTAACTAAAGATGAACTCGATTACTATGCTGAGTGTCTTCTTAATGTATTGAACGAGTCATATTCGACGCCGGAAATTGTTAAAAGTGCGCCTCATAACTTAGCGATCAAGAGGGTGCGAGAGGCAGAAGCATCTCGCCCTTCTAGTATGGCTCCATCCTATCTCTGGTTTAAGAAAAGATCTATGGCTAAACTATAATGTTGGGCGATATTTACAACTCGATTTAGATCGATAATTTGGGAAATCAAGGCGACGTGATGTTTTAGGATAAATAGGCTGTTCGTAAATTTTAAAGAAAATACCCATAAAAAATTTAGAGAGACCTAGAGAAACATTTTTATTTGGTTTCATAGAGATAAGTAGATGTGGAATATTAGATATGATAAGAAATATTTATATAAAAACTTTTGGATGTACACTGAATAAATATGATTCGTTGGCGATGGAGCGCATACTATTTTCTAGAGGATATAATATAGTGGATACGCCTAATGATGCAGATTTAGTAATTGTTAATAGCTGTGGTGTTAAAAAGCAGACAGAGGATAGGGTGTTATCTTATATAAAACATATTGACGGAAAAAAAGTTATTCTTACGGGGTGTCTTCCACTTATCAATAAAAAAAGAATAATTTGTGAGACCGATCTAAGAGCGATATCGGGACCGTCGTTAGGAAACAGAATATTAGATATATTAGAGGCGGTAGAAAAAGGCTCGTATGTCGATCTAACTATGCCAAATAAACTATCACCCCTGATAGCTAATTCATATAATTATAGGAAGCTTATTACTGAGCCTATAGGGATATCCAATGGATGCCTAGATAATTGTTCTTTTTGTGCCACTAAGTTTGCAAGACATATATTAAGCAGTCATCCAATAGAACAGATAATAAAATATATTAAGCTTCGTAGTAATGAAGGGGTAAAGGAATTTTACTTGACCTCGCCAGATACCGGGGCGTATGGATATGACTTGAAGCCACGGAGAACCATTATCGATTTACTCAGATCAATAGAAGGATTAGAAGGAGATTTTAAAGTCCGATTAGGTATGATAAATCCGCGGTGGGTATATAAATGGCTTGATGAATTAATTGAGTTGTTCGGTGAGGCCCGACATCTATACCGTTTTCTTCATATACCAGTACAGTCTGGAAGCGATAAGATCTTAAAGATAATGAATCGAAGTCATGGAACGCAGGAATATGTAGAGAGCGTGAAGCGAATTAGAAAGGAAGTAGACCATAGATTCAATATATCTACAGATATTATAGTGGGCCACCCTGGAGAAAGTGATGAAGATTTCGAGATGACAATTCATTTAATAAAGGATACACAGCCAGATATAGTGAACATATCTAAGTTCTTTCCAAGACCGGGTACTAAGTCGAAAGGTATGAAACAAATCCCTACTTATATAACAAAGAATAGGAGTAGGGAATTAACTAGGCTTTCACTAGATATAATGCAAGAGAGAAATAAGTTGTGGATTGGCTGGAGCGGTAAAATACTAGTTAACGAAATAGGCAAGAATAAATGTTTTGTAGGTAGGAATTATGCATTTAAGCCTATAGTTATATCAGAATATATTAAGTTAGGGGTGGAGAAGTACTGTAGGGTTGTTGAAGCTCATTCTACATGGCTTGCGGCGATACTACTTGAAGATGGTCTTAACTAGTTTCTTAATCCTAGCGCTCAATGGACTTCTTGAGCCTCTGACTCTACATCTCTTGCTAAGGATGGCAGTAATCACATCATCAGGATTATATATATCCTCCTCGACCTCTAGGAATACATCGCCTATTGTCTCGGGAATGTGAGAATCGCTACCGGCTGTAAATGCTAATGAAGGGTATTTTTCCAAGTACCTAAATGCTGAATTAATATGTGACTGATAATTTAATGTCTTTGCATTTGCAGCTTCTAGTGCGTCAAGTATATTGGCATATCGATGTAGATTCTTAAAGGGCGATATTATGTCAAAAGGGTGTGCCGCGACAGCTATACCGCCTAAATTATGGATCTCTTCTATAACCTCAGATAAACTATTGTATAATCTGGGTTTTTCTCTAATATTTAAGGCAAGTAAATGACCAGCATGTGTATGTAACTCAATGCCTGGTATTATGATAAGGCTTTTATCTTCATTAATAGCTAAGGCTTTTAATGCGCCCTTAATTTTCATATGGTCTGTGATCGCTATCGCTGATAAGCCCCTCTTTTTAGCTATTTTAATTAGGTCTTCTATTCTTGTGACAGCATCCGACGAATAGCAGGTATGTATATGGAGATCTAACTTATACATATCGGGTAGCCTCAAAAAACAGATGCCCCATCAATTATATCCTTATCAATCGTTAAAAGTGACACGTTCCCTCGATACTCGGCGGCTAATATCATGGCTTCAGATAATATGCCTCTAATTTTCTTAGGCTTTAAATTAACAATGACAATTACCTTCTTCTTTAATAGTTCTTTTTTAGTATAGTTCTTACCTATTTTAGCTACAGAGCTATATATTTTATCACCTACTTTTATCCTTAAATAGTATAGCTCCTTGCTTTTTGGTATTTCTCTTACCTCTACAATCTCCCCCACTTTTATGTCTAATTTCTCTAATAACGAGGCATCTACTAGCTTACTCTTCTCCATACTTCTAATTCTCTCGAGTTTCTGTTTTAGTTCATCAATATCCACTTTAGAGAAAGCAGGCTTAAAATTAGGATCTATTTTCCACCCCGATGTAGAGCTATCAATTAGATCCCAGTGAATATCTCCGTTATAGCCTAAATACCTTAGTACTTTACTAGAAGATTCAGGTATGATAGGATATAACATTACGGCAAGAGCTTTTACCACATTAGATATTACGTTTAATGTAGTTCCAGCCCTCAGTTTATCTTTTTTAACTGTTTTCCATGGTTCTTCAATATTCATAACAGCGTTGGCTTCTCTAGCAACATTCATAATCTCAGATAGTACTTTTTGAAATCTCATTTCTTGATAATATTTATCTACTATATGTTTCACCTGGTCTAGTTTTCTAAGGAGTTTGGTTTCATCGGTAGATAATGGTCCAGCTTCAGGGATGGCCCCATCAAAATGTTGCTTTATAAAAGTTAGAACTCTATGAAGTAGGTTTCCAAAATGATTATTTAGTTCTTCATTCACTGTATATTCCAAAGTCCTCCAAGAAAAGTTTGTGTCCTTTACTTCAGGTCGAGTATATGTCAACGCATATCTCCAATAATCTGAAGGCAATAATTCTAGTGCTTCGTCACACCAAATACCAATTCCTTGGCTTTTACTAAATTTTTGTCCTTCATAATTAAGGAATTCTGTAGCTCCAACATAGAAGTTTAGAGAATAGTTGTCATGGGTAGCCATGAGCAAAGCAGGAAATATTATAGTGTGAAAGGGTATGTTATCTTTACCTATAAAAAAGGCTATGTTAGTTTTAGGATCGAGCCACCACTTTCTCCATTCATCCTCTTTACCTATCTTCTTGAAATACTCTATAACTGCAGATACATAACCTAGCACCGCTTCAAACCATACATATATAGTTAAGTCTTCCGCACCAGGAAAAGGAGCCGGTATTCCCCACTTGTTGTTTCTGGTAATTGATCTAGGTCTAAGACCTTGATTAATCATATTTATACTAAATTTTTTCGCATTATCCGACAAGGTCTCTGATTCTGATATAAATTTTATCAGACGTTGTGAAAACTTAGGTAAGTCAAAATAGAAGTGCTTGGATGTTTTTTTAACGGGTGGAGTGTCACAGATATTACATTTCGCATCCACTAATTGAATTGGGGTTAATAACGTTCCACACTCTTCACACTGATCACCCCGTGCTCTTTCATAACCACAAAATGGACATGTACCTACTACAAATCGATCGGGAAGATAAATCTTATCGGTTTCACAGTACAAAACTTCTTCTTCCTTAGCGAAAATATATCCATTTCTAAAAATCTTTAAGAAAAATTCTTGTACAAATTTTATGTGATTAGGATTATGGGTCTTAGTATAATTATCTGTAGAGATATTAAATCCTTCCAATACCTCAACAATCTTCTCATGAATTTCGTCTGATAATTTTTCTGCGGGTACACCCATTTTTAGTGCTTTAACTTCTATAGGTGTCCCATGCTGGTCAGAACCTGTTACATATATTACATCTTCACCCTTTAAGCGGAGATATCTAGCAAAAATATCCGCCGATAGTAGAGAGCCTATTAAGTTACCTAAATGTATTACATCATGTGCATATGGCCAAGCCGATGTAACTATCCATCTACCCAAATTAATCACCCTTTAATATCCTTTACCATTCTAATACTAAAATATAGTATTATCACTATTTGACATTATTTTCCTCTTTAAATTAAAAATAATTAGGATTTAATGATACAGTATTGAATTTCAATGTGGAACAATATTATTATATAATTTAAATAGGTATTCATGAGGCTTTAAACCCGTCTTTTTTGATATTTTCCTCACAGCCTCCATAGATCCAGATGAATATTGTAATGAACGTTTTGGAGCATATGCTAATTCTTTTTCTATGCCAAGTTTTAAGGCGGCTTTTCTTATAACATGTTTTCTTATCTTATCATCTGATGCCTCTATAGAATATCGGGTGGGTAGTGATAATCCAAATGAAACAAGCTTAGGACTTAGAAGTGGATAAAAATTAATTATTTTGTAATGGTCAGATAGTTTCCATTCACGTTCAAAATTAATAAAATATGAAAAGAGTGTTTTCTTAATGATTTCCAGTTTTAAGGCTTTTTCCCCGGTCATCTTATATACTTCTAAATATCTAGAATATCCACCATAAATCTCATCTGCCCCTTGACCTAAGGAAATTATATTTCCTCGTGGAACTTCTCCGAAAACCCAATATTGGGCCAGTGATAAGGAAACATTTAGCGGATTAAAGTCTTCTATAATGGCTATGACCTTTTCAACATCTCTATGAGCATCAGATAATTTCTTTTCAGATAATATTATGTCTAGACCCATCTTCTTGGAAGCCCTTGATGCATAATATAGGTCTCTAGATTTTTCTAAGCCGGCGGAGATCAATATAACCTCATACCCTGCTTCTTGTAATATCTTTGCTGTTAATGAACTATCCACTCCACCTGAGTATGAAACATAAACCTTATTATGTTTCTTAAGTAAATCAATATTCTTTATTCTTTCGGATATCAAATTCAAGAATGTTGTGACTGCTTCTTCAAAATTGAATCGTGCAATAGCAGGATCTATATCTATAATGGGATGTCCAATAGGAGTGAAGACCGTTATATTGCTTAAATCAACTCTATAGATATGCCATGGATCAAGTCTATAAATTGAATCGACGCCTATTAATATTAGATCTTTTTTAGTCAAAGCTATGTAAAGCTTTCCAAGTTTGTGAGCAATATAACAAGGTATCAGTCCTATAGGGTCTCTGAAAATGTATATTCCATCCTTATTGGGTACTATGTGTATGAACGCCCCATCCAAGAGCTTTTCATCTACGTATACATCAAGTTTACCTTTACAGAGTCTATCAATGAAGCTTGATGAAATACTCGTTATGTCATAATATCGTTTTCCAACTATTATATTGTTGGCGTCTCTAAATACTTCGACGTCCCTTAATTTACACTTGACATCAAACCCTTTTCCGTTCACTTTGTGAGTCAAGCAGACTGTTCCTTTCATACACTAACTCAATTATCTAATGATGTAAACATTATAATATGTATTCCTTATAGGCATATTGAGGGGTGATTCGTACTTTTTAAGAGTCAGAAATTAGAATAATTATACTTTATAAATACATTGTATTTTTATATGGTGATAGATAGTTGAGTATACATCCTATAGATTACAGATATGGTAGTCATGAAATTAAAAGGATATTCTCAAAGACGAATTGGCTAAAGTTATTTATAGATGTAGAGATAGCCATACTGAAAGCCCTAGAAAAAGAAGGTAGAATCCCAGATGGCGTTTCAGATGAAATAAAAAGGTTAGTGAAGGGGTTAAAAATAGAGGATATTAATAAATGGGAGAATAGGGTTAAACATGAATCTATGGCTGTAATACTAGCTATGTATGAGAAATCAGAGGAATACGGTAAATATATCCATCTAGGCGCTACTTCAAATGATATACTAGATACTATAATGGGGATCCAGATAAGAGATGCGGGGAACATTATACTTGACAAGTTAGATGAGTTGATAAGACAAATGATAAGTTTAGCTTGGCGTGAACGTTTAACACCCTGCTTAGGACGAACACATGGACGTGCAGCGATCCCTATCACATTTGGATTTAAGTTATTATTATTCTTAGATCAACTCGATAGAGTTAGAACTGCTTTAACTAATGCGATAAAATTATGTAGTATAGGCAAATATTCGGGGGCCGTTGGTTCTGGGGTAGAGATAGAGGTCATAGATGGCGCGCATATAGAAGATGAGGTTATGGAGATATTGGGTATTACTAGGGCTAGACACGCAACACAAATAATTCCGAGAGATAGATATGCATATTTATTCTCTTCATTCTCGATTTTGTCATCTATCTTAGATCAGTTTGGAAGAGAAATAAGAAATCTGCAACGATCTGGTATTGAAGAAGTCATGGAGCCATTTGTAGAGAACCAAATAGGTTCTTCTGTTATGCCGCAGAAGAGGAATCCTATACTTAGTGAGAAAATCTGTGGGTTATCGAAGGTTATAAGAGGATTCTCCTTGGGTTGGCTGGAAAATATTATTATTGAGCATGAGCGTGACCTTACTAATAGTTCATTCGAAAGGATAGCTATACCGGAAGTGTTTATATTGATTGATGAACAAATAATGACAGCCACAGAAATTGTAAAGGGATTAATCATAAAGAAAGATAATATGATAAAGAATATCAGAAAGGAGGAGCCATGGATATATTCTGATCTGCTTGTTCAAATAGTGGCCATAAGGGGTGGCGATCGACAGAAGGCCCATCATAGGTTAAGAGAAATAATATCGTCTAGAGGATCGTTCGAGGATATACTACATGATAATTATCTATCTAAGTATCTCAAAGAAAACGACTTAGAAATCCCTATTTTATTAGATAAATGTATTTCTGCGGCTAAGATAAAGACCGAAAAGTTCTTAAAAGAGCTGAGCAAAAAATATGGGGTGCCATTAAGAAACTAAACGTTTAGCTAAAGTCTCGCCAATACCCGGTATTTTAATCAAATCTTCTATTTTTGCTTTTTTAAGATGGATTAGTGTTTTATACCCTGCATTATATAAATTTCTGGCTCTTATTCTTCCTATTCCCTCTAATCCCACCAAATTGAGTAACTCTATCTTGACACCATAATGAACTCTCCTTGTTAATGTATCGAATTGCTCATATAATCCTCGGTATCCAAATAGCTTCGAGATTTGTCCAGCTGAATACAGTATCCATTCACTAGTTCCCCTGATGACTTGTAAATCCCCTGGCTCCACCCTCCATTTTCGAGATATATTATCTTCACTAACTTCCTGTATCCAATCGTACAAAACAAAAACAGTTTTCCATATTTGTAGCTGATGAGATATTGTATATACATAATTATCGGGATTCCATAGCACGTCACCTATCTCTTCGCTTAGTATAGAAAGATGTTCCTCAATCTTCCTCCTCTCCCTAGAATAATATGGTGCTAAAGCTGCATCGGGAGTGCTCAATATAACATAAAGCAGTGTTAAATCTGAATTTTCTTTATGGTGGTAATTTTCTACAAACTCTTTTATCTGCACCGCTGTCGAGGGAAGAATATAAAGTTCAGCTACCCTCCTACCAAATTCAGTGGGATAATATTTTCCTTTCCTATCAACTATTAATTTCTTTTCATTTAAATACATCAATCCCCCCGTTATCTCTTTATAAATTCTCCTACTCCCCCTCTGGACAGCGCACAAAGTCTTGTCAAAAAAATCCTCAATTTCCCTTTTGAATAATCCCCTTTTAGAAGCTAGCAGACCAAGAATATGCATATCCATAGATCCCCCCTCGAGCAACCTTGATCTTAATGCTTCAGGTTTTCCTTGCAGATAAACATCCATTATATAATCTGCCTCTTCAGGTGTCCTTGTAATCACTATTGCTTCGCCATATTCATCATATAAAGGCCTACCCGCTCTACCAGCCATCTGCTTATACTCAAATACCGAAATCGGTTCCCTAAAACCTAATTCATATCTATATAAACTGGATATTATCACTCTACGTGCAGGTAAATTCACGCCTGCAGCGAGTGTAGGCGTGGCAGTTATCACTTTTATTATGCCTTTTCTAAAATTCTCTTCAATTATCGCTCTATGCTCATATGCCAGGCCTGCGTGGTGAAATGCTACGCCATAAGAGACAACTTGTGATAAGGTACGTGACAATTCTGTTGTTTCAGTAGCATTTAGAATCTTTTCAGCGATTTTCCTGCATTTTTCTATTTCTATCTTTTCTATTTCAAGATATCTAATAGCGTCAGCGATTTTTTTAGATGCTGAAACCGCATCACGTCTTCTCTGTACAAAGATCAGCGCCTGCCCATCTTCCTTTATAGTGTCTAGAGCTAGATCGACTGATGGATTGCCATATAAATTAGCAACATCATATACGCTTCCATCCATAAAAATAATACTGTAATCTATGAAAACCCCCTCTTTAAGGGGAACAGGCCTCCATTGAGACATAATGACCTTTGTATTTAACCAATCTTCGAAGTCAGTAGTGTTTTCTATTGTTGCGCTTAATGCTAAGAATTGTGCGTCAGGTAGATCATCTATTAGTCTAGTTATTAATAATTCTAATGTCGGCCCCCTATCTATCGAATGAATATAATGAATTTCATCGATAATTATCAGAGATATATTATTCATCCAACTTGGAGAGTGTCTTAATAAAGAATCCATTTTTTCGTATGTAGCTATAATAATATCTGCTCTCTTAAGCTTTTCACCAGGATCATCATAATCACTTGTAGAAATTATAACCTTGATTTTTCTATTGTTAAACATTACTTTCTCTAATGATTTAAATTCCTTATACTTTTCATTGGCAAGGGCTTTTAAAGGGACTAGATATATTATTTTTCCTTTTTCTTCCACAAATTTCTTTATTGATGATAGTAGTGCAATGAAGGTTTTGCCGCTTGCTGTTGGAGTCGCTACAACTAGATTCTTCCCATCAAGCACCCCTTTTCTAATAGCATCTTCTTGTGGAGGATATAGCCTATAATATCCTAGCTTCTCTAAAAAAACTTTATATTCCTCTGGAATAGGTAAGTCATTTATCAGCATATCACTAAATGTAACGTTGTTGATTATTTATTAATACCTAACAATTTCTATCTTGATACCTTTGCTATCCTTCCTTCGCCTGGCTCAAATAGTACTCCTTCTGAAACAAGCTTATCTATTATATTTTCAGCTTCACTAGCAGATAGATTTGTATTATTAATTATATAGTCTATGACTTCCCTTCTATATGCATATTCTCCATCAGGGTATCTACGGATAAGCCTTTCTATAGCGTCAATTACCACTGCTGTCTTGCTTCTTCTCTTCATCGGTATTCCAGAGTATATCATGTCAATATCTATCTTTCCAGTTTCAATATCTATTCCTACGTCGCTTAGAAATCTTTGCAGTAGAAATGTAGCTCTCTCTGCTTCTTCAGCTTCAACTCTTCTTTTAAGTTTTGCACGGGCAATTGCTTCGGAAAGTCTAATTAAGCTTTCCAACTGTCTAGGTGATATAGACACCGGGTCTTCTTCGCTACTACGCATCCTCATCTTCAAATAATATTCCTTTATTTTATTCATTGCATCCTCAGTCATTGTAACATCTAGCCGTTTAGCATATGCAATATACTTGCGTAGAAACTCAATTGGAAACGCTTCTTGATATGCCGCTTGTACCTGTCTAGTTTTAAGCACATGATCAACAAGTTTTGTATCTCTATCAACTTCAGGTTCATCCTTTATTATATATATTAAATCAAATCTAGAGAGTAATGTTACAGGAAGATCAATATTATCTTTGGGCGGTCTATTTCTATTATATCTCCCTTCTTTTGGATTGGCAGCCGCTATAATTGTGGTTCTCGCATTTAATGTAGCTACAATTCCCCCTTTAGCAATGGACACCGTCTGTTGTTCCATCGCTTCGTGCAAGGCCACCCTATCCTCAGGCCTCATCTTGTCTATTTCGTCAATAGCACAGGTCCCCATATCTGCTAGAACAACAGCTCCAGCCTCTAATGCCAATCCACCACCGGTTTCTTTAATTACAGCCGCTGTTAAACCTGCCGCAGTAGTGCCTCTTCCACTAGTATATAATCCTTTGGGAGCTAAAGCAGAGGCATATTTTAATAACTCACTTTTAGCGGTCCCAGGGTCGCCTAATAACAAAATATGAATATTTCCTCTGAACTTAACGCCATCAGGCAGAATCTTTTCTTTTCCACCTATCAACGAAAGTAATAACGCCTCTTTTTCTATCTCTAGGCCATATATCGATGGAGCAATAGATTTGATAATATTATTATAGAAATTCTTATCACCGGATAAATTAACAAGTTCTTCTTCTTCATCCCTAGTAATCTTTATCTCTGCAGCCTCTTTAGTTAGGGCTTCTATACTCACAACATAAATCACGAATTCATGGTAACGTCTTCTACCAACCTGATCTCCCTTCACAGATAGGATTCCAGTCACCCTAACTATATCCCCGGGTCTAGCAGCTTCAACCAATGGACGTTTTATGATTATATCTATAAACCTTGGTATCTGACCGGGAGGAAGTTCATCTGGTCTTTCTTGAATACGTGCAAACTGGATATCAGTATAACTAGTTTTCTCAGAGACGAGGCTAAATCTCCTTTTCTTGCCTCCACAAGCATAACATGCACTTGGCGCATCAATAGATAGAGAAAATGGATTTCCCTCGATTTTAATTTCATTACCACAGGTATTACATCTATATACTGCTTTTTCGATAAAAGAGTAAACCTGAGAACATCTTATAAATAAACCATTAATGGATATTAGCCTATTTAGATACCTAGAATTAATTTCTCTTAGTCTAATTAAATAACCCGCCTCACCTGAGAAGCCCACATATATATCCTCAATATTTATCATTTCAGTAGGCCTTTCCATAGATAAAATTTCGTATACCGCTTTTCTAGCTGCTTTCAAGGCCTCATAGGGTCTCTCAGTGATCGCTATTGCCAACTCTTCATCAAATCTTAATATATCTCCAAAATCTATCGATAGATATTTTTGTTCTTTTGCGATTAACTCTAAAATTCTATCTCTATATTTTATTCTTCCCTTTTCATCTTTAAAATCGGATAAAAATTTAACAAGTCTTTCTTCTATATTTACCTGTTCGCTATTCATTTAGATACACCCCAAAAATCTTTCCAAACATCTCCAACTTTTCTATATATGGATAATAATATCTTCTCCTCCTCCGAAAGTCTATCTATCAATTCAGATTCCTTTAGTTCACTTAAAAAATGGATGGCGTTTTTTCTTTTATTAAATATTTCCAGTATTTTTTTCTTAATATCCGATTCATCTTCAATATATCCTTTATTTATCATAAATAAGACCAACTTTGCTTTTGCATAGAAATCATCTGGTATTCGTGATATTGTATATGGAGACGTTTTTTGAACTTTTTCTCTCCAATATATTCTATTAATCCAATTAGTAATTTCCTCTATATTAACTGTAGCTAATCTTTTTTCTATAAGTCTTCTGGCAATCCAGAGTGGAACATTAATCTTATCTCCAGTCTTTCCATATGGAATGGTGTATGTACCCAGCACATACTCTTTAATATCTGCTAATAAAATTACGTCAACTCCCCTCCACTCATTAACATACTTCAATATCTCGAGTTTTAGGGCCTCCACTTTTTCATCCTCCAATTAATAATGTAGCATATTCATAAAAGATTTACTGTGACTTGCTTTTCAGTAGAACCATCATAAGGAATGTATAATTAATTTCTGTGAATTGACAGCTATATATTATTTAGTCTCTAAAAGTAATAATAGGATCCAAGTACCTCTAACTATTATATTTTTCTAATCGTCTCATGTATCTTTTTTTATGTGACGTATTATCATTATATAGGCGGTAAGATATGTCATTAAGACCTCAATTAATGTGGATTGAAAAATATAGACCTACAAAGCTTGAAGAACTTATAAATCAAGAAGAAGTAGTTTCGGGGCTTAAGAATCTGCTTCAAAATCCCGCTGAAATGCCCCATATGCTATTTGCTGGATTGCCCGGGACCGGAAAGACGACAACCGCTCTAATTGTAGCAAGATATTTATATGGAGAAGCTTGGCGCGAATATACGTTGGAACTTAATGCTTCTGATGAAAGAGGCATAAATGTCATAAGAGAAAGAGTCAAGATGTTTAGTCAATACTTTACTCCCTCAGAACAGGTTCCATTTAAATTAATTATTCTAGATGAAGCTGATATGATGACTCCAGAAGCTCAAACGGCTTTAAGACGTATTATGGAAATTAATTCACGTATAACTAGATTTATATTAATATGTAATTACCTAACTAGAATTATATCGCCTATACAAAGCAGATGCGCTATCTTTAGATTTAGAAGCATCGCCAAAGAAGATGTAATGGAGTACCTTAAAGGAATATGTAATAACGAAAATGTAAAAGTCAATCCTGAGGTATTAGAATTATTGTATGATTATACAAAAGGGGATCTTAGACGTGCCATTAATCTACTGCAATCTGCAGCGGGTGCTGGAGCGGGAGTTATAACACGTGAAATAATCGAGGAACTTGTTGGTAAGGTCACACCGAAGGTAGTAAAAGAGATCATCAATTACATGAAAAATGGAGACTTTTATAATGCCCGCAAATTATTATTTGACTTTAAATCGGGTAGCGGTTTAGACGGCCAGGAAATCATTAAATTGATTATGAATGGGCTAATTGAAAATGGCCTTTTAAGTGTTGAGGCTTCACAAATCCTTGCGGAATATGAATATCGTCTTTTGAATGGAGCCTATGAGGAGATTCAGCTAACGGCAATGCTCGCTGCTCTAATTAATCAAATAAGTGGTAGGGGATAACCAGTATTGATGTGGGTTGAGAAATATAGACCAAAACAGGTCGATGAAGTAATAGGTAATGAAAGTGCAAAACTAGAATTTATAGAATGGGTTAAGCTATGGAAAAAAGGAAAGACTAGGGAGCTCGGCATACTGCTAGTAGGACCCGCTGGAATTGGAAAAACAAGTTGGGTCCACGCATTTGCAAATACTTTTGGATACGTTGTTATAGAGACTAATGCCAGTGATTATAGGTCTAAAAAAGCCCTTGAAGATAGGTTGGGGCATTTATACAAAGCAAGCACTCTTGATTCATTTATGGGAAAAGGAAGACGTGAGCCTTTGCTTTTTCTTGATGAGGTAGACGGGATAGACCCTAAAGCTGATTCAGGTGCTATACCAACATTAATTTCGATTATAAAGAGTAGCCGAATATTGACGGTATTGGCCGCTAATGTATTGGATCAAAAGCAGCATAAATTATTAATCGAGAATTTTAAAATTATAAATTTCAATCCTTTAACTCCTCGTCAAATAATAATTCTATTGAAAAGAATACTATATTTAGAAGGTGCTACTGTCGAAAATCAGGTACTAAATGATATAGCAGTCAAATCTAAAGGTGACGCAAGAGCCGCCATAAATATGCTACAAGCAGTTTTAATGGGCATTTCAATTGGCTCGATGGGAATCACTATTGAAAATCTGCCTTATGATGTATTATTAAAAAGATTGTCGGAGGCCGTTGATAAAGGAGAGGTATCAATGCTTATTCAATCAAATTTGAATTACCTAGAAGATCTAATAGAAACCATTTCAGATAGTATCAACAGAAGCGGCCTAGACATAAAATTGACAGCATTATTACTTAATGAATTATCAGAACTCGATATGATGTGGAGACGGATCAATAGAGAAAGAAAATGGAGTTTATTAAAATATTTTATTCCAAATATCTCCGACTTTATATTTAAATTAAAGAAATACATCTCCTTCGAGCCACGAATTACTGAATATAGATTTCAATTATTTATAAGGAATAGGAAAGTTAGGGAACAGAGGGAGGAAATGCTTAATTTGTTATCTAACACTTTTCATTTATCAAAACGTAAATTTATGACCGAGGTCTTACCCTATAGATACAATGAATTGGTTATAGATGAGTGGAGAGATCTACAAAAGTGGTGCAGTAGGATGTACGGTTGATAAAATATGAAGAATAAAAATATTATCAAAATAATTTTGGGCCGTCCTTTTAAACTAAATGTGAGGCTTGGCAATACATTATTTAGAAACATTGTAAAAATTAAGGGCATCGAATATAAACATGGGAAAGGATTCATAGTAAAGGACTATTCAATTCTGCCTCGTATAAATTCTTTATTATCCCATCTAAACATCGAATTAATACCTTATATATTATGTATAATATGTGAATCGGACGTAAATTGCCAAGACTGTATATTTAAGGATAATTGTAAAAAAGATATACGTTTCTGTGTATGCAATAAATGTATAGAATCAAATGATATATGGACGCGCTATTCCCGTGCGATTAAAGACATTGCTTTTACTCTCCTCGATTAATTCGTTGCCATTGATTCATAAACTGGATTATTAATTTCATATATTTGTCTTCTTCGTTACATGAAAAAATACGGATTTTCCCGAATCTTTTTTCTTTCACCAAATTCATTTTTTTTAGATATTCCAAGTAATTTTTCGTTTGCATATGATTTAGACCTAGTCCTCTACTTAGTTGACTAATATTTATTTCACCTTCAATAGATAGCTTATGGAGTATCTTGACTATTCCCCTTGAGAAGAAGATTTCTTCAATATTCATTTTTTATACACCTCTTTTCTAAGTATTTCCTCAAGAAAACGAGCCGAAAAAGAGGGAAGCCCCACTATGGTGGTTCTTCCTCTGTATCCTTTACCAGACTCCCTTCTAGACACAAAACCAAAATAAGACAAATTTTTGATCTCATTCCAAAACCATGTATGGCTTATTGGCTGCAAACCTAATTCTTTGCAAATTTCTTTATATTCCTCTTCAAGCTCGCCTGTGGACACGAAAGCTTTACTAGAACTTAATAAAAGACGGGATAACCCGTATAAAATGAGCTTTTCATGTTGTGATAAATGTTTTATATCCTCTGTAGAAAATGATGGGGGTACCTGATCCCTAGCCAGTCTTATATGTTCTGGTTTAACGATCTCGCTGCCGAACTGCTCTGCTAGTTTACCTCCCTTTAACAGAAGTTCTATGGCATAACGTGCGTTATAATTATAGGTCGATGAAATATCTGCACATACCTGAATGGTCTCATCTAAAACAACTCCTTCTACAAATGCTTCTGCGACCCGTTCCCTAAGAATATCTATCAATTCGTCATAGGAGTATTCCTTAAGCCGTAATAGATTTTTTCTTAGTGCTCCTGCGGTCCAAGCATCCAAAGCAAGTAACATGTGTTCAGAGTGTAATATGAATATTATAGACAAAATATTTTGGGTGCCTAAGATCTCGTCAACTCTGCTTAGCAAATATATGAACTCCTTTTCTTTTCGAAATAGGGTATCGGCATCATCCAATATTAAGAGGACTCTTAAATTTTTATTTACAGCTTCCTTCATAACAGCTATGAACATTTCCTCTATAGAATAGCCTCTAAGCGGCATAGAGGGAATGATGTAAGACACAATTGCACGTACAATATTTCCGGGCCTTTTTTCAACTCTGTAATTTGTGTAAATAACTAAAAAATTATGATTATTTCTTATATACCGCTCAAAATATTTAGCTAATAACGTTTTTCCTACCCCTGGCTCTCCTATAATGAATACATGATTATATGCTTCATTTCCGGTAATTACCGGTTTAAATAAGTCTACTAACTTCTTGAATTCAACTTCTCTATGAGGTATCCTCTGTGGAATATAGGAAGGGGATAATTTGGATATATCCTTGAACACTTTCTTCATCATTATACAATTTATTTATAGATAGACTTATTAAATTAACTTATCTGCTGTATATAGAGCCACACATCACTTAAATTATTAATCTATTCGATAACCTTAGACTTTCTCTCTTCTAACAATCTCCCCACCGCAATAAGCACACACATCCTCATGATAATCAGTTGAAAAGTGTTTGCCGCACTTTGAACATACATATATCCATTTTATACGTTTCTTTATTTTTCTTGATAAAGGCCTATATCTAATGCCGAGATCCTCAAGAATATTTTGTATTGCATAATCATCTGTTATAACTATTACTTCCTCCCCTTTCATTTTATAATACAACGCAAGAGCCAGAATCTCGATGTCTGTATCAGAGAGTATCTTAATATCGCCACTTTCAACAGCCAAATCCCTGATTTTATTAATATATTTCCTAGGGGGGTTCTCTATAGATATTAATCCTCCTTCTACCAAGCCCGAGACAAGTCTCTTTTCATCGATCCTCTTAACCTCATCAAGTGCTTTCTCTACAGTAATATTTACCCCATGATAACGAGTATAGTAAAGTAAAGCTGTTGTATCTAATATGAATATTGTTTTTTTAATATTCATTTCGCAGATTTCACTAACCTTGATATACTCGTATAATCTTCCAACATAATAAATCTCGCTGGTTTACGGGATTTTTTTACATAGACTTTTTCATTCAACTCTACCTCTATTCTTATTTGACCATCCAGAATCAAGAGCGGTGGACTTCTCTTTGTACCAGCCCAAATAACTACCGTTCTTCTAGGATTTAACATCATAATTGGTTTCCTGTATACCGGAAGCATAGGTACTACAAGCAGGCCATTAAGTTCCGTATCTACCACGGGCCCTCCGGCAGAATATGAATATGCTGTAGAACCCACTGGCGTAGCTATTATAACTCCATCTGCTTTGCTTTTCCATAATAAAAAGAAATCATCATCTGTTTTTACTGCAACATTGATTTCACTGGTTTTTCCTGTTATTCTCGATGCAAAGACCACATCGTTTAGAACAGGCGGATAATCGCTATCTCTATCTCCTATTTTAACATCTAGCCTCATTTCCTCGATTATCTTATATTTACCCTCCAAAACCCTCTCGAGAACCGATAAATAATTATACTTATTTGCTATGGAAAGAAAGTTTCTTTCTCCCATACCTACTCCCAGAACAGGCGTCTCCTTATTAGGCAAATACAAGAAGGTTCTTAAAACAGTACCATCTCCCCCTACCGAGATAGCTAAATCTACATTCATATCATCTATCTTATTAGTTAATACTACTTCTTTCGGCATTTTATACAATTTAGGATATAAAACCGTTTCATAACCATGATTTAATAGATGACTAATTATGTCAAAGGCTATTTGTGTAGCACCTCTAACGCTTCTCGCCACTACAATTCCCACTTTTTTCATGCTGTATCAGCCTTCAATAAACTAAAGTTATATATCATAATCCTCAATAACTTAATAAATTTCACGGTTCATATATTTAGATGAAGTATCTAGTATTAATAGGAGGTACTTTCTAATGAGTAGTCGGCCTGTAGAATTAGGTTCATTAAAACCCGGATCGTTGGTTGTTATTGATGATGAGCCCTGTAAAGTAGTATCAATAGATAAGTCGAAACCAGGTAAGCATGGTGCTGCCAAAGCAAGGGTCGTTGCTGTCGGAATATTCGATGGTGTAAAACGAAGCATAGTTGGACCTGTGGATACGACTGTCGACATGCCAATTATAAACAAAAGAACAGCACAAGTAATTTCTGTAAGCGATACTGTTCAATTAATGGATCTGGAAACATATGAGGTCTTCGAAGCTTTATTACCTGAAGATGAAGAACTCAAGAATAAATTGGATTCAGGAGTTAATGTTGAATATTGGGAGGTTTTGGGTAGAAGAAAAATAATGAGGGTCCGACAGTAATACTATTTTCATAATTAATGATATATAATGTATATAATAGATGGTTCTTACGGAGAAGGCGGCGGTCAAATTCTACGGTACGCTGCAGCTTTATCGGCAGCACTTCAAAAACCAGTTAAAGTAATAAATATTAGAGCTAAAAGACCAAATCCAGGACTTCGTCCTCAACATCTAGGAGGAATAAAAATTCTACAAAAAATATGTGGTGGCTCCGTAGAGGGACTCAAAGTAGGGTCTAGAGAGGTTATAATGGATTTTGGCGAAGCTAAATCTGGACATTATGAATATAATGTAGGTACCGCAGGCAGTATAACCCTAATTATACAAAGTCTAATGCCTATGTTATCATTATCCAATAAAGACATATCTATATCAATAATAGGTGGTACGGATGTTAAGTGGAGTCCTACATCTGACTATATGAAGAATGTTTTTCTAAATAATCTTCGTACAATTGGTATCTCGGCGGAAATGGATATTATACGAAGAGGCTATTATCCTAAAGGCGGAGGTAAGGTTATATTAAAAGTATATTCAGAATCAAAACTTAAACCAATAACTATATATAGAGAAGAAATCATTTTCACTGAAGTTATTAGTATAGCTTCTAACTTACCTAAACATGTCGCCATGCGGCAAGTCAAACCATTCAGACATTTCTTAGAAAAACATGTGCCCGGTGAAAAAAGCTTTAAGATATCTACTTTGGGTAGAGACGAAGCTATTGGACCTGGGACAAGCATAGTAATTTACTCCAAAATGTCCAACGGAATATATGCAGGAGGTGACGGTGTTGGTGAACGTGGAAAACCCGCTGAGAGTGTAGGTTGGGATGCTTATCAACGATTTCTAGATTGGTTTAATTCTAGTGCTTCATTAGATATAAATATGGGTGATATGATAATTCCATTTCTTTTCTTAAGCGACGGAAACTCACGATTTTCTGTGCCTCGTCTCAGTAAACATATAGAGTCAGCATTGTATGTAGCAACGAACCTTACGGAGAGAGAGTATAAAATCGATGAGAAAGATGGAGTGATATGGATAAACGTATTATAATATTTACAATGTTTTGGTTAACCTAGATAGTCTAACATACAATTCACTTCTTAATTCATCTAGACCCTGACCGGTGAGCAACGATGTTTCGATAACTTTTTCCTTTATGTACCTAGTTACATCTATCTCTTTTATGTCAGCCTTATTTGAAACAAGAATTATATCTAGTCCAGTGAAGTGCTCCTCTATCTCATTTAATATATGAATCTGTTTTTCAATAGGGTAGTATCTCATCGGACTAGGGTCAAACATAAATATCAGTATATCGGCTAAATGTCGTATAGCTAAAATAGCCTGTTTCTCAATAGGGTTACGCTCATTCATTGGGCGGTCTAGAAGGCCAGGTGTATCCATAATCTGTATAACATGTCTGTTCATTGTCACATGTCCTAACGAGATCTTTTTGGTCGTAAAGGGATACTCTGCTACTTCTGGATGAGCTGTGCTGATTTCTCTAACTAATGACGACTTGCCTACATTAGGAGGTCCGCCCACAATAACTAAAGGCGTTTCTTTTGATATTGATGGTAATCTAGAAGCAAATCTATGGATCTCGATAAAAAATTGTATTAAATTAGGTCTACGTTTCACAACGGACATCATTCTAGCCAATGCTTCTTTTCTATATTTTGCCATTTCGGGCGGATTTCGTGCCTTAGAGATCTTAAACGAATATGTCTCTAATAATCTATCTAGGATATTAGATAATCCCTTTATTCTTTTATAATGAGATATAATATTATCTTCTTTAAAAAATAAAGATAGGATATCTCGATAAAAAGGGTCTGCACCAATATAGGCTTTACCTATATCTATACATCTATTTAGATGTTTCCTTAATATTCTGTGTGCCGCTTTTATTCTCGCTAGTTCCCTCTTCCGAGCTGTATATACTTCATTACGTCTAAATGAGATTCTTTTAGCGGCCTTTGATACATTAGTAAATACCTCTTCTTCCATATCCTCTATTTTTCCAGGCGGCCTCAGTCTTTCCCACGGATTCATATACTGTCTCCTCTATATTATAATATTCAAAAAGGATAGTGTTGAATATGATGTTTAACTTTAAGTATATGGACACTTATATCTATATCCTAACGGAATCATATTATAGTTGGTGATTTAGATGAGTGTGTATATGCCGGGTGCCACTGTACTAGGCTTAAAGACAAATGATTTTGTAATATTATCTGCAGAAAAAAGGATGACATATGGCAGTTATGTTGTTGCTAAACACGTTAAGAAAATATTTAGGATAACCGATTCGGTAGGAGCCGCTGCAGCTGGATTAATATCTGATATGCAAGAGCTTTTTAGACAAATATCCTCATTAGTTAAGTTGAGAGAGCTTGAAATAGGTAAAAAAGTACCGGTAAAGGGTATAGCGAAGTTAACATCTAAGCTCCTTTATAGCCATAAACTATACCCATATTACACTCAGATACTAATAGGGGGATATATAGATTCACCTGGATTATATTCATTAGACCCCTTAGGATCTGTTATTGACGATAAATATATGGTTATAGGTACTGGTGCAGAAGTCGCTATTGGAATTATCGAAGCAGGTTATAGAGAAGACCTGACTATCGATGAGGCTGTAGAGTTAGTTACGAAAGCTGTTAAAACAGCTATAGGCAGAGACGCTCTTAGTGGAGACGGTCTTGATATTATGATAATAGATAAAACTGGTATCAAAGAAAGGTCGCTAATATTCTAAGGTGGTTTTGAAATGCTAAATGAGCTGGATAACTATATAATATTGACCGCTGAAAAATATAATAAATTGGAGGAGATACGAGAAAAAATTATTTCAAATAACCGTAAGATTATTACCACTTCTGCACAGATAATTCATCTCCTACATAGATCAGAAGTATCTAATATAAATAATTTATTATCCGATGTAAATACGCTTATTTCTATTTCTCTAGATGATGTAGAGCAGTTGAGAGATACGGGTGAGAAATGTATTGTCTTGAAGATCCTAAGGGACGGGGTACGTGAATATGTCGAAGCGTCATTGTTATATGAGTTTATTACGAAAGAGCAACTACAAATAGATAATAGGATATTTACACTATTATCAGATGCTTTTATAGAGGGTGTGTTTGAGTTTGCAGGAGAATTGAGACGACTATTTCTTAAAAAATTGATAAAAAGGGATTTAGAGGGTGCAAAGGAGGCGCTTGATTTTATAGAATTGCTGTATGAGAAATTATCTACAATTACTATAAAGGGCTTTTTTATTTCTTCATTCAAGAGAAGACTAGATCTTTTAAGAGCTCAGCTAGACAAATCCATGGAAAATTATATATTTAGTCAATATGGTGTAAGGGAGGCAGTATGAAGAAGAGATTATTGATTACATATTTGATTGACTTATTAAAGCTGGGCGCCGGAGATAGATTAGTTAAAGCACCTACGATATATATTTCCCATATTTTTGGACTGTCTCAGCAGTCTACATCTAGGGTATTAACAGAATTATCCGACTTAGGCTATATTCATAAGGAGATTAGGGATGGAACTGTATGGGTTATCTTAACAGACAGAGCGATGGAGGAGTTAGAGATGTTCTTTAAATATATTGATGGTGCAAGAAAATATCCCGGTGAATTTATATTTGAAGGAGAGATTGTAAAGGGGCTTGGAGAGGGAGCCTATTACATGTCTAAACCTGGGTATAAGAGACAATTCTATAGAACATTAGGATATGAACCATACCCAGGCACTCTAAATGTAAAGCTTAGCGAACCATTGATGATAACCCAAAATAAAGTGCTTAGGAAGATGAAGGGGATATATATCAAGGGGTTTAGAGACGAATCTAGGACATTCGGTTCAGTTCAGGTATATCCTGCTATAATCATGGAAAAATTAGAGGGTGCAGTATTATATGCTAGAAGAACTATTTATGGCCCCGATATAATTGAATTGATTTCTGAATATTATATCAAAGGAGAACTAGGATTAAAAGATGGGGATATAATTAGATTTAAAGTGAAACTCTCTGAGAACTATTAAAGTCCAGCCTCCTTTATTCGTTGTATTATAGCCGTAGTCTTTATGTCATTTATCCTTACATTGAGGCGGCATATCATTTCAGGCGGAATCTTTTTTGCAAGATTGGGTGGTAAAATCTGGTCATATCCTAAAAATATTATATCTGGATTTATTTTCTCAACTGGCTTAATAAAATCCTCTTCGCTTCCTAATATAGCGATATCTACGTATCTTATGGACTGAATTATTTCTTTTCTATCTTTTTCTTCAATAACGGGTTTTCTGTTCTTGAATTTCTCAACTGTTTTATCTCTAGCTATTACAACTGCAAGCACATCTACCTTAGATCTAGCTTCCTTTAATGTTGCTATATGTCCAATATGAACGATATCAAATACGCCGCCTATTAATCCTACCTTTATTTGTTTTCTACCTTTATTAGTTAAATTAAATCTATTTGTAATGTATTTTTCCTTAATCAAAAAATCGATTATTTCCTCAGCTGTACTTAAAGGTTCCTCAATGTATTCCGCAATATCATTTTTTTTGACTTCTTCTTTTTTTATATGAGTAGTAATATAGAGATATTTTAATACTTTTTTGTGTTTAGGTAATATCAAGTTTATGCACCTCTTTTATATATTCTTTCTCGGTAAAATGTAATTTTCCAGTTATAATCAATATGGCTGGCGCACCATATTCTTTCGCCTTAATTTTATCTTTATAGTATATAGCACCTATTTTCTGGTTCTCATATCCAAGATTAGACATGATAATTACTATATTATCGTCTCTAGGGATATTTTTATTATACTTATTCTTCAAATTTTCTATTATATTGAGAGCCTCAAAGGGCGTCATTAAATAATTTTCTTGAGCATCATATTCTAATAATAGTAAAGTGTGTAGGCCTCGTTGGATATTGTCAACTATATTTTTATAAGCACTATCAGAGGGCGCCTTTTCAGGCCTAACAATAGTCGAGATAGGCCCAAATTTATATGAATGTAGCCCACTAGAACCCATGGCGGCGCATATAATCGACGGGCCATGTAAAACCTTGATATTTCCACCTTTCTCTATATATTCCTTTGCTAGTGATTGATGGGTAGTGGCCATGAAAGGATCTCCAGGCACTAACAATGCTATCTTTCTATCAAGATAATCTAAGAGAATATTTTTTTCTTCAATATCTTCCCTACTCAAAATAATGATTTCTTTATGTATTTCTTTTTCTAATGATCTTATATCATTAATTTCTATATAGCTTGTATAAGCATCTAGAAATACATATTCACATTTTCTTAGGATATTTAATGCGGATAAAGATATATTTTTCCAACCGCCTAAGCCTAAACCTATGATATATAGTGTCATCATAATAATTGATAAAAGCATTACTCATAAATATTAGGTATACCATTAATGCTTCTGAATCAATTTAAATAAGTTAGTAGAGGAAACCTTATATTTTATTGTAATAAAATCTAATTAGATATGGGGCCCGTAGCTCAGCCAGGTCAGAGCACCGGGCTTTTAACCTGGCCGATGGGAAAGCCACCCGGAGGAGCATAGGCTCCGGGTAGGGGTCCGGGGTTCAACTCCCCGCGGGCCCGCTAAAAACTATATATGAACTTTTTGTTTGGGAATAAAATAGAGATGCATAGGTTATCACACCAACACATACTTATAGCCTCTGAAGCGATCCATGCATATAGGGGATATGCTATAGAGAGACAGGGATTCATTATTATCAGCATTTATTAAGTTAAAACTTATATTAAGGTTATGTTAGTGTATAATATGATAATATAATGTGGTCCTATGGGTGGTTATGCTGAAAAAGGATAAAGATAAATTAATTTTAGAACATTATATGGTTCCAGAGCATATAATCTTAAGTGAAGAAGAAAAGAGAGAAATTATAGAGAAATTTGCTGGAGGTAATCCCTATAATCTCCCTTATATATTAGCTACAGATCCTGTTGTCAAAGAATTAGGGGCTAAGCCAGGTGATGTTTTAAAGATAATTCGGGTTAGCCCTACTGGTTATAAAAGCATTTATTATAGATTGGTGGTTAGAAGATGAATCGAATTGATGTTAATAAGTATATAGTTTCAAAGAAGGTAGATTTGGATACTTGGCCACTGGTCAAGTCAATGATAAAGGAATGGGGACTTGCAAGGCAACATATAGACTCATATAACCATTTTATCGAGAGGGGGATTAAGGAGGTAATTGAAGAACAAAAAAGTTTTACTATTCAGACCCCCTTTGGTGAGATTAAATATGAAATAGAGGATGTAAAGATAGGTGAACCTGAAGTTACTGATTTTTATGGTAATACCATCAAGGTAACGCCCTCTATATGCAGGTTAAGAGGCTTGTCGTATTCTGCTTCTATAAAAGTTACATTTGTTAGATATCGAAACGGTCAAAGGGAATATACTCACGAAGAGCTAGAGATCGGTAAGATACCTGTGATGCTTAAATCAAAGAAGTGTAGGTTATATGGTAAATCTAGGGAAGAATTAATATCTCTAGGTGAAGACCCCGACGACCCCGGTGGATATTTCATAATTAATGGTTCAGAAAGATGTATTGTGGCACTAGAAGACCTAGCCTCAAATAGTATATTAACGAAGATCGAAAAATCAGGTACCACCAATTTATATACTGCTAAAATATTGTCTGTTAGAGGTTCTCTTAGAACGCAGGTTGTCGTAACCCTCAAGAAAAATGATATTACCGTAACTGTACCTTTCATTAAAGTCCCAATCTCCTTTTCATTACTAATGAAGGCCCTAGGATTTGAGAATGAACAGGAGATTGCAAAAGCTGTTTCAAGCAAACCAGAGATATTAGACGTTATTGGTCCTTCACTCGAAAAATGGGCAGGCATATTGACTAGTGATGAAGCAATTACATATATAGGTAATAGAGCGGCGTATGGTCAGACGAAGGAGCAGAGGTACCGGAAAGTATTGATAATTATGGATAAATATCTCTTTCCACATGTGGGCATAGGACCCGGGTATAGAAGAAGAAAAGGATATTTATTGGGTGAAATGGTTAGACGCGTGGCTGAGCTTTATCTTGGTTGGCGAAAACAAGATGATCGTGATCACTATGCCAATAAAAGGCTTAGATTAGCCGGACCCCTTCTCTCCCAAATCCTTGCTAAAGCCCTTAAGCAATTCTTAAAAGATTTAAGATATCAAGTTGAAAGATACTATGCCGAGGGAGGTACTAGAATTAGTTTACAGGCATTAGCTCGTCCAAGTAAGATAACTAATCGATTAAATAGTGCAATGGCGACGGGAACGTGGAGCCAGAGAACTACAGGGGTTACTCAGATACTCGATCGAACCAATTTCTTATCGACATTAAGCCATTTAAGGAGAGTTCAGTCTCCCTTAAGTAGGACCAGACCTCAATTTGAAGCGAGGGAGCTACATGCCTCTCATTTAGGTAGAATATGTCCTGTAGAAAGTCCAGAAGGACAAAATATTGGTTTGGTCAAGAATTTAGCCTTATCAGCTCTTGTATCTCGTGAATACCCAGCAGATTTGATCCTCGAACGAATACGTGATCTAGGACTAATAGACATTGAGGAAGCTGATGATGAGACAAGAGAGAATGGTGCCAAGGTATTTCTTAATGGTGATTTGGTTGGTTTTATAACTAATCCAGAGGAATTTGTCAATATTCTTAGAGAACTTAGGAGAAGAAGTGAAGAGACGAATATCCCGCCAGATTTAGGTATTGTTATTCTTCATGATAATGATCCATTAATTCAGACTGAGATATATATCGAATCTAGTGGGGCTAGAGTATTGCGGCCCTTAATTGTAGTTAAAAACGGTAAGCCCTTGTTAAATAAAGAACATATCCGATTAGTACGAGAGGGAGTATTAACATTTTCACAGCTTGTTAAAAAGGGTATTATAGAGTTAATTGATGCTTTTGAAGAATATAATACATATATTGCATTCAGCTCGAAAGAATTAACTAAAGAACACACGCATTTGGAGTTATCTCCTTATCTCTTCCTTGGTGTAACCGCAAGTATAATTCCATTTGCAGAACATAATCAATCGCCCCGTAATTCATATGAAGCGGCTATGGCTAAACAAGCGCTAGGAATTCCTTATATAAACAGTAAGTATCGCGTCGATTCGAGGGGTCATTTACTTGTTTATCCGCAATTACCTATTGTCCAGACGAAAGCAATGGAGATCTTAGGTATTAATGATAGGCCTGTAGGTCAGAATTTGGTTATTGCGATTTTATCTTATGGTAGCTATAATATGGAAGATGCTGTGGTAATAAACAAAGCCGCGGTGGAAAGAGGGATGCTCAGGTCATTATACTTTAGGACTTATACTGCTGAGGTTAGGAGGTATGCTGGTGGGCTGGAAGATAGGCTTGGAATCCCCACCCCAGATGTAAAGAATTATGCTGGTGAACAGATGTATAGGCATTTGGATGAGGATGGGTTAGCGCGAATCGGTTCTAAGGTCAAAAAGAATGAGGTATTAGTGGGTAGAACTAGTCCACCTAGGTTCATGGAGGAATTTAGGAGAATCACCTATGGTACGCTCAAAAGAAGAGATTCATCAATAGCCCTAGAGCAATTTAATGCATATGTAGATCGTATAGTCTTAACGGTAGGAAAAGAAGGAGAGTTATTAGTTTATGTAAAAACGAGAGAGGATAGAATACCGGAGCTTGGAGATAAATTGGCGTCACGCCATGGGCAGAAAGGAGTAATCGGTTTATTAGCTCCGCCTGAAGACTTACCCTACACCGCGGATGGAATCGTCCCAGATCTTATAATCAATCCTCATGCATTTCCATCCCGTATGACGGTTGGTCAATTCCTCGAGTCTATAGCAGGTAAATTTGGCGCATTAGGCGGACGATTTATAGACGGTACATCCTTTGTATCTTTTAACTATGATGAGTTAGCTGAAATGCTAGGAAAACTGGGATTTGAACCTATGGGTACTGAGGTAATGTATGACGGACATACTGGTAGGCGGCTAAAAGCTCATGTATTTATAGGTATTGTCTACTATCAAAAACTTCATCATATGGTTGCAGATAAGATACATGCAAGGGCACGAGGCTCTGTTACATTATTAACAAGACAGCCAACTGAAGGGCGATCCAGAGGCGGAGGGTTAAGAATTGGTGATATGGAGAAAGACACATTTGTAGCTTATGGTGCTTCTGCAGTTATAAAAGAAAGGTTATTAGAGTCATCGGATAAAACCACAATCCTAGTATGCAAGGATTGTGGAATGGAAGGGTACTATAATCCTAGAACAAAGAAATATGTATGTCCAGTACATGGTGAGGACGCTGCTTTAGTGCCGATAACTGTTGCCTACGCATTCAAACTATTACTTGATGAACTAAGGAGTTTGTTAATATATCCCAGGATTAAGGTAAAAGAGGTGATTTAAGATGTCTATGGATAAAGAAGTTACAAAATATGCGATTGAGAGGGTTAAATTCGGGTTATTATCTCCCCAAATTATACGTAAAATGTCAGTAGTTGAAGTTACAAACCCTGACACGTATGATGACGATGGTGTTCCCATCACTGGTGGAGTGATGGATAAACGGTTTGGAGCTCAAGAACCTAGGCAAACATGTCCAATATGTAATAATACTGGTATGACATGTCCAGGTCATTTTGGCCATATTGAGTTGGCTGAGCCTATTGTTCATGTTTTATTTGCTGAAGATGTTTATAATACATTGAGAGCGGTTTGTCACTCTTGTGGTAGAGTTAAAATAAATGAGGATAAGAAGGAGAAATTTAGGAAAACAGCGGCGTTATACAAGAAGTTTAGAAAAGATGTTTATAATTTATATGTGAAAACTATTATTTCGAAAGCCGCCAGTGTATCAACCTGCCCATTTTGTGGTGCACATAATCCTAAGGTGGTGTTTGAAAAACCCTACTCATTCTTCAAGGTGGTAGATGAAGAAGGAACGCTTGAAGATATGTATCCAAATGAGATACGTGAAATATTGGAGCGAATTCCGGACGAAGATCTTATATTTATAGGATATGATAAGGATGTGGTGAGGCCTGAATGGCTGATTATCGAGGTTCTACCAGTACCACCACTGACTGTAAGACCATCCACCCAGCTTGAAAGTGGTATTAGAAGTGAAGACGATCTAACACATAAACTTACCGATATAGTAAAAATCAATACTAGGCTTAGAGAAAATAAGGAAAGCGGTTCTCCAGCGCTAATTATAAGAGATGACCTTAATCTATTACAATGGCACATCTCTGTATACTTTAATAATGATCTTCCAGGAGTACCTGCCGCCGCGCATAGGAGTGGTAGGCGGCTTAGAACTTTGGTCCAAAGATTATCAGGGAAGGAAGGTAGGTTTAGAACCAATTTAATAGGAAAGCGTGTAGATTTTTCAGCAAGGACTGTAATTTCCCCTGATTCTAATTTATCAATTAACGAGGTTGGCGTACCTGTCGAGGTTGCTAAGGAGCTAACTATCCAAGTAAGAGTAACTGAACATAATATTGAAGAGATAAAACAATATATAATTAATGGACCTGATATTCATCCCGGCGCCAATTATATAATTAGACCTGATGGACGACGAATCCATCTCTCTTTTGTCCAAGATAGAAAGGCATTGGCTGATACGATTGCTCCAGGATTCATAGTGGAACGTCATTTGAAAGATGGAGATATAGTACTATTTAATAGACAGCCTTCTCTTCACCGTATGTCAATGATGGCTCATATTGTTAAAGTTTTACCTTATCGTACGTTTAGGCTTCATTTGGCTGTATGTCCGCCATATAACGCAGACTTCGATGGAGATGAGATGAACCTCCATGCACTGCAGAATGAGGAAGCAATAGCTGAGGCAAAAATGCTGATGCTTGTAGATAAACAAATTATTACGCCTAGATACGGTGCACCCATAATAGGATTTGGTAAAGATACGATTACTTCATCGTACCTGCTAACTAGCCAAGAAACTAATTTAGTTAAAGAGGAATTCTATAACTTCCTTTCAATTCTTGATTTAGATACACTTCCCAAATGGCTTAGAAGTCGATATACAGGTAAGAATATGTTCAGTTTGCTATTACCGCCTGATTTCACTTATTCGTTAACTGCTGCTTCAGAGATAGAACCTGAAGTTATAGTTAAGAAAGGAAGATTAACAAAGGGCGTTATTGATGTGGCATCGATAGGCGCCGAAAAGGCAGATAGTATTTTACATAGATTAGTTAGGGAATATGGAAATGACTTTGCAGGAGATTTTATCACAAAATTATCTAAGATTCTAGATAGATATCTAATATCAACAGGTTTCTCGATAGGCGCTCATGACCTGAAGTTACCCAAGAAAATAACTACTAAGATAATGTCTAGAATTAAAAGAGCATTAAATCAGGTAAATGGATTAATTCAGAAATATGAGCGTGGTGAGCTGGAAGCTACTAAAGGCCTAACTGTAGAAGAAACTCTGGAGAGGGAGATTAATAACATCTTATCTAAGGCACGAGATAAAGCGGGTGAGTTGGCCCTTAAAGCTCTTGACAAAGATAATCCCCTGTATATAATGACGATAAGTGGTGCGAGGGGATCTTCTCTCAATGTAGCGCAATTGACAGCCTTATTGGGTCAACAAACAGTTAGGGGTGAACGGATAAGCAGGGGGTATGGAGATAGAACGCTTACTCACTTTAAGCCAGGCAGCAAAACAGCTCAAGCTAGAGGATTTATAGTCAATAATTTCTTTAATGGGTTATCACCAACAGAATTCTTTTTCCATAGCATGGCTGGTAGAGAAGGATTAATGGATACCGCTGTAAGGACACAACAAAGCGGCTATCTATACAGAAGACTTGTCTATTCGTTGGATCATCTTCTTGTAGATCATGATTATGCTGTAAGGACAGCTGACGGAAGGGTTGTACAGTTTAAATATGGAGAGGACGGTGTTGATCCGGCCCGGAGTGATCATGGTAAACCCGTGAATGTTCTTAGGCTTGTTGAGTCTATTAGTTTATTATATCCTAAGGGCGCAGCTGCTTCCACAGAGTATATAGATAATAAACTTCAGAAGATACGTAATATGGTGCCAGAATCTTTAGTTAAGGAATTAAGAGACGTTTTGATAAAGAAAAAGGCAAATCGATCTGTTGTTAGAGAAGCTATTAAGCAGGCGGTGATTAACTATAAGACATCGACTACAGACCCTGGCTCTGCTGTAGGCGTCGTTGCCGCTCAATCAATAGGAGAGCCTGGCACTCAAATGACACTTCGAACATTTCACTATGCTGGTGTTAGAGAAAGAAATGTAACTATTGGTCTGCCACGAATCATGGAAATTGTGGATGCCCGTAAGTCACCATCCACTCCTACTATGACTATATATCTAACCGGGCGATTTGCTAAGAAAGAAGAGTTGGCTGAAAAGGTAGCTAGTAAGTTGATTGAAACACGACTGAGAGATGTTGTAACTGAAGCTACTATAGATATAGTAAACAGAACTATCATGTTCGCTCTAAACCCAGAAGCGCTAAGGGAGAAAGATCTAGAGCCTGAAAAAATACTTAAGATGTTTACCAAAAAGTATTCTGCCTCTTTAAAGGATAATTATTTGATAATCAAATTGGCAAATAAATCACTTGAGGAAATCAAGAAATATAGGGATCGTTTCCTAAATAGAATAGTTAGCGGTGTGAAGAGTATTGAACATGTAACTGTTGAGAAAGAAGGTAATGAGTGGGTAATATATACTTCTGGATCAAATCTTAAAGAGGTTCTAAAAAGACCTGAGGTGGATCATAGAAGGACCGTAACAAATGATATTTTCCAGATATATGAAGTATTAGGTATTGAAGCTGCTAGAAATGCTATAATATATGAGTTAAAGAAAACACTTGAAGAGCAAGGATTAGATGTGGATGTAAGGCATTTAATGTTAGTGGCAGATATAATGACTAGAGACGGTGTTATAAGACAGACAGGTAGATACGGAATTGTTTCCACTAAAGAGAGTGTATTTTCTAGAGCAGCATTTGAAATAACTGTGCCTGTTTTAAAGAATGCTTCATTAAGAGGTGAGGAAGATAGATTAAAGGGAGTAACAGAGAATCTTATTGTAGGTTCTCGTGCACCTGTAGGTACGGGACTAGTTGATGTATATATGCAGATAGGAGAAAGGCGAGGTAGAAAACAATGATGAGGAAATTCCGAGAAGTGCCGAGGTCTGTGGAGGCTAATCTAAGGATTATAGCTAAAACAGGAAAATTGGAGATAGGTTTCAACAACGTGTTATGGATAGCTACCCATCGCCCTAAACAGATTAAGATGATAATAGCATCAAATAATGTACCTGAGGAACTATTGTCTAAGATATATCCCATTGCGTCTAATAAGAAGATAAAGATATATAGGTCTAAACGCTCTAATATAGAATTAGGCGAGTCTATTGGACGACCACATTCTGTGTCGCTATTGGCGATATTGGATTATGGCTCGGCGCCAGTTAGAGATGAGGAGAGATGAGTAGAGAAATAAAGTTAACAGCGGATGAACTAATGTTAATGTCGATGTTCCATACATTAACCGGAATACGTCCTATGCATTGCATCCTTGAAGATAATAATGTTTTTTATATCATTGATAAAGAGGATATACCCAAACTTGTTGCAGAATCGAGACATATACCAGCCGTCAGGAAAAACATGAAAAAAGGGTCTATAGAAAAAGTAGTTTTCAGGGAGTTGATGAAAGAATTAAACAAAACACTACGAAAGAATGTTTACATCATAAAATTTTCAAATGATCCTGTGGATTTTCTCCGTAATTTCTTTATGTTACGGTATGACGAGACGATAGACTTAGTTAATCGGGGAAGTAAAAGATATGCTGTGGTAAAGGTTTTGCCTCGGAGAAGAGGTTTTGTAATAGGTAGGGGTGGGTTTAGAGCTAAGATAGCTAGGGACCTAGCAAAGAAATATTTTAATCTAGATACAATACTTATAAAGTAAATTGTTTATGGAGGTCAAAAAGATTTAAATTTAGCGTTTATAGTCAATTTTCTAGGACTTGGGAGTGAAATAAATATGGGCAGAAAATCACCTATGGGGCTATTTGCAGCCAGAAAATTAAGAAGAAAGAGAAAGAATTTTAGATGGAGCGACATACAGTACAGGCGTAGAATGTTAAGACTAGATGAAAAGGTGGACCCATTAGAAGGTGCCCCTATGGCTAGAGCCATAGTGTTAGAAAAAGTAGGTGTAGAATCTAAGCAGCCGAACTCTGCCCTCAGAAAGTGTGTACGTGTTCAATTAATAAAAAACGGTAAGATCGTAACCGCTTTTTTACCTGGTGACGGAGCTTTAAATGTAGTTGATGAACATGATGAAGTTATGATAGAGGGTATAGGCGGGTCACAAGGTCGGGCTATGGGCGACATCCCTGGAGTTAGATATAAAGTATTTCTTGTAAACGGCGTACCATTAAATAAATTGATTAGAGGAGAAGTGAAGAAGCCGAAGAGGTGACTTTGGTGTCGAAAGATATTGAACTCAAATTATTCGGTAGATACTCTTTTAAAGATGTAAATATAGAAGATGTGGGATTAAAGCAGTATATATCTCTAAAACCCGTGGTTTTACCTTGGAGCGGCGGTAGACATGAACATAAGCGATTTGGTAAAGCCCAAGTAAATATCGTTGAGAGACTAGTTAATAAACTAATGCGGCCAGGGAAAATGGGTGGAAAAAAAGCTAAGGCTATGAATATAGTCAAGTCAGCATTTAAGATTATAGAGTTGGAGACCGGCAAGAATCCCATACAAGTATTGATAGATGCTATCCAATTGGCAGCTCCTTGCGAAGATGTAACTACAATCGCATATGGCGGTGCTGTGTATCACGTCTCTGTTGATGTATCACCTCAACGAAGAGTAGATGTGGCCTTAAAGAATATAGTAGTAGGAGCTAAACAAGCGGCCAAAAACAGTCATATAACTATCGAAGAGGCTTTAGCAAGAGAATTAATATTAGCTAGTAAGGGAGACCCATCAAGCTATGCCATAAGTAAAAGAATAGAAATCGAAAGGATCGCCTTATCCTCCCGATAAATAACCTAAAATACATCTATTACTTCTTATTGGATATATCAGAAAATATAAATAATTCGATAATTTATTAATGAGTGGCTTCATTTTAAAGAATTGGATATTTGAGGTGTAATAAAATGCCACGTGAAAAAGAGCATCTTAACTTAGTAGTAGTGGGGCACGTTGACCATGGAAAGTCGACTCTAATGGGTAGACTATTATATGACATTGGTGCAATAGATAATAGGATAATACAGCAATATGAAGAGGAGGCGAGACGCCTTGGCAAAGAATCATTCAAGTATGCATGGGTTCTCGATAAACTCAAGGAAGAGAGAGAACGAGGCTTAACTATTGATATCTCGTTTTATCGATTCGAAACACCGAAATACGATTTCACTATTATAGACGCGCCGGGACACAGAGATTTCGTGAAAAACATGATTACTGGTGCTAGCGAGGCCGACTGTGCTATTCTTGTAGTATCTGCTAAACAAGGCGAATTTGAAGCTGGAATTTCTCCAGGAGGCCAGCTCCGTGAACACGCGTTCTTGCTTAAGACCCTAGGCGTAGATCAATTGACAGTAGCGGTCAATAAGATGGATGACGCCACTGTGGATTGGAGGCAAGAGAGATACGAAGAGATAAGTAATGAGGTAAGGAGGCTCTTGAAACAAATCGGCTTTAGAGTCGATAAAATGCCGTTTGTACCCGTTTCAGCATGGACAGGTGACAACGTAGCAAAGAAGTCGGATAAAATGCCTTGGTATAAGGGACCGACGCTCTATGAGTCGCTTGATACCTTCGAAGTTCCGCCTAAACCTGTAGACAAACCGTTGAGGTTACCTATTCAAGACGTGTATTCCATCACAGGAGTTGGTACTGTACCGGTAGGTAGGATAGAGACAGGTAAGATGAGAACTGGCGAAAAGATAGTCATAATGCCACCAGGAATTGTAACAGAAGTCAAGTCGATAGAGATGCATCATACCCGATTGGATGAGGCAATCGCTGGTGACAATATCGGATTTAATGTAAAGGGTGTTTCTAAAAAAGATATTCGTAGGGGCGACATGGTTGGAACGCCTGATAATGTACCTACCGTTGCAGAAGAATTCATCGGACAGATTATCGTGATATTCCATCCGACCGCCATCGGTGTAGGATACACTCCGGTTATGCATGTTCATACAGCACAGGTGGCCGTCACATTCGCCGAGCTAATTGCTAAGATAAACCCACGGACAGGAGAGGTCATCGAGAAGAATCCAAGTTTCTTGAAAACTGGAGATGGAGCGCTTGTTAGATTGAGACCTCTACGCCCTGTTGCTGTAGAGGAATATTCTAATTTCCCAGAAATAGGCAGATTTGCGATTAGAGACATGGGTACGACGGTGGCTGCTGGAATAATCAAGGAGATCACAAAGAAGGCTGAGGTGAAGCTTAAGACAGTATAGACACCCAAAACAATTTTTCTGGGGATACAGATGCCGACATTTAAACGTACGAGGATAATTTTGTTAGGGACTAATCACAAGAGTCTAGATCAATTTGTGGATGAAATAAGAAAAATTGCTGAGAAGACAGGTGCTAGATATTCGGGGCCGGTGTATCTCCCAACAAGACGTATAGTAATACCAACTAGACGCAGTCCATGTGGACAAGGGTCAGAGACATGGGATAAATATGAGTTAAGAATTCATAAAAGGCTAATAGATATCGAGCAGAATGAAAGAGCTATGAAACATTTGATTAGACTTCCTGTACCAGATGATGTCTATATAGAAGTAAGACTTACTTAAGCGTATCCAGACCCCCTTTTTACAGCAAAAATAAATATCAAACTAGTAGTTATTTAGAATATTTTTAATTTAATATGAGAACTATTATTAGCGATAATAAAAGAATGAATTTTTATCTCATAATTTTGGTGATATTGAAACTAATACAAGGATATACAACCAATACTAAGAACTATGAAATGTATTTCAAAATTATTCTTTCTAATTTAGCTTTTGGCTGCGCACCGACTAACCTCTCTACAGGTTTAGAATTATAAAATATTATAAATGTAGGAATACTCATGACCATATACCTAGCGGCTATATCGGGATAATGATCTACATTTACCTTGCCAAATATCATTTTATCTGAATATTTTTTCATTAGTAGATGTATTACTGGCTCCATGGCTCTACAGGGAGCACACCAAGCAGCCCAGAAATCTACGAACAACGGATATTCCAAGTTTAATACTTTATTAAATAAAGAGGGCGTCAAATTAACCAGTTTTCCAATATAAGGATGTCCCTTCTTTCTATTCTCTAAATTTTCACCTAAATATTCCTTGAGTTTCTTATCAAGAATTTTCTTTAGTTCTATATCATCATCCATAATAACCACCTATAAATCTAAAATATATCTTAGCATGACTTTATCATTTTTTTCGATTTTCATTTCATGATATGTGATTGCTTTTATATGAGTCTTTGACCCATGTTTTTCCTTAAGATATTCTTCGCCTTTTAGATGGGCGCTCAACTCCCACCCGTTCTGTTTTCTATCAATTCTTATATCAAATTTTTTGAAAACCAGTCTCTTAGTCTCAAATAAATATATAAGCTCTTCAATCCAATTGTATAACAATTCATATAAGTCGTATCCCTTCACATATACCTCGATACTTAATAGCTCATCTATTCTATCATAATATATCATTGTATCATAAAATGCTATGGCTGCATAAGCGAATGCCTCTTCTAGACTATCGCCCCATGCTTCTATATAGGCATCAGCCATGTAATCTATGAATCTATATCCCCCGACCATACATATCACCATAATCATTTAATCGGATTAACATAATTTTTATTATTCCAATTTATTATTCATAATTGTTGATATAATCTAAAGACTATCTTTTCCTTGAACTCAGATATATCTGCCTATTTTAATATATAAATTTAATTCAATAGCTTTCATTTATTTGGATTGTGATGCCGGGATGCCCGAGCCGACCAAGGGGTCAGACACTAAAAGGGCTAACCTGGAGCCCATCAAGCCGGATAGCTGATGGGCCCTCGGGCCCGCGTGGGTTCAAATCCCACTCCCGGCGCCAACAATACCAAAGCTATATATCTAGTAAACTTTGTGATTAAATTCATATGTAAAAAGTAGTGGCTACTATATTTTATTGATGCAATAATTTAGCCATATATTATTATTAAGCTAGTTATAACGACTAGGAGTTGCATATCAATGATAGAGATCAGAAATACCTGGTCAGCGCTGACTAATAATTATTTTCAATCGCTTTTGGCTCTATCATTTGATATATTAGATATAATAGCTGGTATTATTGTAGCTAGCTTCTCCTATTTCTTGACAACATATCCTTGGATAATTCTTCTTTATCCTCCAGCATTAACTGTCGTCGGCGATGTATCAGGTGTATTTACAGGTAGATTAACTACCTCCTTGCATTTAGGAACAATAAAACCTGGGATAAAAGATAATACAGATGAGTATTATAGATTACAGCTCTCCAGTATCATATTGGCTTTAATCAACATCATTATAGTATCTATTACCTCCTATTTTGTTGCTATTTCCCTTAATATAAACATCCCTCACCTCTACAGTTTTTTAATTATTAGTTTTCTTATGGTGATTATTCCCTCATTATTCTCGATATATCTTCTAACTCCATTATTGGGTGGAGTAGCATACCACCGAGGGTTAGACCCAGATATCTTATTATATCCCGTTATATCTACATTAAGTGACATCATAACATCATCTTTTTTTATTGTGATTATGATTATCTATATTTTTAATGAATCAGTTCTTTATGTAATCTCGATAGTTTTGATAACTATACTGATAATAATATATTACTATTCTCACAAAGGTAAGTGGAGATGGCGGGATTTTATAGTTGAGTATAGAGGAGGGATGATAGCCATTTCATCATTGACGGTACTTAGTGTTTTTACAGGACGTATTCTTGCGGAGTTAAAGGGAATAATCCATAGATATCCAATAATCCTATTTATCTATCCGTCGCTAATAAAAACTATTGGAGATCAAGGAGCTATAATATCATCGACAACAACGACTCGTCTTAATTTAGGGAGTATACCCCCTTCTTTAAAAGCAATATTCACTAAAGATGTTTTTATAACTGTATTTGCAGCTGTGACGGCAGGCTTAACGGTCACCCTTATCTATACGGGTGGAGCAACTATATACTATAATTTGGGTGCTTTCACCACTATCTTTATTGTATATATATTAGCTCTTCATTTACTTGTAACTGTCCCTATTGTTGCCTTAACCGGAATAATATCAATAGCTACTTTCAAATATGGTCTAGATCCAGATAACATCACTATTCCATCAATAACTACTTTTTCTGATTTCTCTACTACAATATTACTAGTAATTATGCTTTCCATAGTGATTTTTTGATAAATATGTCAACGAAATTATTTTTATATTATATTGAATTTAATTATATGGAAATAGAAAGGATAATTATCGTCGATTTCGGTTCCCAATATACCCATTTATTGAATAGACGAATAAGGGAGTGTAGAGTATATTCCGAAATTATATCCTTAGAAGAATTATCTGCGACTTTGGATGACATAAATATTAAAGGCATAGTATTATCCGGCGGTCCCATGAGTGTATATGCCCCATCGTCACCCAAGCTTCCATCTGAAGTTTTAGAGAAGATAGTAGTTCGACGATTACCCATATTAGGAATATGTTACGGCCATCAACTAATATCTGAAATTATGGGTGGCACTGTGGAGAAGCGAGATGTAGAGGAATATGGCAAAGCCCAATTATATATAAAGAATGGAAGGCTACTTTTCGAAGGGATACCTCGCTCCATATCTGTTTGGATGAGTCATAGCGATAGTGTTACATCACCGCCGCCAGGTTTCGATGTATTAGCATATACATCATCTTGCCCTGTGGCAGCTATGGCCGATTTTAATAAGATGATATTCACTGTCCAGTTTCATCCAGAAGTGGTACATACTGAATATGGAAGAACGATGATCGAGAATTTTGTTGAAAAAATATGTAAATGCAGAAGTTTATGGACGCCTCAGAAGCATATTAATTCTATAATTAAATCGTTATCTAATCTTGAAGGGAATGCTGTGGCCGCTGCTAGTGGAGGCATAGACTCGGCAGTATCTGCTTATATAGCTAAACTTATATTCGAAGATCGTCTTCATATTATCTTTGTTGATACAGGGTTATTAAGAGATAATGAGGTTCAAGATACTCTCTCCTTGTTATACGAAATGGGCTTCAAAAATATTCATTTTATAGATGCCTCAAAATTATTCCTTACCAAATTGAAGGGAGTTAAAGATCCAGAAGAAAAGAGAACTATTATTAGTAAATTATTCGCGGAGATATTTGAAAAAAAGATTAAGGAAGTATCTATGCAATATGGAAAAGTTAAGTATCTCATACAAGGAACACTATATACTGATAGAGTCGAGTCAGGGATCACAAGCTCATTGAGTGATAAAATCAAAAGCCATCATAATGTGGTTATGCCTCATATCGAGGGGCTCGAAATAATTGAACCACTCAAAGACTTATATAAGGATGAAGTAAGGCAGTTGGCCGATGAACTGCAACTCCCGAGTTATATAGTGGAAAAACACCCTTTTCCGGGTCCTGGTTTAGCTATAAGAATTATAGGGGATGTAACACCTGAAAAATTATCTATTCTTCGAAAGGCTGACAAAATCGTATATGAAGAAATTATATCATCGGGTCTTTATTCAAAGGTATGGCAAGCATTTCCGGTCTTATTATCAATAAAATCAGTTGGTATAAAAGGAGACCGAAGAAGTTATGAATATATTATTGCTATTAGAATCGTTGATAGCGTTGATGCGATGACCGCTCGTTTTACAAAAGTAGATTGGGATTTACTTGAAAAGATCTCTGGCAGAATTGTAAATGAAGTTGCTGGTGTTAATCGGGTCCTATATGATATAACGAATAAACCTCCGGCTACTATTGAATTTGAATGACACAAGCTACTAAAAATTATTTAAATACTGCAATGCGGTCTATCATTTTTTCAATAAGGAGGTATACCGAAGATGGAAAAATATACTAATATGTTAATTAATGCTGAGGAGGCTCCAACATTTGAGGATTTTATTTTACTGCCAGGTAGATCTACGGTCGAACCTAATGAGGTAGATCTCACATCGCATGTAACCCGTAAATATATAGTTCACACTCCATTCATTTCTGCACCTATGGATACAGTTACAGAGAGCGAATTAGCTATAGCTTTAGCGAGGGTTGGTGGTCTTGGTATCATCCATAGAAATTGTTCAGTTGATGAGCAGTTAAATATGGTAAAGCAGGTTAAGAGAGCCGAGTCTTTTATAATTAAAGATGTAATTACAATTTCACCAGATTCGCTTGTTGCGGATGCATTATCTATTATGCGTAATCATATGATTCATGGACTGCCTGTAGTGGATAACGAAAATAGAGTTATAGGTATTACGACGTGGCGTGATATCAGAAATGTAGAGGGAAATTTGAAGATATCGGATGTGATGACTTCTAGGGATAACCTTGTGGTTGCGCGGGAGAATGTCTCATTGGATGAAGCCAAAGCCCTAATGCAGAAATATAAAATAGAAAAGTTGCCTATAGTAGATGAAAATGATAGACTTCAGGGACTTGTAACATTCAAAGACTTGGAGCTAAAGGGCAGGTTCCCTTATGCATCGAGGGATTCCGAGGGACGGCTATTAGTAGGAGCAGCTGTATCTCCATATGACTACGATAGGATAAAAAAACTCGACAAATATGTGGATATATTGGTTGTCGATGTAGCTCATGCTCATAATGATAATGTTATTAGTTCCATAAGAAATTGGTGTAAGGAAATATCTGCAGATCTTATAATAGGAAATATCGGTACAAAGAAAGCTGCCTTAGATATAGTATCAGAGATTGAAAAAGTAGACGGATTAAGGGTAGGATTAGGAAGTGGATCAATATGTATAACGGGCGTAATTACAAAGGTGGCCTCGCCGACTCTATATTCGACAGCGCAGACATATGATGCTTTACTAGAATTGGGCGCTACTGATATTCCTGTTATTGCTGATGGGGGAATCAGAAATGCAGGTGATATAGCATTAGCAATGGCTGTGGGAGCATCTGCAGTCATGATGGGAAATATTTTCGCTGGAACTAAGGAGAGTCCGGGTAGGTTAATGACGTTTAAAGGTAGATATTATAAAGAATATTATGGGATGGGTAGCGCACGTGCAAAAGCAAGAAGACTTTCTGTAGATAGATATGCAACTGTATCCAAAACTGTGGATGAGGGTGTAGAGGGCTGGGTTCCATATAAAGGAAGTTTATTTGAAGTTGTAGATAAGCTAGTTGGCGCGTTAAAAGCTTCTATGGGTTATGTAGGCGCCGCTAGTGTTATGGAAATGAGGCTTAAGGCAAAACTACTAAAGATATCTAGACATGGTGTTAGAGAGTTATCTCCCCACTCTATATTTACGATGGATAGTTTTAGAGAATGAGATAGATTAAGAAACTATATGATATGATAGCAGTCTATATAAAGGGTAAATATTAATATATTACTCATCTTGTAATGATTAATGATAGGTTGAATGGGTATGAGTAAATCAGAATTCAGGGAGATACTACGTATATTTAATGTAGATCTGATTGGGTCAAATGTAATTAAACAGGAAATAACGAAAATAAAAGGAATTGGACCCACCCTAGCTATGGCTATTTTGTATAAAGCTAAAATACCTCCAACACTTAGAGTTGGTCAATTGAGTAATGATCAGATCAAGAAGTTAGAGGAGATAATTAAGAATATTGAAAGTTATTTTCCTCCTCATTTATTAAATAGAAGATTTGATAGAGTGGACGGTAAAGACCATCATTTAATAGGATCTGACCTGACATTTGCTCAACAACAAGATATAGAATTTGAAAAGTCAATAAGGTCTTGGCGTGGATATAGGCACAGTTATGGTCTTAAGGTTAGAGGTCAACGTACCAAGAGCACTGGTAGGAGAAGTACTCCTATCGGTGTGAGAAGAAAGAAGTCAGGGAGGTAATATCCATGGGGGAGCCTAGGCGATTCAGGAAAAAATATGAGTCTCCATTTAAGCCGTGGGACGTATCTTTATTAGAAGAGGAGCTAAGACTAATAGGTAAATATGGTTTAAAAAATAAACGTGAATTGAGAAGGTTCGCTACTGAATTGAGTAAAATAAGAGATGTAGCCAGACAAACTTTCGGATTGCCAGATGACAAAAGAAAGGTCATTACGTCTCAGCTTCTCTCAAAGCTTTATAGGATGGGTTTAATTTCAGAGAATGCCACTATTGATGATGTTTTGAAACTGACCGTAGAGGACATATTAAGACGTAGATTACAAACATTGGTTTATGAAAAGGGTCTCGCTAAATCGATATATCAAGCACGGCAATTAATAACACATGGACATATTGTAATAGGGGATAGGGTTGTGGATAGGCCTAATAAAATTGTATATAGACACGAAGAAGATAAAATAAAGCTTAATCCTAATAGTCCATTGAGCAATCCTGATCACCCTATATGGGAGGGTATGAGAAGTGAGTAAAAAGAAGGAAGAGAAGAGTGAAAAGAGGACTAAGAGGGAGCTATGGGGAATCGCCCATATATATAGTACTCTTAATAATACTATTGTTCATATTACCGATTTAACTGGAGCCGAAACTATAGCGTTGACGTCTGGAGGCATGTTTGTTAAGGCAGATAGGTATGAAGGTTCTCCCTATGCAGCTATGATGGCTGCTAAAAAGGCAGCGGAGATCGCTTTATCAAAAGGGATAGTAGGCGTGCATTTGAGGGTAAGAGGAAAAGGTGGGCATCATAGTCCAACTCCAGGTCCAGGGGCGCAGGCTGCTATTAGAGCTTTGGCACGAAGTGGACTTAAAATAGGGCTTGTTGAGGATACTACCCCGATACCTCATGATAGGACTAGGCGGCCCGGTGGCCGTAGAGGTCGTAGATTATGAGAAAAATATCTTCTAAGCTTATTATGAAAGATGAACGACAGATAACTATGCTGGTAAAGGGTGTCCCAGTTACTATTATGAATTCTGTTAGACGTGCGGCTATATCTTTAGTTCCTACTATTGCTATCGATAAAGTATATGTTTTTGAGAATACTTCGGTAATGAATGACCAGATGCTAGCTCATAGATTAGGGCTTATTCCTCTTAATACACCTAAAAATAAATATAAGACTAAAGAAGAACATGACTGTGAAGGTGAATGCCCTGAATGCACCGTATATCTATATCTAAAAGCAGAGGCTATGGATGATCATGTAATAGTTAAATCAGGAGATATCACATCTGATGATCCAGATGTTTATCCTATATATAGCGATATCGAAATCGTTAGATTGGCTCCGGGGCAGAAAATAGAGTTGACTATGTCGGCACGTATGGGAAGAGGCTGGGAACATGCAAAGTGGTCTCCCGTAACAGTTGCTGTGGTAAGAGGGGAACCTAAAGTCAGGATATTTCATAATAAATGTGATTTGTGTGGAGAGTGTGTAAAAGTTTGTCCTAAAAATATATTGAAGATAAGAGAGGATAAACTCATTGTAACTGATATTTATAAATGCACAACCTGTATGTTGTGTGTCGATTCGTGTCCCAAGGAAGCTATCAAAGTAGATATAGACGAGAATAATTCACTCATATATATGGAATCCGTCGGATCTTTGAAGGCTGAAGACATTTTAGTATCCGCGTTTGATGAGATTATCCGCAAAATGAAGGAATTTACTAAAGCCGTCAAGGGTGAATAAACCGATGAGAAAGAATAAAGAATTATTATATCTTCTATCATCCCTTAGAAAAGCTTCTAATAAATATAATGCCCCCATATGGCGTAGGGTAGCTGAATTACTAGATAAACCTAAGAGACGTAGTGTTGCTGTAAATTTATCTAGAATCAATAGGTATACTAAAAAAGGAGACTGGATAGTAGTACCGGGTAAAGTCTTAGGTAGTGGGATAATAGATCACAATGTCTATATAGCCGCATTCTCATTCTCAGAAACCGCTTATAAGAAACTAAAGGAGGCAAATTGCAAAATACTTAAAATAGAGGAGCTTATTAAGAAAAAGCCTAGCGGAAATGGGGTGAAGATCATTGTCTAATGAGCATCATGAGATTATTGTAGATGCTAAGGACATGGTTGTCGGTAGAATTGCTTCTATAGTAGCTAAAAAGCTTCTCTTGGGATATAGGGTTAATGTGATAAATGTTGAAAAAGCAGTATTTACCGGTACAAAAGAGAGGGTACTAGATAATTTTAAGAAAAAGCTTTCTATACAATCCAAGGTTAATCCTAGACGTCATGGACCATTTAAACCAAGGACTCCAGAGGGTATATTTAGGAGAGTTGTGCGGGGTATGTTGCCGAGGAAAAAAAGTAAAGGTAAGGATGCACTTAGACGATTACGGGTATATAGGGGAATACCCAGCGAATTAGAAAATAAGGATATAATTATATATAGAGAAGCCGTATATAAGAAATCTCCATATGGCAAAGTAAGTATTGAGGAGATCTCAAGATTATTAGGTTGGAAGCCTATTGAAGAGAAGGTGAGATAGTAATGGTTACAAAAGTTAAAGTTTTTACGGGAAAAAGAAAAAGGGCGATAGCCAGAGTAATAATTAAAGAGGGATCCGGTAATGTCAAGATTAATGGCGTGCCCTTAGAGATATACGAGCCCGAAATAGCTAGAATGAGGATCATCCAGACATTAATGTTGGCTGGTAATGTTGCAAAAAATTATGACATGGATATATATGTTAGTGGAGGAGGATTTATGGGGCAGGCGGAAGCTATTAGTATAGGTATCGCTAGGGCTCTTGTAGGGGTTACTAGGAGCTCCCGTCTTCTGAATCTCTATAAGTCTTTTGATAGACACCTATTAGCCGGTGACCCTCGTAGAACTGAGTCCAAGAAGTTTGGAGGACCAGGTCCCAGAAGAAGAAAACAGACGTCTTATAGGTGATTTGAATATGATGATTCCTGTTCGATGCTTTACATGTGGTAATGTAATCGGAGATAAATATTCTAAGTTTATGGAGGCAGTTAATAAAGGTATTGATCCTAAAGAGGCATTAGACGAGTTAGGTCTTAATCGATATTGTTGTAGACGAATGATTTTGTCACATGTAAATATTATTGATCAATTTATATTATATGAGATGGTGAGACTGAAGGATGCCCAAGATATCTGATATTAATGGGAGGATAATCTATAATAGCAGGGGAGAACAGACCATAGAGGTATCTGTTGATTGTGAAGGCTCGGTTGGTAGGTATGCTTCACCACTAGGGGCAAGTGTAGGTAGCTTGGAGGTTAGGCCTTTTCCTCATGGAGGGATTAAAGAAGCTATCAACCTTCTTAAGAGAGATATTAGGGATAAATTAGTTGGATTCTCATTTGAGACTCAAGATGAACTCGATGAATACCTTAATGATCTTGATGGTACAGGAAATTATAGTAGAATAGGTGGGGTTTTATCCTTAGGTATCTCTTTAGCAGGAGCAGAGGCTGCAGCCAGGAATAGAGGTATTCCTTTGTACTATTGGTTAGGGGGTGATGATACCTCTATGTTACCTGTACCCATAGGTAACATAGTCGGGGGAGGTAAACATGCCCGAGGCCTTTCTATAGATATACAAGAAATATTAGTATTTCCAACTAATGCAAAAACAATTAATGATGCTGTTTTCGCTCTAATAAGATTACATAATCACATGGGGACAATTTTATCTAAGAAGGATGAGTTTTTTACTGGCGGCCGTAACGATGAGGGCGCCTGGGTGACATCTTTAAATGAATATGAGGTATTTAGTTTAATGTGGGAGGCTATAGATAGGGTTAGAGGCGAATTAGGAATTAAATTTGCTTTAGGAGCTGATATAGCGGCTACATCTTTGTGGGACAACGAATTAAAGTTATATGTATACAACAGAACTAAGACACTTAGAGATAGAAATGAACAGATAAGTTATATATTATCTTTAATCAATGATTTTAACTTAAAGTATATCGAAGACCCGTTAAACGAGCAAGATTTTCCTGGGTTTGTGGAAATAACTAGGCAGGCTAGGAAAACCTTGATTGTCGGAGACGATTTATATGTCTCAAATGCCTCGCGTCTAGTTCTTGGTGTAAGTGATAAAGCTGGTAATGGAGTGATTATTAAGCCTAATCAGGTAGGTGATGTAACCAAGAGTAGAAAGGCTACAGAAATAGCCAAAAGAGGCGGATTTAAAGTAGTGGTCTCGCATAGGTCAGGTGAAACTGCGTATACCCATATAGTTCCGTTGGCAGTAGCTTTTAGAGCTGATCTATTAAAGTGCGGAGTTATTGGAGGCGAACGTATAGAGAAACTTAATGAATTGATTAAGATAGAAAGAGAGTTAGGAGATAAAGTCAGGCCCGCGACCTTCAACATATAGGATGAGGTGTTTGGAAATGAGCGACGATGTTATCAATAATAAAGAAGTGACGTCTAACATCGACACCCAAGTTAAAGAAGAAAAGGAGATAATTATCGATAAGGATTTCATGAGGACTTATAAAGTGCATTATGGAAGAAACATTAAGACCTTATTTAGCGAAAATTATATTTATAATATTCATCCAAGGGGATTTTACCTTATAGATCTATCAAAAACCATTGATCGACTAAAGATTGCCGCTGCTTTTTTAGCACGTTTTTCACCAGAAGAAGTGATAATTCATACATCACGTGAATATGGAACCAAGGCTATGGAGATGATGGGTAAGATCCTTGGATTCAAAGCAATCACAGGCAGGTTTCTCCCCGGCACATTAACTAACTATATCTTAGATCTGCATAAAGAAGCTTCAGTTTTGCTAGTATTAGATCACACTTTTGATCAACAAGCTGTTGAGGAGGCTGTTAAAGCTAAGATTCCCATAGTATCCTTTGTAGATACCAATTCTAATGGAGAGTTTATTGACCTAGCAATACCAGGAAATAATAAGGGTAGGGGAAGTATAGCTGCCCTTATATGGACACTTACTGTGCTTATTTTAAGAGAAACCGGGGCTATTAGTGAAGATGAAGTGATAGAATTAACTATTGAGGATTTTATGGTGCGACCTGAGGATGTCGAGTAGAGATGTAAAGATTCGAAACCCCGCAGTTGCAGGATATTTTTATAAAAGCGATAGACAAGAATTACATGATGAAATAAATTCTTGCTTTTCCTCGAGATTAGGCCCAGGACCTATATCAGATGTTAATATTGCAAGAGAAAGAAAGGTTATTGGCATAATTTCACCTCATGCAGGCTATATATATTCTGGGGCAATAGCCGCGCATGGATATAGATTTTTGGCTGAAGACGGACTACCGGAGTCTTTCATTATACTGGGCCCAAACCACACTGGGGTTGGTAGCGGCGTATCGATTTATCCAAAGGGTATATGGAGGACGCCATTGGGAGAGGTTGAGGTGGACTCTCAATTAAGTGAATTGATAATTTCGAATTCATCGTTGATAGATATTGATATATCGGGGCATCTCTACGAGCATTCTGTGGAAGTACAGGTACCCTTTTTACAGTATATATATGAGCTTGCCGGCAAATCCTTTAAGATAGTGCCTATTGTATTATTAATGCAAGACTTATCTACAGCTAAAGAAGTTGGTGATGCATTAGCCAAAGCTATATTATCCTACAGTAAAAATGTTGTTATGATAGCATCCTCCGATTTTACTCATTATGAATCTTCTGAATCAGCATATAATAAAGATATGAAAGTTATCGACCGTATATTAAACCTCGACCCAGATGGAGTTATAAACTGTGTATATCAATATAGAGTTAGCATGTGTGGCTACGGTCCAGTTGCCGCGGTCTTAGTAGCTTCAAAAGCGCTCGGGGCAAAAGATGTGAAGTTACTTAAATACGCTACTAGCGGTGACGTGACAGGGGATAAATCCAACGTGGTAGCATATGCCTCGATCGTCATAACAAAAGAATAACGGTAACATAAGGATGAACAGGAATGAGGTTCATATTTGGAATCCACTTTCTATAACACTGATTGGCGATCCTTTTGACAATTATGGTGGGTTATCAGTAGCATCTCCTATCACAGCATGTATATATATAGAGGCATACAAATCTGATAAGACGACTATAGAGTTTACAGAAGATTTACTCTGTAATCCCTATAATCAATTAAATATCAAATTGTTATCTAAGGCAATACGCCTTTTTGTTGAACAGATAAGAGGCTATTTAGGTCTTCCTACCCTACGTATAAGGATAGATTCCGATTTGCCTTTAATTACATCATTAGGTGCAAGCACTGCTATTGGAGTAGGATTAGCAAGAGCATTGATATTGCTTCATAGTGGGTATGAACCGACGTTCCGTCAATTGGTCAAATTTACAAATTTCTTTTCCGACCTAATTGGAATAAAGTGCCGCCAAATTGATATTGCATCAATAACGACAAAATCCATTATCTTATTTAACGGTGCTTCCATGAAGGTTATAGATAAAGTAAAAAAACCTACAGGGTTCCCTAACTTAATGGTTATATATACAAATTACATAAACCATAAACCTCTTGAAAAAAGGCTCCACGAGCTGAAAGGATTTATGGGGCATATCGTCAGCGCCTCATCTAATTTAGCTAAAGAATTTTATTCTGCGATAAAAAAGAAGCAATACATCTCTATTTCTCCATTACTAAATATGCATTATATTCTTCAGTCGATTTTAGGAATGAATAATATAAATACTGACCTATTATTTAACGAGCTAATTAGTGAAAGAAGAGGAGGAATAAAAATATTAGATTCAGAAGGGTCTTATATATTATCGATTGTTGATGAATATCATCTAAAGAAAATTGTAGAGTTGATTAATAGAATAAATGGTTACATGTTTAATATAGAATTATATGGTGGTGATGATTAAGGTGGATAGAGATATCGTCGATAGAAAAGTGGAGCATATCGAAACCGTATTAAAAGAAGATGTGTCATATCACATCTCAACCCTATTTAATGATATAACACTAATCCATGATGCAGTTCCCGAATTATCTCTACATAAAATTGACACTAAAATAAATTTTCTTAATAGAGAATTTAATGTACCCATACTTATAGACTCTATGACAGGTGGTGCTAAGATAGCCGAGAAAATAAATAAAAATCTGGCGTTAGCGGCATATGAAGCTAATATTCCCATATCTTGTGGCAGTCAAAGAAGCGGGCTTAAACATAGGAATTTAGAATATACATACAGGGTCATGAGAGATGTTAGTAAAGACCTATTTATTATCGGGAATATGGGTCTCCAACAGCTCATAAAAGATCCTATTGATATCGCCATACGAGCAATTGAAATGATAGATGCAGATGCTTTAGCTATCCACTTAAATCCTCTTCAAGAAGCGGTTCAGCTTAAAGGCGACGTAGATTTTGAGGGTGGACTAAAGGCTATTGAAAAAATCACTTCTCAAATTAGCGTTCCAATAATAGTAAAAGAGACCGGCGCAGGAATATCTGGTACCGTGGCTAAAAAACTTGAGGCTGCTGGAATATCTGCTATAAATGTATCTGGTGCCGGGGGTACCAGTTGGTCTGCGGTAGAGATTATACGTTTACGTAATAAAGGTAGTAATTACAGGGATAATGTTGCCTCTGTATTTTGGGATTGGGGTATTCCGACAGCCGCATCGTTAATAGAGGTTTTGAATAGTACTTTTCTTCCCGTAATATCATCTGGAGGTATACGTAACGGACTTGATATAGCTAAATCATTAGCTCTAGGAGCATCACTTTGTGGTATAGCACATCCCTTTTTGTCTCGCGCAATGGAGAGCTCTGAAAGCGTAATAGAATTAATAGATACCTATACAGATCAGCTTAAGATAGCGATGCTATTAACAGGTTCTGAAAATGTTAGAGAATTATTAAAGGCAGATATTGTGATAACTGGAAAACTGATTGATTGGGTAAGATATAGGGGGATAGATGTTGAGGAAGTGAGGAGGAAGACGTATGAAAAGCTTTATGGATGAGTGGGCTGAAATACGAAATTATGTGAATGAGGAGTTGGAAAGGATACGTGAAGACATAAAATGGCCAACTGATTTAGTTGAATCGGCATTTCATTTGATAAAGGGTGGAGGAAAAAGGATAAGACCGTTTCTTTTAATGGTCACTTCTAAAATGTTTGGTGTTCCATATAATGTCTCTTTGCCGGCTGCTGTATCAATAGAGTTACTGCATAATTTCACTTTGATCCATGATGATATAACAGACAGAGACCGTGTTAGGCGTGGTTTGCCAACAACACACGTAATATACGGTGAGCCGATTGCCTTAGTAGCAGGAGATTTCCTGTTTTCTCATTTATATTACTATTTGATCAATACTTATACGTCTCTTGGAAAACCCCCCTCACTAATAATTAAAATAGTATCGTCATTATCTGAAGCTACAGACAATATATGTAAAGGACAAGTTATGGATCTGCTTCCACATAAATATATCTCCTCAGAGGAAAATTATATGAAAATGGTTTATCTTAAAACCGCTTCTCTAATAGAAACGGCTGTATATATAGGCGGATTATTAGGTGGTGTCTCGCCTGAAACTTTATCAAAACTCAGAAAATATGGAAAAAACATAGGTGTGGCCTTCCAAATCGCGGACGATATACTAGGAGTATTTGGAGAGTCAAGCCGTACCGGAAAACCTGTTGGAAATGACATACGGATGGGCAAAAAAACGTTATTGGTCCTATATGCCCTTTCAAAAATGAATGAAAAACAGAAACAATTATTTGATAGGGTCTTTGGTAATAGATCTGCGAATGATAAAGATATAGAAATTGTTATAAATCTTCTAAGAGAAATAGGTGCCAAAGGTTACGCTGATAAACATATGAAGAATATGGTGTATGAAGCGAAGAAAGCCTTGGTGGGCCTTCCAGAGAATATCTATAGAAAGTACTTAGAGAATATTAGTGATTATATTATTACAAGGGAGTTATAATGTCAAATAAACTGAATGATATAGTTTTAGCTGTTACATTGGAAAATGCTGTTAAATATGGGGGACGGCCTAATAAAGGTTCTGTGATAGGCAAGGTACTATTTATATTACCCCAATATAGAGGCAAACTCGATGAGATAATGCCTATAATAGATTCTGTTATTAAGAAAGTAAGTGGCCTTTCTATCGAAGAGCAAATGACCATGCTCAAACAACTAGAACATATATTACCTAAAAAAGATGAAAGGATCGATGAATTACCCGCTTTGCCCTACGCGGAAGAAGGAAAAGTCATCACTAGATTCGCGCCTAATCCTGATTTTGTCCTCCACCTTGGTTCTGTGCGTCCACTATTATTTTCTTATCTATATGCCAGAAAATATAATGGTAAGTTTATTGTTAGATTCGAGGATACGGATCCACGTACAAAGAAGCCTAAAATTGAATATTATGATTTGATATTAAAAGATATTAAGTGGCTAGGTATCAGGCCGGATGAGATATACTATCAAAGTGATAGGCTGGAGATATACTATGATGTTGCTAGAAAGTTAATAGAAAAAGGTTATGCTTATATATGTAGATGTAAGCCTGTAGAATTTAAGAATTATATATCACAAGGCAAAGCCTGTCCACATAGAGAAGAAACCACCAAAATTAACTTGAACCTTTTTGATAAAATGGTTAATGGAGAGTTGCTAGAGGGCTCAGCTGTTCTCCGGATAAAAACCGATTTATCTCATCCTAATCCTTCAATAAGGGATTGGCCTGCTCTTAGAATAATAGATACAAGAAAATATCCTCATCCCCGTAGCGGTAGCAAATACTTTGTATGGCCATTATACAACTTTTCTTGTCCGGTAGATGATCATTTTATGAAGGTAAGTCATGTCATAAGAGGTGTAGAACATAAGGTGAATGAAGAAAAACAGGCATATATATATCGATACATGGGTTGGCAGCCGCCATATGCTATTCATCATGGCAGAATATCTATACCGGATGGGGTCTTGAGTAAATCTAAAATATTAAATGGAATTAAAATGGGGATTTATAGTGGCATTGATGATCCGCAGTTGGCTACATTAGCCGCCTTAAGAAGAAGAGGATTTAAGCCTGATGCTATTAGAAATGTAATTATGAGGGGCGGACTAAAGCCTTCATTATCGGTCATAGACTGGTCATTATTGGCAGCCGAGAATAGGGTCTTAATTGATAAAGAGGCTAATAGATACTTTGTTGTTCGAAATCCTTTAAAGGCTATTTTCAGATTTAATGAAGATAGGCATGAAATACATATTAGAAAACACCCTGATTTTCCAGATAGAGGACATAGAATATTACGGCTTAATATTGCTAATAAATATGTGAACATATTCATAGATGAAGGTGATAAACAGGTATTTATTATTGATAAAAAACTTCGGTTGATCGGTCTAGGTAATTTTATCGTATCAGGATATAGATCGGATGGCACTATTAAATTGAAATATTTGGATAACGATGTTGCAAAGGCCAAAAGAAAGCGGTTTCCCTTTATACATTGGGTTCCCGCTGATGATAATATTGATGTAGAATTGGTATACCCTGATAGAAGGGTATATGGATATGGTGAGAAAGAGCTGGCTTATGAGCATGTAGACTCAGCTGTTCAGTTAGAGAGGTTAGGGTATTTTCGAATTGACGAGTTAAAGAATAATAAACTAGTGTTATTTTTTACTCATAATTAGAGGTGCTATGTTAATTTTAATTAGGATTTATATATGAGCCATGTAGCATTTTATTAGGATGAGGTTGAGGCGGCATGAGTCAGCTTCCATTTGAAACATTTGAGCTTCCCAAAGAATATTTAGACGCTGCCTATGAAGCCCTCAGACTTGCTTCAGAAGTGAGGGGCGTCAAAAGAGGAACTAATGAAACTACAAAAGCGATTGAACGAGGACAGGCGAAGTTAGTCTATATAGCTTTAGATGTAGATCCGCCGGAAATAGTGGCGCATCTACCATTATTATGTCGTGAAAGGAAGGTTCCATATATATTTGTACCCAGTAAAATGGAGCTAGGCAAAAGGGCGGGTATCGACGTTGCTGCTGCTTCGGTATGCATTGTTGACCCTGGAGAAGCGCAAAGGATACTAGATGAAATAGTATCATATCTAAAGAAAATCAATGTATACGAATAAATCTGGTGTATAGGTGATGCCAGCGAGAGACGATGTAACCCCCGCCGAAGTTATACAGATAGTAGGGAGAACAGGAATGACTGGAGAAGTGATTCAAGTAAGAGTCCGTGTATTGGCGGGAAAAGATAGAGGCAGAATATTGACGAGAAACGTATTGGGCCCTGTAAGAGTCGGCGATATATTAATGCTTAGGGAGACTGAAAGAGAAGCCAGAAAACTGAGGTGATCTAGATTTGCCTCAGGTACATATATGTTCTTTTTGTGGCCATGAATTTCCACATGGCACTGGAATTATGTATGTAAAAAGAGACGGTACTATACTATGGTTTTGCAGTCGGAAATGTAGGATAAGTATGCTTGAGCATAAAAGGGACCCACGGAAATTTAAGTGGACTGTCAAATATGTCAAAGGAGGTTTTAAGAGAAGATGAGCGAATATACCTTAATCTTTTTAAAGCCCTCTGCTATTAAGAGAGGTTTAATTGGAGAAATAATTACGCGATTCGAGAGGAAGGGCTTCGAAATAATTGATTTGAAAATGATGTTAATGACAAGAGAATTGGCAGAGGAGTTCTACGCTATACATAAGGATAAACCATTTTTTAAAGATTTAATCACAACAATTAGCGGAGAAAAAATAGTAGCCATTATTCTTAAAGGTAGGGAAGCCATAGATGTGGTGAGGAGGTTAATAGGCGCTACGGACCCAGTAGAAGCATCAGCTGGAACCATAAGGGGAGACTTAGCATTAGATATTACAGACAATATAATACATGCCTCAGATTCCAAAGAAAGTTTTGAGAGAGAGGTAAAATTGCTATTCCCCGAGTTTTCAGCTACCTAACTCATTTTTATAGCTCTGAATTTTCCTATAAAGATTAATTTTAATCCTAAGCTGTATTAAGATAAGGGATACTCAATATGGAGCGTGTTTATAGACAGCCTATTATAACTGTATTAGGACATGTAGATTCAGGTAAGTGTATAGGTAAATATTCTGAGATATATACAGATAAGGGACGCCTCTATGCCCATGAGTTATATGAGGCGTTCGAAGATAATATTAAAATTTTTACTTTAGATATATCTAACCTGCAAATAGTAGAGTCATTACTAATATCGAAAGCAAAAGAAAAAAGTAATAGATTAATAGAAGTAACATTTGATGACGAGACATATATTACAGTTACACCTGAACATAAGTTTCTAACTTATGAGGGTAATGGCGTCTTTAGATATTTGCCTGCAGATCAATTAAATATATCTTACAATATTGTAGCTATAAATTCTGATAAAAAAGAGCTTATTCGAGACTTACCGGTTAAGACCATCCATGGCCTACGGTTTCTTTCTCTTTCAGAGTTAGGTTTGCATCTCAAATATGTCAAGAAAGTGAGGAGGCTATTTGGAGATTTTGAGGTATATGATTTTACATCTTCTCATACGCATAATTTTATTGCGAATGATGTAGTAGTGCATAATACTTCATTACTAGATAAAATTAGAGGAACAGCGGTGCAACTAAGAGAGGCGGGGGGGATTACGCAGCATATAGGAGCAAGCCTTTTCCCCAAAGAGACAGTCGAGGCGATGTGCGGTGACTTGCTGAAAAAATTTAGGTTCAAATTAGAAGTACCCGGTATACTTGTTATTGATACACCTGGTCACGAAGTCTTTACGAATTTAAGGCGTAGAGGTGGATCAGCAGCAGATATAGCTATACTTGTCGTAGATATAATGAAGGGGTTCCAGCCTCAGACTCACGAAAGTCTTCAAATACTGGTGTCTAGAAGGGTTCCCTTTTTAGTGGCTGCTAACAAAATCGACCTTATTCCTCGATGGAAACCCCAAAATACTTTTTCAATATTGAAGTCTCTTCCTAACCAAGTAACTGATGTTATTTCCGATATGGAAACACGTATAGCGAATATAATCACGTCTTTAGCCACCTATAAATTCGAATCAGAAAGGTTCGATAGAATAAAGGATTTCAAAAAAACTGTCGCAATTATCCCCATAAGTGCTAAAACAGGTGAAGGTATACAAGAATTATTAACGATATTAGTAGGTTTGGTACAAAAATTTATGCTAGATAAATTGGAGGTAGATACCACTAAGCCGGGTCAAGGCGTTATATTAGAGGTTACAAAAGAAGTAGGCTTTGGAACAGTATTGAGAGCGATTCATGTTGATGGATTAATTAGGAAGGGCGATACATTAATTGCTATGTCCCCGGAGGGACCTGTAATCACTAAAGTTAGAGCTATATTAATGCCTGCACCATTAGATGAAATAAGAGATCCTAGAAAGAAGTTTAGAAACATGGAGCTTAGTAGGCCGGCTGCAGGGATAATTCTCTCTGCTGCTAATGTTGATAATGTATATGCTGGGTCACCTTTCTATTCGACTGATATCCAAAATGAAATCGGACAACTCATCGAGAATGTAACTAAAGAAGTGTCTTCTATAAGGATAGATACTGATAAAATAGGAATAGTAATTAAGGCGGATACACTTGGAAGTCTGGAGGCATTTGTAAATCTATGTAAAAGAAAAGGCATTCCTGTAAGAAAAGCTGATGTAGGACCGGTTTCAAAAAAAGATATTGTCGACGCTTCCATAGTTAAAATGAGTGATGAGCTCAGAGGCGCCGTATTATGTTTTAATATAGATATACATGAGGATGCTGAGACCTTAGCCAGAGAACGAGGGGTACCTGTATTCAGAGGTAATATTTTGTATAGAGTTTTAGACGATTATTTAGATTGGGTAGCTAATAAAATAGAGGAGAAAAAAAGGATAGAGCTAGAGTTTCTTATCAAACCGGGTAGAATTAAGGTTTTAGAAGGTTATGTATTTAGACATAGTAAACCTGCAATCGTAGGTGTTAGGGTCTTAAACGGAGTTATAAAACCTAAATATCCTCTCATTAAGACAGATGGGTCTCGTGTAGGCATAATTCATCAAATACAAGATAGGGGTAAGAGTATTCATGAAGCTAAAAAGGAAATGGAGGTGGCTATTTCTATAAGAGAAGCTATTGTGGGTAAGACATTCGAAGAAGGAGATATTCTACTTGTAGATATACCTGAAAATCATGTGAAGAAGCTGATTAAAGAATATAAAGAAGAGTTATCGCTGGACGATATAGAAGTTATAAATGAACTTATTAAAATAAAGAGGAAAAAATATCCCGCATGGGCTATATAAAATAAAAATTAATATAAAATAACTCTGATTATGATATTCACTAGGTGAATATTAATGGTATCGTTTAAGCTAAATGTCGGTGACCCTAAAAACGGAGTAACCAAAACTATTGAGGTAAAAGAGCCGGAAGCATTAGCGTTAATAGGGAAAAAAATAGGTGATATTGTCGATGGCACGGCCCTTGGATTAGAATGGAAAAAGCTTATGATAACGGGTGGTTCTGATAAAAGTGGGATACCTATGAGGCCGGATATAGAGGGTCCTCGTAAGGTATATATTCTTACCGGTAAAGGTGTAGGGCTCAAAAAATTAAGGGGGAAAACCGAAAAGGGATATCGAAAAAGGATACTTGTAAGAGGCAATCAGATCAATAGTGATATCTATCAGATCAATTTGAAAGTTATCGAATAACCATAATATTAACTAAATTATTATATTAGGCATCTCTCTAATCCATGTTAAAAGATTTTTAAGGTATAGTATTTATGAAAGTTGATGAGTAGAATGTCTAAGGATAAAGATATTATTCCAAAACAACCTGAAGTAAATATTGGTACAGCAGGACATGTAGATCATGGTAAATGTCTGAGAATAGATGAAATTATTCTGACAACATATGGGTTAATGTCAGGGTATGACTTATTAAAATATAGTAAAATAGGTGTACCCCGTAAGTTAACTTCAAATGAATGGTTAATTGAAGGAATCAAGATCCCTATATTCTCGTACAATGGTAGACAGCTTCTCAATCTCGATTCAATAATATACTTCCAAAGATATTCGGGCGAGTTGATAGAATTTGAGACTATAAATGGCAGGAAGATTACGGTCACCCCAGATCACCCGCTTTTAAAATTTGAATATAGGTACCATTGGAAGCCTGCTTCTACAATTGATACCGGTGATTTTATAGCCCTCATTAATCTTGCTAACTATAATAATGTATCACCAGATAGATATGACTATTATCTATATAGTGAAGCAGCTCATTTATTATATAAAAGAGGGGGAGAACCTAATGAGGAGATCTTCAGGGTAATAGTCAATTTGCCTAAGGCCCTGAGAGACAAGTTACTACGCCAAATTATAGATAAAAATAAATCTTTATACACTGAAAGGTTGGATATGGACGGCGTGCACAGAAATCATGCATTACATTCTTATCTAGTCTCACTAATTCCAGATAGTCACCTTTCTTTCAATTCTAATGATACCAAGAAGGGAAACGAATATATATACTTTGAGAAGATCAAATTTAAAAGAAGATATCATTATGAAGGACTGTTATTTGATCTGGTCGTACCGAGATATCATAATTTCGTTGCAGGGCTAGGAGGAATATTAGCACATAATACAACGATTATTCAAGCGTTGACTGGTATATGGACAAGTAGTCATAGTGAGGAACTTAGACGTGGGATCACTATTAAAATTGGCTATGCAGATATGCCTATATATGAATTGAAGAAAGGCGAAGAAAGGATATATTGGTCATCCCCTGAATATCCAGGGTTTTCTCAAGCACATCTTCTGAAAGTCATAAGTTTTGTTGATTGTCCAGGGCATGAAAGTCTAATGGCAAATATGTTGAGTGGAGCTGCTGTTATGGATGGCGCCCTTCTGGTTATAGCTGCCAATGAGCCTGTTCCAAGACCTCAAACCAAGGAACATGCCATGGCATTAGAAATATTAGGTGTCAAAAATATAGTTGTTGTGCAAAATAAAGTTGATTTGGTGACAAAAGATGAAGCTATAGAAAACTACAAACAAATAAAGGATTTTCTCTCCACAACTAAGTATTATGGCGATTCACCTATAATACCTGTCTCAGCAGTGCAAAAAGTGAATCTCCATTATTTAGTTGAGTCAATAGTAAAATATATTCCCACCCCTGAGAGAGACTATAGCAAGCCATCTAGAATGTTAATCATAAGGTCATTCAACATAAACCTCCCAGGCACCGACTATAAAAAATTAAAGGGCGGCGTAATAGGCGGCAGTATTATACAAGGTAAATTAAGCATTGGTGATGAGATAGAGATTGTACCCGGATATCTAACACGGAAAGGAGAAAAAATAGTGCATGAACCTCTATACACTGAGGTAATGTCACTAAGCAGTCAAAAACTTCGTTTGAAAGAGGCATATAGCGGCGGTCTTATTGGGGTGCAGACAGATTTGGATCCTTCTCTAACTAAGGCTGATGGATTAGTGGGTAATGTCGTAGGTAAACCTGGTACACTACCAGAAGTTTTATATGAAGTTACGATGGATATCAATCTATTCCAATATGTGGTTGGTACAGATGAGCAATTAGTAGTTCAGCCGTTAGTTCAGGGAGAGCCCATAAGGATTAATATAGGGTCCTCTGTAGCCCTTGGCTATATATCAGGATTGGGAAAAGACTGGGCGGATATAAAGCTTCTCCGACCTGTCGCTGCAGAGACGGGCTGGAGAGCCGCAATTGCCAGACAATTCAATGGTAAATGGAGACTTATAGGTGTAGGTGAGGTAAAATAGATAGATATAGCCTATTTTTATATAAAAATTATAAAGGGATAATTTTTGATACCAGTTTCTTGATACATATATTGAGCAGTGAATCTGATAACTTTATAGACTATATGAGGACGGTTAATCCTTCAGTTAAACTCTATGTATCGCCGCTAATAATTAATGAGTTAAAAAAACTTGCTTCAGCCGATAATAAAATTTCTAAAAAAGCCACTCTTGCATTGAAAATGATTTCTGACTTCGATGTGATAACTAGTGGTGCTGATAATGCTGATGACGACATCATTGCATCAGCGGTGAAATATGAGTTAATAATAGCTACAACTGATTCTCAGTTAAAGAAAAAGGCTAAACTAAATAAGGTACCAGTAATATATTTAAAAAAGGATGGATATTTCTCGTTAGAATAATATTAAGTGGATGTAATAGGTGTATAGTAATGTTCATGAAATATAAAGTGATGGATAATGTAAGCATCTCACCTCTATTATTTGGTGAGGATTTGGCGGAAGCCGCCAAAAAACAATTGATGGAACGTTATCTTAACACATATGATGAAGAAATGGGATACATAATTAAAATTGATGAGATAGCCGTTGATCCTGTTGGAAAAGTATTATCAGAGGACGGGTCCTCCTATCATAAAGTAAAGTTTACGGCATATACATTTAAGCCTATTCTTAATGAGATAATAGAGGGAGAAGTAGTTGAAATAACTACATTCGGGTTATTTATACGTATAGGTCCAATAGATGCTCTTCTACATATCTCACAAATCATGGATGACTTGGTAGTGGTTGATACTGTCCAAGGCATGGTCAGGGGACAAGAAACAGGAAAAACTATTAGAGTGGGGGATCCCATTAGGGCCCGAGTTATAGCTATAAGCCCCCCTAAAGGTATTGCAGTATTAAAAGTAGGTTTAACATGTAGAGGTGGATTGCTCGGTAAGGTAGATTGGATTATTGAAGAAATAGATAGTAGAGGTGTTAAGGAAATTGGTTAGGAGGCAAATTAGGAAAGCTTGTAGAAAATGTAAATCTATTATCGATAAGGGAGGTGTTTGTCCTACCTGCGGCTCTACGGACTTATCGATTAAATGGGATGGAATATTAATGGTCATAGACCCTGAAAAAGCATTGCCTGCAAAGGAGCTTGAAATTACGGAGAAAGGATCATATGCCGTCAGAGTATTGTAGCCCAGATTATAAAACTGTAGCTATAAAGGAAGAAGATAAGGTTTTCTTTAGACAGCCATTTGGGCATATATATGGAATCGGAGAATTAGAGGGTCTCTTCGAGGAGCTAATTTCTACTGATAAGAAGATAGTTACTATTGGAGACAAAACCACCATTACGATAGTAGAGAAAGGTATTATTCCCAATCTATCAATTGTAGATAAAAAAGAGAAGAGAAAAAGAAGTTTATATGTACCAACAGAATTTTATCCGAAAATAGTGTTAGCTGAGAATCCTAGAGGACACATAAATTTTGGATTATGCAAATATATAAAGGAAGCAATAGAGAGTTATGAACCGACATTATTCATAATAGAGGGAGAAGAGGACTTATTAACGGTATTATTTATCTTGCTGGAGCGTAATGATCTATTGGTTCTATATGGACAACCTAATAGAGGCATCGTTAAGGTTGATATAGATAAAGAACTGAGAAATAAGATAGTTAATACCATCTTTAGAGACTTCTAATATCCCATATTTCTATTTGTTGGATATAGTTTATCTCACCACTTTCCATTAAACCCGATCCCCCCTCGCCTCCTAGATAATAATCCTTATAATTATAATAGAGATCTAAAATTAGGTTCAGAGGAGAGACCCGGGAAAGATAATCATTTACTAATACGTATTAGTTTAAGGCATATACCTATAAGTAGATACGGCTATAAGGCGAGGCTCATACATACAAGAATATAAGTGAGAGGATAATAGCGTACATAGTAAGCAGCAACTTAAAAATATCTCAGAATAAGGAAGAAAAGAGTGATATACCTACGGGGTTTAGTAATATGTATAAATGAGAGGATAAATTAATTCTTATTCTTTAGATAATATTAATTTAGTGATGGTTGATAATGAAAAAAATTAGAATAATTTTCGACGATGTAGTAAATTCAGCTGTAAATAAAAGAATACCATGGAGATTGGTATATAATAGCGCCAGAAAAATCCCTCTTCTTGTAGATAGAATAAGATATATTGAAAGGATAACAGGGTTACCATATCCTCCTGTAAAAGTATCAAGTACGGTAAATATATTGGTACATGAGATGGATGTAGGCGGCATAGTCCATGGTAATATAGATTTTATCATGGGCGCAAATCGGATTGTACCCATTATAGATATAACCCTTCCTTTTCTATTATATGGCGAGAAAAAAGTGCTTACAGGCGTATTAGCCCATGAATATCTTCATTATATATTCTTAGCCAAAAAGTTTATAGACTCAGATTTCTTCTCTTTAGCTCAATTCTTCAGCGGGACTGTGGTAGGACGCATGATATTTGATGAGGTCTACCAAATATCCCCTGAATATGTATTTGGAAAATCACAACTATCACGTCTTTTAGAGAGGGAACTTGATAAGATGTTGCGCCGCAAAACATTGATTAATAAGATAGTTAAAGGCTGGATAGATAAAGGTTACCCAGCAAAAAAGATGTTATCCCAAGAGTTTTATATAAAACTATCACCATCAGAATTTAAATTACTATATTTCCCGTCAAGTGTATTGGAGGTGGCTAAACGTTTAGATGGAAATAGATAATAGATTAATCGAAGCATTAGAACAGGTTATAATTGATTCGGTGGACAGAAGGCCCTTCGGTCTACTTCTTTATGGATCTCGCGTAGCAGGATATTCGAGAGAAGATAGCGATTATGATGTAATTTGTATTTTAGAGAACTTTGATAATAAGCTCCGATATTTGTATACAAGTAGTCAGGGCTATTATTTCTCGATATTATTGGTAGATAAATCAATTTTTGAGGATGATGCATATACGGCAAAATATGGAGAATTTATTATAGGTAGATTATTATCTATTTTTATACCTGTTTATAATAGTAAGTATATCGAGGAAATTGAGATAAAATATAAAGAGCGGGTGATTGAAGAAGAGCTTGCTTTCTTATTTAAGAAGTATGGTCGGCTCATCCTCGATATGAAGATCCCCGTCAAATATGTTTTATTCTCACGATTAAATAAAAGAATAAAAGCCTATCCCCCCGTTAAATATAGCTATCTAAAAACATATTATGGCATAAATGGTTCCCGTAATTTAAAGTGGGCTGTGAATAGATTCATTAGGGCAGCGAAAAAACTAATGGATAAAAATTTACTAGAAGTAGACGATGAGAAATTCCGAGTAAAGCATATGCTTAAAGGCATAGAGATCGACACATATATACTGTGGCTAAGGAGTATAAAGGCTTATTTAACACACGGCAGGTCGGCCAAGGTATCCCCTAAAGTGGTTGGTGAAGAGGTTAAATCAAAGATTATCAGAAGCATAGATACTCTTCGATCTCCTAAAGAACTGGATGAACCCGACATTTTATTAGAACTTAATAATTCATATTTTACTCCTAAGCGGCATACGGTAAGCGAGTTAATAAAAGTTATCTATGGCAAAGATAGTAAAATAAGGGGAACCATAAAACGTGGTTTGCTAAGCCCATTATATATAATCAAGGTAGATCGAGAAGACTTATCCAAAGCTATAGTAATAAAAGCCTTTAATATACTGTGGATATTCAAATGGCTAATGATACAACTGTGGCTTATTGATATTAAGAGATTTACTTTGGACTCAAGGAACCGTTTAGTAAATGAATATCTTGGCTTAATCTGGCTAAGAAATAAATTAGGAGTAAACGCTCCAAAGCCATTATTATTAGATTGGGGAAGCGGCAGGTTGGTTATGGAGTATATAGATGGGAAACCCTTATCCAGATATATAAATGAGGATTTGACTATATCGAAAAAATATTTTTATCAATATGGCCGTATACTAGCGGGTATACATAATCGCGGCTATACCCTTGGTGACACTAAGGTACAAAATATTCTCATAAGCAATGATGAAATATATCTTATTGATATAGAACAATGGAGTACCAAACCTCACTATGCATGGGACATAAGTTTATTTATTTTTTATACATTAAAATTTAGATTTCGAGATGAGGGGCTTTCTGAACTGATTATGCGTTTTATAGATGGATATATAGATGGTGGAGGGAATCCTGAAAACATCAGGAAGGCGGTAAGCCTGAGACTTATCCGTGCCTTTATGCCACTAGTACCAATACATATTCTCTATAAGATTAGGAGGCTTGTAACTCAACAGTTTTAAATTCCGTATATCCACATTTTCCACATGCATACCTATCTCCATGGTCAGCCATATATGTACCTCTCCCACATCTAGGACAAAATCTCTTTGTTAATATTAACTCATTTCCCTCTAGCTTATAAAATGTCCATACCTTAGGGCTAGGCCTCTTCGCCTTTGGCTTCGGATTCTTCTTTGCCAATTTCTATCACCTTTCTTCTATGCACCGCTTCTATTTGAGACCAATCTATACCATCTGGATAATAATATATAAGTGCAGTTGATTTAGATGCACCAGTTAAAGTATCAATCTTAAGGAGGATACATTTAGAGGGATCTAGAGAAAGCCTTTCTTTTATATATTCAATAATTAATTCTCTCTTGGGCGTCGCTTCTCCACTATGGTCGAGCTCCAATACATACTCAACTCGATCCATATATGGATTCTTTTTTTCCGAGACTACTTTTATCTCCATATCACATCACTAGTGGATATAAGAGGAATTAGCTGAATATAAAAGTTATCTAAAAAAACACCAGAATACCCTTTATATTAATGATTTTCCCCGTAAATATGAGGGTCATTACCTTAAGATATGAATGTTATGTTGGATGTAACTATAACAAAAGAACAAATTGTGCGAAAACCTTATATAAAGAATAGGTACAATTCTAATATTGATTATTATATGGTGAGTAAAGAATGAAAAAAGGATTAATTTTAATAGCGTTATTCTTGGCGTTCCTATTCGTACCACTTATAAACACAGCGCCAGTAATGGCGATACATGATCCACCATTAGTATGGTTCTATCCACAGGCTGACACCGTTCCATCAGTAGCAAATCTATGGTTTAGGCATACAGGAGGCGACCTAATTACAGACATAGTAATTGCTGTTCCAAAGGACACAGCCGGTAATGCATTGTATCGTGTTACTTCAGTAACTGTTCACTGGTACGACAGCTCAGCTGGAGCTTGGCAAGCTACAGGATGGACAGCAGCATTATCAACTACTGATTCAAATGGAAACTGGCTTTACATTAACCTGTTCGCGATGGGAGCAGGAAATGAGTTAGATGTCGGTGATGTTTTAGAAGTTGACATCGCATTTGATACATTTTATGGTACCTTGGTCAATGGATATGCCATAACGAGTTGGTCTGTAACATCTACGGATGTCAATCTAGCGGCGCAAGCCAGAACAGCGAAACACATTGTGGATATCTCACCTCCATCTCTATCGGTAATAGGTCCGACTAACAATACATGTATTGAATCATTAGTAATAGATTTGGCTGTTGAGATTATTGATAATGTGCCAACCACTTTTGTACCGCCTTACAATGTGACAGATGGTGTAGCACCAGGATGGTTAACAGTAGACTTCGGAGTTCCAGGCTTTTTAGATGGAGATAAGCCATACCTATTAGGATATATGCCAGAGTTAAGTAATATTACAGCAACTCTATACTTTGAGGTATGGGACTTCTTCTTCGGCTTTGTAGGAGCAGGAACTATGCAGCTGAACTGGACAGGCGGTAATACATTTGTCCCCATAGCTCCACTTGACGTATCAGGATTCGTAATGAGTGGAGAGGCATGGGTAGATATATGGATATATGCCGTTGATGGAACATTTGACTTACACGCTAATAGGCCTCCTGCAGAGAGGGGTGCACCCGGACCTACATTCCTTGGAAACGAGACATATAATGTTAACATGATGTACCTTACATACTTCGTTGACGTATTTGCACATCCGATTACAGATGTAGAATTAAATGGAGTGCCCAGTCCATGGGTGGTTCCGTTTGCAACTAACCTCTATACACTAACTTGGGATTGGGATGGTTTGGCAGATCCGACCACAAACTACTGGATCGTAAATGTAAGCAAGGATGTACCTGGTAATGTTATTATAAGCGGAGTAACATATACAATGTCATTTGACTTTGACATAAGCTTCTTCGGCATAGGTACATATTTCATAGAGATATTCCTTGTAGATTGTGGACCTACAGAACACCTGATGTTTGGTCCGCAAAGCTTTGACGTAACATATTATGTAATTGTTTTCCTTAACGGAACAAATAGCTATTGGGACTTCGGCCCAAGTTATTGGTTCAATGTAAAGCAACAAGGATATGTTAACGTTACAGTATGGGCGTTCGGAGCCTCGGCACTAGCGCCTGATCAAGCTATGAACTTAAGCGTTTTCTGGCAAAACGAGACACTAGATGAGGAGCCAATATTATACAATGTATTCATGAGCGGCCCTGATATGGTCACAAGCTTCATCTCAGCATGGGAGTTCATGATTGATGTAACTGGTCATCTTGGTGATGTAATAGGCATATATAATGTCACCGTCGTATGGTGGAACGTTACAGATGGCACGATCTTTGCTACCAATCTAGATGCTATATCGACATTCCTAACATTACCGGTTATTGACCTTACCTTCTGGGCAGGAGACTCCGTATACTATTCAGACGAAATCGTAACGTTCTTTGCAAGTGTCTTTGAAGTCACAGGAGCACCTGTAGCCGGAGCCACAGTTGATGTACTTGTAACAGACCCAAGCTTATATCCAATAGCAGAAACCCTTGGATTCACAGGTGCCGACGGACTCATAGTCCCAGAGTTTGCAGGAGTAGTAGACTTTGGAGTACAAATAGGTTCCGATTGGACACCCGGCGTCTATACCGCTGATGCAACAGCGTCAGCAACATATCTACTAGGATATTTCCTAGGCGCACCAGTATATGTCACTGTATATGACTTCGACAGCTTATCGTTCACTGTCGATGTGCTAAGGAGGATAGACATACTTAATGCAATAGGAAGCCTAGGCGCGTCAATAGCTTCAGAATTCGCCTCACTAACAAGCCTAGTATCAGCAGGCTTCAGTACACTAGAGGCTGAGCTCTATGCTGTAAATGCTACTATGGTATCATACTTTGAATTAATGGTAGAATTGTTCGCTGAGAAAGATGCTCATATAGCCAGTGTAGAAGCAAATATACTGGCTAATCTGTCAGCCCTCAATAGCACAATGTTACAACACTTTGGCCTCCTACACTCACAGATAGCTGATCTCGAGGCTAATGTATTATCAGCCATAAGTGATGTTTCAGCACAAGTAGCATCATTACACTCAGCTGTGCTGGCAGCAATCAGTGACCTATCTGACCAGTTGGCTTCATTCCAAGAAGCAGTATTGACAGCAATCGCTGATGCAACAGCATCATTATCCGGAGAGATATCTGCCGGGTTCGCTTCATTAAGTAGCGACCTAGCAAGCGCCGTTACAGACCTATCCGGTACATTAGCCGACTTATCAGGACAGATAGGTGACGTACTATCGGCTGTATCATCTGTAGGACAAGGTGTAGATGACCTAGCAACAAGTCTATCAGAGTTCGCAAGTGACGTGAGAGCATCTTCACAAGACCTAAGTACCTATGTATTGGCTGTAGCAGTACTATTGGTAATAGTGCTAATAATATCAGCAGTTACCTTAGCTAAAGTTTTTAAGGGATAAAAAATTCCCCCATTTTCTTTTTATTGCTGTTTTTCATAGAGAATAAATTAAATAATTCTATATTGGTTTTTTATTATGATGAGCATAATTAAGCGTATAGGAGCGTATTTGCTGGTAATGGTAATTGGTTTCTTTACAGGTTCAGGAATATACTATGTTGTGGAACTAACTGATTATATACCATTGAATAAGTCTAATATATTTAATGTACCTCTCGGCTTTTATTTTGGTATTGTGGGTATGATATCCTCTGTGATTATCGGATACTATTTAAGTAAAGAGTAGTCACATATAATGCTTTATAAATATATATTTGTTTTCATCTTTGATGTGAATTATGGTTGTCATCTGTTCCTTTTTACCATTTCTACGTAGATGCTCAAGAACTAATAGTATCCATGGTGATGGGGGTATTGTATAGCCTTCTTCTATCTTTTTTTCTATGTCCATAGACCATGGCATTTCTATCATTAGCGTATTGTTTGCTTCTGAATAGCTTATTTCTATATTATCATCTATTGAATGTATAAAGTATGATGCTAAGTTTATTAATGACATTATATCCATCTTATCGATTTCTAATATTGTGGATATCGCGTTATAGATAAGTTTCTCTACGTTTACCGAAGAGTCTCCTTTCATTCTCTCCATATATAGAAGGTGGATGAATCTATCTAGGAGATTCTCGTAAAATCTGCCTCTCTCTGTAGGGTAAACCATCAATCCATTTAGCTTAACATTTTCCAGTCCAATTATCTGATCGAGTTCCTCGAAATCGACGCTCTGGTTCTCAAGTTCAATCATAAGATTACTGTAAAACTCGGCCATTTTTCTGTTTATAAAGTATATTGATGTAGTGTTCTCAAATATTATCTGTCCCTTTTCTCCATCACTTATCAATATACTTATATCCCACGGATTTATACCTAGGATATTGACTCTGCCTACATTTGTAAGTCTACCAAGAGAGTTGACTCTACTTTCATCATACCATGTATAAATATTTATCTCGACGCCTTTTTTTGAGAGTTTCTTCAACTTGTCATAGATAGGAGGATTGGCATATTTATCTATTTCGTCTACAGAAACAATCATATATAGTGATCTGCTGCTTCCCTCAATTATATCCATAAGTTTTTCCTCTAGGTCTCTTCCTAATTCCCAGAATTTTAGTTCTCTTTTATCGCTAAGCCTCATTCCTTCCAAAAATATATCTTGAAGATGCTTAATCACTTTCTGAGCGTTTTCATATTTCCTTCGCTGTATCATTAAGGAACTTTTAAATACCTCTTCAGGGGGTTGAGGAGCATACCTCTTAGGTTCTTTCTCTATTAACCTTACAATACCTGCGTTTTCCAAATTTTTCAAAATAAAATAGATTTTTTCTCTTGGTACTGAGCATCTTGTAGATATTTCTCTAACTGTTGCTTCACCCAATTCGATAAGCACGCGATATACCTCTGCTTCATATCTCTGCAACCCTAAATCCATAAGCGCTTTCTCGACAACCTCCTCCTCCATAAGCATATCACCTTAAAATAATGTATGTGACTGAAGCATAGTAACATGTCGTTACAAATATAATGTAATACCTCCTTAATTAAACATATCTCTCGTAATATAATTGGTTTTCTCAAGAGGTGTAAAAATGACTGATTTTAAGACAATGTGGTTAGGAAAGGATAAGGGAGTTTCTGATAAAATCAAGGAACACTTAGCACCTAAGAAACAATTAAGGACTAGAATCGAACAAGCGATCCGTGCATTAGAGCTTCAAAATAGAAAATTAGAGGTCGCACTTAGAAGTCTCAGAGAGAAAGATAAATATTATTATAGTAAAGTTCTGAATGCGATTAGGGCTCATGATAGAAGCAGAGCAGTGTTATATGCCAATGAATTGGCAGAGCTAAGAAAAGCTGTCAAATCAATTAGTACCGCTAAACTAGCCCTTGAGCAGATAGCTCTAAGGCTAAGTACTGTTAAGGACATAGGCGATGTAATGGTGGCTATATCACCGGCAATGTCGGTCGTAAAAGGTGTACGTGACAATATAACCCACATACTTCCGCAGGCAGAAAACGAGTTATCAGAGATCCAAGATATACTGACTAGAATACTTGTTGATGCTGGACAGATGGCCGGGGTAACAATAGACTTCAGGGCTGCAAATGATGAGGCAGAGAGGATACTGAAGGAGGCAGAGGCACAGGTAGAGCGCGAGATGAAGGAAAGACTGCCAGGTATCCCATCCTTCGAAGGACCAGTTGAATCCCCTAAAGAATCTGAATTTATGTTTTAGATGGGTGATAATATGAACCACCCCCACTTTCCTTTTTCTAATTTGATAGGCAAAGAAGTAGTAGAACGATATGGAAGATTTAAGGGCAGAATAATTGGTTTAGATTTCAATCCGCATGGAGAAGTAACTGGTATAGTATATGAAAACGGAGGAGTAATTTTATCTAAGAATTCAGATTCATTTAAAGTAAGGGATGGATATGTTGAGATAGGTCCGCCTTCAATTTTACGGGCCGAGGAGCTTATTGGCAAACTGGATATGCTCAAATTACAATTTGAAGCTGCATATAATATTAAGGTTAGTCAAGACTCTTATTCATACATATATGAATCTGTAATAAAAGAGCTTGATACAGCATATGAAGAATTAAAAATAAAAATCGAGGATCTAATTAAGGGGTTAGAAACCAGAAAATCTTCACTCGAAAATAAAAAGAAATGGTTATTCAGGCTATTCTTTAATATGAGTGTTGCAAAGAAGATTGGAGGGCTCGATGATAAACATTATTTAGAGGCATATGAAACTCTAGAGACAGAGCTCTTTAGAATTGATAGAGAAATAGAGGATGTAACCATATTTATTACAGAATTATCTCATAAACTCAAAGACATCGAATTATACATGACGGAAAAAGAGTTCAGGCAAGAACCCGAAGCTTCTCCAATTGAACAGGAGCAAGAAAATATTATTCAGGAAAATAGGAATGATGATTTTATTCCCTCTCTAAACTTCGAGTCTATTAATGTTGATATAGAAAATAAAGTGGGTGTTGAGGAGGGAAAAAGTAGTGTAGAGGAAGAGATTGGAGATAAAGGTGTATACCAAGATTTCTGGGGGTGACGCATTATAATGATAAAAAAAAGTGATATATTTGATCTAAAGGCCTATAATGAATTAGTAAGAAGTGTCGAATACCACCGGACTAGAGTAAAGTACCTTAGAGACCAGATACAAGGGAAAATCAAGACCTTGGATTCAAAGAAAAACTTTCTAATCCGGAAGGGCGAAAAGCTGTCAGCTAAAAATTATGAACGGGAGATAAAATTGTTGACATTACTGAAGGAAGTATTATATAACTTTGAACTAGGACTTACAGCGGTTTTAGAGAGATTAGATACAATAAGGATAATACTTCAGGCGCTAGATGGATTTAAACCGACGGCTAAAGCCATTAACGAAGCAATCAACGCTGCATACTATATCCCAGGCAACTTCCAATCGTTACTAGAATCACTAGCGCAATCATATATAAACCTAATAGAGACGGTCAAGCCGCCGGAAGCTAAAGTCTATATAGACCTAGCGAATCCAGAAGCAGAGCATATTCTAACGCAGGTGGAGAAAGAAGTAGGTAAGATCGTGGTCGAACAATTTCCTCAAATCCCTCGGGATATACCTATCCTCTCCTCACCCAATAAGAGGGTAGAGGAACTTATTTCGGCGTTAGCTACGGATGGAGGCATATCCACAGGCGCTCCATTTTATAAACAGAGTGTGGGTAAGAGGAACTTCGAAGATCAAGTTTATTATTATATGACATATATTAGCAAGGGTAAACTCGACGTATTTGGATGTGCAAGATATCTTGATACAGCTCCGCAAAGGGTGATAGACGCCTTATATATCCTAGCAGAAGAAGGAAAAATAAAATTTAATAGTTAATACAGGGGGATCTTCTTGGCATACTATGGAGACCCAGAGTCCTATAAATCCCTAGAAAATTTAGCATTGGACTATGCTGTTAAAGCTGTTGAAGCGGATAAAAGGGGCTTACGGTCACTAGCTATTTCTAATTATCAAAAAGCTGTGGAGTATTTAATAAAATTTATTGAATTATATCCTGATTCTCCTCTTAAACAAGCATATCTTAAAAAAGTTAGAGAATATAGGTATAGAATAGCTTATCTTAGAGGTATGGTTTCTGGAGACGCGGGCGAAGCCAGGATATATGCAAGTGACGTTGATGATGTGGGTAGTTCTAATGATGGGAGTGATACCCATACATCGACAAGTAGAAGAAGCGTTTTAGGTGTATCGCCTTATAAGTCTATGATTACTTGGGAGGATGTAGTTGGACTAGATGAAGTAAAAAAGGCGTTGAGACAAGCCATAGTGTATCCTACAAAGAGACCAGACCTTTTCCCCTTAGGATGGCCACGAGGTATATTATTATATGGCCCTCCGGGATGCGGTAAAACCACCTTAGCTGCTGCGATTTCAAACGAAATAGAAGGTTATTTCTATCCGATTGATGCTTCTATGATAATGTCCAAGTGGCTAGGGGAAGGTGAAAAAAATGTAGCGGCATTATTTAGAGACTTAAGGGAAATAGCCCGGTCAAGGACTCCCGTGATATTATTTATAGATGAGGTGGACTCAATTTTGGGCATAAGAGTACAGGAAGTTGGTGGTGAAGTACGAATTAGAAACCAGTTTCTAAAAGAAATGGATGGACTACAGGATAAAGATAATTACAAATTACCGTTGTTCGTTATAGCTTCAACAAATAAGCCTTGGGCACTTGATTGGGGTTTCATAAGACGGTTTCAAAGAAGAATATTTGTACCGATGCCTGATATGGAGACGCGCGCTGCGCTCTTCGAATATTATTTGAGAGATGTCCGTAAAGACAGTATAGATTACAACTATTTGGCTAGGATATCAAATGGGTATACACCTAGTGATATACGTGATATATGTCAGCTAGCTGTATTGGAGGCAGTTTCGGAATTGTTTGAATCAGGTAAGGCTATTAATCCTGATAGCAAACCTAGACCTCTAAATACGAAAGACATAGAGGAAGCTATCCATAGAATAAAACCCAGTATAACACCTGAAATAGAAGCTGTATATGTCAAGTGGGCTGATAAGTTTAGAGCATTCTAAGGCTCAAGCCTCTCTGGATCCCTGGGATATAAGACAACCTCCCTAATATTTTCTCTCCCCGTTATGACAAGCAAAAATCTATCTAACCCTAGGCCGAATCCGGCATGAGGTGGCATACCGTAATTATAAAATTTGGTATGGAATTCGAATATGGAAGGATCCAGTCCTTTATCGGATAGATTTTTCTTTAACTGATCAACGTTATGTTCACGTGTTCCCCCACTGCTTAACTCTATTTCTCTATACATCAGATCAAAGGATTCAGTAAGTTTATCACCTTTCCTTTTGATATAAAATGGTTTACTTCTCCATGGCCAATCTATTATGAAAAAGAAGTCACCTATTTCTTTTGATATTACTCGAAGAGCATCAGAATCTAAATCCTCTCCCCACTCAAACTCATATCCTGACTTATGTAGTATTTCTAGGGAATCATCATAAGTTAAGATAGGTATCTTTCCAGGTGGAGATGGGGGTCTATGCCCCAAAATTTGTATCTCTTTTTGTGCAGTTTCTATTATATTTTCTAATACATAATTAACTAATTCTTCTAGGACATTCATGGCATCCTTATAATTTGCGAATGATATTTCTAGGTCTACACTTATAAATTCATTTAAATGTTTCCGGGTATGTGATTTCTCAGCTCTAAAATAAGGGGCTATCTCGAAAACCCCGTCAAAACCCAGCATTAATTGTTCTTTATAGAGCTGAGGACTCTGAGCTAGATATGCGGTTCTATTAAAATATTCAACTGGAAATAAATCTGCTCCACCTTCAGTTCCTGAAGCTATTATCTTTGGAGTATGAATTTCGATGAATCCCTTAGTATTAGCGAAAAAGTCACGTATAAGATTTGTTACCTTACTTCTTATTGAAAAAATAGCATAGATATGCGGTATCCTTATACTTAATGCTCGTGAGTCTAAAATTGTATTTAATAATGCAGGTACGCGGCCGCTCGGATCTAGCGGCAATGGGGTCTTAGACAATCCTACAACCTTAACGCTCTCAGGAATTATTTCTAATTTATTTCCAAACTTTCTTACATTTCCAACAATAACTACGCTGCTTTGCCGAGTTATTTCCTCAACATCTCTCCATAAATCTTCATTCCCTGTCTTCTTTAGTGTTACTTGAATGGTCTCCAATCCTTGTCTTATTGTCAAAAACATAACCTTTCCAACTATCCTTTTGTCTTCGATCCACCCGCATATCTTAACTTTCTTCCCTATATAGTTAGGCAACTCGGTTATAGGTATTCTCTTCATCTCATATACCCCAGCTTTACATCTACACCTCTAAGTTCTTTGACTATACTTTTTACGAGCCTCTCTTTCTCTCTTCTTAACCTTTTGCGTAACACTATTCTGGTCTCTTTACTTCCATCTGGTAACCATATTATGTTTATGGTCTCAACAGGAACTGGATATAATAATCCCTCTATAAATTCTCTGAAATTTGGATGGTCCTCAACTAAATAGACTTTTCTACCAAATTTTTCTTCTAGGTCCCTAATTATCTTCTTTCCATGTGATAACATCAACCTTAGATCTCCTTTTTTAAAGATTAAAACAAGATAGTTATCTATATATAATGCCCTCTTAAATGACACTGTATCCAGCTCTTTTTTATCCTTAGCTGCCCTGCCTAGATATATAGAAATATCTACGTCTAAACTGGTTATTTTTCCGGTTCTTAATTCACGTTCACAACTTGTACATAACACTCCTGTAACTTGGCAAACCTTGCATAACGCGGTTTTCATAGAGTATCTCCATCCATTCTACAAAATGTAAAATATAATATAGCTCTTTTTATAAATAGGTATTATATATTTTGTTTGCTATTACAGCAAGATTACTAATGTTTCTTATATAGGGTTTCAAATTAAATTTTCATATGGACATCATATTATTATTAATGATACAAGGTTTCGAGATGCATATATTTAATTTATTATATTTAGATTTTATTTTATATTTTATTTAACTTATCATATATAGTATATTATTATATGTAAAGATATAGTGGTGGTGGAATGAGCATGAGTAAAGGTAGAAGAGGCCGTAAGAAAGGTAAGAAGAACTATAGATTGGCAGGGGTCGACGAGCCGCTGACAAAGTCGGTCTACTACTTGTTGTCGTTACTTAGGATGAAAGCTAAAGGAGAATATGTATATAGGGTCGATATAAAGCAGTCCCAATTAGCCGAAGAATTAAAAATTTCTAGGCAAGCATTAAGTGTCAAGCTTAGACCTTTGATACAAAAGGGCTATATCAGAACAGGGAGAGGATTTATTGAGTTAACAGAGAAGGGATTGAACTTTATGGGATACTATGCAAAACCTGTATATGTTATGGTCTCTGTAGAACCTATAAAACGCAGAGAAATATATCACACATTAAAAGAAAAGGGTTTTGGCCGGCTAACTAGAGTGGCAGGGGATGTGGATTTGATAATCGAGGCAGACGGCACAAAGGCAGCGGAAATCCTAGAATACCTTAGTACCCTAGATGGAATTAAGAGCACCAAAACGTATTTTGCATTGGAAGAGATCTGATAAAGAAATTTTTTAGGGAGGAATAATCCGGATTGTACTTGATAGAATACGAAGGCAAGCAATTATTTGTGAAATACGGTATAAAGATTCCCGATTCTATGATAATATCTCGAGACGAATATGTTGACCCCCCTAAGCCCTCTTTGAATTATCCCTTGGTTGTTAAAGGACAATATCCATATGGTGGTAGAGGAAAATCCGGGGCAGTGAAAATAGCCAATAATTATGAAGAATATATTGAGGCTATAAATAGTATTGCCCATATCAGTGTTGGCGGTGTTAAACCTAGGTATATCCTAATAGAAGAATTTGTTCCTCATGAAAAAGAATATTATTTAAGCATAATAATGTCACGTAAAGATAAGAAGCCTGTTATCTTAGTCTCTAAATATGGAGGCATAGATGTTGAGGAACTAGCGGGTAAACCGGGTTCTCTGATGAGCCTTGAAATAGATCCTTTAATCGGTTATTCAGATTATCACGCCAAAATGGTTTCAAAGTTTCTTCTAAATAGACTTGATAAGGAATTGATGGACATGGTAAGAAGGCTTTATAGGCTATTTATTGAAAACGATGTACTCTTGGTAGAAATAAATCCCTTGAGCATAAATGAGTCCCCTATAGCACTTGACTCTAAAGTCATGCTAGACGATAACGCTTATTATCGCCATGATTATACCCAATATATTGAATATTCTATGCTTGCTTCTAAGGGTGAGCAGATTGCTAGGAAACATGGCTTCTCTTTCGTTCCACTTGATGGTGATATAGGTGTAATTGGAAATGGAGCGGGCTTAGTAATGGCTACGGTTGATTTAGTAAATTATTATGGAGGATCTCCAGCTTGTTTTTTGGATGTCGGCGGCGGAGCTTCCTCTGAAAGGATTCAAAGAGCAATCGAGGTTATAGCTAATGAGCTTAACATTAGAAGTCTTCTCATAAATATATTTGCAGGTATAACGAGGTGTGATGAAGTGGCTAGGGGTATAGTGCAAGCGAAAAAACTTCTTGAAGAAATGGGTATAAAAGTGGTAGTTAGATTGGTGGGTACCAATGAAGACCTGGGAGCATCTATCCTTAGAGATGCTGGTTTTAAAGTATATAAAGAAATGGATGTTGCTGCTATGGAGGCTATAAAAAATGAGGGATGATATTCCCGGATTGTTACCTAAGAACCTACGGCTATTAGTTCAAGGTATAACTGGTAAAGAAGGAAGCTTTCATACTAAGATGATGCTAGATTATGGAACAAATATTGTAGCCGGAGTTACACCTGGTAAAGGAGGCTCATATATTCATGGTGTGCCTGTATATGACACTATAGCGGAAGCTGTCGAGGAATCAGAAGCTAATAGTAGCATAATTTTTGTACCGGCTAGATTTGCTTATGATGCTGCTATGGAGGCTATATATAATCGCCTAAGTCCCATAGTAATCATAACAGAAGGCATACCGGCTCATGATACAGTAAAGTTAGTGAATGCGGCAGCCAAATATAATGTTAGGGTAATTGGACCGAATACACCAGGATTAATCTTTCCAAATAAATATAAGATCGGAATTCTTCCTGATAGGTACTTCGACGAGGGTGCGGTGGCTGTCGTTAGCAGAAGTGGTACATTGACATATGAAATCTCGATGAGTATGGTGAATAGAGGATTTGGGCAAAGAATTGTAATAGGCTGTGGGGGTGATTATATTATCGGTACAAATTTCATTGATATTTTAGAGATTCTTCGGAGAGATCTTGAGACTAAAGCTATTGTCGTTATTGGTGAAATAGGGGGCGATGACGAGGAACGCTTAGCGGATTATATAATGCACACTAATTATCCTAAGCCTGTCGTTGCTTATGTGGCGGGACGTAGTGCTCCCCCTGGTAAAAGAATGGGGCATGCGGGTGCAATAATATCGGGAGGTATGGGTAGTGCAGAAAGTAAAATTAATAAATTTAAGGAAGCAGGTGTAAGAATAGCTTATAGACCATCAGAAGTGGTGGAGAAATTGATGGAAGTGATATGAAATGAGTGACCCTTTTTTTGAATTAATGGTGGATGGAAGAACATTAGCACAAAGATATAGATTATACTATAAGATTTGTAGAGAGTGTGGAGCTAGGAATTCTCCAGCAGCAGATAAATGTAGGAAATGTAAAAGTAAAAACCTACGTTGGAAAAAGAGAACGTTAGGGATAAAGAAATAAATAGGTAAATAAATATAGACTTATTCCCGAGAGTCATAGTAATCATTCTTATAATTAGGTGTATTGATGGGTCCGGCCGGATTCGAACCGGCGACCTCCTGCGCGTGAGGCAGGCGTCATAACCTCTAGACCACGGACCCCTAAAAAATTTTCATTAATTGTATCTTAAAAATTCTCGTATCTATATTATTGATAATTGAATCTAATATAAATCAGATGGATATAACCTCAAATATTAATGAAGATATGATATTGTTGATATGACATATAATATAATTGTAACAGGTTCTCCAGGTGTTGGGAAAACAATGTTTTCTATAGCACTTTCTAAAAGAACAGATTATGAATATATTCCGATGGATGATTTAATTATCTCTAACAAATTATATTTAGAGTATGATGATAAAAGAAATAGCTATGTCGCAGATATTAAGAAGTGTACAATATATTTTAGAGAGTTTTATGATAAGGGCGGGTTTATATTTGATAGCCATCTATCTCATCTTATAATTCCTAAACATTATGTTTATAAATGTATAGTGTTGAGATGTTCTCCATACATACTGTGGGAACGCCTAGAAAAAAAGAAGTATCAAAGAGAAAAAATTTTAGAGAACGTTCAATCGGAGATTCTTGATATAATCCTAAATGAATGTTTAGAAAAATATGGTGAAAATATGTTGATTTGTATTGATGTGTCTAATGGTGTCGATAGAAAATTAGATTTGGTTTTACAGTTATTAGAAAAAAACGCTAATCTAATAGAAAGGGTTGACTGGCTTTCATTGATTTACGAAAAGGGAGATTTACATCGCTTTTTCCCTACTTAATACGTGGTACCACTTTAATCAGAACCGGGTCTCTATACCTAAAATCTTTTATGATGGCCTCTCCTGTATCCAATTTTTTTAAGTGTTCTATTTGACTTTGTGATAAAGGCGCTGAATTTGCTATTATTTTTAGATCTTCCATGCCAATAATTCTATGATATATATGTATCGCTGCGTTCTTCACAACTTCATGCGAAATTTGACTAGGAAACTGAGAGACTATAAATATGGACTCACCGAACTTCCTTAATTCACCGATCATTCTTTCCATCGTAGATGGAGGATCATAACTTCTTCTCGTAGGTACTATATATCTAGCTTCTTCAACGACTGTTATATGATTGAATATGGAGGGCCCACTCATCAACCTATAATCATATAACTGTTTTAGCAATAGCTGAGAATATATTTCTCTTGTTTTAGTTTCCCTCAAATGACCTAATTCGATAACAACATTGGTAGAGAGTATTTTTTCCATTGATATTCTCTTATCTCCAATAAATGCATTTCTGGCTTGTCCTTTTATTAGCGGCGTCAATCTTCGCATTAGAGCCGCCTTAGTTTCGAGGTCATAGTAAGACTTCAATGGATATTTTTCTATCATCTTTATCAAGGCAGTTAGATTAGGTTCCTTTTCTCCTGTCATATCATAATTTTCCAACGTCGCTTCTAGGCTTAACTTAAAAAGATATGATTGCGGATGAGTGAAGCCATATGTATCAGAGAAAATATCCGTGATAACAGCTATGTGTTCATCTCTATCTTCTATCCGAATTGGGTTTATAGGATTAAAAGTTAATTCCCCTTTCATACCGGGCCGAATTATTATATGGTTGTTTGAGAGCATTTGTGAATATTCATTATGAAAGTCTAATACTAAGAACTTTATATCTCTAATTTGATTTAGTATCGTGGTTATTGTGGTTGTTTTACCGCTTCCAGTAACACCAAAGCACACGAGATGTCTTTTCAAATGCTCAGCCTGAAATCCATAGATAATACTTTTATTATCATTTTCTATTTTCCCAAGGATAATATCCGTATGTTCCGTTTCATCTTTTAACGGTATATAAAAATCCGGTTTAATTACACATGAAGATCTTGTAGGCTGTGGGAATCTTTCTGATATAAAAATGGTCGGTGCATTACTTGACTCCTTATAGGAGGCATAATCCATTTCCTTAAGCGAGATCACCTGTCCACTTGATAATCTGATGAGTTGATAATTTGGAAATACGGCCATAAATGAACTTCTTATAATCTCTAGCCGCTTTCTTAACTCATCTTCTTCTTTACCGAAAGTTAGTATATAGCTGGCTGAACCCGAATCTGAAAAACCACTTTCATATATCAACAATATCGGTATTCCCGTTCTATTAAGGGCTTCTATAAAGTTCTGATAGCTCTTGTAAATGTAATAATATTTGACCCTAGGGTCTATGCCAACTAACTCATTAGTCATAATTAAATATCCAGCTATTAACCGCCTACCATTTTTATTTATAATTTCTATGTAGTCTTTATATTTATATACGCCATGACTTTTGTTATGCTTTTTATTCTTAATGAATTTTGACCACATATTACGACTACTCCGGCAACCAGTAAAATAATGTTTTTAATAACCAGTCGAGCCCTTCCCATAATTGATTGAATATAGCATCCAACTGAGTAGTAATTTTATTAATAGCTCCCATAGCAACAGCTAATCCGATAAATGCCATTATAATTAATAACGTCTCTTCAAGGATCTGAACACCCTTCCTTCTCTTTTTTGACATTAGCCTTTCACCATAAGCACTCTTTCAGATGTTATTTTTATATACCCACAATAATTTTGGTGACATATTGTACCGAGATAACATAAATCATGAAGAATAATACGGTTGCTCTAATAATTGACTTAATAGGTGGGTGACTAAATACTATTGAAAAATAATATGTACTTATAACCAGAGAAATATAGGAAGCTATTGAAGGGATCAGAGGTATAATATTTGTGCCAAAATATACGCTTGATAGCATATTTAATAGACGCGGGAATATACCTGTTAATATAGCCATTATAATGGGTAAAAGTATCATAAGTATTTTTGATCGCCATTGATAAACGCGTTTAACGACTTTCATTTCCTCCAAAGCATATCTTTCTTTCATCAACTCCTCTAAGTATCTAAAAGCTTCATAGGATGATGTCCCCGCCTCTCCGATCCGTGAGATAACATTATATAGCTTATTATCTAAATGGTCTCCTTTTACTATTTTATCAATAATCATCTCTAGAGAAGTTTCGCCACCGAGATACAATTCAGTTACTGCCCTCTCGAAACTATAACCAACGGATATAAGTCTTATGATTTTAGTTAAAACTGATATGTTTTGTTCATCCAAGGTTTGGTACCCCTCCACTGAGCACCTCCATAATGGATATCTGCAGAATAAGCAGCAACAAAAAAGTCGTTAATGACAGTCCATACAATAATGCCGATAAAATAATTATTATCGGGATGAATACGAAAAGCCCCATTAAAATAGATAATTTTCCCTCTATCTTCATCATCTTCTCTCTTAAATGTAAAGTTTTCTGAGATATAGAATGAATAAGTCCCAAAGTTAATTCGTCAATAGGTAAAGATATAAGCATCTTTAAGCCTTCTCGTAATGTCAATGAAGGCTGATTATCAGAGTATTCCATTAAAAGCTGTTTCGGGTCATCACCCCGCATTATTTTTCCTAGTATAATCATAAAATCTGTAGATATAAACGGTATATTGTCCTCTGCAAGTGTTTTAATAGAGTAAGAGAGAGATTCCGTCATCTTATAAGTAATCATAAATAATTGGAGAGCATAGACTGAATGGTTCTCATATGAGTTTTTTATTCTATTCCATTTATGAAGATAATAGGAAATTCGAAACCATAGTGCTATGGTGATTAGCAATGCATAATCGAAAAAAGAAAATACGGAGAATCCTAAGACCTCAATGTAATATAGAAATAATACTACGATAATAGATATCGAAATTAATATCGCTAATTCATATATAATTCTTTTCATATGGCGCTTAATGGGTGTTTCTAAGAAGCCCAGCATATTTCATACCTTCTATGTAACTCAGGTTCTTAAAGACCTGATTGAATTCATAAATTATATCATTTAGATTTTCTATTTTCCTTTGTACCAGAACTCTTAATTTATTTATAATTTCGTTATACGCAACTTCAAACCAATTTTCATCTATAAGATTTTTTGATAGTAATTTCTTGACTACACTTGACTTTAGGAGTGGGGCAACCATCTCTAACATTCCCTTCTTTATATTAAAAATAAATAAAGGCGATGCTGTTGGTTTCATCTTCTCGACCTTGATCTCGTAAATTCCATATACTATTCTCCTCGATTCACCCACTCTTTTTATATGGACTATTATATCCATATCTCGGACAAAATCAAGCGGTAGCTCATATAAATACAGCAGCTTTCTAAGGAATTGGTCTACTGATCCGGCATGTATAGTTTGGATACCGTTTAACCCTGATGATAAGGAAAATAACCATGTTTCAACATCATCACGGGTTAATAATTCGCCTAAAATAATATAGTCTGGAGACCTATGTAATGTAAAAGTCACTTGCCATAACTTACTTAATGATGTTTCACGAGTAAACAATTCATATCTATAATGCACCTGTTTTTTGCCATAATTACGTTGAGGTATACTTTCAACAGCCTCTTCAAAATATAATTTTCGCCACATTGATGGTAACAACATATCAATACAGTTGAGTAAGGTTGTTTTTCCACTACCCACCTCCCCTATGATGGTAATGTTTCCCTTTAGCCATGATACTAATATTAAAAAACCGGCTGCCTCAATCGGCAATGTTCCTAATTTAATTAATTGAATAATTGTGTATTTTCCTCTTTTAAGGTTTCTAAATGAAATTGAAGGGCCATCTATACAGATAGGTTCCATATCATAGTTAATCCTATAATGAAATGAATCGGTTAATAATTCGGTTTTCATTGTTCCTCTTGTCGGCACGATTTCTCTCCCTTTATATAACTCTAGGTGGCTTCTTATAGCTGAAATCTCATTAGGAGTAAGAGAAATATCACTATCCATTTTTCCATAACGAGAGTGTGAAAGATATATATTACTATAGGGGCCATCCACAAAGAACTCATCTATATAATTATCTAATAGAAAGGGGGCTATCCGGACTAACCTGATATATTCCCAGGTTGATAATTCCGCCAGATGACCTAAAATTATATTATCAACCCTCCCAGTGAAATACTCATAAAAAGAGCTTTTTAATAATGAGAAGATGTAATTAAATTTTATTTCTGATATTTCATGATAGGGGATAGCTATATTATTACGGGATGTTGCTTGCCTAATTAAAGGAACATAATTTAAAAAATCTATGGGTACCCTTGGTAAATACATCTTCTTATCGAGATCTAAGTATATTATAAATGGACCTACATTGTAGAGTTCATCTCCCTCACCTTCTCCAACTAATAGTTCCAAGAACATGCCATAATATATTCCAAAAAAGAGGTTTAAAACACCCAACTATTGAAGTAAATAATGGGTTATTATATTTCCTATACTGAATTTCAAATTAAGGGAATATATGAACAGGATATACACCTATATATTATATGCCATATTATACATAATAACTACCATGGCCGTGGCCACCAAACTTATCAGCCTCATTAGGTTTTTATGGGGGGCGTAGATTGAAAATTACAGAGTTAATATTAATTGATGTTCTATTCATAAGCATTATGCTAATGAATATCTCTAATATCGCTATTAAGACAGTTGAAATTAGGGAAACTATTGCTCTAGAAGAACTACATGCTTCTGAAGAACTTTCATCAAAATTATCAAATGATCTTAGCGCAGATGGATATAAACTATACATGCTGGGAAGTATGATTAGTGATAATGGATTCTTATCGGTAAAGGGAAGAGGACTGATCATTATGGGTAAAGTATGGATAGAGATCTATGGTGATCAATAAGTGCCTCATATAAAAGCCATATTATACCTGGTCATATCGCTGATAATTTTTTACCTTTTTCATTCCATCATATCATATTTCTTATTATCTCTTCTGGGGATATAGAATGGAAAAAGATGTGGAGTTCTTATTATCCATGTTATCTTTACTGATTCTTGGAGTATTAATCATATCATCAATTTATTATATCAATAATATATTTGACCATAGAATCAAGCGAGAAGAAGACAAAACTGTATGTTATAAAATAGTGTCATTTATGTTTAGTGAAGAGTTGGAGAGAATAAATCGTGTGATAGAAGGCAATTATGATGAAAATGACCTGGCAACAGATATCGCAAATATAGGTATTTATGGCTATGGCTTAGAAATAGAGATCACCTACAATAATACAAACTTCAAGTTACGATACGATGATTTTGTGCCCTCATATCAAGTCAAAATATTCTTTTTATTAAAGAATGAGACGGGGGTCTTAAGATGCTCAATAGGCAGAATAGAGGATTCGTGATAATATTTCCTACACTTATCTTAATATTAATAGTTATTTCTCTATACATATTTACATTTGAAGTTAAAAACCGTAAAGTCTCTCGAGAAATTACAGTACTTCGGATCGAAAGAATTAAGCATATCTTAAATATTATAGAAGAACAAGTTGAGTATACTCAACGGACTAATGGGTCCATTATGGAGGTATTACAAATGATAAATCTATCTATTTCGGAATATGGATATAAAATCTATGTATCAAAAAGCTTTGAATATGATGAGACGCTTTACATCGAAATATATATCTATAATCTTGATTATGGATTGATGATATCGCATCTACTGCGTCTCCCTCTTAATGATAGATGAAATGCATCATGCATCTTATAATATTCAATGACTCTTTCTCTAATAGTATATTCACTAACGCCGCTAATCTCACTTAATAATCGCTGTGAAAGTAAGCATTTCCTTTTTTGTTGTAGTGATATAAGTAACTCTGATAGATATACCAAACATGTGGCGATGGTTCTAGGATTCTTCCCCCTTTTCCACTCGTCTCTCGAATCCATAAGAATTGATAGTGAAGTATTAAATAATATCTCAGCATATTCCCTAGGACTATTATAGAATTCTTCAACTCTCTCACCTATTTCTTCATCAATGATAAGGCGGTTTAATATATTCACTATTAATTTTTCGATAGATGGTATCTTTGAATTATATTCCAAGCCTCTAAGTACCTCATATATTATCTTTAGTTTTCTTTTTCTGACATAGAAGCCTAACTCATTTAATGCATATATGATATTCTTTAAAGAGAGGCCCAAGTCAAAATTTTTAGATGCTGCATATACCGCCGCCAATACTAATAGGTGTATTCTCTTTCTCTTGTTTGTCCTGACTAAACGTTCCAATATTCTCTTAGCCTCGTTAACAACAGAGTTAGATAAATTAAGTTGCTCACAGACTTGATATAACATTTTCAAATGTTTTTTAGGATATGACTTGTAATTCTTATTATATTTTATATATCGAATCCCATGATAAGAGGGCTCTGTTCCGACAGGTATTGTATTTTTATACGTCTGTCTATTTTCTATCCATATTATGGGTGCGAAGGTTTTTTCTTGTACTGCTCCGCATTTTCGGCAAATGAATTCTCCATTGTATTCGAATATCTCGTATGAGGAGCAATTGTTACAGGTAAAAGTATTTTTAAACACCCTTAGTCCTTTCACTAATTGATTGTAAGTATAATATAAAATATTCATATATTTATGTCCCATATATGTATGTCTATTACCTTATCGCAGAGTGCTTTTTTATGTAGGTACACCTATAAGTAAAACTACTCTGGATTCCTAGCTATTTTAACTATATTCATTTATATAGAACTATCCACCTTTTTATCTACGCGACAGTATTATAAATAGTAGAGATTGGAGGATGAAATAAAAATGATGGCGTCACAGCAATTTAGAAGGGAATTAGCAATATTTATTAATGAAGAAGTGAAAGTAGAATTGAAAAATGGGGAAGCGGTTAGCGGCGTATTGAAGGCGTACGATCCTGATACCTTTTCGCTTTTGCTTGAGAACGCTGTTATTAAAGGGGAGATGTTCAAGGTTATAATGGTTAATGGAGCTGTTATTTCAATGGTTTACCTGAAAGAGAAGAAAGTAGATTTGGAACGTTTAGCAAAGAAGTTGGAAGAGTATTTTCCTAGGCTTGTAGACTATAAGCGACCTCTTGGTGTCATCGTTGTCATGAATAAGATCAGAGTTACAGAGAATGGTGTAGAAGGAGAACCAGGACCCGCATATGACAGAGTCAAGAAAATATATGATGAATTCATAAAGGGAGGTTAATTCCCTAAATATATATCCCTCTTCCTTTATCTTCTTTAGACTTTTCAATTTTCTTTACGTGTTTTTCGATTGTTTCCGCTGCAATAATTAACTCTTTTGTATCTACATCAATATCTAATAACTTATTTAACGCGTTAATGGCTTCACTAGTTGCATATAGGTCTTCGCCGCCCGGGTCGGCATATGACAGTATTCCTATCGCTGGTATCCTATAAATTGTAGTATAATGAAATGATAATGCTAGTGGGCCTATTACTCTAATATTATCTTCCAATAGTCCATCTGGCTTTCCATATTTTTCTATCCAAATTGTATTAACTATGTATTTGACCGGAGTATCTTTTTCTCGTCGTATTGCCTTATCAAGACCACCTACCATCACAAATTTTTCGATCTTCTCTTTGGATGCCCATTCAATAAATTTCTTTAATAGTAAAGCACCATCTTCATTTACAGATATGTCTTCAAATTTGGGTATCATGATGTTTCTATAGATGTATAACTCAAATGGATGCCGTGTAATTCCTGAGTTAACTAGAACTTGATGAGGCATATAAATAGTATCTATCAATCCTATAAACTTTGCTTTTAATTGGCTTATTAGGTGATTAATGGCTAAATATCCTACATAACCAAATCCCTTAAATCCCAGAACTAAAGTGTCACATTTTCCTTTGATATCATCATATAAAATGATTTTGACCATTGCTATTTTCACCGTATAAATTTATCTATTAAGACTAACCTATATATTTAACGCGATACTTAATATATCCATTACAAATATATGGAGCCATAAACATAGAAATGAGTAAAAATATACAGAAAAAAGCATATATATTATTAGATGGGTCGAGGGATATCAAGAATTGAAGATAAGGATATTAGGATTGGCTGAGGAAGTCGGTAGGTCTTCTTTTCTAATAGTTGGGGAAGACGCCTCAGTCTTACTTGATTATGGAGTTGAGCTCACACGTCCACCCAAATTTCCCCTTCATATTTCTCCTAAGGAGCTAGATGCTATTTATTTATCGCATTCGCATCTAGACCACGTAGGAGCCGCGCCGTTTCTTTATACTAGTATGGGGATACCTTTATTTACAACCTCTCCAACAATAGACTTGGCAGGTTTACTTATTAGAGACTTCCTGAAGTTATCTGGTGAATATTTACCCTATGAATACATCGATTATATCTATATGAAAGATAATACGAATATCATATTTTATCGAGAGCCTATCACATTACCTAATAAAACTCTTCAACTAGAGATATTTGATGCTGGGCATATACCTGGAAGTGCACAAATAATTGTAGATGACGGCAAAACGAGATTAATGTATACAGGTGATATAAATACGTATGAAACTAGACTACAGAAGTCAGCAGACAAGAATTACGATGATATAGATATATTAATAATCGAAAGTACATATGCTGATGAAATACATCCGGATAGAAATAAAATGGAAAGAGCGTTTGTCGATAAAATTAGAGAAGTAGTTGATGATGGTGGAATAGCTTTAATCCCCGCTTTTGCATTGGGTAGAAGTCAAGAAATGCTATTAATACTTCATCACCAAGGATATAAGGGAAGACTCTTTATTGATGGCATGGCTGTTACTGCTACGGAGATACTGCTTAAACACAAAAACTTTCTTAAGAGTCATAAATCCCTAAAGAAAGCGTTTAAAAAAGCCAAAAAAATTAGAAAATGGAGAGAGAGAAAGAAAGCCGTTAAAGAACCCGGTGTAATAATTGCGCCGGCAGGAATGCTCGGAGGAGGATCTGCAGTGTTTTATATGAATAAAGTATATGAAAACGAAAAGAATGGGATCTTTCTTGTGGGTTACCAAGCTCCTGGAACCCCTGGTAAAACATTATTGGAAGAGAAAATAATGAATAGAGGAGGGGTCAGAAAAAAGGTTAAGTCGCAAGTATACTATTTTCAATTTTCCTCTCATACCGACCAAAAAGGTTTAGAGGATATAATTAGAAAGCTTACTCCGGATACTAAGATTATGGTAGTTCATGGAGAGGAAACTAGCAGAGTCGCCTTAAAAAAATTATGTGAGGAAAAATATGGAATGAATGTGATATTACCTAATATGGGTGATGAATTTGTATTCGATTAAATTTGTATTCCTAGGACATGCTGTATATGGCTTAGACGAGATTAAGGAGGATGCATTAGCGTCAGCTGCTTTCTTTGTAAATGAGGATAAAATAAAGTTTTATACTGTTCCTGATGCAAATCTACCCATCGATTCATCCAGAAATCAGGTGAATGCAGAAATCATATTCGATTATATAGATAGATTTAGCACAATTAGTCAAGAACCGAATGAGATTGTGATATATATTGTTGACCAAGACATGTATATAAGAGGAATGAACTTTATATTTGGAGTTGCTAACACCAAAAAAAAGAGGATAGTATTATCTCTATACAGATTGAAAAGAGGATATTATGGAGAGAACATGGTGGATGTACAAAAATATAGAGAAAGAGTATTTAAAGAGATAATGCATGAGTTAGGTCATGTATATGGCTTAGGCCATTGTAAAGATAAAAATTGTGTTATGTCTTTCTCCAAATCTATCTTAGAGGTAGACCATAAACTACCTATGTTCTGCAGGGATTGTTTGGATAAACTAAGCGGACAGATTGAAATATAATTTTAATTGAAAAGGAGGCATATTATGAATGAAAGGGATTTGAGTATCACATACATACCTATTTTATTAACGATTTTCCTTTCACCTCTATATATATTAATTTTTAATAATATTGGATATGTAGTTCCGGTAATTACTCCTTATGAAGATACCGGTTTTGGTGCAATTACTAATACAATAATACTCTTGTCTATTACTACAATATTTGGCGTCCTAATGTTGGTAATAATAAGGTGGCCGAAACTTCTAAATAGGGTTATACTGCTATTAGCTCTCTATATAATATTCTCCACTTTTTCATTCTATTTTCTGATATTAGAAAGATTTGTCCATCAAGCATTAATTCAGCTAGTAATAGTGTATTTGATTCCTCTTGTTATAACAGGAATAGCCTATCTATCGATAAGAAGGAGAAAAAGGGTTGTATACTCCTTTGTTCTCTTAAATTCAATGGTGGGAATGGGGGTTATCTTCAATAATTCTTTACCTACCACAACAAAACTTCTTGTGATAATAGCATATTCGATATTCGATTATATCTCAGTGAGCAAAGGTATACTCAAAAAAATGTTTTCACATCCTGGTACAGGTAAGAATATCTTTGAGCCTTTATTAATAATGTTTGGGGACATTGGAATAGGGGTAGGAGACATACTATTTTATTCCTTATTTGTTGTATTTTCGATGGAACTGTTATATCCATTTTATTTATTGGGGTTTGCAGCGTCGAGTTTCTCGATTCTTATAGGACATCTAATCAATCTGAAGGTTTTGGTTAAGAAAAAAATGATACCGGCGCTCCCTATTCCACTGATAAGCGGTCTTTTTGTTGTCTATGGATTTAGGCTATTCATGGGGCTCTAGTACTCTATAATCTCAACTTTCACTTTACTCAGTATATCATGCAAGTCTTGTTCATTTTCTAGCTTTAGTGTATATAACCTTCTCTTTGTCCTGAGCTTTATTTTGGCATATTTGGGAAGTCTATTAACCACTATAACCTTTTGTGCATATTGGAGTTTCTCGATGAAGTCTTCTTTATTTTTTATTTCCATAGGCATCTTAGCTCCTCCTCTTAAGATATAATGCTAGGATAAATATAACTATTAAACCGATTATACCGGCAAGGAGATATTCTGTACCAATCGCAGGTGCCACTTCTTCTTCACCAGGAATAGCCATTTGCTTTGTAAAAGTCTCTGATTTATAACCCTCTTTCTTGACATTAATGTATAATTCTATGGATTCGCCACTGTATTTTTCAAGGATTTCAAGAGGAACGGTGACAATATACTTCCCTAGATCTATGTTATCGATAGACAACTCATCATCACCTAACCTAACAACTATATTATCTGGATCAACAGGCACACCAATAACATCTCTGACAATTATCTTTATGGTGAAACCAGTAAGTGCCTCTGGAACCTCAGCTCCCTCAACTGTCAAAACTAATGAGGCGAAATCCTCCGGATTGGGCGCCTTATCAATAGCATTTGCATCCACGATTGCTGTATACCACATGCTAGCGATTAACCAAATAGCCGTTATAGTCCTATTTTCAAGCAGTGGTTTAAGTTCAGGCCAGCCTTTATCATCAGTAGGATCTGTAATGTCATCACCGAGTACAATAGCATTCAATTCATCTAAAAATGAATAGCTCTTATTGATCACGTCAAACATAAATTCTAATGGGTCTTCTATATACACTGGTGTTATTTGGAGGTCTTCTGGTATCAACTCATTTATATGATCGGCTTGAATGCCTTCTACGAATGCATGTTTAGGAGATACGCCTGGAGCGGTTACATTGCTAGTTATAGGAGGATTGTAATCCACAGTAGTATGATATGGGTTGGTAACATCCGCTAGATAATGCGACATGATTCCTGCGGTTTCTAACACCTTATACCAATTCTGTTCAATAATATAGTTGGTTAATTCATCCTTGAGCTCCGCTACCCTCCAAGGTAATATCCCTCTATCTGGCTTCTCTAGATGAGTTTCTCTTGGGTATTCAGAATCATAGTAATGATAATAAATCTCTTCCGCGTTTTTCCTGAGAATAGTATCTGGCCATAAGCTAGTTTCTGCCAAGAAGTAACTATAATGTCCGAAGAATTCTGACCATCCCTCTGGAAGATACTCGATAGCTTTGGAAGTAATCGTTTGATGCCCTACATCCCACCAAGCCAATACAGAACCATAGGGAATAAGCAGTAATATTATAACTGAAGCTGCAAATAACATATTTATCTTCTTCATAATCTCATCAATATATTTAATATTCGATAGGATAATAAAATTTAGTTTTGGGTATGATGAGGATTCTGCCATTTAGAAGAGACTTTTTTAACATAGGAATAAAGGCATATAATGAGAATAAAATAATTGTTTTTCCAACAGATACTGTTTATGGGTTAGGAGGGAATCCCTTTAATAGTGTAGTGGTAGAGAGAATTCTTGACCTTAAGGGTAGACGTGATAAACCATTACCCATACTTGTATCTTCATTGGAAAAAATATATAAGATAGCTCATGTGGATGATAAGTTTGTGGGATTCCTAAAAGAAATATGGCCAGGGAAAATTACTGTTATACTTCCATCACGAGTAAAACTTCCTGCGGCATTATATGGCCAAGCTGTTGGTATCCGAATACCAGGCGATAAGACACTATTGGCATTTATAGAAGAAATTGGGGGGTATCTGATAGGGACATCTTCTAACATATCTGGTTTGCCTCCCGCGGTAAATATTAATGAATCAATAAAATATTTCGGCGATAAAGTGGCCATATATTATGATGGCGGTCCTAGAAAAAGTAAGTCATCAACTGTTATTAAGCTATCTGGAGATGCATATGAAGTTCTAAGGTTTGGGGCAGTTAGTAAATCTTATATAGACAAGGTATTTGAGAAATATATATAGATTATTTTTGGAGTTGTCAGATTGGTGAGTGAATATGAAATTTAATCTAATAGGCACTTGTGGAAGATTTCAGGAATTTAATGCTTCAAGAGAACTGGAAAACATCCTCTATTTAATAGGAGATAAAGAATCAAAAGCATGGGAATCACGCATTGCTGGTATCATATTGGGGTATACCAATTTAGATCCCTATAATGCCATAGAATTAATGCGAAGCCTATTAAGAGATAAACCATGGGAATTTCATTATTTGAAGAGAATAATACCTATTGAAAAAGTAGTTAAAACCGAACTTAACGAAATAAGTTCTTCAGCAAAGGAGCTAGCCAAAAGGATTCCCGAAGGCTCTACCTACAGAGTCACCGTAGAGAAACGACACACTAAATTGCATACAATGGATATAATATCATCGATAGCCCCAGATATAAAAATTAAGGTCAGTCTAAGAAATCCTGATTGGATCATATTGATTGAGGTCGTTGGACCATATACAGGGTTAAGTTTAATAAAAGGAGAAGCTGGAATACTAAATATTGTAAAAGAGCTGGTTGAGAAATAATTAAATAAGGTTAAGCTTCAAAATAGCCTGTTTTTCTAGAATACTTTTTTCGAGCTGATTAATACCATGTTTCTTATTAAACCCATATATATCCGCAAATATCTCCGGATCACCGAACACTATCTTTTCTTTTACAATAATACCAATATTATTTAATTTTTCTAGTAAGTCGTCTAATTTATCTATATTATTAGTGAGCCATATTAGCAACGAATCTTGATCTTCAGGCCTAGCTATATTCAAGGCATCCTTTATCTGTCTCTCCCCTACTATAATTGCGAGAAACCTTAAGCCTAAATTTTTTATCCATGGTAAATCCAATATATCCAATAAATTATTAGCGGCATTCTCCAATTGTCTTAGCGATATAACGCTTTTTCTAGATATAATCGCAAATATGCCTTCGTATTCATCCAAGTTTTCTATAATCGTATCGGTTTTAATATGTTTAAAGATCCTAGCTACAATAATGTAACATTTCAGATACTCAATTTTTTTTATTATCATTACCTATCATTTGATAAGAAACTTATCGAAAATTATTCTTAGATTTACTTCTTTCTCTAATATGCCCTTAACCTTCTCCCAATCCTGCATCTTTGATAACTGAGATATTGTCTCAACTCTCTCCCAAGGAAATATTATCCACGCCTCGGTTCTCTTCACATAAAAATCTACGCGTGCCTTATTCCATGGCTTTGTATAGATGACCGCAGTATATACCTTTCCAGCCCCCTTCTCATACAAATGCTTCTCAATTTCCATTAAGGTCTCTCCAGTATCAGCCACATCATCTACTAGTAAGACGATTTTTCCATTAAGCTCCTCTTTAATGGGACTTATAATAACCGGTTTTTCAAGTCTTCTCTTTGGGCCAAGATAAAATCCAGCAGATACAATTTTTATTTCAGGTACTAATAGGAAATCTGAGAGTAACCTTGCAGGGATTAGTCCTCCTCTAGAAATACCCACAATTACATCTATTTTAATATCCCTATCATTTATCATAGACGCGATCTCTGCCAAGTCTCTATATATCTCTTCAATATCTGGTATTTCAAATTCTGTTACTGGCAATATACATCACGAGTATAAATAATAATGCAGAATTTATAAGAGTTAGTAATTATTTGCATTAACCGCCATGTGTAAAATTAAGGATGGTTATTCTATCACCATTTGATATTTTAGTATTGGCTCCCTCTAATGCAGATATTTCGATATCATTTATTAGAATAATATTATGGCTAAAGAAATTATTAATGATTGGTTCGAACCCTTTTTTTTGAGCCTCTTCATAATATTTATTCTTTATATAATTAGCCAAGTCCTTTATATCGGAAACATCTTTATCTTCGATAACCAATTTTCTACCTGTAATGATGTTTAGAGGACCTTTTACTTCGACGGTTATCATATCTCTATTCCTCTATATTCAATCTTACCTATATAGACATCTTCTTCATAAATCCTATTGTCTATATTAACATTTTTACCTATATACTTAAACCTAAGATGGTTAATATAGCTTATTATCTTATCGATATACTTATAGTCAGATAAGTACTTTACGGGGATATTGATACTTAGTAACCTGATGGGTATAATATGTCTTGTAAACTTATGTGTAAATATTTTTCCATCATAGACTGAAGCTAGAATTTCCTCTTTAAATAATCGGCGATAACCCAAAATATAATTGCCTTCAATAGTTGTATCCAAAAACTCATATATTTGGGCATCAGTAACATACCGAACGTGGGGACCACTAAGCTGCGTTATTTCCTCAACTACATCTGACACCTCAGATAGATCATTCAGACCATCTAAAAAGTACCCATACTTATATTCGAAAAGGCCGACATCATAATTACCTTTATTTAACCCATTAACCAGTTCATCTACATTTATTCTCTTCATATTATATTTATCAACTATTTTTTCTACAGTGCCTAAGGAAAGTATCCTATACCATCTACCAACCTTAACATCCTTATTTTTATAATTAAGATTTAAAGATGGTATAACCTTATAGCCCAACTGTTTCATCGCCATTATTCTATGTGTTCCGTCAATGACCAGACCAATTTTACTATCCACGATGATGGGGTCGATTAGTACCCTTTCTCGAGAAATACTATCCTTGATCTTTTCTAGAAGACTTGGGATTATCTTTTCATGTACATGCATCTTTGCAATATCAACAATGGAGATACATAAATGTCTATCTCCTATCTTGAGTTTTATATTATGTAAACTAGAGTTATTATCATCCATTTCAATATAAAAATTGTAGTCTAACTACTAATATTTATTGGAGCTTAAAAGAGGATACTTTAAATGGATATGTTAATTATTTATTATTTTGGTGTATTAAGTAATGTCGACTCCCTTTGATATCGGTCGTTTTATCGTCTCCTCTGGGAGGAAGATATATGGCTTCTTGATAAAAGCTACCTTTAAACACGATAATCTTTTAGAAATAGTTTCATTATTAACTAAACATAATGTAAAAATACTATTTCTCTCATTTTCAAGACCCACAATTCCCGCCGAAGTAGTTACATCACTCTCTTTCTGCGATTTTACAGAAGCAGACATCTCTGTTGATGAGTTGAAAAAAGAAATTAAGTTAATCAATTCCGTAGAGCAAATTGAAATCATTTATCCTGAGACGAATGGATTTATTGCAGATACAGCGTCATTTCCATTAAAAATTGGTGAAAACAGAGCCATTATTATAAGGGATATCGGCTATAAAGGTCTGCTTACAGATATAAGAACCAAATTCGGTTCAGCGGCAGAGGCTTTTCTATACTATCTAGGATTTGAAGCAGGTTTAGAATATGGCAAAGACCATAAAAGAATTGCCGAAGAAGTAGGTTTAAAGGAAGCTGAGGAAATTCATGATAATATTAGCATGCCGTTATTCATCTCTGTAGGATATGGCCGCATGGAGAAGATAGAATTCAAAAAGGATAAGCCATATGTCCTTCTACGAGTATATGATAATTTCGAATGTGAATTAGGAAAAGGGTCCAATACGGTGTTTAGTCATTTTGTTAGAGGAATGATTGCAGGAGTATTATCTGAGTTATTAGGTATAAATATCTATACTAAAGAAATTAGATGTATCGCGATGGGAGACCCATATTGTGAATTTGAAAGTATACCGAAATCCCAAATATCGGTCTAAATATAAAAATTTATCTAAGAAATACTATACTTTGCTTTTGATATTATTTATAATTCCATTTTCATAATATACTGGCGTCATCGTGGTGCATGTTCATCATTATTCAGTTCAGATCAGTCTTATCATCCGCCAATATCTAGATTATAATGGTCTTATATTTAATTCATATAGCATCTGCACATTGTTTAGTATTATATTTCTAATCTCACTTACATCTACATGATGCAACTCAGATATAATTCTTACTACATCGATAACAAAACTTGGTTCAGTAAGTCTATTACTAAATTTACCATAGAATGAGACAGGACTATCTGTTTCACTCAGTATAAGGTCTATTGGGGTAAGTCGCGCTAGCTTTTTTATCCTCTTAGAGTATGTTATAGAAGGAGTAAATGAAACATAAAAACCATTATCTACTATTTTCTTTAATATAGATTCAGTGTCGCTATACCAGTGAAATTGAACTTTCTTGAGTCTATGTGTCATTATTATATCTAACACGTCAGCAGCAGAATTTCTAGAGTGTACTTGGACCGGTAAATTAAATTTTTCAGCAGTTTTCAACATGAATTGAAATATCTCAACTTGTCTTTTCCATAAATCATCTTCTTCTGTATATTTTCGGTCCAGCCCTATCTCACCTATACCAATAATTATATCAAGATTTTCCTCCAATATATCGGAAAATTTATTGAGGTCTATATCTCTATGGCTAGCTGTCCAAGGGTGAATACCTATTAATGGATATACAAATCGATCATATTTCTTTGATAATCTTAATGACTTTAACGCTGTTTCTATATCTTCGGATACACACATAATTATCTTTACGTTATTTTTATAAGCCCTCGCTAATACAGAGTCCAGCCGATCCTTATAGACGTTTTCATATAGATGAGCATGTGTATCGACATATATCAATAAGTCACCACCCAAATAAATAGCATAGAAAACCTATAATATTGGTGGTGTTATATATGGTAGAGCTTCCTAGGGCACCGGTATATAGAATTATGAAGAGGGCGGGTGCAGAGAGGGTTAGTGAGGAAGCGGTCGATGCTATGATTGAATACTTAGAAGAAGTTATAGAGGACCTAACATTGAAAGCAATAAAGGCTGCTGAAAAAGCAGGACGGAAAACTGTACGTAGAGACGATGTAGAATTTATAGTAGATATTTTAAAGGGTTAAAAATAGTAATCCACCTTTTTTATTATAAAAAATTATATAATCATGAACTATTAATTATAATCACTTGAAAGGATAGATATTTGCTCCGGTAGTATAGTCCGGCCAAGTATGCGGGCCTCTCGAGCCCGTGACCCGGGTTCAAATCCCGGCCGGAGCACTACTACTTATACCAATTGTTAGGTTTTTCGAGGAGCGTTAGATTCCCTCCTCGTGGGTGCAGTTCCTATATCTAAACACTGGATAGGTTTTATAATGCTTGATCGATCTCATCATAGACTAGATAAATTCTACATATACATAGTATTACGATATGTTGGCGTTCGCTTTATTTTCATTTATTTTAGCTGGGATTTATTATTTGATTAGGTGATTTAGATGAAAACAACTATTTCAGTTGTAAAGGCAGATATAGGGAGCTTGGCTGGACATGTGATCGTACCACAGGAATTGATAGATTACGCCAAAGATGCTCTGGAATCATACTTGGAGAAGGGCTTGATAAACAGTTATTATGTGACTAATGCGGGTGATGACTTACAACTAATATTTACACACAATAAGGGTGTGGATTCAGAGGAAATACATGAGATGGCATGGTCAATATTTAAAGGAGCAACAGACAATATCTCTAGACCTATGAAACTTTACGCTGCAGGGCAAGACCTATTGAAAGACGCTTTCTCAGGGAATATCAGAGGGATGGGGCCTGGTATAGCCGAAATGGAGTTTGAGGAGAGAAAGAGCGACCCTATAGCTATATTTATGGCCGATAAGACGGAGCCAGGGGCATGGAATCTACCCTTATATAAAATATTTGCAGATCCGTTCAACACAGCTGGCTTAGTAATCGATCCGAGATTACATAGTGGGTTTATATATACCGTGTTGGATGTGGTTGAGGGAGTAGAATATGAGTTGAAGACTCCTGAGGAATCATATGACCTATTAGCTCTGATCGGAACTCCCAGCAGATATGTAATTAAATATGTTCATAGAAAATCAGATGGAGAAATAGCTGCGGCGGCCTCAACCACGAGATTATCATTAATTGCAGGGAAGTATGTTGGGAAGGACGATCCAGTTCTAATTGTGAGGGCACAATCTGGTTTCCCCGCTATGGGTGAAATACTGGAAGCTTTCGCTGCATCTTATCTAGTTGCTGGTTGGATGAGGGGTAGCCATGTTGGTCCCTTTATGCCTGTCCCTCTTAAATACTCTAAAGTTGCTAGATTTGATGGTCCACCCCGAGTGATAGGTTTAGGGTTCCAGATTACAGATGGGAAGTTGATAGGGCCCGTAGATTTATTTGATGATCCCTCATTCGATATTGCTAGAAGCGAAGCAGCTAGGATAGCTGATTATATTAGGAAACACGGTCCCTTTATGCCTCATAGATTGGGTCCTGAGGAGATGGAATATACAACGCTACCCCAAGTTTTGGAGAAGTTGAAGAACCGATTTAAATAGACCAAAGTCTTTTTATACTAAATTTCTTCGCCAATAGATAATAGCATAATTTACCATTTTTGTCTCTCAGAAAATCTATTACTACATAATTTTTCTCTAAATAATATGTAAAGACCTTCCTACTGATTTCTCTCCACCTTTTTGCTAACCTGAAGTTATTCGTCTTTATTTCATTAATGTTCGATGGGATGGCTATTGCTATTAAGTCATCGTCTAGATCGAGGTCTATATTAAACCTACTCATACTAATATCATAATTTAATGCAATTGATATCCTCTTCCTAAATATATCTTGAAAGGTAAATTGATATTCCCTATTCAGTCTACTATTGACCCAATCAGAATTTATCCACCACTCTACCAATAATCTATCGCTAGGCAATCCCCTATTCAATTTATCAACCATCGGTCCATAATGATTGACTAGGTATCTACGTGTTATACAAGATAGTTTCCTAATATTCAAATGTGCATTAGTTGCTTGTAACGGGTCGAATGTCCATATAACCAGGTCGTACCCCCTTTTTATACACTCCGTCCTTTGTCCAAGTTTAAGTTTCTCACCTATTCCTAAATTCCTATATTTGGGTAGAACAGCTAATTGATGTGAGTAGTGGCATGGAAGTCCCTCGTAGAAGCCCGGTAGACCAAAAACATACCCAACCAATTCATCATTGTAGTATGCACCTATAAGTATTCCTCCTATGAATCGACCCGCTATAATCATATGTGCCGGTACAACTGATTCCCCACCCCAAACCTCCTGTTGTAAATATTCTAGTCTCTTGATTTCCGTTGGGTCTATTAGTTCCTTAAGTTTAATCAATATCCTATCACCAAATATATTTATCAGTTGGAGAACAATTAATAATCTAATTATGATTAATCCGGGTGGGTCTAGATGGAACTGCCAATAATAATTATCAATCTAAAAGCATATAAAGAGGGCTTGGGAGATAGGGCTCTACGTCTATGTAAATATGCATATGAAGTATACAGAGAATATGGGGTAGATATTAAGATAGCTGTTAACCCTATAGATATTAGAAGTTGTTTAAGAGAGTATCCAGATGTTGTTATATCACAGAATGTCGATGCAATTGATTATGGAGCCCATACAGGACATATACCATTAACATACCTCTTTGATTTAGGTGTAGAGTCATCACTGATAAATCATTCAGAATACAAGGTTCCACACGATACGATATCTGAGATAAATAAAAAAGCCAGAAATATGGGATTTCGACTAGTTGTGTGTGCTGATTCTATCGATGAGATGGAGCGACTATATGAGTTGGGTGTAGAACCCTTTGCCTATGCGATTGAGCCTCCAGAACTTATCGGTACCGGAAGGGCCGTATCTAGATATAAACCTGAGCTGCTCCTAGATAGCGTTAGATATGGTTCTAAATATGGAGTTCCAATATTATGCGGAGCCGGAATAGTCGATTCTAATGATGTATATGAGGCATTGAAGCTAGGGACAAGGGGTGTGTTGGTGGCTAGTGGTATTGTTAAAGCTAGAGACCCGAAGGGAAAAATGATGGAGTTTGCCAGGATAATAACTGAGATGATGTAGGGTTTTGACACAGCTCAATATTGATAATATGTTAAAGGGTGTATATGGATATATTGATAAGTCGTTGGGTATTTGTGAAGGGAGTTAGTTATTGATTTGGCGCGGCCGAGGGGATTTGAACCCCTGATCCCCGGCTATCTACTGTGCATCATCCGGAGGCCGGTGCCTATAGGAATCCCTTTTTTATCCTGGCTGGGCCACGGCCGCGCTCCATAATTAATAACTTAATAAGGTAGGTTTAATATTTGATTTTGTCTTATGATATATCTCTATTAGGTGTGGGGTCCGAATGGGTTTCCTGATATTTAGGGATGAAGTTATCAAGGTATTAAGAAGGGCGTTGGATGCGTTGTCAATAGATTATAGAATAGATATATTGTTGGAAGAGCCGCCTAAGCCTGAGTACGGCGATTTATCCACTCCTATAGCGCTCCGATTAGCTAAGGTGATGGGTGGTAAACCCATCGCGATTGCAAATGAGATTATGGAGAATATTTCGGGGGAGAGATATATCTCCGATGTTCAGGTTGCCCCACCGGGATACATCAATTTCTTCGCTGACAAAAAGTTGCTCTATACAACCACCCTAGACGGGCTCGTCAATAAATTGGATAGGTTTCTGGATATCAATGTTGGGGGCGGTGCAAAGATAAGGATTGAGCATACAAGTGTAAATCCTAATAAGGCTATCCACATAGGACACGCTAGGAATATGGTCTTGGGTGATTCATTGGCGAAGATAATGGATTTCTTAGGATACGAGGTTGAAGTGCTCAATTATATTGATGATACTGGTGTACAGATGGCAGACCTAATAATCGGATTCAAATATTTAGGGTTCAGCCTTGATAGTGGGGACATTCCTTTTGACCAGTATTGCGGAGATATAGTTTATGTAACGGCTAATGAGAAGATCGAGTCTAGCGGGGAACTCCAGGATATTAGGAGGAGGGTGTTGAGAGAGATCGAGGGGGGAGAAAGTAATATCTCTATATTCGCTAGGGAGTTGGCCGACAAGGTTCTTAGGCATCAGCTTAATACGGCTAAGCGGTTGGGTGTAACCTATGATTATCTTATCTGGGAATCTGATATTGTGGGTAGTGATATGCATAGAAAGGGCTTCGAATTGGTAAAGGGTAGCCCTTTAATAGATAATCCGGATAAGGGTAGATATAAGGATTGTTGGGTGGTTAGAGTAGAGAGGATACCTGAGTTTAGGGGCGAGTCGGATGAGGTCCTCGTTAGGAGTGATGGTACGATGACTTACCTAGGTAAGGATATTATATTCGCCATGTGGAAGTTAGGGTTATTCAAATATCCCCTAGTAATAAAGAAATATATCGACAATGACGGCAAGGTTATCTGGTCTTCTTCCCCTACAGGGGATAAAAGACTAATTTTTGATGAATGTCTCTTATCGATTAATGTTATAGGTGTTGAGCAGAGGAGGCCACAAGAGATTTTGAGGAGAGTTCTGGCATCCATATATGGAGACGAAATATTAAATAGATATATTCATTACGCCTATGAGTCTGTTGTTCTCAGCAAGAATACAGCTGAAAAATATCTAGGTTTGGAGGTTCCCAGAAGGATTCAGAGGATGTCAGGTAGGAGGGGTATATATATTAATACTGATCCCTTCCTCGATATGCTGAGTCGAGAGGCTTATAAGATAGCCAAGAATAATAATCCTGATCTAGATGAAGATACCCTCAGAAATATTTCTGAAAGTCTCGCTATAACTGCACTTAGATATAACCTTCTCAATTCAGATAGGGATAAGTTGGTGGTCTTCGATGTGGATAAGATGTTAGATGTCAAGGGTGAATCGGGAACATATATTATGTATAGTTATGCGCGTGCATCAGGTGTTATGAGGAAGATCGATAAATACAGTGTTAGAGAATTATATCTTGATGGTATGGATCCGGTAGAGGACAGGTTTCTTATGGAGCTATCTAGATTCAGACTAAGGCTAGTTGATGTAGCGAGAGATTTAGAGGTCAAGAGATTAACCCGATACATATATAACTTATCCTTAATATTTAACGAGTTTTATGAGAAATGTCCCATTATAAAGGCCGATAGTTCTGAGGTTAGGAATAGAAGAATATTGTTGACAAAGGCGTATATGTCTGTGATGGAGGTGTTGAGTGGATTATTAGGTTTTAAGTTAGTAGGGAGAATGTAAACTATATTTCTTGAGGAAACGTATGATAAAGCTCCCTATGTATTTGGAGAGTATGGGGGGCACTGCTTCACCCACCTGATTATACATATTCTCAACGGGTCCTTTGAAGATATGGTTATCCGGGAATGACATTAGTCTAGCCTGTTCCCTAACAGTCAATATCCTATTTTCAAATGGATGAATAAATCTCGATCTCCCCATTACAGTCGGGGAAATCCTATGGGGATGTAGCCTTATAAACTGTTTATACACCTTATTTCCCCTTCCCAAGAAGAACTGTGTCGCCTCGCCCCATCTCAATCTAACGATCCTATTGTATAATTTATCCGAGATATGGACATAATCATGGTTGGGGATATTAGTAGGGTATCGGGGATCGCCTAAGTCTCCAATGGCATCCCATACCGAACTATATTTCTCGATTCCATCCCTATGAATGGGTATATTGGATATAAACACTCTCTTCCTATGGCTTGGACAGCCATATCTCTCGGCTAATAATATATTGAAATATATCTTTCTATACCCCCCTCTTCCAAACTCCCTAATAATACTTTTCTTGATTATTGGCTGTAGAATCCCAGGCACATTTTCGATAATAAATATCTTCGGCTTCAGATCTAGGATTATTCTAATAGCCTCAAGTGTAAGCCTACCCCTAGGATCAGTATATAATCTATCCAAAGGATCATCCATCAATCTCTGGCTAACGGATGTGAAGGATTCACATGGAGGCGAAGCAACGACGATATCCACCTTATCAACCTGATGTAATATATCAAGTGAATGTATATTCCTAATATCATCAATATGGGTCTCAACCCAACCTAAGTTGCTTCTATAAGTTTCAATGACATAAGGATCTATATCTACAGCATATACTGGTTCTAGACCGGCTTCAATGAGGCCCCTAGTAAATCCCCCTCCACCACAAAATAGATCTATGAAGCATGGACCCGTGTTGCTGGCCATTCGACCCCCCTAGATATAGTGATACAATAAATAGGTAAATAATTAAAAAATTATATTATTTCATGGCTAAATGGGTGAAGGATATTGCTGATAACATTAATACATAATTCATATAGTTCAGTTAAGCTCGTCGATGCAGCCAGAGTATGTCTGCTATTCGATTCGGATCTTATTGTTATATCTAAAGCTACAAGCTCTGCTGCCCAGACCGGTGTCCCAGAAGTGGAGAAGTTGGCCTTTAAAAGGGGCGGTAAGGTCTTATATGTACCGGACCTGATAGATGCCATTGAATTATTGGGTCCCGATAAGTTCTATATGGTCGTACCCAAGAGGTTGGGGAAGGAGAAACTGGATTTTAATTTGTTGAAGGAGGAATTGTCTAGTGATCTAAAGGTTATGATCGGTGTTTCAGGCGGTCACACCAGTTTTTCACTAAAAGAATTGGAAAATGGCTATCCAGTATACATTGATGATATTGATGAGAACTTATCTCCTTCGGCTGTATTTGCAATAATTCTCTATAGTTTAAAGGTTACATAGAAATAGTTTACTTGATGTCTATAACTATATTGCGGTATACAATATTTACTATACTAATGATTATTCCAGCATATCAAGATATCAAAAGTAGATTTATCGATGATAGAATCTGGCTAGTTCAAGGTGTGATAGGATATCCGCTATTATTGATGGACCAATCCGTTTTATCAGTTGGAATCTATAGATATCTAGCTAACATGATAATGTATACACTTATTTTCATAATTATCCACAGATTTTCTATGATTGGCGAGGCGGATATAATAGCATTAATGATGGTTTTCACATTGTTTCCTCTGTCTCCAGTAGGACCTAAGAGTCTTCACTATGTTCCTTTTAATTATCCACTAAGAATTTTTCTTATGACATTGATATCGGCTCTAATTTATAATATCATGTATAATCTATTGAGCAATTATCGTTATTGGGTTCTTAATAACCAGCTCTTTAAAGATGAACTATCCTTTTGCATGAAAGTGATATTATGCTTGATTGCTAGAAAGGAAGTGGCTGCTAGAATCGATAATATAAAAATCTACTCATTAGAAGTTATAGACTCGGATGGACTTAGACGTATAAGACTTATGCCCTCCATAAAAGATATCAATGATGCAATTAAGCCATATAATAATGATGAATATATGTGGACTACCTCAGGTATTCCACTAATCTCATGGCTAACATTAATATTAATATTATATCCCATCATGGAGGTAATGTTATAATATTATAGACACGAGTCAGATAAGCATTCATCCATCATTCGACACATTCGTTATATAATGAAATGCTTTAATATGAGACAAGTTATTGTTAGCTATGGATGATGAGGCTGTCCCAGTATGAATTTTGATGATTAAAGAACTGGGGTATCTGACAATAATATTAATGGCATTTTCGAATGAAACAGAATAATTAGCATATTTTTCTGGATGTATAATATTATAATTATTAATGATGAATAGAATAATCCTCAAAAATTGTAATATATATACAATGAGTAGCGAGAGACCTAATGCAAAGGTATTATGTATAGAGAATGGAGTAATATCATATGTAGGAGAACAGATCCCTTCTAAATTCTCAGGTAAAATCATAGATTTAGGAGGTAGAACAGTTCTTCCAGGGTTTATAGATTCACATATGCATTTATCATCTTATGCTCTGATGCAGGTTACTACCGATCTCTCAGGAACCAAATCTATTGAGGAGTTAAAATACAGACTAAAAGCGGCGAAAAATCAAGATGTACCCTGGATATATGGTAGAGGTTGGGATCATGAAGAATTTAGTGATAAAAGACTGCCTTCTAGAAAGGATTTAGATGAAGTATCTGTTGATATGCCAATCTTAATAGTACGTAAATGTGGACATGTTGGCATAGTTAATTCGTTAGGTATAAGGAAAATAATCGATTTAGGATTGGCAAGAAATAGTAGTAATCAAGCAGAATTAAGTCAGGGGGTTCTATACGAAGAAACCTTATATAGAGTCATAAAACATGTGCATTCTCAATTATTGTCACCATCAACATTAAGGAGCGCCATCGAAAATATAGTCAAGAAAGGGATAACCTCTATTCATTGGATGAGTGCCGATACATTTTCGATAAAAAAATTAGTAGAGGCCTTTAAAGGAAATCTCCCTATTAGGATATTTATCTACCTTAGTTCTGAGCATCTCAGTAAATTTCGTGATATAAAAGCTTCTTATGAAAATGGAAAGATAAAGATCATTGGAATCAAACTATTTATGGATGGATCCTTTGGTGCAAGAACAGCTGCGCTTAGATCAGGCTATGATGATGAGCCTCATAATATGGGCATTCTAAATATGAATGCCGCTGAGCTGATATCTTCAATATTGAGGTGCATCAAATTAGGAGCAAAAATAGCCATTCATATTATTGGAGATAGAGCATTGGAAATAATGTTAGATGCATTAGAAAGGCTCGATAGATCTATTATAAAGCATATTAGAATAGAGCATTTATCTCTATTACCAGATGACTTATTTACAAAGATAAAACGCTATTTACCATTAAAGGTTTCTATTCAGCCTAGATTTGTAACATCTGATTTTTGGATAAGAGATCGTCTAGGTAAGAGAGCCAAATATACATATAGATTTAACTCTATGAAAAAAATAGGCTTTATAATGGGAATAGGTTCAGATGCACCGGTTGAAGAAATAGATCCTTGGATACATATAATATCCGCCATAAACGGCCCATACGTCAATCCTCTTGAAGCAATCGACATTAAGACGGCCATAGAGTTATACACCATTGGAAGTTCAAATCTAATAAACTCTATAGGGCTTGGAACCTTAAGAAAGGGATACTATGCGGATTTGATAGTCTTAGATAAAGATCCATTTAGATGCACGCTAGAAGAACTTAGAGATATAAAAGTATTAATGACTATGGTTGATGGAGTAATATTATTTGATAGGATTAATGTAAAGAAGTAACTTCGATAAACGATTAATTATTCTCTTTCTCTCGAGATTCGCCTTTGAGGCTAGTTCATCAAAATAGCTAATCACTTCATCATATACATCTTTATCTATAGGAAATGGTACGCCATCCTTACCTCCTACTGCAAAAGTATACCTAACAGGATCCCTCTTTGAAGGCTCTACACCATATATTACCTCAGATATTAGGGATAAAGCCCTTATCGTTGACGGACCTATTCCCCGTATACTAATTAATTCTTCTAGATTAGAAGGCTGCGTCTCATATGCTTTTTTAATTGCTTTCCAATTAATTCTTGTTGGCATAGCCAAGGTTTTAATCCGGCTACCTGTTTTCTTCTCAATCCAAAAATTAAGGCCAATATGAGAGTAATACTTCATATTGTCTAGATCCTTTTTGAATCGATCCTTCTCTTTAACAATATCTATTATTACTCTATTTGTCTCAGAGCTTTCTCTCGATGTCAAATCTATTACCTCCCTATGAGCTAGATCTCCGATCATTCCTGAATGTGGTTCTATAACATAGCTACTTAAACTGGATGACGCCCAGTGATACCTCCGTGCATATTTTATGGTCGGGTTCATTCCCTGCTGTATTATGCTCCAATTATTATGTTCATCAAAGAAGATTGTGTGGTGATAAAGATAATACCCATCTAATAATAGGGTATTATCTACCTTTGCCGCTATCCTACTTGTATAAATAATTTTTTCTTTATCTATAGCATCAATCCGATGCGAAATCCCCTCGATCTCATCTATCGTGTTACGTGCATGAATTCCCTTTCCCCCTGCTATAAAAATTCCTATATCCTCGTTTCTGCATGCATCCTTTAAGGCGGATGTAACTACAGTCGTTAGCCCCGATGAATGCCAATCAAACCCTAAAACACACCCTAATGCTTGAAACCATATGGGATCAGCTAATCTATTAAGTAACTCCTTGACCCCAAAATCCTCTATTATTATATATAAAATTTTCTCTCCAAGGTCCACCATCCTATTATATAACCATTTAGGTACATATCCTGTATGCAAAGGCAAATATGCATAACCTGTTCGTCTCATCACTCCATATAGAGTAAAAACCTTGGCATTATAAGTATTAAATAATTCCTCTGGCGGTCGCTTCTCTATTCTTTTAAACAGCTGAAATATAAAGGAGGGTTGAGGCGTAAAATATGAGTCCATATATCAATAGATATTTTAATAAAAGAAAAGGCGTATCAGTATTTTTGCAAATCGTTATTCTGGTGATAATCGTTTTAGCCTTAGGTGTCATGGTATATAGCGGAGCCTCCGGGCTGATGAATAACTGGTTTACCAATAGACAAATCAATGTATTAGGAGCGTTCACGATCGGCTCTAACATAATAGTAAATGCCAAAAACGCAGGTAACATACCGGTTACAATAGAATCAATTGAAATACTTGATATGAATGGAGTAATTATAGCAAACACCTCGGCAGACTTGCCACTAACATTACAACCCGGTGATGCAGCTAAAATTACCCTAACCATAGACCCTGCAGCCACAATATCCCAAGGCGACATAGTAGACATCTATATCTACATTGAGAATGGAGAAATATTCAAAGTAAGGCTCTCTCTTCAATGAAGGGTGATAGACTAAGGTGAAAGCTGTCACCCCACTAATAGCCACATCAATACTAATACTCATAGTTATATCTCTAATCTCACTATTAATGTACCAAACCCCATCATTAGTAAATACCGAAGTTAGCAGCTTATCAAGTCAATACCTAGAGTTATCCACAAACAACGGAGTACATATAGAATTCATAGCACATGCGATCAATGGATCCTCTCACTATATATATTTATATAATTACGGCTGGACACCAGCGATTATAAGCAACATATATATAAACGATTCACTTGAGATAAATGATTTCACCATCTTTGTTGATACCATAGAAAATGAGGCCTCTACATTAGAACCAAAGAAAATTTCAATTATAAAAATCAATTATACTGGAAGCATGAACTCTATAACCCTAATTCTAAACCATATAATTAAACTCAGGTGGATTATTAATGAATCGTAGAAAAGGAGTGTCAAATCTCGTCGCATTTGTATTGATACTAATAATTGCTATCAGCATAATGAGTAGCTATATATACCTAGACTTTGCTAGAAACAGATATTTCTCCTCTATAGAAAAGTCTGTTGAACTTCTAGGCTCACGAAGTAAAGAAAGTATCGTTCTTATAATCGATGAAAATAACCCACAAAGAATTATTATAGAGAGTCGCTGGACAAATAGCTCTACAATAAAATATTTGATCACCCTAGATAGTAATAATAAAATAGAAACGATTCCCCTAAATATGGCGTTACCTCCACTAGAAAAGATTAGTGTTAACCTAAAAGAACCTTATAATACTTATAAATCTATATATATCGTAACTTCTTTGGGAAACGTATATAATCCATCTTTAAATTCATCTGCAATGAGAACTAATAATCTCGTATCAGACAAAAAAATTTTCTCATTAAACTATCTAACTGGCATCGATGCTAATGAAATTAAGATACTGGGTCATAACACTGCCGCCCTTAAGATAACTGACCTCTCAGGAGCTAAACAATTATTTATTTTCAACATGATAGATGGCCAAATAATAAGTATAAATCATTTTTCATCCAGTAACGGCCGTATCCGAATTTATGCCAATTCTATATACTTCGAGAATGAAATAAATTATGTAGACATTAACGGAGAATTATTTATGCTCGATAATCCTATATCTGCTGTTTGCTATATTGGGAAAAAATATATTATCGTTAGGGGACTTGACTATGCATATATAATCCATGACAACACAACAATCAGAAAAATACAGTTTTTGTATCGAAATATCGAGTGTATTTTTAGAGATAAAGATATAATATTATATTCCCGTGGAACTGCAAAGTTATCGAGCACGCGACTATATGCATATCATATATATAGGATTTATGACGGTCGTGTTTTATGGAATAAAGTGATAATATACCCATTTGAATCATGGGACATCTCATATATCTCATCATTCACCCCTGGATCCAAAATAATAATATCTAATAGATGGACAACACCACTTTCATATCCTATTTTCGGCTCTGCAATTATAGATGACTCTGAAGCCGCAGTAAAATCATATTTGGGGATTCCATCTATCATGCCTAATACAGCATGGGGAAATATAAGCGACGATGATCTTACCGATTCACTATATTATGGTAATATTACATTTAACGTAAATAATGGTGAATACCCTATCGTAATCAAGCCCTATGGTGGAGGAATAATTCATAATACTACAGATGCATTAGAAAAATATCATCTTTACATCGAAATAGATATCGGATACAAGTTTCCTGAACCAATTTATATAATGTTTTATGCAAAGCTCTTCTACGAATATTATGCTCTTCGAATAATTAGATTCTATAACTTAACAAACAATTCTTACATGCTAAATGCATCGATCATCAAGTTTTCTAACGGATTCGAGGAAAAAATTAGCCAAGATATATATCTTACTAGTAAGATTTCATTAACACGCATATGGATAGATGGCGAAGTAATTAATAATAATCTTATTATTAGGGCGATATTGAAAGCCACAGACACAAATATCTATAGCTCAATAAATGAACATACCGGCTTTATAACATTATCAGTAGGAGAATTGCCTATCGGAAGAGGTGAGGGTATAAAAGTAGATTCGCTATATAAAGGAAAACTTAAAGTCAAGAAGTTCATCAGTTACTGGAATACGGATATTATTTTTATTCCTATCAGCGAAGAAGAAGTAATATTAGTCAATAATATATTTATATCTTTCAAAGAGCCCTTCCGGGGATTAATCGGCTATGATGAAAGAGCAGTATACCTATTATCTTTCTCTGTGGCTACTATTTTCGATCCTATTAAGCTAGACCTAAACAGGTGGCTAACTGGTGAAAATCCCATACTTAAAGACGAAAAATCTATTATTTTACGGTTAGGACTATACAGGAGTGACGGATTCAATTTGTATTTTGAGAAGAACTTATTCGATAATAACACACTTCTTTTAGGACTACCCACATATGCAGCAATTGACAATAACATTTTCTGGCTCATTTATCGACTTCCTAATCAGATATATATCGATAATGGGTGAGTACGGTGAATACCGATAACCTCGAATTGATTGAGAGGTACGAAGTACATAGTAAGTGGCAAGTTAATAATGGGAATCAATATAATTTAAGAGCAAACATCGAGATATACGATTCATACGATTCCATGTATTATATCGTAAATGAACCCTTTTCATATGATATCCAAAATAGAATAAGAGAAATTATATCGAAACTAGAGCGTTATATAGAATATAATAATAGTTATATAGAAGATCCTGTGCGATACCTGCTAAATCTCTATAACAAGATGTATAAAGGAAGTGATAATTATGAAGAACTTAGAGAAGCCTTTAAATATTATGTAATTAAAGAAAGGGTGAGCTATGGGATTCTTTCATTTCCTCTTTCAGATATAAATGTAGAAGATATCTCATGCATAGGACCCGAAAATCGTATTAAGGTATGGCATAAGAAATACAATTACAAAGGATGGTTATCGACGAATATCATGTTTAATCAGGAGGAGCTAGATAGAACAATAAGAAAATTGGCATATAGAACTGGAAAGTCAATCAGCATATTAAGGCCTACATTGGAATCCGTTCTTCCAGAAGGTTTCCGTTTAACAGCTACTTGGAGGAAAGAAATCTCGCCCTTGGGAAGCAGTTTTACTATTAGAAAATTTCGGTCCGAGCCATATACAATGACAGAATTAATCAACTATGGTACTATCGACACATTTACGGCTGCTTATCTTTGGATGATGACAGAACTCAAAAAATTTATCGTTATCATAGGACCTTCAAGTACTGGGAAAACAACTCTTGTAAATGCATTAGCATACCTTGTACCACCAAACTCTAAAATAGTAACCATAGAAGACATTAGAGAACTAAATTTATCTTATCACAATAATTGGAAGCCTCTAACTACCCGTCCATTACATAACGACGATACTATAAATATATTCGACTTGGTAAAGCTTTCTCTTCGGGAAAGGGCGGATTTACTCATATTAGGCGAGTCAAGAGGTGAAGAAGCCCGTCTGATATGCCAAGCAGCGGCTACTGGGCACGGATGTCTAACAACATTTCACGCTGAAACTATTAGTGGATTATTGGCTAGACTAAGAAGTTACCCCATTAACGTAGATGATAGTATGTTACTCCTAATCGATACGGTTGTAATTATGCAAAGAGAAAACAATAGAACAAGAAGGATTTATAAAGTGGCTGAGAATCACAATCTGAAGTGGGAAACGATCTCAAAATATATCGGCAATGGAAAATGGATACATTATTCTGATAATATTAAAAACATCTGTGGGTCGAATGATAATATAAATAATATTCACATGCTAATGCACGAGTTAGATAAAAGAAGGAAATTTCTACATTATCTCGTGAAACTAAAGATACTTTCACCACTGGAATTTTCTTATAGAATCAAAATGTTCTACGCCGGAGTGTATAAATATGAAAATGGTAGATGGATCCTTAAAGCATAAACTCTATACATATGGCAATAGGATAACCACCCGTTTCATAAATAAACTTGATGAACTGTATATTAAGCATAGTCAAGGCCCCATAATGTTCTTAATTAAAGTTCTAGTAAAATTTATCTCAATGGATCCTACTAAAGCGAGACTAAGATATAAGAAGACTCGACTCGCATTTATAATGCTATTGTTCTATTTAATAATACCTCCTACGTTTATCTCTTTTTTGTATTTTATTCTAGAAGGCCTGAAATCCCTATACTTCGCAATATCCATAGTTCTGCTGAGCTGCCTTCTACCGATCCTATTCATAAATCTATTTATAGGAATCAAGATATACGAGAGTAAAAGAGGAATAGAGCGTGAAATATTATTCTTCAATCTCATAGTGTGTATATATTCAGGGCTAAATAGGCTAGAAAGTGGTTTTAAGGTTATAGCAAACGAATTGAATGATATTCTAAAATTTATATCAAAAGAGATAAAGGGATGGTTAATCTATTCTCGTATACATAATGAGGATATTGATTATTCAGCTTCTAAGATGATAAAAACTGCTCCATCCGAAAAATTCTCCGCACTAATCAATCAATATATCGAGTTCAAATATACCGGCGGCGATGTTAATAGGCTCTTCAATGATAAATTATACCAAATCATAAACGAAATTAAAGCCACATGGAGATATAGGCTAAATAACATATCTTCTTACATTGAAATACTTCTTATAATATATGGCTTAGTGCCGATATTATTCTCAATGTTATCTTTTATATTTGATATTAGTGTTTTGCATAAATTTGTTTATATAATGGCGATTCTATTCATCTCTATCGGTCTAATAATCTATATTATATTGGACAACTACCAGTTTTTTATACCCGACCTCTCTTTATATGTAACTCCTAAACATGTTACTTATATTCTAATTATGGAGCTAGTATTGGTTATATTCCTAATATTCACTACCAAGATTAACATATATGCTTTCTATTCTGCGGTTCCACTAACTGTTTTTATTCCTCTCTCGATAATCGGTTACGTCACAAAAAAGGGGGTTAGTGAGGAAGAATCGGATCTATCAATATTTATGGACTCAGCAGAGGAATGGCTTAGGCATGGATATACAATAGAAGATATAATTAATCGAGTTGATGTGACTAATTATAAATATCGGTTTAGAACAATAATACTGAAATTAAAAGAACTTCTAAACTTAGGATTTGATCCACGCGAAGCTATAAAGCAGCTGCCGATCTTATCGGGTGTGGTATATCTCTCATTTAGAATTATAGGGGAGATTATGGAAGTGGGCGGTGGACTAAATGAAGTAACTAAGCTAAGAACGGTCCTAGATGAATATATCTTCCTGAAAAAGAAAAGTTATGAAGCATCCATGCTTCCACTAATAGTATCCGGGTTCCTACCTATCGTTGGATTATTTGGAATATCAGTTAACAGCGGACTTATATCGATGATTGCAACAGCTTCAATATATACACTAGGATTAAGCCCTGTAGCACTAAGATTCATAATTGATAGCAGCATATTTCTTCTAATAATGGGTGCATTAATATCATCTATACTTGTAGCTAAAATGGTAAATGGTACCGTACGATATCCTCAATATGCATTAGTACCACTAATATCAACAGTTATTGGAACACTAATAATACCTCTGTAGTCCAATAATATTAATGTGAAGGGAAGTTACGTCCTATTATTATGGATAGATAAAGACAGAAAAATTAAGTTCGGAAAAAACCACAATGCATATTTCAAAGAAGGAATATATGCATATGTAGGGTCAGCATTAAATAACTTATATAAACGTCTAAATAGACATTTTACCTATAGAAAAAAACTGAGGTGGCATATAGACTACATTATTCCATATTCAAAAATACTGGGAGCCATAGTAATTGAATCCCCTGAAAAACTAGAGAGCATAATAGCCAATCACCTGGCCCTATACTATGAATATATACCTAAATTCGGCGCAACAGATACCAACGATCCAAGTCACCTATTTTATATAGGTAAATCATATGATGCATTATTTGATTATATATACGAATTGAAGGACAAACATTCCATCATGAAAATTTTCTGGATCGTTAATCCAAAAAATAATCTTGGTGCGGCCGGGGGGATTTGAACCCCCGATCCCCGGCTCTCCACTCAGTGAATCCGCAGGCCGGTGCCTATAGGAAACCCTCTTTTTTATCCTGGCTGGGCCACGGCCGCACTCCTAAATTAATAATTTCATAATAATTTATAATTTAAGTTTCAGGTTTCACGTAGAAATTTATTTACGTAGAACTTTTCTAATTTTCGATATTACATTATCAACTCCTATATCCTCGATTAGTGGACCTAACCTTGGACCTTTGTCTTGGCCGAGAATTATTTGATATAGTATCATAAAGAACCTTCTAGGTGAGATATTATATTTTCGAGATACTCTAAATATTTCTGTTTGGATCTCCTCACCTTTATCTAATCCAGATATTCTACTTATCAGCTCATCCAATGCCTTTTTCTCTATGTCACTGATGTCTATATCAATCCTCGCTGCTGGGGGCTTACCGATGTCACGAATCCAGTTAACGGCATATTCTATAACTTTTTCTATATCTCCATTGCCAGAATAACCATATTTAATTAATCTTTTTGATACAAACTCTTTTTCAATGCCTTCTGGAGCTACTGAGGCTAGTGAAAGAACCAATGTATATGGAACTTTAACTTTCGGAATTTCCCTTAATAGATGGCTATATTCTAACAAACCCTTTATTCTAGCCTCCTTAAGGGGATTCCCTAACTTTATTTTTCCATAATAAACTTCCCTATAGATATCCAACTCTCTCATCATATGTACAACTGTTTCATATGATATCCTTCTTGTTCCCACAAATCTTTTCAGTAGATATAGTATTAGGCTTTCAGGCGCTCCATATTTTAACCACATTTGTGGTGTAAAAGTTCTACCACGAGACTTAGAGATTTTTCGTCCAGAAACATCAAGAAACAATTCATATCTGACGTGTAGCGGATGTGGAAAACTAAGTATCTCCTCTGATATTCTATCATTTATTTTCACAGAATCAGCTATATCTTTCCCATATGCTTCAAATCGAATATCAAGATATTTCCATCTCGCGGCGAACTCTGCCTTCCAAGCCAGCTTACCATCGGCCTTATCTATTTTTGCATATCCTTCATATCCACATCCGGAAAACCATTCTCCTTTGATCTCGGATCCAATACATCTGTATTTCACAGTTTCCTCCTTGGGATCAAAATATAGAGATACAGTCGTATATATCCTGCCACAATTTTTACATATGGCAAAATATGGGAGATATCTTAGAAACTTCTCTTGACCGGTCTCCTCATAAATTATCTCTCCAACCTTTTTAGCATTAATCAGTATCTCTTTAATGATATCCTTCATTAACCCCTTACTATAAACATGATATGCAGAATAATGCTTGTATTCTATTCCCACACTATCCAATGCTTCAAGAAGCAGCCCACTAGTATGTTTTCCAAATGACTCGTGACAACCGAATGGATCCGGTATTAATGAGACAGGCTGTAATAAATATTGATTTAGTGTAGAAGGTAAGTCTACAGGTACACTTCGCAAGCCATCCATATCATCAGTAAACGCTATAGTTTCAGAATTATACCCCATATCTCTGAGCCCTAATGTAACAGCATAAGCCCTGACAGCATCAGCCATACTTCCTACATGTGGAATTCCCGAGGCACCCAACCCACTTTCGGTCCTTATCAAAGACAGATCTCTACCAAGCGACTTTTCTCTTTTGATTAGCTCATCAGCTATCTTATCGATCCACGTCCCTCTCCCAATTATTTTAGTATTCTTTTCCCTCATATTGATCAGCTACCTATCAAGATATCCATAAATGAAATATATCTATATTAAACTTAGCAATATGGCATATGCGCCTCTTCTCGCTTTAACATAGTTTTCGGCGCCAACTATAGTGAGTATATCACCCTCGATAAAGCTTAACTTATTTATCAGAATTTTATTAAATTCCGGATTTCTCTTAGACAATTCTTCCTTGGAATCCGGGAAAATCAAACGATTATCCACAAACTGCAATATTACTGCTGCACGCGCACCGGCCAATAAAGCGGTATCTCTGTACTCAACTCCGCTACCAACATCATGAACGCCCCCCCTAATATGGATAAAATATTCATACTCTCCCAATCTAAAGGGAGTAGTAATATCTCCTTCTTCAACTATTTTACTAATTAAGTACTCAAAAATCATATAACCCTCCTTAGTCAACCTATGTCCCCTTTCCCCTCGAGAGAGAACATTTGAATTTCGCAGATGCCTCAATATTGTCCTAGTTGTCGCTTCACCCAATCCAACTTCCTTAGTTAATCTATACCTTCCCACTTCGTCCTTATCAATTATCTTAATTAAAGCAACAATATCCCCTAAGTTTATATTAAGATGTAGACATATTTCCCTAAATTTATCTAAATACTTAATGAAAACTTTTCTGTCCATTCCAGCCCTCTTTTCGCGACATTAATTCTACTTTAAACAGATATATAAATAGATACGGTATTTTATTTAATCTTAACGCTCAAATTACCTATTATAGTTATATGTAGAGTACATTATGTTAGATATAAAGTATATCGACTGTGATATATCGGATGCTAACCACATACATAAATCTCATCTTATATCAAATCCATTCTGAATATTTAATATGCCTTCGCTAGATAAGTAATATGGTCTGCCTCTTGTCCACAAACTACACAATATCTCGCATTTTCCCTTTCCATGAGAGAATATCCACGGGTTTCGTACCCTAAAGTCTCGCTTTTCAATTCATCTGCACATGCTTTTCGACCGCAGAAGCCAACCTTTATAATTGGCTTACCCTCATCAACATACCTTAATACTTCTCCTAGACTCTCTGCATAGACAATAGATTTGTTTAGGCCGTCAACAGCTCTCGCCCTCAATGTTTTTATGATATCTTTCCTGAACTCCTCTATAGTCTCCATAATTTCATCGGAACTAATAACATATTTTTTTCTTAGATCTCTTCTAAATATGGTTATCTGATTATTATTAACTTCCCTAGGACCTATCTCTATACGTAAAGGCACGCCCTTCATATCATAATAGTAATATTTTTCCCCGGGTGATTTTTCGCTGTAATCCACTATTACACGGTAGTCATTCTCCATTAGTTTTTCCTTTACCTTATCTATATATTTACGTAATTTATCATCTGGATATTCCTTTTTGGGAATGGGTATTATGACTATCTGGATAGGGGCTATATCAAAAGGCAATATAAGGCCAAATTCATCCCCATGTATCAGTATAAGAGCAGCCAATATCCTTGAGATGCCTATCCCAAAACAAGTCTGATGAGCATACTTAAAACTTTCATCTTCATCTTGATATTTAATTTCAAATGCTTTAGCGAAGTTTGTGCCTAGATAATGGGTTGTCCCTATCTGGAGAACTCTACCGTCTGGAAGTAGGCAGTCGAAAGCAAATGAATAATCGGCACCAGCAAATTTGTCATAATCCTCTCTCTTTAAATGTAAGAAAGGTATACCCAAGGAATCCTTAACAACCTTATTGAATATCGCTACATCCTCTTCTATCTGTCTCTCGGCACCGGATATATCTCTAAATACGTCATGAGTCTCTATCCATAAAAACTCTCTTCCTCTTAGGAGTGGCCTTGTAGCTTTAGTTTCATATCTATAAACAGTTACAGACTGATAAAGCTTGAATGGTAGATCTTTATAGCTTTTTATCCATAAGCTATACAACGGATATATCGCAGTCTCACTAGTGGGCCTTAAAGCTAGCTTCTCTTCTAGGGGATTAAATCCTGAATGGGTCACCCAGAAAACTTGGCCCTCAAATCCCTTAATATGTCGCGCCTCTTTTCTTAACATTTTCTCAGGAATTACCAATGGGAATAAAGCAGGTCTATGTCCATTATCTTCAAGCTCCTTTTTGAACATGTCTAAGAAATTATTTATTATTTCCATAGCATAAGGTCTATACACAATAAATCCTTTTACACCATATCTAATATCTATAAGCTCTGCTCTCGCTAATACTTCATCATACCATTTACTCATATTAGTGGTCTTTTCAGGTAAACTAGGCTCTACCTCCATGACCATCCCCAACCCGTCTAACTATTTCTAAATATGAGTTGTTATATATATTCATTGGTGTAATGGTGGAACCTATGAGAATTATTGAGGTAACCGAAGATTTAATCAAAAAAACCATACCCCCTCGTAAGTCAACATCACACAAAGGCGAAAACGGAAGAGCATTGGTTGTCGGAGGAAGCTATATGTATCATGGAGCTCCACTATTATCCTCACTTGCGGCGTTTAGAACAGGAATCGACTTGGTATATATAGCAGTGCCGAAGCCTCTGAGTATACCAATTAGAGCATACTCGCCTGACTTAATTGTAATACCCTTACCAGACTTAAAGATAACATCTGGAGTGTCAACAAAAATATTGAAGATCATAGATAGAGGAAAGATAGCTGTTGATGCTGTGCTTCTGGGACCTGGATTGACAGGTATTAAGAAGGAAATAGGAATATTAGCATACAAGCTACACACTAAAGGGATTAAACTGGTACTAGATGCTGGCGCTTTATACCCAGATATTATAGATAAAGTTAAAGGCACGGGGTCTATAATCACACCTCATGCAGGGGAATTTTATAGAATATTCGGCGAAAAAATAGAGAATTATGATAAGTCTAGGCTTGAGACTGTATATAATTATGCTAAGGAATATGGAGTGACAATATTATTAAAAGGAAAAATAGATGTGATATCCGATGGCGGCGCCATATATATTAATAAGACTGGAAATGCAGGTATGACTGTGGGTGGAACTGGCGACATACTTGCAGGCATCGCACTGGGTTTTCTAGCTAAGGGGCTATCGCCTATTGAGGCTGCTTTTGTGGCGGCATATATTAACGGTAAATGCGGTGAAAAACTATTTGTAAATAAGGGTTTACATTATACAGCAAGTGACTTTATAAGCGAATTACCCTCTATATTGAGACAATTTGACAAGATTATTGATTGATTTCAATCGTTTATTATATTTTTAAATCTTAATGCATCCTCAAACATATATTTATTGTTAAACATAACATAAGTTGCTTTTTTCGGTCTAAGTTTAGAGATAAATTCAGAAAGCTTAAGCAAATCATCATCTGTATATTTGTATCCATAATTATATCCGTTAATTCCATGAAGCCTTAAATAATAAAAGCCTCCCGTTCGCCAGGGTCTCCCTTTGAATGGATCCACACAATGAACGATATCTAATTCTTCGAATAAGCGCTTTACCATTGAATGTTCCCATGAATCATGCCTAGGTTCTAATATTAAATGTACATCCCCTCTTCCAATTTCTAATAGGAATCGTCTTATTTCATCTATATTTTTGTTAGAAATAGAGAGTTTAGGTGGCAATTGTATCAATACCTTATCTGTATTAAGTGCTTTGCGAACTTCATCTATCCGTCTCCAAGCGTCTATATTTTCAACTGTATATCTTAAATAGCCATAGTTATCTAATTCACCTGGTGGAGGAGTCTTACCATATCTTCTCCAGGTTGGCATTCCCCAAGGATGCGTAATCGCTTGCCATGCCTTTACTATAAATTCTATATTGGGAGGCGCTTCCTCCCTCCATCGAATGGCTGTTTTTACCATGGGAAGCTTATAAAAGGTTGATTGTATCTCTATAACATCGAAGAAATTATAATACTTATTTCTAGATACTGGATAGCCGCAACATCCGACCTTTATCATCAAAATAAGCAAATTAATTGATTTATTAATATTTATATAGGATAGGATATCCTATCCTATATAGAGATGAACACAAAGCAGCTATCAGCTATCATTGTATTTACATCATTAGCAGTTGCAGGTAGGCTTTCCCTTCTAATATTACCTAATATCTCATTGATCATTCCCTTAACTATAATGGCAGGGCTTCTAATGGGTCCTCTAGTGGGGGGTACAGTAGGATTTCTTTCATTTCTAATTAGTGATCTTTACATAGGTATGGGGATATGGACGTTTATAGATGGAGCTGTAGCAGCGATAATCGGAATACTGGCTTCCTTTATAACATTACACCATTACTTCGGCAGAACACTTGTTTTCATATACTCCGTTCTACTCACTTTAATATATGATATATTGACTTCAATTCTCAATATGAGTCTCTTCGGTATCCCTCCACACATTGCTATAATAAATCTCTTTGTACCTGTATTTGTATTCGGAATACCTTATCCAATGGGTCCTCTTCATGAACTGACTAATGGTATACTAGTCTCCCTAATTTATGAGGGATTAAACAGACATGAATGGATTAAGGAGGTGATATTAAATGCAAAATAGAAATTTAATCATATTACTTACAATTATGTTAATATGGGCTATATCCGCCAGTGTTGTATCTGCCTATCTCTACAACCAAAATATAACGATGCAAAGAAAGCTAGTTAGCCTAGAAAGCAAATTTGAGAAGCTAGAGACTTATTATACCGTATACCTAATAATAAACTATTCCAATGGTACGGTTGATAAATTTAAATTATACGTTCAAGATGGAGTGAACAATACAGTATTCGACATACTCCAAGCCGTTGCAAAGATTGATTATACTTATTATGAATCATTCGGTGATGTGATGATTGATGCTATTAATGGATTACAAAATAACCCGTCAGAGAGTTATTATTGGCTTTTCTATGTCAATGGGGAATTCTCTACAACAGGCGCGATGAACACTCTTCTCTTTGATGGAGATAAAGTATTATGGGTATACACAAAAATATAGCTCTGTATTAAAGTTAATCCAATACTTTTTATTAATAGAAACTTTCAAGAGAAATTGTAATGTGTGTTTCTTTCCTCTAAGTAAAATCACATATACTCAAAATAATAATATTTAGTTCTGGTGATAAAGAATGGACTTTTCACTTGATAAAGAACATGAATTATTCAAGAAAACAGTGAGAGAATTCTTACAACGAGAGCTAGAACCCATATCCAAAGATATAGACTCGAAAAAAGAGATACCTAGAGAGTTTATTAAAAAAATGGCAGAATTTGGTCTTCTTGGGCTCACTCTATCATCTGAATATGGAGGTATCGAGGCAGATAATATATCTGCTGTTATCGCAGCCGAGGAAATCGGCAGAGCAGACATTAGTGTTGCCACAGCAGTGTACTATTTACTATTAGCTAGCTGGAGTAAGATTCTTGAAAAATATGGAACTGAAGAGGCGAAACAAGAGTTCCTACCTAAAATAACCAAAGGAGAGTGGTTTATGGGAATTGCTTCCACAGAACCCCATGGAGGATCTGATGTACTAAATATAAACACTACAATGAAAGTCGAACATAATAATCTAATCGTCAATGGGGAAAAGATTTTTATAAGCGGTGTAAAAGAAGCAAGTTTATATGGCGGTGGATTTGTAACTATCGTAAAACACGATCCATCTAAAGGACATAGAGGAATAGCAGCGGTGTTAACTACAATAAAAGATAATGAGCATGTTGAGACTGGTATCATAGAAAATATGGGTAGAGGAGGAATATCAACAGGTTATATTAAGTATAATGATACACCATACCCCCAGGAATATTTAATCGGAGATATGGAGAGAGGATTTTACTATGCTATGGAGGGCTTTAATTTGGCTAGGCCGCTAGTGGCTGCTGCCTGTATCGGAGCAGCTGAAAAAGCCCTCGATATAGGACTAGATTTTATAAAAAATAGAATTATGTTTGGACGGCCACTAGCTAAATATGAAGCAATCCAATTTGAAGCTGTAGAAGATTATATTAAATTAGAGATGGCTAAAGATCTCGTCTATAAAACTGCATGGATGCTTGATGAGTACTATCGAAACAAAAGGTTCGCCTTAAGCGATATAAATAAGATGGTAGCCGCCTCGAAATGGATAGCTACGGAGACTGCATATAATATATTGACGCATGTTATGATGTGGCACGGCGCCCTAGGATACTCAAAAGAATTACCAATAGAACGTGGCTTAAGAGGAATACTGTCATATTTAGTAGGCGCGGAAGGCGCTATCAATATTATGAAGTTAATAATAGGTAGGGAGCTGTTTGGGAGAGACTTCATGCCAACGAAACCATAGCATATAACATGTCCATCTATGATCTAGTGACACCTTGTTCCTTTAACTTTCTTATCAACAGAGGCAGTATATCATATAGATCTGCAACTACACAGTAGTCTGAATGTTGAAAGATAGGGGCCTCGGGATCAATGTTTATAGCAAGAATCTTCTTTGCTCTCCTAATACCAGCCAAATGTTGTGGTTGACCAGAGATCCCTATGGCTATATACAATCTCGGTTCAACTTTTTTTCCGGATAATCCTATCCATCTTTCTTCGGGGAGCCATTTAAGATCCGTAGCTATAGGTCTGCTGCATCCAACAACGCCACCAACTATATTGGATAATTCTTCTGCTAATTCCAAGTCCTTTATGTTCTTGAAGCCTCTCCCGACGGAAACTATTACATCTGCATATTGTATATCTATCTTATCTTTCTCTTTCTCTTTCTCTGTTAATATTTTATAGAATGGACTTGATTCACTCAGATATATAGCTTCCTTTGCCTCCTTATTTAAATTACCTTCAACCTTTGAAGGATTAATGGTTAGAAAAATGGGTGTTTCTCTAACACGATACTTGACGATTAATTCCCCGGTAAATATCGTCTTCTTTATCACAAATCCTTGTTCATCCCTATATATATCATCTATAAAACCTATATATTCTCCGCTTAACAACCCCGCTAGATAGGGTATGTATGAGGTAACCCAGCTACTTGTATCCCCAACAATAATAGATACGTCATGAATCCTCAGAATATCTATCATGGAAGTTAATGTAGCTGTACCCATGACCTCAGGAATTATATATACCTTATCTATAGTCTGTGGATAAGTTTTCATCTCGATATTGCTAAATAGTACATTGTTGTTAATTCCTAGTCTATCCAGTAAGCTAGTTAAATAATCTATACTATTAGGATCGCCTATAAAGAGAGCTCCCCTCATAAAATCCTCTCCTCCCTAAAAATATCTAATATAAAATTCACCGAGTCCTCAATACTACCAGTTGATATTCTTCTTTCCCTTTTGACTTCAAATCTATCTAATCCAATCACTTCTAATGGAGCTGCATAACTCTTCTTACCTATGAGCTTCTCTATGTGAACTTGATGAATTATCTTCTTTGATGCCCGAAGAAGTTGAAGTATGGTGACTATCTTTGGTTTGCCGAATTCTCTAGTTATCTCCAGGACAAATGGATATTCCACAGAAACTTTATATTCCTTGTCAAGGTCTAAGGTACAAATAATATTACCATTATTTTCCTCCAGAACTTTACATCTAGGTATGAATGGCAATCCTAGTCTTGAAGCGACCAATGCACCTATCCTCGAGTCATATAAGTCAGATGAAGCTTCGCCTGATAATATGATATTATATTCAATTTCTCTAAGTATACTCTCGATCGCAGCGGATATAACTGTCCCACTAAAAATATATTCATTTGTTACTATGTGATAAGCCATATCTCCACCATAAGCTAAAGCTTCTCTTATAACATCAGTGATATCTTCGGGTCCAACTGATATAACAGTAATATTTCCATCAAATGTTTTCTTTAGTAATAATGCAGCTTCCAAAACATTTCTATCTATGTCATTCAGTTTCCACTTAGTAACATTGAGCTTATTATCAATCTTGTAAACCGCTGGAATAGCCTTTATAAGACTTACAATCTCCATATTGTTCACCTTTGATGATATATTACCCATATTATAGAGATAACTCGACCGTGTTCTATATACAAAGTTTAAATAGTGTTCTATAACTAAAATATAAGTCGACGCATATTTATTATAACGGTTGTGATGCTATATGGTTAAAAAAAGAAAAAATAGGGGGCGTCATAAAGGAAGAGGTAAAAAGGGTAGATCTGGATATATATCATGTAGTAACTGTGGTGCTAGAATACCCCGGGATAAGGCTATTAGAAGAGTAGTATGGAGATCCTATGTTGATCCTCAGCTGAGTCAAGAACTAAAAAAACAAGGAGCCATTATCTTAAAGCAACCCTTAGTTAAATATTACTGTGTGTCATGTGCAATACATTTTGGTGTTGTACGTATAGGAATGTCAGCTGAGAGAAAAGCTAGAGAAGGCTAAATCTGCCTTAGCCCTTCTCTTATAGTTAGGATTAATTTCTCAATCTCTTCTTCAGTATGCCTATAATGAACAGATATAATCAGATTTCTATTTTCTCTTGATATAATTATCTTCTTTTTTGTCAAATATTTCTGAAGTTTACTGGCGTCGAATTCTCCAGAGAACGCCACTATTCCCGCTCTTCTCCTCTTCGAAGAAGGAGTTAATATTTTTATTTTGGGATTTATTCCTAAATCGTCGATAATCCATTGTGTCAAACTTAATACCCTCTTCTCTATATTATCAATTCCCTCTTCCAAAATACTGCTTAGAGATTTATTCAACGCATCATACATCGCTAAGTATGGATGTAGCCATGTAAAATAACTTGGCGTAGGATTTCTGTCAATATATAATTTAATAAATTTAGGTGTCATTTGTTTAATAATTTTATCGCTAACATAGATGACACCTGCTGCAGGAGGAGACATCAACCAATGATTTGATTCTGCGCAGAGTACATCTAAGCGGTTAGTATTTATTTTTATAGCGCCTATTGAATATGTAGCATCTACAATAAGAATATTGTTATATGCTTTACAAACATCATAGACTAAACCTAGATCTGATTTAAATCCATTTTCAGGATATACATGAGGCATGAATGAAATGTTATTTCCTTTTCTAATTTCTTCAAGAGATTCTTCTTCAGCAGCATGAGACCCGTATCCTAATTTGATTCTGACATTATAACCTAAAGCACTGAAATTCTCGAAAAAACTGACAGTATTGTCATACTTACCTCTACATATAAATATAGACTGGTCAAAATGTGTATACGCTGAAAGTATTAGTTCGAATATAGAATAGTAGGGGCAAGGGGTCAAAATTATGTTTCTTTGTTTAACTTTCAGTAATTTGGCATATAGTTCACATGCTTTAGACAAGATAGTTTCGAGGTTTAATTGTACATATTTGTTTTCTTTTTGTATTCTCAGCGGATATGATGTAACTATATCGAAATATAAATAGCTCTTCATCTAGGCCCTCCACTATAAATTTCGAAATAGTTTGTTAATATTAAATAAGTGACCCTCAAATTCGAAATCATCATTATCAACAGAATTTTTTTAAATAGATAACTGACTATTATTGATTTAATAAACCGTCGAAATATTTCTTTAATTGATGAGCAATTATTTAGATGTTAAGAAAAAAATCTATGGGGACATAATGACTTCTATGGATTTAAATGAGGCACTACGAAAATGGCGGAAGATATTTAATATCTCACAAGTCGATCTAGCACGTCGAATGAGGGTCTCACCATCTGTAGTCTCGGAATATGAAAATAATAAAGAACGTGTGCCTGGAACCCGGTTTATAAGAAAATATGTAAATTCACTCATAGATATCGACATATCTCGAGGAAGCAAAATAATAAATCTAATATCTAAGGAACCATCGGAGTCCTCGTCTTCGGGAATACTATCTATTAAGGACTTTGTTGATCCGATCTCGGCAGCTAAGTATATAGAGGCAACGGAAAGCGAGATAATCGTCGGAAGACGACTGATAGAAAATACAAAGTTGTATGGACATACAATAATAGATGGTATTGTCGCTATCTTATCTCTTAGTGGAGAAGGGTTCTACAAGATATATGGAAGGTCTACGGAGCGTGTACTCATATTCACAAATGTATCAATAGGGAGATCGCCATTGGTAGCTGTTAGAGTATATCCGCTCAAGCCTAGGATGGTGCTTCTCCATGGCCCCAGAAGAGTAGATGACGTAGGAGTAAGAATTGCCGAAAAAGAGGGATTAATACTAGGTTTATCTAAATTGTCTAAAGTAGATGAACTCATTAGAAGGGTTCAAAATATCTCTTAACCACCGATATAGAAGAATTTAATATTAGATGGAAACTGAAACAAACATATTTATTAGTTAAAGATTAATTGTTGATGGTAATGATAACAGAGATAGTCTCCTCGATATTGATAATAATAATGTGCCTCTCCGCATATGGATTGGGCATGTTATCTGTATCTGGTGCCTTGTCAGCAATCCCAGTAGGCATTGTAACTATGTTGGCAGGCCCCGAGTGGTTCATAATAATTTTATATTTTCTTCTTGTAGGCAGTATAACAACCAAATACAAAAAAGATTTGAAGAAGCAAACATTTATGGTTCAAGAAAAGGGGGGCGCGCGACGATGGATAAATATCATTTCAAACGGCTTTTGGCCTTCATTAGCCGCTTTTCTTTCGCTATTCATCCACATTTCATACCTAGAGTTTTTATATATATTTTACGTGAGCAGCATATCATCTATGGCAGCTGATACAGCGGCAACAGAGCTGGGGCTTATTTATAGAAATCCGCCGAGACTTATTACTAATATCAAACATATAGTTGTGCCGGGTACATCAGGAGGTATAACACCTATCGGAACCGCTGCTTCCATACTTGTTTCGGCGACGGTGGGATTAGTAGCTATTCCCGGGGCTCGACTTATAGCAATAGACATATTCACAATAATCTTTGTAGCAACATTTTCAGGATTTATAGGGTCGATAATTGATAGTATTCTAGGTGCAACTCTACAAGGTACCTATAAATGTAAGGTATGCGGGGTTATATCGGAAAACGTTATACATTGCGGGGAAAAAGGGGATATTATAAGGGGTGTTGGCTTCATTAATAATCATATGGTTAATTTCATATCCAGCATGTTTGCAGGTATAGCAGGCATTTTTGTATATAGTTTATATCTATTACAGTAATAAAGGAATATTAATATCCTGATGATATAGAAATAAGCATTCTATATATCTTTCCAGCTAAATTAATAGTAAATGTTATAATCCCTCTATGCATATAATAATATTTTGTAGCATTTTATTTGAGGTGTGAAAAGTGGCTAAGCAAGCCATTTCTATACTGTTAATAGTAATACTGTCATTGTCACTTCTTCCATTAACAGGATATACTCCTGCACTAGCTGAACCGCAGGATCATAAATTGGTTGGACCTGACTTAACAAAGATATCACCAGAGCTGAGAGCTATACTGTATGAAGGCAAGTCGGTGGATGGACTTGCCCTTATGGGTGATGCTGTAAAGGGTAAGGTCATCGTGGAAGCAGAGGGATTAAGAGATGTGTTAAAATATGTAGATGCATACTTGGTTTCTCCTAAAATAGACAATAGATACATTGTATTCGGTTTCTATAAACTCTCTGATATTGAGTCCTTAGCGACCATACCATCCGTCTCACTGATACTACCAGATTTCTATCCCTCTGTAGGGCTGGCTGATATACCAGAACCTGATATATCTCCAGACGACATCGGTATGAACCTATATAAAATGAGAGATCTGCTTGGTGTTATAGATGTTGAGAACGAATTTGGATACACTGGAGAAGGTGTTACGGTTGCTGTTATAGATACGGGTGTAGATTTCGGGCAACCAAATCTTCAACATGCACTTATGCACGATGAGGAAGGTAATCCTCTTGTTTTCGACTCAGATGCTATGGGAATTATATATCCATTCTATAATTTCACAGCTGTAGATGGATATCTACCCACAGCTAACCTAACAGTATGGATCTACGATGGATTTATCCTATGGTGGGATATACTAGAAGGCCTAGATTACTTTCTGGGTATATATTACACAATACCAGCAGATTTCTATGTTGGGGGGATAGTTTCGCAAAGCGGTGTATACAAACTTGGATTTCAAGTGAATTATGCTTATGGATACATCGTTCCTGTATTATTTGTAGACAGTCAAGTAGCGGGAGTATATGATACAGTCTATATTGACGTAACTAGTGTATACAAAAGCGTATTTTTGGGTCTAGCACCGGATTATGACTTTACTGATGAAACAGCATATACTAAGGGAGACATAGTTATAGAAGATTATACTGGTGACGGGATACCAGACATATCTTTAGGTGTGATAGGTGGATTCTTCCTTGACAGCATAGGATACTTTGGCAGCGGATTCCAGAATGGATTTAGCGAAACTGGAAACCATCTATTGATATACTATGATTTCTATGGACATGGGACAGCCGTTGCGTCTACAATAGCGTCTGATGGTAGTACGACGTATGATATATATGGAGACGGAACTGAATATTCACTACCGGGAATAGCCAGAGACGCTAAGATACTTGGATTAAACGGACTATTTAATGGATTTGTTGAAGCAGCATGGTTCTATGCTGCAGGATTCGATACTATCGTTATTGACGGAGTGCCGTTTCTCTACTTTACCGGTGAGGTTAGAGCCGATCTAACAAGCAATAGCTGGGGAATATCATATGCGTTCTATGACATATTTACATTAGGTGTAGACTTCGTTTCATTGCTTGAAATGGCATTTATGATACCTGGATTTCTAGATCCTGACTACCCAGGTATGCTTATGGTTCATGCAGCAGGAAACGGAGGACCTGGATTTGGTACCATGACTTCCTCTGGCGCCGCGAATCTAGTACTGACTATAGGCGCATCGACCTCTTTCCACTGGGTAAGAATTCAAACCGGGTCACCATTATTCTTTGACGCTGAAGAAGGATTTGCAGACAACACAATATTCTGGTCCGCACGAGGACCCACGCCGTTGGGCGATGTAAAGCCAGATGTAATTAATGTTGGTGCCTTTGGAATAGTACCTTTAATGATTGCATCTGGCGGTGGGGATGGAAGCTATGCTGTTGGTTTCTTTGGAGGAACCAGTATGGCGACTCCATTGACCTCGGGGGTAGCAGCCCTGATTATTCAGGCCTTAAGAGAAAATGGTATCCAAAATGAGCCTACATTAATTAAACAGATCATAATGAACACCGCTAAAGACATTAACTATCCTGCATTTCTACAAGGTGCAGGTAGAGTTGACGCATATTCCGCAATATCATTGATTGTTAATGGAGGCATAGGTGCATATACAAGTGATACATGGTTTAATTTATATGAGCAAATGTTTGTACCATGGCTATTAATGTGGGGTGTTCCACCACCCATAGAGCCACTTAGATATGGAAGCTCGTTCGGAGGCTATTTATTCCCTGATACAGTAACAGCTGGACTATTAACCCTTGAAAACTACTATGATGTCGATGTTAATGTCAACATTAACGATTATTACCTCAAGAAAATCGGAGTAGTAGAATGGAATTTTGATTCTTTCATAAATACAACGTATGGAGTAGTATTCATGGAAGTGTTTGATCCAGCCGAATTCATGGATGCAGACTTTATAATGATAAACCTAATTTTCGACTATGCATATTTCGACCCATATAACCAATATTGGTATTCAATGTATCAAGCATTAGTATTCGGAGAGTGGAATGATATAAATGGTAACGGTATACTAGAAGACGGAGAATTCTACAGAATGAACTATGCATATGCAAGAGCTAATGTGCAGGAATTAACTCTTAACGATCCTTATGAGATGATGATGGATCCGGTAAACAATAAACTAGTGCTATACGTATACAGAGTTGGCCTCCAAGGAGTGTCAGTACCGACTACAATAAAAATGGTTAAATACGCAAAGACAGATTCGCCATACATCAATACAGCCAACAATGTTCTTATCCCAGCTATGGGATCTGTCGATGTACCATATAATATTAATGTACCTGCCGATGCAAACCCAGGTATCTATTCATCATTTATTGAAGTTACATCTGAATTAGGGGATCACATCATATTCCCAGTAAGCTGGAGTGTATTATATGAAGTAACAGGGTACTCCTTTGAACTAGGTGGTATAGATCCATCGGATGAGACACCATATGATATATACTCAACTATGGGCAGACAGCAGTGGGGATGGAGATATGAATCGGGAGATTGGCGGTACATCCACTTCTATGTTCCTCCATCTATATTTGGAGTTAGCGAAATGGAAGTAATGCTAGAGTGGCAACATCCCGATTCAGGCTATGATTTCGCTATCCACTCACCGGCATCAATGTTGATAGGACTTAGCGACTGGGGCTTTTATGTAGGAGCTGGAAGAACCTTATGGCACAGTACATATAATTTAACTGCACTTGTAGGATGGGCTTATCCATCAATAGACGCTTATCTTGACGACTGGGGCATATATACCTTATCGATAAGACAATATCAATATGGAGGACTTTATCCAGCTGAGTCTTACAAAGTAAAAGTTGAAATGACGCCGGCCATGTATCTATATGTCCCAACTATAATTGGACATTCATCATTTACAATCGAAGCTTCAGAAGACGATCCCTTCTATTCGACGCTATATCTAATCGGCGTACCATCCGTATCTATTGCAATATTCGGAGACCTAGAGATATATGTAATCCCAAGTGAATTCCCAATGTACTCCTACGAAGACATGCTTACAACAATAGTGGCATTTTCACCATATGGAACCCCTGGTGACATAGCAAGAGTGAATGTAATGGGATACCGGGAACAGACGATTATATTAAGAGTATACAACTTCTACTTTACAATGATGGGTCTAAGGCTGAATGTATACGAAACATTTGTATTTTCCTAACCCTTCATTTTTTTTATTCTACTAGCAATTATATCATACTGTTCGTCTGTAATGCCTCCTAATTCTAGAAGAACCTTAGCTAATTTACTTAATTTAGTAACTGAATATATCTTTATATTGTATTTAGATAACTTTCTTTTTCCACCCTCTTCCCTATCTATCATAACCACCACCCTATAAGGCTCAGCATGATACATGTTCTTTAATTTATCTATCGCAAATTCGAGGGTTCTTCCAGTATTAATCAGATCATCGATTATAAGAATCTTATCACCAGGATTAATGTCACCAAATACCAGTTCTCCACTATATTTGTCAATAAATACAAAGGGCTTCATTAATGAGATAGATACATGAGTTATAAACATAATACCTTTATTTGATATAGCCGCCAATCTATCCACATTATTAGCCAGTTTTTTCCTACTAATGAAATCAACTAGGATATCATTAACCATCTTCAGATAACTGGGTCTGTTAGCCAATAATGAGAAGTCAATATAATACGGGCTTTTTACCCCGCTCGATAATAAATAGTCTCCAAATGAAAGCAATAGTCCCCGTGTAACTATTTTAGAAAGTGTCCGTTCATAATCCATTGTTTCCACCATCTAATATGATATACTTAATTCAATAAGAAGCTTCACACAAATATAATTTTGCAATATAACTATTAAATAGGTGATTATATGGTCAAAGTAGGAATAAATGGATTCGGCAGGATAGGAAGATTAGTATACAGGGCTTCTCTGGAAATTGATGATATAGAGGTTGTTGCGATAAATGATTTGATGACAGCTGATACACTGGCATTTCTATTAAAATATGACACTGTCCATGGAACTCTTAGTCATGATATTCATGCAGATGGGGACGCACTTATTGTAGATGGAAAACATGTTTCAGTATTTAATAAAAAAAGCCCAAAAGAAATTCCATGGGGAACGCTAGACGTTGAAGTCGTTATAGAAAGCTCAGGTATATTTAGAACTAAGGAACTAGCTTCGATGCATCTACATGATTCTGTTAAGAAGGTATTGGTTTCTGCCCCTATGAATGATGCCGACATAACTATCCTTCCTAACATTAACATAGATAAATATGATCCAGATAAGCATCATATAATATCTATGGCATCGTGCACTACCAATGCATTAGCTCCATTAATCAAAGTATTACAGGATAACTATGGAATCCTTAAGGGAGAAATGACGACAATCCATGCATATACTAATGATCAAAGGCTACTGGACGCTATACACAGAGACATTAGAAGAGCCAGGGCTGCGGCCATAAACCTAATCCCTACAAGTACTGGGGCTGCTAAGGCTATATTCCAGATTTACCCCGAGCTACAAGGAAAATTAAAGGCAATTTCTATCAGGGCTCCAGTGCCAGATGTATCCCTGGTTGATGTATCGGTGGTGATTAATGACGATACTTCGCGGGATGAAGTAAACGAAAGGTTTAAGGAGGCAGCCCAGACGTATCTTAATGGAACATTGTCTTATATCGAGGAACCACTCGTCTCATCTGATTTTATAGGATCAAAATACTTATCGATTGTTGATGGATTGTTGACTGAAGTGATCGATCGAGACTTTGTCAAGGTATTAGCTTGGTATGACAATGAAATGGGATATTCATATCATTTAACAAAACTCGCTTCTTCTCTTTTTTAAATTTAAGGTGAATAAATAAAGTGCTTAATTTTATTCATAAATATCTTAGAGATAAGATCTCAGAGAACATACCTTTATCAACTTATGAATTAGTTGAAAAACCTATGTATATAGAGGATTCATATACTCATGTATCAAAAAAACATGGATATGTTGGCTTCACAACTTATTATAACCTTTTAAAACGCGGTGTGAAAAGCTTGGAAGTCAGGCGAAAACCCTTTCTAGGAATATATTCCCAAGAACCAAAATTAGGAGACGCATTACATCGTATGCTGACGAGGCTAGATGTCTCTAATATTTATTTAGGCGATATAATTAGGAAAGATGATATTTATGTATCGATAAAAATGGTTGATTATTTGTTATTGATTCATGAAAAGCCTCCGGATTTGGAAAGCATAGATATAAATGGATTTATTTATGATAATAACACCATAGGAATATATGAAAAGAATAGTTTTCTTATAATCTATTCGAATATCGATATTTTAGATGTAATAGTGGCTTCTATGTATATAACTAGACCCCTCCAATATGTATTATTCCAATATCCATATAAAATGAATATTACCATATACCCGGAAGAACCGCCTAGATTGAAAAACGGTATCTACCCAATTAAGCTTTATGATGAAGCTGGCTATCGATTGGACCAATTTGATTATAACGGAATACTTGTGAAGTATAACAATAAGTATTTTATCGAGATGATCTATTGACGCTAGAATTGTCTCCTATATAATCTATAAACCCCAATTCTTTCAAAAATATTATCATTTCATTTATCCTAATTTTAGCGTGTTTTCCTCGATCTGTTAAGAAATATTTTCGTTTTCCTCCGTCATTTAGCTCAATAACCAGACCAGACTTCATCATCTGTGAAATTTTATTTTTTAGTCTGTCATGAGGTATTTTAGCCCTATTAACTATCAATGAAATTGTTGTGCCATCTTCATCAATTGAGTTAAGGATATCTCTGATGATGAGTATGTCGGGTCTATACTTCATAACTCACCCCCAGGTTTTCAGCTGTCCTTACCACTAGACTTACATCCTGTCTAAGTACTATTAAACTAGAGAATCCGGCCACTTCCATCATTGTCGAGAATATTTCAGTAATAGGTATTAATGGGAATATCATGAATACTCTACTAAAAATTAATAGTGAAAAACCTAGTATTACCATATATTTTCCAATACTTGCAGGAGAAGGAGCTGTCGAGGCTATATTTGCTATTAAAAATATTAATTCTCCTAATATGATGATGTTTATTATAGACTCAATATTCAAAAGGATAGCTAGAAATTCTTCGCCTGCCAATAGGGCTGTAACCAATGAGATTTTATCCATTCTTACCCCTCTAATTAACAGATTAAATATTATTAATGTTAGAAATCCAATCATTTCGAAAATAGAATATATAGTAACACCTAAATAATGATAATATAAGCCTTCGATCTTCATTTGAAGAATATTCAACTGGTAATGACCAATTACGCTTAATATCATACTTATTAAAACTCCTAACAATAGAGTTAAGAATGTTATTATCATTATAAGCAAAGTTCTGGATTTGAAATATCTATATCCGTCGATAAAGAATTTTAGAATATAAACTAAGATTATCGATAACAATAGCATCATAACGCTCCTAAACAACGGAACCATAAGATGGAACGTAGTTATCTCCAAATTTATCCCCTACAATCAATTAGAATATATTTATATCAATAAAAAAAGTTTGATAACAGACTATTAAAATAATAATTATAAGGTGAAATTTAGTCACGAGCTTATAGTTGTGGATAGATATTTTTATTATGAATAGACACTAATATTTATTTCATACGGTGTAATACCAATGGTTCCACAGATTAAGATTATGCTTGAGGAGTTGGGTGTAACTGGATATGCAAAAGAAAGAATATTAGAGTTGGCTGAGGAGGTGATCGAGGCAACTTACCGATATATCGAAAATTCGCCTTTTAGAGGAACCCTTAAAAAAGCTATGCTTCATCTCATTGGTAGAGGTAAATTAATAAGACCTATATTTAGTCTTTTAATAAGCCGGGGGCTAGGTGCAAAGAAGGAACCATCAATAAGATTAGCATCAGCTATAGAATTCAGCCACATAGCATCTCTTATACATGACGATATAATAGATAATGCGGACTATAGGCGGGGAGTAAGAAGTGTACATAGAATTTTTGGTTTAGAGAAGGCGATAGTCACTGGGGACGCCTTTATTTTATTGTCAAATTATCTTACAGCGGATCTAGGAGAGAAAATCATCAAAGAGAGTTTATTAGCCGGACTAAAGATGTGTATAGGGGAGATAGAAGAATTAGAGTATCAAGATACTGCTGACCTAAGAGAGTATTATAATATAATATATAACAAAACAGCCACTTTTTTCGAACATATAGCTAGAGCATCCTCGATACTAGGAGGCGTCTCTGATTTAGATGTAGAAAGATTTGGAGAGATTGGTAAAAATCTGGGGATGGCATTTCAAATTAGAGATGATATCTTAGATATATATGGCAAAGAAGACCAGTTAGGAAAACCTATATTTCAAGACAGAAATAGACCCAATATTATAGGCATCCTAAAAAGAAATAATATGAGTGATGATGAAGCCCTGAAATATGCAGAGAAACTGTTATGGGGAAGAATATGGATAGCCAAAGATAGATTAGATATGGTTCCATTGGATACTTGGGCTAAGAAAGTCTTAGACGCTGTTCTAAACTCGATACCAAGTAGATTTAGATAGTGAAGTGTATGACAATCTATAACTTAGCATTATTGATAATCTCCTTAATATTATTTCTGGATGCTTACTTCATGTCAAAGCCGTACTCCAAAAGAAAAGCAGCATCTATCCTGATATATTCAAATTTACTCATACTTATAATATTCACCATATGGATACTAACAAGATATATAGCTATGGATAAAAACTTTGAATTTGTAGTGCTTACAAGCCATAGCGCCCTACCCCTACACCTTAAGATCTTATCATTTCTAGATGGACTGCCAAGACTTTTTCCCCTAATTGTGTCATTATCTGTTTATACAGGCTTTAGAATTATATACCGAGCATACCTTCCACACGCAGAGGTTTCATTTTTACAGAAACACATAAGTCTCTATATGGGGCTGATATTCCTCTCATATTTTCTGATGACCCCTATTAGAACAGTGGAAGGGTATATAGATGGAATGGGGATTTATCCCTTATTTCTCCATCCATACAGCTTTATACCCGATTTATTATCAAAGATAGGTGTAGGTATGACATTCATTCTTGTACCTATATTGGCTAACTATCATCGATTAAAAATACTACCTTTTCGAAAAGAAAAGTTGGTGAGCATTATTTCGATTTTTATATTTATTCTATTATTATTCTCATTAGCAATAAGATTCATATTTAAACTAGAAATATACGGATATCATTCTTATTGGATATGGAGTAGTTATGATATATCCCTCCTATCACTAATGTTTTCCACGTGGTTAATACTGTTTGCGTTAAAACTAAGTAAATTAGGGTCAGAAATGATAATGTTGTTGACTTCAATAGTCTTAAGTGCATCGTCACTATATACTTGGATATTTCTCACTCCAGATAGCCGCCTAATAATTCAAGACACCATTGGAATATACAATTATTTACCTATATTCTTACCACTAATACCTCTATTTTTACTTGATAGAGATATTTATATTAAGAAAATATACCCCCGTCGCTATTCGGATTCCAGTGAATTAAAGTTCGCAGCATTACATATCTCATTTTCATTTTCAGTATTACTTATGTTAGAAATTCTAACATCTCTAACTATATATTCCTCGCTAACTGGCAATCCTAATCTTAAGCCTAACCCGGCTTTTATGCTTCTCTCTATCTATATAATAATATTCTCACTATTAGGCGCTTCATTACTAGAACTGATTAGAATGAAAGGTCGGCAGCGCTACCCTGCCATTCTTTACTCAGTAATTATCCTCGTACCCCTTATTATCAATTCATTCCAAAATGGCATTTCAATATTATATATAATGTTCATTATAGGAGGATCGGTAATCTTATCATCACTATCCATTCTAAAAGATAGAATAATCGATGAAAAGTTAAGTAGAATACTTTTCCTTATTATTCTAATGGCGATAATACTTACAGTATCAAGCTATTCTAAGAATATTATTGTTGTCGAAGAAGGAAAGACATATCTTATCGATAACATATCTATTACCCCATTATCTTTCAACAGAGAATTCTCAGAGTTGATTGTGCCAGTAACCATAAATTCAACAGATTATTATTATGTCAGAGACTTAGCGATGGTTAAGATAGACGGCTATAACTATGAATTTGAGTATATTAGATATTCACGTGGTATTTCTTTACTTACTAGTGTAAGCGCAGGGTATAATACTATAATATATGGAGCCATAATAGGGGAACTAGCTAATGCTACTAGATATTCATTTACAGTCGTTAAAATATCTCCTCAGTGGTTGTATAAGTATGTAATTCCTATTCTCATATTAATAATGGGAATTTCGATGAATTCTTATGGAGAGATAAAAATCAAAGATGCAAAAGATAGCAAACCCAAAAGAAGACACACCTTCCAAAAGGAATAAGATGCAACTTTATTCATCATAATCCTTAGGGTCAAAATCCCCGATAGAAAAGCCGTTATAAACGCTGCCAATAACTCTATGTCTGAGATAAATTGCAATTGGCCGGAAGTAACAGTTATAGCTAAGCCAGATAGCCCAGTAAAAGGTATACCTATCAAAAAAGATAATTTAAATGCATTTCTAACAGAAAATCCTTTATATAGTAAATAGGCCATGGTAATCCCTGACCTACTCACCCCCGGTAAAGCACTTAATCCCTGGATCAAACCTATATATAACCATATTCTTAGAGGGACCTCATCTTCGAAGAAACTCTCTTTTAATATCCCTCTCCTTTCAAAGATTCCCGTAAGAATCAAGAAGATTCCTATCATCATAGGCACAGCATATTCGATAGAACTTATAATTTGTGAAACTGTAAAATACAAAGGGATCCCAACGATATATGATAAAGCTAAAGTAGGAATGATATACTTGAAATACTTCCTTTTCATTATATCATGAATAAAATATATCAGTCCAGCAAATGCAGTGGGTAGGTGAAGTGCTATACTATAGTCATAACCAGGAGATGCTAAACCAATATAGTATAGTAAAAGATATAAGTTGCCACTACTACTTATAGGAATCCATTCTAATATTCCCTGTAGAATTCCTATTATAGAGCCGCGTATAATATCTAACAATAAGTATTCCCCCTCTTTATAACTAAAAATCAAGTAATATACTAATCTAATATAAATATATCCAGATACCTATAGCCAGCTATCATAGCTGTGAATCCGGGTATATGCCTAACTCAACACCTGCGGCTATGCGCCTATCCCCCAAGTTAATTACCAAAGAATTACATGTGTATTTCCTCGTTATGGGGCCCCTAACCTATTTTTTGATCTAGCTACCCTGATGATAAATAATGAGTGTAAAGTTTTGTTCATATTATGTTATAATGAGATAGCCGGGGTGGGATTCGAACCCACGTCGCCAGGTTTCCCCTAGGGAAACACCGATCCAGAGCCTGGTATCCCTAACCCCTCCTTAATGGAGGATTGGCCACTAGACGACCCGGCTATTCTCCAATAATCTAATCATCTCATACCTTTATCTATAAATTTTATTCTCTAATATATAGATATGAAAGTAATAGAAATCGACCATATCAGATTAATTCAACCTCTATTGGCAACACTAATAACATCAAGCTATAAAAATGATGATGCCATAATGACCGCCTCATGGGTAATGCCGGTGTCATATATACCCCCTGTTGTTGCAGTAGCTATATCACCAGAACGCTATACCCATCGTATAGTTAAGTATAGCGGAGAATATGCTGTGAACATAATGACTTATGAATATTTAGATAATGTGCATTGTGCAGGAACAATTTCGAAGAAGAATTATCCAGATAAATTTATTAGAGTAGGTTTAACACCTATTAGAGCAAAGAAGATAAATTCAATAGTTCTTAAAGAAGCAATTGGCGTTCTAGAATGTAAAGTTAAAGATACATTAATCACCGGTGATCATGAGCTATTTGTTGCCGACGTTATTTATGCGTATATCAACAATGACAAAGCCTATTCTACTCACTGGATACCGGCATATTATAAGCCTCTTCTATATATATCGGAGGGACATTATCTAACTATTGACAGTAATACAGTTAAAAAAATGGATATGCCCACGGAGGATAGAGATTGAAAATTACCTTTATCGCGGGCGAATCATTTGGAACGAGGAGCATGGCCACATACATTGAAACAAAAGACGCTAATATATTAATTGATCCGGGTGTAGCTCTAGCTCCCCGGAGGTTTGGGCTACCTCCACATCCTATAGAACTAGATAAACAGAAAGAGCACTGGAATAATATAGTAGAATATGGTAAAAAAGCCGATATCATGGTAATTACACACTATCACTATGATCATCACAACCCTAGGCAAGACATATCTACAATGTTTTCTGATAAAATTGTATTATGTAAAGATCCAACTGAAAATATAAATTATAGCCAGAGTAGGAGAGGAATATACTTTATCGAGAAAATAAATAAGTATGTAAGAAAGACGGAGTATGCAGATGGAAAGACATTCAGATTTGGAGATACATATCTAGTATTCTCGGCCCCCCTTCCACATGGTGAAGACACTAGATTAGGCTATGTTTTAGGTGTATACATATATGATGGAGAGAATTCATTTCTCTTCTCTAGTGATGTAGAAGGAATACCCCTTAAAGAACAACTTGATTTTATCCACAGCCAAAATCCACAATTATTATATATTGATGGACCATTAACATACATGTTAGGATCGAAATATAATAAAGACATATTACATATGTCAATATCTAATCTACTCAGATTAACGGATATGGATAATCTAGAGGTATTTATCTTAGATCATCATTTGATCCGAGATGCAGAATGGTTAAGTTGGGTATTAGAGGTTTATGAAGCCGCTAGGTATAATGGCATATGGATCGGTACAGCCGCCGAATTTATGGGCAAGAAACCTAAACTTTTAGAGGCCTATAGACGAGAATTATATAGAGAGCGGTAAAAAAACTATTTATATCGAATGTGACTCTGAATATAAGAGGATATGGCTATGAGAGGAATCCTTAAAGAATTAATTATAGAAAACTTTATGTCATATAAATATGCACGGATTAATTTTAAACCCGGATTAAACCTAATAATAGGGCCAAATGGCTCAGGTAAGTCGAGTATATTATTAGCTCTATCTATAGCATTGGGACAGTCATATACCGAAAGATCTAGAAAATTAGGAGAACTAATAAGGTGGGGAGAGGAATATGGTAGAATAACCGTGAAACTAGATAACTCGGAGATAAATGGAGAAAGACCCTTTCCACGAATTAAGCGGGACGAAGTTGTGATAACTAGATATTTACGAAGAGATGGACATTATCACTTCGAGCTGAATTATCGTGATGTGGCTAAAGCGGAATTATCCTCTCTCCTTAAGAATATAGGTCTTAATCCTGATAACCAACTAATTATTATGCACCAAAATATGATAGAAGCCTTTGGCGTCGTTGACCCGCAGACTAAAATAAGGATGTTTGAAGAAGCGGTGGGACTAAAAGATTATAGAGACAAGATTCTCGAATCCAGAAATAAGTTATCAACATTATTGAATGAAGAAGAGGAGTTGGTTAGAAATCTAAGTGAAGCGGAAGGATTGTTGGCGAGATTAAAAAAGGAGTATAAGAAATTACTGAAGAAGCGAAGCTTAATCTCAAAGAGAGATTTCCTCTTAAAAGAGTTTCTATGGAGTAAATACTTTAAATCTAAGAGCGAACTAGATCAAATTAAAAAAGAAATATCACGAGTATCGGAGGAGATCGCTGAGCTGAAGACGAATGCAGAGCGCTATCGAATGTTATCAAATAGAACTTATCAAGTAATTAATACCACATATTACAGGCTATTGGAAATAATGGAGGAATTATTGCACATTTCTTATGAAATGGGATCTGGAAATGCAAGTTTGGAGAATGAGCTTAGCAAATTAAAAGAAAGATTTAACGAGACAATAGAAAAACTAAGGGATAGTTACTCAGAGCATATAGATGCTAAGATAAATGAAGGCATTACGAATTACAGACTCTCAGACTTAGAGAATAGACTTAGAGAGTTGAAGAAACATGCTAACCGATTATCTAAGGAAGTTGACACTGCATATAGAGAGGCTATTGAGGAAAGCGAGCAGATTAGAACATCCAGAAAACCCTCAGAGATTCTCAATGAGATAAGGGAAATAGACCTAATCCTAAGATACTACAAAGATGTTGATGACGAGATTGAAGAGACATATAAATATTATAGACGTCTTAGCATGGATCTTAAAAGGAAAGTTGAAGATGTCAGGAAAAACAGAGAGGAAGCAGCTAAAGAATTGGATAAAAGAATTAGAATATGGAAAGAAAAGCTAGCCAACATTGTCTCAGATGTCTCCCTCGAATATAGTAGGTTACTAAATGGCCTAGGCGCAAGAGGATATGCTAGAATAATCAATAGTGATGATGTCGATAATGCTGGATTAGAATTGGTGGTTGGGTTCAGAGGCGGAGAAGAGAAGGTCTTAGATGCATATACTCAGAGTGGAGGTGAGAGAACTACGGCGGTAATGCTCTTCCTAATCGCTTTACAAACATATATAAAATCTCCATTACGGGCGGTCGATGAGTTTGATGTGCATATGGATCCAAGGAACAGAGAGTTAATAATGACATATCTTCTAGAAATAATGAGGGATCGTCAAGAACAATATATAGTGATAACTCCGGGATATGTAACGGATAGATTTAAGGATTCTCATATAATAATAGTTCAGAAAACCGGTGAATATTCTGTAGTTAATGTATTACGGGAGGTTGATGATGTCAGGTCAAAATGAAATTTATGAGCGGATTATCGACCTTTCGATAAAGGTTGTTCAAGGAAAACTAGACCCTTTGGATGTCGATATAGGTAGGTATCTAAAACTATTGAAGGAGAAAGAATTGGATATATCGAATGTATCGGAGTTATATATGGATATATATGCTTTGAATGGTCTAGTTCTAATATTGGAGGCACAATATAAACGGCTGAAATCGGGTGGTTTAGGGTTATATATTGAACCTTTACTTGTAAAGCTAAAAGCTAAGCAATTATCATTAGAATCTATATCCCGGATATTCATTAAGTGTTGGCATCCATCCATCAGTATACAGATATCTACTACAGAGTCGATAATAGAGGCTATTAATTATTATAATCAACTTAAACCGATTAATGAAAGACGGTTTAAGATAGATGCAGCGCCTATAGTTAGTGCTACATCTATACCAAGCTTAATCCTCCCTAGTGAATTGGAAGATATGATGGAGAAACTTCTTAAGGAGCTGTGGAAAGAATCGGGTGGAGACTGGATAGAATACTATACCTTTATATCGAAAGGCGGGGATAAAGTGGAAAGAGCATATATATTGAGTTTCATAATTACGAGTGGATGGGCTGAATTAAAGCTTAGACGGTTTGAAGATAAAATATTAATTAGGCCGATAAAAAGTGTAGCTCAACCCGACGATGTATATTCAGTTGCTACAGAATTGAAAGGTGATACTCAATGAGTAAACCAGGTGAAACTATAAAAAGAAAAATAGCACGTGCTGCCCAGCTACTGCTTTATAAAAGACATAGGTATCCCGGAGCTAGAGAATGGGAACTTAAGAAATACCTGGGTACCAATTATAAAGCGGTTATAGAGGCATTTAATGAGTATATCGAACCCCTAGGATTGAAAGTTAAAAAAATAGAGGAGGACGGTGTTGAGCATTATGCTGTTATTGCAGCCGAGCCTATGCCCCTTTCAGAAGTACGAACTTTTGGTTGGCGGATAGATGAGATGGCTGTATTAGTAATCTCGTTGGCATATATCTTGGCCAGAGGAGGTACAGCCTCCAAAAAGGAGGTCATTGAACTATTAGAAGAGAAGATAGTCAAATGGAGAATAGAACGAAGTATAGAGAGGTTTATTAGATTCGGATATTTAGAGGAGAAGGATGGAAATCTCAAGTTAGGCTTAAGAAGTAAATTAGAATTTGACCTTGATAGATTAGTTAAGCTTATAATAGGAACAAAAAATGCTAACGAAAGCGGTGCAAAAGAGCCTTTCTCTCTTCCTCCATAATAATCCTGAATAATCGCCCGGAAATCTTATTTTCGGTTTCCAATATTTTTGACGCCATTTCTATAGATATATTAGCTGACAATACAAGAGCCGCTACTTTACCATATTTCTCTATTAACTTTGAAGTTTTAGTGAGTTCCTTCCATATCTTTGTTCTCGAAATAATCTTCCTATTTTCTTTAGAAATCTCTATTATTCTCATTACTTCCTCAATTAATTCTTCCGACATACCTATCTTCCTAGAATGACACTCTGGGCATATTGGTTTATCACTCAATTCCTTAATCCTATACTCCTCCACATAATTGAAACAATTCATACATACAAATGTCCTTATCTCATTTAGCAACCTTACACGTGTCCCTAGAATCTGCAGAGTCTTTAATCTATCGACTTTACCCGGCTCCAATCTAATTTCATGATGTATTAAATAGGTCTCTATAAGGGGAGACTCTTCAAGACCCTCGATTATATCGACAGATATCTCACCTTCTTGTATTTGTCTAATAAGATCAACCGCTCCAGAGAGATCTCTATCTTTATTTAAACTCTCCTTAAGAGCCTCTTTATATGCTGGCGTGTCTCTTAATGCTGTTACTAGCTGTTCCGTTATTACAGGATCAAGCTGTACCTCGCCAGAAATTATACCCATCCTCCTCGCTACTTGAAGCAATCTCCATCTAAAATATGTAGTTTCTTCTACCCCTCTTACTATATAGTTCCTCACCTTATCCCTCGATATCTCGGTAAATAAACGCTTAATATCTCCCGGCGATATTTCTGTCGATGATAATATTATTCTATAAGGGTCACTGGAAACATAAATGGTTTCTCCATATATATCGAATATAGCTTGAACCAGGAATAAAGAAATTGTACGATTTATCAAGGTACCTCCGTGTATATGAATAAAAATCTTGTCTTCATACTTCTCGAGAACAATCCTTTTATCCGTTGGAATCACATATCCCCTTTCTAACATCTTAATATAGGGAGATAGAGACTTCCTTAACAAAAGGTGATCGACACCAATTAATCTGGATAATTCGAATATAACTTTATCCGGATCTCTATACTTAAGGTATAAATTCTCTAGCAAAAACTTTATTTTTCCCACCTGATTAGCGACATCATATAGGACAGGTATTTCTTCCCCTATCCAAAATGGAATAGCGCCTAGGGGATCATCCTCAGGCTTCACGTAGACTCTATCCTTAAATACTTGAATTATTTTCCATGGTCTACCCGCCATTATAAATTTGAAACCTGGTTCACCATATTCAGATACGAATTCTCCATCCAATATCCCTATAGGTAACCCATCAAGCTCGTTAATAACTATATACTGCCTAATCTCTGGAATCATGGATAAGGTTTCAAAATAATACTGAAATAAGCGTCCTTTCCTTTCACCTCTCACAATCCTCTCCCTATTCTCATCAAAATACCATATTCTATCCGTTAAACCACTAATAAAGCGAGCCAACTCCCTAAGCTCATCATACTCCAAATTCCTATAAACATAGCAGTTCCGTAATATCTCATATATATCCTTTAATGATACTTCATATCTTCTAATCAACAGTCCCGCTATTTCATGTACTAGTACATCATAAGGTTTTTCAGGGATTCTTAGAGGCTCTAAGGTTCCTCGTTTGGCTCTATTAACGATTACTATAGACTCTAACGCATCATCGGGGTCCTGAACTATAATAGCGCCCTTAGAAAGCCTCTCTATCCAATGGCCACTTCTACCGACTCGTTGTATAAGCCTTGTAACCTGTCGAGGCGAATTATACTGAATAACCAAATCAATATCCCCGATATCAATACCTAGTTCCAGAGAAGAAGTACATATAACCCCCTTTAGTTTTCCTCTTTTCAACGCTCTTTCGACTCTAATCCTTTTACTGGCGGATAAGCTACCATGATGAACGCTTGCAGGATATTCTTCATTTAATAAGTGGAGTCTGCTAGATAATACTTCTGCCATTGGCCTAGTATTTGTGAAGATGAGAGTTGCTCTATGCTTATCTATCAGATCTCTTATAACTCTAATCCTGGCAGCCACGCCGGGATAAGTATATAATTCATCCGCTAACCTATAATCCTCCTCCAAAGGTGTTGGATACATAACATTGAAGGCCATCTGTTTAGTGACATCAATTTCTACAAGCTCTACATTTCTATTAAGACCACCAAGAAATCTAGTTACCTCCTCTATGGATCCAATTGTAGCTGACAAGCCAATTATTTGAATATTTCCAGCTATCTTCTTTAGCCGTTCTAGTGCTATCGACAATTGGGTGCCTCTCTTATTATCAACCAATTCATGTACTTCATCTATAATAACCCACTTAACATTTTGTAGATGAGTAGCCATTATCTTTGCATTTAGAAGAAGAGCAAAAGTCTCAGGTGTAGTCAACATAATGTCTGGAGGGGAAAGTGCATGTAGACGTCTTTCCCTAGTGGCAGTATCTCCATGGCGTACATAAACCTTATAATCTAACTTACCTGTCCACCATGATATCCTATCAACTAAATCTCTATTTAGAGCGCGAAGAGGAGTGATATATAGGACACTGATTGGACGGGGATTATCGCTAATCATCATAGATAATATTGGTATTAATGCGGCTTCAGTTTTGCCGGAACCTGTAGGAGCAACTATTAAGACATCTTTTCTATCTAGTATCTTAGGGATTGCTGATATTTGTGTATCAGTAAGCTCTTTGAAACCAATCTCCTTTATAAGCTTTCGAATTTCAGGATGAAGTCTATCTAAAATAGCCTCCTCCACATTCACACCATATATGAATATTAAATCTCTGTGGTAACAGAGTCCACGCTATGTACAGATGCCCCCATCTCATTTATCTTTTTCTTTAATGATACAATATCTATAGCATCTCCATCGACTTCTACCCTTATACTCTCTGTATCTTGGTCTATCTCAACTATTTCTATAGTTACCTTCTTAACACCTTGGACGTGAGCTAAAGCTTTACTAAGCTCTATGATGTCTGGCAAATGTGGCTTAAGAACATCTAGTAACAAATGTTTTATTTTAGGATTAACCTTTTCCCGTTTGAATTCGCCCAATCCTTTTCTCACCATTTATTCAAACTGTACTCCAAATTATATTACATATGGGGTTCTTTATAAAATCCACTAATTTTTCACTTTAAATTATCAGAGGCAGTTTAATAAGCATTATCCGAAAACATTTAATACCATAACTATCAAGATTGTCGTTATAATTCCTATAAGTAGTAGGAACAGTCCTCCTATAATTATATTTTTGTTCGTTATTTTTGATAAATAACTACCTAATATAAATAGATAAATTAGTATAATAGCTATCGACATGTATATAGCGGTCATAGGCTCCAAAATGCCTTTAATAGCTAATAACTGAGGGAACAATGCAATTATACCTGATAAAAGAGGTGAAATAGCGTCTACTAATGAAACCCATATTATCGTTACTCTATATACTTTGGCATATATAGTATGATCTAAGCTCTTCACAAGAAGTGCTCTTTTTAATTTCTCTATATCTATTTCTCTCTCGGCTTTTTCCGCTATAAAGGTACCTGAAAAACCAGATATAAACATGCTAATGCTGGCTCCTAAGCCTATGCCGAAGATTATCGCCGGATCCAAAACATTTGTAGCTAATGCACCAACTATAACACCTAATACAGTTACCACACCATCGAATGAATTCATAACGAAGTATCTTCTCGAGATTCTATCTCCTCCAGACATCCTTAGATATTCTCTAAGGGTTTTTATCCAGTTAAAAGGCAACTTACCTTTTTCACCACAAATAATATTATCCTTCTAGATATTATATTATTAAATTTTCTTCAAGGACTATATAGACATAACCGATTTATAACTATATTCCGTAAGGACATAATTTCTTTTTATACAGTAATTTTTATTTTGTCTTAATTAATAAGATACACCATAAAAATCTTAACTATTTCAAATTAAGTATAAACAATTAGTATTGAAATGATAAATTACCCCTCTATAATTCCTCTATCTGGGAGGTGTAAAAGATTGAGTGTTGATCCATTTGAAATCGCAGTAAAACAACTTGAAAGAGCAGTACAATTTATGGATATCAGTGATGAAGCAGTAGAATTTCTAAAGAGGCCTCAAAGAATTCTAGAAGTAACTATACCTGTATTAATGGATGATGGAACGGTAAAAACCTTTGTCGGTTTCAGAGTTCAATATAACTGGGCTCGTGGACCCACAAAAGGAGGCATAAGATACCATCCAGAAGAAACACTAAGCACCGTGAAAGCGTTGGCTGCATGGATGACATGGAAAACCGCAGTGATGGATCTTCCATATGGTGGAGCAAAAGGAGGTATAATATGCAATCCTAAGATTATGAGTGAACGTGAACTTGAGAATCTTTCAAGAGGATATGTAAGAGCAATATATGATATTCTTAATCCATATATAGATATACCCGCTCCAGACGTATATACTAATCCAAAGATAATGGCATGGATGATGGACGAATATGAAACAATCGTTAGACGAAAGACACCGGCTTTTGGCGTTATAACAGGCAAACCACTGAGTATCGGAGGAAGCCTAGGAAGAAATGACGCAACCGCACGAGGAGCCGCTTTCACAGTTAGAGAAGCGGCTAAAACCCTTAAGATGGACCTAAAAGGAAGAACTATAGCTGTCCAGGGTTATGGAAATGCAGGATATTTCATGGCTAAGATAATGAGCGAAGAATACGGCATGAAAGTAGTGGCAGTAAGCGATTCTAAGGGAGGAATTTACTTTGACGAAGGCTTAAATGCAGACAAGGTATTAGAATGGAAGATGGAACATGGAAGTGTGAAAGACTTTCCGTCAGCCACAAATATAAGTAATGAAGAACTTCTAAAGCTAGAAGTAGATGTCTTAGCGCCCTCTGCAATAGAGAATGTTATAACTAAGAATAACGCAGATGATGTGAACACTAAAATAGTCGCTGAAGTAGCAAACGGACCTGTTACACCCGAAGCAGATGATATCTTACGTGAGAAAAACATACTACAAATACCTGATTTCCTATGTAATGCAGGGGGTGTAACGGTATCGTACTTTGAGTGGGTCCAAAATATAAATGGATATTACTGGACCCTAGATGAAGTGCATAAAAAACTCGATGCGAAGATGACTAAATCATTCTACGATGTATATAAGGTAAGTAACGATAAGAATATACATATGCGTGATGCAGCATATGTAGTGGCGGTCCAACGAGTATATCAAGCGATGCTCGATAGAGGATGGGTCAAGAAATAATTAAATCTTCCTTATTTATTTATGGTTATCTATAGAAATCATTAAATGCTTTTTCCACTAATTTCTTTATTTTCTCAACTGATTCATTTAGTTCTATTAATTCAGAATCGGATAATCTATGATAATTCCTATACTTAGATACTATACTTCGTATTTTCCTACTAATATCATAGCGTCCCAAAATAGTTGCTATTCTATCATATCCCCCCAAGTCTATGAATGCGTCTATAGCCCTCTTTCTTTTCTTTATTCGATACGCTATCTGTCTAATCAGCCATCGATTCTTAGTCTCAAATTTCCTGAAATATTCTTCGCCGAATATGATCTTTCCACCCATTAGGTGTCTTTGAACACTCAAATTGTCGTCATATACCGATGCAACTTTGACACCGTCTCCTCGATATGGGAAGTCAATTGTAATAATTTTTACATCAATATCCTCTAAGATAAGGTGCTCTAAAGGATTATCCAAAACAGGTTTCGATAATAGCCTGGTTATTTCATCGATTTCCTTTTCCGAAGGATAATTATCTATAAGTACTATAACATCATAGTCTGATGAGATATAAATATCACCAAATTGGAGTAAGAAATAGTGGCCTTCGGCAATTGAACCAGATACTTTTAGACCAATGATATTATTAAATTGTGATCTTATTTTGTTCTTAATCTTTTCTAATCTCCTTACCGCTATGTCTTGTAGATTCATAAGTTAATCCAAATTAGATATTCCGATATCCAAATATATATTTCAGTAGTCCTTAGTTATTAATTAATTTATCCTCAGCGTGAGAAGTAAATGAATTTGATATATTATTAATGGTATCAAATTAATAGGTGTCACACTAGAATGATTCCATATGATATCGAAAAGAAACTCACTGTATTCGGTTTGACAAATAATGAAGCAAAAGTATATCTTACTTTGATATCACACGGACCATTATCCGCGAAGGAGATATCAATTTATTCTAATGTTCCCTATTCAAAGATATATACCTTTCTAAAAGGTTTAATAGATAGAGGCTGGATAGTCAAAAGTGAAGGGAAACCTATTCTATTCAGCGCGGTCTCGCCTAAAGAAGCATTAGGAAAAACGCTGCTGGAAATCAATGAAAGATTTAGGAGAGAATATGATAGTCTCGTTAACTACCTCCAGCCTATCTTTGAAGCAAAAAGTCTAGCTGAAAGACCCGATATTTGGATAATTTATGGTGTAAATAATATTACTAGTAAAATAAAGGAAGTATTATCTAAAGCTGAGAGGGAAATTCTCTTCGCTATTCATACAGATATGGGTGATATTAACCAATTATTAGTCTCCGCCATTGAGAATGGGATCCATGTGAGAGTCTTGGTGTCCTCCGAGGGATATTCCGAAACACTTAGGTATATAGGTAAAAGTAATCTGCGATATAGAGAATTACTTTTCGGAGGTGGAATAATAATTGATGAAAAGGAAGCTATGTTAACATTGGGGAAGGGATCCGATATGATGGCTATTTGGGCTACACATATGGGGTTAGTTGAGATAGCGACACTATATTTTAATGTCTTATGGGATACTGCTGAAGAGATCAGAAGATAGAAAATGCTATTTTTGAATCATATCAATAATATTCTTTTATCTATTTCTGAAGTTATATATGAAATCTTATTATTATTTTTAGAGATGTGATGCATCATGGTGCTGGCCGCTAAGATATTTATGCTTAAACCGGCTATTGATCTTGATTTAATCGCGGAGAAACTGAGTGTTTATAAGGAAGAAAAGGAGGTTAATGAACATTTATTAACAATAGAATTTAAAGACTTCCGATTCTTAGGAGACGAACTTAGATGCATTTTTTCAGAAGATAGGATGATCGATACTTACTACAAAGGGGAAGTGCGGTCGATACCTGTGACTATGGAGGCTCGGCTCATATTTAAGGTATACGATGGACGTATATTTCTAATCATTATGGAACGTAAAGATTTCGCTAATTATATAGCTAATAAAGTTAGTGAAGCTCTATTTATCAAGATAGGAGAGGTAATAGAATCCGAGATATCGCATGAGACCCTAAAGCTGTTACATGAATCTAACCCAGGCGCTTCAAAAGTGATATTTTTTGATAATGTGGATATACCGAATATCAGAAAATTAAGCCTTTATGGCAGCGCGTTATCCGATACTTCATTATATTCGATGTATCTGGAACATGGAAAGATTTGGTATGTAGTATTTGAGTTCAAAAAATATGGTTATATTGTTGGGATCACCCGTAACTGTGTATTGGCGATGTTTACGAATATAGATCACGATAGCTTTGCAAATTTCATAGTAAGTGAGATCTTGCCCCTGCTTTCATGACTTTCCTTTATAGGGCTCTGTAATTATCCGGATGATTTCCCTAGCCTTCCTCTCACCAATTCCCTCGACATCCTTTAAATCATACATATTTGAAGTAAATACTTTTCTAACGGTTCTAAATTTCTTAAGCAATCTATCTGCGAGCCTAGGCCCGATATTTGGAAGTCCTTGAATAATAAATAGCTTATAATCATCATCACTAACTAACCGAGGCTTATAACGTATAACAGTCTTCATACCTGTTTCCATCATTCTTAACCATATGTTTTTGATGATAGATATCGTATCGTCCTTGTCTTTTGAAAATACCATTGGAACGCCGATCTCGATAATAATAGATAGTATAGCGCCTTGATAAGCCCTATAATTTTTGTATTCATATATTTCATTTAGGTCTCCCTCTAGTAATAATAAAGGCTTACCATATGTTTCATAGAGCCGATAGATCTGATCAAACAATCTTTTCCTTATGAGGGAACTTATGAAATCGTGAATTGTTTTACGTTCGATACCTATCTCTCCTAGAACAATATCTGCAGGTGATATATGTCTCCTAGTTACAGGAACCCCCTCCCGTATTAAACCCTCATAAATCTCTATAGGCTCATAGATGTCAATTATAACATCCATAATATTTACCTATAGATACGCCATTATATAATCATAGGCAAGTTGAATATGTTTTTTAGCATCACCTATAACGGGCGTCATATGACCCGGAAACAAATTTTCTACATTGATCTTACGTAATTCACTAATAGACCTTTTTAAAGTATCAGAACTGCCACCAGGAAAGTCTGTTCTACCAAACCATCCATCCCTGAAGACGGTGTCCCCAGTAAAAATGTTGTTATCCCATATTATACAGATGCTTCCCGGAGTATGGCCGGGAGTATGAATCACCTTGTACTCGTCTCCATAAATAAAGATTCTCTCCATGTTAGACAAATCAATAAATGGCTTATCTCGCAGGATAGATACGTAGAACTCTACATCATCTCTATGTACATATATATCTGCTTCGATGCCTTTATTATAAAGTTCTATAAGTCCACCTGTGTGATCCCAGTGTCCATGCGTTAATATAATGGAAATCCTAGGCTTATCGGAAACGCTTTCTATATATTTTAATAGGTTGGTTCCAGGTCCACCGGTATCTATAAATAAAATGTCATTATCCTTTATTCGGATATAAATATTTGATGAAAAGTTTCTACCTTCTACATAGTACCAATCTTTAAGTCTTTTATCAAAATCTGCTAGGTTAATCATAATGACCCCTATAAAACAAACCTTTCTCTCTCAATGTTGCGGTTCTCAAATCCCAAGGCTGTTGTATCGAATCTATATCCTCCATAAAGCTCCGCATATTTCTTTTCAAAATAGAGAGCTGCAGCTATTCTTCCAATGGCATCACCCTTCATTATTCCGCTGCCACTCCCTCCGGTTACCACTATTATCCCTGCGTTGGAGAATATGACAGGCTGCTTATCTATAGTGGAATAGGCGTAATAACCTGCCCACATGCTATGGGGCATGAGGTCAAGAAATTGAGGGAAATAATTAATTAATATCTGATAAATTCCGTTTATATAGAAATCTTCTTCTGGAATAGGATCCTCATCAAATTCAAAGGGCCTGCCGATATCATCAGAGTATGATATCCAAAAGGCTCCCTCCCCGAATTCAGGTCTTATATATATCCTTGGTTTAGGGAGTATGGTGAAAGGCATACCTATCCCATTAAACTCTTTAATTAATAATAAACGCCTTAATTCATCTGTAACAGCCTTAATGGAAAAAATTTGTCTCTTTTTCGGCTTAATATGTGCATCTATACCTATCTTATCCAGCAATAAGGGAGTCCATGCCCCAGCAGCAACAATTACATTATTAGAGGAAATGGTAGTTCCACTAGCTAGTCTGACTCCTCTTGCTACCTTATCCTGCCACGGAAAAGGTTCACCTGGTACGCCTAGTTTATCTGGAGGCTCAAGCAAGATCTCTACAACTTCATTATTGAATAAGAACTGTCCTCCACACCTCTTTACATTATTGAAATAATAATTAACAAGTTTATCAGGAGAGAGAAAACCAGCTTTAGGGACAAATAGCCCCCTATAGACATCATGTAGCCCGAGAAGCTTACCAAACTCTGTGTTAGACACTTCAATATTTATGTTGAGGATTTTCCTTAATTCAGAAGTATTATATTCCTTTACCTCAACACCTCGCCTCCTTATCTCCTTGAGAAGATCAACCTTAGAATCATAATCTTTTTCTGATTCGAGCCATAAGTATCCCACCATTTGGATATCCAGATCTATACCCTTCTTTTGAATATCCAAGTAGAAGTCAATAGATGAATTAGCTAGAATGAAGTTTGTATTGCTTGTAAAGTAGACCCTAAAAGCAGCAGCGCTTTTAGCAGTATTACCCATCCCTGGACCCGAATTTTTATCTATAATTAGGAGGTTAATAGAGGGGTCTTCTTCCAAAATATAGTTCCCAGTGGCAAGACCAAAAATTCCAGCGCCTATAATAATGACATCATAGTCCGGCAATAGATTATCACCCTCTTTGAATGAAGAATCCATGAGTAGATATTTATACGAAAATATTAATTATTTTTCGATTCGCAACTCACGAGAAAACTTATAGAGATCATTTTGCCGCATAAAATATATAAATTATATATTATCTCCGAGATATTAGCTCTTCAGGAATAATATCCTTATATTTTGAGAGAAATTCTTTTTCGATCTTTTTATCACGCAGCTCTCCTATCAACATCATGGGAATGCCATTATATATAGGAAACCAATTCCTGCATTTTGGACAGACCAACAACCCGCCTTCAACCTCATATTTTATACATTCATCGCATGGCGTCTCAAGCTTTTCATCTATATTTTTATCTTGATACGCACAATATAACTCGCACCTAGATATCTTAAATTTTCTTGAAGGATAATCTGAAGTTTCAAATACATGAAGTTTCAATGGAAATTCTTTACATTCAGGGCATGCCAATAGGTCCATCAGTCTATATTTCAATTACCGTCACCTCCTCCGATTCATCATACTTGAAACCTAGTATGAGCCCTAAGGAATAGCCTATAGTTGATATTCCTAATATAACTATTAGGACATCGACTATATATGGAATAACCGGAAATTCACTCACTCTCGAAATAAAATAATAAGTCATAAAAAAGTGATTAAATGTATAGTGAGATAATATAGCAGCGGGCAGGCCATACTCAATATATAAATATCCTAAAAGTATCCCTGCTAAACTGGCTGTTGTAACTTTCCCTATCTCCCATCCGCCGCCGTATATATAGTGGATAGAACCAAACATTATACCTGATACAATCACCATTAGAATTACCGGTTTCCACAAAATATCTCTGCCATATTTCTCTATCAATATTTCTCTAGCCATCTTTGGATTAAGGAGGATTCTTAAAATATTAATAGGCGAAATTTTTAGTTTGCCGCTAAGTGTTAAGTATAGAAATAAAGTAAATATTCCCAAAATAAAGAATCGAAATCCAATTTCTTCAATAATCGGAGCCATACTTACAGATAAATACATCAGTAATTCATTTTCAGATTCTAGTTTACCCGACTCAATACCGACAGATTTCTGTAATAGATCGATAGCGATAATGATAAGTAATATGGCGCTTGTAAGCGCTATCACGGACACATATGCATTGTTAAAAGGGTTTTCCCTCTTTCTAACAGTATCAAATATATTATTCTTACCTGATAATAGGGTTGATAATAAGCATATTGAATATATAATTATAAGAATCACGAACATCTCTGAAAATGTCGGTTGATATATATAGAATATGGGGATGCTCATGAATATAGGCCCTATATACAAAGGAAAGAAAGAAATTCTATAATGAATAGTCTCAACAGAGCTATTCAAGAATGCAATAGTATAGGCATCTACCGTCATTAACATAGCTAATAGATAAAAAGCAAGTATAACTAATGAAACTATTAATATACTATTTTTTAGCAGTACTATCGTCTTGGACCTCATTAATATCGACCTCTAAAATTATGGGTCCTCTATATCCGCATTCTATACATATATAAACCTCTGGAGTCAGCCATCCATCGAATTGGCTAGAAAATTTTATTTTTGGACTATGGCATATCGGACATACCTTTATCCTTCTAATTTTTTTCGGCACTACACGCTACCTCTATCAATCATAATATAAATACATAATAGAAAATTATAAATTGGGTTATAATCAAATTAATATAGCAATCCCAATTTTATCTATGGAAGTCGTACAATTTACAGTGTAATACGTAATATCAATCTGTTATTTATATCTTACAGAATCTCTATCCTATCTTTGTCGAAACCCATTTCCTCCAAATATTCTATTATTCTATCTCTATGGTCGCCCATGAGGATAATTTTTCCATTTTTGACGGTTCCGCCACAAGCCAATTTATTCTTTAGTTTTTTAGCAATACGAACAAGATCGTGGTCTTTCTGATCAATGCCCTCGATGACAGTCACCGGCTTACTATATCTCCTCAGTTCAGTCCTGACTTTTATCCGCACTTCCTCCATCTTAAGAGCTCCACATATACAGAGTTCCTTTGGCAATCCGCAAACGGGACATATGTCCATAATTTCTTTAAACCACCACCGTAGCTTATATATTTACAAAAACCATTTAATCATGGTCTCTTTTAAATCTTATGATATACTTACTACCATAATAATAACGGATTATTCGAGCTATATCATGGGTTCTTTGCGATAAATGTGTCAACGCACACCTGTAACGTTCTTGTAGCCACCTCTCTTACTCTCCGGCAGTCAAAATCTTTTACTTTCACTTTTAGTCTATTTAGCGTATCTAATACGTCGGCCATGGCCTGAGCCATCGCTTCATGATGCTTATCTCTATATTCCCTATGCAAGTATACATGGATCCATCCTGAACTATCTATTGCATTTACTGCGGAGTGAATATAATCTAAGGCTTTATCTGGTAAAGGCATTATTATCCTATCGAAGGATCCCGCCATTTCATATGTGATTTTTTCTGCGTCGCCCAGAAATACTTCTATCTTATCTTCTACTTTATTAAGGTGGTTATTATGTCTATGGAGTTTAACGGCCTCATAATTAATATCGATACTAACAACTTTTTCAATATTTCTGTGTTTAGCTATTAGTATGGAATACGGTCCTACTCCGGCAAACATGTTTAGAACCCTTTCTCCTTCGCCCACCATATCAGTAATTCTTCTTCTTTCTGTTGATAGTCTCGGAGTAAAGTATGTTCTTAAAACATCCACAAGAAATCGGGAGCCGTATTCCTTGTAGATGGTGAGGGTTTTGAATTCTCCGGCTAGAAATTCGAGTTCCCTCAATCTGAAACCTCCTTTAACTGGACCTTTTTGACGAAATATAGTTTTTATATAAGGAAGGTACTCCAGTAATTTTTGGCCCAGCTCAAACCTCTTATTCAACAATTCATCAGGGACTTTAATGATTGCAATATCTCCAATTATATCCATACTTTTTATAGCTATTTTCGCGTCTTCTTCGCCATAAATCTCTTTTGCTGCTTGATAAATTTTACTACCTTTTCTAGCCATCCCAACTTATTTAAATGATGCTCTTAGATATAAACAAGGATAGGAAATGATTTTTGATATGGATATTATTGAGTTAAAGTAGAATATAGTATCGATTTCTATAGAGAATACTCTCTGCATGTTGCCTTGGAGCATTTAATTTTTAATTAATGCGCATGATCCTCTATTTTTCCTAATGCGTGAAGAATATAATGTAATAAATATTCTGGTGTTACAAGTCCCTCAAATGTTAAAGTATCATTGATAATGGTCTTTGGAACAGCCATAACATCATATGATTTCGATTCAGATGGAAACTCCACGGCTTCCCATGCCTCAGCCTCAATATTATCACTCAATATAGCAAACTGGAACGCTGTGCTAACCATCTTTGGACAATATGGGCACGTAGGTGTCACGAACACCTTGATATTTACTTTTGCATCGACCTTCTCCATCAACTTATTTATTAACTCGGTTTTAAGCTCTGTCTCACCTCTAGAGACTTTAACAACCACATCTATAAAACTAGGGAACTCCATTCCACTAGGTATTCCATAAAACTTGATATAACCATTGTTTCTTCCTTCTAATACTACAACCGGTGCATTGGAAATATTATATTTTTTGGCTAACTCCTTTTCCTTTTCATAAATGTGTATTTCGAGGGAAAGTTTATCACTTAATTCAGTTAATTCTTTATATAGCTGCTCTATAGTACTGCAATATTTACATTCTGGATCTTCACTAGTAAAGTAGATAAATTTCACAGGGTCTTTAAGATTATTCCAGTAACTCTCGAGAATTACTTTCTTATCTTCTTCTGATATTAATGTGCTCATGACTCAATCTCAATATAATTTTATTATTTATAAATTTTAATATATGCCGACGAAAACCTATTCAATGATTTCTTCCTTATACTTCCCTATCTCTTCATAAAACTTCAGAATCGAATTATAATCGCTAATAATACCGCCCAACCATATTCCTAAAAACACACCGCCACTGACCAATGTTAGTAGAACAGACATGGAGAGAGAGGGGGCCGCTACAGGTGGAGGAACAAGAGTATCAATACTCACCATATAATCAGAAAGTTCTTCCAATAATCTATGGAACTTATAGTAAACATACAATGAAATATATGGAAAGATGAATGAAACACCTATGATCAAAGCCATCTTTCGGAATATCTTACCTTTTTCTAGGGGAAAACTTTCGCCCATAATGTTACCAATCATCATTAACTTGAAATTTATATAGGCGTTTAAGGGGATTCCGAGAACCAAGATATACATGAATAATGCTATGATTATTACAGCTATTTTTGGACTAACTAAGGTTAGTATTGCGTTATAGAACCCCATAAATGGTGATGAAATTGTCAGAAAAATAAAGAAGATGGATACATAAAGTAATGTAGCTGGTAAAGCCCATAGCCGAGAGATTTTTTTATTAAGTAATCTGATATAGCTATTCATTATTGAAGTCATATTTAGTATAATAATAGCGTTATTAAAATATTATATACTTGTCACCTGAATTTGCTGTTTATCTGTCATTTGTATCGTTGAAAAATTTAGTTATATACATGTGGATTTGAAATATGGGTTGGTATAAATTTTAAGAAATATAATTATTTATTTTGGTAGTGGATCGCATGTTAGAAAATAGTCTGTGGCTATTAGATATCACTTCGGAAAAAGAGGGAGATAAGAATATTATAAGTTTATGGATGACTGATGTAAATGGGACGCTATATAGGCTCATTGATGAAGATCATAAGGATTGGGTAATTATAGTGGTACCGGAAGAGGAATTAGATGAATTATCACTATATATTAAAGAAGATGGAGGAGTGGATGGTGTATCCATTATTCCTGTAAATATGTACTTATTAGGAAAAAAAGTTTCTGGTTTGAAGGTGTATACCGATCCGGATCATCTAGATAATATACTCAAAAAGATAAGAATGAGGTTTCCTGAGGCAAAATTTTATGAAGATGACATAAGGTTTTCAAACAAATATTTACTTAAGAATATGTTGTCACCTTCCAAGTGGTATAGAGTTCAATATATAGAGAGCGGATCATCCGGAAATGTAGTAACTGGTGTGTTAAAAGGCCTAGATTACTCGGCAGAACTTTTGCATTTTCCGAATCTTCGTATTCTGGCTCTAGATATGATTGTTGCATCACCCATCGGCGAACCGGATCCAGATACCGATCCAATATTAGCCATTACTATATCGGGAGGATCTATAGATCAGCAATTTATCTTGAGTGATAGCGACGCAGAATTAATAAATAAACTCAATAAATTAGTGGCTGATTACAATCCTCATTTAATATTGACATTTGAAGGGAATTCATTTATATGGCCTTATCTAACTGAGAGAGCAAAAAATCTCAATTTAAATATTAATATAGGTGTCTTCAATCAAGAGATACATCAAAGCCTACATGGACACTATTCTATACCTGGTAGACTAAATATTGATCTCAAAGAGTATGTGGAGGGCAATCCTTTGTTACAGAGGAAGACTATTGAGGAATTAGCTGAATTTCTTGGATTGCCTGCCGCTAGGAAGCCTCTGGATAGACTACTATACTTCGAGATATGGAACCAAAATAGGTCAGCACTACTTGAATATAGTAAATGGAAGGTCCAGGTTATACTTAGGGCATTTGAATTATTAATGGAGGAAATATTCAGCTTATCCGCGATAACAGGGCTACCCGCTGATTATGTACTAACCGCTTCAACCGGATATCAGGTTGAAAATTATATAATGAAGAATGCTTTATCTATGGGAGAAATTATTGTAAAACCGCCTGGGCATTGGAGAGGAACATATACCGGTGGACTAGTGCTACCCCCGGAACCTGGTATACATAGAGATATATGTGTAATTGACTTCAAATCTATGTACCCGAATATCATAATGAAATATAATATTTCGCCTGATACTATAGTAAGAGAATCCACCGCTTCAAATAAGATTAGATACTATGATGAAGTAGGTGTTGGTATAGACCTTAGTAAGGAAGGCTTATTCCCTAAGATTATCAAAAAACTTATCGATGAAAGAGATAAAATCAAGGTGCAAATAGACAAATATGGCGCAGGCTCAGTTGAAAGACGGATACTTGATGCACATCAAAGGGTATTAAAGGTTCTAGCTAATGCGATGTATGGATATATGGGTTGGACAGGCGCCCGATTTTATAGTTGGGAAGGCGCTCAATTAGTTACTTATTTAGGGAGAGAAATAATTACAAAAAGCAAAGAGAAATGTGAAGAACTTGGGTTAAAAATAGTTTATGGAGATACAGACAGTCTTTTTGTAAACTACGATGAAGATAAGATAAGGCGGTTACTTCATTGGATTGAAGATGAGCTGGGTATGGAGGCTAAAATAGATAGAATATACAAAGTGTTACTCTTTACTGAGGCTAAGAAGAGGTATGCAGGATTGACTATTGAGGACTACATAGATATAGTTGGTCTTGAGTATGTAAGAAGAGACTGGTGTGAATACGCTAAAGAAACACAGTACAAGCTTATTGACATGGTTCTACGGGACAGAAATAAAGAAGAGATTCTCAACTATTTTAGAGAGAGGGTCAAAAAATTAAATGACCAGAAGGTTTCTATGGAGAAACTAATAATATGGGAACAAATAACCCGCAGACTCGACGAGTATAAGGCAATGTCACCCCATATAGCTGTAGCCGAAGAGCTTGCCTTGAAGGGATGGAAGATAAGAAAAGGAATGTTCATAGGATATATAATATTAAGGGGGAGTGGACCCCTCTATAAACGCGCTGTACATCATACAATGGCTAGAATTGAGGACATAGATTGGGAATATTATATATATAAACAGGTCATCCCCGTCTCGGCCCGTGTTCTAGAGCCCATAGGTATAACTAAAGATGACTTAGAATCGATAGCCTCGGGATTACATTTCGGTATGGACAGATTTCTTATGTAGAGGGATATGTATGGATGACTCACCACTGCTTCATGAACTAAGAAAATTTGCAAAATGGATTAAGCCAAAATCTACATATATGATCATATATAGCGATGATGCTGATGGCATAGCGTCCGCAGCCATATTCTCTAATCTAATAGACGCTCTAGAGGGATATTATACCCTTGTCTGTCTAGATAAGATTTTTCCAGAGGCATTAGATTTGATATTTAAACATTATGCGGAGTATTATATATTTCTAGATCTAGGGGGGCCGGTGCATCATTATCTTCCTGAACCATTAGATTATGAGAGAATAGTAATTATTGACCATCATGAAGAAGTAGCGAGCTACCCAGATGGATTATGGTATATGAATCCATATGTTTATGGATATGGTGGAGAGTATGCAACATCATCGACTCTCACATATTTTATATATAGGTTTAGAATGTCTCATAATCCCGATCTAGCTGCAATATCACTTATAGGTGTAGGGGAAGTAGAAGGAGAAATCAAAGGAATAAACTGGTATGCCTTTACAGATGCTTATTCCGGAGGAAAAGCGATAAAGAAAATTAGAGGTAAAAAAATTTCCTATTCCATTAAACTGGGAGAATTCCATAGAGAAATTACCTCTCTGTATAAAGATATTACCTTAGTGTCCTCTGCCGGGTATTTCGACGATGGAGCTCTAACAGCCGTAGAATCATTAATTTTTAATGATTATGAAATGATAAGATCCAAGATTAGAGTGTATAAAGAACAGAGGCTAGAGTCCTATAAAAAAGGTATTGCGTATTTAGAAAATGAGGGTTTATTTCAATTAGATAATGTCCAATGGTTCAAAGATCCTGGCTTCTTTAAAGGTATGGGGACACGGATTTTCGATAGTTTCACTAGTTACGTCAGATATCAAGGTAGGCTACTGGCTAAAAATAAATATATCTTAGGATTGATGCAGAGAGAAAAGAAGATACCTGGCATAGGGGACCTTATTGGAGACTGGACAAATATAGCGATTAGGGTTCCTCGTTATCTTGAGACTATTATAGACGCTAATATTGCTCAGCCTGTATCCGCATTAAGCGGTCCTATAGCCTTTCAATTGGATGGTCTTGGATATGGATATAAACATTTGGGGTCCTCAGTAATACCCTCTGTTAATGAAGATGAATATATAAAACTTTTTAATGAATTAGGACGGATTAAGTGAGGAAAGCATGGCCACACTATTTAGAGACTTCGCAGATTTATGTAAAAAATTGGAGAAGACTTCTTCAATATTACATAAGCGTGAATTGATAGCCCGGTTTCTAATGAAACTAGAAAAAGATGAGTGGAAACCCTTTGTACTACTGTTAACTGGGAAAATATTACCTGAGGCTGAAGGAAAATCATTGTATATAGGGTATTCAACGATAAAGAAGGCAATTGAAATGAAGGTTTCAACTTTGGTTCCATTACCCCAACCATCAATATTGGAAGTATATCAAGTGTTTATAGAGATCTCATCTATATCAGGTGCTGATTCAACGAGAAGACGTATAGAAGCTCTTGCTTCTCTATTCAATAGGTTATCCGAGGAGGAAAAAAATTATTTAATTAGAAGTTTGTTCGGAGAGATGAGAATAGGCGCCGTTGAAGGGATAGTGATTCAAGCATTAGCGGATGCTTCGGGTAACTCATATGACGACCTAAGGAAAGCATATTTATTATTGGGAGATATAGGATACATAGCGGAGACTCTAGCATACAATAAACTAGATATAAAGAATCTCAAACCAATTATATTTAATCCTATTCGAACCATGTTAGCTACACCTGCCGATTCGATAGAAGAGGCCTATGAATTGGCTAAAGGCCCCGTTGCTGTAGAAGTCAAATATGATGGAGTAAGGGTTCAAATACACTATAAGAATGGAGTTATACGTATCTTTTCTAGGAGGCTAACTGATATAACCCGGTTTCTTCCAGAGGTCATAGCTGAAATAAACGCTAGCTTTAAGGTTAATTCAGTAAGCGAGGCAATTATTGAGGGTGAAGTCATAGCTGTAGATGCCGAGGAAAAACCGCTTCCGTTTCAAATACTTATGAGGCGGTTCAGGCGGATCAAGGATTTTGATAAAGTCGCTGCAAATATACCGATAAAACTATATCTATTTGATATTCTGTATCTAAATGGAGAACTATTGATCGATATGCCATATAGAGATAGATATGAAATTCTAAGAGACACTGTCAATAAGGAGTTACTGGCGGAGAGAATTGTTGCTGATGATATACATCAGGCAAAAGAGTTTTATGAGGAAGCTATTGAAAAGGGACATGAAGGAGCTATCATAAAGAAGCTCGATTCACCCTATATTCTTGGGGTTAGAGGATCTCATTGGATAAAGGTTAAAGAGATAGCTACAATAGATACCGTTATAGTTGGAGCAGAATGGGGGCATGGACGCAGGCGTAATTGGTTAAGCGACTATTATTTAGCTGTTTATTCGGCCGCGATAGATGAGTTTATGATTGTAGGTAAGACATACAAAGGACTAACCGATGAAGAGTTTGAGTGGATCACTAAGAAATTGCTAGAGCTTAAGATAGCTGATGAAGGATATAGAATCTGGGTTAAACCGGAGATAGTCGTAGAGGTAGCTTTTAATGATATACAGAAAAGTCCTAAATATGAGAGTGGAATCGCGCTTCGTTTCGCAAGGATAACCCGATTTAGACCCGATAAAGATCCAAAGGATATAACAACTATCGAAGAATTGAAGCGTCTATATCTCAAAAGCTTTAGGGATATTATATAATGCTCATTGATGATACATCTTAAATATAAAAGTTAGAAATGCAGCGGATGGTTTATAAAATGCACCTTTTCCACTTCCATCTTCTCTATTAATCCATAGGTAATGTGACATACCAACTAACCTATCGATATCCAATTCTACCCTTAAACCCAATTCCCTTATCCCCATATAATAAGATATATTATATAATGGAATAATCGCTCCATTTTGATAATTATACCGCTCGTATTTCTTAGGTCTAGTTATTTTTTGTGGTATAGATAGAGATAATAATCCATATTTATCTGCAAGCTTAGTATATAAGTAGTTGAAATGATCCTCAACCTTTCTTCTGGAGATATCAATTAATCTTGTAAAAGTGAGAAGGCTCGTATCTAGAGAAGCCCTATCAACCCTACCACCATAACTATCTATATATTCTATAAAATGGTCTTTCTGCCAAAATTTGCTTATTATCTTTTTGGTGACTTCATCAATAGAATCTTCAAGTGGGACAATGAGTTTCCGGTCGTTATAAAACTCCGCTACTTCTTGAATCCATTGTAATGATAACAGATAGGTAATATTAGAGTAAAATACAGCTCCACTTCTAAGTAAAGAATCCGCCCAATCTTCATTTTCAAGTTGTTCTACCAGTGAATCTCCATTACTATCTCTTTTCTCAAGATATTTGATTCCTCTGATTATAACACTCCTATACCTCTGGTATAGCTCCACTCTTTCCGATACCTGAATGGTTTTTGCTATTGCCGCCAGAGATAAAGATGTTGAGTCTATATCTGGATAAAATCCATTGATTATGCTATATTTTTCCTTGATTATAGTTGGGAATCCACCTATATATTGACCATCATCGACATCTAACTTTTCATATTTAAAATTAAGCTTTGGACTATGCCCCCCATGGATATAACTAATATATCCCCCTTTACTTATTTGGTGATGCGATAGATATTCGATTAAAGATAAAGCCTCCCCTAATTTATTTGAGACTAAATAATATAGGATAATATAAAATAGATCCCTCGGCCTTACATCCTTGAAAGGCCCTCCCGAATGATAACCCCTTCTCAACTCATTTATCAAATATATTTCAAGATCCCTAATTCCCTCCATAGGATACCAATATTATAATCAGTCTAGCATGACTAAAAAGTATATTTAAAATATGGCTTACCAGAATATGATAGTCAAATATTATGTTACAGTATAAGAGTATATTTATTTGATGACCTAATTTAATACTAATATAATAGGTGGAAAAGCTGAATGAATAAAACAATATTATTGACAAATGATGATGGATATAAAAGTATAGGTTTCAGATATTTAATGAAGCAATTAACGGATATCGCCGATATAGTAGCAATAGCCCCTGAACAGCCTAGAAGCGCAGCTGGTTTAAGTATTACGGTACACAAACCATTAAGGGTAAATAAAGTATTATCATCCGATAATGTGGAACTCTATACAGTCACGGGTACTACTGGTGATTGTGTTACAATCGGTATATTTTATGTATTGGAGAAATATCCCGATCTAATTGTTTCTGGGATCAATGTAGGGGAAAATATTTCTCTACTAGAGTTTTTTATGAGTGGCACAGTTGCTGGCGCCATACTTGGAGCTATCCACGGAATACCAAGTATCGCGTTTAGCAAGAGGGAAGTAGGTAGAGATGTTCTCTTTACAGAGGATATCAAAACTCCATATCAGGAAGTCGCTAGATGTGCAAAAATAATCACTTCATATGTATTGGATGAAGGTCTACCTAAAGGCGTCGATCTACTAAATGTAAATTTTCCAGATAGGATACGTGCCAATACTAAAGTTAGGATTACACGTCTCGCTAAACTCTCACTTAGATCAAGAGTTATAGTTAGGAAAGACCCCCGGGGAAGACCCTATTATTGGATATGGGGCGATAAGTTTACATCATTCCCAAGGGGCACAGATGCTCATGAAATAGTTGATATGGGTAATATATCCATAACCCCCATCATTTTATCCAATTTGGCATACAGAAATATTAGAACAATTAGATTCCAAGAAATGGAAAAATACCTTAATCAGGAGATTATGGAGGTAATAAGATGATTACACTCCCCAATGAGATAGACATCCTAATTATCGGCGGCGGCCCGGCTGGCTTGTCAGCCGGGTTAGCGGCCGCCAAATCAGGGTTTGAAACCCTTATTATCGATAAAAAGAGGGAAATAGGCGTACCGATCCAATGCGGCGAATTCATGCCATCACCCAAGGAGATACCTAATATTTTACCTGAAGCTACTCACACAAGATTATTGGAGAATTACCCTAAAGATATAGTCATATGTGAAACTAAAGACATAATAATATATTCGGCAAATGGGAAGAAATACGTAATCCCATTTGATGGCTATGTAATAGATAGAGAAAAATTTGATAAATGGATCGCGAGGCTAGCTTTGAGAGCCGGCGCAAAGCTCTCCTTATCAACCACCGCTCTAGAAATAAAAGACTCTGTAGTAACAGTATCCACCAGAGGGAAGAAGATAAATGTTTCGACAAAAGTGGTAATTGTAGCCAGTGGAACCTTAACACCATTATTAGATGGTTTTCCAATAAAACCAAAGTTTTCTGAATATGATTACAGTCATGTTTACCAATGGGTTTTGGGCGGCATAGAAGTAGATACAACTGTAGTGGAAATGTATAGTGGAACAAGATATGCGCCCGGCACTTATGCGTGGATAATACCTCGTGGAGATGATATGGCCAATGTAGGGTTAGGGGTACGTGAACCCTTTAATAAGGACGGGGTATCCATAGGAGAATACCTACATAGATTTATGCATGAACATCCAATCGCATCAAATAGATTAAAGTCAGGTTCACCTCTCTCAATTGTCGGCGGTCTAGTGCCCGCAGCTCCCCCCTTAGAAACTGCTGTATATAATAATATTCTTGTTGTAGGCGACGCTGCAAATATGGCTATGGCCTCGATAGGAGCAGGGGTTCCGACAGCTATTATCTCAGGTGAATTAGCCGGCATTTCAGCAGTAAAATATTTGGAAAATGAGTCTCCACTCGCGGAGTTCGATGAGTTGTGGCAAAAAGAGATAGGGGAAACGCTTAAGAATGGATACCGCATACGGGTTATGATGGACCCCGTTTTAAAACGTGATGATTTCATTAACCTGGCATTAGATATTCTAGGTGAAAAGATGCTTTATGATATAATTAGGGGGAGGATTCCCAAAATTCTTGATGTACTGTATCCTATAGCGGCAAGTATAATGAAATAGCCAGATTTAATTGTTTATATTTCTATTATTTCAACCGAGATTTCCGGTAGTCTTAATATACCAATCGTAGATTTACCTGTCAGATATCCACATGCTTCGCCCGGTGAAAAATGAAGTGTTTCTCCGACTTTTTCATTAATCACTCTATGAAGATGTCCTCTGATTACAATGTCATAATTGCCACTCTTAATTATCGCGTTCACAACATTCTCATCTACTCCATGTAATAGAATTATTTTTTTGCCTTCCGCCTCAATTACAGCGGAATGCCTATAAAACTCCCAGTTATTTTCTGAGTATTTCTGGGATAGTAAATTAAACTCAGCATCAAGATTGCCCTTTACACCGATTACCTTCATATTTAGGTTGGACATCCAATTCACGGTGAACGGTGCAATATGGTCCCCTCCATGTAATACTAAATCCACTTTCTCCTCATTAAATATCTCTACAGCCCGGGTTATAGCCTGCATATTATCATGAGTATCAGATAATGCTCCCAATTTCATTCATCTTCACCAATAAATAGATCCAAAGGTTTGGTATATGGAAAATCTATCTGGCTATTATCTATAATATCTAAAAATACTATTTTATTTTTATCCCTATAGGCCAATACGGGCCTCACTCCAACGGCTTCATAGATCTTCTTAAGATAATTTATATCCTTTCTCCTTATGTTTCTCTTTTTAGTTTTACATTCGATAATGTAGTACCCCTCCTTGGAAAGTACAACTAAGTCTATAGGTTTAGAGGCAGCTGCCCTTATCACGAAATACCCGCGGCCCTCAAGATATTTCTTTACCCGTCTTTCGAATCTGTAGCCTTTCCTATATTCACTCAAGAAGCATCAAAATCAAATAAAAACCTTATTCCTTATATTCTTTATTATAACAAAAACATATTTTCTTATCGAAAGGGTGAATATGTGTGGCTATGGATAAAGCAGAGAAAGTTCAGCAACTTTGTGTAAAGAGAGGTTTTTTCTGGGGAGCATATGAAATATACGGTGGTGTAGCCGGATTTCTTACATGGGGCCCTAACGGAGTGATACTAAAAAGGCGAATTGCAGATTATTGGAGAAAGTTCTTCATAGATAAACATGGGTTCGTAGAGATTTCAAGTCCAGATATAGCGCCATATATCGTTTTCGAGGCTTCAGGACATGTAGAGGGATTTAAAGATATTATGGTAACATGTTTAAAATGTAACAATAAATATCGGGCAGACACTCTTTTAAACGAAAAGGGAATAAATGTTAGTGAAGCCTTGGGCCCAGCGGAGATGTTAAGTATAATAGATGAACATAAAGTTAAGTGCCCAAACTGTGGAGGAGAACTAGGTGAACCAGGCTACTTCATTACAATGTTCCAAACCACAATTGGTCCTTATGCAGGTTCAAAAGGTTTTTTAAGGCCTGAAACAGCTCAAGGGATGTTTACAGAATTTAAGAGAGTTTTTGAGGCTGAAAGAAAGAAATTCCCTATCGGTATCGCCCAAGTAGGCCGTGGGTATCGTAATGAGATTTCTCCTCGACAGGGTCCCATTAGACTTAGAGAGTTCGATATGATGGAGCTGGAGATGTTTATAGACCCTCAAGATCAAAGGTGTCCATATTTCGATAGCGTCAAAGATGAGGAGCTAAATCTATATCATAGAATAATTAAAGAGAAAGGCGAACTCGAGTATGAAACGATGAGTGCTGAAGAAGCCGTGGACAAAAAGATAATCATTAATGAGTGGATGGCATATTTTATGGTAATGGCCCAAAAATTCATGGAAACTCTCGGTATCCCTAGAAACAGACAGAGATTCCATGAAAAGCTTGAAGGAGAGCGCGCGCATTATGCTACTCAAACATTTGACCAAGAAGTTTATTTGTCTCGGTGGGGCTGGATAGAAGTATCTGGCCACGCATATAGAGGGGACTATGACTTATTATCCCATATTAAGACTAGCGGAAGAGATCTATACGTCGATAGAAAACTGGATAAGCCTAAGAAGGTAATCCAAACTACTATTATACCGGATCCAAAGAAGATAAAAGATAAGTATCCTAGACAGATAGGTCGTATAATGAAGTTTCTAAGAGAGGAGGACTCATGGAAAGAAGAATTGGTAGATAAGGGATATATAAATATTACTGATGAGATTACGCTAGACAAGAGTTTCTTTAACATAAAAACTGAAGAAAAGAAAATATGGGTAGAAAAATTTATTCCCCATGTAGTGGAACCAAGTTTTGGGTTAGATAGAATAGCATACACAGTATTAGAATATAGTTATACAGAAAAAGAAGATAGAGTTGTACTTTCGCTTCCCTATATAGTGAGGGTGTTCGATTGTGCAGTGTTTCCACTTGTAGATTCAGGTGAGTTTAATATGATAGCTAGGTCATTATATAATGAACTTATTGATGCAGGTTTCAGAGTAATATTTGAGGCAAAGGATAGTATTGGCAGAAGATATGCTAGGATAGATGAGATAGGTGTACCTGTGGCTTTCACGATAGATGGACGCACATTAGAAGATTCTACAGTTACTGTTCGTGATCGAGATACCTGGCGCCAATATCGGTTAAAGATTAGTGACGCTCTTGTATTTCTAAGAGAGTTATTTAGATATAATTCATTTACTAAAGTTGTTAAGATGATGAAGCTGGAAAGCGTCGATTAAGAGGTTATGGTTACTTGCTCTGGAGAGATTACTAGATGTAGCCCTAGGATAATTCTTAGTTAATAAAATATGTCTTTATCCTTTTTGATTTTGCCCTTAACCCTATCTTTCGATACATCCATTACTTTAGAGGGCATTACATCTCTTGTCCTTCTCTTTATGGTTAGTCCACACATCCCATTTGGAGCTATATAGCGGTTTATGATACAAGAGGCGTATATACACTTAATAGGATCGCAGTCATCCCCAGTTAATCCGCAGACCCTTTTATCTCCTCTTATTATTAGGGCCCTCTTGCCACATCTAAAGAACTTACAGTAGGAAGTACAATATGGATCTGACTTTCCTTTATAAGGATCGATAACTCTCACCCATTCTCACCGGATAATCAAACCAGATACTGCCTTCAAAATCTAAAATATCCTTGTATGTAATAAAATTTTCTTCTCAAAATTGCGTAATTCGTCTGGCTAGGGTTCTAGCTATTAATCTAGCCACCCTTATCGGCTCTGGATACCGTCCCTCCAAAAGAAACTTGTTTAATATATTTATTGCTTCTTTACAGGTCAATCCAATGGGCCTAATAAATACATTATAACCAGTTTTTAAGGTTACTTCTTCTCTTTCTCCATTAGCTATATGTATATTCCATCTTTCCTCCCAATCATCTGGACAGTTCTTCTTAAAATACTCCAGTAACCCTTCACTTCTATCATATGTTAAAGAGATGAGGGGCAAATTGATTTCATGATATACTCTATTCAGGTCTATAACGTTATACCAGCTTATAACTACACCTGATATGCATATTACATTAATGTCCTCCCTATCCAGATACCGATAAATCTCCAAAACCTTATCTGTGGCATCGAGCCCACCCACACTTGGAAAGGCTATCGCCAATCCATCTATAATCCAATCGGCTCTTTGTACAATGCCGACCAATACACTCTTTGGATGCTCTTTATTAAAACTCTCTGCTATACCAAGCATTCTAACTCCTTTTTTACTTAACATTCTCCAATACTTATAATTAGCGTAATAATTAATTGATGTTTAGATTCTTAGCGGTGAATAAATTTTGAAAGGTGAATCATAATATTAAACAACAATAGATTATATATTATTGAAAATTATATTCGGTGGATCGTATGGTTGAGGTATGGGTACCTTATAATGAAACAGAATATCCGATATTACTGCCAGATCCAATTGATTTACGGCTTGCATCAAGAGTCATTATTCCGGACTATGAGGAGTCGGGTATTAATGAAGAGCTAAAATCAAAATTAGAGGAGTTTAAGTCTCCAAAGATATATATCGATGAATATCTGAGTACGTATGAGCGGCGTCTAATCAGAGAACATCTAAAAATAGAGAATGTTTCATTTATAGACAATCCAGAAGATGCTGAGGTAATAGTTGGTATAACAAGACAAGACCCAATAATGGGATATACTGGATCGATTACAGGATATTATTATCGTATAATACGTAAAGACAAGGATTTTTTGTCGAATTTGTATGATGAAATGATATCTAGCGAGGATATCATCAATGATGCTATCTCTAGATTTCCACCCGACAAATTTGGAGTTACACTTGTTATGGATGGAGCGGGTAGGATAAACAAATTCTTCTCCGGATATGGACCTGATCATTGGGAAACATCGATTACTCAATACAAGAATGATTGGGAGATAAAAGTGGATTTGTCTCCCATTGTAATATCTAGCCTTGGAGGTTACCCATATGATACTGGACTAAAAAGCTTTCTGAAAGCTTTCCTCAAATTAATACCTAAGGTAGATGATGATTCTATATTATTTTTTGTTGGAGATGGCAGTCTAGAGATGGATTATGATCCTACTAGACTATTGACATTAAGAAAAGAAGATATGGATAGCTTAGACGACCTTATATACTTAAAGGCAAAATCTATAATCGAGTCTTTCCGTGGAAAGATAATTCTCCAAACAGGTTTATCCTCAACTATATGTAAAATTATAGGTATTAAGGCGGTGAATAATGTTGAAAAGACACTTGGAAGAATTCCATCTAGGAGAAAGAGGATGATAACGGTTATAGAAGACCTTACTAATATATATATCCCTTAAGCTATCAGTAGAAGGCTCTGTAGCGAATACAATAAGCAGCAATATTTTTTGTAGCTTTATGGATAGTAGGTATTGTTAAATGGTCTAGCAAGCCTGAATTCCTAGTTATCTTCCATAGTAGGACCGTCTTGTGTTATATCCTGATATAAGACTAAGGGAACTGAGGGAAGGGTAGGCATATTATCGCCAAGATCCAAGTGATGACGAAAAGGATTTTTCTAGACCTCGATACTTCAGACACATCATCTAGGGGCCTTACAGTCATCCCTCCACTTAAAGTATACATCAGTAATATGAATAGCGCCATGAAGAAGTAGCCGACCCAAAATAATATCAAAATTGAGATTAAGGTAGCTATTCGATGTTGACGGGGCCCTAGAACAGCTCTAGCTAGATGCCCCCCGTCTAATTGCCATGCAGGGAATATATTTAAAGCAGTTATTAAAAAGCCGACTATGGCAGCCCATGTAAGAGGGTCGATGAGAATCACATATCCCGGTTTAACCGGCCTGAGAGCCTCCTGCAATATATAATATAATATTGGGATGGGAAATTCTACCAGTTCTCCCCCTAGCCTCAGCCTAAGGGCTTCAAGTTCATCGAGTGGGACGATGGGAGCATTAAGAACGGCAAATACCGCTACTATAAGCGAGGCTACGAGACCCGTTATGGGCCCTGATATACCTGTATCAAAGAGTTTATCTCTATTTGGAGGTATTTCATCTTGAGTTATTACGGCCCCGAAGGTAGGGAAGATTCCCGGTATACCTGGGATAAAATGAGGCCAACTTGCCTTAATATTATGGATGCCCAATGCTATTTTATGGCCTAATTCATGTATACCTATAATCGACATAATGGCTACTGTGAAGAATATCGTCATTAGAATCGGATCATAATTTGGAAGGGTATATTTAAGATATGGATTAATGCTTCTTAAATAACCGTCGACCGAAACTGTTCCAAGGGTAGCTAAAAAAAGGAGCAGTGGCTTGTTAGATTTTTTCTTTTCACGTGGGCGGTATCTAACTATATGGATTTCATACTCTTCAAACTCTTTATTAAGTAGGGGGAGATAACCCAATCTCTTAATTTCATTATAGAGCTTAATGAAATCCTCCTTCAGTAAATTCTTAGGATTAACTTTAAATATTAGGACATTATCAGATACATAGTAGTCGCTAATATTGAAATATCTGCTTATTATTTCTTCTATCTGAATAATTTCTTCTCCTCCTTCTATGGGAGATATCCCAAACACCTTAAATTATACACCCCAAATACTATAACAAGATATTTATCTTAAACTATAAATTATAATCTATAGATGAATTGGATAAAGGAAACTGTTTGTGATCCATATTGATAATGACTGCAAGTGAATATACCGTTGAAAAAGCCAAATATAGTGATATATCCTCAGTTATGGAAATTAATCTAAGAACTCTGCCCGAGAACTACCCCCGATACTTTTTCGAACATCTATTGGATAGATACCCAGAGACTTTTTTAGTGGCAAGAATGAACAATCAGGTTGTGGGCTATATTATGTGTCGAATAGAGGATGCTATAATATTTTCTATCCCTTTAAGAAAGGTTAAAAGAGGACACGTAGTATCATTCGCTGTACTCCCAGGATACAGAAATATGGGTATCGGAACAGCCTTATTGATAAAAGCCCTTGACGCTATGAAAAATATATATAACTGTTATGATGCGTTTCTGGAAGTTAGGGTAACAAACCACGCTGCCATCAGCTTATATAAGAAACATGGATTCGATATCGCCACCATCAAAAAAAGATATTACAAGGATGGCGAAGATGCATATGTCATGGTGAAGAGGCTTTAATATCAGTTATATCTATACAATCATATCCTTGATATCCTCCTTATTGATTTCTTTCCTGAACCCGACGATAGAATTCTCCACATAACTATCTTTGATATACACATCGGAAAGAACCACCGAATTTTTTATCAAGGAATTATATATGACAGCATTATTCATTATAAGAACATTACCTAAAAACTTTGAGCCAAGTATCTTCGCCCTATCCGCGATATGGATACCTGGAAACTCAGAAGATATAAGCTGGAGATATTCATCTTTATTCCCGATGTCATACCAGCAACCCTTCAGAAAGTATCCATAGACATCATGTTCACTCACTAGCCAGCTTATAAAGTCACCCATCCTATCCATTTTTCCTATAGTCTCCGCATATTCATCCAACACTTCCCTTATGATTGTTGGAAATATATAAACTCCAATAGAAATTAGTGTGCTCTGAGGCTGCTCTGGTTTTTCAGATAGATCTATAACCTTCCCCTTCGATATTCTAACAACACCATATCTTTTTGCTCTATCCAACAGACCGACATCATATATAGCAATCATATTCTTAGGGTTATCCATATACATCCTACATAATTCCACTAAGTTATCTATAAAAAAATTATCCCCAGCAATAACAAGTATGCCGTCACCTAAATCTCCAATTCTATCTAATGCATACATCAGCCCCCCTATAGACCCAAGTTTATCTCTGTCACTCGTAGTTTTCTCAATTATCAAGTCAACATCCCAAGATTTTCTTTTTAGAAAACTACCTAGGATACCAGAATATTTCTGATTAGTAGAAAGATAAACCTTATCTATGAAACTATTGGTTTTAAGTATATTAATGATATTCTCCAATATACAACCCTGAGGAAGCGGGAGCAGCCCCTTAGGTATATTTCTACTAATCGGTTCCAATCGTTTTGCGTAGCCGCCCATTAGTACTATAGAATTAATCATCATCAATAGGGAATTTATAATTATTAGTATTTAAGGTAAATAGTGGTCTCTGAGTATAATATTTATCCTGAAGTAGAGATTACCATGATAATCTCCTACAATTATTGTGGTTACCTAATTCCAAGCAAGAGCCTTAGTCTAAATCTTAGCTTCTTTTTCTTCTTTATTATCAGGTTCTTCTTCTCTATCTATCATTATGGCAATAATGTTATCGCCTCGAACAAAGGCGTAACTCTTAAAATACTCGAAGCCGTCTCCTATAGATAATCGCCCTCTTCTGTCCTCTATTATTTCTAAGTCTTCTAAGAATAATCCACCTTTGATTGTAGAACCTCTTAATACCCCGCTGATAATTCCGTTACGCATTTTGACAATGATCCTTTGTCCCACAAGATTCTCAATGAACTCAGAAACATCTAAAATATTTATTCACCTCACATTATATACTTACTATTATATTTTCGCACTACTAGCTTTATAAGCCTTATGGTAATTAATAAATCAAGTTTTTATTGTTTTTACATCTACCCAAAAAATTATATTAAAAACATATAAATAGGTATCTAATTTTATATTTGGAAAATTATAGGCATATTCGAGGTGAGTTATTATGGCAACAGCTATACCAGCAGTTACGAGTGGAGGTCAGCCTATACTCATATTAAAAGAAGGAACCACAAGAAGCAAAGGACGAGAGGCCCAGAAACGATTGATATTGGCAGCGAAGATAGTCAGTGATATCATTAAATCATCCCTGGGCCCTAAGGGAATGGACAAGATGCTCGTAGACAGTCTAGGCGATGTTGTTATTACTAATGACGGTGCAACGATGCTAAAAGAGATGGAGGTAGAGCATCCGGCGGCTAAGATAATGGTTGAGATATCTAAAACCCAGGATGCAGAAGTAGGAGACGGAACTACATCAGTAGTGGTCCTAGCGGGAGCGCTTCTAGATAAGGCTGAGGAACTAATAGATAAGGAGGTTCATCCAACAATCATAATAGATGGTTACAAGAAAGCAGCTTCCAAGGCTCTTGAGGCGTTGGAGAAAATAGCTATCAATGTAGACCCCAAGGATAAAGAGGTCCTGCGGAAAATCGCTGCTACCGCTATGGGATCTAAACTGGTGGCAACTGATAGGCTATATCTCGCTGATTTGGCTGTGGACGCGGTCTTAACGGTGAAGGAGGATATAGATGGACGGGTCAAAGTCGATATAGACGACGTAAAAGTCGAGAAGAAACCTGGAGGAAGTGTGAGGGATACTCAGCTAGTGAGAGGGATTGTCCTAGATAAAGAAGTTGTACATAGCGGGATGCCTAAGAGGGTTGAAAACGCTAAAATAGCGTTGATAAATGCACCGTTGGAAATAGAGAAGACAGAGTTTGACGCTAGAATCAACATCACTTCTCCTGAACAGATAAAAATGTTTATCGAACAAGAAAACATGATGCTTAAAGAGATGGTCGATAAAATAGTGTCGGTAGGCGCTAACGTAGTTTTCTGTCAGAAAGGAATTGATGACATTGCACAGCATTATCTAGCTAAGGCAGGGGTCTTAGCCGCTCGACGTATCAAGCAGAGCGACATGGAGAAATTAGCGAAGGCCACAGGCGCTAGAATAGTCACAAATCTCGATGACCTTACTGAAAAAGATCTTGGTGAAGCAGAGCTGGTCGAGGAGAGAAAGGTAGAAGAGGACAAAATGATATTCATAGAGGGATGCAAGAATCCAAGAAGTGTTACTATACTTATAAGAGGTGGAAGCGAACGCGTAGTAGATGAAGCAGAACGTAGTCTACATGACGCCTTAAGCGTAGTCAAAGATGTACTAATAAAGCCTGCAGTGGTGGCAGGGGGAGGAGCTCCCGAAGCTGAAGCAGCGAAGGTGGTGAGAGAGTGGTCTTCATCATTGTCTGGACGAGAGCAACTTGCCGCCGAAAAGTTTGCTGAGGCGCTAGAAGTAATACCATTGACATTAGCGGAAAACGCCGGTTTAGACACCATTGACATAGAAGTAGAATTAAAAGCAAGGCATGCCAATGGAGAGGTGTGGGCTGGCGTCGATGTATTCAGCGGCAAAATAGATGACATGAAGAAACTAGAAGTATTAGAGCCTATACTGGTTAAAGAACAAATTATAAAGTCAGCGACAGAAGCGGCTTCAATGATTCTAAGGATAGATGACTTAATAGCTGCCTCTAAACTAAAAGAAGAAAAAGGTCCGAAGACACCAAGTGAAGGTGAAGAAACAAGTTTTGACTGAAGGGTTTAACCCTTCTTAGTTTTTTCTAATATCTCCTTTTTAATTTCATCCTTCGACTTTCCTTTGGTTTCTATACCTAGTTCTTTTGCTAATTTCATCAACTCATCTTCATCCTCTTCTTCCTCTTCTTCTATCTGTCCCTTAGAAGCCTGCTCAAATTCTTTCTTGGCTAACCCTAATGATCTTGCCAACTTAGGAATCTGTTTGGGACCCCATATAAGTAGTACAATGAATAGTAATACTATTATCAGTTCCGTAGGACCCAATCTAAATTGTAATGGATGAAGTGGTAATATCATTCCTATCGCGACACCTCCAGACACATATAAATATATCCTAGTTAAAAATAAATAGTTTCCCTTATTTAAGATAGATGCCTGAAAATTTCGTTGATACTTACTATATCCTTTCCATATTGTAAAACTCTTAAACCAGGCATTTTTTCTTTAAGTCTCTTAACTGTCCATTCATTATCATCTATCATCAGTACATTAGAATATTCTATATCTTTAGCAAGATCTACTTTTGCCATATCTATTATCTTGGCTATCATTCTTTCTTTAAATGGATGGTACTCAGCCACAATATAATGGAAATACTGCAATAATCCAAATAGCCTTAAGATTTCAATAGCATAATCAGCTATATTAAAAGTCGCTACACCTAGCTTATAACCTCTATTGTATAATTCCCTTATAGTAGCTTCTACATTCTCATTCAAACTGATCGTAACGCCTTCAGCGTCCTGCACCTTGCTACCGATTTTTTTGAATGGATGCTTCAATATTGAAATGTCATAGTGGTCCCATAATGTCCTATCACAGTCAAATATCACTAAATAGATCTCAGCCATAGAGGTCTCCCCATATGCTCTCAGATTCATTATCGAAGCTATTTGGCAAACCATATTTCTTTATTAGGTCAACTAGGACATCACTTATAATAGGCGTTTTATCTATAGGATATCTATAAGGCAAAATAACCACAGAATTCCATGTAGTCTCTATATTTATTGAGTCGATAAAATTTATTTCGCTCAACTTTTTTCCATCAATGATTTTCTTTGCAACATAGACCGCGCCGTCTATGGTTAACTGTTGTTTACCTAAGTTGAAACATTTAGCATTTGGTGCGCGGTCTGTAAGTAATGATTTGGTCCTACCCATTGGAGGATGAGACCCTAAGATTCCTCCCACCACTATTATGCTATTCTTATCAACATCTTCTGGAGAAATCGTCTTGTCGGCTTGAGGATCTAATATTATAAGTCTATCGGTAGAATAGAGTTGCAATACTGATTCTCGATATACCCTTATATTTGGAAAATATTTATGGTATTTAGCCGGAAGATTACATATTATTAGTTCTTCCTCAGCATAATGAGATGCATTGAGATATTCTAGGTAAAGCCATCTCCAGAGTCTCTTCTCTAAGTGTTCAATCGCTATTATACTCATCACCTATATTATTTTAGATTATAATACTGATATTATCTTCCTATAGGGGTTCTATCTATATCATGAAATTTATATATGAATGTATTTTAATATATAGCGACGAATGAAATAATATATTTTATCGTATGTGAAGGTCGAACACGGAATTTATATTAACAGATAAGTGATTCAGGATGCGTTAGGAATATATAGAATGACAGGAAGGTGCGTTAAACGATGTCTCAAAAACTATTGTGGCCGGTGCCATACGGAAAGATTACGCAGCGAATGATATTTGCAAATTTACTTAAAGATGTTGTCCGTACTCAAGTATGTATTGGCTGTGGTACATGTGCAGCCGTCTGTCCTGTTAATGCTATTCAAATGGGTTATGATTATCCCCGTCTATTCGGGATGTGTGTGAGATGCGGCTATTGCTTTTATACATGTCCTGTTTCAGTAGATGAGCAGTTCAAAGGATTTGACAATATGCATCAGGAGATCGAAAAATTGGCGTTCGGAGAAGTAAGAAAAGAGCCTTTTGGTGTATACAGAAGCATATATGTGCTAAAAGAATTCGATACACCCGAGGAACCCGCGAAACTTATTCTAAAGTATCTACTGGAAAATCACCTAATTGATGCTATTGCTACAATAGGATTTGGAGAGCCCTCATTTGGATTTATGCTTCAACAACCAAGACCCCGTATAGCGGGAAACCCAATTGTAATTACAAATGTCGATGAAATAGATGAGGCTATTCCACAGTGGTTAACTTCAGCCCCGTCTGGAATGGCATTGAGAGGTGCTTCAGAGGAGCTTTCAGCTTCCTTCTTTCAAAAATCTAATGTACCAAAAGTCGCCTACTATGCACCTTCTTCTCATGTTAGAGCTATTTGGAGAGCCAGAATGAGTTGGATTGCTAATTCAAAAGTCGAAGAAATAGTCGAGTATATTATATCTATATTTGGGAGAACATATTATTTTACCGAGAAGCTGAGAACTGTTTTATTACAGAAAGGAATTAATATAAGTGAGATTGATGGCTATGAAATAAAGGATAGTGTGGTAGACTTTATCTCAGATAATAAGGTGTTCTCATTCTCTCTAGATGAGATAGCTGAAGCTATACATCCCGGTATATCGAAAGTTAACGACCGTACCGGCGAATATTCAGATATAAGTATTGGTATGGTCGGAAAAAATATAGTTATGATCGTGAGAAGCGGGCGAATTGAGCCTATAGTGAATAATATGATTAACGAGAACATCATTAGAGTTGAAGAGGCGGATATGTCAATTATCGAGGGCCTAAGGAGGTTATATGTATGACGGCTGAAATCTTACCTTTTGAGGCTTTTTGGCTATTTATTACTTCCTTCTTCATAACAGGATTGTTGTTACCTATAATTGCATATCTCCTAATAGGTAGAAGAAGGGGGGAGGTCAGGGAAGATACCTTTGAATGTGGCCAGGAGATTGATATGAGACCAAATGATGTGACGATTGTTGGTGCAATGAAATATTTTGGGTATGCCGTGGCTTTCTTTGTGTTGGATGCATTTGTATGGATCTTAATGGCATCGACTAATTTACTAACTTCCGTTTCTCTTGCACCACTATATTTAGGGGTAATAATATACATAGGGATAATCTTGATAGGTATCTACTTCTTTCTACAGGGGCTGGAGGAGATTAAGAGATGACTGAAGAACGAGTTGAATTTGAGGGTATATATAATAAGTTGCCCCGGCCGATAAGGCGTATATTTAGCTGGGGCCGTTCATTTAGCATATGGCCTGTTCACCTAGTAACAGGATGCTGTAGCCCAGAATTTATGCAGGCAGCTGGGCCGAGGTATGATATGGAGCGTTGGGGAGTTCTTCCTATGGCGTCAATAAGACAATCCGATGCATTATTTTTTGTTGGAAATGTAGCTAGAAAAATGATGAAGCGAGCGTTGCGTCTTTATCAACAAATGCCTGAGCCTAGATATGTAGTAGATATTGGCATCTGTACCATAAGTAAAGGTCCATTTTATGATAGCTATTCCCTTGTTAGAGTGGCTGATTATCTACCCGTAGATGTAATGATCTCGGGTTGTCCACCTAAGCCTGAGGCTATCTTGTATGGAACTATGCTCCTGAGGAAAAAGATTTTGGGTGATGTCGATGAAGGAGCTGGAAAAGAAACTTAGAGACCGATTTGGCGAAGGAGTAATAGACTTCGCTATACCCAGAAAAAATAGGCTAATTATTAAAGTAGATGCTTCAATCGTTAAAGAGATAGCAATGTTTATCAAGGAAAACGGGTTCGATATGCCTATATCTGCTGGCGCAACGGATTATCCTAAGGACAAACGCTTCGAGGTTTTCTGGGTTATATGGTCCTCGATACATAACCTGGTATTAATCCTAAAAACAGATATCGATAGAGATAACGCTGAAATAGATAGTCTTGTAGAGGTTTGGAGGGGAGTGCAAAAATTTGAGAGAGAAACGTGGGAATTAATGGGGATTAATTATAAGGGGCATCCGAAGCTTAAACCCTTACTGTTACCGGAAGACTGGGATGAAGGATATCCCTTACGAAAAGACTTCTCGCTGAGTCCGTATAAGGTGTAGATATATGGGTATCGCAAGGGTAGAAGAAGTAGAAGAATTAAAGGATGGGTTGATGAGGGTCAGTATCGGGCCGCAACATCCAATTAGCGGTCAAGGTAGAATACTTGTTGTTACCGATGGAGAGACCGTCTATGATATCGAGATAGACATCGGATATAGCCATCGGGGAATAGAAAAGATTCTGGAGAATAGAATATACATTCATGGTATAGTCCCGTTAGAAAGAATGGTGATGCTAGATACATCACCAATAACTATGTGTTATGTAAGAGCGTTAGAAGAATTGTATGGTGTCGAGGCCCCCCCTAGAGCACAATACATCAGAACCATTATTTTAGAGATGAACCGAATAATCAGCCATACATATGCATTAGGACTATTCGCAGAGTCCGCTGCATGGAACCCCGCGATCTTCCTATGGACGACCGCTGATAGAGAACCTTTCCTTGATTTATTAGAGATGTTGACGGGGGCCAGATGGAGCTACAGCTTCATTGTACCTGGAGGTGTGAGGGCTGACCTGCCTCAAGGATTCAAGGAGGCTGCCTTTGAGGCGATAAAGTTTTTTAGAGAGAGGCTGGATGTCTATGTAGATTCATGGATAGATAATTATCTATTTGAAGTTCGAACCAGGAATGTAGGCGTTATCCCACGGGATAAAGCTATAGAATGGGGCGCAGCGGGACCATCATTAAGAGCTTCAGGTGTAGAGTATGATACTAGAAAACACGATCCCTATGCGGCTTATGAAGAGCTTGATTTCAAGATTATAACAGATACTTCAGGGGATTCCTATGCTAGGGGCGGTGTAAGGGTAAAAGAGATGTATGTAAGCCTAGATATAATAGAACAGGCGCTGGAGAATATTCCCGATGGACCTATAAAGCGTTCCTTACCCCAAAGGGCACCTCCTGGAGAGGCATACGCCCGAGTTGAGACGGCGAGAGGCGAGATAGGAATGTATGTGGTATCCGATGGTAAAGATAAGCCTTATAGAGTAAAGATAAGTCCCGCTAGTTTCAGAAACATATTTTTAATCGAGATGCTCCCCAAGATCGAGGAGCTACGTTTCGCCGATGTCCCTGTGATATTTTACTCATTAGATCCATGGTTTTTAGATGCTGATAGATGAGGAGGGATATAAAATGTATCTACAGATTGATGAATTGATCCGATTTGTCGAAGCGAATTTCGATATCATATTTAAGATCGCTATCTTCCCAGGTATAGCATTCATATTTGGATTTCTTATATTTGCGGTATGGTACGAACGTAAATTTTTGGCTAGACTTATGGTAAGAATGGGCCCCGTACATGCCGGAAAAGTGATGGGGTGGCTCCAGCTAATAGCTGATGCGATAAAGCTTATTACAAAGGAATTTATTGTGCCACGATTTACTCTTAGAAGCCTTTTCTTTCTCTTACCTATATTACTACCTGTTATACCCGCGGCAATGGTAGTACTTATACCATTTGGACCCGGCTTTATTCTATACAATGCCATGGGTAATGGTTTAATACTATTCTTGGCTCTCTCAACAATATATCCTGTTCTTAATATGTTAACAGGCTGGGTTTCTAATAATAAATTTACGATTATAGGTGCGTTTCGAACAATTTATTTGGACGTCGCTGCAGAGATACCGCTTATTCTCTCCATCATTGGAGTGGTAATAATGGCAGGTACTTATGATCTTGTGGGCATAGTGGAGGCGCAGTCTAATATGTGGTTTATAATTCCCCAAATATTAGGATTCATAGTATTTTTCATCGGCTACCTCGGAATGACCGAAAGAGTTCCCATGGATTTTCCTGTCGCAGAGGTTGAATTAGTATTTGGCATAAAGACCGAATACTCGGGTCCACTATACCTTCTGCTTATGGAGGCTGATTATGTTAATTGGTTGGCATGGTCACTTCTAATGGTCGTATTGTATCTAGGGGGATATAATGGTCCAAACATATTAGGCAACCCGGTTTATTCTGGAATATTTTGGACATTATTTAAACTGCTTATTGTTTTAACAATAGTACTAATCATAAAAATTGGATATGCACGGTTACGGGTGGACCAGGCTGTCAGGATGGGTTGGAAATACCTTATTCCTCTGGCCGTTATTAATTTGGTGCTTACTATATTAATTAAATATATATTAAATATTTATCAATAGGTGAAGAGAATGTCTAAAAAGAATCTAATAAAACGGGTTTTGGAACCATTTGTGGTAGTAGCAAAACATGTCAGTAGACCCCCTATTACGCATAAATACCCGATAGAAAGAATGAAGGGATATGAAAGGACGAGGGGAAGACACATTTTATATTTAGACCTATGTACGGGATGTGGCATATGCGCATGGGCTTGCCCGGATCTAGCTATAGAAATGGTTCCGGTGGAGGGAAGAGAATTGACACATCCACAAATAGATTATGGAAAATGTAGTTTCTGTGGTTTCTGTGTAGACTATTGTCCTACCCATGCATTGAAAGAGACGCCTATTACAGAGATAGCTAGTTTCACGCGTGAAGGCTTAATATATGACCCTATACGGCTATCTCAAGAACCCGATATAAAAGAGCTCTTGCCAGAGTTGAAGTATGAATTAAACCCTATAATTGACAGGAAATATGGAATTCGTTATGCTAGGAAGAGGGTTAAGTGATGGACCCATATACAACATATATATTTATATTGCAGGCATTGCTGGTTATATTAGCTATAATCGCTGCCGAGCATAAGAACATAGGATATTCGGTGCTTTCATTATTTATTATAACTGTTTTAACCGGGATACTATTTTATATAGTCGGCGCTTTCTATGTCAGCATAGTACAGATAGCCGTATTTTCTGGGGCTATAATGATCTTCTTCATTATGGTATTTATAATGACGAGAGGTGGAAAGGAAAGTGGATAAAATAAGTGTAGCGGGAGCATTGACCATTATTGTATTGGCTTTAATAGGCTTAAATATATTACTAAATATACCGCTCGAGAGACTAGCTACAGCTCCACCCGGAATCTTACTATCGAATCTATCTGATATAACATTTTATGAAACGATGTATCTATGGCGTGAAAGGATATTTGATACAATCTTCCAGTCATTTGTATTATTCGCTGCATTATCCGGTATATTAATTTATGTTTTATGGAGGGGAGGAGGAAGATGATTGAAGCTAATCAAATGCTTATACTCACTGCCTTTATATTAATCATAATAGGTCTATACATAGTCATCACCAAAAGAAACTTACTTAGAATACTAGTAGGCGTCGAGATAATTGCTACAGGTGTTAACATCAATTTTATAGCGCTTTCTTTATTGAAACACCCAGGATTACTTGATCCATTACCACATGTATTGGCGATCACAAGCATTTTACTAGACGGTGCATTAGTAGGTGTAGGCCTTGCGATAACCCTAATAGTTTACAGAAAATATGGCACTCTAGATATAGATACGCTAAGGAGGCTGAGGTGGTAATAATATGATACCCTATGCTCCCTGGATCGTTTGGACAGTCCCTATTATAATCGCTTTTATACACCCCTTATTAGAAAAAATAAGCGGGAAGCTTAGAGACTTTATGGCTATCTTCGCAGTTTTTATATCCGCCGTCTCTGCTGCATCCATGATACCGGATGTAATAAAAGGAAGTGTTGTAATAAACGGAGTTGAATATCATATACCTTATGACTGGAAACTTGAGGGGTGGCTTCCTCTACCCACCGGTTCAATAGAAGTGGGAATGCTAATCGACCCCCTCAGTGTTTTTATGGCGAATATTGTAGGCTGGATTGGGCTTCTTATTATGATATACTCTATTGAATATATGCATGGAGATGAGTCGATAACCAGATACTGGATGCTAATGAACCTATTTATTGGTTTTATGCAACTATTGGTTTTAGCGGATAATTTTCTAATTATGTTTTTCGGTTGGGAAGGCGTCGGCTTTGCCAGCTATGCATTAATTGGTTACTACTACAAGGATGAAAAGAAGTATTGGATAGGTCCTTATTCACCAACCCACGCGGGAATGAAAGCATTTATTATGACTAGAATTGGAGACGTAGGGCTCCTTGTCTCCATAGTAGTAATCTATATATATTCGGGAACAACTAATTTCTTAGCATTATCAAGTAACTTTGGTTGGATGGGAAATCTAGCTAGAGATGGATTACTAGCTATAACCCTATTATTACTATTCCTTGGACCCGTAGGTAAATCTGCTCAATTCCCGCTCCACGAATGGCTACCTGAAGCGATGGCAGGTCCAACTACAGTTAGTGCATTAATCCACGCTGCGACGATGGTTAAGGCAGGTGTATACCTAGTCGCCCGAGTTACACCAATACTATACTTAGGATACGCATCACTAGGAGAACTGATTTATCCATCATTAAACACCTTCTTCATAACAGTGGCTTGGATAGGTGGATTTACAGCTTTCTTGGCGGCTAGTATGGGCATGGTTTCAGATCAAATCAAGAAGGTACTCGCCTATTCAACGGTCAGTCAATTGGGATATATGATATCGATAATCGGCGTCGCCGGCCTATTGATCGAGAGCGAAAAGCTGTTTTTTGAGGGTTATATAGCGGGAATAAGCCATCTATATAGCCACGCAGTATTTAAAGCCCTGTTATTCTTGAGCGCAGGAGCCGTTGGTCATGCTATTGGAAGCTACATGTTGAGAGACGCAGGCGGACTCAAGAAGTATCTACCAAGAACATACCTTGTTATGTTCATAGGGCTTGCTGCCTTATCTGGAATACCACCGTTAAATGGTTTCTTTAGCAAAGATGGTATATTACACCTATTGTACGCAGAACACATGTGGCCATTATTCATACTCTTATCATTGACAGCCATACTAACCGTATTTTACAGTTTTAGGCTTTTAGGCCTCATATTTTATGGAGAACGAGAAAACCTAGAGCATGGACATGATACGCATCTACATGATCCTGGGCCATTTATGATGATCCCCCTACTAATACTGGCCGGAGCATCGGTCGTAGGCGGGTTCTTATTGCCTAACCTACATGGGTTCTTCGAGTTCTGGGCCGTCGAAGGCCTCGGTATACATATAGAGAAGATAACACTCCAGAGTTTCCTTACATCAACATTTACATCTCCTATTCTATTAGTCTCTCTAGGAATCATTATAGTGGGTATTTATCCTGCCTACTCAATCTACATCAGAGGCGCACTATCGGCTGAAGAGCTTCTCGAAAAATATAGTGTTTTAAGAGGTATATGGAGGTTCCTATTCGAAAGGTGGTACATAAACGCTATATATTACAAGGTATTCGTAGATGGAACCCGTTTCTTCTCAGAAATATTATTTAAATTTATTGAATGTAATGGAGCGGGACAAAAGATAAAGTCTTTCTACTCTAGCTTGGCAGAAGAATTTAGATATATCCAAACAGGATACTACAGGATAAACATGATATATGTGTTACTCGGGTTACTAATGATAATTATATTAGCCTTAATTCTGGGGGTGTAAGAAGAATGCTGCTTATATTTCTAGTATTTATACCATTAATCGCATCGGTGATAATATATCCATTAGGTAAACTCCTAAAACATAGAGTGGGGTATCTAGCCAGTATACCTATTATAGCAAGTCTATCGGGATTGTTATATATAGGAATCAAGAATTATCCCAAATTAGAGATCTTTGAGGTTGTTGAATGGGTTAAAACACCCTATATAAATGTGTCTCTTGGGTTTTTGATTGATGGAATTAGTTTCCCCATAGCCTTAATCATAGCGTTAGTAACTGCATTGGCATGTATCTATTCTGTGTCATATCTAGAGCATGAGGAAGGGCATAGCGCGTATTTTAGCTATTACCTCATCTACACTACAGGTATGCTTGGGGCTGTATTAAGTACAAACCTCATACAATTCTTCTTTTTCTGGGAACTCATGCTTGTTCCCAGCTATATGTTGATAGCAGGGTGGGGATACGGCGATAGAAGACGAGTAGCCTACAAATATTTCCTGTATACACAGCTAGGTTCAATCTTAGTATTACTCTCCATATTATATCTAGGTGTTACACTGAATACATTTGAAATAGGATTACTAAATATATCGAATCTATTGTTATCTATACCGGAAAGGCTGATTTTAACCATTTTATTCGTAGTAGGGTTTGGCGTTAAGATGGCGATTGTACCATTACATGGCTGGTTACCTGAAGCCCATGCAGAAGCCCCTACCCCAATTAGTGTTATACTAAGTGGCGTTATGATAGAAGTTGGCCTCTACGCGATTATAAGAATAGTATTTCCCATCTCTTTACCTATATGGATTGGAAGCGTCTCCGCCACCATATTGATGAGTTTAGCCTTGCTTTCGATGATATACGGAGGGATTATGGCTCTAACTCAATATGATGTAAAGCGGTTGCTGGCATATAGCAGTATTAGCCAAATGGGTTATATGTTTTTCGGTGTTGCTGCAGCTACAGCTACTGGTATAGAAGGAAGTGTCTTTCATATATTTAACCATGGTTTATTGAAAGGTCTTCTATTCATGGTTGCCGGTGTATTAATACATCAAGTGGGAATAAGAGACATGAGGAAGCTTGGTGGACTGGCCTCTAGGATGCCTCTTACGGCAGGACTGGCGATGATAGGAGCAATGGGTATAGCTGGCCTCCCAGGAATATCAGGATTTATAAGTGAATACCTTATTTTCTTAGGAGCATTTTCATCAGCCTCAATATATAAGTATCTATTGGTGCTGTTGGCCACCTTAGCAACAGCAATATCCGCTGCATACATGACGCTATTCATTAAACGCGTATTCTTCGGCCCATTGAAAGAGGAATTTAATGATGCGACAGACCCGCCTTACTCAATGATAATACCTATGCTCATACTAGGGATAACTGCAGTAGTACTGGGAATATATCCAGCCCTGATTCTTGAGTATATTATACCCAGCTTGGGATTTTTGATGGGGGGATGAAGTGATGGTTGAGGTAGTGCTAAACAATATTTTTGAGTTATCTGCCTATTTATCGCCTATATTCATACTGGCTGCCTTTGCGGTAACAACTCCCTTCATCAACTATATCCTTAAGCAGATGGGTAAGGAAAAATATCTAGGGGTCTGGACTAGCTTTGCATTCTTATCTTCTCTAATTGTATTGACTATCTCCCTGATAGGGATAAGATGGCTAGGTGAACCTATAATACTTAGATTAGGATTTTCACCTATTGAATCAACCCTCATAATAGATCCATTGGGACAATTCTTTGCATTTATCTTCCTGATAGTGTCTCTAGCCGCAGCTATCCATTCAATAACATATATGGAGAGAGACTTAAACCTAGGAAGCTACTACCTACTAATGCAATTTATGACTATAGGGCTAGTTGGACTCACATATACTAATGATCTATTCACGTTTTTCGTGTTATGGGAGTTAATGGCTATAAGTAGCTATGTGTTAGTGGCATTTAGATATCATCTAGATGAACCGGTTGAAGCCGGCGTAAAATATATTCTGATGAGCGGCGTTGGGTCTCTGATTATGCTATACGGCATTTCCTATGTATATGGATTTGTAGGGAGCTTAAATGCAAAGGCTATTCACTTTGGATTAACAGCACTACCATTTATACCTCTGATTTTCGTATTAAGTCTACTATTAATAGGGTTCGGGATAAAGGCTGCATTCTTCCCATTTTGGACATGGCTACCGGATGCCCACCCCGCTGCCCCTAGTCCTATAAGCGCCTTATTATCGGGAATCGTTATTAAAGCGGGTATTCTCGGTATAATTAAGTTTATAGTACCCGTTGTCGGCTTTATACGTCTTGAATTAGGGTTGACAATGGCTGTTATAGCGGGGTTAACGATGACGGTAGCTAATCTTTTGGCTTTAATGCAGGACGACATTAAGCGGCTGTTAGCGTATAGTAGCATAACGAACATAGGATTCATATTAATAGGGGTAGCGGCGGCCATATATGGTGCAGGTATATCTGGAGTGGCTTCATCCCTATTTCACACCTTTAGTCATGCATTAGGTAAGGGCCTTGCTTTCTTAGCGGTAGGCTCAATTATTTATAGATTGGAGACCCGGAGCATTAGTAAGATAGAGGGCCTAGGAAGAAAGATGCCTTTCACAGCTGCAGCATTGATTATCGCCTTATTAGGCCTGGCAGGTATGCCGCCTTTACCTGGATTTTGGAGTAAATGGCTATTGATATACTCTTCTATACAAGCTGGTCTATGGGGATTAGCCTTTATAGGCGTATTCAACAGTGTATTGGCTGTGATTTTCTATTTATGGCTATTACAACGGTTATTCTTCGCTGAACCTACAGAGAAAGTTTTAGATGAAGGTAAAGAACCCCCGTTCCCAATTAAACTAGCGTTAGCACTATTAATGGTTATAATGATAATAATCGGCTTCTACCCGGCTCCAATCTTCGATATGGTCATAAATGCTGCCGAGGTATTTATGATGCTATTTGGCTAGTCAAATGTATACTCCACCTTTCTATCACTAACTAGTTCCACTACCTCTTTCTTTATACCCTCTGTCTTCTCGCCATTATATACCCTGAATATCAATTCAGCGATCTTATCCATTTCATTCTCCACAAAGCCTAGCCTTGTAATCTCACATGTACCCAACCTTTTTCCGTAATCAACGATTATATTAGCCTTTTCTAGTCTCCTTACTAATAAATTATAACCATCCTTAATTCCTAGAATAACCTGATGTGTCTCTGTAAACTTCTTTTCACTATATAACACCGGTACGCCGAACTCATACAATGCCTTAGCCAATCGCCTTGCGTTCCTAACCACCTGAGAAGCATATGTCTCACCATACTCAATCATTTCCGCCATCGAAATCGCTAATGCAGCAATCCTGTTATAATGTGGATTATCAACTATTCTCATAACTATATTTCGTTTAAAATTGTCCATCACATTCTTTGATGTAGCGATTAATCCCCCTTGGGGTCCCGGAAACGTCTTATGAGTGCTCCCGACCACCGCATCAGCGCCCTCCTTTAAGGGATTCGGATAAGCTCGACCTGCTATTAAACCTAATACGTGAGAACCATCATACACAAAATATAAGCCATACTCCCTCGCTAATCTACAGATTTCTCTAATAGGATTGATAAAAGGAATAAAACTAGGCCCTAAAATTATTAATCTACCACCATATCTTCTTATTTCTTCTTCCAAACTCTCAATATCTATATTGGCTTCCTCAACATTGTAGGGGATACTCCTAACTCTAAGCGAAAGCATTTTTGGTAGGCCATATGGCATCAATCCGGGGTAACCACCATATCTAGTGTCTAAGCTATAGATTATATCGCCAGGTTTAGTAAGTGATATTAAAGCCGCCAAATCTGCTATATGACCAGATAATGCCCTTAAATCACTATACTCGGCGCTGAAAAGCTTATTTGATAATTCAACACCGATGCCGTAAATTTCGTCTATGAACTTGGTTCCGGAATAGAAGTTGTCTGCACCAACGGGAACCTCGGCAGGTTCCCATAGAGAGTACCGATGGCCTAAATCAGAGGATAATGCGTTTCTAACATATTTACTGGTGATGTTTTCCGATGGTATTAGATTAAGGGTCTTAGCTCTCCAAGTATCGTGTGCATCAATCAGTTTCAGTAGATTTTGTATCATATTTAATCACCTTATTTAATAAAGATGTTTAGAAAATAGAATATAAGTAAATCCATTAATATATAGATAATAACGTCTATATTTAGGAGGATATATCGACATGCTAAATATCGATATAAAGCTCGAAAAAGAATTGGAAAACCCGATTTTGGTAGCTGGATTACCAGGTATGGGATTAACAGGGAAGCAGTCAGTAGATTATCTAATAGGTAAGTTAAATGCAATCAAGATAAGTAGTATAAGAACACCTTTCTTAGGTGTACCAGCTATATCCATCCATAATGGGCTTGTAGAGGATATACCCGAGGAGATATACTCCTTCTTTTATGCAAAGCTAGATAATAAAGATATATTATTATTTACCAGCCAATCCCAACCTGCAACGCCGGAGTGGCAGCATATAGTGGCGATGCGAGCTATAGAAACCATTAAAGAGTATAATGTAGAGTTGATATATACATTAGCTGCAACACCAATTCCATACTTTAAAGAGGAAGTAGATGTATATGGTGTAGCCACTACACCGGATCTTGTTGAAATGCTGAGATTGAATGGAGTGAAGCCATTGTCAGGTGAAGGAGCTATATCAGGAATAAATGGATTGTTATTGGGATATGGGAAGAAGCTTGGAATAAATGGAATATGCTTGTTAGGAGAAACATATCTTGTTAGCGGAATGGATAAAATAGCTCCCCTAGCCGTATTAAAAGCGTTATCTAAGATATTGAAGGTTGAGTTCGACTTATCTCAGATGGAGAAGGAAGCCTTAGAATTCAAGGAGCAAGTATCTCAAGTCATAAAGAGAAGCTATAAAGAGGGTGTTGAGGAGGATAAGCCTAAATATATTTATTGATAAAACATCGGAATGGTATTAATATATTCTTTGCCAAAATTCTTTTGATTGTAGACATAGGTGTGTCTAATGAGCGAATTACTTATAGGACTGCATGTATCTATAGGCGGAGGTATAGACAAATCTGTTGATCGTGCATGGCAACTTGGATGTACCACTTTTCAGATATTTACGAGAAACCCTAGAGGTTGGAAATACAAGCCCCTAGAGGAGATGGAGATACAATTATTTAGGGAAAAGATGAAAAGTAGGGGTTATAAAAAAGTGGCTTCCCATATGCCTTATCTACCTAACCTTGCCTCACCAAACGAGGAAATATATTCAAAATCAGTTAATAGCCTTATCAATGAATACATTAGAACAGGGCAGTTAGGCATTCCATATCTTGTTTTACATCTGGGAAGTCATATGGGTATGGGTGAGGAGATCGGTAGGCGAAGGATTATGGAAGCAATAAATAAAGTTTTAGAGTTGAATGAACATAATGTTATGATACTTCTTGAAAACACAGCAGGAACTAGGAATAGTTTAGGAAGTAGGTTCGAAGAGATACGTATACTAATGGACATGATCGACGATGTTAGGATAGGAGTATGTTTCGATACGGCTCATGCATATTCCGCTGGATATGATCTTAGAGACGAAGAATCCGTGGATAAGGTAGTAGAGGAATTCGATAATGTTATTGGGTTAAAACATCTAAAGGTGATTCACTTAAATGATACAGACGTAAAACTGGGCGGGGGTCGGGACCACCATGAGCATATCGGCTTAGGAGAGATAGGCGAGGAAGGATTCAAAGCGGTAATAAATCATCCAAAATTCAGATTACTACCAATGATAATGGAGACCCCGGTTGACGAGAGAAGAGATGATTTAGGGAATATGATGGTTGTTTGGAGATTAGCAGGTGTTAAGCCGCCTAAACATATTAAAATATAATGGTTTATAATCCTTCCTATCATAGAATAAAAAATGGTTTGAAGTACTTTGTTTACTCCATGAATATCTTAATAGCCTGCGGAGGACATACTGTTTCGCATGCAAGACAGAATATACATTGAGATTCATTAGTTGGGTCTGCCTTCTTATCCGATGCGGGATGTCCCGGAGTATCAAACCATTCAAATACTCCTACGGGACATGCATCTATACACGCACCGTCAGCTATACATAGATCAAAATCAACAGCTACTACTGAACCGTGTATACCTAGTACTTCCGGAGGTTCTACGGGTCCCCATACATCATGACCATTATGTTCTCCTACTATTGTTCTCTTAGATTTAAAATCAGGGTCTATCGGCATCGACTATCACCATAATTAAGGAAAGCATATTTGTATATTAAAGCTTATGTTAATATTTAATCCATATAAATTAAAAGAGTGTATATTATTCAATAACGGATTTCAATGCTATTATGAAGCATAAAGGTAATTATTGTTGGACGAACCCAACTATATTAATGGGGGTATTCATTTCTATATTTAAACTAATAATAAACTAAAGAATTATTATAAGTATAATAAGGGTAGAGAGATGACCGTCTCTTTAAATGTCAAGCCAGATTGGTTGAAAGCCTATCTTAACACAAACAAGAATTTCTATTATCTCTCAAAATTAACTAGAAGTTTAGAGATTAATACAATATGCACATCTGCTAGATGCCCAAATATATATGAATGCTGGGGATCAAAGACAGCAACATTCATGATTCTTGGTGATACATGTACCAGAAACTGCAGATTCTGCAATGTAAAGAAAGGTAATCCAGGTGGATTCATAGATAAGGATGAAATTGATAGGTTACTAGACGCTATAAAAAAATTAAAGTTAAGATATGTAGTTATAACTTCCGTTGATAGGGATGATTTACCCGATGGAGGAGCTTCTCACTTCGCCAACGTAATAAATGCAATAAAAGAAGAGTTTTCGGAAGTAATTGTTGAGGTTCTAACACCAGATTTCGGGGGTAGCCATGAATCTATAATAAAGATACTTGACGCTAAGCCCCATGTATATGGACATAATATAGAAACGGTAGCTAGGCTAACCCCGATTGTTAGAGACCGAAGGGCGTCATATTCCCAATCATTAAATGTCCTGAAATTCGTCAAGAAATACAACTCAAAGATTCTAACTAAATCTTCTATTCTTCTAGGTTTAGGGGAAACAGAGAAAGAGGTTATACAGACTATGAGGGATTTACATGATGCTCAGGTGGATATATTGACTATAGGTCAGTACTTACAGCCTACCCGTAAGCACTACCCTGTCAAAGAGTATATCCATCCTGAAATTTTCAAGTATTATGAGGATATTGGGTATAAGATGGGATTCGGGGTGGTTGTAAGCGGCCCGTTAGTTAGAAGTTCTTATCGAGCGGCAGAGTATTATATAAAGCAAGTAGTATCAGGGTTACAATGATAATATCGATGAGTCCTTAGTTATCAATAAGGGTTCACCATATAGTTCTTCCAACGAGTTTCTAAGTCTTTTTTTGACATCATCTACCTCTATATTCTTTCCCGTCTCCTTAGATATAGATGTAATTACTATTGGATCTAATCCGCATGGATTGATTTTCTCAAAATATGATAAATCTATATTTACATTTAATGCAAATCCATGATATGTGACCCATCTATCGACCGCCACGCCTATGGAAGCAACTTTCTTATTATCAACCCATACCCCTGCATGCCCCTTTATCCATCTCGCATTTAATCCAAATTCACTTAATACGTTAATGATGGCCTCCTCCATTATCTTAATATGATCAGTTAATCGTAACTTCCTATCATCGAGTTTAATAATAGGGTAACCAACAACTTGACCGGGTCCATGAAATGTTATATCTCCCCCACGGTTTACTCTATATACCTTAATACCATCTATCGTATCAGGATAATCCTTCCCAGATTTACCAACGGTGTAAATAGGTGAATGCTCACAAAAGAAAATAACATCTCCAATATTGCCCTTTGCCCTCTCACTCACCGTTTTAATCATAATAGACAATGCATTTACATAATCTTTTTTTCCTAAATCTATGTATAGCATAGCCCATCTTGAAAATATGATTTAATAATATAAGAATTAAATATATTTTAAAAGGCTTAATCCTCTTTAGGAGGCTGAATGATAACATGAGTAAAACATTAATTGATAATGTGGTTGATGGCATCAAAGACGCTTTATTCCAGATATATGAGGTCGCTAGGATGACTCCCCTTAACATATCAAACAACCTAAGCAAGATGACGGGAGGAAGTATCTATTTGAAACATGAAAATATGCAAAGGACTGGGTCGTTTAAACTAAGAGGAGCCTATTACTCATTGAGAAAGGCCAAGGAGGAGGCTATAATTACGGCTTCTGATGGTAATCATGCCCAAGGAGCAGCGTTATCAGCTTCTTTCTTAGGTAAAAAACTCGTTGTCGTCATGCCCGAATATACTTCAAATGTAAAAATTAACGCTACAAGAGATTATGGCGGAGAAGTCATACTATATGGAAAGACTTATGACGATGCTATAAATTATGCAGTCGAGTATGCAGAGGAAAAGAAAGCTAGATTTATTCACCCATATGATGAACTAAATATTATTGCGGGAAACGGCACTGTTGCCACTGAAATTTTAGATGATCTACGCAATATAGACATGGTAATTGTACCCATAGGTGGAGGTGCACTTATATCGGGTATCGCTTCATATCTTAAGAAGACAAAGCCCAGTGTAAAGATAATCGGTGTCCAGTCTAAAGCCAGCCCGTCTATGAAGCTATCTTTAGATAGCGGAAAGTTGATGAAGATATCACCTAAACCAACTATCGCCGAGGGCATATCTATATCTTCCCCGGGAGAATTATGTTTCAAGATAGTTAGTGAGACTGTTGATGATATTGTAATTGTAGATGATGATGAAATAGCATATGCATTATACATATTATTTGAAAGAGTGAAGACGGTTGCAGAGCCTGCTGGCGCAGCGAGTGTAGCCGCATTACTAAATGGATATATAGAACCGAAAGGTAACACTGTAGCCATTATCTCAGGGGGAAACATAGACGCTCCCCTTCTCTCAAAGGTTCTTCTTCAGGGAATGAATAAAAGCGGGCGTTTAGTCAAGCTAGATGTAGCCCTAATAGATAAACCTGGAGAATTAGAGAGGTTCATAGACATTATAACCAATCATAGAGCTAATATAGTTAATATATTCGTTGATTATGTAGCTAAAGTATTGACACCGAGTTATTCAAAGGTAACTATCCTAATGGAGATACCTACAAAAGAAGAATTGGAAATTATAGTTTCCGAAATCAAAAATAGAGGATATAGTCTCCTGAATGTGGAATAGGTGAGTAAATAATGAAGATAGTGAAGGAAGAAAAAAACGTGCTTAATATGGTGGAGATGTTGATGGAAGACCTATCGGATCCTGCTTCCCTAAGGGCCATAAGTAGAGTGCCAGAACCAAAAGGAGGAATGAGATATAGAGAAGTCTTGCAAAGACTATATTTATCGCTAGGTATATTTCATGCATCCGTCGTTATCGAGTTTAGGGACGGCAAGAGGAAATATTATACATTTCTGGCCCGTGCAATACCCGACGAAGCCGCCAAGGATTTCACGGAATGTGAGGTAGAGGCTATAGGATATATCGTAGAAAGAGAAAAAGATGGAGATATTGTATACCGGATATTCGAGAAGTCTAAGTTAAATAATGTAAAGAAGTTATATAGCCTCATAAGTAAAGTAGGCGATAAATATAGATGGAGCGATATAGAAATATATCTAAAGAAGATAATGGAGTACGACACATATTTCTGGCTATAACATAAATTAACTAAATAACCTAGATATATCATATTTATTATTATAACAAAAGACTGAATCGATAGAAGTATTTATTATATTAATGGGTGATAAGTCTTTGGATAACGATGCTATGGACATTATTGAAAGATACCTCTATGGAACTTGGATGCTTCAGAAAAAGTGGTCGCCTCAACTACTAATTTCCGACGGCGAAGGCGCATACTTGATAGACAAAGATGGCAAAAAATATCTTGATTTTTCCTCTCAACTTGTATGTGTAAACTTAGGCTATAAGAACAGAGAGTTAATAAAGGCTCTCCATAAACAAATCGATAAAATTGCATATGTCGGGCCTGCCTTAGGATTAGAAATCAGGGCTGAAGCGGCTAAAGCATTTGCTTCTATAGCCCCGAAGAATTTAATTAAATTCGTTTTCTCGAGTAGCGGTACAGAGGCAAATGAAGATGCCTTAAAAATAGCCCGTCTCTATAAAAATCCATGCTATAAAATAATCGCACGATATAGATCATATCATGGATCCACAGCTACATCGATGTCCTTGACAGGAGATTTAAGGAGAACTGTAGTCGAGTACCATACGAATGTAAGGGGTACGGTATTTGCACCAGATCCCTATTGCTATAGATGCCCCTTTAATTTGGAATACCCTAAATGTGGAGTGGCATGCGCAGAATATCTCGAGTACATGATCGAACGAGAAAAAAATGTAGCCGCGATCTTTATGGAGCCGATAACAGGTACGAATGGCGTTATTGTGCCTCCACCGGAATACTATAAAATAATTAGAGAAATAGCTGACAAATATGGGGTTCTACTAATATTTGATGAAGTTATGAGTGGATGGGGTAGAACGGGCGAATGGTTTGCCCATCAAAGATGGGGTGTTGAAGCCGATATTATGACTACGGCTAAAGGGGCTTCGTCGTCATATGTTCCTATAGGTATTACAGCAACCACTAAAGCTATATCGGATTACTTTGAGGATCATTTCTTTGCGGTTGGACATACATTTGCATATCATCCGCTCGCCATGGCCGCCTTAACCGCTGTAATTAGGGTAATGAAGGAACACAACTATGTTTATCATGCTAAGAGGTTGGGTGGATATATCCGTAAGAGACTATTTGAATTGATGAGTAAACATCCTTCTATAGGTGATATTAGGGGAGTAGGCCTATTTTGGGCAGTAGAACTAGTTAAGAACCGAAATAGAAAGACTCCCTTCAACACAGATGAGGATAAGATTCTGGGTAGGCCTCTGGTTACTGGAGAGGTAGCATCTCGAATGAGAGAATTAGGAGTACTTGTTATGTATTGGATTACTCATCTTGTAATTGCACCTCCACTAATAGTTGATACTGATGATATAGATAGGGGAATTGATGCGCTCGATGAGGCTCTAAAGGTCGCAGATGAGAAAGTAGAAAAATAGTGGTTTTTATAATCCTAATTTACTTTTTACTTCGTTTGTTGCATTGGTACTAAGTATGTCGTCTTTATCAAAAACCTCGATCTCTATATCCTTTATTATCAGATGATTATCTGGAGATAAGTCATACTCTAGATTTATGTTTACTATCGCCGTTTTGGGAACTTTAAATTTATCAACTAGAACTTCGTAGATCTTCCTATTCAATTCTGAGAGGTCCTGATTTATTGTTTTAGCATCTATCTCGCCGCTCTTATACTTGTCTCGGAAGGCGGCGTTGAATGCTCTCCTGAGTTTTAGAGCATAACCACTAAATCTTATGGGTCCTGTTCTAACTTCCATAGAATCTACACCCATATAATAGATTGAAATCAGATATTATATAAAAATCATATGACGATATAGCGGTATAGTCATTTGTTAAGGAATATTTTATTTGATTCGGTTCTCATATGATTATTGACCAGGCCATGGAAGAAATAGATATGTCTAGGGTTCTGAGTCCCAACTATAGATTTATATTATTTCTAGGGTTCGATGTAGATATCGATAGCGCTGAGGTGTGGAGAAATGCCGATTATATAGAGAGGAGCTATGGGCGTTATGGAGCTGTAAAAGGTGTTAGAAAAGTAATTAATATACTAGAAATATTTGGGGTAAAGGCTACTTTTTTTGTACCTGGATGGGTGGCGGAGAACTACCCGGAAATAGTTAACCTAATAATGACTTCGGGATATGAAGTAGGTGCTCATGGGTATCTACATGAGAAATTGGATCAGGTTGAGAATGAATACGACTTACTATGCAAGATGGATAAGATCTTGAAGCCCTATTATTCTAAGATCAAGGGGTTTAGATCGCCTTATTGGCGGTTTTCAGAGGAGTCCCTAAGATACTTAGTTAAACTAGGCTATAATTATGACAGTTCTCTCATGGATAATGACGTACCCTACATTATGGATATCGATGGTTCCAAACTATTGGAGCTACCTGTAGATTGGAGGCTTGATGATTGGCCTCATCTAAAGACAGGTTTAATTAGCTTGAAGGACTTATATAATCGGTGGATATATGAGTTCAAGACAGCTACGAGAGAAACTCTATATATATCGCTGACATTTCATCCACAGTTAATCAGCCGTGGAAGTAATATAGAGCTTTTGAAAAGGATCATCCATAAAGCCTTATCTATGAATGCACAAATACTTTCAGGCAGAGAATTATGTGAAACAATATTCTCGGCATATATCTAAAAGAGTACTCCTTTGAGGATAAGGATTAATTTACCCTGTATTAGCTTCTATATTATTGTATGGAGCGTCTATCTACGGGTGTACCGACATTAGATGCATTAATTGAGGGAGGAATTCCTAGGGGATTCTTTGTCGCCGTCGTTGGAGAACCTGGCACGGGTAAAACAATTCTCTGTATACACTTCATATCTAAGGGGGTCGATGAGGGAGATAAATGTATATATGTAACCACAGAAGAAAGTAGGAAAAGTATTATAACCCAAGCCAGACAATTCAATATCGATTTCGAAAAGGCGATTAATGAGGGTAAAATGATTCTTATAGATGCATTGATGGGTGGCCAAGAAAAATGGAACCTGAAGTCTCTATCTCCAGATGAACTCACAGAGATGATAATAAATGCCAAAAAAGAGTTGGGTTATGGAAGGGCCCGTATTGTAATAGACTCTTTATCAGCATTTTGGTTAGATCGTCCCGCTATGGCTAGACGATACGCCTACTATTTTAAGAAAGTTTTTAGTAAGTGGGATTTTACTATATTGGCCACCAGTCAGTACGCCATTACTACAGCTGAAGCCTTTGGCTTCGGTGTAGAGCATGTAGCCGATGGAATTATAAGGTTTAGGAGAAGTATTAAAAATGGCCTCTTAAGAAGATATCTATTGATAGAGAAGATGCGACAGACTAATCATAGCCCCGTTATGCATGAGCTTAAGATCATACCAGGTAAGGGGCTGATGATTCTAAAACCTACTATTATACGTAGAGAGGATCTAACCCTTCCGAAACAAGTTAAAAATAAAATTGTTAAAGCGAGGGATAAAGGGGAATCAGAGATACCTTAAAGGTAGCTGTTCATCTTATACCGAGGGATAGAGTGAACTACAAATAGTTATGCATCATCTTTGACTCATATAACCCTATAAACATTGATCTAACAAATCTATAGGGAAAAATTATTATTTTATTATTATTGCTACAATACTATTATTCTGGGTAGTAATAGTAGAGGGAGAGGCCTTGAGGATCATTGTACCTGGGGATACGGAGGATTTTCAGTTATCGCTAAGAATGCTGAAAACAGTTCAAATTGGCGGTCATAGAGTAAAATTAACTCAATATTTATACAATAGGATAAGTGAGGAGGGAGAAGTAACAGTACCAGAGCTATATTTTATAATAATGGGATCCTTAGGCGGGAATATAGATCTCCCATTAATTCCACAGGTTAATAAAACTTATAGAGCATTTTTATCTCGACTAACTTATCTTATAAAAAAAGGAGGGGTCAAGATACTCAATATCGATGAAAGAGACTATGAGTACAAGCGACTGATGAAATATCTCTTGTATTGCTTAAAGAGCGATATCTCAACTTTTGAAGCAGAGTATCGTAATAAGAGATATGTCTTTAGAGTTTTGACCCTCCGAGATATACTGAAACACTCCTACTTGAGCTTCTTTATAGTCGCTGAGAGATTAGCGATACCACAGCATATAGAGGAGCTTGTAGAGAAACTGGGGATAGGGCGTAGCCTTATAGAGATGTATCTTAAGGTCATGAGGATGTATAGGTTAATAAGAGTGACTAAGGGGCGTTATGTATTTAGGAATAGAGATTTATATGTTAGGGTTAGGGAGGCGGGGGAAGTTAAAAAGTATAAAGTACTTGATAAGTTGATGAGATATAGTAAAGCCATCCGCCTATACTGGGAGGGATATGATATTAGGGATATCGCTAGAGCTACAGGCTTTAGTATACAATATCTGCATTACATCTTACATAGAAGCGTTGGTGGAAATAGGATACTGCTATATGCCGATAGGCTTTATAAGGATGGTCTTCTTCCAGAAGAAGATTATATTACATTGGGTAGTTTTATAAGTTCTCACCAAAAGTAGCTAAATAAAATATTATTAATAATAGAACCGATATTTAGAGCTAACGAGTTATGGTATATTAGGTATGGATATGAGCGGTGGAACCGTCTTAGGTATATATAGAAAGGCCTGTGTGAATTGTGGGGGAGAAGTAGATGACTATAGATTATATAACGGATTACCATGTAGGCGATGTATTCCATATGAGGAAATAGATATAACCACTCCACATATAGATGAAGATATTATATACTCATACCTCAAAGATAGAGGGTTATTAAAAGGCTATAGATACATCTATAGCATTAGAAAAGAACTTAGGGAATTGGAGGGTTTTTTTCACAAAGCTACTGGCAGCCGGCTTTGGAGCGCACAGAGAACATGGAGTATCAGGGTATTCAAAGGCGATAGTTTCTCTATAGTTTCACCTACAGGCACTGGAAAAACTCTTTTTGGCGTTATTATGGCCATATTTCTTACGAGAAAGAAGGGTAAAAGGGCTTATATAGTTGTCCCGACTACACAGTTAGTCCAGCATGTCTACGAACGTATCACTGACATAATTAATTCTATAGGTATCAATAGAAAAATATTATATTATCACACTGGAATGTCACGCAAAGATAAGCATAGCTTCACAAAGAAACTATCCGACGGAGAATTCGATATACTAATAACTACATCCACTTTTCTATCAAGGAAGTTTGAATTACTGGACGGCCTGACTATGGATTTCCTATTCGTAGACGATGTTGACGCCGTCCTTAAGAGCAGCAAAAATATAGATAGATTACTACTATTGATGGGCTATTCACCGGCTACCGTCATGAAGGCGCTCGATGTAATTAGGCTTAAACGCCGGCTGGCTAGAACCAAAGATGAGAAGGAGAAGAATAGAATGATCATGGAAATTAACAGATTAAATAAATCTATAGCCAAAGAGAAAAAGAAGTTGCGTTCCGTACTGATAGTCTCAAGTGCAACTGGAAGGCCTAAAGGACTTAGAGTAAGGTTATTCAGAGAATTACTTGATTTCGAGGTAGGGACGAGAACGGAATCGATCAGGAATATAATAGATACATATCTATACATAAGGGGGGATATGGCTGAAGCAGCCTATAATTTAATAAAAAAATTAGGTAGAGGTGGACTTATCTTTATCCCTGTAGATAAAGGAGTGAAATATGCCGATTATCTAGATGAATATCTCAAATCGAGAGGCATTAGATCCGCTGTCCTGGTATCTGGTAGATCTGGTTCTCTACAGAAATTTATCAACGGCGATGTAGACGTTCTAATAGGCATGGCGGTATACTATGGAATATTAGTTAGGGGCCTAGACCTCCCGGAGAGGGTTAGATATGCACTTTTCTTAGGGATACCTAGATTTAAATTTACAACTAAATTTGAGGATCCTAATCCAAGTATGATACTTAGGGCTTTAACACTTTTATACTCTGTAATCGAGGATGAAAAAAAGAGGAGAGAAATAGAAAAATATATAAATAGGGTTCGGAGGCTAGTCTTAGAAGCTTCATACCAAACTCTAGCAAATATAAGAGAAAAATTATTGAGGGGGGAGCCGCCCAGGACATTTAATGAGGAACTAGTATATAATGCGTTTAGGTTTATCAGGAACGAGTTGGGGGACCCTGTCATCCTTGATGCATTGAAAAAGCATCCCGAGATCAGTGTTAGGGAAGAAGATGATAAGGTATATCTAATGATTCCGGATATAATGTCATATGTTCAGGCAAGTGGGCGTACAAGTAGAATGTATGTAGGTGGGTTAACTAGGGGGCTATCTATAGTATTGGTGGATGATGAAAAGCTTTTGAGGGGATTGATGAAGAGGAGCAGATGGATAATAGAGGATATAGAGTGGAGAGACTTTGAGGATGTAGATGTTAAAAGAGTTATTTCTGAGATAGATAGGGATAGAGAGCAGATAAGGCTGCTGCGTCTCGGTAAACTAGATAAAGAGTTTAGAGACCCTATTAGAACAATATTATTCGTTGTTGAATCGCCGAATAAAGCCAGGACGATATCGTCATTCTTCGGTAAACCAAGTATCAGGAGAAAAGGGAAGTATAGAGTATATGAGGTTTCAACGGGAGATAAAATATTAATTATAGCTGCCAGTGGTGGGCATGTATATGATATAATCACTGATTATAGATATGAAAAAAGAGAAAACATATATGGTGTTCTGAAGTCAGACGGATACTTTACCCCTATCTATACTTCTATAAAGAGGTGTCCAAGGACAGGATATCAATTTACGAGTGATGACCCTGGAGATTTGAATAGGTATTGTCCAGATGGAAATATTATCGATAAATTTGATATCGTTAGATTTCTACAGGATATCGCTGTCGAAGTCGATAAGGTAATAATAGGTACAGATCCCGATTCGGAGGGCGAGAAGATAGGATGGGATATTGCTGTTTTACTGAGGCCCTATACTAAACATATAGATAGAATAGAGTTTCATGAGGTGACTAAGAAAGCCATATTGACTGCGCTTGATAACCCCAGAGAATTCAATAGAAACTTGATAGAAGCCCAACTGGTTAGGAGGATAGAGGATAGATGGATAGGCTTTGCATTATCAGAATGGCTTACGAGAGAGATGGATTCGGATAGAGCTCTATCAGCGGGGAGGGTCCAGACCCCGGTGCTGGGTTGGATTATAGAGAGATGGCGTGAATGGGGAAACCCCGAGAATAAAAGGAGATTCTATAGTATAACCCTTGAAAACGGCGTGAAACTGGATTATACAGAAGATGAAATACCTAGTAGATATTCATCGCCCGAGCTCTTGAAGAATATTAAGCTATCGATTCTGGAGAAAGAAGATTTATTTGAGGCTAGTAATCCTCCTCCACCTTATATCACGGCGACTATGATCGAGGATGCTACCGCTGTATTAAACATAGGGGCCGATTCTATTATGAAGATTGCTCAGGAATTATTCGAGATGGGCTTAATAACATATCACCGAACAGATAGCACTAGAGTATCAAGTTATGGACAATATTTGGCCAAAGAATATATAGAAAATATGTGGCCAGATGAGGCTGATAAGCTGTATGTCGGTAGGTCATGGGGAGAGGGCGGAGCACATGAATGTATTAGGCCCACCCGCCCTGTAGATACAGATACTATTTGGAATATGATTATGGAGGGGTCGATGGTAACAATTAGACCGTTCACCAAAATACACGCCCGTCTATATGACCTCATATTTAAGAGATTTATAGCGAGTCAGATGGCGCCGGCTAAGATTAGGCGTCAAAGATTATTATTGGAATTTGATGGCAGTAGGAGGGAAGTGGTATTTACTACAGAAGTTGATTTTGAGGGGTTCCTAAGGTTATATCCGGGGTACATCAAGAAATATGATAGTGTCAATACAGATATTATAGGGGTAAAGGATGTATATACCTATGTAAAGCCTATGAAGCCGCTTTATAAGCAGAGCGATCTTATTAGGCTTATGAGGGAACGAGGTATAGGTAGACCATCAACATACTCTAAGATTATAGAGGTTTTACTTAGGAGAGGATATGTAATTGAGACCAAGAAAAATAAGTATTTATATCCTACGAAGGGAGGAATTAGGGTATATAACATTCTGAAGGAATACTTCGGTGAGATGGTCTCTGAAGAGACGACTAGAGAGCTTGAGAAGATTATGGATGCCATTGAGAGGGGAACTGCGGGATACCAAGAGTTCCTATCAGAATTATACCGTGAAATTATTAGAATAAATATCTAGTTTCTAAGATGTTTATATCTTTTGTATCATGTATACATTGTAATAAAGGTTTAATCTAAATAATATTTGTCATTAGGGGATATCATAATATAGGTTGAGTATATTATGTGCCTAGGATATCCGGGTAAGATAATAGATATCAAGGATCACTTTGCAAAGGTCGATTTCGGTGACGGTGTAGTTAGAGATAATATTATCATTGCTTTGGTGGATGCAAAGGTAGGAGATTATGTTATTGTACATGCGGGTTATGCTATACAGGTAATGGATGAGAAGGAGGCTATGGAGACGATTAAGTTATGGAAGGAGTATCTCGAGTTTGTCGATAAGGAGGTAAAATAGGATGTCTGAGATAGATATTAAAGACATTTTAAGGCTTTATAGAGATCCTAAGATTGCCCGTAGACTCGCGTTTAAAATCCGAGATATAGCCAAGGATTTGGAGGATGTACTAATTATGCATGTGTGTGGTACGCATGAATGGACGATAACCCACTACGGGATAAGAAGCCTTTTGCCTGATAATGTAGAGCTAAGGGCCGGTCCAGGATGTCCGGTATGTATAACTCCTGCTAGCGATATAGATAATATTATTAAGCTTGGTATGGAGGGTGTCGTCGTAACTGTTTATGGCGATATGTCCCGTGCTAAAGGGGGTAAAGGGATGTCTCTAGAGGAGGCGAGGAGTAGAGGTGCTGATATAAGGATAGTCTATGGGATACAAGATGCATTTATGATGGCTCAACGCGATCCAAACCATAAATATGTTTTTTTCGGAGTCGGATTTGATACTACGGCTCCAGCGACAGCCTATATGGTTAAGAAAGGGGTTCCAGATAATTTATCTATTTTAAGTAGCTATAGATATGTTCCTCCTGCTGTGGGCGCGTTGATGATGGCGCCCGATTTAGCTGTAGATGGTATAATAAACCCGGGGCATTCAAGTACTGTAACAGGTATGAAACCATATAAAGAATATTTTGATAGGAATAAGAAGCCTATGGTTTTTGCAGGTTTTGAGCCTATTGATGTATTGCTCGCTATTTACATGATTCTAAAACAGATAGAAACCAAGGAGTATAAAATGGAAAATGAATACACTAGATCTGTTACTTGGGATGGTAATGTTAAAGCTATGGAGACGCTTCTCGAGGTCTTCCTGCTTTCAGAGGGGTATTGGAGAGGCTTTGGAGTAGTCGATAAATCTGGATTTGTCTTCCGGAATACCCATAAATATGTGGATGCTAGATACATATATGGCTTATCAGAGCCTAGGGATAAAGAAGATTTTGTGGCTGGAGCTAGATGTGCAGATGTTATTAAAGGTAAGATAGATCCTGTGGAATGCCCCCTCTATATGAAGGAATGTACGCCTAACTATCCCCGGGGGCCGCCTATGGTCTCTATTGAGGGTACATGCAAGATTTGGGCGGACCATAAGGTTACTGGAATTATTAAATGTAGGTTCTAAGGATATGGGGGGTGATGATATATGACGGATGTAGTTAAAATGGTTCATGGGGCTGGCGGTCAAGCGATGCAGAGCTTCATAAAAGAATATATCCTAAGGCATTTAGGTTGGGGAACCGGTGAAATACCCTTATCCTCACTCGATGATTCTGGAGCAATAGATGGTGTGGTGCTTAAGAGTGATTCATATACGGTTAAACCATTATTCTTTCCAGGTGGAGATATCGGTAGTTTGGCAGTAGCGGGGACAATCAATGATATACTTATGATTGGAGGTAGACCCATAGCATTAGCACTGGGGTTAATAATAGAAGAAGGATTCCCATTTAGTGATTTAGATAGGATATTAAAGAGTATTTCTAATACCGCTATGAAAGTAGGTGTACCAGTGATTACGGGAGATACAAAAGTTGTCGAAAAGGGTGCATTGGAGAACCTTGTTTTGAATATGTCAGGCCTCGGCGTCAGACACCCATATCTGGATCATAATCTGGAGGTAGTGAAGAAATATAGGGATGGATTTGATGAAAAATGGCTTTTGGACTCAAATATCAAACCAGGAGATAAGATAATAATTACCGGGTATATCGGTGATCACGCTATTGCATTACTATCAGTGAGGGAAGGTGTCAATTTTGAGGCCGATATCAAATCAGACGCCGCCCCATTAAATGGCTTGGTAGAGGCGGCATTAAAGATGGGAGGTGTAGTTGCAATGAAAGATCCTACGAGAGGAGGTTTAGCGAACCTTCTCAATGAATGGAGTGAGAAGTCTGGAGTAGGGATCAAGATATATGAGGAATGTATACCAATAAGGGATAGCGTGAGAAATGTATGTGAATATCTTGGTTTAGATCCGCTTGAATTAGGTAATGAAGGTAAAGCGGCAATTGCGGTAATACCTGAATTAGCGGATAAGGTTTTGGAAGCTATTAGACAGAATCCACTGGGTAAAGATGCAGAGATCATCGGTGAAGCGACCGATGAATATGACTTTGTGATTATGGAGACCGTTATAGGTGGTTTGAGGGCGGTTCCACCGCCAATAGGAGACCCTATTCCACGGATATGTTGAGGTAGGGATTAGGCTTGTCTATCGATAAGTTTGAGATGGGAGCGGTGGGACGTGTCATTTCAGTTATTGGGGAGCATGTCATTGTAGATATCGGCGATGCCAAGGTTAAGGTGTTATCTCCCTTTGTAGAGGTTAAGGAGGGTGATTTAGTTATTGTTCATAGGGGCTTTATCCTCAATGTTATTAGAGATGAGGATGTTATCGATGGCATTAAGAAGCTAGAGGGAGATATATGAATCTGGCGCTTGAGATTCTTGTCTCAGGCATAGTACAAGGGGTTGGCTTTAGACCTTTCATAAAAAGGATAGCGGTGAAGTCAGGGGTCGAGGGATATGTCCAGAATTTAGGTGGCGGTGAGGTCATTATATATGTTGAGGGATATAGAGATAAAGTAATTAGATTTCTTAAATTATTTAGAGAAGAGAGGCCTCCCCCATCTGAAATAATTCATATGAAGGTGGAGAAAGTACGGGCGAAGGGTATAAAAGGTTTTACCATTTTGAAGAGCAGAAAGAATTTGTTGCTGCCTTCAATTATACCTCCCGATATAGCGATATGCCCAGAGTGTATAGATGAGATAGAAGGACCTTCTAGGTGGCGATATTATCCATTCAACTCATGTGCATGGTGTGGACCTAGATTTAGCATGATGTATAGATCCCCCTACGACAGAGAAAATACCAGTATGAATATTTTCGATTTATGTAAAGACTGTCTAGATGAATATAGAGATGTAAATAATATACGACGGTTCCACGCCCAAGGCATAAGCTGCCCCATATGTGGACCAAGAATATGGTTAACAGATAATAAAGGTGTAGAAATAGATAGTAAAGACCCTATATCCAGCGCTGCGAGGTTATTGGATGAAGGATATATTATCGGGATAAAGGGAATAGGCGGATTCCATATAGCTACATTGGCCAATGATGACGATGTGCTGCAGGAATTGAGGCGTCGCAAACGTAGACCCATGAAGCCCTTTGCACTTATGGCTCTTGACATCACATCCGTAAAGAAAATAGCCCATTTAAATGAGAATGCTGTCTCATTACTATTATCGCCTCAGAGGCCTATTGTTCTTCTACCAAGAAGGGATGATACCGATCTCTCCAGATATATCGCTCCGGGCCTCGACTTTATAGGCGTCATGCTACCTTACAGCGGAATACATCACCTATTTCTTAAGGCAACTAGAGAAAGCTATGTTATCATGACAAGTGGTAATTATTATAATAAACCGATGGAGAAGGACAATAGTTCAGCGTTGAAAAGACTCGGTGGTATAGTCGACTATTTCCTTTTACATAATAGAGAGATCGTGAATAGAGTCGATGATAGTGTAATTAGATTTACCCTCGATAACCCTGTATTTTTGAGGCGTGGAAGGGGCTATGCACCCCGCTGGATAAAGCTTCCACATAAACTCAATAAAAATATAATTGCCTTTGGAGCAGATCTACAGGATGCAGGGGGAATCGGCTTTAATGATAAGGTAATCCTCACCCAGTTCATAGGTGATATTGATGAATACGAGAATCTTATGGAATTGGATAAATATTTGAAATGGTTCATAAATACTTACAATATCGATCTAAATGAGAGCATTATTGTAGCAGATAAAAATCCTGCTTATCACTCTAGGTTTCTAGCGCTTAAATGGAAAGACGAATTGGACATACCATATTATGAGGTACAGCATCATGTCGCACATGCATATGCAGTTCTAGCGGAATATGGTAAGCTGGAGGGTATCGTTATAGCGATGGATGGAGCTGGATATGGAGATGATGGCCAGATTTGGGGCGGTGAAGTACTACATATCTACCATGACGGTTCCTATAAACGTATAGGTCATATTGAGTATAATAAGATGCCTGGAGGTGACCTAGCCACATACTATCCAGTTAGGATGCTATTATCAGTATTATCTAACTCATTAGGGCTTGAAAAGGCATTATCATATATACATGAAAACGGGATTTCCAAACATTTCAGAGATGACAAGGATATTGAGGCGACCGTTTATCAAATAAAGCGTGGCACCCTATATACATCAAGCACAGGCAGGATACTTGATTCCGTATCTGTACTCCTAGATGTATGTGGATATAGATCCTATGAGGGTGAGCCCGCAATGAAACTTGAGGCCGTTGGCCATCAAGGGAATTTAATAGAGGATACCGAATGCAAAATCTCTAATGCCAATGGCATGAAGATACTTTTAGCTTCAAAACTAATCTATGAATTACTAGAGTATGTAGCTACTAAAAGAGAAGATGTAGCCTATACAGTCCAGTATAACATAGGGTATGGATTGGGGTCAATAGCTGCCGAAGCAGCGGATAAGGCAGGCTATAGATACATATATGTTACGGGAGGCGCAGCTGTCAATGATATCATAGCGTTAGGCATAAAAGAAGTTCTAAAAGAATATAACCTCTCTCTCCGGATGCACAGGTACACTCCACCTGGAGATGGATGCATAGCATTAGGGCAGATTTATTCTCGAATTTACCATCAGGCATAAGATATACCTCAGTAGTTGAGATATATAATTAAAAAATATATTCAAAATATAACCCAATCCAGCCATAATATTATTTTGACTCTTGCCTTACCATGAGGATAGGGGTGTGAATGATGCCAATTAAAGGTGTTATTGAACCAGATGAAGGGGAAATAATGGATATTGAGTTGCAAGAAGACTTTCTGAGAAGAAACAGAGAGCTAGCGGATGAAGTCCGGTTATTATTAGATAAGTATGGAGTCACCGCTATTGATGTAATGGGTTCGATCGGAGCCGGTAAGACATGTTTGATTGAAGCTATGACCAAACGTCTAAAGGATAAGTATCGCATAGCTATGATTGGTGGTGACGTAGCTACAACAATAGACTCAGAAAGGGTTTCTAAACATGGCATTGATGTACTTCAAATTAATACCGGAGCGGAATGTCATTTAGATGCCAACTTAATAATGAAAGCCATAAAAGAATTTGATCTTGAAAATATCGATCTACTGTTTATAGAGAATGTCGGGAATCTAATCTGTCCAGCTGATTATCCATTAGGCACCCATAAAAGGATAGTGGTTATCAGCATAACTGAAGGACCTTATAGTATAGTTAAGCATCCACTAATATTTAGAGAGGCCTCTATATGTGTGATTAATAAGATAGACTTGTCTGAGGCTATGGAGGTAGATCCAGAGAAACTCGCTAGCGACGCAATAAAAATAAACCCTGAAATAATAGTAGTAAAAACAAGTTGTAAACAAGATATTGGTATAGATGAGTTGATAGCGAAATTAGGTTTATAGGTGACCGTAGATGCATGAAGCTTCTATGACTATGCAGCTGATAGATTACTTAGACAAGGTGGCTCAAGAAAATAATGCAAAGAAGATACTAGATATATATCTTGAGGTAGGTGAGTTTACCCATCTTAATCCTGACCAGATCCGCTACTTATTCGACATATTGAAAGAAAGAAATGAGGTTCTCAAAAAATCGAAGCTCCATATCGAGAGAAGGAAAGGAATCGTCAAATGCGATTCATGCGGCTATATAGGTAATATAAATATCGATAATGAATATGATTTATATCTACCTGTTTTCTCTTGTCCTAAATGCGGCTCATTAGTAAAGGTAGTCGAAGGAGATGAATTTATAATTAAGAAGATTAGGATGATAAAATAATCTACTTCTTCTTTCTCTTAGGCGGCTTCATTAATTTATCTAATTTCTTATCTAATTCCTTTAGCTCCTTTAGATATTCCTCCCTGAGTTCATTATATGTCTCCGATGAGATCTCTCCTTTAGAATTTAGATGTTTAATAGCCCTCAACTTAATTCTAACAAGTTCTCTCCTCAGCTTTAATGCCTCCATCTCCACCATCCACTTCATCTCCTTATCTTCATATAAAGCATGCATCTCCTCATCCAACTTCTCCATTTCCTTCTGAACTTCCCTACTCAGCATCCTATAGATTTTTATATCGATCAATCCCTCATCATATTTGAGTTCAAGTTCTTTAAGAGCATCTTGCAAGGCTATATACCTGGACTTAAGTTTTTCATACTTTAGATGGATAGGTGTAACTTTCACTTTACAGAAGTAGTCGGCCAAATGTTTCCCACCGAAACCGACGAATAAAAGTGACGCTAAAGTGATTATCAATATAATGTTGAATATTATTTCTGCATTCGTGATCGCCGAAATTAATATTAAGTTTGCGACTGCCGCAGAAACTGTGCCTCTAGCACCAGCTAACGATATAAAGAGCTTCTCATTCGTCGTAAACTCGGCAAATCCGGTTGTTGAAATAAATACTGCAATAGGTCTAACAACAAACAAGGCTATAAGCATCAGTATAATTCCTGTATATGCATTGGATAGTAGTCCCTCTATAGAGATCGCTGCTCCTAGAGTCATGAATATAATGACTTCCGCTATAAATACTATATTCTCCCAAAAAGAAAGGGTCTCCATACCTTCAATTGGCACTATCCCCCGGGGAGCAAAATAATGCCTGAAGACGATCCCTGATACTACTACAGCTACTGCTGGATTAACAAATGAATATGTTGTTAATATGAATGTGGATAATGTATATGTTGCAAGGAATAATAGCAGAGAAAAGTATAGAAGGTGTTCCTTCATCTTTAGCTTATCCACAATTCCACCTACAACTACTCCCATCGTGTATCCTAGTAATATTCCGCCCATAAATTGCCTGAAAAACTCTAGTGTCACGAAATTTGGATCTATATTGCCGCCTTGGATTACACCCAGCAAGATAGTTATTAGAACTATCACCATAGCATCATTAAAGGCAGATTCACCTATCAAGGTTGATACGATCTCTTCCTTGAGCGTCAATCCAGCGGTAATAACTTCAATCGCTGCCACATCAGTTGCAGCGACGGCCGTCCCGATCAAGGTCGAGGTTACAAAGTCCAATTTAAATAAATAATATCCAACCGCAGCGAAGAGAGCCGCCGATATCACTACACCTAATGTTGCAAGGGAGAATATCGGGCGGTATATTCTCTTTAATACCTCAATATCAAAATCCATCCCCTCATAAAACAGGATAAGTGGAATTAAGAGGTGAGTTATTGTCTCTAGCGAAACTCCTAATTCTAGTGGGTTGAATATAGTTAATCCAATAGGGGAATATGGCCCTATAAAATAACCTGTTAACAATAAAGGAATGATGATAGGTATCCTTATTTTCTCTGCTATTTTAGCACCTATAATACCGGATAATAGAAGTATAATAAGTTGAATTTGAGTCGTATAGCCTATAATATCAACCAAGCGACATCCCTAAATAATATGATAAAAATTTATTTAAAATATATCTTTCAATAGCCATCATATTAGAGGGATACAAGAAGTCTCATAATTAATATTTATGGGGTGACATAGATATGGAAGTTCTCAGACATCTTATTAAAGTAACGGAATTGATGAGAAAAGCTATTTTTGAAGAAAAAGAGAAGTGGCTTGGATATGTAGACATAAAAGAACTCGAGCATAAAGTAGATAATGCCTCCGCTGATGTACTCAAAAAATATCTTGATGATAATAACCTCAGATTTAGAGTGATAAGCGAGGAAGGCTTCAAGGATCAGGGGCCTAGCGGGGAGTTATTAATAGTTGACCCTATTGACGGAACCAGAAATTTTGTAAAGGGGGTACCCTTCTCTTCTATATCGATAGCGGTCGCTAAAAGTGATACGATGGATTCAGTATATCTAGGTGTAGTTAGAGACATCTTTAGAAATGACGTTTATTGGGCCATTAAAGGGGAAGGAGCATATAAGAACGGAGTTAAGATAAATGTAAGTCGCATAAAAAAGGTGTATAAAGCACAAATTAGTTTATCCATAACTCTAAGTAGATGTGGCGCAAGTCCGATTCACAATCTATTACCATATATTCCTTTTCCCCGTTATCTAGGTTCCGCTGCATTAGAGACCTGTTTTGTCGGCGAGGGCGTCTTAGACGGATACGTCGACATTAGAGATAAATTAAGGGTATTTGATATAGCCGCCGGTCAATTGATCGTTAAAGAGGCGGGTGGAAAAATAATCATATGGCAAAACAGAAAGAAAGAAATCTCCTTATCAAGCGTCCACGGCATCTCAATTATTGCGGTCTCTACACCCCATCTACTCGAGGCCATTATGGATATACTACGATTATCCTAAATTTAGAGGTATAATACCCTCAGATTAAATTATATATCCCACATAACTCTCCAAGTATATTTTTGGGGATATTTATGGAGAAATATATAAAAGTAAGCCGTTTTTATACTCTTCTCCATCCCCGTATAACTACATTGATAACAACCTATTGCGGCAATCAGAAATATAATGTTATGCCATGTACATGGCATACTCCAGTTACATGGGATCCAGATTTAATATTAATAGTTGTCGATAAAGAAAACTTTACGCATGAATGTATCAGAAAGACGGGGGAATTTGTCGTGAATATTCCTGATGATAAGATCATAAATAAGATAATGAAGCTTGCAGTACATGGCCATAAGCGAGATAAGTTCAGATCAGCAAATATAGAAGTTATTCCCTCGCGTCATGTGAAGCCGCCGATAATAAAAGGTTCTATTGCATATATGGAGGTAAAGCTAGAGAGGGAAGTCGAGCTAGATGAGGAGTCGCTATTTATTGGAAGGGTATTAGACGCTCGAATACGTAAAGATGTTTCGAATAAGTATGGCACATGGGATTATGCTAAGGCAAAATTGATACTTCAACATTGGCATAATGTGTTTATTAAGATAGATCCAGAAAGTATGATATATGCCCCCGAATAATTATGGGAATTTCTCCATATAATCCCTCTGCGCCTTTTTTTCCTGTTCAGACACTAGATTTTCATCTACATAAATGTCTATTCCAGCGATTAAACTAAGTAAAATAGCGTGGCTTGGAATCATTTTTAATTCTTTATGCATACCATTCTTCTTTACAAGAGTTGCAGCATATATATCTCTATCCTTATCTAATGTATCTATAATTATCGATTCTATTGTTTGCGATACAGCCTTCTCTAAATCAGGAAGATCGGATAGAACTTCACCTAAACTCATCCTATAGTCATCCATTAAACTTTCCTTTAGCCTCAAACATTCTATTGCGATAAACTTGGGTATATTAAACATTGTGAATACCCTTCCATCCTCCAGTAGAAGATTCACTCCAGTACTCTCTACGAATCCCTTCTGAGATGAAAATGTAAAGAATTCATAATTCACGACTTTCAGCTTGACCATATATTATGTACACCCACACCTCAATACCAAATATGAACCTCTTTCTTATATATAATTACCTATATCCTAAAAAATTATTTAAATAAATAATTTGAAGCGCATCATAAAGGATTAAAATCATGATTTAGTCATATAACTTCTTTCTTACCTCTTAAGTAGATTCCTCATATATATACATTCATCAAGAATTATTTTGACAGCCCCACTCTTCAGGCTTCTCCTATATACATCCTCTGGAGCATCCTTTATAATGACAAAGGGAATCATTTCAGTCGTTTCCCTCATAAGTAAATGTGCAGTTGAAGCCAAATCATCTACAACATTCATCCAAGTAACCAAGAGTTCCTTCCCATATAAGTCATATCTTCCCCTCAAGTCTATACTTTGATTCAGACCCGCCGAGCCAAGGGCAAAACCCACAGTGCCTCTCCGCATAGGCATTACTTTGCTATCGACTATTATTATCCCTGAATCAACGCCAAACCGTTCATCAACCTCTCTTTTTATCCACATAGCCTCATCATCCGGATAATCTGGCCACCTACAAGCATAGCCAACAGGAACATTTTTTCTATCTAACCCTGCATTAATAACTAAGATATCATCTTTAATGGTGATTATTCCATTGTAATCATGGCTTATTATTTTGTCCGCCTCCTTTATAACCGCCTCTACAAACCTAGGGTCCAACCCAGTTTCATTAGAGAGCTTAATAGCCTCCTTAGAGGGTCTAATGTCATAGTAGTATATTAGGTATCCTCTGCAGATTGACAAGACTTTAGCAGATATAGCTATAATATCGTTAGTCTCTATCTTGATGCCATTATCATTTATGGTGTTTACCAGTATGTTTATCAAGTCACTGTTAATTTCTATTAGACCGGTCTTAATAGGTAAAACGATCATCACGCTTCAAATATATAGATTTACATCTATGAATAATTATTGTATCATATATGTGGCGAGAGAAGAAGAGGGTACTTAGAAGAGGCATAATAGCTGTATCATTAGCTACATTGGCCCCGATTATCATGCTACTATTGATACAGATACCTATCAACGAAGTTATGAATATACCTCCTCATGCTGTTCTGATAGCCTCACTCTTATCAATAGGGATAATTCTATTGAAAGGTTTCCGTATGATAATTCTTTCAAAGATATTTGATGTAAATCTTGGGTTCAGCAAAGCTATTTTAATCAGAAGTGCGAGTGAAGTATTGGCATTAATTTCACCTGGCTTCACGGGTGATGAAGTATTTAGAGCTTACTACTTACATAAGAAAGGAGTTGATCCGGGAAGGTCTATATGGATCTCTTATCTGGATATTTTCAGTGACGTATCTATTGCCTCTATTATAGGTATGCTGGGAGGCATATATCTTGCTTTTAGAAATAACTATCTCTTTTCCACTATAATCATAATTATTTCGCTAGTAATCTTGTTTCTCCACATATTTATATTTAATAGCATGAGGAGAGGGAAGGCGGATTTACCTAGGATTATCGTACGAATAATCCAAATTATTGCTGGTAAAAGATACTACGAGAGGCTCATAAACTGGGTGAAGCGAAGGATCTCAGAGGTAAACCAAGTCTCACTTAATCTTCCAGAGAGATTGCTTATAAAAAACTTATTACTTTCATATTTCATAACTATCCTAATGGCATTTATGTCGGGAGCCGCTCTAATGTCTCTATTTACATCATTGAATTTTCAAATCGGGATTATAAACTCGACGTTATCTGTACATGTATATCTTGTCTTGACCGCTTTACCGATTACAATAGGCGGTACAGGTGTTACCGAGGTTTCATTAGCAATATATTCCTTTACTTCAGCTGGTAGTATTCCATGGCTAGCAATAGCGGGATATAGATTCTCAACATATCACATACCCCTCCTATTTACAGCTCTAATGATGGCCTTATTATTGGGAAAATATAAAATAAATAATTATTAAGGAATACTAAACCAAATAATATAGATGTGCCTTTGGTGATAACTATTGAAGGAATATGATGTTATAGTAGTTGGAGCAGGGCCGGCGGGGATACCGGCCGCAAGATCCTCAGCAGAAATAGGGGCGAAAACGCTTCTCATTGAAAAGAACCAGACGATCATGGCTCAGAAGCCATGCGGAGAAGCCACCAGTTTAAGTACATTTAATGATATGGGCCTGGATCCAAAACCGTATATCGTTCTACAGAAGGTTAGGAATAGGGTCTATGCCCCTAATGGAAAATATCTGGATCTGGGAATTGAGGCGTTATCAATTAATAAAACCATGTATCTACAGGAGCTCGCGCTTAAGGCCGCTGAAGCTGGAGCCGAGATACATGTAAAAGAGAGGGTGGATGGCATAGTATACAAGGGAGGAGTTATGGAGGTTAAGACTACTAATGAAGTATATCGAGCGAAAGTCGTTATAGGTGCAGATGGTTATAACTCTACAGTAGCACGAAGCCTAGGTATCACGGAGAAGTCAGAACCTATACCCACAGTAATATATTTGATGGTCAATGTAGATCTAGAAGATCCGGATGTCGCTAAGTTTTTCATCGGCACGACCATTGCACCTAAAGGATATGCATGGATATTTCCCAAAAGCGAAGGGGTGGCCGAAGTCGGAGTAGGCGTAAGAGGAGGCCAAGCTAAATATTATCTTGATAAATTTGTGGAGCAGCATAGAGATGAGCTTGGCAAGGCGCAAATAATTGATTATCGAGGTGCTTTGGTTCCTATAGGGGGTATGATTGAAAATAATGTGGGAGACGGATTCATATTAATAGGAGATGCCGCCGGCACCGTGATACCTCTAACAGGCGCTGGGATACACTCCTCTGGAGTAGCTGGCTTAATAGCTGGTGAGGTCGCTGGGAGGGCTGCATTGGAAGGAGACTCTTCGAAGCAACGGTTACTTGAGTTCCGGAAGAGATATGAGGACCCCTGGGGGGAACGGATAAAGAAAAGTCTAAAAGCTATGAGGGCGTTAGAGTCGTTGACCGATGACGAGTTTAATATGTTAGTAGATATACTTTCAGATGAGGATGTCGTTAATTTGGCAAGTGGTATTAATCTATCAGCGACAGCCAAGAAATTATTGAGGCATCCTAAACTGGCTCTAAAGTTTGCGAGGTCTCTATTATAACTATTATGGCCGCCATAAAAGACTTAATATGTCCTCTATAGAACCCACCTCTATAATCTTAATGTCATATCCCTTCTCCTTAAGGTATTCTTCAACATCTATTTTGACCGGCTTATAAGTTATTATTACAAAGCCAGGAACTATCTCGGTCCTTTCCTCGACATAAACAGTCACTACCCTCTCCCCCTTTGGCACTAAAAATATTTTAGCTCCATTCTCAGCAGCAGCTAGAGCTTTCTCCATTATAGCCCCTACCCTCCCTATGCTGCCATCGGGATTAATCGTGCCGGTCAGATACACGTTCTGATTCAAAGTCTTATTTAACAAGAAACTTATCAATAATACTGTGATCACGGCGCCTGCACTGGGTCCATCAACAATCTCCACCTCCTGATCAGCTGTCACTGATAATATAATGTCGAAGAAGGAGAGGTTAATACCTGTATAATTAACGGCGACGATTCTGGCGACTTCAATGCTTGTCTGCAAGTCTATACCTATCTTAGGCTCAGTATTAACGAATATCCGTCCCTTGCCTGGCACGATGGAGATGCTTATATTTAGAACCACACCTTCGTAGCCCCCAGTACCACTCTTAACCGCAACTGCATGGAAAGATAGGCTTCTAAAAAGACTCGAGGCTAAATCTATTCCTGTGGTATTTTCGTATATATAGGTAGTTAGCGCCTTATAGTACTCAAGTTGTTTCTGAAATACATTTATTTTATTCTCTAGGTCTATTAACTCCTTTCTTAAAGCTAAATTATCGCTGTAAAGCTTTATGTAGCTATTTCCCAAGGCTATAAGCAAAATTATCAGTATAATATTAGATGCCGCTAAGATAATTCTTGTTCTATCCCTCACCGCCGACCCCCCATTTTATATCGGATTAATTAATTAGAAAATAAAGGTTATTATAGTTACCTTGCATACTTAATATCAAAAAATAACAGTCTTCTGAAGTTCCATAAAGTTATGGAATAGACAGTTTGAGGAACCGCATTTCGAGCATTATTTATAATTATTTATAGAAGGAGGCTTCTCTATTTATCTTGAGCGATGACGAGCGAGGTCCTCAATGAATTAATGATTAGGTGAGGACGGGTCGGAGCTCGAGGCGATGATGAGTCGGGGCTTATGAAGATGGATGATTTAAACGAATTGCCCTGAGCCCTATAACTGAGTAGTTTAATAGTTTAACTTTTCTTTGTGTGGATATACAATGACTATATAGAAGTAGCTAACCTAATCATAAACATAGAGAACGTATACAAATCACTTAATAAGAACCTTCTATCCTATAGCAAGGGACTACATATGGATAAGAAAATATCAACTGGTATTCCAGAGGTAGATGAGTTACTTGATGGGGGATTAGAGCCTTCCGCCATAACCGAATTTTATGGATATAATTGGAGATTGGTTAAAATGCTTATGCACAGGATAATAGGGGAGATATCGTTAAGGAGATATATAGATATTATTTACAACCAATTGTTTGACGGATTAGATCCGTATTTACTGCTAAGGATCGTGAAGAAACTTGGTGGTAACTGGGACATCGCCGAATCAAATATACGGTTGATACGTTGCTTTAAACCTGAGGATCTAATCGAAGCCCTATCTCACTATAGGGGCGATCTACTTGTAATTGTAGACCCCTATCTACATATAGATGACCCGATTAAGAAGTGGGTTGAGGCGTCAAGCATATCCGCCGCCATATATAAACTTCTATTAAATGAAGTTACGATCATAGTTTTTAATAAAACATTTCACATTGGATACAGGCCTTCAGGAGGCAATTTTCATCACCATATTATACACTATCTAGTGAGGGTGGAGGCGGGTGGAGAGGGATATATCTTGCTTAAGCTGGAGAAGAGTCCCCTCAAGAGAGGGGGGTATAAATTGCTTTCCACAGACTCGTTTATAGGGATAGAGAGTTCTAAGCAGCAAGTATTATATAGTTGGATGGAGGTATATCGAGATGGGTAGGTCTGCACCTACATTTACGCACGCGTTTGACGAATATATAAAGAAATTTAGAAGTATAGCGTCTCGATACCTCCCTGAGGAGGATATGGAGACCATAGAAACCATTATACGGGAGGCTAGACGTATACAAAACCTCTTTATAGCATTACCTATGGATCCGGTGGAAGCTCTCCTATTAGGCGGCATACTATCTTTATACAGGGAGATTAAAACTGTTACTCTTAAAGAATGCCTGTAGATAACCGGAGGGTTTTTCTTGAGATATGAAGGATGGTTATTGAAGCTGGAACGCTTAGACGAAGGATTTAACCTAATATTTATAGGGAAATATGGCGGTCTAAAGATGCTGCCGGTAACATATTTTCCCCGTATCTATCTATCGCCGGCGAATGGCTTTTCCATCGAAGAATTGAGGAGGCTTATGGAGCGTCAGGAGATATTTAAAGATGTCTATCTTGAGCAGTGGCTCTTACCTCCCTGGTATGAAAAAGAGGTCTCTGTAGTTGTGGCTTCCCTATGGTCTATAAGAGAATATGAAGACACTATTAATAGGATATTATCGCTTGGTGTAGCGAGGATATGGAATACGATGCCTAGGCTAGAACAACGCTTTTTATCGGAGTATGGGCTTCCACCGTCGAGATATGTGGAGATAGATGGCGAGGGCTCCGTATCGATTCAGGATGATGAATCCGGGTGTATCGAGCCCCCCTTTAAGAGAATGTTTATAAGGCTTGTTAACTGGTATGGAGATAACTTTAGACCCAACATCTCTCTACCTGAAAATGTAGTTGTGGAGGTCAGGTATGGATTTAGAGATTTTGGGGAATATTATAAAATAGACTCCCTCGACTTATCGGATCTAAGTAATATAATAACATATTTTGATCCAGATATAGTGGAATGCTATTCGCAGAGGGTTCTAAGGTGGGTTTCGCGGGACAAGGAGGTAGAGTCAGCTTTAAAGAAGAGGCCGAGGGTATATTTGGATTATAGTAGGTCGGTTATGGGTCCTGATGAATACCCCGGGATAGTCGAGTTATCTAGGATATCATATGCCCCCCTGGATATTGTGTCACGGATGACTATAGGCGGTATATTAACTGGTATAGAGGCGATGGAAGCTATTAAAAGACGCTACTTAGTTCCACATATTAATACCGCCCTAGAGAACTGGAAGACTCCTCATAAACTGTTAATGGCCGATAGAGGCGGGTTATATATGAATCCCATGCCAGGGATTTTTTGGGGCGTAGCGCAATGCGACTTCTCTAGTTTATATCCGTCGATTATGGTTAAATATAATATTAGTCCAGAAACTGTTAACAACCCATATGAGAAAGAGGGATATCTTGTAGCGGAATCGGGTCATTTAATCTCGTTTAAACGAAGAGGGATAATACCCATATCTCTATCTAAACTGGTGGAGTATCGTCTTCGGCTTAAAAAGAAGTATAGGGAAACTGGGGATAAGATATATAAACTGAGGTATACGGGTCTAAAGTGGATACTTGTCGCTAGCTTCGGATATCTCGGTTACCGGAATTCTCGTCTAGGGAAGATAGAGGCATATGAGTGTGTAACGTCACTTGCACGTGCAATTATGAATAAAACTGTCGATATAGCTAGAAATATGAAGCTCAAAATACGCCATGTCCTTGTGGATTCGATATGGGTGGATGAAGGATCTGAAGATGATTACCAGGAGTTTATAAAGGAGGTGTCTGGTGAGATAGGTATACCGATTGAGATAGACTGTATATACATATGGATAGTCTTTTTACCCAATTCTTCTAAAGAACCCCTAGGCGTATCCAACAGATACTTTGGAGTTACACTCGATGGTTCATTAAAGATTAAAGGGATAGAAGCGATACGTAGAGATACCCCTCCATTTATCGCTGAAACTCAGTATAAAGCGTTAAAACTATTATCACTGGGTAATACGCCTGAAGCCTTATATAAACAGTGTCTAGAGGCCTTAAAGCTGTATAGGGAGGCCGCCGATAAACTAATAGATGGAGATGTGGAGCCCGGAAAGCTGGTCATAACTAGAAGGGTTGGCCGGAATTGGTGGGAATATCGTGGTAAGGGACCCGCTATATATGCAGCTAAGAAGATCAAAGCAAAGGAGGGTGATGTAATTAAGTATATCGTCTATAATGGTGAGGGTTATCCGGTTGAAAAAAACTTTCGGGGATATGATGTAAAATATTATTTAGATGCGTTAGCGAGGTCTAGAGCACCCATAGACTTTATTATTTCAAGGCTGGAAAAAGAGCAGTCAATTATATCAGATTAATAGTTATCTGCGATTTATTTCTATCACATCGAATTTATATTTGTATCCGAAGTCGAATGCTTCCAGATTGATTTCTAAATATCTATCTGGCAGAGATTGTCTCATGGATTCGATATAATATCGTTTATCTATGCCAAGTATATTTAGTTGCGCTATGGCTCCAAATAATATAGTATTTGCCAATATAGCATTTCCAAGTTTGATAGCTGATTCATGAGCAGGAATAATATATACCCTTGAGGCGGTCTTAGCTATTTCCCTTATCAACTCTTCTTTCTTGGGTATAGGTTTATCTGGTGCAGGGGGAGGTATAACTCTGCTATCCATCAATATATAGCCCTCTCTATCTAGATAATTTATATGCCTATATGTTTCGATAGCCTCTAAACCAATTATCCAATCAGCTCCCTGTTTGGGTATTAGAGGAGAATAAATTTTTTCACCGACTTTAAGATGAACTATCACGCTCCCCCCTCTCTGTGCCATTCCATGAACTTCGCTAACAGTAACATCTAAATCCGCTAATATCGCTGTATTACCCATCATCCTGGACAGTGTTAGTATTCCCTGGCCACCAACTCCCGTCAGAATAGTGTTAATAGTTTTCATCTATATCCCCCTCATCTGGAATGCCTTAAAGGGACAAATCTGGTCACAGACTCCGCATCCAGTGCACATCGATTCATCAATCCACGCTTTATCTCCCACCATGAATATCGCTGGGCACGCGAATTGATCTACACAGATCCGGCATCCGGTACACTTATCATCATCAACATAATAAGTCGGTATAACCTCTCCTTTTCTCCTGACTCGCCTTACGTATACAAGGCTACATTCCCTCCTAGCCACCAATACCCCTGGCTTACCCTCATCCTTTATATAGCTAATTAGATCTTTCAATGCATTTAAGGTCTCTTTCACATTATAGGGATCTACAACCTTGACTCTTTTTACACCTACGCCCCTTGCAATGTCTTCGATAGGTATCCGCTCGGCGCCTCTACCCAGAGCTGTATATCCGGTACCTGGATTTGGCTGGTCCCCTGTCATCGCGGTTACCTCATTATCCATAACTACTAATAGCAATGGCGAAAAGTTATATACAGCATTAATTAAACCGGGTATACCTGCATGATAGAATGTGGAGTCGCCTATTGTAGCTATAACCATATTATCTTGTGTATGGGCCAGTCCATTGGCGATACCGATGCCCGAACCCATAGAGATAGTGGTATCTACCTCCTCATATGGCGGTTGTACACCCAAGGTATAACAACCTATATCACCTGGATATATGGCATTTACCCTACTCATATTGACCGCTTTCCGTAAAGCAAAGAATGTCGCTCTATGGGGACATCCTGGACATAGAACAGGCGGCCTTCCAGGGATAGGAATATCACGCTGGTAATCCTCCTTACCCTTATAAGGTAGACCTAAAAACTCGGATAAGGCTTTGTATACCCTATCTAAATTTAACTCCCCTTTATATCCCACTAGATCCTTACCCCTGATCTCCACATCACTACTTCCATAAAAACTATTCTTGATACTCATCTCTACGACAGGCTCTAACTCCTCTACAACTAAGACTCTAGGATGAGCCTCTAGAAACTTATCAACTAGTTTCATAGGAAAAGGCACAGAACTAGATATCTTTAGGATATCGAAGCTCTTCTCTATAGATGCCGCCGCCTCCTTAACATATCCATATGCAGATCCTACCGCTATAACGCCATCCTCCGCTCCGTTATCCTCAATCCAATTAAAAGGAACATTGTTAACAGCATCCATGATCTTTTCCCATCTACTAAGCTGTATTTCTCTTCTTATCCTGGCATTTCTGGGTAGAAGTACCCATCGACCTATATTTCTCTCGAACTTTCCCTTAACCTTCCTATCTCTGATCTCTCCATATTCTACAACTCCCCTTGTATGACTTAGCCTTGTAGTAGTTCTAAGTATAACTGGGGTCTCATGATCCTCAGAGAATCCAAATAAATATCTAGTTAATTCCTTTGCTTCATGAGGATTATATGCTTCGAACACAGGGATATAACTTAATATACCTATCCACCTATTATCTTGCTCATTTTGACTACTATGCATAGAGGGATCTTCCGCCGATACCAATAGGAATCCTCCATTCACCCCCGTATATCCTAAGCTCACTAGACTGTCCATTGCGACATTGACTCCTACATGCTTCATCGCTACAAGAGATCTAATACCAGTTATAGAGGCGCCGAAAGCAACTTCCAAAGCAACTTTTTCATTTACACTCCATTCAACATAGAACCCTAAGTCTTTTGCTGCTAAGATAAGTGTCTCCATAACTTCTGTCGAGGGTGTGCCAGGATATGCCGCTGCTAGACCGATGCCTGCCTCTATTGCCCCTCTGGCAATAGCCTCATTCCCTAGGAGAAGCATCTTTTTTCCGGGTTGATTTAATGCGATAGGATGCGTCAATTTATCCCCCGAAAATTCTATTAGTTCCTAAGTATCTATATTGCTTTGTATATGTAATTTATTAATGAGTAGGTTCTGCGAATATTATTATTGAGGGTGGAGGCATTGGTTGAACTTTTAGATGTTCTGGCCGCCCGTACAGACAGGATGCGGACCTCAGAGATACGTGACCTTCTTAAGATGATATCGAAAGATGTCATTTCATTTGCTGGTGGCCTCCCGGATCCCAAGACCTTTCCCACATCAGAGGATCTCAAGGATATATTCGAGTTCATAAACTCCGTAAGAGATAAGGCTTTTCAATACGGAGTTACAGAAGGGTTGCCAGAACTAAAAGAAGAGTTATCCAAATACTTATCGAGGATAGCAATCAAAGCAGATCCAGAGGAGATAATTATAACTAGTGGGAGTCAACAAGGAGTAGATATGCTTGGAAGAATCTTTATAAATCAACGTGATATTGTAGTAGTTGAAATCCCTACTTACCTAGCTGCCATTCAAGCATTCAATATGTATAAACCAAACTACTTGGGTATTCCTATGGATGAAGATGGAATGATAATTGAACAATTAGAATATGAGTTACACCATCTTCTTATAAAAGACAAAAAACCCAAGTTTTTATACACTATCCCTACATGTCAAAATCCAACCGGTATCTCTATGTCATTAGAGAGAAGGAAACGCCTTCTCGAATTAGCCTCTGAATATGATTTCTTTATCGTAGAAGACGATCCATATGGACATATAGTTTTCGACGCCAATGAGTTGAAGCGTCTGAAAGCGATGGATAAAGAAGGGAGGGTAATTTATGTCTCAACATTTAGTAAAGTCTTCTCCCCAGGTTTGAGAATAGGTTTTGTAGTAGCAGATATGGAAGTAACTAAATATCTGGTATTATCTAAACAGGCACTTGATTTATGCTCACCAAATTTAACCCAATTCATAACGTATTATGCATTAAAAAATGGGTTAATCGATAGGAATATACCCAAGATAAGAAAGATATATAAAAGTAAGAGGGATGCTATGCTGAATGCAATGGAAGAATACATGCCTAATGGGGTCAAATGGACTAAACCTGTAGGCGGGATGTTCATCTTTACATGGCTACCTGAATATATAAATACAAAGATGCTTCTATACAAGGTTCTAAATGAATATAAAGTTGCGTATGTCCCTGGACGTTCCTTCCATGTAGATGGAAGTGGATGGAACACTATGAGACTAAGCTATTCATATCCACCTGAGGACATGATAATCGAGGGGATAAGAAGACTTTCTGAAGCTGTAACATGGGCTATAAAGAAGTTCCAGAAATATAACATAAAACAGATAGACTAATCCACCCTCTCCACTTCTAAGGCAATATAGAGATGAAAGCCATAAGGTTAGGATATAGTCTACAACCCGGCGTAGAGCATACCACATATAGTGAAATTGATATAACTATCTATCCAATCCATAATCCTTGGAAGAATATCTACATACTGAAACTCAATGAATCGGATAAAAAGCGTATAGTAACTATCTCCGATGAAGTGGATAAATATCATATTACGATAAGGAGCGAAGATAATTACCCTATATACTACATTCTTGTAAGTACTAACCCCCTTAGACTTCAAGTTGATGAACTAGACTCTGTAGAACTACCGAATATGAAGACAGAGGGAGAAGAGGATATCTACATCTACAAGTTAGGCGATAGCTTATATGGCCAAGGAAGCTGGATTTCAGACGGATTTCATAACCATATGATAGAGATGTGGTGGATAGATGTCTCATTGCCAACTATCTCTATATTAAGAGGATGGTGCAAGGATGATCCTCTTGGGAAGATGACTATTCATGGTAAGGAGATAGACCTAGAAAACTACGAATTTTATGGAGTATATTTTACAGAGGCTATACTAGTAATCTCCAGATTGAAGCGGTATAAGATACATTATGGAGATATAGATCTTACTTCTAATAAACTGATATAATGGTTATAAAGCTATATTTCTGAGAATAAATTTGGGGTTTCTTAATTCATCTTTTTACTTATGTCTTAATAATGAGGTGATAGAAGATTTTTATGTCAACCTTTATTTTAATATTATAAACATGAGGTCGTTAAGATGGACATCGCATCATTGATATTAATACCGATCGGTTTACTGATAAGCATAGTGAGCGCGGCCATAGGGATAGGAGGCGGCTCCCTCCTCGTTCCACTATTTCATCTAGCTTATTCTCTTGAGATGAGGTTTGCGGTGGGAAGTGCATCCCTCGGTGTATTGGCCCTAGGAATGTTTGGAAGCCTAAAATATTATAGAAGTGGTTATATCAGTAAGAAACTGGGGCTATTAGTGGCTTCAACGGTGATTCCCGCGTCAATGCTTGGCGCATATCTCACTGTGATTATAAATAGTGAAGTATTGGCATTCATATTTTCAATAGTATTATTCTATGCAGCGATAAGAATGTTTATCCTAAGGATTCCGGAAGAAGGAGCTACAGATACCTCTATACACAATGTGCATTGGAAATATATCCCTATTTATCTAGTGATAGGGGTATTATCGGGCATGCTAGGCATAGGGGGAGGAGCGATGCTTATACCTGTATTTATCCTTATTCAGAGGATTCATACAAGGATAGCTATAGCCACCTCTACGCTGATAATACTATTCAGGACGCTATTCACCGTACCTGTATATTATATGGTGAATAACATTATATTTGAATATGCCATCCCTATAATGATAGGGATGGGGATAGGTGCCTATATGGGGGCATTCATCTCCGTAAGGACCAGAACCCCTATACTACGTAAAATATTCGGGTTATTCTTGGGTTTTATCTCACTGAGGATGGCTTATCCTCTTATCATTAATATTTTATCATTTATAATTTAACATACGTTTAATACGGTTAGTCGTTGGATAAGATTTATAAATATAATACGTATTTCGAGTTTATAGGTGTCATATTTTGACATTGCTAGAGGAAAAAGAGACATTAGACTACAATATTATCAAGCAAAAATATATAGTCAATAACCGTGTAAATTATGAAAAATTGAGGGAGGTCAGTGACCCAGAAACTTTTGATAAGGTCGGCCGTATCATCCGGGATATATACCTACCTGAGAGTAACACCGATTTCAAACTGAAGCTCCAGACTACACCTAGGATTAGGGAAGACGAGGAACTCATAACAAATAGTCTTAGTCTATGTCCCGAATGTAATGCATTGCTGAACACAGTGTTATTTAGAAAGGACGGCGGTGTATGGCTTAGGAAGCTTTGCCCTGATCATGGGGAGACAGAAGAGCTTTACTGGGGAGACTACGATTTCTACATGAAAAGCAGAGAACAATCGAGAGACGGTCGGGGAATAGAAAATCCCCATACTGAAATAATTAATCCCTGTCCCTATAACTGTGGATTATGTCCCCGTCACAAATCACATACGGCTCTACTTAACCTTGTTATTACAAATAGATGCGACCTTGCCTGCTGGTATTGTTTCTTCTATGCGGAAGCCTCTGGATATGTATATGAACCCAGCCTTAACCATATACGATATATGCTCACTGTCGCTAGAAGCACTAAGCCTATCCCCGCCCTTGCAGTTCAGATAACCGGTGGAGAGCCGACCCTGAGGCAAGATCTAGTTGAGATAGCTAAAATGTGTAAAGAACTAGGGTTTAAGCATGTCCAAATCAATACTAATGGTATAACCGTTGCGTTTAACCCAGACTTAACCGTGAAATTAAGGCAACTAGGTGTCAATACATACTATATGAGTTTCGATGGCGTCACGCCCATGACTAACCCAAAAAATCATTGGGAGATCCCCTATGCGTTAGAAAATGCTAGAAAGGTCGGTCTCGGCGTTGTATTGGTACCCACAGTAATCAAAAATGTGAATGACCATGAAGTAGGTGCTATGGTAAAGTTTGGTTTGAAGCATAACGAGATTATTAGAGGAGTAAACTTCCAGCCGGTTTCATTAGTTGGTAGAATGACAAAACAGGAGAGATTGAAGTATAGGATAACCATTCCAGATGTGATCAAGAGAATAGAGGAACAGACCGATGGCATGATAAAAATGGAGGACTGGTATACTGTTCCATTTACAATACCATTATCTCGGTTTATCGAGGCAGTTACCGGGGTAAGGCAATTTGAGATGAGTAATCACTTCGCCTGTGGAGCAGCAACATATGTATTTCAGGATAGAGATACAGGAAAAATAGTCGCCATACCCCAATTTATTGATGTAGAAGGACTATTCGAGTACCTAACAGAGAAGATTGAGGAGCTCGAGAATGGTAAGAGTAGAAAGATGGTGTTGATCAAGACACTCCTTAATATTAACAAATTTATCGATTGGAAGAAAGTGCCTCCTAGACTGGCAAAGAGGAAACGTCTCTTCTGGATATTATATAAAATATTGATTAAGCATGACTATAAATCCCTAGGGGAGTTCCATCTAAATAGTCTATTCTTAGGGATGATGCATTTCATGGATAAATATAACTATGATATCGCAAGGATCCAGCGATGCGATATACATTATAGTACCCCAGATGGACGGATTGTACCCTTCTGCACATTCAATGTAATGCCAGAGTTATATAGAGACCGATTGCAGAAAGCATATTCAATACCTATAAGAGATTACCTTAATATGCAGAATATCAAAAGCATGAAGGAGGAGAGGTATGTCAGAGACATTAAAAAATTAGAGTCTGGAGAGATATATAAGAAATATTATGAAGGATTCTTTGACCCCTCAAGCTTGACCTATGAGGAGAAGAAGAGAATATCCATAAGATTTGGGATTCCAGTAAAAGACTAACGGAAGGGATATGAGGGTCAAAACTTATCTCATCGAAAACTATCATAACATCATACAGGGATATAGATTCAAAACAGAACATAGGCTATATTGTCTAGATTCAGGAAATTACATAGAGATCCCAGGTGAACTTAGGGAGATAGGTATCGAGGATATGACTGATTTCGAGGCTCGGTTGGGAAGGTCAACTCTGATAACTTATAATGATATAATACTTGCACAGATATCTGAGGTCTACAGAGTAACATATGATATAGAGCGGTGTAAGAACCTCGCTATTATACATAAGATAGAGGAAGAGAGTGAGAAAAGAACGTATTTCTATATAGAGCTATTTAGAGATGGAGACTTGGCTCTAAAATGGAACTCGGAAGCATCAAGTTATGACGAAGCTATCAACGAAGTATTGACAAACTATTTATCGGCTGTTTCCTCACATAAATGACATTCTTCTTCAATAATATCTGGCTCTAGGATCTTATGATATTTGCATAGGTAGCCTTTCCTCATAAATTCATCGGTCAACTTAATTATGATCTCTGCAACTTCAAATTGACTAGGTCTCTTATCGATAATATGTTTTGTAACATCTTTAACGGCTGATATAACATCCTCATTTTCATATAAGTTGGCTACCTTTCCCCGAGAGTGTGAAAGATAATATGAAACCACTGCTTGAGTTATACTTAATAGCTCAGCGATCTCCTTCTGCTTTAAACCGTAATTTACATACATCTCTCTAACTATCATACTCCTTATAGCGGGTATAACAGTCTTAACAGCCACCTCATAGGGTGTTAACATATCTATCCCCTTACCACATAACTATGTTATGTTTATGGTTACATTAAAGTTTCCTATATACTATACCTAATAATATTTAGATAACAATAGAATTTCTATATAATATTTTAAGAAATTAACAAATAGAATGTTAAATCTTCGTACTTGATATTTTTTATTTGATAAATCTGTAAAAAATATCCTCTGAGGATATCTAAATATTTGATGGATTAAGCCCTATATCACCCACATCTAATGAACAGAGAATTTATATTATTAATTATATTGACAATGCGAATATATTTTTGGAATGTTTGAATATAACAATATCAAAATAATATGGACAGGTCACGATGGATTTAAGATCAAAAATAGGATAACTATCTATATAGATCCATATGGATTGTCGAAGCCTGAGCCCGCTGACCTCGTCTTAATAACTCATGAACACTTTGACCACCTAAGCAAAGGAGATCTGGAGAAGATAGTGACTAGTAAAACGGTTTTGGTAGGTCCTTATGAAATAAAGAATATTGTAGAGACTCTGCCAGGGGTAAAAGTATATGTTAAGCCTGGCGATATAATTGAGGAAGTGGGTGTTAAGATATGGGCTGTCCCTGCATATAATATAAATAAATTTAGAAGTCCAGGTGTAGTTTTTCACCCCCGCGAGGAATTGAAGGTAGGATTTGTTATCGAGGTAGATGGAGTCAAGATTTATCATGCGGGTGATACTGACAATATCCCTGAACTTAAGGGTATAGAATGTGATATAGCATTACTACCTGTTAGCGGCACTTATGTAATGACAGCTGATGAAGCCGTGGATGCGGCCAAAACAATTAATCCTAAAGTGGCGATTCCGATGCATTATGGAGCTATAGTGGGATCTAAAGATGATGCATTTAGATTTAGAGATAAACTATCGGCTACAGATATAAAGGTTATCATTCTGGAAAAAGAATAAATAATGAGAGATGATTAAGGTTGTATCCAGACGTCTGGGGTAGGGAGATAGACATCAAAAAGGAGATATTGAAGGATTTTCCAATTCTTGGTAGGAAAATAGGAGGCAAGAGACTAATATATCTTGACAGTACAGCGACGAGCCAGAAGCCTATCCAGGTGTTGGATGTAATATATGAATTCTATTCTCGGAGTAACTCCAATGTACATAGGGGTATATATAAATTAAGCGAGGAATCTACAGAAGCTTATGAGAAGAGCAGAGAGAAGATAAAGAAGTTTATAGGGGCACGTGATAAAAGAGAAATAATATTTACAAGAAACGCAACTGAATCACTGAATCTTATAGCGTATTCTTGGGGTTCTCAAATCATTAGGAAGGGGGATAATATCCTGCTAACTGTAATGGAACATCATAGTAATCTCTTACCATGGCGTAGGATAGCCAGAGAAAAAAAGGCTAATATACACTATATAGGAATAACCAAGGATGGACGTTTAGATCTATCAGAGTTAGATAACTATAGCAAGTTGGAGCCGAAAATCCTGGCTATTACCCATGTGAGCAATGTATTAGGAACTATCAATCCGATAAAGGATCTCGCTAAATGGATACATGATCTAGGCGGTTTTATAGTTGTTGATGGAGCCCAGTCCGTCCCTCATATGCCCGTGGATGTTAATGATTTGGATGCGGATTTTCTTGTTTTCTCTGGTCATAAGATGCTTGGTCCAACAGGAATCGGGGTTCTATACGGAAAGTTTGAGATACTTGATGAGATGGAGCCTTTCTTGGTCGGTGGAGAGATGATCTCTAGGGTCACACTTAAAGATGAAAGCTGGAATGAGTTGCCATGGAAATTTGAGGCAGGTACACCGAATTATGTTGGAGCAATAGCATTAGGAATGGCTATTGACTACTTAAATGCATTAGGAATGGACTGGGTCTATAATCATGAGAGAAGACTTGTACGATATGCGTTGGATAAGTTGCTGGATGTGCCTGGAATAAAGATATATGGACCGTTAGACGATAGGGATAGAGGGGGAATCATTAGTTTCACTATGGATAATGTCCATCCGCATGATATTGCAACCCTCCTTGATGAAGACGGTATATGTATAAGAAGTGGGCATCATTGTGCCCAGCCGCTACATGATATACTAGGGGTACCAGCTACTGCAAGAGCAAGCTTTTATATATATAACTGGGAGGAAGATATTGATGCGTTGACAGCATCATTGATGAAGATACATAAGCTATTCGCTATATAGAGATAAAGTTCCTTCTATTTAGATAGAAAAAGTATAGATTCTCTGGCAACACCTATCTTGATGGTTCTATTTCTTGTTGCCACTCTCTTATTTACAGCCCATAGCTCCCTTGGCTTGAAACCTATTAAATATCCCAACTTTGCTATTACTATATCGCTTTCAATAATCCTATCTGGAAAGACTCCTCCAGCTACAATTATAGCGGCATCACCATTATCTTTTAGAACTCTATGAATTTCCTTTAATGTTCTCCACATATCTATGAAATATGCCTGTGCAGCTAAAGGCATCCCATCGATTATATACTCAGGGAAATCTCTTGGTACCTTGATGCTAGGCATTAGCCCCATATATGACCTAACCGGATTAAGATGTATACCCCCCATAAACAGCTTGTATTCTATTTCATATACCTTGGTATATTCAATCTTATTGAGATAAGGTGGGCTGGTAATTACATAGTCGATACATTCATCCTCTAAATCAAGTTTTCTTGCATCGCCGACTCTAATATCAATAGTAGAGGTCTTCCACTCCATTTTTTTCAGATCATTAATCATTTTCTTGATGATTCTTTTATAGAGTGGTCTTAATGGAGGCGTCTTCCTCCTTATTAATCTAAGCACAGCTCCATCCTTATAGGCATAGGTTACTTTGGAGGCTGCATTCATCAGCCCTAACATAAAGAAGTTCCTTATCTTCATATCTTGGATATCGAGCAATAATTCTCTGAAAAAAATTATATCCTCCAAATTATGTTTCTCGAAAGCCTTCTTTATAAAAGGATCAATATTCTTTAAGTCGGGCTTCTTAAACCTATGTTGAAATAATTGAGCCGAGTACTCTCTTAACTCTTCAATATCATAATCCTCAAGCTTTACCTGTGATACAAATACAAATAGTGGACTGATCTCGCGGCCGACACCATTTATACCCTTCTCTTTACATGCAAGTAGAGTGGTTCCAACACCGAGAAAGGGATCAAGAACCCAATCTCCCTCCTTGGAATCAAATTTATCGAAAAGCAGAAATATCAGTTCCCGGGAAAACCCCTCCTTGAAATAGAACCAGTTATAGACTGGTTGTTTCTTATTGGGTATAAAAGTAACTAAGTCTCGAAGATCATGTCGCTCCATATATTTTAAGTCAAATCCCTCTTCACTCATTAATCTATCACATAAACCATGAATGTCTTTATCTCTGGCTATAAGAGTATATCTTCATATTCTATTGCTATTCCCCCATTAAAGATTATCTCCCTAATCGCCTTCTCGCTGTCACCCGGATTTACGTCGACACCCTTAATTGCATCCAATAATAACACTACTTGATAACCCAGTCTTAATCCATCCAAAGCGGTAGCTTTAACACAGTAATCGGTTGCTAAGCCAGACACAAATATCCTTCTAATACCTGCCTTTCTAAGCACATCATCCAGCGACGTATTATGGAAACCGGAGTAGGCCTCTTCATCTTCATTAAACCCCTTGCTAATGATGATTATGTCGCCGGGTAGTTTCAACTTTTTGGGATACTCCGCCCCGAAGGTATTCTTGATGCAGTGTGGCGGCCATGGCCCGCCCCGTTCTCTAAAGGAAATATGATTTGGGGGGTGCCAGTCTCTTGTTGCAACGATTAATCTATTTTTATCTCTAAATAGTTTTATATATGAATTTATGGGGTTTATAACTCTATCTCCCTCTGGAACTGGAAGGGCGCCTCCTGGTAAAAAATCATTCTGGACATCTACTATTATCAAGGCACTTTCTTTCGTTAAAGCAATCTTCATGGTCTCACCATTATAATTGAAGATTAATATTTAATTATAAATAAATGGCGGTAATCCACCTTGTTTTACTGTTAAATAGATTTATGAGCCCGGCTAAGGCAGGATTGAACAATCTAGACCTGTATCATAGAGTTAAGATTTATATATTACTATATTGATATAGAAATGCTAATGTGGTATAAGTCTGGTGTAGCGTGAGAGTAGAAGTAATGACTAACCTGTTCTATATAATCCCTCAAAAATTTGTAATGGCCATTCTATCGACTTTATTTGTCCTTAGAATAATAGAGTTAAACGCTTCATCAATTCAGATTAGTATATTAGCCATAACACTAATTCTATCTGGACTCTTGGGTTCGACAATCCTCCCTCAAATTATACCAAACATAGGAAATTCAAAGCTTATTTTTATCACCAGCTATGGAGGTTTATCTGTAGCTGCATATTTCTCGACAATCAACAATATAAACTTAATCTACATATCCGCTGTAATTGCAAGCTTTTCATCGCAAATGGTATATTACACGATATATCTCGATATCCATGATAATATCCATGTAGCTAGATCCGATGTATTATCTCGATTAGAGACGATGGGAGGCGTCTCCTGGATTATTGGATTAATAACGGCGACAACCCTATCATTTAGCTTACCCTTATCACTATTAGGATTATTCACATCTATAGTAGCCCTATTAGCAGTAATATCTGTGTCATTAAATGGATCCATGAGGAACGGAGGCGAATTATATAAAAATACAAGGTTCACCTCATATTTCCATAGGGCATCCCTTCCACATTTAAATTGGGCTGAGAAGATAATTCACTTAAAAAAAGATCTTTTCGCGAAAAGAACCAGATATCTATTCATATCCCTTATAGCTATTCAATTTGCTATTTCCTTTGCTCTTACTCACTTCATTCCATATCTTAAGAATCTAGGTATAGAAGATTATGCAATTTTCCTACTTACAGTCGTAAGTGCAACGGCATCCACCGCGACATATAGTAGGGCCGGCAGGACATTCGAGGGTCAACGGACACTGCTAAACTCCCTTATTCTTAGGTCATTGGTATATTACCTAATATTCATAGCTGTTGTATTCTATGGTTCATCACTAATGTCCAATTATAATTATTTATTACTACTTTTCTTGCTTATCGGCGTCTCATGGGCCTATCTCTATATAAACATATCCTCCATAGTAATAGGACTATCACCAACGGGTATATCATATAGTAGCTTAATGTCGGGCATAGGTAGTGTATCAGGAGCCGCGCTATCTGGAGTAATATACAGTTATTTGGGATATTCTATTCATCCCGGGGTTTCGATCATCATTCTATTGATAATTGCATATATAATGATGTCGAGACGCCTTATATCAACTCAGGATATCCCTGCAAGGCGTTTCATTATGATATATCAGCAACGATTTATACATATTAATAACAGATAAGTGGTGGAGTATATACGTCGCTCGATATAGACTCTGACGAACATATAATTATTAAAATAACTAGATAATTAGATTAATGCAATACTAATAGTAACATTAAGGATAGATAGTATTATAAAAGAGACAGTCATTTTTCACAGGATGTCTGCGTTAAACAAAAGTGAAGATACTAATATCGAAAAGGATATTTAAAGACTTTAAATATAAGGTAGAAATCAGAAAAACTCATATAAGTGTTAATCAGTCTTCTTCTTTGATATTTTTTCTTGATCTAAGTGCTCAATATCTACTCTGGGATCTTCATTTATAATATCTACTATCACAATGGTATTTGTCCTCTCGATTTCTTCATAATTTATGAATTTCTCTAGGATATTACCAATAAAATTCTCTCTATTCTTGGCTCTAGCTAAAACTACAAAATCATATTCCCCTAACACATAGTATACAGCCCAGACCCCCTTTATTCTGGAGAGGATTCTCCCTATTTTCTTATGATACCCGGGGCCATATTTGGCCTTTACAAGAGTAATTGTAAAGTAATCATTTCCAAGCATCTTGGGATTAACTTTAGCATAGTATCCCTCAATAACCCCCAATGACTCCAGTCTTTTTATTCTATAATATACGGTTGATTTAGGCACATCAATTGTTTTGGAAATCTCGTCAAGAGACTTTCTACAATCTTCTTGGAGAATATTCAAAATTTTGGTATCAATTTCGTCTAATATATTCTTTTTCATTCTCAAAAATATCTATATAAAGTCCTTTTTTAATAAACATATAGGCACTTCACAGAGTAATATTTAATATTATTCAAGTTTCAATGCAAGACTTAGTATAAAAGACATATATATAGATTTTTACCTTGAATAATATTTAGATATCCAGTTAATTTTATAAATCATTTCTAATAATGATATTAATGTATTATATTGCCTATTGGTGTAAAACAATGTCTCAAGTATTCGCAAGAAGAGCAAGCGGTTTAGTGCGCGAAGCAAACCTCCTCGATACAGTTCTATTCGGCATAATGAATAATGGCGCCGCGGTATCAGTATGGTACTATATTACAGGGGCACCTTATCTATTCCCAGGTGTAAACCAAATTGTAACTTTCCTAGTAGGGGGATTCCTCGGTATACTTGGTTTTGGAATGATATGGGGGATATTGGGTGCAGCGATGCCTAGAAGCGGGGGTTCATATGTATATAACTCTAGGATTATTCATCCGGCGATAGGTACCGCGGTCAGCTTTGCAAATGCGGGCTTCGTAATGACAGCATGGATATGGGTATTGGCTCCATGGATCGCCGACCCCGGCCTACCAATATTGGCGGGTGCTATCGGTCTATCTCCAGATGTCGTTGCCTGGTGGACCCAGCCAGTCGGAATGTATATTGTTGCGACAGTGACTAACTTCTTTGGACTACTTGTTGTAATAGGTGGTCTTAAGAAATTTTTCTATATTCAGAGGGTGTTTATCGGATTAAGCCTACTTGGAGTCGCAGTGGCAGCCATTCTATTTACCGTGACCAGCCATAGTACATTTGTAGATATATGGAATAGCCTTGCAGGTCAACACGGCTCTCCCACATGGTCAGAAACACTAGCTTTAGTTGACCAAGAGATAGGGCTTCCAACAGATTGGAATATATTATCTAGTCTTGGCGCGATATTACCCTTAAGCTGGGGGATTATCTATGGATATGTTATCTCATTTATAGGTGGGGAAGTAAAAAGTCCAAGGAGAAATATCTTCATCGGGCAGATTCTAAATATTATTGTTATGATTACACTGACCGCCTGGACCGCCCTATCCCTTGAAAAAATGGTTGGTTGGGATGGGCTCCATGTTCTAGCATATATTGATAACGAACTTCCAGCTTGGTATACACTTCCGTTCCCTCCAACATTCTTGAACCTTGCATCTATGCTTGTAGGCTTTAATATGATACTGGGTCTATTGTTCGGGTTAAGCTTCATATTTGCAGATTTTCTATGGATACCATTTTCATATATCGCTTTCAGTAGAGGGTTATTTGCTTGGGGTATGGATAGAATAGGACCAATGTGGTTCACAGATATAAATCCAAAGGTGCATCAACCTATTAAGCTTCTTATAACCGAATTTATACTGGGCCAGATAGGTATCACGTGGTATGTTACCTCTCCAACCATTTTAGCAGGGTTCTCGGTTGAAGTCATGCAGCTATTCTCGGTATTCGGTTTTACTGCACTCAGCTGCCTTATATTCCCATTCATAGCTAGGGTAAGACATATATGGGAAGCCTCACCTCATAAGGAATGGAAGATCATAGGTATTCCCTATGCAGCTATAGCAGGGTTCCTTACTATGATTCTTGTAGGAATATTGATATGGGCCAATTTCTATACAGAGGGAATGGCGTTACTCAACAATATCTGGGTACCTATCTATATAACAGTCTGGGTTAGCGGATTACTATGGTACTTTGGGTGGAAAACCTTTAGAGCTAAAGAGGGTATAGACGTGACTCTCGCCTTCAAAGAGCTCGCGCCAGAATAAACCATCACTTTTTTCCCTCTATTTTTTATTATTATATGTCTAAGAGGTGTGAAAAATGGCTATAGTTAAAATATTTTTTACAGTTGATATTCATGGTTCCACCGCATGCTTTAAGAAGTTCATAAAGGCTTTAGAGGTATATAAAGCTGATATAGGCATTTTAGGGGGAGACTTATCTGGTAAAATGGTTGTACCCATAATCATACAAGATGATGGGTCATACTTATATGACTATATGGGAGAGAAGATATTGGCGAAGAATAAAGATGAACTTAAGGATATAGAGAAAAAACTTGCCTATATGGGTAATTATTATTACTACATGACTATAAAAGAATATGAGGATCTAAAGGCAGAGGGGAAGACCATCGAAGGAAGGATAGACGAAAAAGCCAAGAAAATTACGCTTGTCTCAGGTAAATTAGAAGATATATTTAGGGAAGTGGTTACAGAGAGAATTCATGAATGGATGGAATATGCCGAGGAGAAGCTGAAGAAACTGGATAAAAAGATTTACATTATCCCCGGCAATGACGATATACCTGAGGTAGATGAGGTTTTTAGAGCCCATGAGTCAGACCACATAATTTTTGCTGATCTACGTAAAGTTGAGATAGATGGTCATGAAATGATAGGCTTATCTTGGTCTAATAGAACTCCCTGGGATACCCCTAGGGAGGCTGATGAGGAAACTCTATGGAAGATGATAAAGAATTTAGCAGATCAAATAGATGATTATGATAACGCTCTATTCCAGCTTCATGTCCCGCCGCATGGAACTCTTCTAGATGAAGCTCCAACGTTATCGGATGATTTAACTCCATCTGTTAGTGAGGTAAGTAATGTGGGGAGTACAGCTGTATTAAGAGCTATCAAGGAATATCAGCCATTAATTGGGCTGCATGGACATATCCATGAATCGAGGGGCATACAGAAAATAGGTAGGACTATAATCGTAAATCCAGGGAGCGAATATAGTGAGGCCATACTTAGAGGTGTTCTACTAATGGTAGGCGATAAGAAGCTTAAGAACTATATATTTACCTCGGGGTAACAATATTATGTCTATGAAATTCAGGTTGCCGGATGAAATTCCGATAGAAGAGTGGCCGAAACCCGAGGAATTTGTGGAGGAGGCGATAAGAATAGTAAGTTATGCAGAGGATAATGGTGTTACCCTCCGAGTTATGGGTGGATTGGCGATACATATTCATAGTAGGGAGTACGATAAACTATGGAGGGATTTGGGGAGACTAGGTGAAAAAGTCTTTACAGATATAGATCTCGCTGGATATAGTAAACAAAGGGATGACCTACTAAAAATTATGGAGGAGCTTGATTATAAGATATGGAAGCAGTCGATGTACTATTTCGCCGGTAGGAGATATATCTTCTTCGGAAAAATACCTATGGTGGAAGTATTTTTTGATAATTTAAGTATGAATCATAACATAAACCTTAAGGATAGGCTAGAGAGTGATAAATATACATTACCCCTAGCCGAGCTTTTAATGAGCAAACTACAGATAGTAAAGATTAATGAAAAAGATATTAAAGATGCAATACTTCTTTTAAGGGCCCATGATATAGGGGACGATGATGATGACAGGGTCAATGGAAAGGTTATAGCTGAAGTGATGTCTAGGGATTGGGGTTTCTACTATACCTTTACCTCTAACCTCAAAACGGTCCTAGAGAAACTTGATAATTATGAGGCCTTGTCTCAAGATGACATAAAAATCGTCTCAGATAGAATAAACCGTCTATTATCACTGATAGAATCTAAACCTAAATCACTGGGCTGGAAAATGAGGGCAAAAGTTGGAACTAAGAAGAAATGGTACAATGATGTCGATGAATGGATACAATTCTAGGTTGTAAACCATGAGTGAAGAGAAGATACAGTCACTTATGCTATTAATAGAGATCTTTGACGGTCTATCTGTCTTTAGGAGATATAAGATAGAAGACATTGAAGGTATTGTAAATGAGTTAGGGGATAAACGGATAAGAGATAGATGGAGGAAAATAAGAAAAGATGTTGAAAGGATAGTATATTATCCCCTTGGACTTCCCAAAGTTCAAACACTGATTAAATTATCTACGCTATTCAAATTCATCAGCCCCATATCAATGATCTACTTAATATTTGTGATAGGAAGACTTCTTCATCCGGAGATGCTTCCCTTTCCCTTTCTAACAAACCCAATCTACTTATTAATTGCCCTACTCATAGCAACTATGGCTGGCTTCGGCTTTATGATTACAGACTACCTTATCAGACGTACAATAGTAAGACATGAAGAAGCTGATTTCGATAGATTTATTCATATCAGGGGTAAGATGAAGGATATGGCTCAAGAATTGATCAGGATATTGATTAAGGAGGTCGCTAAGTATAGGGTGGTTGATAGGAAGAGTTTTGTAATGGAGCTTTATCATGGTGATTATAAGGGTATCAAGCCAGTGAGAATTATAAATAAGCATCTATGGATATTTCCACGTTCATATAAAACATATATATATGAAATATAATCACATAACAATAATACTATTCAGAGCATTACCTTAACAATTTATATTATATCCTTATATCTAAATGACTCCATTTACTCATTATAAGAACCTTATAGGTGAATAATCTTATGTCTCTACCTGATTCTCTTAAACGTGAAATGCAGCTATTTCAATCTAGGACCAAGAGATCTGGCGAGATCTATGAGGAAGCTAAAGAATATATCCCATTCGGGGTAAACAGTAACTATAGATATTCCGCTCCTTACCCTATATATGTAAGGAAGGCTAAGGGAACCCGGTTATGGGATGTAGATGGAAATGAATATATAGATTATTTCATGGCATATGGTGTGCTTACAACTGGGCACTCGCATCCACGATTAATTGAAGTTATAAGCGAGAGGATAAAAGAGGGAACTATACTTGGATTCGAATTCGAGGACTCTCATAGACTCGCCAAAGTGATATGTCGGCGCTTCAATGTGGACATGGTTAGGTTCTCCACCACAGGATTAGAGTGCACACACCATGCAATACGACTGGCAAGAGCCTATACCCAGAGAAACAAAATAATCAAGTTCCTTGGCACCTACCACGGATCACATGACTATATGCTTGTAAGCACCAAACCAAATATTTATGCCGCGGGACACTACAAATACCCAGCCAAGATACCTTCCTCACCCGGGATACCTAAATCAACGCTTGAGGATATAGTTATAGCTCAATTTAATGACCTAGAATCTGTGGAGGATGCATTCAAAAAGTATCCAGATGATATATCAGCAGTGATTCTTGAGCCTGTACCTATGAATATGGGAGTAATTCTGCCCAAAAAAGGATTTCTTGAGGGTCTAAGGAAGTTATGCGATGAATATGGAGCTATACTTATTTTCGATGAAGTAAAGACATCTGGGAAATATTATGGAGGGGCATCCGAGGCATTTGGAGTTGAGCCAGATATGAAGGTTATGTCGAAAGCTATTGCAGGGGGTTTTCCATTATCTGTTATAGCGGGTAAAAGAGAAATAATATCTCATTACGGCCCGGGCCTAGTTGCACATGCTGGTACATTCAATTCTAACCCAGTATCTATAACGGCTGGATTGGTTACTCTAGAGGAAATTCTCACTAGAGATGCGATGAATAGGGCTATAGCTATTAGCGAGGACTTAGCTAAGGGGTATAGAGATATATTAAGTGATGCGGGTATCGAGAATAGCGTCGTAACTTTTGGAACTAGCGGCAATCTCTACTTTACCAGCAGAGAAATACATAACTACCATGATATGCTTAAATATCTTCACATCGGGAGGTGGTTTGCATTTTATGTGGCCATGATGAATAGAGGTATCTTACCATCAGCCTTTGGATTTGATGAACAGTGGACTGTCTCCATTCTTCATACAGGGGATGATAATCAAAACCATCTAGATGCACTGCAGGATGTTGTACCTTTGCTAAAGGAGGATATACCAAATATACGTCTATTATCACTGGAAGCTTATTAACAGAGAGTATAAGAATTCAAATTTTTTTATCATAACCTTTTTACTTAAATTATAATAATTAAGAATAATTAGCCGTATAAGAATTATTTTTTGAGGAGGGATGGAACCATCATCCAATAAAGTACAAAGGATTGAGATACCTATTCCCATCAAAGCGTTAAAGACTGTAAACGCGTATTTACTAACATCACAGAGAGAGTCTCTATTGATTGATACAGGTATGGGTCTAGAACCATTAAACAAATACCTAAATAGAAATATTGATAAAGCCATAATTACACATTTGCATATCGATCATATAGGTGGAGTTACAGATATTATTCGTGAAACAGGAGCAGAAGTATATATCCATGAATCCGACTGGAGACGAATAGAGACGTTGATGAATGATCCTATAAGATCCCTCAAAAATATAAAAAGGTTATTCCTGGAAAACGGAACACCCAGTAAGCTTATCGAGGAAATGCTGAATCTCCATCCTGGATATAGCCTTATGGAAAAATATAGATATCTGGAAGGCGTCAATCCATTAAAAGATAAGGATAAAATAGGGGTTGGCGAAAGAATACTAGAAGTAATATGGACCCCGGGCCATTCCCCTGGTCATATATGTATCTATGAAAGAAACCTAAAAATATTATTTACAGGAGACCATATTCTTCCCGATATAACGCCTAACATCCCTTTAATATCATGGGATACAGACCCCCTCAAAGACTATTTGTCAAGCCTAGAGAAAGTGAAATCCTTCGCTATCAAGCTTGCGTATCCAGGGCATAATAACCCTATAACTAACTTGACAAAACGTATCGATGAATTAGAGGCGCATCATGAAATGCGTCTTAAAGCAATCCTGAAATTAATAGGGGATAGAGAATTATCGGCATATGAAATAGCTTCTCGACTTGAATGGGACGTCGATTTTCCCTCATGGAGTATGTTTCCAACTATACAGAGATATTTTGCTATTGCAGAGACCCTCTCCCACCTAAAATATCTCTATGTAATGGGTAAAATAGAGAGGAGGGAAATGGGAGGGGTATATTACTACAAGGCTTAACCACATTCATTTTTCCTTAAGTATTTTCACTACGCTTCTAATTTCATCGATGGCGGATGCATCCTCTATAGTGGAGTAGTCGCCCAGTGGACTGTCAGTAATTATCGCCCTTATCAGCCTCCTCATTATTTTTCCACTCCGTGTCTTAGGAACCTTTGAAACGAAAAGTATATCACTTATGACCGCGATGGGTCCAAGAGTCTTCCTGACGAGCAGCCTGAGTTCATTCTCTAACTCCTTCGATGCTTTATATCCTCCTTTCAATACCACGAAGGCACAAGCAACTTCTCCCTTAATTGGGTCGGGTCTACCAATAACCGCTGCTTCGGCAACAGCAGGGTGTGAGACTAATATATTTTCGATCTCGATAGTCCCGATTCTATGGCTAGCTATTTTTATAACCTCATCTACTCTACCCATAAACCATATATATCCATCCTCATCCTTCATAGCGGCATCGCCGGTATAATAACATCGAGGTATCTTCCCCCAATAATCCTTGAAATACTTTTCTTCATCCTCCCATATACTGGGTGTTAAACCAGGGAATGGTCTTCTACACACGAAATGTCCCTGAACACCTGGAGGTAAAGAATTCCCCTCATCATCCACCACATCTGCATCTATACCCGGGAGAGGAATTGTAGCGGAACCCGGCTTAATAGGGAGTAGGGCGATCCCGTAGGGATTGCCGACCATAGGACCGCTGCTCTCTGTCTGCCACATGTGATCTATTACGGGAATCCGATCCTCAAAAACCTTCTTCTGAAGCCACTCCCATGCAGGGGGGTTCAGCACCTCACCCGCGCAGAAAACCACCCTCACACTGGATAGATCATATTTTTTCGGATAATCATCACCATACTTCATTAACGCCCGTACGGCAGTAGGAGATATCCATAATTGGGTCACCCTATTCCTCTCCATAATCTGCCACCATATATCTGGCATAGGATAATCCGGAACTCCCTCATACATAATTGTCGAGCAGCCGAAGAGTAAAGGTGCATATACAACATAGCTATGTCCCACTATCCAGCCGATGTCCGATGTAGACCACCATACATCGGTAGGCCTCATGTCGTATACCCATTTACCCATTGCGTAGATATACACCATGTAGCTTCCATGGGGCTGAACTGTTCCCTTAGGCTTAGCTGTAGTGCCTGATGTATACAATATGAATGCCAATTCATCAGATTTCATCGGCTCAACATCAGCCTTTACTCCTTTACCCAAGTCAACAGCGTCATCCCAAAATATATCTCTATCGCGATCCATCCTAATCTCTTCATCGCTTCTCCGTAGGACGATTACTTTCTCGACGGTCCTTGTATACTTCAAAGCCTCATCAACAACCTTCTTTAGGTGTATAGTCTTACCCCTCCTATATCCCACATCCGCGGTAACCACTATCTTGGAGCCGGCATCATTTATCCTCTCGGCGAGGGCTTCATATCCAAAGCCGCCAAATACAACTGAATGTATAGCCCCTATCCTAGTAGTTGCTAGCATGGCAACAGCGCCCTCCGGAACCATAGGCATATATATCGTTACCCTGTCTCCTCTATTGATTCCTAGGGCCTTAAGCGCTGAGGAGAATCTCTTTACATGATAAAGTAGATGATTATACGTATAGACCCTGGTCTCATCGAGTTCACCGCTCTCCCAAATAATGGCGGCTTTATTGCCCCATCCCCGTCTAACATGTCTATCTACACAGTTATATGATAAGTTTGTTACGCCATCGATAAACCACTTGAATCTTGGATATTTCCATTCGAAGACCTTATCCCACTTCTTAAACCACTCCAGTTCTTCCGCGATTTCTCCCCAGAAATTCTCAGGGTCTTCCAGAGCCCTCTTTAGCATCCATTTAAGATGTGGCGGTATCTCTACCCTTGGTTTAACCTTCAACTCGTCCACCCATGTAATGGGAGGACTATAGCTGAATAAGAGCTTATGATATAGATATTTTATATAATTTAATTATAAAGAATTAGAGTAACCACCTACCTAACCACTTTCCTAGCCATCCTCTTAAGCTCTTCTTCCCTTAACTCCCTCCTAAGTATCTTACCCACCGTACTCTTAGGGAGCATATCCCTTATCTCTATCATTTGGGGGACCTTATAAGGCGCCAGTTTAGACCTACACCATTTAAGTAAAGATTGGGCTGTAACGCCCCTTGCATCATCATGAAGCACAACAAAGGCTTTAACTCTCTCTCCGACCGCTGGGTCAGGCACACCTATTACACATGTTTCTTTTACTGCTGGATGGTCATATAATACTGCCTCGACTTCAGCAGCCGCTACTAGATATCCCTTGTACTTAATAATATCCTTCGCTCTATCCACAAAGTGTATATAACCCTCTTCGTCTAGCCATACTACATCCCCCGTTCTAAACCACCTCTTCCCATGCGCCTCAAAAAACGCCTCTTTATTCTCAGCAGGTTTATTCCAATAGCCCCTTGTAATTTGAGGAGCACTAACTACAAGTTCACCTGTCTCCCCGATATCTAAGAATTTTTCACCTCCTATTTCCCTAATCGCAATATAAGTGTTTGGAATAGGGATACCTATAGCATCCACCTTATATCTATGGAAAGGATTGATCGCAACTACCGCAGCGCTCTCAGTAAGGCCATATCCCTGGATGATATCCCTACCGAACCTCTCTTTCCACTGTTTTTCAACCTCTATAGGCAGGACATCCGCTCCAGAGACATAATATTGCACAGATGATAGGTCGTAAAGATCCAGTCTATCATGATTCAAAATCATATTATATAGTGCCGGAATACCGTAAAAAATAGTTATCCTATACTTTTCAATAGCTTTGAGCAGTGCATCCATATTTAATCTGGGGAAAATAACTATAGTGTCTCCTCTTGATAATCCGCCTCCCATAATGACTACCTGTCCATATATATGGTAGAATGGAAGTAATCCCGTAACCACATGCGTTTCATCACCCCAATAGGGCTTTACGAAGCTGAGGAATTGGTGTCTACAGGCAACTAAATTCTTGTGGGTCAAAACAACGCCCTTAGGCAAACCCAAAGTACCCCCTGTATATGGTAAGCTCGCTATATCATTATCAACATCTATATCTGGCTCAGGTGGTTTACGGCTCCCCATACCCAGGACTTTCTTGAACTTAAGGATGTTCTCCCTCCATATTACCTTCCCCTTCGGAATCCTCCCCGCTCCTCTGCCAATCAGCCTCTTAATAGGAGATAAATAATCATCAAGGTATGTAACTATGATATCTTTTACATTGGTATTCTTGGCTACGTCGGTTACATTACCAAGGTTTATATCGTGGCATATAACCATCTCGGCCCCTGAATCATTAAGAATATACTCTACCTCGCTAGGTGTATAGGTGGGATTCATCGGCACAACAGTTGCACCGAGCTTAAGAACAGCGAAATATGCTATGACAAACTGAGGTGTATTAAGTAGATATAACCCAACTTTATCTCCCTGCTTAACGCCAAGGCTATATAATCCTCTTCTAAATTTTTCTATATAACTGCCTAGTGTTTTATAGGTCATCCTATCTCCTAGGAAGATTAATGCTGTCCTATCACCATACTTATTGATAACCCTATCCAATGCAGCGTAATAAGGCTCATCAGGTATCTCCAAATCAGGCTTCAATCCCTCTGGATAGAGTTTACTCCACGGTCTCTCTAAGACATAATTTGGTAAGCTCAAACCCATCCCTCTTAGAATTGATAATAATAATTTTTTTATTTATTTTTTCTTCAATATCGAATGAAGACACTTTTCATTTATAATTTAGCACATTCAATATTTATATTATATATGTATCCATAAGTAGTTATTGGAGTGTGTTGTTTATGACCAGTAATTATAGGAAGTTTGGGCGGAAAAGGGGGGTCTCTAGGACCACCGCATTGATAGCTGCTATCGTTGTTATTATTATTGTTGTTGGCGCGGCATATTATTTCTTCATGGCTCAGCCTGAAGTTGTAGAAGAGATTAGGATAGGTATAGCAGGGCCGCTTGAGTATATTCATGGTATTGGACATATGAGGGGCGCCGAAATGGCGGCAGAGGAAATAAACGCTAATGGCGGAGTAATAATAAATGGAGTAAGGCATGAAGTCAAACTCTTCTTTGAGGATACTAGGGAAGCTGATCCCACCATTCCCGTTGAGGAGGGTGTTGCAGCCATAACCAGATTGGTGACAGTCAGTAAAGTTCATGCCATAATAGGTGGATTCAGAAGCGACGTTGTACTTGCTATGCAAGAAGAAGCAGTTTCAAGGAAGGTTCCATTCATAGTAGCAGGGGCATCCGCCAACGCAATTACAGATAGAGTTGCTGAAGACTATGATAAATATAAATATACGTTTAGGGTTACTCCAACCAACTCAACTACACTTGCCAAGGCATACCTAGAATTCTATAAATATGTAAAGGCGGAGTACGGTTTGACAAAAGTGTATATATTAGCTGAAGATGCATTATGGACTCGTCTGATGGTGGATAATGTTCTATTACCCTATTTACCATTATTAGGCTTTGAAATTGTGGGAGGACCTACCTATGTACCGCTTGGAGCTAGAGATATGTCCTCCGAGATGACAGATATCATCAACAGTGGGGCTGAACTTATAGCTCATATTTTCTCAGGGGACGTAGGAATAGTCTTCACAAAATATTGGAGTGATATGAAGGTACCGGCCCTGCCACTAGGAATAAACGTATATTCGCAGCTTGATATCTATTGGGAACAGACAGAGGGTAAAGCAAATTATGAAACTACAATGACAGATATAGGGAGTATAAATACTCCTATTGGAGAAGAGTTCTTTAATGCCTATGTAGAGAAATATGGGGAGTCACCGGTATATACAGCACCCGCCACATATATAGCTGTATATCTAATTGTAGAAGCCATAAAGAAGGCTCAGTCTCTAGAGGCTGATGACATAGTGGCTGCGTTAGAAGAGATAGGTAGGAAAGGCATAATGGGCGATGAACTCGCTCCCTTAGGCAACAAGATGCTATATAAATTCACAAAGAATCATGATATACAATGGGGAATCGATGATCCCAATAAAGGGGTAATCCTGATTCTACAGCAATGGCAAGATGGAGAACGTATAGCAGTGTGGCCACCTGCCGCTGCGACAGGTACCTTGAAGCTCCCAGAGAGATAATGGGGAGAACACACCGATGTACGAGGCATTAGTGATAATACTGATATACGGGACTGTATTGGGTTTCACCCTTGCACTGGTAGCCATAGGATTATCACTAATATACGGCGTCGCCAGGATAATTAACTTTGCCCACGGCGCTTTCTTCGCTATCAGCGCTTACTCCCTATACTATTTTTTTGTAAGTATTAAGCTAAATCTTATCTTATCCATCTTTTTTTCACTAGTTATAACCGCTTTGGTAGGCGGGGCATTATATAGAATAGCCCTCGATAGAATCCGTGGTATGGAGCTGAATGAAATGATTGTAACTCTGGCATGTGCAATTGCTACGATAGAGATACTTAGAGAGATATTTGCCCCCGCCCCCCTGGGTGTGCCGACATTTATACCTGGACAAATCTATATAGGGACATATATTGTAGAGATGCAAAGGGTTCTTATAGTTATAACTTCCGTCATTAGCTTAATACTTTTATGGTTATTTATAAAGAAGACGAAATATGGTATAGCGATGCGGGCTGTAGCCCAAGATGAAGACGCAGCTATGCTTATGGGAATAAACCCCGAATTCATGTCGATGCTTGCCATGATGGTCTCAGCCATACTCGCAGGATTCGCGGGAATTATAATTGCGCCTACTCAGACAGTAGCCTTAGAAAACGCGTGGTATGCATTACTAAATGGAATCGCTATAGTTATCTTAGGGGGATTAGGCAGCCTATGGGGAAGCCTTGTAGCGGCATTTATTATAGGGTATGCTGAAGTTGCAGTAGCTACTTTTCTCTCGAGCCATCTCAAAACGGTTATAGCGTTAATCGCTATCCTCGTCGTATTAGTAATTAAACCTTCCGGTATCTTTGGTAAACATAGAGAGTTAGAGGAGAGGGTTTAGATGGCTAAGGGGAGGGAGAGGATAGAAAGACTTGATAGAGGGATAAGGGCTAGGACAAGAGATATGTATGCATTAATGTCGTATGCAGAAATAATATATCTAATTGGCCCTAGGATTATACCCCCTATCCTATTATTAGTCTTCCCATTAATCATAAGCGATCCATATTGGCTCTTAGTAATGTCCTACGCCGCATTCTATGGTGTGGCGTCAATAAGCTGGGATATCCTAGGTGGATTTACCGGCTTAGTGAGTTTTGGACACGCATTATTCATCGGTTTCGGAGGTTATTCAGCCGCCATACTCAACGCATGGTATGGGGTACCCATTTATCTATCTATCCCCCTTGGAGCTTTGATAGGCGCAGGGCTAGGGACACTCGTCTTCGCCCCTTGTCTAAGGACAAAAGGAGCATATTTCTCTCTCGCTAGCCTTGTAGCTCCCCTGGTTATGATTGGGGTTATTTATGCCTCAGCCGAGATACTCGGCGGAGAAGAAGGAATATATGGGATGGCCAATCCCTTCAATGATGTTCAGTGGTATTATATCTTCACTATAACTTTATTGGTATCCTTCCTCGTGATAAGGAAGGTTGTATATGGAAAATTCGGGTTGATACTCCAAGCGATAAGGGATAATGAGCCTGCGGTGAAGGCTTCAGGAATAAATGTAGTAAAATATAAGCTAATCACGCTCTTCATAAGCGGGGTCTTCGCCAGTTTCGTCGGGGCGTTACAAGCTCATCGCCTAGCTTTCGTCGGGCCCACATTCTTCAATCTTCTTCATTCAGTAAGTATAATAGCTATGAGTACATTGGGAGGTATAGCCACGATAGTTGGACCTGCACTGGGAGCCTATATACTTGTCATATTAACCGAGTATCTTAGGATACTCCAGGATGTAAGGATGCTACTTTACGCTATTATCCTCATTATACTTCTCATCTTTAGACCTGAAGGTCTATTTAGGTATCTCGAGAGAATATATAATACCTTCGAGAGAAAGGTCGTAGAGGAATGACTATGATACTTAAAATAGATAATCTTCATAAGAGGTTTGGAGGAATCAAAGCTATAGATGATGTAAGCTTTACTGTTAATGAAGGAGAAATTATAGCGGTGGTAGGGCCCAATGGGGCGGGAAAAACAACTTTACTTAACCTCATAAGTGGGTTCATTAAGCCGGACAAGGGTAAAATACTATTTAAAGGGAGAGATATAACTGGCATGTCTCCATCTAAAATAGCAGAGTTAGGAATAGCTAGGACTTTCCAGATTCCCCGGCCCCTCCATAAGCTACCTACCATCTTCAATATAGTGATTCCGTTATTATCGCCAAGGGTCAAGAGACTTACTGGGGGTGTGGGAGACGAGCTTGTTAGGGCTATAGATATACTCGAGGAGGTAGGGTTTGAAAGAGACTCCGATTATATAAGGAAGCCAGCGGGGCTATTGCCCCACGGATATCTTAAGCGAATTGAGTTGGCTAGAGCTCTAGCCTTAAGACCCGAGATATTACTATTGGATGAATTATTATCTGGGCTAAGTAGACCTGAGGTTACAAGCATTCTCCCCTTATTGACTAGGCTAAAGGATAGAGGCTTTACAATTATCATGGTTGAACACAGGGTGCGTGATGTTTCAGCCATCGCAGACAGAATGATTGTGCTTAATGAAGGCGTAAAGATCATGGAAGGGACTCCCGAGGAAGTCATGACGAATGAGAAGGTGATAGAGATATATGTAGGGAGGAGGGGAGAACTTGCTTGAAATAAAAGACTTAACCGTATATTATGAAAGCGCCATAGCGGTAAATGATGTCTCGATAAGAGTGGAAGATGGAGAAATAATAGGGTTATTTGGGTCTAATAGTGCTGGAAAATCTACGCTACTCAACACGATATCGGGATTATTACTTGAGAGAGGAAAGAAAGAGCTAAGAAGGGGCGGTGAACGAATAACCATATTTGGAGATATCCTCCTAGACGGCGTAAAGATAAATAATCTTCGTCCATGGGATAGAATAAGAATGGGGATAGTGCTATGCCCCGAGAGGAGGCGGTTATTCCCTGAGATGACGGTTAAAGAGAATCTACTTGTAGGCGCATATCTACGAAGGGATCTAGATGAAATCAATAATGACCTAGAATTTATATTAGATGTATTTCCGCGGCTAAGGGAAAGGCTGGATCAAGAAGCAGGGTTTCTAAGCGGTGGAGAGCAGCAGATGGTTGCAATAGGCAGGTCCTTAATGGCTAAACCAAGATATCTACTCCTAGATGAGCCCCTACTGGGATTAGCTCCCGTACTACAGATAGAGTTGTTGAAGGCAATAAAGAAGCTCCGTGAAGTAAAGGGGATGTCTATATTGATAGCGGAGCAATATGTATTACCCACCATCCATATCATAGATAAGGGATATGTTATAGAGACGGGAGTAATAAGCGTTAGTGGCACACGGGAAGAACTACTGGAGAATCCACAGATAAAAACGGCATACCTGGGGATGTAACGCAGGGAATTCCTCTATAATTTTACGGGATAGATATATAATTTATATAGACTACTTCAGTTTCCTTACGATAAACTCTATATAATCCCCTCGGTCAAAGATACCTATCAACTCATGACCACTCTTCTCTACCCATAACGGAATGTCCTTTTTACTGCCAGAGTCGGTGGAATACACACTTATTATTTCACCTACCTCCGACTCCTTTACTGCTTTAATTAGCTTTATTAATGGGCCTGGACAAAACGAGCCCCTCGCATCTATAACCTTATCAGGCTTTACCCCCATACTCCTCCTCTCCTCACAATAATAAATCTTTACCCAGCCTTTTATCTCCATAAATATAAAGAGGTATTCCTATATGAATAGAGAAAGAGAATAGTTATATACGTCGACGCTGATATACATCATGCCAGGGAGATGATGCTGCAAATTGAGTAGAATGCTAGAGATCGTCTCCGTAATGACATCCATCTTCTCAGCATGGTTCATAATAGGTATATTCGCTGCATACCTCCCATTATTCGCATACTACTCTCTCCAAGCAACAAATATACTCATCGGACTACTCGCTACAGTCTATTTCAGCGTAAACGCACCCTCATCGATGCTAATAGGGTATGCAGTAGATAAATATAGAAAAGTAAAGGTATTCCTAGTCTCAGCACTAATACTTTTATTCATAACATCCCTAGCAACCGCATATATAACAGATCCCGTCTTACTTCTACCCCTAAGAGTCCTCCAAGGGGTAGCTACAGCCTCTATCATACCCCTATCCAACCTATTGGGAGCTGAACTCTTTGGACCTGGAAGAGGCGTCGGATTAGTCAATATGATGGGAAGCCTAGGCTTCCTCCTATCCACTCTACTCGGAGGGCTTGTACTAAATTATATTTCATACAATACACTATTCATTTACTCCAGCGTAATCCCCTTATTCTCGATGTTCATCGTTTCATTTACCCCCACAGCGAATATAGATTTCAATTCCACAGCTATCGTCAAACTCTCCAATATAAAGAAGCTCGATAAATCGATACTACTAATGTATGGAACCTTATTCCTACGAATTCTCGGTGCATCCGGGGTATGGGCATTATTCAGCCTCTATATATATAGCATAGGTGGAGACACAAATATGGTGGGGATACTCTTCGCGATAAACCCAGTGATACAGACACTAATATTTGAGAAATTCGGTAAAATATCGGAGGGAAGAGGCGTAAAGATATTCGAGTTAGGACTAATACTATCAGCGATAGTCTTCCTAGGATACTACATATCCACAAATGTATACTACATAATACCATTCCAGATAATCCTCGGCTTCTCATGGGTCAGCCTATACACAGGCATAAATGTACATATTATAGAGAATACTGATAGAGATATTAGAGGAACAAGCCTAGGCCTGGTCAACACAGTAATGGCCATAGGATGGGTCCTCGGCTCATATCTATCGGGAATGATAGCAGATATAACCGGCACCTACAAAACATACATACTTATATCGGCATTTCTATGTATCCTAGCCTTCATAATCACAGTAATATTCGAAAATAAACTAAGCAAAAAAGAACCAGTTAAAAAGATGAATATGGCCTAAAACACCCCATTACCCCTTATATAGTCAAAAGCAAAAGATAAAAAAATAGGGGGAGCTATTCCTCGAGCAACCTAATGAATTCCCTCATGAAAGCAGGTAGATCAGGCCAAGCCCTACTTGTAACCAAATTACCATCCACAACAACCTCTTTATCTACATACTCAGCGCCAGAACCCTCGACATCGGGCTTAACAGCTATATACGCAGTAGCCCTCTTCCCACGTAGCAACCCAAATCCACTTAATACCTGTGCACCGTGGCATATCGCTGCCACAGGCTTACCCTCATCGAAAAAGTGCTTAACGATATCTCCGAGCTCTGGAGATAACCTTATATACTCAGGCGCCCTACCGCCAGGTATAACTAACCCATCATATTCCTCTGGATCAATATCCTTAAACTCCTTATCAACCCATGGAAACCTATAACCCGGCTTCTCACTATAGGTCGTCCAACCGGGCTCAAAATCATGAACCACTGTAAATAAAACATCTTTCTTCTTAGGCGCCGCCACAGTAACCTCGTAACCCGCCTCCCTTAATCTATAATAGGGATAGAATATCTCCTGCGCCTCCACAGCATCACCAGCGATAATCAAGACTTTCTTACCCATATCGAACACCAAAAATATAATTCATAGATATATCGCTTAAGAATTTAACATTAAGGATATACCTATCCAAATGGAATCTGCAACTATAATTTACATATAATTATAAGCGACTTATTAAGTAAATTTAAATAGTTTTTAATGATGCAATATAAATTATTGATTGGTGGGACTATCACGAGGGCATATCTGATCAGCCTAGGATTCGATATAACAACGATAACCTTCATGTTCAGCAGAACATCATTCGAAGACAATGACAACGTCGTATTTGTAATGCCAAAGACGGAGGTGCCGGGCAAAACAAATCAAACCATATCGGCGATAGAAGAACTCCTCGAAGGAATAAAGGCTAGAGGAGTCAAGATAAACTATAGCTTCATCAAGGTACAAGAAGAAGACTTCTCCCAAGACCTGATCGACTTACTGCAATATACAATCCAAAATCGCTTCAGCGAGATAGAGGTTTGGGCCCTCGGAGGAACACGCTCCATAGTATCCCTCCTCTCGATATACAGCGTTATAGACCCACGAGTAACAAAATTCTTCACCTACAGCGAAAGCAATAATAAAGCAATAAAGGTTCCACGACTGGGATTCATAGATATAAAATGTGAAAACGATCACGTAGCTATATTGAAACTATTAAGAGATAATGGAAGTAGCACGATAAAGAGAATCTCCGATACCCTAGGATTTTCACAGACAAAGACATATCGACTGATAAATAGGCTTAAACGGATGGGCCTCATAGACAAGCTACTAGGCAGGAAAACACGGGTTAGGCTAAATAACTGGGGACGCCTATACCTAAAAATAGATACAATCATAAACAAATACCAATAAATACCTATTCCAACTCCTCAAAAGATACCCATCCAAAGCCAGCTGTCCTTCCAGCACCTACATTAGAGTATTCAGCATATCTAGCCAATGTATAAATATATTCTGAATAGACGCTCGATGTATCTACCTCAAATACAACCTCACCGACGAACCCGATATACCTCTCTCCCCCACCAACTTTGACAATCCTACTCCTTATCCCCCTTGGGAAACCCGCTATCACCACACCATCATCATCGATGAACTCCTTAATACCCTCAAATGGAAAATCTTTATATCCACTAAAATTAGTAAGCTGCCTAAGTATACTCTTAAATATTAAGTTTGGCTGGGGCAATGGGATATATATCCCGGGTCTACTATGCTTCTTCTTGATTTTCGCACGAAACCTACCATTATCCTTCATTATCGATATGTAATGCTGAGGTCTCCGAGTCATAGTTGGAGTGAGAAATTTCAACTTGAATCTTCTCAGCTTTTTACGCCAAGAAAAAACGGTCTCATACGACCTTAAAATAAAATTTATACTTATGACCTGATACCTAATTCCATCTATATTTAAAGTATCCAAGGAGGATAAGGAATTAATGATTTTCGCTGGATCCTCGATATCCAAGAGATTAATCCTAAAAAATCCATGGGGAACATCGGATCCCCTACTATATACCCGTATCTTATCTTCATCAAGTTCATATATGGGGGTTATGCTGATGGGCTTAAGCCCTTTATATCTATGGAGATATTCAGGGTCTAAAATTAAGCCTAGAATCCTATTATATAGTAGGCTTCGTATAGATAACCCACTGAATCTATTAATTACGCCATCACTGACACGTCTTATCTTGAAATTTATAGAAATTATGCAGCGGCTAACAGGGTCCATGATGCTCAAAAGAAGAATTACCCAAAAAATTATATAAACGATGAATAGGGACTTTTAGCTAAGTCTTCTTCAAAACTTTATGTCTACCTTTCTCCTCCCTTTGTTTCACACCATATCTACCGGGAAAACAAATATTTCTATACCAGCAGCTCCTACATTTCCCTATTAATCTGGGTTCAGGAATATATTCACCTCTAAATATCCTTTTTATCTCTCTTATAATTTCCTTGGTGTATCTCCTCATCTCCCTCGTAATTCTTTTCTCCACCCACCTACCAGAAATGGAATAATATATCTTGACCCCGAAAACCAGTGTATTAAAGGTTTCCTCTGCCATCAACGCATAAGCGACGGCCTGATATAAGTGATCAGGAGGAGCCTTATTTAGATCGCTATCCTTAATCTCAACAATATATGCCTTTTTACCTATCCAATAAATTATGTCTATGACTCCATATACATCAAGCTCTCTACTATACACCTCTTCAGCGTATAAAATTTTATCGGGCTTGATCCTCCGCTCGCCGAGTAAGGTAAGTCTACGCCTCCCCTTTCTCCTGAATTCTTCGAACCGCTCTTTTCCATTAATCATCATCATTGTAACTGGTTCTTTAATATTCATAACATATTTATTATAGAGAATATTTGGACAGAATAGATAATCCCTAATCTGGGTGGAAGTGATATATAACTGTTCTTCACTACCACTCATAGTCCCAGCCTAAAGCACCATAATATCCTCATCATCACCAATAACGACATCACCGATAATCTCCCTAAACCTGATGTCATTTTCACATATCAAGAAGAACTGTATATTTCCTCTATTTCTCCCTAGTATCCGTATCACCCTTTTCTTAAGATGTTTTCTTCTCTGTGTATCTATTACACCTAGAAAGGCGCTCTTCTGTATCCTAGCCAAACCGGCTTCCTTGCACGCCCGAGCTACCATACTCCTAATTTGGTCGTTACTTATATCGTATATAACAAGGGTATGCAATTTTCACATCACCTACGATAATCAAACAACATTATATGGGATATAATCACCTAATTTCCCAATTATATACCTAGCCAACTTCTTAGGCTGTCTTCCCATGTGCCCTTCAATAGACGCAGTATACCTATCGAAACTGACCTTCTCTCTAATCCTATCAAAAAATAGCCTTGATAAATCCTTTAGGAAGCCTCTATCTAAACCATCATCAATCAATCCCTCATAATCCTTTAAACCTAGGAAAAACTCTATCAACGGCTTATCTACAACTGGCTGCCTAAACTCCTCCATTAAATCCATCACTAAGCTAGGTCTTCTATTAGAATCCATATGTAAATATCCGATCCACGGGTCTAGACTGGACAGCTCTATAAAACTCCATATCTGGGAAGCCAAGAGGGTATACATATAATTGAGGGCCAAATTAAATGGGTCACTAGGCTTTTCAAATCTCTTCCTACGCCTATCAAACCCCAACTCTAGAGGAAAAATACGAGAGAGAACGTCCCAGTATACTCTACTAGCCTCAGCTTCCCAAAGCAACAACCGCTTCCTATAATTATTAATATCAAGGTTGGAAGCGGCCACCTCTCTACGTATAAAATCCATTTCGCTATATGAGTCGCGGAGTAAATCTGCCTTATCAGGTTTCCGCTTAAACCTTCCTCGACGAAGCCACCGCAACACTTGAATCTGATTACTTATCTTGGCATAAATAATCGACTTAGCTATAGAAATAGCCCTTACATCTAACTGAGCATAAACCTGTTCTTTCCGTAGCTTCACCGGAGCACCTTTCCTAAAGGATTGAAGCATACCTATAGGCCTCCCCCTAGACACCAGTATTAACTTCACACCCTGCCTTAGCATCAAATTAATAGCGTCACCACTTAACCCAAGACCCCGAGAGAATGCAATAATCTGACCCACATTACCAGTACTCACCTCCAACTTTTCCCCTCCACCCTTCTTAATGACAAGTAGATCACCTTTTTTACTGATCCAGTAGCCATACCCAGTTAAAATAATAGTCTTCCTCATCCATCATCCCTCACTATTACAAATATCATAATAAATGCAGTACTCTGGACATTTACTTGGTTTCCCGGGGTCGGCGCCTACATGTACCACCTCCATAGCCTCATCCCTAATACTCAAGAAGCTTCTCCTAAGCTCATCGCCAATAAAAAAGAAGTTATTCTTAACCTTCACAAACTCATTATCAACCCTAAGATAAGTTATAATGCCATAATCAATAGGCCGCTCCAAATCACATTCAATAGCTAATGCATATCCAGCCAGAGCATAACTATGAAAATCCCTATAATCTCCAGTCTTAATATCAATGATAACATTATTATCCATAAGCATATCAACCCTAAGCTCACTAGATAGACCCAAAGGGGATCCATCTACAGTTCTCTCAACCACAGAAGGCACAACCTTACTCACAAGAGAATCAACAGTCAAGAACTTAATATCAGCAACAACCCTATCAACATTAGCAGCAGCCTGAAGAATAAGATACCTATACAAAACCTTTGCATCTCTATACAGCAATCTATACTCATCGACATCAAGATACTCCTTCACCTTCAAATCCCTAAAGACTTTATCGATAAACTTACGCATCCTCCTCATAAGCTCATGAAAAACCTTATATCCAGGCTCCACACCAGAATTATAAAGATAAGATTTGACCTGAGTCAAGGCCTCACTAGAAATATAATGATAGACCCATCCCCTAACAGTCTTGAATGTAAAAGGCGCCTTGACACCTTCGACTATACTAAGATAGATATCGCGATAGGTGGGACAATACCTATTAGCCACCAGAGACACAGAGAGATAGATATCGTCACTCAAAGGTGAAAGATACTCGTCACCCCAATTCCAACCCCGAAGCTCACCACTCACAACACTCCCAGAATCCCTAAATTTTCTTATCAAACGGTCCAACTCTAAACTGGAAATAAAAAACATAACAAACCCCCTAAAAGAATTAAAAAAGAAAAATTTCATAAGTAATTAAAAGAGAGATAGAAGCATCAGATTAAGAATGTACATTTTTGTGCATTGATGAACAAATACTATACATTTTTGGGACACCCTTTATAAAGGCCAAACAGATCAGCGGTTGTCCCACCCCACCCCAGAAAAACACCCACAAGAAACCTTTAAATATAGAAAAAAACCAATTAGAATATCGGAATCTCTAAAGGAGAGTTGAAAGTCTTCTTATCATGGCAGTCCGGCTCCTGCTTCAATATTTTGAATCTCTA
>MTMA02000006.1:489373-984498 GCA_002011075.2 Candidatus Scotarchaeum otlingeri
AAGGAGAGTTGAAAGAGTAGTACTCTGACATTGTTTCTTGCTATTGCTATTGCTCTGAATCTCTAAAGGAGAGTTGAAAGTAAGATTGAACTTATTGATATTGAATGTTCGTGTAAATAGAATCTCTAAAGGAGAGTTGAAAGGTATTGTCACAAATCAACCCTACCACCCAGAAAAAATTATGAATCTCTAAAGGAGAGTTGAAAGAGTAGTACTCTGACATTGTTTCTTGCTATTGCTATTGCTCGAATCTCTAAAGGAGAGTTGAAAGTTTAGTTTTGGTGGATAAGCGTAATTTATTCTTAGCTATATTGAATCTCTAAAGGAGAGTTGAAAGACATCAGGATTTAAATCATAGACACCAATAGTTCTATATTGAATCTCTAAAGGAGAGTTGAAAGATATTTTTGTGTTGCGTCCTTCCACTTATTAAGGTCTATGAATCTCTAAAGGAGAGTTGAAAGTTGATCTTAGGATATGCAGGGCATAAAGTAGCTTCTAAGCTGGGGAATCTCTAAAGGAGAGTTGAAAGTATGCTTAACCGCCTTAAGCGGTTTATTCAACGCAGAAGGAATCTCTAAAGGAGAGTTGAAAGAGAACCTCGACTCCAAGTATCGCCGCGAAGTTCTCATCGGTTGAATCTCTAAAGGAGAGTTGAAAGTTGTATCGGCCTAATGCTGCCGCTATATTGGCTGCTGACGAATCTCTAAAGGAGAGTTGAAAGGTTGTTTTGTCGAGGAAGGAGTATGAGATGTTGCTGGCTGAGAATCTCTAAAGGAGAGTTGAAAGTGGATATAGGTTACACGACCCACCTGAGTATTTCGATGTGAATCTCTAAAGGAGAGTTGAAAGATATCAATCTCTTTGACTTCATAGTGCTTTATTTTCCACTGAATCTCTAAAGGAGAGTTGAAAGTAATACTTAAGGACTTGGAGCGACGCAGTATTATCTCAAGAATCTCTAAAGGAGAGTTGAAAGTCCTTGTGCGAAAACATATCCTTGGTGTTTGAGTGCCTTCGAATCTCTAAAGGAGAGTTGAAAGACAAAAATAGGTAGGCTGGGTAGCCTAAAAGTATCAGTAGGAATCTCTAAAGGAGAGTTGAAAGATAACACCAAACCTCCTGCTAGGCACCACAATACTACTATCATGAATCTCTAAAGGAGAGTTGAAAGAAGAAACAAACAATCGAATAATAAAAGCAATAACACATTGAATCTCTAAAGGAGAGTTGAAAGTTTGCTGAGGCAACTATAAAAAATGTGGAGGCAGTACTAAGAATCTCTAAAGGAGAGTTGAAAGTCATTTTTCTTCTTGATTTCGTCTGCTCTTTTTCTTTTTTGAATCTCTAAAGGAGAGTTGAAAGATCGTCCAGAGAAGATCAGCATCATCTCTAACCCTCAAGAATCTCTAAAGGAGAGTTGAAAGTCTGTAGCCTCTTCAACCACTGTTGAGTTTGTTTTACTAATGAATCTCTAAAGGAGAGTTGAAAGACTACCCCAAGGGTTGGAGTGTAATCAATGCTACGTCAGTGAATCTCTAAAGGAGAGTTGAAAGTGATTTTGTTATATCTTAATATCGCTTTTAGGACTGGAATCTCTAAAGGAGAGTTGAAAGTCGAGATATCCTTCTATAATCCTAAACTTCTCGGCAAATGAATCTCTAAAGGAGAGTTGAAAGTGTTGCTATGTCTCTATTGCTGGGGGTTTTTATGTCGTTAGAATCTCTAAAGGAGAGTTGAAAGTGTGTTCTAAGGAGTGTTTCATCGTGTGGGTCTCGATGTGAATCTCTAAAGGAGAGTTGAAAGGCAAGTCGTGGTGGACGATGCAAAAACAAGTATTTACCAGAATCTCTAAAGGAGAGTTGAAAGCGTGTTTTGACGCCTTATGGCTGGGCGTGGAGCTTCGACGAATCTCTAAAGGAGAGTTGAAAGTTTGAAAATATTGTGCGTAGTGTTTTCTGAGAAATTTGTGAATCTCTAAAGGAGAGTTGAAAGTTAAGCAAGGTCAACATATCTCCACGCTCCATTCACATAGAATCTCTAAAGGAGAGTTGAAAGCCTTTATGGTGTGTATAGCATGAATATGTCTTTGTTTTTGGAATCTCTAAAGGAGAGTTGAAAGGAGATCTCCATCAAAGCCATACTATTCAACAAGAATCTCTAAAGGAGAGTTGAAAGATAATTTTTTATGAGGTGGTAAGTATGCGTAAGGAAATAGGAATCTCTAAAGGAGAGTTGAAAGAGGTTATATGAGGATGATGCGCGGGAATTCATGGAGGGAATCTCTAAAGGAGAGTTGAAAGCTGAATTTTTCTTTTGCTTTGTCGAGGCTTCTATCTATTATGAATCTCTAAAGGAGAGTTGAAAGTATTTAGGATTCTTAATTTTCTCTATGTCTTCCTTCCTAGAATCTCTAAAGGAGAGTTGAAAGGCGACTATTCATTATATATAAAGAAAGCACTCCAGGAAGAATCTCTAAAGGAGAGTTGAAAGCTGTTCAAATTTATAATCAGAACTAGGTATTGTCCTCCTTGTTGAATCTCTAAAGGAGAGTTGAAAGTGGAAATCGATTTTACTACACACTTCCGAAGTACATCAAAAGTGAATCTCTAAAGGAGAGTTGAAAGGCAAATCTTTGTACTTCTTTAACGTCTCCGTCCAATATTTTCGGAATCTCTAAAGGAGAGTTGAAAGAGCCCTTAAATCCTTTTGTCTCAAGCAAACTAAGAATGAATCTCTAAAGGAGAGTTGAAAGGACTCAATAGATATTTCTTCATTACTTTGAATAACATATGAATCTCTAAAGGAGAGTTGAAAGATAGCGTCACGGACTTCCTCGGGCGTTTTATCTCGAGCGAATCTCTAAAGGAGAGTTGAAAGAATTGGTCTATCGGTCTTGAGGTTATCAGTAATACAGTTGAATCTCTAAAGGAGAGTTGAAAGACCTCCAGCTCTTTGCTATAGACACAAGTACTTTGGCATGAATCTCTAAAGGAGAGTTGAAAGGTAACAAATGCAATCGCAGAGAACTAGTACTAACCAGAATCTCTAAAGGAGAGTTGAAAGCGGCATAGGAATGGGCGCAACCGCCATACCGACAAACATGAATCTCTAAAGGAGAGTTGAAAGAGTATTGCCCTGATGACTTGCCCCCTTATACGGTTCATGAATCTCTAAAGGAGAGTTGAAAGAGCTGTTTAGCATAGAACAACCGCTTCTGCTTCAAGTCCTTGAATCTCTAAAGGAGAGTTGAAAGGAGTTTATAATATACTGTCTCTATGTGTGATGTCAATTCACGAATCTCTAAAGGAGAGTTGAAAGTTTAACTCACTCACTTTATTCACCGTAAAATTATTAGGGGCGAATCTCTAAAGGAGAGTTGAAAGTCAAATCGATATAGTTTTTTGCATCCAGTACAATAAGCCCTGAATCTCTAAAGGAGAGTTGAAAGTGGAAATCGATTTTACTACACACTTCCGAAGTACATCAAAAGTGAATCTCTAAAGGAGAGTTGAAAGGCGGGCACCATGACCTCATCACCGTTGGGGAAGACCACTTTAATCGAATCTCTAAAGGAGAGTTGAAAGAATTGTCATTTAATGTGTCAAGTAAATCTTGGATACCACGAATCTCTAAAGGAGAGTTGAAAGCGCTCATTTCTCCTTCACCGCAATATTGAAAATAATTAGATTGTCGAATCTCTAAAGGAGAGTTGAAAGTCATAATACAATTCTACATGAAACACCGAGATAGCGTTGAATCTCTAAAGGAGAGTTGAAAGGGTTCTTGTTTTGGCTCTTGTTCTTGTTTTTCTATTTCTTCGAATCTCTAAAGGAGAGTTGAAAGAAATCTTCATAATCTTCAACATCAAATTCTTTCTCAATGAATCTCTAAAGGAGAGTTGAAAGATCTCATAGTGTATGCTTGGAATCTCTTGTTTTTTGGTCTCTCGAATCTCTAAAGGAGAGTTGAAAGATTAGATTCTTTAGGTTCCCAAATTTTCTCGCTATGGTGAGAATCTCTAAAGGAGAGTTGAAAGTTTGTTTATGGCTTTAAGATGATGTATTAGTATAGTTAATACTCTTTGCCTTAAGATGGTAAAATGGTAGCTTAATGGGTTCAAGAGGATAATATTAGCTATATTCCTATTTTAAAGGCTAGAATAGATAATTAATGGGTGACTCTTACTTTGATTTAATCGGGTTTTTGGAATTCACTTATTAATTTTTCGGCTTTCTCATATACGTATAACGCGGATTTTAGAGCTTCTTCTGAATCTGATCTATCAAATAATTGGCTTGCTGGTTTCCCGGATAATTCTAGTCCATACATTGCTGGAGCCCTCTTGAGAGTCAATTCCATAGATATTTCTGCCAATTTAGCCATTTCTTCCTGGAACCATTGAGGATATTTTTCTTTATGTAACATTAGTATGTCGCTAACGTCATGAACCTTGGGATACTCTATACCTAATATTCTGAGTACAGCTTTTAATGATAATTCGGTGGCTTCTTGAGAATATCGAATAACCTCGGGATAATCACCTCGTTTCAAAGCTGATTTCGAATCGATAAGTCTCGATTTTGCTCTTCTCAGGTAATCCCGCGCCATAGTATCTGTCTTCATATATCAATAACCTCCCCCCATCTGAGGTCTGGCTTTAGAACCCAATAGTATCTTCCATCAGGCAATTCAATTCTCCTTGAACCTAATTCTTTAAGTTTTAATTTTAACTCATTTATCCTATTCTTCATAAAATCTTCTTTATCATAGACTATGATGCCGTCATGAATCAAGTCTAGGTAAAATGGGTGGTTAATATAGGTTTCCGACTTGTCAAGCATTATAATATCGATTAAAGGATATACCCCATATTTCTGCCATATATCTATCCTAAGCTTCTCTAATCCACCTATAAAGGATCTTATAAGCTTAATCCTATCGCTATATTTAGATGGAGCACCGTCAATTACGACTAGAATATCTATATCACTGTATTCCCTAGCCTCTCCCCTCGCTACTGATCCAAAAATAATTATAGAAACAAGATTCTCGTTAAAATATACTATTAGTCTGGACAATAGAAAATCTATTATTGCATGGTACTTTATGTCTACCTTATCCCTCCATCTGAATCCGGCCTGTTCAAGAAGTATCGACAATGGATGGATAACTCTATATTTACCCCTTGAAACCCTCTCCAAGAGCCCTTTATCACACATTCTATTTAATACGATGGCTAATGGCGTTTTAAAGCCCATTTTCCCTATCTTAGAAGCCATAGATATACTAAATTCTCTATATCCAAATTCGAGAAATAACCTTGTATATATAGCTAGATATTTTGACATACCGTTCACTATATACATTATTTGTTAAATTAATAAATTTTGTTAATAATGCATCAGTATCCCTATTATATGCCGAAGTAGAAGAACCGGGTTTTTCTATGAAATCACCGATATAATCTTATAATAGCATTGCTCAATGAATAAGTTCTTTATCTATGTAGCATGATGCCTAGGATATCACATATAGATTATCGATAAAGAATATCATAGAACAAATCCATATAATAATATAATAATATATTATATTGGTATATTCAGCTATAATGTTTAAATAATTTTTTTGGCTACTGCTATTCTTGGGTTTATAAGTGGATATCAATAGGTTAAATGAGATATTCGACTCTGCATCTAGATTATCCGGTGAAGTTGATAAATATACACCACGGGAAATAATTCATCCTACCCTAATTATAGATGAATCGGAATCCGATGAGGAAATAATTGTACTAAGGAAAGAATATGAGTATAAGGCATTTAAAGAGTATGAGATTCCGGAAAAGTCACCCGGAATTTTAGCATTAGATACATCATCTATTAGGCTGGGGGACACACCCAACGGATTCATCGCCGCATATAGAGTCTCAATAGTTATCCAAGGAACCTCTAATAAATGCTATATCTTGGGGCCATATATAATGAACATCGACTGGGATCATGCTTTGAATATAGTTAATTATCTCCGTCGTAGGCTGGGTTTACCAAAAATATCAAAACGAAGCCTACCCAGTGGTTATAAAATCATGGATAGAATAAGGAACTTCATTGAACGTATTATACAACTAAATACAACAAGCTATATCCGAGATGGATACATTCTTTGGGACGGGTCATTAATGGGGGGAACGGTCGATACCCCTCGTTCAATCGTATATAGAGCTGTTTCTCGAGCATATCGCTATGGAAATAGGGTGATTGGAGTATCTAAGAGCAGTGTTCTAAAAGATATATATGGTAATCAACTATTGGATTTGATATCCCCAGACCAACCTCCAGGTTATATCGATGTACATAGTACACTTACACCTGGCATCAGAAATAAATGCATAGGACATGTATTCATAGCTAAGTTCAGAGCCGACGGCCCTCCATTTAGAACAGACGTGGCGTCGAGGGATACCCCGCCAAATATAACGCTTGAAAAATTTTATAGAGAAGCGAGGTTCTATAGAGGATACCCGGATGCCCTACGGACCGCCCATCTAATGGTCGCCTTCAAAAGAAATGAAATTGTAGCCCTACAGAGTTATCTTATGAAGCAACATAGATATGAGATAGGTGATGAACTGAATATAAGGAGATACATATTGTCTCCATTTACATAATAGAGGTGGTTGGATGAAGCTTTTCAGAAAGATAAGGGATGAGGTCTGGATAATATATCATTATGAGGAGGAGCTTGAGGTAGGGGATAACCTATTAATCATAGAGAAAGATGAGGATAGGGGGCTAATAGCATTAGTAGTAGAGCAGGAATTAATAAATCTACCCGGGATATTAGAAGATGTAATTAGAACCGAAATGTTCGAAAGAAGCTATCTAATAGAGGAATATATCGATGAGGATATCAAAAGTACATTAAGCGATGTATCCAATATCAAACTAGCTAAAGCCAAGATCAAGATGGAGTATAGAAATGGCGAGTTATACCCCTGGACAGGCTGGACTCCCACTAGAAACTCCGAGGTAACCAAGTTCTCTACAGATGAATTGGCCCAGAAACTCGGTATAGGCGAGAAATATAAGATTTTTATCGGTCTATCCCTGAGTAAGGAGCCATTAAATATAGATGCTAGAGACATACAAGGGATAAATATCGTTGTAGGTGATAAAGGAACCGGAAAATCTCATCTATCTAAAACACTAGTTTTAGGAATAATAGATCATGGAGGGAGAGTGATAATATTCGATATAAACAACGAATATTCTATTATGCGTTACATTAAGCAAGGGGATAAGAGCATATACCACGAAAAAATATATTTGCTCGAGCCCGCTGCATCGGCTGATGACGTCATACCACTTAAATTCACCTTATCCTATATAGGCATGAAAATACTTATAAGAACAATGCAGAGTGTCCTAAATCTACCGGATACAAGTGCTAGAAGACTAAGGAATATATGGCTCGCTCTTCAGGAAACCGGCATGGATATTACCCCGGAGATATTAAAAGCTACAGTTGAAAACAGCATTAGAGAACCCAAGATAGCTGATGCAATACTCAGAAGGATCGAGGATATAGACTCAACAGGTATAATCACAAGCAAAGCAGAGGAGGAAACAAGGGTTGAGGAGATACTTAAGGAAAAATTGAGGGGCGGCGGCGCTCTAATAATAAATCTAAGAGGAAAGGATAGGGTGACCACAACCATAGTAATCCAGGTGATAATATCCAAAGTAATGGAGTTGCTCGAGGGAGGCATTGAACCCCTATTTATATTTGCTGAAGAGGCTCAGCTATACCTGAGCAACGTGGAATGGATAGACCTAGTAACAAGAATAAGGCATCTAGGCGCCTACCAATTCTATATAACTAACACACCTTCATCCCTATTGAGTTATGCAGTAAACATGGCGGATAACATATTTATATTTGGGTTAACGAATGACAGCGATATCCAGTATATTCTTCCAGCTGCAAAGATGGATAGCGACGCACTAAGTATACTTGCAAAATCCCTTCCACCACGAAGATATATAGCCATAGGGAGCGCCACAAAAAATTACCCTATAATATTAAATACTAGGGACCTACCAGTTAAGACAGCAGGGGAAACCAGAAGACTATGGATCTAAACATCATGACCGGGATAATATTAAATATATATTAAGTATCCTATTGGGATTTGGAGGAAATAAATAGATTGATATCCAGATATGACCTCAAAATACCATCAATAGCATACTATGAATTTTCTATTGGGATACATGGAAGTGGCAGGTGCATCTAAAGAAACTTCTAGATGAATATTTCGATATAGCACCATTAACCAGAGAGGCTGCGGATAGTTCCACAGAGATCAAATCGAACATAAATACATATTTATAGCTGCTACAGCGACAGTCAATACTATACCTTTATGAAAAAACATTAGAGACTTCAATAGGCTAGTCAGCTATGGCATCTAACTATATCAACCTGAAAGCAGATGATAATATACCACGGAAATTAATCTCAATATTTTTAAAATTACTATTCACTATAAGATTATTGTATGAATATTTATATTCTTCAGGTATTAGGGAGGTTTGATTATCGTAAGGTTAAATTTAGGATAGGAGACGAAGAGTATGAGACCACACTTACCTCAATAGCTCTGCAAAAATATTTATCAAATTCCAGTGAAAGTGGATCTAAAATAATACTATTAGCCCCAACAAGCCTTATAACTATGAAGGAATTCGATAATAATAGGAGTGAATTACTCAAACTATATGTAGATGACTACAGTAAGTTCAAAGAGAGGTTCTCTATAGAGGTAGAGAATCTTATTCAAAGCCAACTCGTTGACTCTGATGCCAATGATATTAATATATATGTTTTTGAGTCGATGGGCAAATATAGAGATAGAGATACCAATATAGTTCTTGAGTATCATATTGACCCAAATACTATAAAGACCGGCTTCATTAACCTACTCATGTCTCTAGATAATCCAAGCCAATTCTATGTTGATATCTCAACAGGGCTAAATCAATATATAAATTTGATGATGGATGCCTATAGAGGCTATATTGTACAGAGGAAGCTGTCTCGGTTAGAGAGTTACCACTTGAAAACTTATTATACCCTGACTAAACCCGTTAAAGAAGAGGGTGAAGAATGTAAAATCTACATCCAAGAATATGATGTCAAAGCTTTTTTGGAGTGGCCCTTTAAGAATAGTAGATATTCAATATCAAACCTATTAAATGAGGATCCAAATTCCAAGAAAAAATTCTGTAAAGAGCAGCAGGAATTAAACGGCCTAATCTATAGATTTATTTCATATACAAAGTTGTGTTTCAATTCAGTTAAATATAACATCCCGATTCTCCTATTCGAGAGGCCATTTATAGACGGCGAAGGATGGATCGAATATGATTGGCTCAGCAATAAGGTAGATATACTCAAAGAAGAACTTATTAATATAACAAATGGATTGCTTAAGCCGGTGGTGAAGAAGTCTGGAGATACCTATACAGTTAAATCGAGAAGTCTAAACTATAATTACCTACTGAATCTCTATATCACTATATCCCTATACAATGGTTTGAGAACGACCCTCGGGTTACCCCTAAGGAATCCTTCCTTCAAAATAAATAGATATGTTGAAGGCCCCTTCAAAAGTGTCATAGAGGGATATAAAAAATTAAACCTTCCATTAAACAACAGATTCCTAGATAGGGATTTAAGGGAAATATGGATATATTATGATAAATTAGGTAGTGATTGGACGACGCTATCTGAATTGATGAATAAAGGGAATAACAATGGATATGACGATAGGAAGAAACCTTCTATATATAAGTCTGATGAGGTAAGAAACTTCTTCGCCCACTCAGGCTTCCTTAGAGATATAACAATGGCTAGAAAAAAGAATGGTTGTATAGAGATAAGATATGACGTCAAAGAAAAGACTTTAGAGAGAATAGGGAATTGGATAAAGAATCCTGAAAATTATTAGATTATCCGGTATGGTGCTGTGGAAGATGAAGTTCAAGATATGGGAGAAAGAGGAATATACACTCATACATTTCGACCTCGAGGAAGTTATAGAGCCCAAGAAACTAAAGGATTTAGAGCCTCCTAAAGTGAATCTGAAGAAAGGGGTGGTTTTAAGTGGCCGGGGACCAATATGGTTATATTGCTACTTGACCCACCATTATCACCCCGCTAGATTCATAGCCACCTATGATCCACGGCTGGGTGGGGCTGTTGTTGTCGAAACCCACGATCCAAATATATATGTAGGCCAAGTAATAGAGATGAAGATATAGTGGGTGTGCGGCGTGTAAAGGGTCTTGGATTATATCCCGGAGCAGTAAAGGCATCTCGATATATTATTTATATATGGAGACTATTGATTTTTCTCCCCTCTTAGAATATTAAGTAACTTATCTCCCTTGACAGTCCTAGATATATATACATAATCCTTTTTCCGCTGGACTCTTATAAAACCTAGGTCTTCTAAGGTCCAGGTTATCGCGGGTGCCATATCAAGCATGTACCTATTTGCCTCCAAAACTTCCCGTAGCCCCATTATATATGCCTTAGTTAATGGGACTACAGGCAGCTCTATAACTTTATAGCTCTCCATAGGCGGATACATCATTGTATCCAAAACTTCCCTTCTCTCGAGATACGCCTTCACCCTATCACGAAGACTCCCTATTTTTCCAATTGTGTCAATCAACCACCTATTTCTCTCTACCTCCTCACTAAAACTCTTTACCTCCTCAGCCACAACATGGAATACCCTCGGAGTACCCAAGATAGACACCGCTATACTGGTTAGATAGACCATAGTCTTTCTTCCACCAGCAATATTAACATATATCTCCCTATTCACCCATTTCCTATTTAACAATATATCCACAACCATCCTCAAATAACGCTTGACATCACTAGTACCCACTATGTCCATCCGGTCGAAAAATCTTTTATAAATTCTCATTTTAGTGTATCGAGTCTTAATAGCTGCCTCTGTAAAATATACACTCCTAATAACTTGTGGCTCAGATGTCCCGATCAAAACAACCGCATCGATAAATTCACCTCTGGAACTCAAATAATTAATAAACTCTGTAGCGATAGGCGGACTAGTACCCATCGGACATATAACTACTATACCCATAGAATAACCCCCCAACCCAAAGATTAACATAAAAATTTTATAAATAAAAATTGTGAGAAATGATAATGTACATTTTTGTGCATTGATGAACAAATACTATACATTTTTGGGACACCCTTTATAAAGGCCAAACAGATCAGCGGTTGTCCCACCCCACCCCAGAAAAACACCCACAAGAAACCTTTAAATATAGAAAAAAACCAATTAGAATATCGGAATCTCTAAAGGAGAGTTGAAAGTAAGGTATTACCGTCAATACTTCAACTTCAGGCATTTCGAATCTCTAAAGGAGAGTTGAAAGGGTGTAACACCAGCGGAAAAAGAAAAGAAGGAATTAGCAAGAATCTCTAAAGGAGAGTTGAAAGGAGAGGATCTGTAGAAGCCTCCCTCTACATTCTTCGTCTAGGAATCTCTAAAGGAGAGTTGAAAGAATACATACCTGCTTCACTACAATACCGATAGGGGTATTGAATCTCTAAAGGAGAGTTGAAAGACATACCTCCAGAACCTCTTGACAAACTCCTCCCTCGGCGAATCTCTAAAGGAGAGTTGAAAGAATTTCAATTACACTCATACTTATTCACCAAGTATTTGAATCTCTAAAGGAGAGTTGAAAGGTTCCCAGCCTATTTTGGTTTGCCCTAAATGTGGATATGTGAATCTCTAAAGGAGAGTTGAAAGTCAGCTCCGACAATCCCATTTTTTTATTCACCGTAAAATGAATCTCTAAAGGAGAGTTGAAAGGATATACCATGGTAGTTGTGGTGACCATTTAAGTAGTGGTGAATCTCTAAAGGAGAGTTGAAAGATGACCAACACTATGTAGATATGGTGAAAGCACTATGCGACGGAATCTCTAAAGGAGAGTTGAAAGACCTTAGTTTTATAAGGTGGGGGTTTTTTAGGAATATAGAATCTCTAAAGGAGAGTTGAAAGCTTCTTTGGGTGGGGGGTATTTAGTTGCTAGGTATGTTTGAATCTCTAAAGGAGAGTTGAAAGTAAAACTTCTTGATTTCCTCTTCTTTTTAGATCTTCTCCTGAATCTCTAAAGGAGAGTTGAAAGACTGAAACATTTGTTCCTCAGTTGGCTGATGATTCAATATTGAATCTCTAAAGGAGAGTTGAAAGTTCAAACCCCAATTTATTACCGAAATGATAATTATACGCGAATCTCTAAAGGAGAGTTGAAAGGAGCCTTGCTCCTTCCTTGTGATTGAGATTTATGATTAAGAATCTCTAAAGGAGAGTTGAAAGATAGATGCTCTATAAGGAAACCAGTGTTATAAGGTTTTGAATCTCTAAAGGAGAGTTGAAAGAACGGGTCTAAATGATAATTCCCCCTTTTCACCGATAGGAATCTCTAAAGGAGAGTTGAAAGTCTATTTTTTGTATCCTCTCAATAGACTTAAGAATGCCGTTGAATCTCTAAAGGAGAGTTGAAAGTTTTTTTATTAATAGGTAAGTCTTCGCTATACACAACTCGAATCTCTAAAGGAGAGTTGAAAGACAAATAACTATCCAGGGAATCCTGAATCCGCCTCGCCGACCCCGAATCTCTAAAGGAGAGTTGAAAGGTATAGCGACCTGCTATCTTTATCCTACTACAGACTTCTTTGAATCTCTAAAGGAGAGTTGAAAGCAAGCAAACTAAGAATTACCTCGCTGTCCGTTTCCCCTTGAATCTCTAAAGGAGAGTTGAAAGATATTGTTTTGTTGTTGGATATTGTTTTTGTGTATAGTATGAATCTCTAAAGGAGAGTTGAAAGTAATATTCTAACTCTCTCCTTCTGTTGCACAAACAGCCACGAATCTCTAAAGGAGAGTTGAAAGTTTTTTATACATGTATATACAATTATCATATATTTTTCATGAATCTCTAAAGGAGAGTTGAAAGGATAAATTACTATGACTGCGTACAGAAACGTCATGAGGAATCTCTAAAGGAGAGTTGAAAGTTAGCCACAAACCTATAATCTATGTATTGTGCACTTGAGAGAATCTCTAAAGGAGAGTTGAAAGCGTTTATGCCTCATCTTATGGGTGGGGAGAGGCGGCTCTGAATCTCTAAAGGAGAGTTGAAAGATCTCATCTTTCATTTTGGTCGCCCCCACGCTTTCACACGAATCTCGAATCTCTAAAGGAGAGTTGAAAGTACAATCGTTAAAAATTGCTTGTAGGATAGGCATCAAGAAATTGAATCTCTAAAGGAGAGTTGAAAGACGGTCCAATAACCTCCTTGATTACACGGCCCCATATCTTGAATCTCTAAAGGAGAGTTGAAAGACATCTAAACACATAATAAATCACCAAAAACTATTTAGGAATCTCTAAAGGAGAGTTGAAAGCGTGTATAAGTACCTTGTCCGCTTAGTTTTGCGATATATGGGGAATCTCTAAAGGAGAGTTGAAAGTAAGGCATGTTTTATAATCACGCAAGTAATACTTAATATCTTGAATCTCTAAAGGAGAGTTGAAAGACGTCAATTCGCTTCCTTTGTGTTCTCTTCTCTGTGCCGAATCTCTAAAGGAGAGTTGAAAGTTTTCATTTGACCTGTTTTCGCATTCCACTTTGACCTTGAATCTCTAAAGGAGAGTTGAAAGGAACTGGTATTGCTATGAGGCTTCCTTGTGTGTAGTATTCTGTGAATCTCTAAAGGAGAGTTGAAAGTTAACATCCTTAACTTGTATGCTGTCCCACCCTCTAGAATCTCTAAAGGAGAGTTGAAAGACATATATCACATGTCCCAGCCCTATCTATAGCAAATATTCGAATCTCTAAAGGAGAGTTGAAAGTATTTCAAGCATTTTTCTATACATTCTCTCAATATCTGGAATCTCTAAAGGAGAGTTGAAAGTTCCTCCTACATCAACCACTTCAACCTTAGCATCTTTATCGAATCTCTAAAGGAGAGTTGAAAGTACCACTCTTCAGCCCCTCACGGATCCTATCGATTATCCTGAATCTCTAAAGGAGAGTTGAAAGTTTTGTCATACCAGGACATCAAACGGTGACCAAAAAATAGAGGAATCTCTAAAGGAGAGTTGAAAGACTTTCAGGTATGTTGAATACACTGCTAGCTCGGCTTTGAATCTCTAAAGGAGAGTTGAAAGTCTCCTCTCACCCAACTTTACCAACATAAAAATCGCATGAATCTCTAAAGGAGAGTTGAAAGCTCGCTGAAACGCTGGATTTCCTTCGTATTTCCGTTCAGGAATCTCTAAAGGAGAGTTGAAAGCTGTAGTAGCCACGAACAATGGAATCCCTCGCTTCTGAATCTCTAAAGGAGAGTTGAAAGTGGTTTGCATCGCCGCAGTGGGAGATTTAGTAAAATGTGAATCTCTAAAGGAGAGTTGAAAGAGAAAACATAGAACAGAGAATAGTAGAGTTGAAACGTGAGTGAATCTCTAAAGGAGAGTTGAAAGAAATACATTAAGAGCAAGGAAACACTATTGAAATGGAAGATGAATCTCTAAAGGAGAGTTGAAAGTGAAGAGTGGATGGTCTCTCGTCCATAAACCATGAACTATACCGAATCTCTAAAGGAGAGTTGAAAGATCCATGCCTCCACTTCATCGGGATGAATATTCTTCAAATCAACCACCTTGGAATCTCTAAAGGAGAGTTGAAAGGTAAGATAGGCTCTCGATTAGGAGCATAGTAAAATTGAAGAATCTCTAAAGGAGAGTTGAAAGATTCTCTTATTATTTTTATCAAGTGTCCTCATTTTATATGAATCTCTAAAGGAGAGTTGAAAGCCTATCTCCCCAAAAATATCTATTAAATACCTTCTCGTGTGAATCTCTAAAGGAGAGTTGAAAGGGAGGTTAGATAATTGTGTTTCGAAGGTGGGCCATAGCGCGAATCTCTAAAGGAGAGTTGAAAGATTTTACTCTGGAGTTTGTTTATGTCCTCCTTGATGTCTTTGAATCTCTAAAGGAGAGTTGAAAGCAAACGAAGATCAGTTCCTGCGGGACGGTTCTCATAGGACATATCATATTAATACAATAGAGAACACCATTTATAATTACAAATTAATAGGTCAATAAAGCAATAATAATTATTCAAAGATCTATATTTAGTTCTTATCTTATTAATGTATTTATTTATATTAAGCCTCATTTTTATTTTTATGGGCATATTTCATTTTGTCGGTTTAGGTAGGAGCCCTGGAGCGGTTACCTCAGGTTTAGCTTATTTATATAAACAATACGGAGAATCGACTGAATTCGGTAAAACTATTGAAGGTGTAGTGGTCTTTACCTCAAAAGAGATATTTTCTGGAGATGAGAAATCTCGACCTGTTATAGATAACATTTATGGATCAAGACACGAGGTACGGGGAGTAGAAATATCAAATAACTCTTTCGAGATAGTAGAAAAGTTTATATGTAGAAATTTTCAGGATGTAGAGCTATGGGTGTGTTTAACTGATGTAATGAACTTTAGTGTGGCTATGGAGACCATCGCTAAAACCCTAATAAAATTTCATCCACCAGGAAAAGTAGGTCGACATATCTGGGCTAATATTACAGGTGGAACTAATATCTTAAATTCAGCATTAATCAATATAGCCTTTTTAAGTGGATATATTCCGGTTCTATATTATACATTCGTCTCAAAATCAGAAGACAATAGATATTTGAAGCCCTTCTCATCAGACGAAAAAGAATTTGATTTTAGAAAAATATATGTAATAAAAACTAATTTCGACAGAGTTTTCCAAAGTATATTGGAGGCTTTGAATGAGAAAGAAAAGATTAAAACCTATGAACTATATAGTCTATTGAAAAACAAATATTATGAGATTTTCAAAAATATAGATATTACGCAATTGCAAAGAGACTACTTAAATACTATGGTGGGTGTACACTATCATAAAGATACTGATACAGTTAAAATAAATGAGGATGGTAAGAGGATGCTGGAAATCCTAAGAAAGCCTTGGATGAGAGCATTATTGGATATAAAAAGATTGAATCAAGCGGAAATAGATAAATTAACAATGGGAATAGACCTAAAAAGAATATTCTAAAGATTATTTACCACCGAGGTTTAAACGATAAAGCAATAATTTTTAATATTTTGCAATAAAGTATCTATCAGATTATGCATTTACTTAAATATTTTTTGAGGCAAACTATTATTATGAGTTCTAAATTGGGTTTTGGATATAAGGCATCAAAGATACTTCTAATATATAGCATAACTCCCTTGCATCCAGGTGTAGGAAGGGTGGAGGGTATAGTAGATAACCCGGTGCAAAGGGACGCACTAGGTTTCCCTGAAATCTATTCAACGTCTTTAAAAGGAGCTCTAAAGAGTAGGCTATGGCTTAGTAATAGAAGTGATGCACAAAAATACTTTGGAAAGGAAGGTGAAGATACTAGACCAGGGCTATTGTCCGTGGAATCGGCAAAACTTTTAGTATTACCGGCTAGAAGTTTAGTTGGGGTGTGTGTCGGTGTCACTTCGCCTTTTCTTATCAAAAGATTTAAAGTATATCTAGACATTTTAAGGGACGCTGAATTAATACCTAACAATTACTCTTTATTAGATGTTATTAATGAATTGAATGAACCACTGGGGGACTTGAAAAAAGATATGTGTATCATAACGAGAAAAGATAACTATTTGATAGATGGTAAAATCGTGTTCAATGAGGAATATGTATTGACACCGAAAGATATGGGAGATGCGGTAATAAAGTTCTGGAATGAAATAAAAGATAAAGGTTTACCTTTCGAGGATATTGCAATAGTACATAATGATGTATTTAATGAGATTATGGACAGATCACTCATAAGGCAGACTAGGATTAGATTAGAAAGAGAAACCAAGACCGTGGTTAGAGGTGGACTCTGGACCGAGGAGCTTATTCCTGAAGGTAGCATATTCTTCACCATAGCTTTCGCAAAACCCGACTCAAAAGAAACGGCATCCAAAGATTTAGATAATGCGCTGGGCGGTCTTGTGTTTATTGGCGGAGATGAGAGTACCGGTAAAGGGTTAATTAAGATAGTTATTAAGTAGGTGTTAACTATGATAGATAGGAGTTTCACTTTAAAGGTCTTCAGGGAAGTGGATGACTTTATCAATAAATATCGGGCGACTAAGGGTGAAAATGTGACTGTAGCTTCAAAGTTAAGGTCTAGGTCTAGAAATATGCCTATAATGATGGAAGATGAGGGATTGTTGGCTACGATAATATTTATGTTCGCTAAGGCGAGTAGAGAGACATATGATAGACTAATAAAGACCATCGGTAAAAATAAGATCGATATTAAGGGCAAAGACGATGAATTAGCTTCAGCTTTATATTTATATATAGTTATGAAAGGGTTGAACAAGATATATCAAGATATTAAAATAGATGACCCTATAGAAGTAGTTCACGAATTGGAGAAGAGGCGTCTTGGCGTTCCATTAGTTAAGATAATTATTAGGTATTTATTAGAAATTAAGAGGTTATGTGAAGCTATGTATGAGGCTGAATAGCAGGGGTTTGGTATGGCGATTAACCTAAAGTCCAAGATGATACGTGATTTTATATCTAAGATGAGAAGCTATGATGGAGATATAGATAATTGGCCTAGAGTTAAGAGAGAAATAGCTGAGGAGGTCTCTAAAGAATCTAGAAAGATTTTAGTGGATAGATATATAAGATATATCAATTCTCTATATAATAATATTCAAACAGCATTTAGGAACTTGGATTATGATGTCAAGCATGTAATAATAAGTAATAAAAGTAGATTAACAATAATGCGTTCAGGTGGAACTGGGGAGGTAATATATGAGATAGGTTTATCTCTCCATCCAATATTAGGTATACCATATGTTCCATCATCATCCATAAAGGGCTCTTACAGAAATGCACTATACGAATTGTTAACAGAAATGGTTGGGGAAAACTCGTCTACTGCTATAACTAAACTTATATTTGGAGAAAAACTAAGAAAAGAGGAGAAACGGATATTGATGAGTATCTTTCAAAAAAATGAATCTTTGGAACAATACTTTGATGGACACCTTAGTTGGATAGAGTTTTTCGATGCTTATCCTTATACGTATGGAGCTAATAATTACCTGATAATCCCTGACGTTATGACACCTCATTATAAAGGTGATGTTAAAACGGAGTTTGATGTGTCTCCAACGCCGCTTATTCATCTAGTCATACCTGAGGGTATAAAATTTAGAGTAGTCTTCGCTTATAATAAAAAATACTTATCAAAAATATTTGACCAATTATTTAGGGACAATAAGTATGCAAAAAAAATTGATTTAGAAGAAATACTTTTAGATACACTTAAAGTTGCTGGTTTCCTAGGTATCGGAGGAAGAACATCATTAGGATACTCAAGTTTTGAGGTGGTACAGGATGAGTCTTGATAATCTAATAGGAAAGAAGATCGCTTGTCTATTACATGATCCTTTCGAAAAACATATATTTCTAGTTAGGGGTGTCAACATCAGTCATGAAGAAAAAGTTAAACAAAATGTCTATGAATACTTTAGCGGTTTTAAGAGTTACATATTTAATCAGCAAGATAAGATTTATGAATCGATAAAGGAAGCTGATAAATTAGCATCCGCGATAGACCGTCAATTGCTAAATGTATTCTATATTCATGAGAAGAATTTACCTAATAAAGAAATAATGTACGAAAGACCGGGGTCCAATGAGCTTGTATATAAACATATACTTGAGCCAAGTATAGGTGTTGCATTTGATAAAGTCGGTAAACCTAAATGGTTAAAAAATAAAATATATGTTGAAGAAAAATATGAAAAAGTATATCGCGGCTTGAAAAAAGTTATTGAGTTAATAGATGATAAAGATCTAGATAGAACTGTGATAGCCTATCATTTGATATATACCCTATCTGAATTATATTGGATAAAATATGCAAATGAGCCCAGTTTAGCGGATACACGCACGCCGCACCATACTGTTTTTGATCATAATAGTGCAACTGCTACAGTCTATAATTGGCTCATTAGTGGTATAGATGGTTACCTAGTGATGGTTGATGTAGGGGGAATAAAAGATTTTATATCTAGTTCAAGAAAGATTAAGGATTTATGGGCTAGTAGTTACCTGGCCTCATCAATAATTTGGCATGCATTACAGCCATTAATAATGTATCTTGGTCCCGATATTGCGATATCTCCGACGATGAGATTTAATCCGATATATTTCTCTACCTTATTAGGATGGTTGAATACAAAAGGACACGCTAAAGTGATAGACCAGATAAAGAATGATTTAGAGGACATCATATCTAAACTATTTCATCTCGATGTTTTTTCGGAATATCCGCGGTATCCCATTCAACCAGCAATATTCACCTTATCTCTACCTCCAGCGACTTATATTAAAGAGGCCATAAATAGATATATCGATTACCTAAATAGATATTTTTCAGAGAAGGCCGGCAATATCGGTTTATCACCTGAATATATTAATGAATACATTAATGAGCTAAGAGAAATAGGTAGTACTCTTGAGGATAAAAAAGAATCTATTAGGAATTTAATATTCCGGTTAATTTTCTCATCATGGAAACTCTTCTCTTCAATAATTTTCGATGAAGAAAATTATTATGGAGATACTCCTCTTAATAAGTTCCTACTGGAATCAATAAAATATATCAAAAAATATTGTGATCCGATGGAAGGAAATTCTCTATATGGAGGATATCACACAACACCGCCACTTATAATAAGAGTAGGGGTATCTAGGGCTTCTGATGCAAATGAACTCTTATCTAAGTTAGAAAGATCAGTAAATGCTAGAGAGGGGTCACTTAAACCTCTTTATTTCCAATTAATAATAGATAAAACTTGGAATGATATGGTCAAAATTGGAAGGCTTAGACGTACCCCTTACAGTAAATTAGATTTATCACATAATACAGAGAAATATTATCTAAGGTGGAGAAATGGGAAGAATAGAATCGGATTTCCCAAGAAAAGTAAAAGAGGCTTCGATTATTGCACATCATGTAGTGAATTACCAGCTCTTATCTTATTACCACACAAAGAGGACGAATTTTTGGAATTACTATCGAATTATAAAATCATTAGTGATGAGAGCGAAGCCGAAGAACTAGCTATATATTTCTCTCCAGGCGAAAAATTATGCCCATACTGTTTCTCAAAAAGAATCTTCGCTACTCATACTGACATATCTAAATTGATAATGAAATGGATATATTGGTCAGATAAGGATTTAAGAATAACAATACCATCTACATCGGATTTTTCTAGTTTAGCTTACAGAAAACAGCTGCTTGAGGCTATACTACGATCGCCTTCGACCATGGTATCTAGCATGAGGGATCTAGGGATCGAAAATGTAATAAAGAATTATTACAAGTCGAGTAAAAAACTAACCCCATCTTTAATACATTGGAAAGCTTTAAATGATAAATATTCCAAAATTGATAACATGCGCCAACCTTGGTATGGTGTATTGATTAGAGCTGCACCTGCTGAGGCAAAATATATGTTTTTATCTGAGAAAAAAGATGTCCGGCTTCGATGGCATGAACTATTTAAGGACCGTGTAAGAAATATACTTTCTAGCGATTCTGATAAATTGCAGAATGCACCAGGTATTTACTATGGTCTCGTGGTGGCCGACGGAGATAGAATGGGTAAATTAGTACGGGGAGAATTATATAAAGCTTTAGTTAAGCCCAAAAGATATTTTAGAATAAATAAAGATACTAGAAAAATATCAGTCGAAGAAGAATTACTTTTTTATGAAAAATATTATATGTCCTCTCTCCATAAAGTTAGCAAAGAATTCAGGAAATATATTAATGATATTATGAAAGCAATAGTAAACCTTAAATGTCATAAAAAAAGAATAGATTCAGATGAATGGAAGCAACTAGTCACAAAGATAGGTAATATCATAGAACTTGCAGAATTACCTGAGCAACTGGTTTTTGATCTTATCAATCTAATATTATGCCTATTCTATAGACCTAGGCTTTCCCTAGATCCCAATATTGAGATTTTAGAGTTTGAATTTGCACCTTCAGTATTACCCTCTATGAGCTATCAAGTAGCCATATCTAGAAGCTTAATGTTGAATGCTTTAAACAATATCAGGATAGTTGAAGAACACGGTGGAATCGTGGTTTACAATGGCGGAGATGACTTAATGGTTGTATTACCAATAGTAAATTATATTAAAATAGACCGTGATACGCAACTATTCGTCAACAATAGTGTTGAATATAAATTGACATATGATTACATTGTATACGAAAACCTCATCAAGCCCCTCTCAAAATTAAGAATAAGCTATTCTGAAGGCACATTAAATGGAACATCTCTAACGGAAAAAATTCCTAAGAAATATACTTACACAGGTATGCGCCAATACAGAGACAACATTAAATCAATAGGAGAAGATATATCTGGTTTCTATATGATAGAGATTTCCGGAAGCAAATATTATATTCCAGTATTATATGGTATGGGTTGGAGCATATCAGCGGGTATCGTTCATTATAGGTATCCATTATATAGGGCTGTGGAAATCGTCACTAAATATCTAGAAAAATATTCAAAAGATGGTTCTTTATGGGATTACAGATGTAGTACTGATGCTATTGAAACTACAGCTGATAGAGACGGTTTAACTTTCATATATATCTCTGGTGGAAAGCCGATACATGTTACCTTGCCTAATAAATTGTGGCACTCACAAGATATAGAACCTAGGGAATTATACTCATATTACACATATTATTTATTATCATTATTATATGATAGTCTACTATTCGATATACTGTCGATATCGTACCCTAGAGATATTCTAAAGGATCCTTTCATGAATACGATGGATTCATATCAAATTGAAAAATCCATATCCACAAATATCGCTAATGAATCTGCATTCAAGAAATTAATAAGAAGATATGCTGAGAAAAATAAGGGTGCGAGAAAACCTAATGACGCATTTATCGATCTAATAGTTAGTCTGGAACATAATATTTCATATAGAGTGAAGGCTTATTCTAATAGCTCTAGACCTGAGTCGAGAGATATAATATTGTCATTTATGGATGCTCTTATATATATTTGGGGTGCTAGGAGGGTAGGAGGTTGAAGGAACTATACATAAAACCAATAATCAGGGCTTTTTATAGAGGTCCAGGTGAGTTCGATCCCTCTAGTAGAGGAGTGGCTTCTAGTGGTTTAACTAATTTCTATCCCTATCCATCAAGTATAGCTGGCTTATTGGGGTGGTTGATAGGTAGTGGACTAGGTGAATCTCTAGATTGGATTGATGAGCTTATAAGTGTCTTAGGTGAGGATATATATATCAGAGGCCCATACATCTACCTAAATAGCAAAAAATACCTTATATATGACTTGAAGACAAAAGCGATAGTGGAACTGAACGACAAACCTTTGAAAATAGATATCCATAAAAGGGATTTGAATAAATTCAGAAATTCAAATTATATTTTGATAGATGAAGATATCTTTAGGGAGTGGATAGGCATAGCCCTTGAGGTCCGGAGTGAAAAAAAGAAAACTGTCAGAGAAGGTATGTTATATGCTGAAACTGTTATCGACGTAGAGGCCTTCCCAAATATGGAGAAGGGGAGAAGTTCAGATTTCGGATACATATATGAGATTTATGGTTTAGAGAAAGATATCAAAGGCCTATATAGATTTGGCGGCGAGGAGTCCAAGGCATATATAATATCAAAAGACGCAAATAGTACATTAGTAGATAAATATTTTACTGTTGATTCGGAGTATTTAGGGTTATATATAGTTTCACCACTATTATTCCCAACCGGCCTCGATAATGAAGAGTTAGCTAGATATATAATTAGAGAAATAAAAGATATAACTGGTGTAGATATCGAACATGATGACATTATAGGAGGTAAAGTATTATTGATCGGTGAAACAAAGATATTGGGTGCAGGGATTTCCTCAGCCACAGGGGTAAGAAGATTATCTAGAAGACCCCTCTATGAAGCTTTGATGCCCGGGTCCATAATAATAGTCAAACCGAAAAACTTCGATATTATTCATGTTAAAAATCTATATATTAAGGGAATGGGAGCCGCTTCACAAATAGGATATGGAACAATCTTCCCATTCAAACCAGTTATAGAGGAGGTGATAGGATAATGGGCAAATTTTATATTGAATATAGGAAAAGAAGATTTTTATTTCGTATTAATGTAGAGGTGGTCACTCCAGTATGGATAGGAGGATATGACTCATATATGAATACTAAATTAAATATTTTATGGGATATAAACGAAGGGTCTCTAAAAGGTCTCTGGAGATGGTGGGGACGCGTTCTATTAGGAGGATTTATTAGTCCGGAAAACGGGATTTCAGAATTAGATAATATTATATCTGATCTATTCGGTTCTACCGAACAAGCTAGTAAGATGACAATTAGAATTACTAAAATTAGGTCAGGTCATTATATCAAACTATATCCAGAGCTAAAAGGTATTTCAAGGGTTGATTTAATGATGATGGGTTCAGCAAGACACAGAATAGCAAATAAGGAAAAGTGTCTAGTGGGCGGGAGATATGAAATAGAATGTTATGCGATATCCGAGATAGAATCTTATGAGGCTGAATTTATATTTGTTTCTTTGATAGCTGCGTTAGTCTTTGACGGTATAGGTAAACATACATCAAGAGGCTTCGGAAAATTAAAAATTGAGAAGGATGGGATATTTTTATGCAATAAGCTTAAGAGTTTAGGCGAAGAAATTTCCGATTTGTTAAGTGATATATATAGTTCAGATTCAAATAATCGGATAGAAGAGGCAATAAATAGATTATTGAATCTGTTTAAGGAGAAAGCTAGAAAATATGTTGAGCATAAGAGGAATGGATTAAGACTAGAACCTATTTCTTCCGTAGTTGAAAATATTGAGGATCTTAAGATAGGCTTTATAAAAATATATCCTCCAAATACTGATGTCAAATATATTCTCAAGAAAATTGGAAAATCGACACTAAAAATACATTGGAAGTCTAACCCAAGTATCCCGGGATTTGGTTATCATACATGGATACTTGGATTACCAAGGAGTACTGAGCCGTATTATGATCCTCGTAATATAAATATCAAACTAAAGAAAGCCGGCATTGAATATAAACCCAAAAAAAGAAAAGGTAAAAAAATGGTGTCAGCACCTACAGGTTACTGGTTAATTAAAAAGACGGGAGAAATTGAAGTCGGAAGAAGAAAATCCCCTATACGATTTTCTATAATAAAAATGGATAATAATCAATACGCCGTTATAGTCTACTATTTTCGTTCCTATGATTGGATTGATTATCTTGATCCTTCAAGAAAAATAGGAAAATCAGGAAAAGGTATCGTTCACATTAGCATATCTGCTCATCGTAAGCGAAGAATTGTAAATTCGATAAAAGCCAAAAATGTAGCTTGGCGTCAGAAAAAAATTGATAATTTAATTGACCAAATCTTAGATGACGCTATAGATTCAATTAAAAAGTTATTATAATACAAATAAGTTTATCTACAATTTATTTATCAGTAATATATATGGTTATATGCTCTATAGAAATATAATGGAGGTTAAGCATGGAAAAACTAAAACCTTCTAGTAAAAGTGGTAACTATTACTCAGAGATATTTATATCGAGTTTTCGAAGCCAAAAAAGTCTTTCTTGGATGTTTGATAAGACCACCCTAGAAGAGCTATTGTGGATATAAAAAGGTGGTGTGTCGGGTTCTTCTTTGTTTGCTGGTTATCCTGTGACTACTAGTCCGTTTTCGGCTATCATGTAGGAGTGTCCGTAGCTACATACTACTAAGCAGATTATCGAGAATGATCCTGCCTTATTTGCTGTGAATGTCACTGCGTGTGCTTCTAACGCTGATTTGTCTTCGTTATTCAGGAATTCTTCTAGGCTGTTTGCTGTTCCTGAGAAGCTAGTGTATTTGGTTGCTAGCTGTACATTGTATCCCTCTATGATGATTCCATGGTCCACTAACCCTATGCTTTTCGATTTGGCTATCTCCTCGAGTATCCGCTCGTCTCCCGGGGGATACTCCCCGATGCCTTTCTGTAGGGTTCTCTGCTCTAGGGTGCTTGCGAATTCTTCGCTGAAGGCTGTGGATGGGAATATATAGAGTTTTACGATGTCTCCCTTCTTTACCTGTATACTCTGGACCTCGTTGAGGTTTTCGTCGTAGAAGGCGAATCCCCAGTGGTAGGCTATTACATAGAATACTTTTTCTTGGGTTGGTCCTGTTTGGAAGAATAGGAGGTATCCTCCTACTGCGGCTAACGCTATTGCTACTGCTATTCCTATATATAGATATTTTCTTGGGATAATTCCTCACCTCATAATTACTATGTTATATATCTTGTTATATGGCATAAACTTATATTTATATTTAGTTTTCATGTCATATCTATCCTCCTGATTACGAAATAACTAATTATTAGGGGTATGAGGGTCTCAAGAAAGGGGGGGAGTGCGAGTGTGAGAGGTAGATTTCCACCTAATTCTCTAGCGATATAGACCCCTTCCCTTCCCAATATCGTTAACTCGGGGTCTATGATATACATCATGAGTATTCTCTGGCTCTCCATCGGATTTAATATTGCTAGATAGAATGTATCGGTCTCCCCTAGCCCTATCTGCATCGCAAGGAATATGAGGGCCAGGTCATAGATGAAGATTATTAGCAGCCATATTCCGAAGGCTAGGCCTAGGCTTGAAACCCTGTTTTTAGATGTTATTGATAGTAGCATCCCTATCGATAGGAGTGGAGCGATGAATACGAGTAGGGAGGGGAGAAGTATGTAATATTTAATGAGGCTTTCTAGTGGGAAGTAGAATGCCAGTATAAACCCGGCTAATGAGTAGCCTAGGGCGGTGATTAAGAAGAGGCTGATTAAATAGCCTAGATATTTGCCGATAAGATATTCTCCTCTGGAAATAGGCTGGGTGAAGACCCACTCCGATATCCCTCCCTCTCTATCTCCAACTATAGATTGGGCGCTGAATACTAATGCGGTTATAGAGATAATGTATAGGGATACATTTATGATGGCTGCAGAGAGTCTACCCACTGCTTCGAGCCCCAGCCCAGCCACACCTATTACTCCATATTGTGTTAGGGATATGCCTATCAAGAGGTATGATGCTATATATGGAATTATCCAGCGGCCCCTCAACAAGGAGTTGGCTTCGCCATAAATATATAATAGTATTTTACTCATTCTTCTTCAACACCTCCATTAACATCTCGATAGAAGGCTCCTCGACTATAATGGAGGAGATACTATGCTTTACTTCAGAGAGTTCCCTCATCAATCCCAATATATCGTTTGACTCGATGATGACTATATCTCCATATCTAGCGATCACGTTACCCATAGCTACATCCAGCTCACTGGAGGTATTTATTATCACCCGAGAGTATCCCGATAGCTCTAGGAACTCTCTTTGAGTAACCTCACCTATCAATTCTCCATCATATAATACTATTAGTCTTGTTATGAAGGGGAGGAGCTCGTTAATCCTATGGGAAGATAAAAGTATAGTCTTACGATGTCTCCTCCATTCCTCCATAAAGCCTATGAATATCTTCCTCGCTTCTGCATCCAAATTGGAGAGGGGTTCATCGAGAATTATTATCTCCGGATCTATGGATGCAACAAGAGCTATAGCTAATTTCTGCTTCATTCCACCTGATAACTCACTAATCCTAAGATCAATATACTCGTGGACACCGAGTTTTTCGAGTACCTCATCATTCCATTCTGCATCGTGCATAGATAGATAATAATTTATTAGGTCATCAACCCACCAGTTAAGTGGGAAACCAATATTCTGCGGGATATACCCTATCAATCTCCTTATTCTCTTCTCTTCTTTAGATACATTCAAACCGTCGATGAGTATTTCGCCTTCGAATCGGAGAATACCCAATATGCACCTAAACAAAGTTGTTTTACCGGCTCCATTAGGACCTAAGAGGAGTATAGACTCTCCTCTCCCAATCGAGAGAGAAATATCTTCTAGGGCAACTATATCTCCATAATATTTATTTACATTTTTGATGTTGATTAACTCTTCCATGGCCTCCACCTCACAAATGAATATAAAATTAATAATAATGGGAGCGATGTTAGGGGTGGTATAATTAATGATTGGACCTGGTTACCTTTTTCGATCCTAAAGAACTTATTTATATCTATTGGGGGCTTTTCGAGTGGATAGGGATCTACCGCTTTAACTCTTGCTTCAACTGGCGTCGCCTTCTTAATAACCTCCAGTATTGTGAATGCAGGGCTATACTGAAGGATTCTGATAGCTTTATACTGATCAATTAAGTCCTCTAGTAGGCTCGAGATAACCAAGGGCTTACTATATCTATAGTTGGACCAGTAATTACCTGCCTCAAGAACCACATTATACCACTTGGCATCTGGATCTCCATATCCATACAGCCTGATATCCTCCGCGTTCTCGATAAAACTATTTAAATATATTTGTGGGATCGAAATTGTATCGATATAAAGCGCAATATAGTTGAAGGCAATAAGGTTTCCGGCAATTATTATCTCTCTACCAGGGGTATATGGCGACCTCCCCATATATATCCCAACCATGTTACCCGCCAAAAGATTCCCCTTTATATACACATCATCTGACTCCTGAATAAAGATGCCTATCCCTATCCTCCCCCTATTATGAACAATAGAATTATTGACGATAGTCACATTCTCCGAGTACATGGGAACGGCTCCCGCGACAAGCCTATATAACAAGTTCCCACTCACATATACATTATCACAATACATCAGGTGAACGCCATATCTACCATTTGTCACTGTATTATTGATGACGATCATATTGGTTGTGTGGTCTCCATATACGCCGTCAGCAACCATTACAAAAGTATTATTATATACATATAATCCATCGGAGTTCCAGATATAAATGCCATGCGCCCTATATCCATATTCTCCTCCTCCAGGGTGATGGCCATTCTGCATCATCATCATATGCTCCCCACGCTTCCTCTCTGTACTCGATATCAAACTATTAATTACAGTTGTATTATCTGATTGCTTTATGAGTATAGAGTAAAATGTATCATTAATCACAACGTTATCGACAACGATATTACTGGAATTTACGATCTTTAAGCCTGAGTCTTCTGTTGAGAAAGATAATCCGCTTCTGATTATTCTAACGCCCTTTATATATACATTGCTGGTCTCCTTAACAGTTAAAACTGTGCCGTTCTCTAATCCATCGATAACGGGTGTTCCCACCCCTATTAGCGATAGAGACTTAGATATAACGAAGTTTCCCCGGTAAACCCCTTCATAGATCAGGATTGAATCTCCATCCACCGCATCTCTCAGGGCATCACTGAGGTTATCATAATAGTAATTATTTCCTTGTATATCAACCCTGACTATCCCTGTTCCCTCCCCCGCCTGTAAGTTATTGACAAGGGAGAGTGACAGGAGAATGATAATGGTGATTAATAGGGTTTTCATTTCTACTCAGCCTTATAGAACCTCCAATATGCAACGAAGGATAATATGAAAGAGGCTACTAGTAGCCAGAAACCTACATGTAAAACCGCTAATATCTTGAAATTAGCTATCTGATAATAACCAAATACATACGGCGTAAAAGGCTCTATTTCTATAGCAGCGCCCGCCTGAAGGTCATGCCCAAAATTGTATAGCCAAACTTGAATGTAAACCGGTATTGATAATACTAATCCTAGGTGGGCAGCTATCCATATCCAACTCTCCTTGACTAGCGAAATTAACGGGACAGCAGCGATGGCAAGAAATAAATAGGGTAAATATTTTAACTCCCATAATTGCTCGAGAGTTATGTCCTTAAGTCCTACATAGTGGTTAGCTATATTTATCTGGTGAAGAGGACCATCGATATGCCCATTCCCATATACATATATATCCAGCCATTGCTGGCCAAACATAGGAGCATTAAACGAGATATACCATAAGGGGAGAAAAATCGATATTATAGGTAATACTCCCGATATAATCTTCAAGATAGTATATCTATCCATATATTTAATTCACCGAATAAAAAGTATAGAGAGGAGGTTAATAAAAAACCTATTCTTTAGGTCTAACCTCCAGATACCCAGCCATCTCCAGATGCAGCGGCGAACAGAACTCTACACAGTAAAATGAATATACACCAGGCTTATCAGCAACAAACTCGATAGTCGTGGTTTCACCTGGATCGATGCTGACCATTATATTGAACTCTGAGATAGCGAATGCATGGGTAGCATCCCTCGTAGTCTCCACATTACTGAGGTATATCCTTACAAGATCGCCCTCCACACACCTCACTATATCAGGAGTGAAGTGGCTCCTTATAGCGGTCATCCATACCTCAGTAACCCACGTATCTCCTTCCTTCCTTCTCTCAATCCTCTCTTCACCTACATTTATCGCCTGGGGATGTGTAGCATAGCCTCCATTCACTATCACATAGGGATCTGCTCCTAATGGATATACTGTTATAGGCCTTATCTTGTCAGCACTAATTATCTTTGCGTAGTGAGGTTCTCCTAGGGGTATTGGCATATCGTATAGTAGAGACATCTTGTCCCCAGATATATCGATTAGCTGGAAGTTCTGGGGGTGTAGTGTACCTACAGGCTCGAATCTATCGATGCTCCATTTGTTTAAGGCTACTAGATATTTGCCTTTTGGCTCGGGCGAGTCGCTTTCTGGAGTAGCTAGGTGACCTATGTTATAATGAATCGTTATTCTGTCTTGCACAGTAAATGGATCGTCACCTGTGTAGTCTGGTGGACCTAAGCTGTATTTAACCACCTCGTTTGAGATGAAGCAGCTGACATATCCATTTCCTTTATCGTCGAATTCGTTGTGGAGCGGGCCAAGCCCTACTTCGATCTTCGCCGCTGTAACATCTTCGAACCTTAAGACGGGAACTCCATAATAGTCTTCTCCCTCAAATCTCCTATCAGCTATAGCCTGCTTAATCTTCTCGATATCATAGATGGTTACTGTGGGATCCAGCTTACCTCCAATAACAATATATCTTCCGCTTGCCGAGATGTCACATCCATGGGGACTCTTCGGCTCAGGTGCAAAGAAGAGTATCTCTTCTTCTATCGCTGTATCTAGTGTAATGACCTTGACTCCATTCATCTCGACATATTTACCTTCTCTCACTATCTGCTCGGCCTTCTTCCAGTTAATGATATGGAGGTAATCGAAGTCTCGCTGTGATGCAGATATCTCTAGGGGATCTTTACCCTCAAGAGTACCGCCTATCGCCATCTCAGTATTAAAGCTGTTTAGAAATGCCCATCCATCGCTTGGCCCCCACCCTATAATCTCGAGGTCTTGGACATAAGGAGGCAGCTCAATCTCGAAGCTTCTTGATAAATCGAACTTTCCTGTGTTTCTGTCGAAAGCTATAAATATTGTGGCGCCCCGCCAATAATCTTTATAATTTGCCTCTGTAAGAGGGTAATATGTTACTCCCGGCTTATAACCCTTACCTGGTTCCCAGGGGGCTGGGAATTGGCTTCCACAAGCTATATACTCTGTGTTTGGCGATGCACATGCTCCACCGTGTTGATTCTGGATGTTAGGTAGCCGCACTATATCTTTTACTCTAAAGTCCTTAAGGCTTATAGCCGCTTTTCTAGCATTCAATTTATCGCCGATGAAGCACCATTCACCGTCATATACCGCGTTTGTTCTACTGATTTCTGGGTGATGAGTGTCTCCGAGTGTGAGATATCTTATTCCGTTACTAGCCTTTTCTAGAAGATTCATCGTGGCTTTATTGCCATATCCATATCCTTGCCATGGCTCAGGTGTGAAGACAGCTATATATTTGAGTATGCGCATAGAGGGTATCCCTATAATGATTACCTGACCCGAGTGACCGCCCGATGAAATCATATAGAATTCATCCTGCATACCGCCGGGTACATAGGTTTTTAGGGCGGCCGTGACATGTTCAGGAGACAATCCCCTCTGATTAATTATATTCTGGATATCTGTGGGTAATACTGGAGTGGGTGGTGCAACGCTTTTCGATATTATATAGCCAGCTGCCGCTCCTGCTGCTAAACCTCCCGCTGCAACTAAGAAGTCTCTACGTCTAACACCGTTCTTACGAGAATTATTCCTTTTTTTACTCATGATAATACATATTACCGATGGAGATAAAAGAATTACCCTTAAATATACGGTTAGATATACCCGTATATATAAGGCATATAAATAATTCTACAATGAATATTAGGGGTATCTGGTGATAATCTAGCCTATAACTCTATATCTAAAGTCAATATTTAGGTATCATGGGATAATAACCTTATAAGGATAATCAGCCTATGAGAACAGGGGTTACATTTTAAATGCTAAAGCAAATTAGCTATATAGTTACCTAAATGACTCTAATTTTAGAGGGCTAATAATAATGAAGAAAAAGTATTCCATTCATCTAATTATCCTTGACGGCTGTAGCATAGCTGCATTAGAGACGGCCTATACCCCTGCAATAGATAGTATTATGGATATGGGATGTTATACTTATAAATGTAGCTCCATATATCCAAGTGTTACATATTCATGCCATGCATCCATAATAACTGGCGTATATCCATCGAAACATGGAATAGTGGGCAACAGCTTCTATGACAAATTGACTAGGAAACGGATAGATTTCGATATAGAGGATCCGAATAATTACTTAGAAACAGATACCCTTTTCTCGATGCTCAACGAACCATCCATAGCCGTTGCCGAGCCGATATCCCATGGAGCCACTACATCTATCCCGAAATCAGACATCGAATCTAATCCTATACCTAATTGGGATGCAATCGTCTTCGATAAGGCAATAGAGCTTATATATAAATATCTCCCTAGGGTATCGGTAGTCAATCTACCTGGAATTGATAAATATGGAGAGATATATGGGCCTACTGGAGATGAAACGATTAGGCATATTGAAGAGATAGATACCTATATAAATAGATATATCGAAGTTCTAACTGGATTGTATGAGGATTTTCTGCTTATCATTACGGCGGACCACGGAATGACTGATGTAGAAACAAATCTTGATTTGAAGGAACTGCTTAAAGAACTGGGGTGTGAAGTACATGTATCACACAGAATGGCCCATATCTATATCTTTAATCAAAAAGATATGGAGATCATCCTCCATAGATTGAAGGACACAGGAGGAATAGATAAGGTATTCACTAAACACAGATTAAAACTTTATGGCCTCGATAATGAAAGAGCAGGGGACATAATTGTATTTGCCCAAGAGGGCTTCGAGTTTTCACATGAAGTACTTAAGGGTAGCCATGGCGGAGTGTCGAAGGATGAGATGAAGGTACCGCTGATAATTAGTAAGCCGGAGTATGTTGATCTTTTAAGGGGAGATATTGATATAACAATTATACCCAGCATAATCAGAAGATATCTACGGGAGAGAGATGTCATAGATTTTGTTAAAGAGAGGCTGGTGGAAAATGATCCCGGTCATGATTGGGGTCATACTAAAAGAGTGTTGGACATAGCCACAGATTTATCTATAAGGTATAAAAGTAATATAGAGGCAGTCAGGTTATCTGCATTATTTCATGATATCGATAGGGGTATAGAGCCCTATGGCCATGAAGTGAGGGCTGCGCAGACAGCCGAGAAATATTTGTCATCGAAAGGGGCATCTAGAGAGCTCGTTGAAACTGTAAAGCGAATCATATTGATGCATCATAAGGAGCCAACTGTTCATTCAACGTATGAGGAGATGATTCTATGGGATGCAGATAAATTGGATGCGTTAGGCGTCATTGGATTGTTTAGGTGTCTATTGATAGCGGGATTCTATAGACATGAATATAAGGATGCATTGAATCACTTTATAGATGACACGATTTCTTTTGGAGTATCGATGCATTTCGACGAGACTAGGCGCATCGCATCACAGAGAATAAAATGGACTATAGAGTTTCTGGAAAAATTAGCCTCCATATATTAAAATACTATTTAGCGTTGGAAAACCATATATTTACTTAATATTTATTAATTTTTTTACTTATGGTGGTCTCTATATTAATGGAGTGTATATTATGGATATCTCCCCATTAATACCTATCCTCGAAAAAAGGATATACCGCGATGAATGGAGAGTGGGGTGGTTCCAGAGCGATAGAGACGTGGATATAGAGGGCTATGATTGTAAACTACTGATGTATGGACATTCTAGACACTTTAGTAGAACTAAGCCATTCCTATTATCCAGGTTATTCACGATAAATCTATTACCTTATAGTGCCGCTGCAATGGTATTTCAAGTCGATTACATCGATATTTCATATATTGAGGGTTTAATCAAGGCGATAAAGAGATTTATGGCTAGTAAGAAAATTGAGACCCCCGAGAAGATCGAGTGGGGCATCGATATAGCATATGTCGCGGTATTCACAGAGGAGATGGGTAGAGGCGTCGAAGACTATATTAATGATTTCTTCATTTCTGAAATTGACGATCAATATATGCTGAGTGAGGGATTCAGCGGTAAACTAAAGAAGAAAATAGGGCTTGTATTAGTAAATCTATCCGATAAAAAATTTTTAAGGGGAAGAGACATGTTTTCCAAGGAAGCTGTAAGACTCTTCGACGTCAAACGTATATTAAAGAAATGGCCACTTTAGCTCTCTAAGGGACAGCGACATGAAGTATGATATCGTAATTATCGGTGGGGGTATAGCTGGGAGTTTCGCTGCCTACGGCGCGGCAAAATATGGATTAAAATGTATTGTTATAGAGGCCTCTAAGAAGCCGAATGGAGCGACAGCGGTTTCAGGGGGAATCATCACTAGGCTTCTCGATAATTGGGTAGACGCGGAATTAGCCGATAAAAGCATTAGGCTTATTCAAGAGCTTCTAGGTAAAGGATATAAGGATTATGTCAATAGAGGATTTGTTTGTATTGAGGATATAGATGACGCGATAAACGACTTCAATAGATTTAGGGGTCTTATATCGGACCTAAAGTTGCTTGATCAATGGACAGCGGCAGACAACTGGCCATACCTCCGGTTCTATGATGATGAAGCCGCACTATTTTCGCCGTCAGATATCACTTTAGAGCCGCCTAAGATTCTCGGAGTTATTTGGGAGAGGCTTATGGACCTAGGCGTCGAGTTTTCACTGGGCTGTAGAGCAAAAAAGATAGATATAAAGGATAGGGGCGTAAAGGGTGTGGATACATGTAACTCTCATATAGAGACGGAAAATGTTATTGTTGCTTTAGGGCCTTGGAATAGAGAGTTCTTGGCTAAACATGGGATTACCCTGGAATCATGGTTATTAGGGGTTCCTCTCTATAGATTTGAGGTAAATGTAGATGTCGATATAGGTTTGTGGGATGAATCTGAATATACCTATTGGCGACCGAGTCTAAATAGTACATTAGTAGGAGGATGTTATGACGCCTTTCCTATCATGAATGCGAATGATGGATTTAGAGATCCCCCGAGATCATCTATAGAGAACGTCCTAATCGAGTTCAGATACCGATTCAAATTCGATAAATGGCGGCTGGCAGAGTATTGGTCAGGTCCTATAAGCCTTTATAGAAGGTATAGACCGTTTGTGGGGGGAGTCGGCAATATAGATGGGTTATATGTTATAGAAGGGTTGGCTGGATACGGGTTGGCGAGGGGACCGGCTAAAGCGGTAGAACTCTCCAAATATATTTCTAATAGAATATTTCTTAATACGGGGGATTGATTGCTGTGAAGAGGATTAATGTTAGGGGGATAATCCTATCCAAAGGGCTATCTGGGGTTATCAGGCTCATCATCTTGTTTATTCTATCCAATCCATATACATACTCGCTCTTAGCGAGAAACTTGGTGTTGAGAACATTATGGAATAAACTCATGGAATAATCAGATCTAAATTTTACTAGTGGCCAAATAATGAATATATGTTATACGAGGTGCAAAGGGGATTTCTAAATTAAAAATCCATATTTATGGCGATGGATATCCCAAGAAGATGATTATAGGAGGACTTCACGGTAGAGAATGGAGGATCATCAGGCCAATCCTACAGAGGGTTAAACCTAGAGACATCAAAGGAACAATAATTCTGGCTCCAAGAATATCGTTTCAGAAAAAATATATCAGTACCCTTAATCCAAAATACTACGAACTACCTATGGGAAAAAGACTATTATCTCTGCTACGTGCCTATAAACCCGATATCTACCTCGAGATCCATGGATATTCACAAAAATCCCTACCTAAACTTACCGATCCATCTCGAATAGAGAAGTATGGAGCTCCACCCTTCTATAAACTCAATAATAATATCTTAATAGGCTGTGTTTCACCTCTCCTTTTGAGAAGAATCTTTATCAGTGCATCCTTCGCTGTCGAGGTGCCGCTAAAACTGGATGATGAGGCTCTAAATTACGCGGGATATTTACTCAGGCTGCTTATGGAGTCTCAGGATAAAGAGGATATCTGGCGGAGGATAGCTGGATTAGATGATTCCATAGAATATAGGGATTATATGCGTAGAATTAGGACATGGATTTATAAAATAGGTAAATTATAATGAGTCTCGGGACGAATGTATTATTAGATACCCAGCTTAAGATTCTAATGGTGTAAGGAATATTGAAGGTCCTTATAGTAGGGGGAGCCGGGCATATAGGTTCCCATATAACAAGGGAGATAAGAGAGTATAAAAAGGACTGGGAGATCATAATTGGAGACATAAATTATGACGCGGCATCTGAACTGGCGGAAGAGATCGGAGGCAATACATCGGCTCTAAAGGTGGATGCTCAAGACATAGATGATATGGCCTCAAAATTCAGGGGGCTAGATATAGTTATAGGTGCAGTAGGCCCCTTCTACAGGTACGGCGTCCCGATGTTGAAAGCGGCCATAAAGGGTAAAGTATCATATTTTGATATTGATGACGATTACGACGCCACAAAAGATTCGCTTGACCTATGTGATGAAGCTGCATCCAATGATGTATTAGCCATCGTAGGCTTGGGCTTTACGCCAGGAGTGACGAATATGATAGTCAAACTAGTATCTGAGGAATTAGAGAAAGTCGATACCGTACGGACAGCATGGGTATGGACAGGTATAGATCCAACTGAGGGCCCTGGTATAGTAGCCCATTATTTCCATGCTAGCACCGGGGAGGTCCCAACATACAGGGATGGTCGACTTGTATATGTCCCCGCCCTATCAGAACCAGAGGAGATACTATTTCATAAACTAGGGTCTTTCACCGTTTCCCACGTCGGTCATCCGGAGCCTATAACGATTCCTAGATATATCGAGGGTGTCAGAGACGTATCTAATAAAGGCACTATATGGCCGAAATACTTGGCTGATGCGGCCAGATTATTCTCAGAACTAGGCTTGACGAGTATGAATGAGGTTCAGATAAGGGGGATGAAGGTACCTGCTAGGGAGATAGCTGTCAGACTAGTAATGTCCCTTCCAAATATTGCGCCTCCAGAAACTCTTGAGAGAATATTTGAAGAGGCCCATGAAAAATATGGCGAATATTCATTGTTCGGCGCTGGATTAAATATAAATGTTAAGGGAATATTGAATGGAGAGCTAACTGTCTATGAATATGGAGTTGTTACAGAATCCGCTGCTAGGGCAACAGCTTACCCCGTTGTAGCGGGGATTAAGCAATATGAAGAGGGTAAAATCGATGGTAAAGGGGTCTTTGCTCCCGAAGGAGCTCTCGACGCCAAAAGCTTTATCAAAGATGTCTCCAAGGCTATGGAGATCGTATATAAAAAGTCAAGGCTAGGTATTATTAGGGAGTAGAGCTAAACCCTACTTAACTTTTTGAAGTCCTCCACATTGAGTCTCCAGCCTAACGCTCCATAGAACTCCCTTATTCTTTCTCTTCTCTCCGTCTTCGGTATGGCGGTCACAAATTCATGGCTAATCAAATAGTTTAAGGCTACCTGGATAGGTGTTCTACCATATCTTAAAGCTATCTCCTTGAGCCTTCGATCCGTTGAGAGCCTTCCTCTTTCAATAGGTGTATACGCCTGTATCGTAATTTTTTCTTGAATTGCGAATGGAAGCAAGTCATATTCTATAGCTTTATCATAGACACTATATTTAACCTGGTCAACTACTATGTCAAATTTCTTGGTTGCTTCGATCGCCTTCTTTAACTCCAATAAATAGAAGTTGCTGACCCCTATGTATCTAGTATAACCTTTCTCAGCTATATTTTCCAGGCTACGGATATAACTTTCAATTGAAATATTTGGCTCGATCCAGTGAACTAGCAATAAGTCAAAATATGATACACCCATTCTCGTGAGCCTAGCCTTAGCCACCTTCTCCCCTCGGGATGGTTCTGAAAGATTGAGTGGCGACAATTTATTCGTTATGAATACATTATCCCTACCTACTTCTTTAGCTACTCTACCAACTATCTCCTCAGCTTTGCCGCCATGATATATTTCAGCTGTATCTATCTGGTTAATGCCTAATTCAACAGCAAATAATAAAGCTTTATACATTGATTCGAAGTTAGAGATCCCCCATGTACCTATACCTATTGCTGATACCTTCTCACCTGTATCGCCCAAAGGCTTTTTATCCTTTTTATCTATTATGAACATAACACAGCCTCCAAATAATGGTTCTAATTAAATATTTAGGGGTTAAATTGAATAAATGTATATCAAGGTGAAGCTGTATGTTTAGAGCTTCAATAAAAGAGTTGGAGGAGGGCTTATTCATAGCTAAATCTAGTGATGGAAGAGTAATGATCATCGATTCCAGAGAAAAAGAGTTTAAAAGCGGGTTTTCGCCTATGGAGCTTTTATTAATAGCTGTTGCTGGATGCACCGCCATAGACATGTCAACTATACTCGGGAAGATGAGGCAAAGATATGAGGATCTAGAGGTTGTTATAGAGGGCGAGAGGAGAAAGGATTATCCCAAGATATATGAAGAAATAAATATAAAGTATAAACTTAGGGGAAGAGATCTCGATTACTCTAAGGTGAAAAGAGCCGCTGAGCTTAGTCAAGAGAAATACTGTAGTGTAGGCCTCACGGTGAAGAGAGGAGGCTCGAAAATAGACTATGAAATCGAGATATCAGATGAATAATAGTCCTATCTTTATCCATATTTTTCCTTATATAGATATATTGACCTAAGAATTATCTTTTCGGCTTCCTCAACTCTTTTCCAGCCAACGATCTCTACAGATTTGCCCTCCAATTCTTTATACACTTTGAAGAAGTGAGATATTTCCCTTAGGATATGCTCGTCTACATCGTTTATATCCTTATACTCACTGAATCTAGGGTCGAATAATGGTACACATAGAATCTTATCATCAACCGTATCTTGATCTAGCATCCTAAGCATCCCTATAGGCCTCGCCTCTATTAATACCCCTGGATAAGTAGGGTGTGTCACGAGTACAAGTGCATCCAATGGATCCCCATCTTCAGCCAGTGTCCTCGGTATTATCCCATAATCACCTGGATAATGTAGAGGTGAAAATAGGACTCTATCTAACTTTATTATATGCATATCCTTATCATACTCATATTTATTTTGAGACCCTTTGGGTATCTCGACTATTACATATATATATTTAGGAGGGTCCCGTCCAGGCGGAACCTCATGCCAATATCCCGAACCCATCATATTCATCACTACATAAATGGATACATTCGATACAAAAATTGTTATTAATGATAGAATTATTAAGGAATATAGATATTCCTGGATATAGAGTGGATAATTACCTAATAACTAGAATCATTATTATGGTATAGCTACATTAATATCTTCTTCATTATCACACTGAGTATTTGATCCACAGCTCTCTCATATTCTTCATTGCTCGTATCTACCTTTATATCGGGCTCCTCCGGCTCCTCATATTTTACTTGTATACCTGGTAACCCAGATATCACTCCATCCATAGCCATCTTATATAATCCCTTCTTGTCTCTTTCTATACATATGTCTATGGGACAATAGACATAGACCTCTATGAATTTCTCGATTATGCTACGGGCATAATCCCTATACGCCCTCCTATGTCCAGTAGCATCGATTATAACATTTAGCCCGTTATCATATAGATATTTAGCTATAACGGATACAGCTCTGTAGAAAAAATCTCTCTCGTCACGTTGATAAGTAGGGTGGGGAGTCAACATCTTTCTTAGAGCCTCCCCCTCCAGTACCACACAGTTAAACCCTATTGATACTAATTTCTCCCTTAGTCCCTCTGCTATTATACTCTTCCCGGATGCGGGTAGACCTGTAAGCCAAACAACAAAAGAGACCGTCATACTAACCACCTTATTTTCAGTATTAAGGAATAACATTATTATATGACTATATTATAGCTGGAAATACATATAGATATGATACCAGGGGAAGTATATATTAATAATTTCTATGGATAGTAGGATAAGACCAAATTAATTGATAAATAAGAATAGGGATGGTAGCTAGAGAATATGCATAAGGAAATACCCTGCTATCAATAGAAAAGCTATAACGGTGGCGAATATCGATGTATATACCAGTTTATCCTCTAAATCAGGTGTCAACTCCTTTATATTAACGGTAGAATATGTAATGAATAGTACCAAGAAGAATACTATCAAGGTTACTATGGCATGTCCAATCCAATGATGGCTAAATGTGGTATACAACCAGTTTTTAATACCCTCTGCCTCTTCCTTAGCTATCACTAAAAATGCGGTGAATATACTGGAAACGGCGTATGCAGAGACCGTTGAGACTGTCAATCTAACTTTTTTCTCAATTTCCACAGCCATTATCATCCCCCCGTAGCAGCCTTATAAGCCCATGCCTCTTTTGCACCGATGGATATGGCTCCCCCTAGTATCTCCAGAAATATTCCGCCAATTACGATGAGAACTACAAGAGTTAGTAGTAGCTTTTTGCCTTTACCATTAGTTAGCGGCTCCGTTGAATATACGAGTATAGGCAATGCTGTAGCCATCAATAATCCGACAAAGAATAGGTGTTCCTTTGTCTCCATTCCAAAGCTATGTGTCCACTTATAAGGGCTCTCTTTAATTACTGCTTTATCTACACCATAATTAGTTACGTACCATGCTCCGCCAGATATAAAGGATAGCCATACTAAGAATGCTATGGCGAATGCTAAGTACCTAATGGTCTTTGGATCTGGATCTTTTCTTTTGAGTTCCCCGATTAGCCATGCAGCCAATACGATAGCGACTAAAGCGAAGAAAACGTGGGTTCCAATTCCTAAAAAAGCGTGGTAACCCAAATCCCCCACCAGAATTTCTATAACGATGTAATAGTATAAAGACTCTGTATATCGATATAAATATGATATAAAAAAGTATATACCTTTTCTTATAGCAAAATAACTAGGAGAATGTCGCCATTATATGGATCAGGTAGTCTCTTCCTTATGTAGCTTCTTTCTAATTACTTTACATATTTCACAGTATCGATCAATTATTACATCTTCCTCCATACCTTCATTTATAGCTTTAGCCAATAGATAAATAGCATTTTTAACATCTGGTTCAGATAAAAGTTTAGTAATCATTTTACTTCCTCTTCTTAGATGTATATAGTGGCTAACAGCAGGCTGAGTAAGACCCATCATCTTAGCAATCTCTACTTCACTTCTATTGAACTCTCTATACAATTTATTAGCTACAAGAGACCTTATGGCAGGCGCATATTTCTTGGCCATTACTTCACAAAAAGGCATCATTAACGTCATATCATGCCCATATTAATATTAATCCGGTGTAATAATATAGATTAGCAACTATATAGTAAATATCAAAATATACGATGTTATAATTTTATTATTTAAATAGATAAAAGTAGGATTTAAGTCCGTTAAAACCTTTTAAAAACAAGGGATTTTACTATGAAATGCAGTCCAGAATGTTATGAATGCTGTATAGAAACAGAGATGATACTGACGACACAGGATATATATAGATTATTAAATTTAGGTATACCATGGAATTCATTTGTCGAGTATAGAGACGGTCATTACCGATTAAAAAATGTAGATAAGCACTGTGTTTTCTTAGATCCCACTTCGGGAAAATGTCTAATATATAACTTTAGACCCTTAGGGTGTAGGATATACCCTATTATATATGATCGCGATAAAGGGTTCCTAATTGATGAAAGGTGTCCAGCAAAGGACACAATTAGTGTAAGAGAATATAATTCAAAGATTCAGGTATTAGCTAAACTTTTGAGAGATATAGGAGAACTATAGCTTACTCATAATATCCAATCATAATTATTTCAATAGTATTTGATGGTTATCCTCTCGCTCTAACTCCCTATTTATCCATCTCTATATATCTCTAAATGAAACCGTTATCTAACCTTTAGCGACGACAACTTTCTTAATATGCATAGACTTAGATAGCACTTTCATCTTGGATAGAGATTTGGGTATCACCAGCTCATTAACATTTATGATTCTCTTGACCTTTTTCTGAAATAATTCATTATCTATATCGTCCGTGAAAATCAATTTGCCTATATTTCTGAAGATGATGCTTCCCTTAATATCTTGAAGGTCTTCTTTGGATACAGATATTTCATCGATATTTCCTATATATGTAGATATCGTCTTCTCCAACTCTTCAACAAATTTACCTCCAGCCTCGCTTAGACCTTCTTTTAAAGATATGAATATGGCCATCGCCTCATTGATAACTTCCCCGACTGTCTTTCCAACCTCTTTAGCGAAGGCGGAGAGTTGTTGATATAATTCTTTATCCACTCCTCTTATGCTTACCACTTCCTTCTTCTCTTTACTCGACATATTTATTCACCATACGAGAGTATTCATCATATATGTAATACATGTAATCAATTAATAAATGTTTACAAACACTCCAATGGTCCCATATTATAAGTCAGCTATACCTCTATATTTTTGATATATATGAATAGAGAAGGACACGTAGGATTCGCTATGTTAATAACATTTGGTTTGCTCAATATATTCAAGATTACACATGAAAACTATCTTTTCACAGCGGTTCTCATAGTACTACTATCCACAATACCGGATATAGATTTAAGACTCGAAGTGGCCCACAGAAAATATACCCATAATATACTGGCATCCATAATATTTGGCGGTATCTTCGGACTCATTTTTTACTATGTATCGCTAGGGTTTCTAGCTGGATTTATAGGCGGATTCAGCGGGGCATTCCTACATATATTGGGGGATTTAATGACGTATATGCCGTTTAAAGCATTCTACCCATTATCCAACCAATACTATTCGATGAAGTTTTTTAGATCAAATAATAAAGCCATTAATTATATGCTTCTACTTAGCGGCTTCTCTATGATGGTATACTATTTAAGTAATGTATATTCCCCCTAGTTTTTTATCCTCCGGGTGTGCCATGAAAGGGAGAATCCCTCCAGAGCATATCCCATATCTTTTCCTCCGTTAAAGCCTCAGCCTCACCTATAATTTGCTCAATTTTAACTAGAAGCTTATGATGAACAATTTCATCAGATAGAATTGCTTCCATCAAAAGTTTCTTACGGGGATCCTCCTCAGTATCTAACTGACTATCGATAACATCTATCATCCTCTTCTCAGTAGATATGTGCTCTTTTACTTTCTCTCTAATTAAATCTAAATCTTCCTTTGATATGAACGGTAAAGGCGATTTAGAAATAGTTATTAAAGCTTCATACAGCTTCGAGTGCTTCAGGGAATCATGGGCTATCGCATTGAATATAGCTTGGAAAAGAGGATTCTTTATGTTCTCGGCCAACTCTTTAATCTCACTTGAGTATATTTTTTCCATCATCACCATTTTCTTATAGAAATCAATTATATCTATGCTTTCTGGCAATATAATGTCACCAATAATATAGTTCTTTATAATGATATTAAGGATATGGGCATTCAGCATCATTGACTTCATGTAGTAGTCTAATAGAAATGGCTTTAGGGTAGGAAGATAGCTCTATATATCCAACCTGAAAAATATTTTTATTATGAATATAATTATCGGTGTCGAAGGGGGAGGATCCTATACACGTACTGCTATCCTAGGATTGGATGAGATGGATGTAATAGGCTATGCTGTCGGTGGACCTAGTAATTATCATAACATAGGATTATCTAATACAGTTGAAAATATTAAGCTTACAATAATGAAGGCCTTAGGCCAAGTAAAGAACTATGAAATAAAGGCTATATCTCTGGGATTACCTGCTCTAAATACTAGATTTGATTGGGATAGAGTCTCACATTCACTTAATGAAATATTTCCCAACTATAGAATTATTCTTGCTCACGATGTCCATATAGCTCTGTATGCATGTACCCTGGGTAAGCCAGGAATACTAGTTGTATCAGGTACAGGCTCCAATATATATGGATATAAGGATGGGGAATACTATTACTCAGGTGACTTAGGATGGTTAATAGGCGATGAAGGCTCAGCTTTTTGGGTCGGCCGTAAGCTCCTCAACTTAATAGCTAAAGTCTATGATGGCAGATGGCATATACCGGGAATACTAAAGAAATTTCTAACAATGATGGATATGAATGACTTTGAAGAGCTTCTTGACTGGATATATGGTGAGAAAGAAGGATATGTGGAGAAGACGGCGTCGATAGCTAAAATAGCATGTGAATTAGCTGATGATTATCCTGAGGTCCTCGATATAATTAAGAGCGGTATAAATGAGATAATAAATGGTATAGAAGCCGTATATAAGAGGATGAATATAGCTGATGTGGATACATACTATGTAGGAGGTATGTTCAATTGTTCTATATACAGAAATACCTTCAAAGAACATCTACATAGACGGTTAGGTATCGACATTAAGCCTGTAAATAGATTACCCCTAACAGGGGCATTATGCATGGGATTAGATAATATAGGGATCCAGATTGATGAAAAACTTTTAGACGATATAGATAGGGCGCTGGAGCGTTATTCGAGTCTTAGCGGTATATCGAGCTCTACATAACCATATCTTTTAAGAACTTTAAGAGACACGCTGCCTTTATCAACGGAATCCTCCATTTCTCTCCTCAATCCCCTTGCATTCTCTATATCTCGATTATTAGCAGAGACTATGATGTCTCCCGCCCTAATTCCTCCATTAAAGGCTGGGGACCCATAGATTACCTTTACAACTAACACTCCTTTAGAAACAGGCAGATTATAGTAGCTCTGTAATGAGGGTGTAATGTCCGTTACATAGACTCCTATCCATGGATGCACAGGCCGACCATACTTAATAATCATACTTATAAATCTCTTGACGGCGTTAATAGGGATAGCGAAGCTTATCCCTTGGGCATAAGGAATCATAGCTGTAGTGACTCCGATAACCTCTCCATCCATATTAATTAATGGTCCTCCACTATTCCCAGGGTTCACAGCGGCATCTGTCTGTATCAAATCCTCTAATATTACCTCTTTACTTTCAATATTCCGTCCTGTAGCGCTAATAACGCCGATGCTTACATTAGGGCCTGGTAGACCTAGTGGGCTCCCTATAGCTAAGACCAATTCCCCTATCCTGGTTTTATCGGAATCCCCAAGTTTGAGAGGCAATAATCTCTCTGCTTCTATCTTTAATAATGCTAGGTCCCTGCTGGGGTCCCTACTGACGATAGCAGCATCAAATTTTCTGCCGTCCGATAGAATTACTAGGACTCTATCGGCATGCTTAACAACATGATTATTTGTTATTAAATATCCGTTTTCATCAATAACGAATCCTGAACCTACGCCTCTTAGTGGCATGGGCCTTAGAAACGCATCTGCCTGGATCTTTGTGGTTACTATACTAACTACCCCTTCTTTAACATTAGCTACAAGATCAACGATCTGATTGGAGAATTCTGGTAAAGACATATTCCTACCTCAATTCTATATTACTAAGTCCATTATCTCAAATAAATGACTGACATTTATATATCTATCAAGATGATCTCGGCATTTCCAGTTATCAAATAGTATGGATCCCCCTATATTTGATAACTCGTTATATAGATGTTTAGCCATTTTCTCTGAGATATTGTTATTTGTATATCTATATATCCCCCCTGCGCCACAGCAATTCATATGTGTATATTCCCTCCCATCTATATACTCCACATTGAGCATATCAAGTATCTTTAATGTATAGCCTTTGGCTTTATCATTGGCTAGGGGATTACATGAAGAAAAATAGATTATGGGTTCTCGTATATTTTCCTTCAAAGCTATATTTTTATCTTTAATATGATGATATAATAACTCGATATCTAGGTAAATATCATGATCCGCTACCTTCAGTATCATACTTGTTAGTTCTATGCTATCCGTGAATATCCAATCTGCATTTACCTCATCCAGTAGCTGTACTAGCCTATCCTTATATATCTCATATGAACCTTCATTTCCAAGATAATATGTTCTATATATCCCGCTTGCATCTATTATTGTCAAGCTCTCTGATAACCTAGGTATAAGCCTCCTCAAATTATCCAGATATATCGATTCACATTCCCCCGACATTATCCATACATATCTATTTCCATCTATACTTATGACCTCTGGCTGCTTAACCTCCAGTTCTTCATATCCATATCTCCCCCTTGCCTCCAATATGATGTCTATAACTGGATTATCTATTGGACATGCCTTAATACAATATCCACATGCTACACAATGAAAAATGTTATATAGCTCTGAGGCTTCAACATGACCCTTCCTAAAGAGGGCTATGCTCCTTATTATTCCTTGAGGCGAGACAGGTTGTCTAGGTAAAACCTTATAAACTGGACATGCTGGTTTACAAATACCTGGGCATACAGCACATATTTCCTCATATTTCATCGTCATCACCAATTAGCTTATATGGATTGAGTATCTTCCTAGGGTCAAGCGATTCTTTTAGGGCTCGTAATAAATATACCCCGTCTCCATGTTCCCTACTTATCCATCTTCTCCGCATTAAACCAATTCCATGATGATGACTAATAGAGCCCCCGTATTCTAAAACGGTCTCCATAATGGTCTTCCAGACGGAATGGTAGAATTCACTCAAGGTTATATTTTCTGGAGGTATGCCTCCCACTGTAAAATATAGGCATCCGCCATGCCTATAGATGTGGGATAGATGTGTCATTACTGTGATAACCCCTTTAATAGATGATGCCTTATCCTTTACCGAGTTATATATAGAGGGTAGATCGCTCCATAGACCTGAGACCTCGATGGTGTCATAAACAGCTCCAATGGAAAGTATCCTTGAGATCTCGGATATAACATCAAATCTTTTGTCTAGCCACTTATCCACAGGGTCGGATGTATATTCTTTTCCATATTTATTAAGTATCTTTTCTGCATAATCTGCCTCTAGAACAACTCTATCGTCATATCCCTCAAAAATTAATAATAATAGGCTTTTGCCTGTGATATCCGGATATTCTGCAAACCGTAGATGTACCTCCTCCCTATCATATAAACGGACTACAGGTGGGAAAATATCGTATCTCGCCATTTCTCTAATAGCCTTTATGCCAGCTAAGAAATTGTCGAAGACATAGGCTTTCCTAATATCTATATTGGGGATAGGTCTAATCTTCAATACCGCTCTAGTTATTACGCCATATATTCCTTCAGAACCTATAAATATCTCTTCGATTCTGGGACCTACACTTCTTCTGGGAACCTTCTTAGTCCGAATAACTATGCCGTTGGGCAATACAACCTCCAAACTCATGAGAAGATCCTCGATTCCACCGTATTTACTTGAAAATTCCCCGGTGCTTCTAGTCGCTATTAACCCACCGACCTCTGCCTCGGGAAAAGATTGAGGTATATGTCTTAGGGTATATCCCTTACTATTAAGATATCTCTCTAGATCAAATATTAGAACTCCAGGTCCAACTTCAATAATTAGATTTTCATCATCAACTTCCCCGATATAGTTTAGACCCGATAGATCCATGACTACAGAATTCTTGGAGGGATATGCCGCACCAACTACGCCAGACCCGCCTCCATAGGGTATAATAGGTATTCTATATCTATTGGCGAGCTTTATTATGTAGGCCACATCCTCAGTGGATTCGGGATATAAAACTAGCCTGGGAACCTCGATTTCCCCATCCATAGCCTCCCCGAAAACCTTTAGAGGCCAATAATCCCTTGAATAAATTATTCTATCCACAATAGAGTCCGAATACCTATCGGTTGGAAGTATTCTCCCTAATTCTCCATAGAACTCTTCATACCTATCTTCAAACGAATCCATTTACTACCCACTCCATCCTAACGCTTTATTCACCGCTTCCCTCCATTTCTCATACTTCTTTGACGCCCAATCTCTTTTTCTAGAAGGCTTGAACACCTTATCGACTTTTCTAACTTCTATAATCTCTTTTATATCGCTATAGAGTCCGGCGCCCAATCCAGCCATGTATGCAGCGCCTAAACCGGATGTTTCCAGCTCAGCAGGCCTCTCTACATCTATACCTGTGATGTCCGCCATGAACTGTTGGAGATAGTCGGATCTCGCTAGTCCTCCATCGACCCTCATGAGGCTGATCTCGATAGATAGCTCTTCTCTTATGAGATTTATGATGTCTAGGACTCTGAAGGCTATACCTTCTAACCCAGCTCTAATAATATCTTCTCTATTTACATCTTTAGATAGGCCTATAAGTAAGCCCCGGGCTTGTGAGTCCCAATAGGGCGCTCCTAAGCCGGTTAGCGCAGGCACCAAATAGAGATCTTTATCATCAATCATCTCTATATTGTTAAGCTCTTCGTAATCCTTGAGAAAGTTATTTTGGATCATCCAATCCACAAGTCCACCTGTATTGTAAATGTATCCCTCCATCATATAGCTCTTGATACCCCTATATTTCCATGCGGTAAGTGGCAATAATCCCTTAGTCGGCATAGTGAACTCGCCTCCGATATTTACATCTATGAAGCTGCCTGTCCCATGTGTCACCTTTAGATCTCCCATATTGAAACATGCTTCTCCGAAAAGTGCTGCTTGTTGATCTCCAATTGAGGAATATATAGCGATATTTCCCGGGATGTCTTTTGCTTCCCCATATTCATCGATGTTATCTTTTATTGTGGGCATGATGTTTATGGGTATATCGAGAATTTCGAATAAGTCTTCAAACCAATTATCGGTAAAGGGTTCAAATAGCCCTGTGGCGATAGCGTTCGATGGATCTGTCGCGAATATCTCTCCCTTAGTTAATCTCCATATAACATATGTGTTTAGAGTTCCAAATAGCAAATTACCTTTCTCCGCCTCTTCTCTACTGTAGGCTACATTATCAAGAACCCACCTAATATACATAGATGAAGCGTTCGGATTCAAGAAGATCTCTATATCATTGAAAAGGTCGCCTAATTCCTTTCTTAGCTTCTCTCTCACAATGTTTCCCCGGGTGTCCATCCATGTAATAGCATTATATATTGGTTCGCCGTCCTTACGCCATAAGACTGAGGTGGCCCTTTGATTAGTTATCCCGATTCCAATAATATCTTTTCCATATTTCTCTATGGCCTTAAGGCATAGGTCCTTTATGATACTATAAATTTCAACTGGGCTCTGCTCTACCCATCCTTCCCTCGGATATATAGTGGAGAACTGTTGGAGATCCCTATAAATTACTTCCCCTTCCTGATTTACAAGAAAGGTTTTGATGTTTGTTGTTCCTATATCTATGGATAATATTAAGGACATTATAGACCAAAATTTTATTCTAAACCAACCATATTTTTAGTTTATTATGTATGGGTCATCAAAGCTTGGGGCTCCTCATCCTCAATAAATAAGAGTCGGCCCAGGGAGTTTTAATCATCCCAAAAACTAAGTATATACCCCATATTAATGATATTTTTACTTTTTCAAGTAACAAATAGGTGTATGAATATGATCCTTATCGCAATAACTTAATTCTATTATAGGAGGATCTTCTCTAGATAATCCAAATTCATTATTACTCATCGCAATATACACCCATATATCAAGGAAACTAGGAATATACACACCGTATGCACGTACATGCCGGAATACTTTTCTAACTCTCCGCCAAAAAAGACCTATGAGCTTGGTATCCATATTTAGACCTCCAACATGATATACTGCTTTACCGGAGGGATTGAGTCTAGATCCCAGGAGGGAGAGAAATTCCTCTGTATATAGTTTATTTACTTCACTTCCCTCAAAATATTCTGGCCTTAGATCTGTTAGATCACCCAATATATAATCATATTTGGAATCATCTCTTAATACAAAGCTATACGCATCATCATTTATCAAACGGACATTATCCCTAGAAAATACATTCTCCAGAACTTCAGGAATATATTTCTCAACTATCTGGGTAACCATAGGATCGATATCTACTACTTTTATATTTAGATCGGGAGCAAGCTTTATAAGGGCTTTCGCCGCTCCCCCATCTCCACCGCCTAAGATTAAAATATCATTATAGTTTTTCTCAAAGCAAGGCTTGATAAGTCCATCGTGATATATGTGTTCATCATAGGTTGAAAACTGGATTATCCCGTCTAAGACTAAAGCTTTACCGAAGGGTAATTCAAGAACTACTATATCTTGAAATCTACTTTTACCTCTATACAGTACTTTTTTGATGGGATATGCGGTATAAACAATAGTTTTACCTACTTCAAAGGCTTTCTCCATATGATATTCAGCCATAGCGTCTCACTAAGCTAACCTATTCTTTCCTCATTGGGTACTGGGACTTCCTCTTTAAATACATATCCCCTTAGACGCATTATCTTCCTTACTCTCCTCGGTTTCAAAGCATCTATGATTGTCTCAGCCGCTTTTAATGCCTTTTCCCTGTCATCACATGCAAAAATATCTACCGCCATATATCCATATTCAGGCCAGGTATGAATAGAGATATGACTAGCCGCTAATAGGGTAACCGATGTATAGCCCATAGGAGAGAACTTATGATATAATGTTCCGAATGATTTTAACCCACTTTCTCTCAGGACCTTTGCGATAAGATTATTTAAGAATATAGAATCATCTAGCTTTTCTGCATCACATCCATGCAAATCCAATAAAATATGAATACCTTTCTCCCTCTTCATCTCCACTCATATTCTCAACAGGTGTTTAGGCCCCTGCAGCCATGTATGGCTATCATTATATACCCCCCCATTAAATATAAATTTTCATCATATTGATGGAGATTGTACGCCTTAGAGTAATATGAATCAATATTACTATGGACATGGAAATCTATGACATAATTCTTATGCTGATCTCAACGAGTTTGACTATGAGGTATATGTATGCTAATACCGAGATAAGGACGAGGGCTGTGAAGGGAATCCCAAATAGACTGAATAGAAAAATAATGAACAGTCTAATATCCCTGGTCGCTATGCCTTTTAATCTTCCTATTAAAGCCGGATGCATACCCAATGTTGATTCTCCAATTCCATGGATGTAACTTACAAGGAGGGATGAAGATACCGCTAATAACGAAATTATTAATAATAACTCGATTGTGATATCCTGGTAATATAATGCATATAGGGAGCAGCCAAATATGATGAAGACATCCGATAATCTATCTAAAAATGAATCCAAGAATTTACCGAACTTCGTCATATGGCCTGTTAACCTGGCTAATTCACCGTCTACACCATCTAGTATCGATGCTGCCTGAACCAGGATTCCAGCAAGAAGTGGATATCCATATAGATATATCGGTAAAGTAGCTATAGATAATAGGAATGTAGCGATTGAGACTTGATTAGGCTTAACACCAAATTCATGTCTTATTATGAATGTAGTTATCTTGATAGATATTCTTCTATTGAGATATCTAGAGATAAAGCCGTCCGTGGGTTTGCTTAGCAACTTGTTTTCGGGATTCATCTTTATTTATCCTCTCCCCTCTGATGTTCTCTACCCCCTAAGCCATACTAATACTAGAGTATTCATTTCTAAGCTTATATCTGAATAACATCAAAAATAGGTGGGGGTAAGGTTACCTAATATACTTTTCCCTCAGCTCCCTCTTGCTCACCTTACCAATAGGTGTTTTAGGCAATTCATTTGTGAATATTATTTTATCTGGGAGCCACCACTTCGGCATCACTCCTTTCTCAACATATTGCTCCAGGTGACTAAGTATATCTTTTTCGCTTAACTTATCTTCATATTCTTTTTTGGGCACTATGATTGCCAAGGGTCTCTCCCCCCATTTTTCATCCGGCATACCTATCACCGCAACTTCAGCTACGCCCCTATGCGTTGATATATAATCTTCTAATTTGATGCTGCTTATCCACTCTCCACCACTTTTGATAACATCCTTATATCTATCAACTATCTTCAAATATCCATTTGGAAACCATACAGCTACGTCACCCGTCCTAAACCATCCCTGAACATATGTTTCCCTCGATTTATCCGGATCTTTATAATATTCTACTGCAACCCAGGGTGCTTTAGCCACAACCTCACCAATACTCTGACCATCTTTAGGGACGTCATTAAATTGGGAGTCAACTACCCGTATTTCCACCAGAGGAAATGGAAAACCTGCACTCAAGAATATTTCGTCTTTCTCTTCCTCTGACAAAGACTCCATCCCTGGCTTTAGGTTGGCCGATGTAAGGCCTGGACATGTTTCAGTCATACCGTATCCCTGGATAATCTTCATTCCCCTCTTCTTAGCCTCATAATATAATCCTTTTGGGAGGGCAGCTCCACCTACTATCATCTTGATTCCGCTTAGATCATAGTTCTTCGATTCCGGATGGTTTAGCAACATGTATAGGATGGTTGGGACTCCAGCCATCTGGGTAACCTTTTCCTTTTCAATAAGTTTAAGAATAAGCCCAAAATCAAGTCTCCCCGGTAATACCTGTTTTTGCCCCATAAGTGTTGATGCGAATGGCCCGCCCCATGCATGGACATGAAACATCGGAACAATATGTAGTATTACATCATGTGGAGCCAATGTGAAACCTTCATATGTAAACTGGATTATTAATGATAACGTGTGCAGGAGTATTTGTCTATGGCTAAAGTAGACGCCCTTCGGTAAGCCGGTGGTACCCGAGGTATACATCAATGTCGCCGTCGTATCCTCATCTAGCTCTGGAAATTCATATGTATCTGAGCCATAGTCTCGAATAAGAGCTTCATATTCATATACCTCCTTACCAGGTATATCAGGAAGCTCCAAGTCCTCTTTGTCTGTAGAGACTATAATGTATTTGACAGTTTCAAGTTGCGGTGCAAGTGCTTCTGCATATGGAAGTATCTCTTCGCCCAGTAAAACAGCGTTGTCCTCTGCATGTCCAAGTACATAGATAATGTCTGTTGGAGCCATGGCTAAGTTAACTGTATGAAGTATACTCCCCATCATAGGCACCGCAAAATATGTCTCCATATGCCGATGGGTATTCCATTCCAATGTCGCTATTTTATCCCCTTTCCCTATGCCTATAGCATCTAAGGCCGACGCGAGCCTTACTACTCTCCTATAAAAATCTCTATATGTATATCTAAGAACATCCTTATATACAATCTCTTTATCGGGGAATTGCTGTACAGCCCTTAATAGAATCTTATCAATCGTCAATTGATACTTAGGTATATAAGCATGGTTAGGCACAAAATACCACCAATTAAATAAGGGGCATCAATAAATTAATATTAAATTATCTTTAGAATTAGCTCCTGGATTAGACGGGTTTTGTGAAGACAGCATTAAATCCCGAGAGGGAAGGCTTAAATTGAGATAGGTTGATAATGTCTCCGTATAATTCGCTCAGCCTCCATCCCCCCTCCTCAATCATATTAATTATCTCGCTAACAGTGTATACATTCAACATAAACTTTATGCTATCAATATACTCTAGATTTTTATTTTTTATTCTATAGAATCTCCATTCACTCTCTATACGCGATTTAATAGGATCGAATTTGGGTATATCGATCACTACATAATCTCCTATTTCATCATAAGTAGCACCTCTACATACGGTGTTTCTATATGCAACATGATCTCGATGCATCGTATTTGCTACAACAAAAATGCCTTTAGCTTTCACAATACTATATATTTCTCTATATAGTTGCATTTCAATATCTTTCTCGTAATACCCAATTATTGTTGTCCATATCATGTATGCCGCATCAAAATAATCCTCTTTGAATAAATCATAGAGTCCTTCTCTAATGTCTCTTAAGATAAAATGTGTGTTAGCCTGCTCTTCTTCAGCCCTTTTCTTTGCATGATATATATATAAATCGGAGAAGTCAACGCCATATACTTCATAACCTAACTTAGAGAGGGGAATAGCGACTCTGCCGCTTCCACAACCAACCTCAAGAATTCTTCCACCTTTTTTAATGTCATGCATCTCAAATATCTTTTTAAGGGCCGTCGCCTCCGTTACACCTTGTTTACGTTTACCCTCGGAATCCATAACTTTTAGAAACAACTCTCCTTTCTCCCTAAAGATATCCTCGATTCCACCCATTATTCATCATTAAAATTAATTATATAGTATTGTATTAGTATATTTTTCATTGACGATATAGTCGATAAAGATTTAAATAAGGAATTTTATAACATTGTTATACGGAAAAACTACGGTGCTAAAGATAATGTCCGGAAAATTAGAAATAATAGATATTCATGCAGGTATAGAAGATAAGAAGATACTAAATGGTGTAAATCTTGTTATTAGGAAAGGAGAATTACATGTTCTTATGGGTCCCAATGCAAGTGGAAAGAGCACTTTAGCTCATGTAATAATGGGGAACCCCCGGTATAAGATCTATAAAGGGGATATCTGTATAGATGGCGAAAGCATATTAGACCTGGCTCCAAATGAGAGAGCCGCAAAGGGATTATTCCTAGCCTTTCAATATCCATTGGATATCGATGGAGTGAATTACTTCAAGTTTCTATGGAATGTATATAGTAAGCTATATAGACTTCGGAATCCGGGTAAAGAACCCGATATAATGGAGTTTAAGAAGAAATTTGACGATATACTGGAGAAACTGAAATTTGATAGTGCGGTTAGTTCTAGATATCTAAATGTAGGTTTTAGCGGAGGCGAGAGGAAGAGAGCCGAAGTCCTCCAATTACTTGTCCTCGATCCTCAATATATCATTTTGGATGAGCCGGATACTGGATTAGACATCGATTCACTTAAAATTGTGGCTGATGCTATCAATACAATAAGGTCTCCCGACCGGGCGATACTGTTAATAACTCATTATCAGAGGGTACTAAACTATATCGTCCCGGACAGAGTTCATATTATGATAGATGGAAAGATAGAAGTTAGTGGAGACTATACATTGGCCCAGGAAATAGAGAAGAAAGGATATGAATGGATCTTGGAGAAGGTAAGGTGATACCTGGTGAATGATGAGGCAAAACATCAGCTTGAGTTTGACTATTCTCGCTATGGTTTCTGGGATCCAATAGAATACCTTATACAGTTTCCTAAAGGCCTCTCTAAAGAGACTGTCATTGCTATAAGCAAACTTAAGAATGAACCTAAATGGATGCTGGAACTTAGATTAAAGGCATATCAATATTTCACGAGGCTACCTATGCCTAAATGGGGGCCAGATCTGAAGAGTATTAATTTTGATAGTATCACCTATTATGTCTCTCCTACCGATAAGAAGGCAAGAAGCTGGGAAGAAGTCCCTTCTTACATTAAGAAGACCTTTGACCGTCTAGGAATTCCTGAGGCTGAGAGAAGATTTTTGGCGGGTGTAGGAGCTCAGTACGATTCAGAAGTTGTCTATCATAGTATCAAAGAGGAGCTGGAGAAGGAGGGAGTTATTTTTCTAGATACAGATACGGGATTAAAAGAGTATCCACAGATTTTCAAGAAATATTTTGGAACTGTCGTTCCGCCTAACGACAATAAATTCGCAGCTCTTAACAGTGCGGTATGGAGCGGAGGCTCATTTATCTATGTCCCTCGGAATGTAAAAGTCAAGATGCCGCTACAGGCATACTTTAGGATTAATGCACAGGCAATGGGTCAATTCGAAAGGACGTTAATAGTGGTAGAGCCATATGCTGAGGTAACATATATTGAGGGCTGCACCGCGCCCGTTTACGCTTCAGATAGTCTCCACGCGGCTGTAGTCGAGATAATAGCGAAGGAGAATTCAAAAGTTACATATATAACTGTACAAAATTGGAGTAGAAATGTTTATAACCTTGTAACCAAAAGAGCGCATGCATATAAGAATGCTTATGTTAAATGGATAGACGGCAATATAGGTTGTCTAGTTGCAGGAACAAAAATCCATATTAATTCAGGAACCAAAAATATAGAGGATATAAATGTCGGTGACATAGTTTATTCACTTACTCCAGACTTTAGAATAGTGAAAAAAAGAGTAGTAGCGAAGAAGGAGAATCCGCCTTCAAAGGTATTTAAGCTGGTTACATCTAATGATCGTAAAATTGAGGCGACCGCTAATCACCCATTCTTGGTATTAAATAGAAAAGAAGGATATGGTGTCGCATGGAAAAGGTTATCTGAGATCGATACGGGTGAGCATATAGCGGTATTAAGATCAATACCTTATCATGACAGCGATGATTTAAACACACATCACGAGTCTCTCATCGTATTTGACAAGGTTAAAGAAATAATTCCAGCTGGAGTAAAGAAAACATATGATATTGAGGTCGAAGAGCTGGCCAACTTCATAGCTAATGGGATATTTGTGCATAACAGTAAGATTACTATGAAATATCCCGGTATATTCTTAAAAGGAGAAGGGTCCAGGGGAGAGGTACTGAGTATAGCTTATGCATCCAGTGGACAGCATATAGATAGTGGTGCGAAAATCATACATTTGGCGCCTAATACTACCAGTAGGATTATAAATAAGAGCGTCTGTAAAGATGGGGGTAGAACAACCTATCGGGGACTAATACATGTTCCTAAAGGGATAAGGGGCGTGAAGTCTAATGTTGTCTGTGATGCATTAATATTGGATGATAAGAGCCAGACAGACACTTATCCATATATAGAGATTAGAGATGAAGTCGATATAACTCATGAAGCGAAGGTAGGTAAAGTCGGCGAAGATCAGGTCTTCTATCTAATGAGTAGAGGCCTGGAGGAAAGTGAAGCTCTGAATATGATAGTAATGGGGTTCATAGAGGAATTCATTAAGGAACTTCCCTTTGAGTATGCGATTGAATTTAATAGGCTTATACAGCTAGATATGGAAGGAGCGATAGGTTAGTCATGAAAGAAGTTGTACGGATTAAGGAAATAGATGAAAAATATATTCGCCAAATAATGAATAAACTGGCGTTGCATGAAGATTCTATAAACTCTAGAGTAGATAGGTATAAGGAGTTCTTGGACACACCTATAGAATACTATGATGTATTCCTAAAATATAGGGATTTAGGTGGATACCGATATGAGGAAGCAAAACTGAAGTTCATTACCCCAAGGCGTATTTATGACACCCCACTAAAGGTAGACTTGACTAATTATAGCATAGTATATATAAGGCTACCAAATAACAGATACTATATCCATGTTGACCCCAAGATAAAGGCAGAGGTAGATACAGATGTCGATAACACTATTGATCTATCGAAAGAACATAATAGTTTGCTGGTTAAAGATAAGTTCGGGTACCTTGTGGACTCTCTTTATACCTGGGGAACAAAGATTAGTGTTAAAGAGAAACAACTTCTCACAAAACCTATTCTAATATATGAATCCTTTGATAATGTGGAGCCAGCGAATAAGTTATCAATAGATATAGGTGATGAGAACAACATCACCATTTATCATGTAATCGAGGGAACCCCCGAGAACTTATTTTATAACATAGACCTATCACTGGGAAACTCCGTCCAACTCAACTATAGATATATCAACAATTTAGATTCCAGCAGTATATTATTTTTGAGGCAAGATTTGGTTATTAGGCGCCGCTCAAAGGTAGATTGGTTAACAGCGGATTTTGGCGGTGCTTTAGTCAGAAGCAAGAGATTTGGGTATCTTATAGGTGAAGGCGCAGAATTGACATATAAAGGAGCTATCTTCGGCTCCAAAAAACAATACTTCGATATAACCAATTACATTAAGCATATAGATAGAAATTCTAGGTCTGATGTAGAGGTCCGCGGTGCATTAAAGGATGAAGCCAGGTTAATCCTCAAAGGAATGGTCGAGGTAGAAAAAGATATATCCAATGTACGTAGCTCCCTTAAAGAGCATACCATCATATTGAATCCCGGTGCGAGGGCCGACTCATTACCAGGCTTAGAAATAAAATCCAGTAATGTAAGGGTTACCCACTCCGCCTCAACTATCCCTCTAGACCCAGATATGATATATTATCTAATGACTAGAGGGCTCAATAGAACAGAGGCGGGCGGGCTAATCATAAGAGGTTTCTACAGAGGGATCCTTGAAAAACCTCTAGAAAAATTTGATCTATTCGATATTGATAAAGTAATAAATAGAAAGCTAGGGGAGTAATAAAGATTACACTCGTTCCTCCATCCCTATCTAATTATTATATTAATTCTCGACTATCTGGATTAAAGATATAAAGTCATCTTTCGGGTGGTGTACAGCCCTCGAGCCATATTGCCCCTAACAATGATAATTCCGGCGGCTCTACACTCAGCTCCATAGGTGTAACTATATCTAATAATACGGGGCTATCCATATTATAAGCATTATTGATGGCGCTTGATAATTCCTCGGGCTCTTCGACCCTTATGCCAACCCAACCCATAGCCTCAGCAACCTTGTCATACCTTACATCATGAAAATCTACACCGATATATCTCTTCTTAAACATCAGTTTTTGCACGCCTTTTATCATTCCATATGCCCTATCATTTAAGACAAATACATTTATCTTTAATCCAAGCCTGGCGGCGGTCTCCAATTCATGGATATTGAACATAAGCGAACCGTCTCCAGTTATCAAAAAGACATCTCTATCTGGTGCAGCTATCTTCGCACCGATAGCATAGGGCAAGCCTGTGCCGAGGTGCCCTGAGTCAGCGGCCCAAAGATAGCTCCTAGGCATATATATCCTATTAATATAATAGGCCCATACAGGGACGTTGCCGCCATCAACCACGCATATAGCATTTCTAGGGAAAACCCTCCTTATTTCATATATAGCCCTCATAGGATGGATCCCATCATAATCCTTTAATGCCTCCTTGATTTTGTCCTCTTCCCATTCTTGGGTCAATCCTCTATACATAGAGAGGTCTCTATCGATTTTATCAGAGAGCCTTCTAACTTCTTCGATTAATAGCTTAAGGGTCCCCTTTGCGTCTCCAACTATCGCGAGTTCAACAGGCCTATTAAGGGCTATCATTTCAGGGTCGATATCGATCTGAATAAATTTCTGGTCTTCTAGGGATCCCCATCCAGGAGGCATACCCCAGAAATCTATATCACCCAACCTACCTCCTACTAGCAGAACAATATCGGCGTTATTTTGGGCGGCCAAAGCCCCTGGACTAGCTGGATATAATAATAGTGGATGGTCTTCCGGCAATACGCCCCTCGCCGCTAAACTTGTTGTTACTGGAGCAGATAGATACTCCGCTAATAATCTTATTTCTTCATAGGCTTCTGACCATAGAACTCCGCATCCAGCATGTATAAGAGGAAGTTCTGCTTCAACCAGCATTCTCGCGGCTTTTTTAATCAACTCGATATCTCCAATCGGCCTATATACTGCTCTATACTGCTTAGGTGAAGGAATAAATTGCTCTAGATTATCGACGTTATATTCTTGGAATAATATGTCGACCGGTAAGTCAAGGTGAATAGGCCCCATCCTACCTGAATAAGAGACTCTAATACCACGCTGTGTGACTTCAGGAATCCGTGAAATATGGTTAACAACTGCATTCCATTTAGTTACAGCTTTAAACAACGTATATTGGTCCAGCGCCTGCATACTACCATGGTCGGGATATGATTTCCATAATTGATGCTGAGCAGTGATAACGACCATCGGGATACCGTCAGCATAAGCAGGATATACTCCTGATACTAAATTTGCGGCTCCAGGGCCCACAGTAGCCATGCATGCAGCAGTTCTCCCTGAAACTCTAAAATAGGCATCGGCTATATTTGCAGCGGCTTGTTCATGTCTTGTATGTATAAAGCTGATCGAATCGATTCTATGTAATGCATCTAGGATTGGTGTTAATTCTGCTCCTGGGACCCCAAATACATAGTCAATACCCTCCCTCTTCAAGGTATATACTAATATTTCTCCACCTGATAATCTATGCAACTCAATCCCCATAATATAAATATTTTTACTATAACAATAATCTTATAGATTCATAATGGAATATGTATAATATGGCTCTTGAATATATTAATGGATTAGGTGTATAGTTCAAGGTGCCAGAGTAATTTTTAAAAAATTGGTCTATGAGATATAATTAATAAATCTTAATATTTATATCCTTAAGAGACCAATAATTTTTTAATTTATTTTGGTGTGACTATGAGCAATAAGATTGTATTTGGACTGGGGTTAACTATTATTCTTCTGCTAATGGCATCCATATATCCTCCTGTTGTTAATGCTGCGCCTGCAGTATTGAATGTACCTGCGGATTTTCCTACAGTCGCTGATGCTCTAGCTGTAGCTGCCGATGGAGATATCATAAATTTCACAGACGATGTGTTTGACGAAGCTCCTGTGGTAATTGACGTAAATGTCACGATCAATGGAAATGGTTTTAGCTGGATTATTGAACCCCCCGGGGCTGTGGCTGAAATAGCTGTTCAGGTAGTAAATACGACCTTTCATCCTACTGCTGTATCAATAAATAATGTTACAATAATACCGGGCGGCGAAATAATTGATGTTATATTTACAAATGCGAATGTCCTAAACTTATCAGGTATCGTTGTGGATACTACGAACATGATTTTCAATTTTTGGACTTTCCTTCTACATGGTGTATATAATAACATGAATGGGAGTCTTTTTATTGATCAATTATCTGTCTTTGAACGGAATGTTTCAGATATTATCCATTTAGACCTATTTGATGGTAATTTGGATGCAACGGTGACAGACGTTTTTGTTGAATATGGCGTGGATTTCTTCGAATTAGATTCCTGGAATTCTACTTTATGGATGTTTATGAGTGATATATATGTCGAGGAGATAGGTTGGGACTTTTTCATATTTGATATCGAATTCTTTTCAACGACTTCTATCTATTTAGGAGACAGCTACCTCGAGGTTATTGGCGATGAAGTTATAGATTTAGAGTCGGATCCAGTAACCGACTTCTCTGAGGTATATATTACCGTAGACGATCTTTTTGTTGAATATTCAGAAGAGGACCTTCTAGATCTGGCCGTTTATGATAGGAGTTATGTCTCTGCAGAGTTTAATGATGTAACGGTACTAATAGAGGATTGGGATGAGTTCTTTGAAATAGATGTATACAATATCAGCATATTAGAGTTAGAGATCAATGATATGTGGGTTGGCTATATAGATGAGGAGTTTATCCTATTGGACGCCTATAACAATAGTGAGGTATACATATGGATAGATCCCTCATTTTTCGGAGTGGTAGGCGACGAATTCATAGATATTGATATGAGGGACTCTTATTTAGAATTATATGTGGAAAATGTATCTGTATTGTATTCTGATGATGATGCTTTAGACTTTGGTCTCTATGATGGCGCCGTAGGATATTATGAGTTTAGGGATCTGAACGTTAGTTTTAGTAATGATTATGGAATGATATTAACTCTTGGGGCGGCAGCGGATTACCAATTGACCTGGATTGGTGGTTACCTGAATTCGTCCGATTATGCCATTGCTTATTTTAGTGGCTTACCCGGTCTAGGTCTAATAAACCTCACAGATGTAGCTTTCAATGAGACGGATATATTTTTCGGGGATCCAGCCTTATCAGTGTATACTGAATGGAATATGGAGGTTCTAGTAGTGGATGTGGCTGGTACAGGGATAGAAAATATATTTGTAGAGATTTACGATGTCAACGGCTTACTTATCGATAGTGGAAATACAGATGTAAATGGGAGATTCGTCACCAGAATAGGTCATCACATTACGGCGGCTAATTTCTTTGCGCCATACACAGTAGTTATCTATGTAGCAGGACAAGCAGTTAGCGAGACGGATATCATGTGGACTATGCATAATAGCGAGCTTTGGGGGATAGGGCCGATAGTATTCATGCCAATGATACTGAATGCACAAGGGAGAGCCGTATTATTTGACCCCGTAACAGGACTAGTAAGAGGACCAGCATTTTTGACCATAGGGGCTGGTGGAGGAGAATTAACAGTAATATCAGCAGTGGGGATATACAATCTAAACTTTATTATAGACTACTCGTATCAAGAGCCTAATGGAAATATCCATATCTACGGACATTTCTTTGTTGATGGAATAAGATATGAAGTCAGCGTATCCTATTTCGTTGATACCAATAGAGTCATATTAGCATCTAAGATAGTGCTTTTCAGCGGATTCCCTGTGTAACCCCCATTATTTTTATATCCTCATCTTTACCTATTCAAATGCCTCTATAAATTCAGAATAATATCTAGATATGTCTCTTGCAGATATAATTCCTACTAATCTACCTTCATCATCTAGAATGGGTATATGTCTAAAGCCCTTCTCACTAATTATATAAGCCGCCTTACTTAAAGGATCATTAGGCTTTAATGTCTCTACATTTTTTGTCATAACAACTTCTAGGTTGGTGTTTGACGGAACGCCATCAGCCACAGTTCTAACTATATCTCTCTCAGTAAATATTCCAAGTAATTTATCTCCTTTAACAATTAATATAGAACCTATTTTTCTTGCCTCCATAAGTCTTGCCGCTTCTAATATTGTAGAGTCAGGAGATAATGTGACTAAATCCTCTTTCTGAACCATTAAATCCCGTATCTTCTTAGTTATATAACTCATAAAATAGTAGTATACAGGAATAAAATTAAATCTTTGTCCAATATAGGCCATATAATTATAGAAGGGATAATTTTTTGATCTACTTTATATAAATATCTATGTTGAATACCTATATTCTTGATGAGAATCCTCTATTTTACAGGAAAAGGCGGCACAGGTAAATCCGTTGTATCAGCTCTTACAGCACTAAGACTAGCTGAATATGGCCATAGAACAATACTAGTTTCATCTGATCCAGCCCACTCTATAAGAGACGTGTTGAATGGGGAGGTGGGAAGAGACCCTACGAAGATAACTAGTAATTTTTACGCTATTAATATCGATCCTGTATTGGAGGCTGCTAGACACTATTCTGTAATACTTGACTATATTGCATCTGTCTTCAAGGCTAGAGGGATAGACGAGATCCTGGCCTATGAAATAGCTAGTTTACCCGGAATGACTGGAATAGCGACAATGTTAAAGCTCGATATGTTAGCAGCCACCGAGGAGTACGATGTTATCGTTATTGATACTGTGCCTAGCGGTGAAGCATTACGGTATCTATATGTTCCTGCAATTATGGGTAAGATTAGCCGCAGATTTATGAAGATAATATATCCCCTCGCCGATATAGGAAAGATATTTGAGCCTGTAGTAGGGATACCCGCCCCGTCTAAAGATATTATCAAAAGAGAAATAGAGCTTCTTGAGATGATAGAGAGGGTACGTGGCTACCTTGTGAATCCTGATATTACGAGTATAAGGCTAGTCGCTAACCCAGATTCCTTTAGTATAGCTAATACTAGAAGAACATATATTCAAGCATCGATATACGGTCTAAATACTGACCTAATAATTATGAATAAGATATTACCAGAAGAAGTAACGGATCCATTCTTCCATGAATGGCTTGATGGACAGTCTAGATATATAAACGAGGCTGTAAACAGCTTTAAACCTGTGCCAATTAAGTTCCTAAGACTATTCAAAAAAGAATTAAAAGGGTTAAGTCAATTGAGGTTGGCTGCGGATGAATTATACGGCGATGAAGATCCGATAAAGATATATCACAAGGGAGACTTGATAAATATCGAGCGGGAAGATGATTATCTGATAATCAAGTATCCCACTCCCTTCTTAAGTAAAAAGGATCTTGAGATTGAACGAATAGGGGACGAGTTGATCATACATTTATATACCGATGCCGGACCTATCGACCTTGTTGTACCATTACCCACAATTACGTTTAAAATGAACATAGTGAAAGCTAAACTTATGAATAGATATCTATATATCTATTTTAAAGGTGATCAGGGGTGAAAGAGGATAAGAAGTTATATAAGTCTTTAGGCTTACCCATTCTATATCCTCTCATATTCCTAGAGAAAATTGATGAATTATTGGTGGAAGCCTTACCAGACAAATATAAGGCAGCCTTAGAACATTACTTAACAGCAAAATCAGAATTGCTTAAAGCTCTTACCGAATTGATAAATATCAAAATAAGAGAATTAGAGGAACTCAAAGGGAACTTACAGGAGGTCAAGAGAGAAAAAGTTGAGATAGAATAAGATAGTTACTTTTTCTTGAATAGAAGCCAACCCCTCGAGGTATTAATTAATACATATTCTCCCGAAAGCTTCCCGCCTTTTAATATTACCTTTATCTTTTTATCAGGTGAGTACTCGATGATCTCCATTTCACCATTATCCCATATCGAGACTACGCCTGCACCATAACCCTCCCTTATTAATCCTTGAAAATCTATATATGACAATTCATGGTCAGGCTGTCTAATTCCTAGACGTTTTATCCCCGGTTGTATCGGCGGTTCCTTTCTAAATGCCCATGACTTAAGAACTCCATCTATTTCCAGTCTTAGGTCATAATGTAGACCCGCCTTTTTAGCCCTATGTTCATGTACTACGAACCTTGGCATATCCTAACCCCTTTCATCCATGTAGCTTTCTATAGCTGTCAATAAATTTATCTCGTTGGTCCCCTCATATATCTGAATAAGCTTTGCGTCTCTCAATAATTTTTCGGTGGGAAGATCCTTCATGTATCCATATCCTCCATATATCTGGATCGCCTCTAAGACATTTTCTACAGCTATATCTGATGAGTATGCCTTTACAAGGCTTGAATCGATTAATGACGGAGGAAACTCCTCCACGCTCTTTATTGCTTATGTATATATGGAGGAATATTAGGAGAGGCATACCCTAGGAAGTTATCCTCTCAGGAGATGTATATATAGTAAATCCCTTACCATGTGTCAAGGCTATACAAGTCATACTCAGCTCCATAGCCATATATATACCTGAAAATAACGGTCCCCTCAACGATATACCTATAGGTATACCCATACGGCCAGCCTTCAATATCATATCTGCACTCAATCTACCGGAGGTTATCAATATAGATTTATCGAAATCAACATTTTTCTGTACAGCCTTTCCAATAACTTTATCTATAGTTATATGTCTATTAACATCACTTGAAACCACTTTCAAAGATAAGTCTTCGAATATAGCTGCAGTATGTAATGCCATATATTCCTTATAATTAATGGAAACATTATTCATAGTTCTAATGAGGCTATATATCTGCCCAAGATGTATGGAGTAGGAGGACTTAACAGGTTCTAATTTACCTATTTTCTTGATATAATCATCTAATGCCCCGCATGAAGTCAAGATAAGCCTCGCAATCTTATAACGTTTCTTTATCTCGGAAAATAACTCTTGATCTATATCTATCCTAATATTTGAGTCGTCAACAACTATCCTTCTTATATCATCATAATTATCTATCAATCCTTCACAAAGCAAAAATCCCACAGCTAGATCATATAAATCATTGGGAGTAGCATATATCGTTGTAAAGACCTCATCATTTATAATTATATTAATAGGAATATCGACAGCGATCTTATCCTCAACATCTACAATATTCTTGAATCCCTCGATCCGCTTCCCCTTAATTGTACGATATAGAGGCATATCCATAACCCCGTAAATTAAATATAATAAATCATCTGTATAAAGAGATTGCATAAACAATAAGGAGGAATCAAGAATATCGATTATAATCTATAGTAATCAACAAACCGAAAATACTATAATCATAGTCAATCCAATCAACTCATATGAAGAACATTAAGCGATAAATTCAAATTGATCTAGAATAGAGTGTCATCAGATAATTGACATAAGGATTGCAAGGATAAAATAGAGTACTATATTATCACGCTTATTCTAAAAAAATATACATTTACTTAAGTTAGATTGTATAATGGAAAAACTCTATATCTATATGTCGAATCAATATGTATATCTCAAGTTATACATTAAATATGGATATTAATGATATATACAAAAAATATTATACAAATCGTAATATTTAACACCGTTATTTTCATATATGAATCGAATCTTTTATATATTAATATAAAATATAGTATTGACTGAGGGGATTTTGTTTTGAGCATCTCTAGAAGAAAGTTTTTAGGTACTATGGGTGCTGCTACATTAGTGGTTGCGTCGGCTACATTGACTAAGGAAGCAGAGGCTCAGCTAGAAACAAAGCGATACGCTATGTATATAGATGTTTCGAAATGCTATGGCTGTATGGCTTGCGTTGCAGCGTGTGCATCAGAAACAAATGTGCCTCTAGGTGTATTTAGAACATGGGTGGAAAAGATAACTCTAGAAGGAGGCACACTGGTATTTATCCCAAAAATATGTAATCATTGTGAACATCCCTCATGTGTAGATGTTTGTCCAGTAAATGCGACGTATAAAAGGGAGGACGGACTTGTCTTAATAGACGATGAACTCTGTATAGGTTGTGGCGCATGTATTAATGCTTGTCCCTATGGGGCAAGATATCATAACCCTGTAAAAGGCATTGCAGATAAATGTACATTCTGTGAACATCGATTAGATAAGGGGCTTCTACCTGCATGTGTAGAAGCGTGCCCCACAACTGCAAGGGTATTTGGCAATCTATATGATGACGAGAGTACAATAAGCAAGTTGGTTGATGAGTACCCGACTCAAGTTCTGAAGCCTGAGACTGGAAATGAGCCTATGGTATTCTATCGCGATTTGCCTAAGGAGGGGAGCAGATGATGGACCCAAGTATCTTGATAAATTATGTTTATCCAAATGAGTTGGCTGAGCCTGTCCTATGGCTTCCAGTAATGTTTGCCTATGCTTTCCTAATATCCGGTGCTGATCTCTTGATGTTAGCATCTATAGGATTTATTACGGGTAAGATAAAGAGGGCTATACCTCTCTTAACATTACTTGGAATGTCCTTTTTCTCCGTCATCCTTCTAGGTCCATTGGCTGATCTGAGACAGCCACAAAGAGCCGGCTTAATACTAACTAATCTACATATATTCCCATCAGATAAATATCCAGGGGTCTCAACGATATCGTTATACGGTGGTGTTCTATGGATTACAACATTTATTGTAGGCTTACTCTTTATGCTATTATACTTCTCCTATCCGATGTATATAAAAGCATCTCGTAACGGTACTCTAAGACCGCTATACAACTTATTATCATTCGGTATAAGAAGTGAAGACACTTATCAAAAGCTGTCACCATTGCTAAAAGTTATCGCCGGAGTACTCTTCATATTTGCAACCCTATGGGGATTGTATCCATCTATACTGCTGACTTCACAGACATGGCTATTTATTTGGCGTAATTGGCCAATATTACCGGTAATTTATTTTGCAGACACCTTTGTCACTAGCACAGCAGCCGCCATATTAGTATATTTCCTCTGGAAATTCGACAAGATGGATAAGGAATATGTCAACCCTCTACTTAAGATTCATTTTACAGGGTGCTTAGCGGTAGCTGGTCTACTAATATTACAAGTATCTATATGGGGTTGGTGGCTTGGCGGCTCAGATTTCTATTCAAGCTTCAATATAGTAATACCCTTGGTAATAGCGGTAATATTCCTAATGATAATATCTGCGATAATTTCGACCTTCTCATTGAGATGGAGTCAATTGAGTATACTGGTATCAATTGTCGCATTAATCGGTGTTCTCATCAACAAATGGAATATCATGATTAATGGACAGTTAGTTTCAAGAACAGGGCTAGGTGTTTTAGAGTTAACATTACCACATGGTTGGTTCTTGAATATGATATCACCGATCTCGTTGGCGGTCGTGATATTTATCCTAATTACTTGGTTGTTCCCCTTGGAGGTGGAGTAAAAAATGGTTAATAAAAGAGAGTTTATAAAGGGATTGGTTGCATTAGCAGCGGCAGGTACATTCTTAGCTGGATATAGAGAGGTAATAAATCGGATTATGAAGCCGACTTACACCGAGGTTAAACCAGACCCCATATACGAGGATAATGTAAGGATCGTCTATAGCTCGTGTCTCGGATGTAATGTTAGATGTGGGATTAGAGCGAGAGTTGTAAATAAAGATGGTATAGAAGTTGTGGAGCGTATCGAAGGCAATCCATACCATGTATACAATAGATCTACACAGCTTTCTCAGATAAAGAGATTTAGTGCATTAGCATATGATACGCCAGTTTCGGAATCGCTAAACCATGTAGGTACACTTTGTGCAAGAGGCGTAGATGGAATTCATTATCTATATGACCCATATAGAGTTATAAAGCCCCTTAAGAGAGCGGGTCCCCGAGGTAGTGGCAAATGGAAAGTTATAAGCTGGGAGCAGCTGATAAGAGAAGTTGTAGAAGGAGGAACAGTTGAGGAGACTGGCGAGAAAATACTTGGATTAAAAGACATATTCACATATGGCGTCCTCAAAGAAGCCGGATTCGAGGATCCAAACGAGATTCTAAGTGGAATAAAAAGTGATGTCGACGCTATACTAAGTGAAGCTAAAGACTTGTCATATGAAGAACTCCTAAATAAGATCGAGGAGTTTAAATCTAAGTGGAATTCCATACTTGCTGAGAAAGGCCTCAGCTTAGAGGATATATTGATTGATCCAGATAGACCCGATTTAGGGCCTAAAGCTAACCAGCTAATATTCTTAAGGGGCCGTGGACAAGGACATGCAGACTACTTCTATAAGCGATGGACATATGCTATAGGTAGTGTCAATTGGCGGAGGCATACATCGTCATGTCAATTAGGGTTCTACACAGGTAACTATCTCAGCATAGGATACACCGATATCAATCCAGATAGTATAGGAGCTAAGGTATTGATAATGGCTGGTGCACAGATGGGAAGGATACATCCAGGTGCAACGGGACAGGGAATAGCCATAGAGAGGGCTGCTGATGGAGAGCTAAAGTTATATTACGTCAATCCAATAGCGCCTAGAACACAGGCTAGAGGCAATATAGTCTGGGTGCCCATCAAGCCTGGAGAAGACGCCGCTCTAGCATTGGCGATAGCTAGATGGATATTCGAAAATGAGAAGTATAATAAGGAGTTCTTGGAGACACCTAACGAGGAAAGCGCAAATGCTAAAGGAGAACCGGTGGCCACAAACGCTACATGGCTTGTTATAGCTGAGCCAGGCCACCCACGAGAAGGAGAATTCGTCAAGGACACAGATCTGGGGTTAGGCGATTCCGGTAAACCGGTGGTAGTCACCCATGAAGGTACCTTTGCATCGATAGATTCGGTAGATTCGGCTCAGCTCTTTTACCAGGGAACTATAGAATTAGACGGTGAGTCTGTCACTGTCAAGACCGCATTACAACTATTGAAGGAAGAGGCATATAGTAGGACTATGGAACAATGGTCGAGAATATGCGGTGTACCTGTGGAGACTATAATACAGATGGCTAAAGACTTTACAAGTGTAGGAAGGAAGGCTGCAACATATATCCATAGAGGAGTAGCGATGCATCCCAACGGTGAATATATTGTCTGGGCATATAGAGCCTTAGACTTCCTCATAGGAAATTATCATCGCAAAGGAGGATTGATGGGCAGAGCATCCCATACCAAATACAATTATTATCTCTATAACACGGATTATAAGAAGTTCGGTGAGCCTAAACACTGGGGTCCACCGATAGATAGATGTAAGGCAAAGTATGAAAGCACCTTAGAATATTGGCTGAAAGTGAAGAAGGGAGAGGATCCCTATCCGACAAAGAGGCCATGGTATCCCCACTCACCAGAGGAAAGCTATACAGAGATATTCGCCGGGATTAAAGAAGAGTATCCATATCCAATTAGAGCATTGTTCCTATTCTATGCTAACCCCGTATTATCGGCTAATTACGGAACAAAGTTTATAGAGGTATTAAAAGATACTAAGAAATTGCCCTTATTTGTCGCTTTAACAACCACAATAAATGAGACATATCTATACGCCGACTATATAGTCCCCGACACTACTTATCTCGAGACAGGCACAATGGGAATGCAATATCTATATGCAAGCAGTGGCTCAGTCAAACTGGCGGAAGCATGGAGAACCCCTGTCGTAATGCCCTTTACAGAGATGATTGGTAAAGATCCCGCTGGACGACCGCGCTATGCATCTATGTGGGAGTTCCTAATCGATATAGGTAAGATGCTTGACGCACCAGGATTTGGAGACGAAGGAATACCTGGAGCAAGCGGGAACAAATATGAAGGGATGAAGTTCCCACTACATAGTGCATGGGACTACATAATGAGAGTCTACTCCAATGGTGCGATATATGCTCTGGATAAAGGCTTTATACCCGAGAACGTCCCTGAGTCTGAGGTGAGATTTGTCGAAGAAAACTATCCAATAGCACAATTCAAAGATATTATATCGGAGGATGAATGGAGGTATGTCGCATACTGTCTAGCTAGAGGCGGAATATTTACAAGCTATGAAGAGTCATACGACGAGAATGAAATTGTTCTGAGGAAGGTTCCGTCAAAGAGAAAGAAGTACAAGAAGACATTCTTCTTCTGGAATGAAGATCTAGCGAAATCCAAGAACTCAGTAACTGGAAACAAGTTCTATGGAGGTCCTAAATACCTACCCCCAGCGACTTATGGACCTGTTAGCGGCATTACACCATCATATGTTGACAGATGGCTACATGGAGTACCGCTACGTGACATCTACCCAGAATCTGAATATCCATTTAAGATAGTAATACCGGGAAGCCCACTTTATACAAAGCATAGAAGTCTATTCTACTACTGGATGAAGCAAATTATGCCTGAAAACTTTGTGCTAATAAACCCTGATGATGCAAAGCCGATGGGCATAGAAACAGGCGACATAATTAAGGTAGAGACTCCCTTTGGAGCGATCAAAGTAAAGGCGGTGGTAGAGCCAAGCGTCGCAAAAGGAACCTTAGCTATACCCGTAGGTATGGGTAGATGGGCAGATACATTAGTAGCTAAACCAGAATATATAGAGGAAGTTAAAACTCAGAACCTCGCCGAAAATATACCTGAAACCGTCGAGATACCCGAAGATGCATTGAACCCGGTTAGAGAGTTAGACCCGATAACTAAGAAACTATTATTTACCAAGAGTCCACCAGAATTCTATGAATCAGGCTCAGCATATGATGAATGGAGGTTCAATGGAGTGAGCATAAACCCAGTATTAAGCAGGGATCCATCATTAGATGATTGGCCATTGCTGAGTTGGCTAGGCGCCGCACAGGCCTATTTCACTGCATATGGTAAAGTATCTAAAGTCGGTGTAAAGGAGAAGTTAAGTGACCCCTTCGCCACATATTAACCCCCCCTACCTTTTTTCTCAGGGAAGATATATTCTATATTCTACTCTAGTTAATTATCTATATTCTATATATAAAGGCTCTCCAGACAAGAATGCTCTCGAAACCCTCAGCCTTATACCCGAACTCAGTAAGGATATAGATAAGATTAAGGATGAAGAGGTTAAATGGAGTGATATATCAAACCTATTAGCCTCAGAATATATAGGTCTAAGGGACTATGAAAAAGGATATTATAGGAATGTTGTTAATCAATTCTATATCGATAATAATTATAAGCCAGACATTGATCTCCCCCCAGATCACCTTATCGTTCAATTGGCATTTATGGCCCGGTTGATAGAAGATGGTATGGCGTTGCCTATGAATAAAAAAATTGAAAATGTTAGGGTTCAGCATAGATTTCTCAAGGTTCATATACTTAGATGGCTGGAGAACTATAAGGGAGATATAAAACTAATCAGGTTTATCCGGAAAATACTTTCGCTAGATAGAAGTTTATTGATGGATTATTTGACTAAGAATAAATAGGATATTTATTAATATCACTTGTTTCTCAATAAAGAGATAATTTTATCTAAAATAACATTATAGTCTTTCTCATCTCTATATATCGAGAGGATAGGTTCTGATGCTTCGATATAATCTGCTTTTCCACCGACAATTATCTTATGTATATCTTTGCTGTCCTTGAATAGAAATCGGAATCCTTCTATGAATACAATATCGTTGTGGCTAAGAAATTCTTCGAGGATTCTATCTATGTCGGGATATCCCTTCAAACTTCTATTAATATATAGCCTTCTATCAGATATACCTGCAACATCCTTTGCACCTGCCTTCATAAATCTCCATGTATCCTTACCCTCGATATCCACCTCAAAATCTCCGTGATGAACATGTTTAACAACCGCAATATTATAGCCTTTAGATTCTAGATCCCTAATTAAGCGTTCTATTAATCTTGTTTTACCACTATTCTTCTTGCCAAATACAGCGATAACCGGCTTCATCACTATTCTCACTTAATACCTATAGATTCCAGATGACTGAATAATATGACTTCCACAATATCTCCTCTAGAAGGCTTCACGCCCGGAGGTATCAAGATAAAGCCTCTTCCCCTGGTCAGAACGGTCAATAATGTCGAGCCCCCTAGCCTCTTTTCATGGGGAAAAGCATATATCTTATCATCAATCCACTTTAGGGATACTGTTCTAAAAGTATATCCCCTCGGCTTGGTCGGTACATCAGAAGCCAGCTCAGCATATACTTTTGGAAGAGTTGAAGAACCACCTAGGTATTTCGCCATCAACAATGGATATATGAAATTGTATAAACATGATATCGCAGAGCCTACATGGCCAGGGACGAGGAAGACAGGTTTACCCCTAATCTTAACTACACCAGAAACCTTGCCTGGACTAAGAGTTGTTCCATGAAATATGAATTCGCCGATCTCCTCCAGCGCATGTCCAGTAGTATCGTTTAAACCGATGGATGCGCCTCCAATTAATGCAATAATATCGTATACCTCAGTTTTTTCTAACACCTCTTCCCGAATCTCAACGGGATTATCAGATATAACTCCCAGTATGTCTACCTCGGCTCCCATCAACTTCAGGCTTTCACCTAATAATATAGAGTAATTATCTGGATATGGAAAACCCATACTCAACTTCTCCTTCAATTCAGTGCCAACGGATAATATCCCTACCATAGGCTTCCTATATACATTCACTCTATGTATATTAAGTTCGAGTAGAAGAGCGATATCCTGAGGCCTTATTACCTGTCCCCTCACCAATATCAAGTCCCCCTTCTGTAAGTCTTCCCCTTTATGAACTATATCTTCCCCTGCATCCATAGCTTTTTTTACCAAGATATATCCATTCTTCTCCTCTACATACTCCATTCTTACGACAGTATCTGCTCCCTCTGGCAATGGGGAATTAGCTGATACATAGATAGCCTGACCTCTCTCTAAATATAGCCCCTTCTCCTCACCGGCCTTATAAATATTACCCGTGACTTTTAACTCAACTGGGCTAGATGCGGAGGCGGAGCTTATATCTCTGGATTTTACTGCGTACCCGTCGTAGAAAGCGACGTTATAGGGAGGAAGATCGATGGGTGAATATATATCTTCGGCTAATATATATCCAAGGGCAGAGTCGCTGGGGACATATATCGCTGTGGATCTATCCTCGAATGCATCTATCATCTCTTCTACGGCCCTATGGAATGGTTTAGCCTTCAATTTATATCTCGCCATTTCAGACACGAATTATCTATTATCCTTATATTAAATAAATTTATTAATTATGCTATATATAGCATAATTATAGATGACTATACTAATGGCGTCAAACCTATGGAAGAGCATCGGGGGACGAAATATACTGAAAGGAGTAGACCTCAAACTAGATAAAGGAGATATGTATACCTTAGTCGGCGGTAATGGGGTGGGCAAGACAACTCTCGTAAAATGTATAGTGGGTTTATACAAGCCAGATAATGGTAAAGTAATAATAAATGGGGTGGATGTGACTGAGACTCCTCCATCAAAGAGAGGGTTAGGCGTTGTTCTCCAGGGTACACCTCTACTACCACTGAAAAATGTGTATGAACACATTTCATTTCCACTAGTATCAGAGGGAAATAATACGAATCATAAAGAACTCGTTGTAGATATCGCTGATAAGCTTGGTATAACCAATTTATTGTATAAGAAAATTACAGAGCTAAGTGGGGGTGAAAGACAGAAAGTCGCGATAGCCACAGCCCTAGTTCGAAGGCCCAAGATTTTGGTGTTAGATGAACCCTTCTCGAACCTCGATATAGAATATAGGATGATGTTATACCAATTATTACTTGACCTGAGATCCGAGGGAATAACTATAATTCTAGTCAGTCACATTATCGATGACATAATATACATCTCGGACAAAATAGGTATAATGTATGACGGAAAGATTATCGAATCAGGGCCTCCCGAGGAGCTTCTAAAGGGAGCCAGTAATTATTATACCCAGCTTATATTGAGAGAGCCATTCACATCTATTATATATATACGGAATGGTTATTCGCCCTTCTTCATAGATGATGGGAAATTGACAAACGGACATAAATATGTTGCGATAATAAATTACAAAGATATATACGTCTATAGAGATGCTGCTGGAGAAGGAGAAATCATAGATATAATCTCAAGGGATGGTGATGAGATAGCAATAGTAAGGCTTAGAAATGGAGATATAATTTATGCGTCAGTAAATAGAAGCGTCTCTAAAGGTGACAAGGTCTCTATAAAGAAGGTCTCAGAGTTCTCCCTTCGTAGGGTAGATTAAATATGAAGAAACCCAAGTATAATAGATTAGTTATATTAGCCGCCGGATTAATGATCGGTCTAATAATTATATTATCAATAGCATCATATTCAAACACCAAATCTAAGGTATTATTATATGTAGATAGAACACTACAGCTTCCAGTTGAAAATCTGTTCACAATGTTTAAGGAGGAATATGGCTATACTGATTTAGAAGTAATTTATGTTTATGGAAGTAGTGGATATGTCTTATCGCAACTCGAGTTATATGGTTATGGCGATATCTATATCTCTGATGGCGGACACTTTTTAGAAGAAGGGATAAATAAGGGGTTAATAATAGAAGACTCGATCTACTATATCGGTTATTTGACTATTAGCCTTATAGTAGAAGAAGGTAATCCAAAGAATATCCGTGGAGTATATGATGCCTTAATAAGGAAAGATATAGTTCTAGCTATAGGAAACCCTGAACATGTTGTAGCAGGAATAATTGCGAGGGAAATATTGAGTGAGGCTGGATTATGGGGTCTCGTAGAGAGTGGTGTCAAGGAAGGACATATAGTATATGCAAAGAGTGCATATGTAGCGGCTTCATATGTTAAGCTAGGTGTAGCGGACGCCACGATCACATTTAGCGTATTTGAATATATGGATCCAAATAATCTAGACATAGTATATGATTCGTTGTTAGAAAAATATGCTGGTGAAGTAGTAATAGCTCTTACAAAGTCATATTCAGAGGTAGGCGAAGAATTTTATAGTTATATCTTGGCGCATTTGGATGAGTTCTATAAATATGGGGTGAAACCGATTAATGAGCAGTAACAATTCGAGAGCTTTAGATATATTTGTTGCTGCAATAATATTTCTATCATTATTCGTTGTATTCGCCCCTATTCTCCATGTCTCACCGGCCATCTTCATCAATTCCCTTCAGAATGTAAGGATACAAAATGCGCTTCGTCTATCATTAGTAACATCTATGATATCTGCTACTGTAGCTACCATAATATCTATTCCCCTTGCCTATTATCTAGCGGTAAGAAAAGGGTTTATCTCCAATTTTTTCGGGAGTTTATCCCTGCTATATCTAGGGTTTCCGCCTGTTGGTTTAGGAGTAAGCCTTATGATCTTATTGAGGGACTACCCCGGTATAAACATCTTAACAGAAGTTCTTGGCTTAGTCTTTTCTGTCAACTCGATAGTCATTGCACAGACAGTCATAGCCCTACCTATCTCTATAGGTATTATGAGGAGCGTATATCTATATCTCCCACGTTATATCGAAGAGCTTAGAGAGATATATGGCGCTGACATATTGATGAGTTTCAGAAAAATAATTCTACCTATTACCCTTCCCGGAATAATAAGTACATGGTTTATAGTGTGGTTTAGATGCTTCGGTGAATTCGGAGCGACGATTGTATTGGCGGGGGGAACACCTCTTTTTACTGAAACACTTCCCGTCGCGATATATAACATGATATCCCTTGCAGATGTTGGATCCGCATCCACCCTTCTTATCATATCATCTATTGTGGGGCTAGTAGCAATTTTATTATATAGCATGACGAATAGATATATGATAAGTAGAATTGAACGGCTTACTGGAATATGGGGATAAAAGGATACCTATAAAGATCGGTATAAGGCTATACTTACTTAAAAATGGTAATACAGTGGCTAGCGAGGGATTGATAAGAATATTAGAGGCTATCGATAAGTATGGGTCTATAAGAGCCGCATCTCAGAAATTAAATATCAATTATAAGAAGACATGGCTAAAACTCTCCACTTCAGAGAGAAAATTAGGGATTAAGCTGCTTAATAGAAAAGTGGGTCGAGCTGGATGCGAATTGACGGATGATGCCAAAATTATTATAAAGGTCTACTACGAGTTACTTGCCAAGCTAAAAGACTATATCTCTCGAGACTAACTTTTCGATATCAATATACCAATAATACCGATATATATCGGCTAATCTAGTAAATGAATTATATGAATATAATGAGATGAACTGATATGGATAACGGAAGGTTTAAGAGACGACTAATATTTCAACCTATAATTATGCCTCACTTTATATTCCTCATTTTCATCGCCTTTTTTCTTTCACCCTTCTTTATGCTTATAACACCCATATTTACATTCGGGTTGGGGATACCTCCAATCATAGCTACCAGTATAATCTGGGCCTCACTCATTGGAGGAGCATTGAATATAGGTCTAACTGAAATAACCAGTAGGAAACCTATTATCGTTGAAAGAGAGATATCTTTCTTTGGGTTTAGATGGGTTTTTCCAGAGGTGATATACAGGCCTAAAACGATATTAGCCATAAACATAGGTGGAGCGGTAATACCGTTATTAATCTCGATATATCTATTGTTGTATACTATACCTAAGACCGAGGTCAACCCCTATATAACCTATATTAAAATCCTTATCGCGACATCAATAGTTGTCATAATAGTAAATCGCTATTCACGAATTGTTCCAGGAATGGGTATAGCGGTGCCTATGTTTATTCCCCCAGTGGCGACAGCAACGATAGCATTGTTAGTATATCCTATAATAACACCTAGCAATCCATGTATCATAGCTTATGTCTCAGGCATTTTAGGTACAATTATAGGCGCCGATCTATTAAATCTCCATAAAGTACAACAATTAGGTTCTCCGCTCGTCAGTATAGGAGGTGCAGGTACATTTGATGGGATATATATTACTGGAATAGTGTCTGTAGCATTGGTATTACTCTTCATTTTATAAGTCAGTGATTAAGCCATCTATATTCTAATTAAACCTGATTCTTATTATCTCGACGAATTATAGATATTCTTGATGACTAGTATAGAAAAAATAAATTATATCGAAGAGTTACCAGACTCCGTCGATATTGCTATAGTAGGAGGGGGCATAATAGGTGTTTTTATAGCGTATGAGTTATCGAGATATAATATTAAAGTCATTGTTATAGAGAAAAATTCTGAATTGGGGTTCGGTGTATCACGTGGGCAAACCGGCATAATACATGTTATTCAGACACCCTTTAAATCGCTAAAAAGTAGGCTCTGTATAGAGGGTAATAAGAGATATAGAGAATACGTCAAGAAACTTGAGGTAGGATATAAAGAATATGACCTATATATGGTTGCCTTGGGATATTTGGAATCCCTCATTCTACCCTTTATATGGCTGATACTAAGAAGAAATGGCTACCAATGCAATATGTTGCGGGGAGCTACTCTGAGGAAAAAAGACCCCTCTCTATCGGACAAGGTCAAGCTTGCAATTAGAGTTAAAGGCTATGGAGCCGTGGATTCCCTAAATATGATATATGCATTGGCTGAGGCCGCCTCTAGAAATGGTGTATTATTTGCAGTGGAAACTGAGGTTACGAATATATCAATAAATAATAATGCTAAATGGGTGCATACAAATAGAGGTATAGTAAAGACAAATATAGTGATAGACGCAGCAGGGCTATATAGTGATAAAATAGCAAGTTACATGGGGAGAAAAAATATAAATATTCTCCCTGCGAAAGGAGCAAACATAGTTTTTGACGATCCATTCCATCAAAAAAATTTCTATGTAGGCTTACCCATACATAGAGACCCTAGGACAAAAGGAGGCGGGGCATTACTAACCTGGGATGGTAGGATAATATGGGGGCCGGACTTCAAAGTTATAAGTGATAAAGAAGATACTACTATAGAAAAAGATAACTATAGAAATCTAATCAATAAGTTTTCCAAGATATTTAAAAGGATGCCGAATAACCCTATTAGAATATATTCCGGAGTACGACCGATAAACAAAGATGGTGGAGACTTCATCATCGAGGATCACATGCAGAATGGACTTATAATTCTCGCGGGAATCGATTCTCCCGGATTTACCTCAGCGCCCATCATAGCCCAAAAAGTCATAGATATGGTTAGAAGATATCTAGGTAAATTAACTCTCAAGAAGCGCTTTATTGATTCAAGAAGAGATATCAATAGAGTTTCCCGTCTGTCACTAGACGAAATAGATAAGTTGATAACTATTGATCCCGATTATGGGCGGATTATCGGTAGAGACCCGCCAGTATCACTAGGAATGGTGAAAGAAGCCATTGAGCGGGGAGCTAGAACCCTATACGGAATAATGTATCGCACGGGATTATATATGGGACGTGAGGCCGATATGCCTATGCTTGATAAGATATTGGATATTTATAGCAGGGCTAGCGGTGGAGATATAGATTCCCTAACTTTGGAAGGTAATAACTCATACCTGCTTTATAAGGTCGATCGATGATGGTACTACATGAGTCATGTGACATACTTATAATTGGACTGGGAATTTCAGGAGTTACACTGGCTACTGAATTGAATAAGAAGGGGTATAAGATCATAGCTGCTGATATGGATAGTAGCCCTGGAGGAATATATCGATTAATTCCTATGAAATATTCGAAGTATATCGATCTAGCGATAACAAATAGACTCATTAATTCATTAAAAAATAATGATATCCCCCTCCTCTTAGAAACTACCTTAATTAAAACCCGCTATAATGAGAATATACTTATATCTCCAAAAGGCGTCTATAAAATAAATTCGAAGCTACTTATCATGGCGAGTGGAAGCCGTTCATCCACACCTACAAAGCTAGGGCTGATCGGCAACTTCCCTGCAGGTATACTGGGAATCCGCTCAGCGATTAGACTACTAATACTTAAGAAGTTGGTGCCCGGTAAAAGACCTGTTATATATGGCTCAGGATTATTAACTGAAATATACTCAATAATTCTAAGGGAATATGATATCAAGCCTACATTGATATTACCCGAAGATGAATCAACCTATATTAATAGAAACACACTGGATTCATATGATATAGATGTTATTACAGGAGTTTTGAAAGGAGTTTATGGTGAAAGAAGGGTAGAATATATATCTACAGCAGACGGACAGAAAATAGTGGGGGACGCATTAATAATAGGTATAATGGAGCCCGACACATTACCCCTCAAATTCAAGTATATTGATAGGTCTACGGGAGGCCCTGCTCTGAATTATAATTATTCTACAATAGAGAGGGGCAATATATATGTTGCTGGTTCGGCTGCAGCCGTCTTCGAATATCCAGATATTCATATAGAGATGGCGAATGAATTAGCCCGTCTTATAGAAAGAGAGGTGGAGGAGCAATATATGCTCAATTATAATAGCAACATCAGGTATGTAGTGCCTAAATATCTTTCCCAATATAATAAGAAGGTCTTTTTGAAAGCGAAAGGAAAATATAATAAAATCCTATTTGTCGATAGAGAATATATGTTACGTCCGGGCGGCGAAATAATAATTGATATAGGCCGAATAGGTGTAGAGAGCCCAGCAGATATAGAGATCAAGGTTATAGGGTGAGAGTATTCGAAGCACTATTCTACGCAGCAGGGCATCATATCTATTCTTCGTATAAATGCCTGTGCGGATAGCTTGATTATCTCTGATATCGATGGGAAGACTGTTGGCATATTAATTATATCATCAACTTTATATCTATGCTTAATCATTAATGAGGCTTGACCGATGAACTCCGATGCTTCGGGTGCTAATACGTGGAAACCCTTAATTATATTAGTATAGGGATCTATAATCAACTTAGCTAAACCTCTCTCGCGATTAATAATTGATGATTTGGCTAATGCATCGAATCTAACAACTCTACATTGACATGCACCTGTTTTTTCCATTAATTCACTTTCAGATAAACCTACGAATGCCAGTTGGGGGTCTACGAAGACAACGACGGGGTAAAATGTATATTCGATAGACTTTACATCTCCAAAATACATGTTTTCAGCTGATACAGCGCCTTCCTTAGCTGATAGTGTTTCTAATAGCGCGGGTTTTGGGGATGAAGAAACATCGCCAGCTGCATATATTTTAGGATTTGATGTTCTGAGATATTTGTCTATCTCAACAAAGCCTTTCCCATTGAGCCTTACTCCTGCATTTTCAAGAGCAAGGTTTTGTGTATTGGGCTTTCTTCCTGTAGCGATCATTAGGATGTCTGTATTTATGATTTTCTCACCATAGTGACCGATAATCCTCGCCTTAATACCCTCACCGATTTTTTCTAGAGATGCAACCCTTGATTTAAGGTGGATATTTATTCCTTCTTGTATAAGGATATTAGTTAATTCTTTGGATAACTCGGGTTCGGTTCTGGGAATTACCCTATCTAAAACTTCCACTATTTCAACTCTTACCCCAAGCCTCGATAATGACTGAGCTAGCTCGAGTCCGACAGCCCCCGATCCGATAATTAGGATGCTCTCTATATTCTTATCCAAATTCCAGATGTTATCTGATGTATAATAATCTATTTTCTCAATACCCTTGATATCGGGTATGGTGGGGGTTGAACCTGTGGCGATTAAATATTTATCTCCACTTATGATTTTTCTATCCTTGCCCTTTATAACTATCTTATCTCTGGTCTTAAAAACCCCTGTGCCTATATAATGATCTACATTATCGAATCTGTCCAGAAGTTTTTCATACTTGTTCTTTCGCATATTAGCTACAAGTTTATTAATATCATTCATTATCCCGGGGAGTTCTGCATGTATCCCGTCTATGGATACCCCGGGGCTATCGATAGTACGAGCATCATAGATTGATTTAGCTATATAGTATAATCTTTTAGAGGGAACACAGCCTACATTTACACATGTACCGCCTATGGGCCCGCGATTTATCAATGCTATTCTTGCTTGACCCTCTGTTAACTCTGAATATTTGACCATTGCCGAAAATCCAGCCGCCCCTCCACCTACTATTACGAGATCATAATGATTATTAGCCATAATTGAATTCACCTTGTTAAATTGCTTTGTATACCCAATATATTCTAGGTATAGATAAAGCTTATTAATTCCAAAATGGAAAATAAAAAAGTTTGATGTTGCTTATCAGGTTATTCTATCCTTCATATTCGGCCTTTTCCTTTAATTCCTTAATCCTCTCTTGAACACTACGCAACTCTTCTCTCAGCTCATCGATCTCCTGCTCTAATAGCCTCTTATACTCTTCTACCTCCCTTAGCTCATCTTTAATCGTATATTCCCTATCAACTCTATATCGATACCTTCGGCGTCTACCCCTAAATCTAGGCAACATACACCATCTATTTCTCCATCTAAATCTCCATCTCCACCCCATATCGACTCACCATAATATTTAGCATATGCACATAAATATAAGTCGATAGCCTATACAATCTGAACGAACAATTATATCCACAAAATAGATTCTGCTAAAAGTATTAACATGATATAGAGTAATTATTAATTGGTGTCTAGCATGGTGTTTCCTCTATCCTCAATTAAGGACTTTAAAATAACCATAGGTGATGAACATGAATTATTCAGGAAAACTGTAAGGAAATTTGTAGAGGAAGATTTGGAGCCTATAGCCGATAAGATTGAGAAGAATAACGAGATCCCTATGGAAGTCTTACATAAAGCTAAGGAACTTGGCTTTATGGGTATAGGTATACCTGAGGAATATGGTGGCCAAGGCGGTGATAACATTATGATGGCCATTATGACAGAGGAGTTAGCCCGAGTATCACCGGCATTCGCTATAGCCGTAGCGATAAACTATGTATTTACGATACCTGTCTTATTATTTGGAACAGAGGAACAAAAAAGGAAGTATATAACACCGATTGCGTCAGGAAAGTCCTTTGGAGCCCACGCTAATACAGAGCCTGTGGCGGGAAGTGATGTAGCTGGGATACAGTCCGAAGCAAAGTCATATAGAGATATCTATGTATTAACCGGTAGGAAGACGTTAATAACAGGGGCTGATAAAGCCGATTTCTTTTTGGTATCGGCCAGAACCAATCCTCCCGGTGAGAAGAGATGGTGGGGGATAACTCTATTTATCATAGAGAAGGGGTTTGAAGGATTTAAGATAGGGCAGAGGATCAATACGATGGGAATGAGGGGAGAACAACCATATGAACTAATACTCGATGATGTAAAGGTCCCTAAAAATAATGTATTAGGTGACCAAGACGAAGGGTTCAAATATTTATTAACCACATATGACCATACAAGGATAGCTGTTGCAGCCCAGGCTGTAGGTATAGCTCAGGGAGCCTTCGAAAAAGCGTTAAAATATAGTAGAGAAAGACATGCTTTCGGAAGACCAATTATAAAGTTTCAGGGCGTTTCATTTAAAATTTCTGACATCCTTATGGAGCTTGAGGCGGCTAGACTTCTTACCTACTGGGCCGCCACACTCGCTGACGCCAAAAACCAAAATTATATTATTGCTTCCTCACTAGCTAAGGCATATGCAACAGAGGCTGCTGAGAAAGCAGCATTATTATCTATAAAGGTTCATGGGGGATACGGAGTCGACTCTGAAGTGGGTGTAGAGAAATATCTTAGAGACGCCGTTATAACAACAATATATGAAGGCACAAACGACATCCAAAGACTAACTATTGCGAGAATATTAGAGAAAAGGACATAAACAATAACCATTATTTAGTCACTAAATTTATCTAAATGAACCAAGTGATCTTACTGAGGCTCTCGATACCATAAGGAAACTTATTTAATTATATATTGTCACAGCAATTTTGGCTTTAAATCTTAGGATGAACCTGGTAGTGTTAGGATAATTATACTATTTCATCAAAAATCCATGTATATTTCTGTTTATAGAGTAAATATGATAATATTTATTTGCGTTATCGACATAATCTACTTTATTGAATCCATAGATGCCCATATAAGAATAGAAGTCTAGAAAAGATCGTAGAGATGGTAAATATGAGTGTTAAGACCAAGATACTACCATTAATCTTTTCCATAGTTATAGTGTTAGCATATGTCGATAATTTCTCCCTACATCCTGTTTTAACTCCCTATGCAATTGAGTTGGGTGCAAGCGGATTAATATTAGGAGTTATAGTTGCCTCTTATTCTCTCTCCGAGGATATATTTGAAGTGGCAATAGGATATATCGCCGATAGAACTAAAAGAAGAAAATTGATCTTAACAATCGGTATGTTATTAAATTCCATCGCCATATATGCATATTCACTGGTCAATACGCCATTCCAATTAATAATGGCTAGGTTTATACATGGAGGCTTCGGTTCACTAATTGGGCCATCATCTATGGCCCTTGCCAAAACCACCCCTAATCCTTTGTCCAGCCTTGGTGGCAGAATGGGTGCTTATGGAGTGGCTATCATGAGCGGCGCTATAGTGGGGTGGTATATGGGTGGAATAATCCCATCTATATATGGAATCAGAGGGTTCTTCGTTATTTTGGCTGTGGTTGTCTTCTTGGGTATGGTTTTATCAATATTCATAAAGGAATCGGAGGAAAAGATCAATGTTGAAGTTAAGTATTCAGCTAGAGATTTTTTTGGACGGACTATTGGTATATTACGCGATAGGTATGTATTAAATGGTTTAATGGCCTTATTTGGGGTTACATTTACACAGGGATCGGTTACCACGCTCCTACCTATAATTGCTTCATCATATATAGATCGACCCCCCTTAGCTGTGGGAATTTTTCTTGGTACAACTGCAGTATTAGCCTTTATCCTACAAATACCCTTTGGGATTATATCCGATAGAGTAGGGAGAATTAAAATGTTGATTCTCAGTATACTTCTGATTATAACAGGTATAATTATGGCTGTATTCTCAGAGAGTATCAAAGGTCTACTTATAGCTTCGATTCCATATGGCGCCGGATACTCTATATTATTTCCTGCATCAGCCGCCCTAGTATTATCTAGGGTCGATGATGAAGATACCTCATTAGCATCAAGCCTTTTCCATATTATGATTACAGAGGGTGTTGTATGGGGAGCAATATTGACCTCCCCGTTATATCTCCTAATAACCCCTGAATATGCGATATTAACTTCTCTAGTTCCATGTATCTTTGCATTAATATTATTAGCGTTCCACTCAGGGAAATCGATTTAAAGACGCGATCATCATATATCCATATCAACTTATTCTACTCAGATATATGTCAATTTAATATACTCCCTGATTACAGAATATATTTATGTGGATAAAGTGATGAATAATGGTTAATCTGGATGAAATTGACCTTAAGATCCTCAGGCATCTACAGGTGGATGGTAGAGCCTCATATGCTGAGCTATCAAATAAAATAGGTGTTCCTCAATCAACTGTTAGATTTAGGATAAACAAGTTAGTTGATGAAGGTGTAATACGAAAATTCGTAGCTATCCTTGACCCAGTGAAAATAGGATATCCGATCGTTATAATTATGCTCCTTAGAGTTCATCACAAATATATGGATAGCATATTCGATAGCCTGGCTGAAATGAGTGAACTACATCATCTATTTCAGATAACAGGTAAATATGATATTATAATTATCTTCCATGCAAAAGATATGGACCATGTCAATGAAATAAATAATTATGTTCGAGGTCTGGAAGGAGTTATTGACGCGGAAACCCTACTGGCAACAGGCAGACTAATCGTAAAGACTGAGCTTGATATCTAAAGGTCGATGGGTTAAGGATAGAATGTATAGAATACATAATATATAGAGATATAAGGCTCCCCCATTTAAGACAAAAGTATTTTGGCCTACTGCTACTCTAGTTAACTCTGGCCACAAGGATACCTAGAGGATAATATAAATAAAAACCTGATATATAGAAATAATTATTCAAGGGGTATCGCTTTAATCAGTTGGAAGTCGATTAGACTATGAACCATGAGATATCTTGATGAGAATGTGTATATATAATCACCTATATACATTGCTCTAACTATAGAATTTTCATAAGAAAGTTCTGATTTCGATTGTCCAAAGCTATCAATGTGAGTTATATTGCCAATAAGAGTTATTCCATCTCGAGTTACCTTTATAACAACTAGTCCTTGCCAAACAGGTTCCCCATATGCATATGGCGGTGGCTCACCATCATATAGACTAGGATTTATGATTGCAATCAAGACAGGCATCATCAATAGTCCTTTTTCCGGATAGTATTGCAGTGCTTTATGGTCGTATAGGACAGGTGTCTCACTTCCTCTGTCACCTAAGACTAAACTATCGATTTCTATAGGAGAATCGAGGTCCTCAACCGAGAATAGACTAATTTTTATACCTTGATACCATGCAAAGTCTCCTTCTTCTGCTGGAACAGCTTCTTTACCCACCCCTATTAAATATCCATCGATTACTGGGTGAAGGTAGCTAGAGTATCCCGGAATTTTTAGTTTACCTCTCACCTCGGGATTCAAAGGATCACTTAGATCGATTATAAATAATGGGTCCACCTTTTTGAATGTTACGACGTAACCTATGTCTCCAATAAATCTGACAGAATATATCATCTCTCCTCCTGCTAAGCCCTCTAATCTACCTACAATGTCAAGCGACATATTAAGGACATAAACATTATTAACTGTATACCATTCCTCATAACCAGAGATCGACTCTGTTGTTGCAATCCTAAAATAATTATTATATTCATCCATACTGAATTGATTAAGTATCATGCCTGGTACAGCTCCATGAGCTTGGACATCAACATTTATACCCTCAATAGCTATTCGGAATATTCTAGTTCTCTGCCTATTATTTTGGAATGACCATTCCCAGTCAGGTGTAGTTACATAGATATTCTTGTGCGAGACATATATGGTGGATGCTGATGGGAATAAGAACGAATCATAATCGATGCCTTTGTCGACTATATTAATCGCTGTGATTGTGACTAGCATATAGTCGTTATAAGCGATATCTGTATAGGCTATCCGATTCGGATCAAAATCTATTTTCTCATTATCAATCGTTATGATAGGTAATGTTACATTATATTCATCCGTAATTCTATAATGGGAAACCAGATACACATAATTATCAATCATCCTAGCCCCGACATAGCTACCCTCGATTGTATAGCTCAATTCAGCAATGGGGTTTTCCCTCACAGATATGTCATATATGAAAATCGTTACATTGCTAGAGCCCCATCCAGGGTATGGCATAATTTCTATTAAGGAGGTTCTTGGCTCGATATATGAAAATCCATAGCTCCCTAGGAAGACTACTAATTTATCGTCATTTACAAATATACCTATGATGCTTCCATTGAATTCTAATATATTAACTATCCCTGATTCCTCAGGTGGATAAGCATAAATAATGAATAATCTATTTTCTTTGACTAAATAAATATATTCACCATCTGTCTTGATAATATCAGGTTCATCGACACCTTCAACCTGAACATTAGTCTCAGAATAAGCTAGAGACTCACCGGATGATTCAGCTGTCAACGCTGTCCTAACCAGATCAGTTGTAAAGCCGATCTTCGGTGCTATAGACTCATATCTACTTCTCATTATACCTATATAGAATGACATCTCCCTGATGCTTGAAAATCGTCTTAATTCTGTATCTCCAATATCTAGATCAAACGATTTATAGAATGGTGGATTTATCATGAAAAGGATTGATCCAAATATAATGGTCAGTACAAATATTATCATTAGTGATCTAGCAATTGGTATTCTCATCTCATCACCATAAACCCCTAGCTTCTAATATAGATATAAGAATTCTATTCTAGAAATCCCCCTCGCCTAGATATTTTTTTCTAGAATTTTTTATCCTATAGGTGAAGAATAATAGTACCTGTAGGCAATCCCATATGTTATTCCTTTATGATGGTTCTACAACATATTTTTCTATAAGTAATATGCTTATGACAAATAATATTGCTGAGGGATAGAATACAAGAATAGTTCCAGGGACGCTAAACACAGTTTTATGAGCATATAAGATGTATAAGAATGCTCCTATCACGGCCCCTATCGCCATCCCCGCGTTAAAGAAAGTCTGTTGTTGACCGAAGACCTTTCCCCTGAAGCTTTTCTTTGTTAAATCGGCTTGTAATGCTCTTAAGCTAGGCATCCCAACATTAAATGATATACTATTAAGGCTCAATACGAGTGCTATGAAGGGTATAGATGTACTAAAGGGTAGTATAAAGAAAGCTAATGCCCTCAGGAGCATGGCAAATATAGCCATCCTTTTCTTTCCTAGACTTATATCTGCGTATCTAGCCATAGGATATGCAACGATTAGGCCAACTAGGCCGGTGAGAAACATTAACGCTCCAATACCTATAGGCTCTTTGATTACAAACTCGCTTATATAAATAATCACTATCGACGCGACTAATCCGATTCCGAATCCATTGATTATACCCGTAGCATATATCGTATAAATAGATCTCTTTATCAGTTCAAAATCGATATGCCAAATAGAATCTTCTTCTTCATACTCAGCCTCATCAAAAGATCTCAGCTTAAAGCCGTCTTCTCTTAACATAAAACTCAATATAAATGCTAATATGAATGCTGGTACTGGAGATAACACTGTGGGTCTAAGTATGTCGATAGCCAAAGCGTCTGGGTTGGCGTGGTAAAAAAAGTTATATATTGCTCCGCCTAAGCCTGGCCCGGCTAAGTTTGCGAGGTTTAAAGCCATGACAAACATCGTCATCGCTCTAGTCCTGATATCGATTGAGACGGTCTCCATCAATAATGCTTGGGCTACAGGCCACACCATCGCGGATGATATGCCCTGAACAGCCCTGATACCAACTACTTCAACAGGGTTTCTTGCTAATCCCAATGCAACTCCGACCATCACATATATAAGTAATCCTGAAACAACCAGCTTTTTCCTCCCTATTTTATCGCTTAATCTACCAAATATTGTAGCGAATGGCGCTCTAAGAAACATAAATGCCGCGATATTAAGCGCCATATAAATGATAACTTCCGGTGTAAAGATCACCGTCTCTCTCGTCTCTGGAGGCGGAATCATAGGATTATCCAAAGCCTCAATGTAGTATTGTATAACCGGTGATAATATTGAGAAGCCCAGTTGCACTATAAATGAGATGGAAACTAGAATCAGCCCATTTCTCCCAAGTTTGCTGAATACCTTCAGTATGCTCGTTTTCTCTCCACCCTTATTCTCCAGCCCTTAATCACTAGGTAATTATTGGATATACTATCGATATCTATATAAATAGTTATAAAAAAGGAGTATGTATTAACTTACTATATATTTCTCCTTAATATATTTCAGGAAGTACTCAGGATTCATTTCTTCACCAAAGCTCATCTTAAGCAAAGTCTTAGGATCATATGTAGATCCCCATCTATGTATTTTCTCATATAGATATCTCTTTATATCGTCAAATTCTAGTCTAGATACATTCTCATTGAAAGCGGGGATATCCCTTGATATATGATGAAGTATCTGTGCCGAGAGGAGTGTACCTATAGAGTAGGTCGGGAAATACCCTATCGCAGCCAGGCTCCAATGGATATCTTGGAGAACACCTTCGGAGTATTTTCTTGGGCGGATACCTAAAAGTTTCTCCATTTCTTGATTCCACAGCTCAGGTGTATCTTCCGCCTTAATTTCACCAGAGACAAGGAGCTTCTCCAGTTTAAATCTAAGGATAATATGAAGATTATACGTCAACTCATCCGCTTCGACCCGAATGAAACTCGGCTTTACAGTATTAAAGTACTTAAAGACCTCCTCCGGGGAATACTTCTTTACATAGTCAAGTCTACTTATTATTTTTTCATAGAAAGACTCCACAAATACTCGTGACCTTCCAATAATATTTTCCCAAAATCTAGATTGAGACTCATGTATTCCGAGTGAGACCCCTCCGGCTAAGGGTGTAAATTTAAGTGCCGGATCAATCTGCAGCTCATATAGGGCGTGCCCAAATTCATGTATTGTTCCTAATAAGCTTCTTTTGAAATCGAAGCCTTCATATCTGGTGGTTATCCTAACATCCTCGATACCCATGTTATTAGTAAAGGGATGAGCTGAGATATCCAGCCTCGCTTTATCGAATGGATAGCCAAATATATTTAGAACATCGATATTCAACTGCTTCATCTTCTCTTCATCATATTTCTCTCCTTCAAGTGGATGCGTACTAGGGTAATCACCATCCTCCATCACCCTGTTGAAAACCTTTCTTATTCCAGGCTCTATAGCTCCGAACATTCTATCCACTTCTCTTGTCAGAAGCCCCTCTTCATACAAATCTAATAACGCATCATATGGATGATCGTCGTAACCCAAGTATTCAGCCTTCTCTTTGGTAAGTTCAACAATCTTATTCAGGTAAGGCTTGAATTTATTGAAATCATCTTTCTTCTTAGCTTCTCTCCATACAACCCGTGCCTCCTGACTCGTCTTGGACAACTCCTTAACTAGCTCCGGCGGTAAAGCCTTTGCTATCCTTATATGCCTATTTAAGACCCTAACGACGCCCTTCTCATAATCATTGAGATCTTTTTTATCAACCGACTTCTCTACCAATTTTACAAGCTCATCATCCAAAAGAAGTTTTTGTCTTAGAACAGTGAGTTCACCCACCGCAACACTCCTTTCCTCGACTCCCTTCGGCGGCATATAAGTTTCTGAATCCCATGACAATAGAGATAAAGCATGGGTAACAGCCCATATCGTCCGTGTCTTCTCCAGAATCCTCTTTACAATCTCATCGTTAAACACATTCATCACCGACCATCAGTATTAGATGAATAGGCATAATAAATATATAATATTTATCGCATTAACCCTTGAATTCTTGATGAGATTATTTTAGCAGCATCCTTGAACCTCGGCGGATCCGGATCCTCAACTATAATCTCCTCTAAATATCTTTCTACACTATAAATATCAATTTTGTTAATAGGTAAGACTCTATATCCGCTTCTGCCCATAAATAACCTTGCATTATCTTCCTGTTCAAAATGTTCTCCTAATGGAATTATGATGCCTCGTTTCCTGAATCTAGCCAATTCTATTAGACTGGAGTAACCACCTAGAGTAATTATTGCCTTAGCATTCGCAATATAAGTAAGGGGATATGCATAAAAATGGCCTTCGCCTCCGATGAATACGACTTCAAAACCCAACTTTATTAGCTCTCTTTCTATGGCTTTCATTTGTTCATTGACGATGGATGTACCACCTATATTGATTAATATATAATCAGAATCAGATGCCTCGCCAATATATGTGTCGTGGGTATATAGCTGTCCATAATACTCAAAACCACCGGCTTCATTGGGGTTGAAACCTACATATATTAGTAGCTCAAGGTCACACAATCTCTTCCTCAGCTTCTTATTAATATAATATGTAACGATTCTTTGAAGAATAGAATATTTTTTAGGTTTAAAATTAATGAAATCAGTTATAAATACGCCTTTATATTTAACATCCAAAAGTAATAATTCCCAGAATTCATCCATTACTATAAGGTCATATTTTTCAAGGTCCAGATTATCCCTAATATATAGAGCATTTCTATTTATGGCTGTATAAATACCCTTTAATTCTCTATAGCCTGCTGTATATGTGCCGTCTTTAAACATAGCCGCAATATATCCATCTAATCCATGTAACTCATATGAAGCATCTTCGATTGGAAGATTCTGATGTTTGAGATATTTAACTGCTAGGCCAGAAGTTAACCAAGTTATTTCAGCCCAATCCATGTGTCGAGCAAGATATATGTCCCTAGTTATATGGCCCAGCCCTACACCGGATGATGCAAATAATATTCTAGCTCTATTCATAGCGTCTATTAACTATATATTTTATTCTATCAATTTATCCTTATATGAGTCTAAAACCTATAAACGTAAAGCAAGCGGATAGACTATTATATCCCGTAGTACCGATTATAGTAACCTCAGAATATAAAGGAAGAATAGGGGGAATGTTCGCTGCATGGTGGTCTCAACTCTCATTCAATCCCCTCCTGATAGGGGTAGGAATAGCTCCAGAAAGATTCACCTATAAATTATTACATCATTCTAAGGTTTTTGGCTTAAACTTCCTAGACTTTAAATATGTGGATAAGACGCCTTATATAGGAGATATCTCCGAGAGGTTCCTAAAGGATAAGCTCAAGAAAGGCGGTTTTACGATAATGAGAGGAGACAAGTTAAATGTACCATTGATATCGGAGGCCTCAGCAGCTATGGAGCTGAAGCTGGTAAATGTTTTAGAGACCGGTGATCATGATTGGTTTGTAGGTGAAGTAGTTTCTGCTTATGCATCGGATGCATTCACAAATAATATGTGGAACCTCGACTCATATAAGCCACTGTTCTATATCGGCCGGCGAGTATTAGATAGAAAAGTATTTAGAGTCTACTTTACAGGCGAAAAATATATATGGCGAGATGTAGAGTTTGCAGGTGGGAATCTAAAGAAGTACTATTACAGCAGGCGTAAAGTGTTAAATGAAATTATGGGAATATGTGAAAGCCTAAGTGAAGCAACGATAGAGAAAGTTATCCAAGAACTTCATCCTGTCGCTGTAAAATATAATTTGGATGAAGAAGATATTATGGCTTATATCGAAGAGGCTAAACGCAGGAAAAAGATTAAGATAATATAATAGTATGCTTCTTAATTGAGTTGTTATAGTTGTCCCTAGAGCTGCTCAAATGGATTATAGATGAGTAGCCTAAGTATCTATAAAAATAATACCTATATAATAATGATTCTATCTCGATCCATAAAATTTGTATATACAAATCTCTATAACTGGGGTTTAATCAAATATATATCTCGATGTAAATTCCTTAATAATGCGTGGATAGTCTATGACTCAAGAAACGATGATCAAGATATCTGGATTAACCAAGTATTATGGGAATTACTTAGCAGTAGATCATATAGACCTAGATATATATGAGGGCGAGATCTTTGGCTTGTTGGGCCCTAATGGCGCTGGTAAGACCACGACTCTCCTTATGCTTACAACTGTTATAAAGCCTACTGAAGGATCAGCTATAATAATGGGTTACGATATAAGACGTGAACCGGAGAAGGTAAGGGAGATTATAGGTATGGCTTTTCAGGAACCAAAGCTATATTGGGTAAATACTCCATGGGAGATACTTGTTTGGCATGCAAAGGTCTGCGGCTACAAGGGTAAAGAAGCCAAGGAAATAGTTAGAGAGGTATTAGATAAGCTTGATATGTGGGATGCCCGTAACAAGAGGGCTTTCCAATTATCCGGTGGAATGAAGAAAAGGGTTGAGATAGCTAAGTTATTTATCCAGCGGCCTAAAGTGGCCATCTTCGACGAACCTACATCACAGATAGATGTATCAGGTAAACATAAAATTTGGGGCATGATTAGGGAGCTGAGGAGTGAGGGTTCAACAATAATTTTAGCTACAAATGAGTTATATGAGGCTGATATATTATCTGATAGGGTAGGAATAATTCATAAAGGGAAAATAGCTGCATTAGGCTCGCCATCTGCCTTGAAGGATATGATACCGGGCGGCGATGTTCTTGAAATTAAGGTGGATAGGTTGGTTCCGGAGGAGATAAGGTCAGAGTTGGAGGCTATACCAGAGGTAAGTAGAGTTAGCGAATCCGACGGGACAATAAGGTTATATCTGAATAGAGCTGAAGAGATACTCCCAAGTGTTGTTCAATTACTTGTTTCAAAGGAGATAAGGGTTAGGTCTGTTAATATGAGGGAGCCGACGCTTAACGATGTGTTTCTACATTTTACAGGTATGACGATAACAGAGGCTGAAGGTAGGGGGGATGAATGGATCTAAGACAACTATATCTAGTCATCGAGCGGGACATCCGGATGATTTCTCAATATAAAATGTTTCTTATATTGAGATGGCTATGGTACTTTATCCAAGTAGCCGTGTTTGGATTAGCCATTTCTCTATTAGTGGGGTTCGAAGGATACTTCAGTTACTATGCCGCTGGAATATATGTAGCCACATTATATTCCTCCGCAATGTTTGTAGCCTATGATATAGCTGAGGAAGCAGAGCATGGAGTCATAGATTATTTACTTAGCCTACCCATCCAGAGAAGGACATTAGAGATTGGACGTGCTATTGGCGGTGGATTAAGGAGTATACTGGCTACGGTGCCACCCCTCATATTTACCCTGCTACTTATTGGTGTAAAAGACCCATATGTCCTGATAAATGCAGTCATATCCCTGTTTCTACTTTCATTTGGAGTTGCAGGGTTAGGCATTACAATTGTATCTATGCTCAAGTCCAGCGATAAAACGGATATACTTCTTGGGGCTATCGACGCATTTATTATCCGACTAAGCACGGTTTTCTATCCGAAAGCATTTATGCCAGCGGCATATTCCGCGGTTGCCGTGGTTAACCCTTTAACCCATGCGGCAGAGCTGTTCAGATTGGGACTAGGGATTCCTAGCGGAGAATTCGATCCTATATTTTCTACTGTGATGTTGCTAGCATTCGCGTTATCGATGACAAGTTTCGGCGTATACCTCTATGAGAAGCGTATGGAAGGAGGTGGATGGTCATGATGAAGCATAATATACTATTAATTATAGAGAAGGATGTACGGCAGTTCTTTAAATATAGATGGTGGATGGCTGGCTTGATAAGTATGAACCTAGCCGACATCTTCATATTAGCCATAGTATTCAGTAATATGGTCACCCGACTAGATTACTTTAGGTTTGTCCTTCCAGGTATAGTTGTAATGGCTCTTTTTGCATCAGCTTTCACCATAGGTAGAGAGGTCTCCATAGAGATTAGAAGGCAATTCCACCATTACATACTTAGCCTACCATTTAGAGATTGGGAGGTTGTACTTGGTAGAATGACTGCAGGAGGTATCCGCGGATTAATATATTCCTCGCCCCTCTTAATACTAGCCATAATCTTAAGTCCAATACCCAACCCACTATATCTCCTAGCTATACCTCCTATCCTACTACTATTATCCTTAGGCATAGGGGCATTAGCCATATTTATGGCTACTGTTATAAAGAACTTTGATGCCTATATCACAGCTAGAGGACTATTATACTTTCTACTCATATTCTGTAGCACCGTATTCTACCCACTGGAGATATTCAAGGCTTTGCCTTGGCCGGTTTATGTATTCGCTAAGATTAATCCCGTATCACATGGAGCAGACATAATGAGGGATATACTTCAAAATGGATCGATAAACATAACGAATCTACTGCCCTTAACATTCTTCTCCCTACTCTTTGCCATAATCGGCTCAGTACTTTATGCCCTCGCCATAAGGAAATAAAAATCTTCCAGAAAGTGAATAGATAGCATTATGGGTCTCATAGGCAAGAGGGTATATATCTAATCCTAAATTACTATAAGAAGAAGGCAATTGAACTATTAGGGTATCCTTCAATAGAATTTATTATTCTCCAAAAGATGAAAGATGGTTTAAGAGAAGTAATTATTAGGAAAAGCATATCATATGGCCTTAAACAGCCATTGTTATACTCACTATATTCTCTCTATGTAATCTTTATTAGTGACACCAATAATACAAACAATATCATATGTAATAACACTCAAATTCTCGATGAAATTCATAATATAATAATAAGTATTGAGGATGACCCCTACCTAAAATCTCTATTGTATGACCCGATCTACTACTTGATATATGAAATATATCTTCCGGAAGCATCAAGAGATACATATTATGCAAATAGGATGCTCTGTTTCATTTATAGTAATTTTATCGATATAATCAATAATGAAAAAATTCTAAGTAAATAACGTCTTATAAGAAATCAGACCTTAGACTTAAGGAAGATTAATATACTTACGCTCAACAGTATTATGGCAATTACTATATTAATTTCGTATCCGGCTATAGGGATTAATAATCCGCTTATAGAGGCTCCTGCTACATATCCGATATTTCTAATGAAGTTGGAGAACCCTACATGCTCTCTTGAAAACTTGAGTGCCACTATATTCAATAAAGTGGAGATATATGCCCATGTATAGCCGTCTAATACGCCGAATATAATGAAGATAGGTAGGATGAGAATAGGATCTAAAAAGAAGATAGATAGTAATAAACCGAATAGAAATATTCTTAGAATGTATGAGCGTGTTAGCATTTTCTTAGGGTCACTTGTCATACCAACTCGGGAATAGAGCGTGGCCGCTACCGCTGAACTTATTAAGGATATTCCATATACCATTGGGTCTGTGAGGCCTAAGGCCTTTTGAATCGTAATTATTTGGCTAAAGACAAGTCCAAAGCCTAGGAATACTGTAAATATAGATAGGTAGAACCTGATAAGCTCTCTCGGCCATCTGAAACGGAAATATATGTCGTAAAGAGTTATATTGCCACTGACAACTACATCTAGGCCTATTAATGCCTTATCTACGATAACCTCTTCAGCCTCAATTATCTTATCTAGAGCAATATCTAAAAGGGGAAGGAGACCTAAATCCTTTTTTATCCCATCTATTATACGCCTAGTTATATTTATCTTGTATATATATGCCGTTAGAAACACCGCGATAAAACTTACTATCGATAGTATACCTATCAACATCGAGACGGAGAAAAAGCCTGTAGCGATTATTCCGAACCCTAATCCTAGTACCCATGCCCATCCACCCACCGACTCGAATATACCGATCATGCGGTTCATAGCATCCTTATAGTTCTCGTAAATAAGAAATAAGGCCGAATAATAGGTTCCACTAGACATAAATGGAATTAGAAAGGCTGCTAATGCTATAGCCGCCATCTCTCCCGAGAATAATAGGACTAGTGATAGAAATAGACCCATATATCCCATTACATATATGGTTAAGTATTTTCTTGTAGCTGTAGCTATCTTAGCCCATGTTATGCTTCCAAGTAGATTGCCTACTATCAGGAAAGTAACGGTTAGGCTTACTTCTGATGCGCTTCCCCCTATATTTATCGTCATCAAAATAACTAGTGTGCTTGATATGGCTAGTACAAATTTATATGGAATGATTGCGTAGAATTCTTTCGGCGGCATACCTAATCTTCCTTGTCTTTCTTACCTTCGCTTAATTGCTCCACTAATTTTTTAATTAATGGCTTAATCTCGTCTTTTAAAGCTAATCCAACGCCTATTCCGATGGCAATTGAAAGAGTCAATATTATTCCTGCAACAATTATAGCTATGAACCATAGTAGCGGTGTGGCGTCGATCATCATGGTGCTTAGGGACATCACAATAAATATGGCGATTATAACTATCTTCATGAAATCTCCTATGACTTCCCTGAATAGTATCTCTGTTTCTATAACTTTTCTCTTTATCCATTCACCGGCTATTAACCCTATAAGAAGTACAACTGCGCCGGCTATTAGTCTAGGGAAATAAGTTACAACATCTTGCATGAATGGAGTCAGTAAAGCTATGTCTAGATGTGAAATGGCTGCTCCTATGAATACTATATAGATATACCACTTTGCGATTCCTGATATAAAGCCTGATATACTTATTCCGTAGGCGGCTTTATCCAGTTTCTTCCTTTCTAGCCATTTATCGAGACCTATAATTTTTGTTAAGAATATATTTACACCTGCTCCTACCAGTCTACCGACAATATACCCAACAATCAATATTATGAGTGCCATGATTAGATCTGGTATTAACGCTATGAACTTGCTAATCAGTTGGTCCAGTATCTCAGTAAGTACTGAAAATATGTCTGTGAACGCCATCTTTATCCCCCATTAATATGATAACTGATAAGGGAGCCTTTTAAAGGATTAATTTATTGTCGCGTGGATAGGTTTATACGTTGCTGAATCGAAATATTTGGTAGATGGTGATAGTGGTGTGGAGATGGAGAAGAGGATGGCGTGGGCCAGGTAGGCCTATGAAGCATAGGTTTATAGGCGTAGAGCCGGTTAGGATGGAATTTGGACCTTTCCCGAAAGGTAGAGATAAAGAACCCATATATATGTCTATAGATGAGTATGAGGCTTATAGATTAATTTATTATTTGGGGTATACCCAGGAGGAAGCCGCTAAGCATATGGGTGTTTCCAGAGGAACCCTCTGGAGATTGTTGGCATCAGCTAGAAGGAAAATAGCGGTGATGTTGGTTGAGAGGAGGCCCCTAATTATATCGCCTTAATCATATCCTCTTTATATTTATATCTAAACTTGACATTATACCGACTAGCCTCATCTTTATAGTCGATATGGGATTAGCCACGGTATATTTTCCCCGGATATCTATACTTGATAATTTAGTATCACTATCTACGTCTAAACTTACATTTTCAGGTAGTATTAAATCGATATCCACACTTGACTTGTCAAATGATAAATCGATGGTCTTTATATCTTTCGCTAGTATCAGTTCGATATCAACACTTGATGTTTTATTTATTACATCGATAGTCCCCCCCTTAATTCTTAGACCATAAATATTAACGCTACTTTTAGTAGCCTTAAAGAGAAATCTATCGGTTACATTTATGGGGCCATCTATATCGATAGAAGAAGCGGAGGATAGAATCTCGAACTTATCTACTGTAAGGTTATCGGGATAAAAGGCTTCTATTGAAACATTTTCGCCTACTACCGATAAATTCTCACCTACTATTCCGGCGGTATATCTTGCTTTCTTACGCCACTTATCTTCCTCGAAAATAACTGATATATCCTCTCTGCTCTCAGCCTTTACATCAATTGAAGAGGCATACGACAAAAATTCAATACCCCTGAATTTATCTAAGGGATATCTATATTCCTTTATCATACTTCCACCGTATATTCGATTATTGACCACCTAATATAGAGTTTATGTGTATATATGCCCAAATTTTGATTATTTAGTTAATTTGAATCGCCACTGACACCAATACCCCTGACGTCTTCTTTCAGGTGGACAGTTACTGACATAAAGCTTGATTTTTGGATTAACTTCTTTGATAAACTCTTCTAGATATCCCTGCCTCACAGGTTTACATGGAAAGACGCCAAATCCTTTTCTGATTCGGGCTTCCTGAACCTTACATTTGATAACCCTAAAAATCGCTACCCCCTTTATTGAGTCGACCAATATCTCCTTGTCTTCTTGATATAACGCCCAGCTGGTATTTCTCAAAAGCTCTATAAATGAACTGATATTCTCTACATCTTGTATATTTAATATTCGTTTAAGGTCTCTAGCCTCGATCTTAGCCAGTATTCTCCATACCTCCTTATCTATATATGTGGCAGACTCTATGCCATGCCTATCCTCTATACCCAGGAAATATAGGCCATCGACTCTCCACAAATTTTTTATATGATAAAGCAGGAGTTCAATCAATTTCTCTTTTGGAAATCTAAATAGATACTCATTATCACTTACTAAATTTTCATTATCCGCCATTATTTATCACCTAGACCATATTTTAGTCCCCCAACATTTCTTTCACCATATAATGAAGTTCTGATAAAGTTTGTATATGGGTTGGTCCGTAATGGGCAAGTGAATCTGGTTCGAGCAGAATAATCCTATTATTTTTGTATGCTTTAAGTTTATCCCATCCCCTATGCTTCAAGACTTGTAATAGGTTATCTAGGTCAAGCTCTCTTCTTGCAGGGTGTTTCTCAAAAATTAATACATCTGGATTGCTCTTTATAACCAGCTCGAAATCAGGTTTAAAATATGAGCCAAATACTTCCCCAAATATATTTTTTAAACCTATGTGGAGTAGGCCATTCGATATGTATGTATTTGCACCTATGGTATAGGGTTCTCCAAAGTCGATCTCATAATATACAGTGGCATATACCTTAGTATGTATCTCCATTAAGATACTATTGAGCCTCGACGAAAGTTCTACTGCCTTCATATGACGCCTGACTACCCCCGCTACCAAAAAAATGTTTTCAATGATTCCATAGGGTGATAGTGGAAGTGGAACTGGGTAAACAGGATATTTTTTATTGTATAATTCATTAACAACCTTTCTCTGAATACCCGTTGTTGCAAATACAACATCCGGATTAAGGTTATCCAAAGCCTTTTGATCAACGGATAAATAACCTCCCACGCGATTCTTACCCTTTACTTCCCTAGGCTTATTACAAAAATAACTTACACCTACAATGTTATCCCCCAGACCAAGTGAGAATAAGGTCTCTGTGACTGAAGGAGCTATACTCACTATCCTTAATTCATCATCAGGTATCTCTATATAATCACCTAAAATATCGCTAAAGACCTTCATTCCGCCGGGGCACCTCAACAAATATCAATATAACGGTATAGTGATAAAGCTATAAATTATATCTAATACTTATATGAAAAACTGTATACCTCAATTAATTTAATACAATTCTCGATATAATTTATGGAGGGCTGAGTATCATGGGCAAATTATACAATGACAAGGCCATTAGAGAGATCAAAGAGAAATATACTGCATGGGAGAAGCAGGTTCTGCCCCGGTCTCTAAATAGATATAGCGAGAGAATGGAGAGTTTCACTACCCTCTCTAATATTAATGTTAAGCGGCTATACACGCCGATCGACTTACCGGATTATAACTATATGGATAAGCTTGGGTTTCCCTCACAATACCCATTTACAAGAGGCATACATGCAACTATGTATCGTGGAAGAATATGGACTATGAGGATGTTCAGCGGGTATGGGTCGCCTGAGGATACCAATAAAAGACTAAAATTTCTAATTTCCCACGGAGAGACAGGTTTAAGCCTAGCCTTTGATTATCCCACGTTAGTCGGACTAGATTCTGATCATCCAATGGCACGTGGCGAAGTCGGGATTTGTGGCGTGGCAGTAGATAGCTTATGGGATATGGAGATTATTTTCGATGGTATAGATATGGGTGAAATAACTACTAATATGACGATAAACCCGCCCGCACCTATTCTCCTATCTATGTATATCTCGGTAGCTGATAAGCAGGGAGTGCCGCGGGAAAAGGTGGGGGGTACAACGCAAAATGATCCGTTAAAAGAGTTTATAGCTCAAAAGAGCTATGTATTTCCACCTGAGCCCGCTGTGAAAATAGCTATGGATCTCGTGGAATGGAGTGTTAAGAACCTTCCGAAGTGGAATCCTATTAGTATAAGTGGGTATCATATAAGGGAGGCGGGCAGCGATGCAGTGCAAGAATTAGCATTTACATTAGCAGATGGGATAGAATATGTAAGGCATCTTATCGATAGGGGACTTGATGTAGACGATTTTGCCCCTAGATTGAGTTTCTTTTTCGATAGTCACATAAATTTTTTCGAAGAGATAGCCAAATTTAGAGCTGCAAGGCGGATGTGGGCAAAGATAATGAAAGAGTGGTTTGGGGCGGAGAAGGAGAGGTCTATGTGGATGCGCTTTCATACTCAGACGGCGGGTGTATCCCTAACGGCTCAACAACCCTTTAATAATATTGTGAGGACTACGATTGAGGCATTAGCCGCTGTATTAGGAGGCACCCAGAGTCTACATACCAATTCCCTCGATGAGCCATTCCGGGTGCCTTCAGAGCTAGCTGCTAAGATAGCCTTAAGGACACAGCAGATTATTGCATATGAGACGGGTGTCGCCGATACGGTGGATCCCTTGGCAGGTAGCTATTATATTGAATGGCTTACTGATCAGGTTGAGGAACGGGCATGGAGATATATAGAAAGGATCGAGAGGATGGGTGGAATGATAGAGGCGGTCAAGAAGGGATATCCGCAGAGGGAGATTGCTGATACTAGTTATAGGTTTCAAAAAGAGGTGGAGGAGAATAAGCGTTTCATAGTAGGAGTCAACATCTTCACAGAGGAGGAAGAGGAGGAGATAAGAAATGTGCCGTTACTTGACATTAAGCAGGAAGACATCGAAAGAGTACAGCTTGATAGGCTTAAAAAATTGAGGAGTTCTCGGGATTCCAATAAGGTTGCTGAGAAACTGGATGATATTAGGAGGGCCGCCGGTAAAGGATTGAATTTAATGCCTTATATACTTGATGCTGTGAAGTCGCTTGCAACCTTAGGAGAGATTATGGATACACTTAGGGAGGTGTATGGTGAGTGGAGAGAACCGCCAATCTATTAAGAGGTAGGGGTAGAAGAATAAAGGTATTGGTTGCTAAGCTTGGATTAGATGGTCATGATAGAGGAGCTAAAGTTGTCGCTAGGGCTTTAAGGGATGCTGGTATGGAAGTTATATATACTGGAATACGTCAAACGCCTGAGCAGGTAGTTTCCGCAGCTTTACAGGAGGATGTTGATGTTATCGGCGTAAGCATATTAAGTGGGGCTCATTTAAATTTGATGAAGCGACTGATCGATCTCCTCAAGAAAGAAGGAGCCGATGATATCCCGGTTTTTCTAGGAGGTACGATACCTATTCCAGATATACCTAAGCTTAAGGAAATAGGTATAAAAGAAGTGTTTTTACCCGGTACTCACTTAAACTTGATACGTGACTATATTTTAGGTGTTGTTGGGGAGAGGAAAGAACATTGAATATATATAAGCTATTCGATGATGCTAAGAGGGGTAGTAAGAGGTCACTGGGCCGCCTCCTATCTATCCTTGAATCGCCAAGCAATGAGAGCTTCAGGCTACTGAAAGAATTTGTTAAACACGGTGGCAAAAGCCATGTAATAGGCATTACCGGAATACCTGGCAGCGGCAAAAGTACATTAATTTCCAAGATGATCTCTGCGATGAGAAGAAAAGGATATTCGATAGCCATCGTAGCTATAGATCCTACAAGTCCATATTCCCAAGGAGCATTATTAGGAGATAGGTTAAGGATGCAGGAGCACTCCACCGACCCTAAAGTATTTATTAGAAGCGTCTCGACTAGAGGAGTCAAGGGGGGCCTATCTTTGGCTGCCTTGTCTATGATCGAGGCTTTTGATGCTGTGGGGTATGATAAGATTATTGTGGAGAGTGTAGGGGTCGGTCAAGCTGATATAGATATTATGAATACTGCTCATACGTTATTAGTAATAACGATGCCTGGTGTAGGAGATGAGATACAGGCATTAAAGGCCGGTATAATGGAGATTGGCGACGTCTATGTATTGAATAAGAGTGACAAGCCGGAAGCCGCGAAAACATTCGAGTATCTCAAGTTTGCATTGGAAACGGGTGAGTTGGAAATAAAACATGGATGGACTCCGCGGATAGTTAAGACTTCCGCTATTATGGGTATGGGTATAGATCAAGTTGTATCTATAATAGACGAGCATTATAATTATATCAGGGAAAACAGTATCTTCATGGATAAGCTTAGAGATAGAAGACTATTTATGTTAAAGTTGCTTGTAGAATCGCTATTCCTCGATAACCTGGATGATATGTATAGAAGTGGCGAGATTGAGGAGCTATTTAAAGCTAACGATTACTATACCTCTTCCATAAAGATAATAGAGCTTTTATTAAAGAAAATTAGGAAAATAGATAATTCGTAGGATTGATTTCTCACCTATGATTAGCTATTTTTCTTGAATATCGCTAAATATTTTTAGAGAGGCGCCTACAGCTATATCACTACCTGCTCCCGCAGAGCCTACCCAGTCACCAGTTATATATAAGCCCCTAATGGGTGTTATAGGGCTTACTCTCTTTTTCCAGTGTTGAGATATTATTGGTGCAGCGCCGTCTACAATAGGAAAATATAGTTTCCTTATCCATTCTATCGTTACATTATGTCTTTCAAGCCATCTATTAATTATTTCTATTAAGCTATTCATAGATGCATCCTTCGCCTCAGAATATCTCTCAAACGTAATTGGCATAAGGAAAGTAGCGTATTGGAAGCCGTCTGGAACTAGATTCGGGTCTAGATTTGAAGTAATAATACCCATTATAAATGGATTTTCCCATACAAGCAGTCCTTTATAATCCAGTTTCTCTCCTTTTAATCCTATGTCAATCCCGACACCAGTCGTGGGTACGGGTTTTTTATATATTTCTCTAAAATTACCGTGTTTTATTTGTATTAGTAGTCTTATCGCTTCGTTAAAGTCTGTAGCGATTATAACATTCTCTCCTGTAATTAAGCTATTACCCACAATAACTCCTTTAACACCGGAATCACCCAGCACTATTGACTTAGCTTTACTCTTTAGCCTAATTTCAGAGCCATTATCAATTATGGTACTTTCCATCTCCTTGATTATTGTCTTCCATCCTCCGACGGGATATCCCGCTCCTACACCATACTCTACAGCTTTCTTGATCAGTCCTATTAATTCACCTAAAGATGCTTTATCAATCTCCGGAACAACTAGTAATAATCCCGAGATTATCCGCATTAATCGCATAATTTTCTGAGGAATATCCATAGGTTCGAGGTATCGAGATATGGGTGTATCCAGCTGGTTATCAGAATTTTCCCTTAAGATACTTAACAAGAGATCCATAGTTAGCTGTTTCTCTTCTTTATTCAAATAGTCCGTTTTAAGGATACCCTCCATATTTACAGGTAGCATATACTCATTTTGATTTATGAATAGTTTACTTTCACCTAATCGAACTACATCAAGTTTCTTCCCTATTTTTTTGAATAGCCTCGGCAATAACCCATACTCTCCGAACCTGATTAAATGAATGCCATAATCCAACGTGAATCCATTTCTATCGATGACTTTTGCTCTTCCGCCTAAAACCGGTGACTTTTCTAATAAGAGAGTTTTAAACCCTGCATTTGACAGTAGAGATGCTGCTGATAAGCCTCCAATTCCTCCCCCTATCACGATAGCTTCATACATCACCTTTCTATTACACCTCTTCTCGCTGTATCTTCATAAGATATATCATGGAACCTAAGAGATAAAGCGCTACATCGAAGAGTAGGACTATTAAGATCATGTTTAGAAAGCTGAAGAGCGGTATATTATAGAGCATTGTATCCCTGAGCACATTCACAATAATAGTAAATGGAAGTATATTACTTACTATTTGCAAGTATTCGGGCAGAAATTCTATTGGAAAATATAATCCTATAAAGAATTGTAGAAATACAGCTATCGAGATAGAGGCCCCTGACGCGGCTTCAGGAGATTCTGATAAAATGGATAGGATAAGGCCTATAGCTATACCTCCTAGCCCTCCCAATAGGGATAAGAATAGTATCTGAGGAATGTTCCAGTATATTTCTGGTTTCAATAATAGGTAGGCTATTCCTAACATTATTCCGATGTATAAGTATAAATTGAATAGTATCGCGATAGTTTTACCTATCAATATATCCCATGGATTTGCCTTTGACAATTTTATTCTCTTTATAGTCTTTTCTTCTTTCTCCTTAACTATCACATTGGTGGCTGAAGCCAAAGCGGAGAATAAGAATCCATAACCTATCATGCCGGAAATGATATATTCTTTGTAGCCAACTCGTGGTCCTGCTTCTGCTTCATGAATCGAAGCATTTATTGGTTTGGCAAATGAATAAATATAGGATATTACATGAGGGGGAAAGTATTGTTCACTGTATTCAATCCATTTCTCTCTTATTATCTCATTAAAGCGGGATACAAATTCACGAAGTAGTCCTTCAGTAATCTGAGTAGTATCGGGATTACTCATATCTACATAGATATCTACATATGTGTTTCTACCAGATGTAAGGTTTGATGTAAATCCTCCGGGGATTATTATGTACGCCTCTATCTCTTGACTAGAAATTGCCTCCTCAGCATCTATCTTATTATTAAACATCAAGACACGTGTCAAATTACTTGAATTTAACGCTTCAATAAATGTTTCTGATAATAAGTCGTTGTCCTGATCTATTATACCCACATTAATTGTAATGGGGGTTTGCCTACCGAATATAGCTACAAAAAGCAGCATTATCAGCAGAGGAAACATGATGTTCCAAAATAATGCAGATCTATTTCTAATGAGTAATTTAAAGTCTTTTATAGCTATAGAGACTATCTTATTCATTGTCTCCAAGTCTCCTTCCAGTGAGATGTATAAACACATCCTCTAGTGTAGGCATCTTGACCTCTATAGATTCGGGAATTATGTCATTTGCCAGGAGATATTTCTTTATCTCGGAAATATCCGACTCATCTCTATCTGGAATTATTATCCTATCTATATGAAGTTCTGCATTGTATTCTGCTAATGCCTCTAAGGCTTTTTCTAAAAATCTAGTCCTGACATGTATGACTATCTTTATGGAGCCACCATATCTTCTTTTCAATTCAATCGGTGCATCTATATCCAGTATCTTTCCATCATTTATGATTCCCACTCTTTCACATAGTTCATCGGCTTCCTCCATATAATGAGTAGATATAACAATTGTTTTTCCATCTTCATTTAGCTTCTTGATTATATTCCAGAATTCACGTCTTATATTGGGGTCCAACCCTGTTGTGGGTTCATCTAAGATTAATATGTCAGGTTCATGTATCAGTGATACAGCTATTCCCGCTCTACGTTTCTGCCCTCCAGATAGTATCTTTACCTTTTTATTTATGAATTCATGCATATTTAACCAGTTAGTTAATAAATCGATTCTATTTTTCACCAGATTTTTAGGGACATCATACATCGAAGCGAAGAATCTAATATTTTCTTCTACAGTAAGATCGTCATATAGAAGGGGATCTTGTGGGACAAACCCGATCTTCTCCTTAATATTATTCCCTCTATATCCTAATGATTCGCCATCGATATACACTTCTCCATAATCATAAGGACGAAGACCCACTATACACTCCATTAAAGTGGATTTTCCTGCACCATTTGGGCCGAGCAGACCAAATATCTCTTCTTCATATATGACTAAATTTATGTCTTCTAACACCGGTTTATTATTATAATATTTCTTAAGCCGCTCGATTCTTATAGCTTCTTTTTTCATCTGCAGCACCATACTACTTCCTAACACTATCCCTCATTAATCGGTGGAAAAGAGATTTTTTAATAAATTATAATACTATTCCACTTTAAAATAATATATTCTAGAAGTTCTAGGATCAGGTCATTCTGCTATATTTGACATCATAGTCATTGATTGGCTAGGGTACTCAGGTCTATTCTTCTTTCTTTAAAGCTTCCCAGATTCCAAAGCCACCCACAGTATCAGGCCTCTCGACGGGGTTATACCACTTTTTCTTAGTGCCTATTTTACTTCGCATTTTCCAGCCCATTGATTTAGGTTCTTTATCTATCATTTTCAAGAGCTTATCTATACGACTACTAATTACTTCTATGTCCTCGTCGGATATCTTACTTTTATCGATATTGGAGTCCTTACCGTATTTATCTAGGTCTGTAATCACCCTCTTTATCATTTTTAGGTTCGTTGTTGCTGTGTACCAGAATCCCCAGTCCTTAGATAATAACTTAGCTATATATTTACCATTGATAACTTCTGGGTCGTCTTTTTCACCGATATCATGAGCTCTTAATAATAGGAGAACATCCTTCAGATCTTTTTCACCGAAAGCTTGCCAAATCTGTATTTTCTCTAATAATAATTCTGTAAGTGGAATTGTTGGCTTATCTATCTCTAGTCTTCCTTTGAAGCTTATAGGGTGGTTCGCCACTCTCAATTCATCATAAAATACATCTATGTAAAACCATCCATCAGGATGAAAATATATTTGTCTTCCACTTGCAGCACTTGATAATGTAGCTTTTCTCTTAACATATCCCGCTTGTTCAATGAAGAAGTTGGTTAACCCCTTTCTATATTTGCCGTACGACATAAAATCTATATCGGAATATTCTTGTCCACCAAACTGTGGATCTCCATATCTACCTATATTTATTGCAAAATCTTCATAGTCCAGACTATGTATCCTAATTGCTAATCCTCCTAATAGCCTTAGAATATATCCATTCTTCTCAGCTTCCTCAACCAACCTGATGCCTTCTTCTATAAAGACCTTTGTAGGAACTATTCCCGCCCACTCTTCGGGTAACTTCCTTCTGATCTCTCTATCGAATAACCAAGCCATTATAACACCAATAATAATATTAATATTTAGGATACTTTTTAGTATATCTAAATGTAAAATACTTGTTACTAATGATATAGATAAATATACATATATCGAGTTAGTATCGATTATTACCCTATGGAACAGGATAATATCTATAGATCCTACGTATTAATCTTCTTCCTCTGTAATAACCATATATAAGTCCTGCTAATAATCCGCCGGCGTGAGCTATTACGTTGGCCGGAAAGGCTAGGTTTATCATGAATATTAGTATTGCATAGAAGATCGCATTCTGTATTCCCCCACTAAATACTCCCCCAAACATAACTAATGCACCGAATATAGCGAATACAGCTCCGCTGGCTCCGAAACTTATTGTTGAAGGTGGAAATATCATCAGAGTCAGTATATTCCCCAAAATACCACCTGAGAAATATATAAGGAGTAAATCCCTATTACTCATCATTTTCTCTATCTGCCGTCCCAAAAAGAATAGCCAGAACATATTTAGTCCGAGGTGCAGCAGATCTCCGTGTACAAACATGGCTGTAATAAGCTGGTAATAGGCACCTCTATATATTACTGCATAATTATACTGGCCTAGCCAAGATAATACGGCTATGTTTATCTTGACAATATTATTTCCTACTATGCCGGTGAATATATAGACAAGAATATTCAGGGTAAGCAATACGTTTGTAATACTTGAAAAGAAGCCTTCTTCCCCTTCCCATCTCCTATACATCTGGATCCCTCGTACCTTAATGGCATTATACTAATTAGATATATTTATGTGTTATATATGAAGAATAATTATCTAGGATAATTCTCCACCCATTAACAAGTAATTAAAGATATAAACCCCATCAACATCAATATCTTTCTGGTGAATAGAATGACTACGTTAACAAGTCTTCACCGTAGAATCCATCAAAGTAGAATATTATCGATAAGTATAACGAGCGTAATGATAGGCTTGGTATATGCCTTGACTATGGTATTCAACTTATATATCCCACAAACGCAGGGCTTCTTCAATTTCGGAGAAGTAGGGGTCTATATCTCAGCATTAGTAGGAGGACCGATCGTCGGTTTTATAGCTGGCAGTATAGGTTCAAGCCTTGCTGATATTACATTGGGCTATTCCTACTACGCGCCCGGTACATTCATTATAAAAGGAGTGGAGGGTTTCATAGTAGGCTTTATGGCGATATTAATAGATACAGAGTTAAGAGACAAGAAAACGCTCTTTATAGGTATATCTAGCATTGTTCCTTTAGCGCTAATTATGTATTTGTTTGGGGTTAATCTCTATATCGGGGAAGCAGAGGTATCTCTGCCTATGGGAGTATATTATTCTATTGCACTAAATGAGGCAGTATGGATGGTGTCTTCAACGATCTTTGCAATTGTAGTCATATATCTGACTTTGAAGTATTCAGATGTCTCGGGCTGGGTTGTGGCGATGGCTATGGGCGGCTTAGAAATGGTGTTAGGATATTACTTATATGAACAATATATCTTGGGATATATGGCTATAGCTGAGGTGCCATTTAATCTAATGCAGGTTATTATAGGGATATTCGGCGCTACAATTGTGACACATTATCTTAGGAGGGTGAGGATATAAAAAGCTAATTGGTTTTTGATAGGGACTTCAAGTTCATACCTTTTGTAATAAGTTTGACGAACTCTGGACCTTCTTCTTCTTCCATCTCCTTAATTACTCTCCAGAAAACCTCAGGGGAATTGTCTAGAAGATAATAAAGGTGATAACGTATCTTCTTGATTATTTGGAATCTTAGTCCACGGATTTTCCGGAGCTCTTCTCTACACTCTGAACAGTATTTCTTCTTTCCGAAGTCCCTAAAGTATCTCTCGCAGATTGGGCATTTTTTATGATGTGGATTGGGTTTATAGCCGTACTTTCTACGCCAGTATCTTACTGTCCATATGCTAATGCCTAGTGATTTACTGATTTCCTCATCACTGAGTCCTTTGTTATATAGTTTTAGTATATCCTCCTCCCTCATAGATTTTCTGGACATTCTCCTATTAATATCTATAGCAGAAAATTTAAGTTTATATATCTTTTATTGCCGATTTTATATAAACTCCGAAAATATCATGCTTTAATACATGTCCAACTTAATGACTTATTGATAATTTACCGGCATATCTTTTATGTAATATTAATATAAATCTCTTATTGGTGCTCTCATGATAGCAGATATCTATTATCTAATACCTCTGTATCGTTGGAAGATACCTACCCTAACGTTCATAGATTCCGTCATTAATCTTATTACTACTATTATAGCATTAGTCATAGGATTATATGCCTATAAAGGATACTTGTTAACGAGAGAAAAGAAGCTACTCCATATCAATATTAGTTTTACAGTTATAGGAGGAGGCATATTAGTTGAAGCCATACTTAACTTTTTAGCAGTCATATCTCGAGCTCCAAGTCTATTCATAATAGGTGAATCCGTCTCTATGACGGCCCAGATCTTAGGTTATTTGATACTATTATACACGTATTATAGACCCGGAATTATAGAGGAAGAGGCTGTAGTAGGCGCCTCCCTATTAATATTAGAGGGAATAAGGAAAGGCAGAGTATTATATGGATACCTCATTTTAGCGATTATAGTGATCTTTATTCTCTATAGATTATCGCTAAATTTGATAGTTAAGAAAGATGTAGGGGCTTTACTATCATTTACAGCGTTTACAGTGCTTGAAGCTTCATATCTATTGTTTACATTATCTCTATATAACATTAGACTCTACTTTGTAGGAGAATTGTTTAGAATGACAGGGTTCGTAATCTTAGCTATATTACTATATATAATCAGCAGAGGAGCTGAGAGGCGATTATGAAGAAAAGCTATAGATCCAAACTCAAGATATTATATGACGTATTAGTAAGCATCGAAAGATTAGAATATGATGAAGGAAGGGCGCTGCCTACCAAAATAATGTATTTATCAAATCTCTCTTACGATAGACTGAATATCTATCTAAGAGAACTTCTGGAAAAAGGGTTAATAGTCCGGGTAAATGATGGTTACTCTTTAACTCAGGAAGGCGCCAAATTCATGTCTGAAATAAGGAAAATGATCTCATTTCTAAGTGCCTTCGGCTTAGAACTATAGCTCCTCTACAACTTTTGGTTTGCTAGGCCACCAATTCCATTTCTTAAGCACCATCATTATCGATGGAACTAGAAATATCCTAACCAAAAATGTATCTAATAAAATTGCTAGAGAAAGTGTAAAGCCGCTCTCAATAAGTATATAACTTGATGATAACATTAGGGTTCCTAACGCAGCTGCCAGTATCAATCCGCATGCAGTTATAACAAGACCGGTCTTCTCTACACTTCTTACAATCGCATCTTCGTCAGATCTGCCACGCCCAACTTCTTCCTTGATTCTTGAAACAAGAAATATATCATAATCCATGCCTAAGCCCATTAATAAGCTAAAGAGTAGTATAGGTATTATCCAATAGATTCCCATTCCAATATAGAATTGAAATAATAGTATCAGGAATCCTACCGCCCAGAGTATACTCATCAATATGGTTAGAATCAGCCTTATCGGGATGAATACACTTCTCAAAAGGAGAAATAGTATCATATAGATAAGGATTATGACTATCGGTATTACCCGTGTATAAAAATCTTGATCTATCATATTAAGTACATCATATAGAAGAGCTGTATTCCCAGTAACATAGATCTTACTACCTGGAAGATAAATATCTTTATTCTCTGATAATATCGATCTAGTATCGCTAATTACATCAAAAGCTTCTCTAGATGTATACATCACCAATAAACCTAACTGGAATCTTACATACCTACCGTCTTCACTAATATATTCACTAATAGACTCCATGTCTTGGCTGGTGATATTTGAGGGCCCCAAATACTGACTATAGGGCCTAGTAGGACCATAAAGATTCTCTGGGTCTATATATTGAATATCTTTTACGCTAGATATGAGATATTCCAGAGAGTTATATAGCTCCTTATCTAACGACCCATCGATAACTAAAGGACTTGGTAATTCTATAATTACATCGATCTTCGAGAGGTATTTTGAGCCGAAATTATCAATTATAAAATCGTATCCCTGTTTACTCTTAAGGTTAGGCATCATTCCAAAGATATCATAACTTCTACTCATCTGCATTGTAGGCACCAACAATATCAGCGTCATAATTATGAATACACCAATTATAATCCATGGCTTTTCTACAGAGTAACTGGCCGCTTTCTTTAACAATCTTCCTCTAGCCACACTCTTAGGCGGTCGTCTTCGAGGCCACATGATTTTATCTCCTAAAAGCAATATCAGGGAGGGTATGACAATGACAGCTGTTAACAATGCCACAAGTATACCAAGCATTAGGGATAGACCTATACTGCTTAGAATCCCGACTCTACTTATCGCTAACCCCCCGAACCCCGCGATAACGGTTGCTCCACTACTTATCACTGCTTCTCCTCCAAATTTTCCAGCTCTGTAAACGGATAAATTGACATCACTTCCCTCCCCTCTTTCTTCAAAATATCTAAAGATTATATATACCGCATAATCAACTCCAGCCCCCATCATGATTGTAACGAGGAAGCTTCTCGACAAATAGTATATATCTAATCCTAGGATGCTTGATAATAGATATAGTAAGCCTTGCGCCATGAATATGGCGGAGCCGATGGTTATGAGAGGTAATATGGGGGCTATAAATGAAGATAGTAGAACCGATAATAATAAGATAACAAATATCACCGTCATTCTATCTATATTTTCGATATCCTGTTTATTCGCCTCCTCCATCTCTATCCATAGGATATCTTCGCCGGTAACATAGCCTTCTTCAATTCTGCCTTTCTTGAACTCCATCTCTAATATATTATTTAGAATGTTAACCCACCAGGATAACACCTCAATTTCAACATCCTTGTATTCTATTAATATTAAAGCTGATCTATTATCTATCGCTAATAAACCTATGTCTTCCTTAATTATGACATCTGGATATCTTGGTGGCGGTGATTCCTGAAGAATCTTATTGAATATGGTGTCTGCAGCTTTCTTTATTATTCGATTCATAGATAATTCAGATGGTTCGGGTCCTAACTCATAAATCTCTCCAATCATATCTGCATAATCAGGTGGTGACATATTAAGGAAGATACTTATCATAAATTCTTTAAGTAAATCATCATCAATCGTTCTGCCAAGGTTATAGATATCTTTTAGCATCGATTTAGTTATGGTTATATTAAGTTCCTCCTCCTCTAAGTACTTGGAGATACCTTGATATACCTTTTCTATGCTAAGATCTAGGAGTTTCATGTGGAGAAGCGACTGATTTAGCCAATCTATCGGATATACATTACTAGTAAATTCCCTTATCTCTCTCCTCATATAATAAGGCACTGCAGGGTAAGCCAGTAACGTATCTATTGCATCTTGAATGGAGGCGATAGTTATATTTGTCAACGTCGAGTTATCAATATACGAAGGATCTGGATAAGGATTATTAAAACTAGAATTCCAGCCGCTGAAGATTATATTAAGATAAAGATATATGTTTTCTAACTCTCTAGTATCATATCTCATCGATAGGATAAACATAGTTATTTCTTGCGATAATCTGTTTATCTGGAATATATCGAGAACCGGCTCTGGATAAGTACTTAGATACATCTCTCTATAAATCTGAATCCATAGGTCTCTATAGTAGAAGGGTATTCCATATAATACCTCTCCCATTTCGTGGTAGGAATCATAGACCTTATATGTTTTATCATGAACTTCGATGATCATATCTTTAACTTCATATAGAAGGTGATGTATATCTGTGACATTACCATATATAGTTAAGTAAATTTCATCATAAGTCTTATTCATTATTTCCCAATACTTCTCTTTGATAGCCTCATATGTATCAGTTGGTGAAATAACCTGAACTATCCATGTAAGATTCTTTCTTTCTATATTAGACTCTATAATGCGTGTGAGAACATCCTGTTCTTCATATAGCGATGAATTATATTTAACGGCAATTATAATTGTGTTAAGATCCCCTGTATCACGAAAATACATTTCTAGAATATCCCTTCCGATATTACTCTCGATATTTTTAGGAATGAAGGGTTCTTCGCTGTATTGTAATGCCTCATCTAATTTACCTGCCATAGGCAACAGTATAATAAATAGAAGTATCCAGAAGGCTATTATCTTCTTATTGTGTTTGAATATTGTTCTCATCATAGAGGTTAGCAATGTTTATTACCTCTGACCCCCATTTACGCTGATGTATCGCTAACTATCTTATGACTACTCCAATGTATAATAATCTCATGCCAGAATTTCAATTTTCAGATATTAACATTGTAATATAGCTCTCTATACACCACTCTGGATATAGGTATTTGTAGATGATTGCGGGGGTCTATCGAGAAGTGGCTCTTCATCACCTCAGCCTACGGCAGAGACCCGGGTCATCCCCCCAATTAAATTATATATGTTACCCCCAAAAAATCATTTACTTATTTCAGTAATGTAATCCCTTCTTTTTCTAACCCTTTTGCTAAGGACATCTGTGCCCTCCATCAACATCTGTAACATGATTCTACTCTCTGGATCATTGAGTCCCCTCGATAAGAGTTTTACAAATCTATTATATAACTCCTGAGATAGCCTTAAGATTTTATAGTCTATCTCTACAACATTACCTATAGATGAGTGGTCAATTCCCTCTTTCTCGAAGAAGCTTTTATAACTCACTTCCCGTTTTATAAGCTCAGTTACGATACTATCTAACCTGAAAAGCAACTGTTGTATCATTATCCTCTTATCTTCAGTTATTTCTTGTCTACTGAGTACAACCGATCTTCTCAGAATATCTATCGTTTTCTGGACTATATCAGCTATTTTTTCTCTAAAAGACTTATCAGTATTCTCTCTATCATCAATTTTATCATATCCCATGTAACCGGGTATCCTGTTTTTAAGTTCCTCTAGATAGGAAATGCTCATATCTCTCCACCCCATGTTTATCCCAATTAATAATGAATGAGAGAGTTATAAGTGGTGCTACCTAATTTTTTGGATTTTAGTAAGGAACTTATCGATGTATACCCGCTATCTTGATATATTGGAGCATTATTACCGCTATCCCTCTTTATTTAAATACTAAAGTTTTTTATATCCCCTTCTATAGATAGTTATGAAGTAGATATGACCGGACTAGAATCGCTATTTTCAATTATAAGGGTGGAGGGATGGATAGCTATCGGGATAATCATCTTTTTCGGGATACTACTATTATTAAGCTATAGAGCAGGTGGAATAGGTCCCTCTAGCCTCAAAACACTAATATCACTTAAACTAGCCATGTTTATAACTGCAATATTAGTTTTCGGCGCTTCTATACTCCTTTTACAGTATGTCCTAGCATTCTTCGAGTTTAGTCTTGAAGGTATGATATACTTAACAACGATATTCATAGTATTCTTTATGTTCTTCCAATGGCTTTTCTCACCTAAATTTATCAATGCGATATACAAAGTAGACATTATCAAGGCGCCGACTAATAGAGATGAGGAATGGCTAGTACATAAGATAAGGGAACTATCTTCCGCTTCAGGATTAAAGAATCCTCCGAAGGTAGGTATAGCTAGAGGCCTCAAGATACCGAATGCCTTCGCTTATTCCAGCCCTATATATGGTATGCACGTGGCTGTTACCCCTTCACTTCTCGATAATATGCCTAAAGACGAGTTGGAGGCGGTGTTGGCACATGAAGTTGGTCACTTAAAGCATAAGGATGTTGTAGCTATGTTGGCAGTATCCTTCATACCAATTTTGATATATTATCTAGGTAGACACTTAATGTTCCTATCTGTATTCGGGTATGGCGCTAGAGATAGAGATAGGGGAGGCGGTGCAGCATACTTAATGATAATAGCATTAATCCTAATATTAGCTGGGATACTATTCCAGTTTCTAGTTAAACACTTTAATAGATTGAGAGAGTATTATGCCGATGCTCACTCTGCAATAACTCTTCGTAACACTCGAAGTATGCAGAGAGCCCTAGCAAGACTAGACCTAATGTACAAGAACATTAAAGCTAGGGCGCCAGACCTTACACCATCAAACAATGTGATATCAATGCTATTTATATACAGTTCATTCATCGACTTCTTCTATGACCCTGTAGATACATATGTAGAGGAATTAAAGAAAAAGAAGACATCTTGGCTAATGGAATTGTTATCAACGCATCCACCGATCCCTAAAAGAATACGGTTTCTCGATAGACTTGGTCTGTAGCAGCCCCATTTCTCATTTTCCAACGACGGTAACTATGATTTTCCTAGTTCTAGGTCTAACATCCAGTTCGATGAATACGATTTGTTGCCATGTACCTAGATGAGGCTCTCCATTTACTAATGGTATAGAGAGTGAGGACTTTAATAATGTAGCTCTTACATGGCTATGTCCATTATAGTCCCCCCAGCGCTTGTGATGTTCATATTCTATATTTTTAGGGATGATTCTCTCAAGGAATCGAGGGAAATCGGTTTTTAACCCTGGCTCATATTCTATTGTACTTATGGCACATGTGCTACCTACGCCGAAGACATTTACTATGCCATCGTGCATGCCTGAATTCTTAACTACATTCCTTACATTATCGGTGATGTCGACTATATCAGTTTCTCCACTTGTTCTAATATTAATGATTTCTCTATAGACATCCAATTCTAATCACCATAATTAAAGTTCTATTTCTTACTATTAGTATATATAAATGCCGAGCTATACTCAATAAATTGTTATGGGTTGGTATGGGATGTGGAGTATAGTATACTATATTCGGAATGACCCAGACAAACTAAAATGGAATATGCGAAGGAGAGGTATGGATGAAGCCATCATAGATAAAGCTGTCTCTCTCGATATCGAATGGCGAAAGATCCAAAGGGAATTAGATAAAGTTAAGCATGAGAGAAATGTATTAACTAGACAACTGCCTAAATTATCGGATGAAGAAAAAGCAAAGGCTATTGAAAAGGCTAAGAAGCTATCGGAAGCTATCAAGGTGCTTGGAGCTCGTGTTAATGAAGTCAAAAGGAGAAGAGATAGTATATTACTTGCTATTCCAAATTTAATTCATGAATCAGTCCCTGTAGGCTTCTCTGAAGATGAAAATATGACTCTACGCTTCTGGGGTAAACCTAAGGTTCAAAGGAAGCATCTAGATAGATTTCTTGAGATGACAAGGGGATTTGATATAAAGTATGAAGTTATTGACTATGAAATTAAGGGGCATGCGGATATCTCTGAGGAGATGGGGTTGGTTGACACCAGAAGGGCGGCAAAAGTTTCAGGTGCGAGGTTCTACTATCTTTTTGCCGATCTGCTATGGCTGGATATAGCTATAACGATGTATGCCTTAGACTATATGACGAAACAAGGGTTTATACCTGTATTCCCTCCTTTGATGCTTAATAGGAAGGCTTATAGTGGCGTCACATCATTTGGGGATTTCGAAGATATGCTTTATAAAATAGATAGGGAGGACCTATTCTTAATAGCTACGAGTGAGCATCCCATAGCATCAATGTATATGGACGAGGTATTAGAGGAAAGGGAATTGCCTCTAAAATTAGTAGGATATAGCCCATGTTTTAGGAAAGAAGCTGGGGCTCATGGGAGGGATACGAAGGGCATATTTAGAGTGCATAATTTCAACAAAGTAGAGCAATTTATATTTTCTCATCCGGACGAGTCATGGGAATGGCATGAAAAATTGATTGAATATGCGGAGGATTTATGGAAGGGATTAGAGCTTCCCTTTAGAATAGTAAATATATGTAGTGGTGAATTGGGTGATGTGGCCGCCAAGAGATACGACCTAGAGGTATGGATGCCAGCACAAGGAAGGTATAGGGAGGCGGTGTCATGTAGCAATGTATTGGACTGGCAGTCATATAGACTAAATATTAGATATGCCGAGAAGCGGGGGCATCCTACAAAGGGTTATGTCCATACACTTAATTCTACAGCGATAGCTACATCGAGAGCCATAACCGCCATATTGGAGAATAATCAGCTGGAGGATGGAACTGTAGTTATCCCGAAAATTTTGGTTAAATATCTGGAGGGGATAGAGGAAGCTCCTAAAGAATACATCCGTCCACTTCAGCTTAACAAGTGATAGAGATGGCTCTCAGCGATAAAGATATTAGAGAATATATAAAAAGCGGTAAATTATCGATAGACCCTCTAGAAGACTATTTAATTAGAGAAAATGGTGTTGATCTAAGGCTTGGAGGTAGTATCGCTAAGTATAGGGAATCCAGATCTACCTTTGATCCACAAAAGGATAGTGTGGAAGATATCTTGGTATATGAGGATGCAGAGTCCTTCATTATAAATCCCTATGAAAGGGTTCTAATACATACCATAGAATATATAAAGTTACCGAACAATCTTATAGGACTCATAAATTTGAGGAGTAGTTATGCCCGTCTCGGCCTATCTATCCCCCCAACAGTTATAGATGCGAATTTTGAAGGTCAATTAACTATAGGACTGGTAGGCGGGAGTTTTCCGGTGAAATTATATAAAGGGGAGAGATTTATCCACGTTGTATTTTTAGAGCTTAAATCACCTTCATCTAAACCTTATACTGGGAGGTATCAAGGACAAAAAGGTATACAACCACCCATATTTAGAAAATGACGCTATTTTTCCTCTTTTTCCTTGGTTTCACCCACCTTCTCGGCGGCTCGAACTATGAGATATGATTTAATAAGGCTTACCCCTGCGCCTAGGCTGATAAAACCGATTATTATTGCGGCCAATCCCGATGCTATCGCATAGACCCCGGGCATCATCAGACTCACGGATAATAGGAAGAAATAGATCGAAATCCCTATTAACACGAGTCCTGTCACCAATGCAATAGCAGATAGCTTTTCCATACTAATTTTACCTCCATAATAGCCACATAAGGATCCTTAGAAGGTTCTCGACCCACCTAATTAGATCCCTCATCCTAATTGTAAATTCGGTTATCACATTAAACATCAAGTTATCATGCGGAGCCATGATAATACCCCCCATGTCATAAGCCGCTCCATTAACAAATTGTAATAGGAAGTTATATAAGGATACTATTACCCCCCATAAGATTCTAATGGAATAATCAAAATCGAAGTTGGACAAAATGAAAATTAGTATTATTGAACCAAGAATTGTGACGAACATACTTATAACTGGTTGAGAAGGGATACGTGGAAGTCTCCCTAGTTTAGCCTTAAGATCTTTTCTTTCAACCCTATTCTTAAGGTTCACATATTCCTCGATTATAACCCTATACGCCCCCTCCTTAGTTAACCTTAATGTCAATAGGAACGGTTCAAATAGATTCTTGAATGTCCAGATGACTCCCCCGAGAATTAATAATGCAGTGAATAGTTGTGAGAATGGATTGAAGAAATAGATATATAATACTCGGTCTAGTGGGCTCGGCATTGATAGAATGAATGATATCAATTGGCTAATAAGATAATCATTTATGAAGAGGAATAATAGGGAGATAAGTATAGGTCCCACCAATAAGAGCAGTAGATTAATACCTTCAAGAATTAGATTTCCCTCCGTTGAAACCTTTGGTTTACCCCCTATCTCTCCAACTATAGCTAGGTTATGAATAAATAGAAAAGCTATGCTCACGATAAACATTTGGAGAGCTAGCCCGAAGGGCTTAAGTGACAATGAGATGGTTACATATTCTTGGAGCACAGTCAAATAAAGGATGTGTGTAAGAGCGATTGAGATCAATACTATATCTGTTCGCTTGGCATATAGACCAAGAAGATACATAAATATACTCGATAGAACTATGACGTAAACTATAAGGCTCAGGCTAAGGAAAGGTAAAAATGGTATAAAGGACAAAGGTTCAATGTATAGGGGGCTTTCCAATAGACCTATAAGTGGATATAAATATATTAACCCCAAAATAGAGCCGATTATATAATAAGCTATTATATACCGGTTGATCTTCATTACATAACCATCCTCCTATAATCCTCTATTTTTTCAATAATGGTGGGAATGAAATCGAGAGGGCCTACGTTGATTACTGGTATCTTATTTCTAATAAGCTGTGTTACCGCTTTATCTCTCTCCCGCCAATATTCTATAGATAATATCTTATATTCAAAAGCAGCTCTTCCTTCCAACACAGGTATCTCGAACAAAGGTGTATATGGGGAAATCACTACTACTTCTTGCCTCATCGATATTAACTTCAAGAGTACTTCACTAAGCCCCCCAATATCTCCTTCTAGATCGCTTATAACGATGTATAAAGTCTTCTCCTTTATATTGAGCCTCCTAAGCCCATCCGATATAACCTCTCCTAATCTACTTTTATCAGGAGCCCCCCCAACCTCCATATTAGCCAATAGTCTCAATATCTGAGGAGAGGATATATCCGCCGGCGCCAATGGAACAACCTCACTTAGAACGCCATCATAATATATAAAGCCTAGATAGTCTCTTCTCCTTGTCAAGTATTTGGTTAAAAAGGCAACTGTCCTAGCTGCATAATCAATCTTTCTTTCCCCAACCACTCCATAGAGCATGCTAGGTGTAGCATCCAACACGATTACTATATTAGCTATACTTTCAGCATCAAACTCCTTTATCATTAGTTTCCTGTGTCTCGAAGATGCCTTCCACTCTATTCTCCGCAATTCATCTCCTGGGATATATTCTCTTAAATCAGCGAATTCATATCCACTACCCTTCCGCCTCGAATATCCTGTTCCAGTCAAAGTCTTACTCCCGGGGAATGATGCCATTATACCTGTAGGTTCAGGTAGCTTTGGATAAATCCTGATAATATCATCTGAAGTGCGTTCAACTCTATAGAAAAACAATCCGTATATGTCTCTTAAAGTGAATATCATTTTCCCGAATCTGTGTTTACCTATCATCCTTCCCTTTAAAGAATAAGTTACCTTTTTTTCTCCTCTAGCGGGTATATAAGTTACTAGATGATTACTCCCATTTATTAAAGTCATAGTATCGGGATAGACATCCTCGATCTCAATGTTGTATATAGAATTACTGGAATCATTACTTATCTCTATAGTTATATCAATAGTTGAATCCTCAATGACTGCATCTTTATATAGACGTCTAATATTGACTGAATCTAGTGTGAGGGCTTGAGTAATTATTGACAATCTCGCACCATAAACAAATAGTAGACCTGCCAATCCGATGATCATGATGTACCAGGAGCCTCCACTAAATAACTCGAAGATTTTCGGGCGTTCCAATGTAAAGCCTATAGCCACCATTATTGCTGAGACCAATAAGAACGCTCTACCTCTAGGTGTCAGACGTATACCCTTCGTCACGTCGGCACCTCGACACTGTCCAAAATCTTCTTAACCATGTCAAGAGGAGTTATTCCTTCAAATACAGCATCGGGTGTAAGATATATTCTATGATTCAAGACATGGAGAGCGGTTTTCTTAATATCGTCGGGTATAACATAATCTCTCCCCTCTATCAGGGCTTTTGCTTTTGAAGCCAATAATAGCGCTATCCCTCCTCGAGGACTCACCCCTAATTTTATTTGGGGTAGTCTTCTACTGACTTCTATTATATTAGATACATAATCAATCATATCTTGACTTGCATGAATCTTTAACACAAGATTTTGTAATTCGATGATATCATTGTATGATAGTGCTACTTCCACTTCACCTATATACCCTGTTGTATACCTCTCCAAAATTTCTATTGTACTTTCCTTATCAGGATATTCTACTATTACTTTTGCCATAAACCTATCGATCTGTGCGGCGGGGAGAGGGTAAGTTCCCTCCATCTCTATGGGATTCTGCGTGGCTATAACCATAAAAGGATCAGGAAGACTCAGTGTATTTCCCTCAATAGTGACTTGTCTTTCCTGCATAGCCTCAAGCAATGCTGACTGCGTCTTCGGGTTACCCCTATTTATCTCATCAGCTAAAATAAGATTTGCAAATATGGGGCCTTTCCTTAGGTAAAATTCGTCTTTCTCTTGGCTATAAACGTAGGATCCAATTATGTCTGCAGGCAATAGATCTGGTGTAAATTGGATACGTACAAAATCTAAATTAAGGGTTTTAGCCATAGTTTTGGCTAATGTTGTCTTCGCTATACCTGGAACACCCTCAAGTAAGATGTGGCTTCTGGTTATTAGTCCAATGAATAGCATTTCAATCACATCATCCATATCTACTATAACCTTCTTTATCTCATCAACTACCCTCTTATATATCTCCTTGGCCCTATCCAATTCATCTGAACCAATATTCGACTCCTTTACCACTTTTATCACCTATTAATGGAACACCTAATCTCTCAAATAATACATTCAAATTATTTGCCAAGCGATAAAACTTGGCTTTCCACCTTATTATAAACATAAATCTTCTTCTTCCCTCTAGATATTCTCTTACATCAAATATCTCTTTTAGAGTCTTCCTTAGCCTATCCCTATCTTCTTTACCGATGTATACTGAAATAAGGTCCCACCCACTATTTTCTACAATGAGCTGTTCAATACTCACTCCAACCCTTTTTCTAAGTATTAGGTCGGTAATTTCGTAAAGATTCGCTATCATTCTTTTGTATATCCCTCTTCTCCTAAGGCTAATCTTTATATCTTCAAGTTCAGGACTATATACCATAACTTTTCGTTCTCTTGATATTTTAATAGGAGCGTCACTCTCAACCTTTTTGACATACCATCTTCTCGATGACCTATAGACACTCAGCCCCACCATTAGAATGATGAATAATTTCAGTGGAGCAGGAGTATTAATTATATAATCATATGTATATCTATTAAATTCTTCGCCGTATTGAGATAGGTAAGAGGCTATGATCATGCCCATATGTGGCAATGGCAAGGATAATGTTTTATAACTATAATGAGAGACGTCTAAGAGCACCCGGATTTCATTTCTTCTCTCACCATCCCCTACCGGAAAACTCCCGGGTTCTCCGGTAGACAACCATATAATAACACTATAGATAAAATCTTTCCTTTGACTTTTATCGATATAATGGTTAATGAATAAGCTGGTGTCAGCTATCACAAATGCCCTATGGATAGCCTGATAGTAAGCGGCATATCCTCTATAGATAGTTATGTTTATTTCATCTACTGGATCTTGACTATAAATCTCGATATAGCTCCCCGCTTCCTTCAGCATACCTAATTTACTGATATAGCTTGGTAAATCAACATTAACCGTGTAGGGTGCTGGATATGTAAAGTTGGCTATCCATATGTATGGCGTAATATTCGTTTCTAATACCATTGTATATTCTAGGTATTTGTCAACCGATATCTCAGCTCTATAGAGTGTTCTTAACAGACTGTTTACGCTACCCGTCTCATCTGCAATTAGAATGGAACCTCCCCTATTCAAGAAGTTCCTTATATCCCTAATTTCATCATCACTATATTCAATATCGGGTCCCAATAATATCAGTACATCTGAGTATTCGCCATCAGCACCATAATTATTTAAATCCGATATTTCTTGGAGGAAGGTTAATCTAAAAGTACCATTTAGAAATTTTGTGAATTCACTTGCACCATCCCACATGGTATTAGCAGGGCTGGTGGTTCCAGCAAATGAGGGTATTGTTATAGCTTTGGGCGGGGCATATATAGCTGCGGCTAACGCTATAATAAATAGTCCAGTAATAAGAAGTGCTTTAGACATTTATCATCGCCTCTATCTCATTTACAATTTCATCACTCATAGCTGCCTCCTCGGTCCCTATATCGTACGCTGTATACTTAGCTATCTCGAACAAATATGTAAGTTCCCTGACCTTGTCAATAAACTCCACATCAAGGCGTGATAAATATTCTCTGGGCGTTTCATACCGTCTCTTCTCCAACCCTATCATTTTCATATGTAACAAAAACTTCCTATAATTGTAGATTATGATATCTCTAGGTATCTTTGGTTTACTCCCTAACTTCATACCGATATACATTCCTCTTAATGATTTCGATAGTCCCTTTAAGATTCTACCGGCTAAAATCTCTCTATGCATATAGCTAAAATATAGTAAGATAGGTAGAGAGATTATAGCTATGAGAAATATTATATAATACAAATTTATATTCGGCAATCCTCCAAGAACACTATTTACTTTCACAAAATCAGGTTTTACAATGGGTTCTCCCGACATAAAATTGGATGGTAACACTCCACTCGGTATATCATTGTATTTAATAACATCTGCAAGGTTAGTAGGCAAAAGAGCCGTTAGCTCCATATATAACTCCGGATCTGTTTCGGCCAATTGTTCTAATAGTGATATTAGTGAGGGCAATATCTCCTCATATAAAGCTAATGCTTCATATTGATTCATAGTAGCTAGATTTTCAGCTACATTTAAGAGTTGATTTGAAAGGGTCTCATTATATTCCTCTATCAATTCAGCTGCCTTCAACAATGATTCAATTAACTGAAGATAATCTAGGTCAAATTCTTCTAGCAATGATGCATTAATCTGTTCTCCACTTGTCTCTCCAAAACCTATATTTCTTATGCTATAATGGTTATGACTGTTATATCCATAAGAGATATATATGTATGATGGGATAAGGCCTAAGATAAGAACTATTGCGAAGGCGATTGACAAGAGATATCTATGTGTAAATTGCATCACATATATCAATTATCAAGGAAAATATTATTTTTTAACACTATATGTCCATCAAAGCCTTTTTTTCTTGAGTCGCATATATATGGGCTAGCCTTGTAGGCTCAGGAACATTATTTATACATAATCTCTTTATTATCTCGATAGCTGTCTCCAACGAGATTCCATGTCCAAGGCTTATATATACACCCTCCATAAGCTTGTATCCTAATCTCTCGCCTTTATAGACTATATATCCCTCTCTATCCACTTTACCGACCAACATAGACTTAGCTACGCCAATAGATGGTATCCTTAATACAACACCTAAATGAGTCGCTTCACCCGCTTTTCTAGGATGTAACATTCCATGTGCATCTACTATTACTATATCAGGCATGCGCTCCAACTTCTTCACGGCCCCTATCATAGCACCAATCTCTCTAAAGGCAAGATATGTAGGGATATAAGGTACACCTATTCTCGTCGAAAATATCTTTTTCTCTAAAAGCTGAAGGGTCTCATAATCGAGATTCACAGCGGCGCCTATGGCTATTCCCTTAAGGAATGCAACATCCACGCCTGCCACTACCTTTATATTCTCCTTATCTATAATATCATGTTTGACTGCTTTCGAACTTAATAGTAACTGTGCCTTACGTGCTTTCGATAGATCTATTCTAACCATCTCTAAAAAATAATTATGTTTCATCAAATAACTTTGTTTCAAGAGGAGTAAGGGAGGTTATTTATCATTAAATACCATATATTAAATGTATATTTAGTGGGGCTATAGGCAATGATCGAGATTAGATTATTTGGAGATATTAGGTATAAGGTCGGTTCTCCATTTATCAAGATAGATGTCTCTAGAGAAGCTAAGATCAAAGATATTCTAATGGATATAGATGTGGGAGATAAAACATTATATGACAGCGTAGTGAATGGAGATGAGATTAAAGAAGGTCTACGCATATTAATTAACGGCGTAGATATCAGAAGATTAGATGGCTTAGATACTATTGTTAAAGAAGGAGATACGATCTTTATTGGCCCACCAGTTGTAGGAGGAGGGATGGTGGATATTACACCTAAACCATCAGTATATAGAGAATCATTAGCTGAGGGATATATTGTGCTAAAAAAATCAACCATTTCTCTTATAAAAGCGAATAGGGTGGAGAAAGGGGATATAGTTGAATCCACCAAAATAGCTGCCTTAAATGCAGTCAAGAATACCGCCAATATACTTCCATATTGTCACCCAATAAAGGTTACCGGAGTCGATGTTGAAGTTGAAATATTTGATGAGCGTGTTAAAGTAAAGGTATTAGTAAAAAGCATTGAACAAACAGGGGTGGAGATGGAGGCATTGACAGGCGTTATGGCCGGACTCCTCACTATATGGGATATGGTTAAGAAGTATGAGAAAGACGATAAAGGTAATTATCCAGATACATTAATTACAGATATTAGAGTTGTCTATAAGCATAAGGATGTGGTTGGGGGTTGAAGTATACAGGCCACTCCAAAAAAGAAAAGATAAAGATAAATGCTGTGATTATTACCATCAGTACTAGTAGATACAAAGCAATTGAGTCCGGCAGAAAGGTAGAGGATCCATCGGGCGATATTATTGAGGAAAGATTAGTTAGATATGGTGTTGATGTTAAGGGTAGGGAAACCGTCAAAGACGATTTATCAATTATACGTTCGACTATCAAGAAGTGGTTAAGGAAAGTGAATCTAATTATAACTACTGGTGGAACGGGAATATCGCCAAGTGATACTACAATCGAAGCGATAAAGCCTATGCTAGATAAAGAGCTAACATTATTTCCCACTTTATTCGCGTTATATAGCTTAGCGGATGTAGGGACATCCGTACTTCTAAGTCGGACTATAGCTGGCGTTATAGGAAAGACTCTGATTTTTTGTCTGCCGGGGTCAAGGGGGGCTGTATCCCTCGCTACAGAGAAAATTATTTTGCCGGAATTGGGTCATCTTATAAATATGCTATACGGCTTAGAATAGTCATAAAAGCATATTATAGATATACTGGATACACAGATAATTTCTTAGCTAGTATTAGAATGTTTAATTATCCTATAGGCTAATAAATTATTTAAGGTGTCCATTTATGGATCTAAAAGGTTATATGGGTAAGTTATTATGGGTAGACCTAACTAGGGAAAAGATAGAAGCCAGAGAAACACCTGAAAACCTTGTCAAGGCTTATATCGGAGGAAAAGGATTGGGAGCCCGACTATTATATGACCTCTCAAAACCCAAGATAAATCCTCTATCGCCGGATAATCCTTTAATGTTTATGCTCGGACCCCTAGTAGCGACAGGTGTACCTGCGGCTACAAAAGCAGCGCTGATAACCAAGTCTCCTCATACTCATACTTTTCTAGACTCATATGGATCAGGATACTGGCCCTCTTGGCTAAAACTTGCTGGATATGATGGGCTTATCCTATTGGGAAGGGCGGAGAGACTTTCTTATCTATATATAGGTGATGATGGTGTTGAATTAAGGGATGCCGGCCATTTAAAGGGTAAAGGGGTCTTTGAAACAACGGATATATTGGTAAGGGATGTTGGTGACAAGGCAGCTAAGGTGGCTACTATAGGACCCGCTGGTGAAAACTTAGTGGAGTATGCATGTGTTTCATGTGATTATCATCATAGCTTTGGACGGGAAGGCGGTGGAGCTGTTATGGGCTCCAAGAACCTGAAAGCAATCATTGTTTCAACTGATAATAGGGATGTTGAGATATCAAAGCCCGATGAGTTCGATAAATTCTTGAGCGAAGTAAATAGAACAGAGATTATGGGGCCCGACCATGAATGGGCTCGGACCGATGGAACGCCTATAATTATTGACTGGTCTAACGAGACAGGGTTATTACCTACACATAACTTTAGGATGGGGGTCTTTAAATATGCAGATGAGATAAATGCCGAGACACTTAGGAGATATAGGACGACTAAATACACTTGCTATAGATGTCCTATCGCCTGCAGAAATATTGTTGAAGTAAGAAGAGGAAAATATCGTGGTGTGAAGCTGGAGGGACCCGAATATGAAACTATAGCTATGAGTGGAAGTAACTGTGGTATAAGGAGATTCGATGCTATTGTAAAATGGAATTATATAGTTGATGATTTAGGGATGGATACCATTTCTGCTGGTGCCACAATAGCTATGGCTATGGAAGCATATCAGAGAGGCTATCTGAAGAGCGAAGATCTGGATGGATTGGAACTAAAGTTTGGGAATGAAGATGCATGGATAAATATTCTTAATTATATCGCTTTTAGAAAGGGTATTGGAGATGTCCTAGCTGGTGGAGTAAAGAGACTAGCTGAGTATTTAGGTGGAGATGCCTGGAAATTCGCTCTACATATAAAAGGTTCAGAGATGCCTGCTTATGACCCCCGAGGCTCCTTCGGCATGGCCTTGGCATATGGAACATCGGATAGAGGAGCCTGTCATTTAAGGGCGTGGCCAGTGGCTTATGAGGCATTTGGGGATATGGATCCCTTTACACCTGAGGGTAAGGCTAAAGTGGTTATTGAGGATCAAGATAGGAATAGTGTGAAATGGAGCATGGTTATATGTGACTTCTATGCGGTAGGTTATGAGACGATGGCGAAATTCTATACTTTGGTAACGGGTAGAGAGGTATCTACAAATGAGCTAAGGGAAATAGGTGAGCGTATCTGGAATATGACTAGGTTATACAATATTAGAGAGGGCTTTTCACGTGATGATGACTTTCCTCCTTATAGAATCATGTCGCAATCATTAAAGCATGGTCCACCGAAAGGAAAGAAGGTCACCAAGAAAATCTATTGGAAAATGCTAATGGAATATTATAAGTTAAGGGGCTGGACAGCTAAAGGCGTTCCTACAAAGAAGAAGCTTAAGTCTTTGGGTATCAAGGCTTAATGGCTTATGCACTATTAACTCTTTTTTTATTTCTCTGCATGTGAATTAGCTATATATCGGAATAATTGGTGGGTTATATGAAGATTATGGTTCTGGGAGTAGGTACTATTGGTAAAGTTATTATAAAAGATCTAATTGAGAATTGGGAAGTAGATGAGATACTGGCCGTCGACTATAATTATAAAGATCTCCGCCGCTTCGTTCGAGAGGTTGATGATCCGAGGGTTATACCTTTGAAAGGGGATATTAGAGATATAGATAATACGGCTGAGCAGATGAGTAAAGCAGACTATATTGTGAATGCTACATGGTATGAGTTTAATATTCATGCCATTAAGGCGATGTTGAAGGCTAAACGGGACATGATTGATCTCGGCGGTCTTTATTGGATGACCAAAAAAGAGCTTGAGTGGGACGATGAGTTAAAGCGAGCTGGCCTAACGTTGATTATTGGTGCAGGAGATGATCCGGGGACATCTAATATTTTCGCTAGGCTCGGTAGCCAGAAGCTAGATGATGTAAGAGAGATACATATTAGATGGGGCGGCAGAAATATGGAGGAAGAGGCCAAAGAATCCTTCGGCTTCTCAGTCTTAACTATTATGGATGAAGCTACCATGAATGCAGTTATATATAGGGGTGGACGATATATAGAGGTACCTCCACTTAGCGAAAAGGAATTCACATATTTTCCTGAACCTATTGGATATCAGTATACATATGCAATTATCCATAGCGAGCTGGCAACATTACCATGGACTATTGAAGGGGTTGACACCGTTACATACAAAGATACTTGGGATGAAAAGGCCATCGAGATAATTAGTTTTATGAAAGCCATAGGACTTACTAGTAGAGATGAGATCGATGTTATGGGAATAAAGATATCTCCGGTAAAGGTACTTGCCGCGCTAATTAGGCCTTATGAATCCACTAGTTATGTGGGTTGTCTAAAGGTAAGCGTAGCTGGATTTAAAGATGATGTAAAAACAACTTATACATATTATTTAGGTCCTCTGAGATATAATGAGAAATGGAGCGCTGGAGTTACTGCTTATACTACTGCTTTAGGTGCCACCGCTGCTCTTAGATTACTTGTTGATGGAGATGTATCTAGGAAAGGAGTTGTGCCGCCGGAGTTGGTGGATAAACCTGAAAAATGGATACATGAACTGTTGAAGAGGAATATAGCTATTAAAGAAGTGGTGGAGAGAAGCGGCGATATCAAACTTTAGCATATAACTAGCTTGAAAGTATATATAGTCACATCTAATTAAATACTATAATCTATACATATCTTTGATGGTGGGAGAGTGAGAAGTGTACTAGTGAAGATTGGGTGGCTCGCTATAACTTTTTTAATAGCCTTAGGTGCCATTTACTGGGGACAATATATACTTAACTATTATATTGAAGGAGAATATACAGAAGGCAACCTCGTTGCTAACCTCAATCTTATAGTAAATGTAGGGGAACCCATATATATTAAAGAACTTAGATTCCAGTTTTTGTGGCCTGGGGAAACTGGTAATGTATATGTTATTCTAGAGAATTATGCGCCAATAGATTATAGAGTTTCTCTGAAGAATACAGGTGTATTGGCACCCAAGAAAGACGCTATACATATCTCCTTCGATCCCATAACAGAGGTTATACCGGCTAAGAGCCAGAAACTTATATCAATTCCTATCAGTGTAGAATCAAGTGCACCTATAGGTGTATATGAACTTGTTATCGCGGTATACCGAGGAGGAGAGGTTGGCAACGGCCTATTAATTACAGAGCTCCATTTGGTCAGCTATGTCGGGGGCGAACCTCTTAGGGTCATATCAGTCACTCTCCCATCCCTATGGCCAGGAACATCATCAGAAATAATTATAGAGATAGAGAATGTGGCTGACCTTGGATATAATGCGAGTATATCTGTAGAGGAGGTTACAGCACCATCTGGAGACGGCTTGGATGTTAATTTAGAGACAGGGGTATTTCAAGTGGGTCCCCTCGAGAAGAGGACTATAGTTGTTCCCGTATATTTATCGGATACCGCCCCTGTAGGCACATATACTATAAGAGCTAAAATCAATAGACTTTAGATTTTAAGAGTGCTGCGAATCATATAAAGTATCAGTAGAAAGAATAAGAATATAATTATAACTAATATTATGAGGCCGAGCCAAGGGTCTAAGGGTATTATGAATGGTATAGGAAAAATAATTATGCCAGCTCCACCCTCAAAACCTAGACCTATTAAAAATATAAATCCTACAAAAATGAGTAAGATGCCTATTATCCAAGCCATTTCTAATGCGAATATATTTTTGATAGGATGGATTTCTTTCTCCACTTTATGCGGCATAATTCTCTTTTCTTCTATGCATTTAGTACACAATAGGTAATATGGATTATAGTGTAATTCGCATACTAACGCACCGCATCTTTGGCAAATATATTTAGCTGTTTTATCATGACATGCTTCACATAAAGGGATGGCCAATTTATATTCACCACAAGATGCCTAGAGATAATATAATAAATACCAAGATGATTATGATAATAATTATTTGTATGGCAATCAGGACTTTAAGCCACTTTTTATCCAGATTTAACCCCCATATGATTGGGAAGGGCCCTATTAGTATAATTCCGGAAGATTTACCGCCTAAATAGTAGATGCTTGATATCGTAATAATCAGGATGCCTATAATGATCAATATTAGTCCTATTAGTCTTATCGGAATCATCTCTTAATTCCCAATACTACATAATTTATCTCATAATTATTATTAATATAACTTTGGTATCTAGATAGGTGTAATAATATGACCACAGGTGGAATGGAGACCATTTTCACGTTAATGAGGCATAAGACGGCATATAGCTATAGGCCAGAGAAGATCAGTGAAGCCGATATATTATTAATCCTGGAATCATGTGTTAGGGCACATAGTTATGGAGGGCTAATGCTTTACTCCATAATCGATATAGATATCGATGACCACAAAGATCTCATTATTTCATTATCTGGAATGGATAGAGATATTTTGAATGCCACGAAAGCATATCTGTTAGTAATAGATTTGAATAGATCCATTGATTTTCTTCTATCACAGAACTTAGAAATAGTTGAAGATAAACTAGAGATTTTCTTACATGCGGTGGTAAGCTGCGCGATGGCTGCAGAAAATCTGGTGGTGGCTACCGAGGCGATGGGTTATGGAGTAACAATAATAGATAAGATATATGAATATGCCGAAAAAATAATTAAAGAATTTCGTTTACCTAAATACACATTTCCACTACTTTTAATACTAATAGGGGTACCAAAGTCATATTTGAAGCAGCAACCTCCTCTCCCAATAGATATTATAGTTCATAAAAATGTCTATAGGGAATATAAAGAGGACGAGTATAGTGTTCTCAAGAAGTCACTTGAGGTGATAGATAAGGATGGGGTGTGGAGAAGCATATTGACTAGCATTTTCATAAGGGATTCAGATATAGTTATACCTACGTATAGACTAATAAATATTTTAAGGAAACAAGGGTTCTTATAGTCTTATGATGGTGTAAGAGATATGGAAAATCAAAATTGTATAATTTGCTCAAAAGATATATCGAAAGATGATAAGTATATTAAGCTTACCGATGGCCTTGTACATTTAGACTGCTGGATAACCAGATTATTTAAGAAGAATGGTGTTGATAGAGAGCTTCTAGGTCAATTTGCATTATTACTCGACTATTCGCTTTCACAAATAAGTATTTTGAGGGAGATCAAATCGACGCATCCCTCTCTATCATCTAAAATTGATATGTATGAAGAGATTATAGGTAAGGAAGTGGATTTATTGAGTAGATTCGTAATCGAAGAGATATTGGGTGGAGATGAGTATTAATGTCTTTATCTGAGGAGGATAAAAGGAAGCTAGAGCAGTTCAAGCAGGGTATACAACAGATGATGGAACGTCAAGCGATGGAGCGCCGTATAAAAGAGAAGATGAAGTCGATCAAATATAAGATAGCTATTATAAGCGGTAAAGGAGGCGTGGGAAAATCAACGGTTACTGCAAACTTAGCCGTTGCATTGGCGCTAAGGGGTAATAGAGTAGCCGTGTTCGACTCCGATTTCCATGGTCCCACTATTCCTAAGATGCTGGGGGTAGAGAATATCCAGTTGAATTTAACTGAGGATAAGAAGATAGTGCCTGCAAAGGGAGCATTGGGAATAAAAGTCATATCGATATACTATTTCTTACCCGATCCTACTACGGCGGTTATATGGAGGGGTCCAATCAAAAGAAGCTTTTTAGAGGAGCTATTGGATAAGACAGAGTTTGGAGAGATAGACTATTTACTTTTTGATCTGCCCCCTGGCTGTGTTACATCAGATTCTCTAGTTTATAAGGATTCGGGGGAGGAAGTAAGTATATCTGATTTAAGGCCTGGTGACTTTGTATATAGCTTTTATGGAGATATCGAAGTAGATAAACTTATGATTAATGCTGAATTAAGAAGAAGTCGGGTATTAAATGTTATACCTCAAGGCGTCTATCCCGTTTATAGGCTTGAAAGTGAAACAAAATCTATCGTTGCTACCTATAACCACCCGATTCTATGTGTATCCATTAATGATAAGGTGAGACAGCATAGTAATGGTTATTATCTTGAATGGAAAGCCTTAAATCAGATCAAGATAGGTGATTATATAGTCATATTAAATGGGCTTGGTGATGATGAGCACTTTGGTATAGAAAAGGTTAAGAATATCAACTATATAGGGGAGAAAGAAGTATATGACTTGGAGGTTGAAGACCACCATAATTTTATTGCAAACGGGATCGTAGTGCACAATACCGGTGACGAGGCACTCAATCTAGTCCAGGTTATTCCGGACCTCACCGGAGTAATAGCGGTTACCCAGCCTACTGAGGTCTCAGCGGTAGCTGTAGCCAAGTCACTCGATTTCGCTAGAAAACTTAAGATCCCTATCATAGGGGTTGTTGAGAATATGAGTGGATTCATATGCCCTGGGGAGAAGAAACTATATAAGATATTCTCTGGGGAGGGTGGCAAAATGGTAGCTGACAAATTTGATGTTCCATTATTGGGTAGAATTCCTATAGACCCAAGGCTATCTGAATATGGCGATTCAGGATATTATTTATTAACTAAAGACCCTGAGTGTGAGGTATCAAAAGTGTTTATGGAGATCGTGGATAATCTAGAACTATCACTCGATAATAGATAGATACTACATTACAATATTTAATTTAGCTCCGCATTTTGGGCATCTATCTTCTTCGATATCTATATACCGTATCTGGAACCCTAAGCGACTAATTATTGTATGGTTACAGTGTGGGCAATAAGTATTCTCCAAGGGATGTCCCCAGACATTACCTATATATACATATTCCAATCCTAGTTCCTTAGCCTTCTCCGCATGTTTTTCTAGCATCTTTAGAGGCGTTGGTGGTACATTTAGCATTCTATAGTCGGGGTGAAACCTCAAAACATGAAATGGAGTCTCGGGTCCCAAGTTGTCAATTATCCATTTAACCAGTCTCTCGAGGTCTCTGAGGTCTGAACCTATATCTATAGGAATAATTAGGTCGGTAATTTCAATGAACACTCCTCTCCTATTCATTTCTAGAAGTGCGTCTAATATTGGTTCTGACTCTGGTACCATCATATGTCTCCTATAGAATTCTCTATTACCGCTTCCCTTAAAATCTACAGTGGCGGCGTCCAGATACTTTGATATATCGTCTAGTGCCTCAACAGTCATGAATCCATTTGTAACCCAAGTGTTAAAGAGGCCTTTGGAATGAGCTAGCCTCATAACGTCTATTGCATACTCTGCAAAAATAGTAGGCTCATTATAAGTATAGCTTAACCCTTGAGCTCTCCTTTTTACCGTTAATTCGATTAATTCCTCTGGAGAAGTATATGGCTCATTTACTTTCCGTCTTTGACTGATATCAAAATTCTGGCAGAATTGGCATGCAAAGTTACAACCCGCGGTTGCTATAGACATAACCCAAGTTCCCGGCTTATAATGCATAAGGGGCTTCTTTTCTATAGGATCCACATGCATAGCGATGAGTCTTCCATAATTTAATGAATACAATTTACCCTTGATGTTTTGTCTAACTCCACAAAATCCTATTAACCCCTCTGGAATCCTACAATATCTTGCACATAAATAACAGAGTATCTTTCCATCATCCAATACATTATAGAATGAGGCTTCCTTCATAATCATATATTCCCATTATTAATCTAACATGGTATCTCGAATATAAAAGGATTGATATAATAATGATAATTTTATGTTGAGCTTATATAATTAGAGGACTGATTAACTTAAGAGTATGATGGCTATAAAGGATTTAATATTATTAAATATCAGGTTATTTATATCTATCTTTCATAATCTCTTAATAGAAATGAGGTTGGAGCATCTATTGCTAATGGTCAGCATCGCATTAATAGTATTCAACATATCAATTGTATATGCGTCTGAATCTAGCTCCATAATAGTTGAGCTGAATAAGGATAGGTATGTCCAAGGAGAAAACGTAATTATAACTGTTTTTAATAAAGGTAGTGACGATATCACCTTATCTAATCCTAACCCATATCAGATATTAAAATATGATACATGGGAAGTAGTATATGCACCTGTGTCTCCCCAAGTCATAACGAAATTGGAGAGAGGTAGAAGCATGATGTTTATCTGGAGTCAAATCGATAATCAGGGTAACCAGGTTCCACCTGGAAAATATATTGTTAAGTTCTCTTACTTCGGTGGAGAAGCATACTCCGATGCATTTGAAGTAGTACCTCCATCAAACTCTTCTAACGGCCATCCAGATGATAATACGGTTGAGCCTACTCAAGGTACCCTCGGAATATATCTATTAATGGTCATTAGTGGTATTGTGATAATCTCGGTAGCCTTATCCCTCTTCATGAGACGAGACTAAAATGTTATATTTATTTGACGGTAGCAATTATGTATGGTGATACCCATGAATACCAGTGATAATGATAAAGAGATGGAGCTGTTGCTTCGTAAAAAGATGCTGGAGTACCTGAAATTATATATCAAGAGGCAAGAAGAGAAAACAAAGCAAGAAGCAGGTAAGCCAGATATTTATGATAAAATAAAGGTGTTTATGGATAGGGATGCATACGAGTATTTATTGCGGATCAGAGAAAGTAAGCCAAATGTGGCTGATAAGATATTGAAATATCTAATATATGCTCTTATAAATGGGCTGGTACATCCTCCCATTGATAAAATTAGTATTGAGTATCTGGAAAGAAAAATAGAGGGTAAAACAGGAAAGATATATATAAAACGTAGAGGTGAACTCAAGTCCTTTGATCAGGTTCTTCGGGAGGACTAAACCTCGTCTCAAACCCCATATATTTATGTAGACATGTTCTTATCCAGGGAAATTTCTTATTGATTACTTTTATGGTTCTCCAGTCATCTTCATGATACTCTATAATCTGCAGTCCAAGAGATATTAATTCACCAATCAATTTGGGCTTTAATTCGTAATCTGGTTCTCTGTTTCCCTCAGGCCTCATAATTAAGTGATGATAGGGTATATCAAATAGTTGGAGTTGGCTAATGGTTGCTTTCCGTAGCCTTTCAGGCCTCCCGGTAATTAGTATTATTCCTTTACCTTCATCATATCTTTTCTTCAGCTTATCAATACATTCTTTAATCGGCTTATCCGTATGTAAATACTTTTCACTCAAAAATACATTCCAGAACATCCCTTTCTTATAGGGAGGCAACTTATAGAAGGGAGTGGAGGGAGAAACGCTTATATCTTCTAGGGATTTATAGTATCTTTCTCTAACATCTATAAGCGTCATATCTACATCGAATAGAGCTATCTCTATATTTAATAATGAAGTGAACATATCTATAGGCAACATACTTATCTCCATCACAACTGTGTCTGATTTATCTCTCTAAATATATATCTTGATCAGAGATGATATTTACCAAAATGTATAGATGTATATATAATAATTTACCTATACTTGATTCTTAAATAGATTTGATAATTATGAGCGGAGAATTTGAGGTTAATATGACAGGCAGAGTTTTCTATATAAAGCTACCTAAGGGCAAAAAAGCGTATATTACATATAAAATTATTGATGATAAGTTACAATTGATATCTACATATACCCCGGAGGAGTTTAGAGGAAAAGGGTTAGCAAGGAGACTGGTGGACTATGCGGTTGAATATGCTGCCAACAATAATCTGCTAATAGAACCGATATGCAGCTATGCAGTTAGATACTTCATTAAAAATCCGGATAAGAGAGGCCTACTAGCTTATGAGTATAGAGAGATGGATCTGGAGGCGCTATTCAAGAAGAGGCTCGAGGAGGAACGCGGTAGCTAATCAATATAGGTATTTATCGAGAGTATCATCAAATTTTTCTTTGTTAGATAGTAGTGACTTAAGGGTTTCAAAGTCCTGTTTTATGCTATTCAGTAACGGCGGTTTGTATAATGCTGCAGCTGGATGATATGTAGGGAGAAAAATTATTTGATTTGTGAATAAGTTTATTTTTCTTGGGATTCCTCTCTCTCGTGTAATACCTTTAAAGGGTATGCCCGCAAGGCGAGAGATAATTATCCCGGAATATCTTCCTAGTGAAACGATTATCCGAGGCTTGATCAACTCTATTTGTCTTACCAAGTAGGGTAGACACATGTTCATCTCGTGTTCAGTTGGGTCTCTATTATTTGGAGGTCTACACTTTAGTACATTTGCGATAAAGACATCTTCTCTTTTTAGACCTATTTCTTCTATCAGCTTAGTCAAAAGGTTTCCAGCGGCCCCTACAAATGGCCTACCCATCTCATCTTCCTTTAGGCCTGGGGCTTCTCCTATAAACATTATTTCGGCCCGCAAATTACCTTCTCCAGGTACAGCGTTTCTTCTCATAGAGTGCAGATCGCACTTTCTGCATTTAATTATTTCATCAACGATTTTTTTCCACGCGATCTCTATCTCAGAATTTTTGGCCATCTATTTATTACACCTTTGGAACCAAAAATATTTTGTTTAATTATTCATATAAGTAGTAATTATTGGGATGGATAAGTTTCCTATCAAATACATAGTGTTTAATGGGGTATACTCTCCAAGTGAGGACACTTTTCTCATTATAGATTATATCAAGAATATGGATTTCAGGGGTAAGAGGATACTGGAGGTTGGCTGTGGATGTGGGATAGTTTCGTTATATGTCTCATATAACGGGGGGAATGTAGATGCCGTGGATGTAGATTATAGAGCTGTTGAAAATACAAGGTATAACTCTAAACTTAATGGATTGTCAGTAAATGCATTTTACTCTGATTTATTTAGCGAAGTTAAAGACACTTATGACGTTATCATATTTAATCCACCTTATATCGAGGAGGAGGATGAATTTGAGGAGGATATAGCTATTATAGGTGGTACGGAACTAATTATTCGCTTTATTAGAGAATCTGTATCTCACCTGAAAAGTGATGGAGAGATATTAATGATTATGTATGAGCATAATGACCTGGATAGAATTTTTGACGAAATTAATAAGGCTGGCTATAGATACACAATTATAGCTAGAAAGAAACTATTTTTTGAAGAAATACTATTAGTAAATATTAAATGGCGGTGATGACAACTGAATCCAGAAAGAACCATAAATATAATTTTAGTAGTAATAATCATATCAATCTTCTCTCTCGCAGTAATATACCTTTATTCATCTAATCTACAGTTTATGAATCAAATCAATACGATCAATATGGTTCTAAATAAAACGAAGCTAGAGATAGACCTACTTGAATCTCAACTAGATTTTCTAGAGAATTACTCAAATTTCCTGAAGCTTCAACTTGACTATTATAAGAATTTGACATTATTTCTCTCTACTCACATTGAGGAGCTTAAGGATATAATATACTTAAAGGAAGAAACTATCCTAGCGCAATATGAAGGTATAGAGATACCCCCGTATTCTAATGTATCATATACCTTCACTATAGAATATGCAGGATACATTGATATACTAATTTCTCCTAATGAAGAAATCACTATAATCGTTGCTGGCACATTGCCTAATAACGAGATACATTATCAATATACTACCCATAATTCTATCATACCTGTATTGCCCGGTAAATTGACGCTTACCATCATAAATAATTCTTCCTCTCCATACTATATCGATATCGAAATTCGATATGTATTTTGACCAATGATTTATATTGAATATTCTAAATTACTTAATATCCGATATATCGAAATATCTTTTGGTGCCTTTGAGATGATTGATGTGAAGAAGCTTCTTGAAGAAATAGGTATTCCTGGAAGGGACTTATACGAATTGCCAGACTCTAAGAAGAGGTTTCCAGATGGCGCTCAATGGAGAATAGAAATATCTGGTGTAGAGAGAGTTTCGGTATTGAAGGAACTCATTGATGAATCTAGGAAAAGAGATGTGCCAGTACACAGACTAATTAGCGTGGTTATGGGTGCAACGCTCTTAACCAAAGATGAGTTAAAGAGTTTCGCTGAGCTTGCTTCTGAGGCAGAGATGGAGGTTATATTGACACCTGGACCTAGACAGATATGGGATACAGGGAGACAGATATCTACTCCTGAAGGTGCCCTCAGCGGATTGAGACATAGAGGCGCTGATCAACTAAATTATGTTCTTCAAGATATATTTAGGGCCATAGAAATAGGTTTCAGAGGGTTCTTAGTCACCGATGAAGGATTGCTCTGGGTTCTAAATATGCTTAGAAAGAAAAAATATATTCCGAGTAATACGAAGTTTAAGGTCTCTATATTTGCTGGGCATGCTAATCCCGCCGGTGCCAAAGTACTGGAAAACCTCGGTGCCGATACATTCAATCCAATTGGAGATTTGTCCCTGCCTGCTTTAGCAGCAATTAGAAGAGCCACAGATATTCCCTTGGATCTTCATATATATCTATTTGATTCGTTCGGGGGTTTCGTTAGATTCTATGAAGCTCCAGATATGATTAGAGTCACTTCACCATGCTACTTTAAGATTGAACCAGGGGTGAGTGTATCAGCATTATATAAACCATGGGTTAGTAGTGAACTACTTGGGAATATGGCCCGTGAAAAAGTAAAGTATGCAGAGATCATAATGGAGATAGTTGATAGGAATTATCCGGAAGCAAAGCTGAGTAATAGGGGTGCTAGAGATCTAGCTATTCCCGAGCCATGATAAAAGCATTAATAAGTCCCCTCAATGTCATCTCCCATGTTCATAGACCTTTTCATCATCAAGTATATGCATAACTCTATACCCTCTTTCTCTCAGGGTATCTGAGATATATCTTCTATGGCATCTAAACCATAGCTTCTCGCTACACATGATGGCAACCACATATGTCTCTTCAGCTAACTCGATAATTTTATTTATACCCATATTATATTCATCTGAACTCATATAATCTATATAACCCCCGGTTCTATATCCCCCCAGTAGATTACCTAACCATACATATTCAATATCCTTAAGCGATAATTGGGAGCTTAAATATTCCTTTTGAAACCAGGGATATTTACGGGATGATGGGAATCTTCTAACATCTATTAATAGAGATATCCTGTATTTTTTTAGTAAAGATATGAAAACCTCAATTGGTCTATTTGAATGGCCCACCGTATATATTACTTTCATATCATGACACTTACACGAACTCTCCGTATAATTCATCAAAACCTGTTCTCTTAAGCGATGTAATAACTCTATCATCAATTTTAAGAGATCCGTCTTCTGTCACTTTCCCAATGACAGCTGCCGGTCTAGGCAATTTGGATATATCCACATTATCATCGGCAACCGCTATCAATGCGCCGTAACTAGGCATAAAAGATATGTCCCTTTCATAGTTGATAAGTTCTTCATATACTATAAGCTTGCTAGTATCAATTGCTATACCGATTTCCTTGTTTATACACAATTCGTAAAGTGCAGTTGCTATACCTCCTTCACCGACATCGTGAATCAATTTAATCTCTCTAATATTATGTAATGACAATATGTTGTCAAGCGGAGTTAATTTCCTATAATCTATCTTACTCTCCCCTTCTCCAAATAATTCCCGTAACCATACTGCTTCTAAACCAATTATACCTATCTGTATGACCTTGTCGCCTACAGCTAAGGTTCCCTCCTCCCTTATTTTTTCGCCGATACATGTAGATGAGACGAAGGGAGACCTAAATCCTTTATAGAAGCCTGTATGCCCCGCGATAATCTCGACGCCATATTTCCCTGCTTCACCGCCGATCCCTTCAGCGATTATCTCAATATCCTTATTTGTGTAGTTAATGGGCATATATATCCCTATCACCATGTATCTAGGTATGCCGAATTTGGCGGCTACATCTGATGCCGTATAATGAAACGCGAAGAACCCTAAAGTCTCGATAGGCATCCCTATAGAAGGATCATGCGATACAATATACTTCTTATCGAATGTAGCTGCGTCTAGAGGTGGCCTTATAGGCTTGGGAAAATGTCTTAAGACATGCACAGTCAATTCTTCCATCGATAATTTACCTATCCTCATCATCGATCCCTCTTCTTCTCCAGAAATCTTTTTCTATGTATGAGTGCCTTAACAGATAGAGCAGTGGATCTATGTGATAGAGGGGTGGGAAGTCTGGGGTCATTATTGAATATACTATAGCAGTTTTCCCTTTCAGGGCCTAGAAATAATGGTATAACTGGTTTATCATAATTATAGTCCTCCACAACATCTTTAATAGATTTAGCTACATCAATCGGATCTATAAAACTCGGTGGGACATGCACCGCTATAATTAATCCAACCCAGCTATCTCTCAATAACGTCTCTATAACGCTATAATATGTTTCCCCTACTCCATTGGCAGTGAGATCTATAGGGTTCACCCTACCCATATAATCAGGTAGAAAACCTAATTTATTTCTTATTCTCGTGGGAAGTGGATATAGAGAGATACCCATATCAGATAAATGGTCAGCTAATATAGCCCCAGGTCCACCACTGTTTGTCACGATAACAACATTTTCATTCATAGGAAGAGGAGCATAGGATAATGCCTCAGCGACATCAATCAACTCATAGTATTCGTCGACCAAGAACCCACCTGACTGATTTAATAAATCGTAGTATAATCTATAATCACCTGCCAACGAGCCTGTATGACTCATAACAGCACGGATCCCCGCCTCCCCCCTTCCCGCCTTCAAAATTACAATAGGTTTATGGGGCGAAACTTCGTTGATCACTCTACATAGTTCTCTACCCTCCCCTTCTCTAAGCCCCTCTAGATATAGAACAAAGCATTTTATCCCGGCTTCGTCCTTAAAATATCGTAATACTTCATATTCTTTAAGATCAACCCGGTTGCCATAGCTTAATAATAGATTTACCCCTAGCTTTTTTCTAGAGATATATTTTATCAATACAGCGGTAAATGCCCCGCTTTGAGAGATTATAGCTAAATCACCCTTCGGGACCTCAGGTACGAAACTCGCATATAGATTTGAGGTCCAATTTACTAGTCCTGCACAATTTGGTCCTATAACCCTGATATTATATTTTGATGCAGATAACCGTAGTTCCTCTTCAAGCTGAACATCACCTATTTCACTGAAACCGGAGCTATATACTATAGCTCCCGCGGTACCTCTACGTCCAAATTCTTCTATAAGCCCAATAGTATCCCTTGCTCGGATTGCTAGAAGCGCCAAATCAATCTTTCCCTCTATCTCATCCAGAGACCTATAAATCTTTAGGCCCAGAACTTCTCCTCCCTTTGGATTTATGGGGTATATTTTTCCATGGTATCCATTTGATACTAAATTTTTGATTAGTTCATACCCCACTTTACCCGGTCTAGACGATGCCCCGACAACTGCAATCGACTTAGGGCTGAAAATCCTATCCATAATAATGTTATCTGTCATAGTATAATGAATCACCTCCTAAAATATATCTATCTCTCCACCTTATTGCTTTACCCATATAGCTTCTTACCCATGCATTTAATATACTTATTATTAGCAAAAAGATGCCTAGAGGGTATAGGAATACATAAAGCGGATTATAATTTAGTATCTCTTTGGTATCATATATATGATAAAGAGATACAGATATATAGGATAATATGCCTATAAACAAACTTAATGGATTGTCTCTTAATATTCCAGAGAGGACTATGAATATAGGTGTATAATATGCCAATATTAGAATAAATAGGTTTTTCAGAGCTCGAATGAAATTCCTTTCTACACTTGAATAAACAATTCTTGATAAGCTAGATATAATGTCATTGATCTTGTCATACCAGAATGAGTATATCCACTTATGTCCTCTATACATTCTAACTTTTAACCCGATTCTACGCGCCCTTCTAGCTAATTCCACGTCGTCAAGAAGCTTATTTTTAACCGCTTTATGAGTACCTGTCTCGATATAAGCTTTTCTTTTCCATACTATCAGACTTCCAAATAACCATGTATCACTCTCATCCCTATTTATCTTATCAAATCGATATACTGCTCTAGTTATCCCGCTAAGTATAATCTGAACAGTCTTTCCACTTATACTTTTCGAGATTATGGTGGGAGCGGGTGACATGACATCTATATCGTCCTTTAGCATAGAATCGACAATTTTGGAGAGTGCATATGATGAAATCAGAGTATCTGCATCTAGAAAAACTATATATTCCCCTACACTATTGATGAATCCCCTATAACACGCATATTGTTTTCCTAACCAATCAGCTGGCTTATTATCTATATGAATATACCTGAAATTCGGTCTTTCTATATATTCTTTAATGATATCCTGTGTATCATCATCCGAATCATCATCCACTAGAATGACCTCATAACGACCTTTATATGACTGACTGAATACACCTCTAAGCGTCTCCCCCAGATAATTACCCATATTCCGGGAGGGAATAATTATCGATATATTAGGGACCCCATCATCACTTTCATAGTCCTTAATATGGGGAACTCCCTCAAATTTCCTAAGCGTATATAAATCTAGGAATATCGATATCAATATCCATATTATCCCTATTGTTACTGTGGTAATATTTGCGATGTCCATGGGACCCAATAAAATCCATCTAAATTCTCTATACTAAAAAGATTTTACTATATAATACCTACATATGGTATTTTCCATAATGGTGTCAATAAAAAATATTTTATCTCACCGATAAAGTTTAATTGAACGGGGGTAGTTGATGCTATTCAAGTATATTGAGAGGATCCGTGACAATGTATTAGATGTAAATACTTCACTCCTTGAGAAACTCTATGAATCGATAAGGAATGCTGATTGTATAATCCCATACGGCTCAGGTAGGTCATATTCAAGTATCAAAATCCCATTTAGCCAATTAGCAAAATTTGATTATAGTAAGCTTATTCTAACACCTGAGGACCCGGGTTTTCCTGGTAACAATATGTATGATGCAGCATCGAAGCTGGAATCGCGTTTTAATAAGATTCTTTTGATTATTAATTCTGGAAGTGGGAAGTCGGAGGAACCATTAAATGTTGCTGAGGACCTCGCTCGGTATATTGATGAAAAAAATACGGATAAATTTATGATAGTCGGGATAACTAGCAGTCCACGTTCACCCATAGGAGAATTAACTAAAGATTATGGTTTTAGGATATATTTGAAGGGACGGCCTAGGGGGGTTGAGCCTACTGATTATATGACGACTGGTATAATGGGAGATACCTTTGAATTAGGCAGCCTTCTTTTGCTTCAAGGTATTATTAAAGCGATGTATCTAAACCGTAAGAAAGATCTAACTAAGCTATATGTTGAATATTTTGATAATATCGATAAACTAATCGATATCCATGTCGAATCCACTTTATATGAAGAATTGGTTGATCAAATGGCGGGAAGAACCAATATATATGTAGGCGGGCGCGGTAGCGCTGATGAAGTTGCAGAAATGACAGTTATACGGTTGTTTCATGTTAAGTATGCGATAGGCGATCATGTCTACCAGGCTAGGGGAGCCAATACCCCTCGACCTAGACCGGGAGATATCGGTATTTTCATCTCATATTCAGGTGAGACTCCCGCTGTTATTAGGTGGGCACGGGTAATGCGTGGGGAAAAATGTTATGTATATTCAATAGTAGGCAATAGCCGCTCGAGATTGGCTCAAAATAGCAATAGCTACCTCCCTATAGAGATCGAGGACTCCAATGGGCCTAGAGATTTCTATATGTATGCCTCCTATATTCTGAGTCCCTTACCTATAAAATTGATCGGAAGGCTTAGTGATACAGGATTAACTTTGCCTGAGAGATTACTCAGTTATTATCACTCGACAGTAGAATAATAAGTCACACTCTCTATTTATCCATAGCAACTATTAATTATTATTAGGTGATAATATTGACGATTGAATTTTCAAAGACAATTAGGAAAGTAGCGATCCTCAACCCCATGACCGGGTTCAAAAGAGATGAGTGGGAAATAGAATTCCGATCTGATCCTCTAACAGGTAGAAACACAACGGTTATACCTAAATTACGCGATTACTGGCTTAGATTTGTTAAAAGTGATTATGAGCAACTCAGGTCACTGGTGGTAGAGTCTAGCAAAAAATGTCCATTTTGCCCCGATAATGCTCTTACCCGAACTCCAAAGTTCCTTGAAGAGGAGTTCGAAGAGGGAAGATTGACTGAAGGTGAAGCCGTCGCTTTTCCCAATTTAATAGGTCATGCGGATAGAAGCGCCGTTGTTGTGCTATCTAGGAGTCATTATCTCCCATTATCCAAATTCGATGTTAATTTATTATTCAATGGGCTAAAACTAGGAATCAAGATTCTGAAGAGATGGTCAGAGATATATGAACATATTGATTTTGGATTACTAATCTTCAATTATTTGCCGCCAGCGGGATCCACTATTATCCATCCCCATATGCAAGTATTGGGTAGGGATAGACCAGTGACATTACAAAAGTTACTCATTGAATCGAGCTTTGAATATACATGGAGAAATGGATCATCCTATTGGAGGGATTTAATTAATACAGAGAGAGAATTGAATGAGCGGTATCTCAATGAAAAGGACGGTATAGTGTGGATCGTACCCTACGCTCCAACACGTGGGATTATGGAGGTACATGGGATAGCATATGAACCCCTAGGTATATTTGAATTGGATGATAAGCATATATTAGCCATAGCTGATGGCATGAGTAAGATATTACTTTTCTATGAAAATATGGGTGTATCAAGCTTTAATGCAGCTATTATACCTGGACCGCTACGATCAAAATTAGATTATTATCACATTAATATCCGCGTTATAGCTCGACCGGGCATATCTCGCCTAAGCTTTACTGATTCTTGGTGCCTCCCTTATTTACTATGGGATGGGGAAGCTATAGAGGAACCAGAATCGTTAGCTAGCGAATTAAAAAACTACTTTGGATAAATTTTTCCACTAAATAAATAAATTAGAAAGGGGAAGCCCGCTATACCTTGTCTTTAATATCAAATTGGATATCTCCATATTCCTTTGTTTTAGTTTTAAATTCTACCTTATGAGTACCCGGCTCTAATTTTACCCCCGAGACTTTTATGAGGACCTCTGTTTTTACCTTAAATGGTAATGGATTATCACTCGTTACCTCTGCACTACTGACCTCACCATCTGGAGAGACCAAATGTATATTTTCTAAAGGTACATCATTATTATCAACCTTTATTTCTATTGGCGATATAATTGTTGCGTCAGCAAGAACATTCTTCATCTTAACCTCAAAGCCGTCTTCTGATGACGTTAGACTACCCTTTACATAGAGCTTTTTTAGAATGAACTTAGGTATTTTCAATTTAATCCCAAATAAATAGAAATTGATTATTAACTATAAAAATCGTATGCATCAAGCAAATAAAGATAATTATATAGTATAATGCCTTACATATAGGCGGCTAATGGAAATTGAAAATTTCTTTATTGGCTATGAAGTAACCTATAAATACACAATTATATCTTAATATCCTCCATGGAGAGTAATATACCTACATCTAGGTTTGTAATATTAATGTCCCTGCCCTCTAGAGCAAGTCTTCTTCTATATTCTTCGGCCAAGTTCTTTTCCAATTCAATTAGAGAAGAGACGGTTAGTGCTCTATCTAAACCTTCTAATAGCAATTTTCTAGCCGTCAGCTTCGTATCTTCATCATTAGAGTTTTTCCCAATTTCCCAAATTTGAATAAGCCTCTCGGCTAAGTACTTATCAATATATTTATTGCTATAGGTAAAGTCGCCTATTACACATAGTTTACTCGCTATTTCCCAGCCTAGATTATTTGTAGCTTTATTCCATAATTCTTCAGGTATATAACTAGGTTTGTCTCCGAGAGTCATATCGGTCATATTGCTTCCTAAGCCTAGGAGTCCGCCGTATGCATAGAACATGAAATCAATGTTCTTCTCCGAAAGTCTATTTTTAATTCTTTCCATCCCCTTTAAAGTTACTATTCCCCCTATAATCATGATGTAGTCATCGTTGAAAATATCGATAAACCTATTCAGAAAAGTAGTCATAGTGCTACCTGACGCTATCGTATCTATTACGATTACATAGTCAAATTTATCTTCTCCGTCATATAGCTTTAAATCCTCTACAATCTTTGTTGATATATCATTCGGATTATATTCAAACCTAGATTTAATATCGATTTCTCCAAGTTTAATATTCTTCACATGTTTCTTCAGTTCTTCATAGATATAGTAATATCTTCCTCCCTCCAAGATTCTAATAATTAGACAATGAGATTTTCTGAGATCATCAAGTCTACCCAATAAATCCTTAATTAAGACCTTGGCAGTCTCAGATAATATTCTCTGTTGCTCTTCTCCGTAGATATATGGGTTAGATAGCTTCTCAATGATGGGGTCGTTGAGAATAATGAAGGTCTTATCCCAATAAGGATATTCTATGACGCCACTCGACAAGCTTAAACCCGCAAAATATATGAAGTCCCGACTATATATAAATATTTATTCATAAATATGGCATATCTATACTATAAATCATATAATTAATCACTATATAATCAATTCATGTGGCTAGATAAATATATAATTTTTTTAGTTCATCAACCTTTTTACTTCATTGGATTAGGATGCCAAAAATCTTCATAGAGAAAGAATATTGTAAGGCATGTAAGATATGCATTGAATTTTGTCCAGTTAATATATTGTACCTAAGCGACTCTGTAAATTCGAAGGGTTACAATATTGTTGAGGTTAAAGATGAATCGAAGTGCATTTTATGTTATAATTGTGAAAGATATTGTCCAGAGTTCGCTATTAGATTAGAGGATAAATAGTTATATTATAGTTTATAACCTTCCTTTACTGCTCTAATATTAATTTCTCTATTTCTCTTATAATCTCTTATGGCACTGAGTAGAGCTTCGAGCCTGATTCCACATTTATTAGCTAAATATCCAAGAGCTACCATGTTAAGAGGTAAGTCTCTGGAATAGGCAGTCTTATGAAGAGGTACACTCACAATATTTTTATGGGGATATAGCTCACCTAATAGTTCTTCATCTACAATAATTAATTCTAATGTTTCTATATGGTCCCTTATTGACGATATACCTAGTTTATGAAGTATCAATGCAATATCCAATTTTTCTGAATATGGAGAGGTAATTGGTGTTTCATCATATGTTATGTCGGAATATATTCTTCCTCCCCTAACCTCAGCTCCATAGGAATGATGGACTGCAGCGTATAACCCCAGTTGCGTAACGGCTTCTCCAAATATATGCGCCGAATATCTTATCCCTTGCCCGCCCATTCCAGCGATTCTAATTTTTTTCATTCTCTTCCAGCCTCCATTCTATCTAGATAACCTGGATTTCTTCTATCGGCATATTTCCCAACTACTATTTTTCCCCTAAATAAAGCGGTAAGGGTATCATCTACTTTTTCTAATGGTATAGATCTCTTTAGAATCTGCTTTATATGTTCGCCGGCAGTGAGTCCTTGTCGGCTAGAAACACGTGCTGTACATTGAGCTATAACCTCAATAAAACGAAATCCATCTATAGTTATCGCCTCTTTGAATGAATTCTTTAGTTGCATGTAATGTCCTACGCTCCATCTTGCTACATAATTAGCCCCACATCCCTTTATGATTTCACATGTATCCAGAGGAGGCTCAATATTTCCCTTAGGCGTGGTGGGAGTAACCATGGATATCGGTGTAGTAGGAGATACCTGACCACCGGTCATCCCATAGACCATATTATTTACCATTATAACCAAGATATCCATATTTCTACGGGCAGCATGAACAAGGTGATTACCCCCTATCCCAGCGATATCGCCATCGCCTCCTATTACAACTACATTCAACTCTGGCCTAACAAGTTTGATTCCTGTCGCCACGGGTAAGGCTCTGCCATGCAAAACATGGATAGAATCAGCTTTTATATATGGGCTGGGTATCCATGCAGCGCATCCTATACCGCTTACAAATACAAAATCCCTTAGACTATCGATTCCCAGTTCATCTAGGGCATGAAAAAATGCTTTGGCTACTATTCCATTGCCACATCCCGGGCAGAAAATCGTTGGCAAAGCTTCTTTCCTTAAATATTTAAGTAATGGGTGCCTCAATTTTGACTTAACACCTCCATAGAGAAGCGAACAAGCTCCTCAGGAGATATGGCTTCACCGCCCCCAACCTTATTATAACCAATTACTTCTTCATAGCGAGCTATTTGTACATCGTAAATTAATTGACCAAGGTTTAACTCAGGGACTATAGTCAAGTTACACTGAGATACAAACTCGATTAGGATATTATAGTTCATTGGCCATAATGTATTTAACTTAAGATATCCAGAAGGGATTCCTCTACTCCTTAATATATCTACGGCTTCCGCTATACTTCTCGCTACAGAACCGAAGCCAACAAATCCTAGCTTCATATTTGGTTCACTATCCATCTCATAAATAAATAGCTCATTAAGTTTATTCATCACCTTAGACCTAAACCTTGACACTAATTCCCTGTGAATTATAGGGTCTTGTGTCTTACGATATCCATATTTATCGTGTGTCGACCCTGTGTATAATACATTAAGGCCTCTTCCAATTATGGGCATAGGCGGAACTTCACCATCCATAGCTCCAAAAAAAGCATCGGAGGGCTCTTCACTCCATTTTCTATCTATATAATGATACTTTTCCTTTAGTTCGACAGTCTCCCACAAATGAGCTATAAGCTCATCAACCAATATAATTACAGGTGTTCTAAGCTTCTCAGAGGTATTGAATGCCTCCAGGGTTAATTCGAAGCATTCTTGGACACTCGATGGGGCATATACTACTACATATTGATCGCCATGCCTACCCCATCTAGCCTGTAAAATATCGCCTTGACCAGCCTTAGTAGCCTGTCCAGTTGCAGGTCCTAGCCTCATGACATCAACGATCACAATAGGAACTTCTACCATAACAGCATACCCTATACCCTCCTGCATGAGGCTAAACCCTGGGCCGCTGGTAGCTGTCATTGATTTATACCCAGCAATGCTTGCTCCTATAATCATATTTATGGCGGCTATTTCATCTTCGGACTGTATAAATACTCCTCCATGCTCGGGTAGCTGCTGAGCCATATATTCCATCAAGTCACTGCTAGGGGTTATCGGGTACCCAGCATAAAATTTGCATCCGGATCTTAAAGCCCCTTCCGCGATACCTATATTTCCAGACCAGAATCTCCTCAACCTTCCTCCCGATAATAGATATTAAATTTAAAAAATATGAAGAAACACATAGACTATATTACTCATTTATGTTTCTCGATAAGCTTATCTACACGATCTTTGCTCTCTAACGCATATCGTCGTAAGAGGTCACCCGCATCCATGGACATGAAATCTATTTTCTCAGCTATTACTTCATAGAGATTCGATAATGACTTCTCTATAGATAGAGCCTTACTCATAGTATTCATAGAGTCGTCGTTAATGGTATCTTTAATCCTCTTATAAGTCTCTTTAAAAGGAATTCCCTCTAGATATTCAAGCGTCATCTCTATTACAGACATCTGCATAACCCTAGTTAGCTCATTAATTCTATCCTTGCTTTCACGTGAAAATCTCTCTAGTTCTTCAGACAATTCTCTCCCTATTGATTTAGCTGAATCTTCATAAAATCTAGATATGAGCTCCTCAAGCATTATGAGCCTATTCAATATCGAGCTAAATGTATATTTTTCTATGGACAAGTTTACCACCATCTGGTGATAACTATTTTCTTGTCGGTGAAGAAATCTATGCAGTCGATTTGTCCATGTACTATTCCGTAGAAAGACTCCTTCATCCCTCCGAAGGGGAAGAAGGCCATGGGAGCAGCTATACCTATATTTATCCCTACATTACCTACTTGGATTTCTCTCCTAAATTTCCTGGCAGCTCTACCGCTTGAGGTAAATATACTTGCTGCATTTCCATAATTGCTCTTATTCGCTAATTCTATAGCTTCCTCTAAAGTGTCTGTATGAATGATGGATGCTACTGGACCGAAAATCTCGTCTTTAGCTATCGTCATATCAGGCGTCACATCAGAGAATACTGTTGGTCCAACGAAGTATCCCTTTGGATACTCGGGTACACTAATATTTCGGCCATCCAGCATTAGGGTCGCGCCTTCTTCTATACCCTTTTCAATATAGCCTATTATTCTTTCCTTGGCTTTTTTAGTCACTACAGGCCCGAGTTCCGTCTCATCATCTAATCCATACCCTATCTTTAGCTTTCTGGCAGAATCCACAAAGATAGGTACAACTTTATCAAAAGCTTCACCGACTGGAATAAGTACCGCTCCAGCTAAACATCTTTGCCCTGCATTACCGTAGAAAGATGTTATTAAATTCGGTATAGTCCTGTCAAAGTTTGCATCGGGCATGACTATTATGAAATTTTTGGCGCCTGCTTGAAGTAACACCCTCTTACCTTCTTCACCCGCTTTCTTATATATCGCTTTAGCCGTGGGTGTTGAGCCTACAAATGCGATTCCCCTGATATCTGGGTGCTCAATTAGCCTCTCTACAACCTTCCTACTACCATGTACTATATTAAATACTCCCGGGGGAAGCCTCACCTTCTCCATTACCTTAGTTAGCCAATACATAGAGACAGGCGTCACTTCGCTGGGTTTAACTACAACGGTGGCGCCAAGAGCTAAAGCATATGGTATATACCAAAATGGAGCCATAACTGGGAAGTTGAAGGGCCCTACTATAGCGAATGCCCCAAGCGGCTCTCTCACTAAAGTTTCATCTATATCAACGGCTATATTGTCTAAGTGTTCACCTTTATACAATGTATATATTATGGATGCAGCGGTTTCAATATTCTCAATCAGTCTCCTCATTTCTCCCCTCGATTCATCGATAGTCTTACCGTGATTCTGTGTAATGACTCTCGAGATCTCCTCCATATGTTCTTCAATAACATACTTCATCCGATATATATACTGAATGCGGGTGGGGATGGGTACCTCTTTCCATTTTTCGAATGCTCTAACGGCTGCATCGACAGCCATATCGACTTCATCCTTAGTAGCGAAGGGCACATGTGCAATAGCCTCATCCTTAGCCGGGTTCATAGTAGGTATTATCTCTTCGCTTTCTGATTCTATAAATTTTCCTTCTATATATAGCGGTAGCTTTCCATAATAATTTTTCACCTCAGGAAAAAGCAATCTAATTCACCTCAATGCTAGAGATATCACAAAGAATAATTGTTTACTTTTTATTTAATCCTTATATTAACTTAAGAATAAAATATACATTTCACCTTGCCATTAGGAAGATTGGGGTATAGTTAAACCTGATTTTATTACTCATTATATATCCATATATTATGGGGTGACTGGTTATCAAGATAATTGTCGCTGGTAAGGGAGGAACAGGAAAGACCACGATATCTGCATTGACCTCTCTTATACTATCCGAGAGAGGTTATAATGTTATAGCTATAGATACAGACTCAACTCCGAACCTCGCAATAAGCTTAGGGATACCTAAGGATAGATATGTCAATATTACACCTCTGGTTAGGGATGAATCCTTGATATTTGAACGTACAGGGTCTAAACCAGGCAGTGGATGGGGCAATATATTCAAGTTGAATCCACGCGTAGATGATTTAGCGGATAAATACGGAATAACAGTTAAGAATAACCTTCATTTAATCGTGATGGGTAGTATAGACACGAGTAAACAAGGCTGTTTATGTCCAGCTGTTGCATTAGCCAAAAGATTCCTACGATATACCCTTGTATCCAAAAAAGATATTGTAATTGTGGATTCAGAGGCTGGGGCCGAAGTATTCGGCAGAGGGCTAGCGGAGCACTTCGATGTAATGCTCACTATATCGGAGCCTACCTATAAATCTTTATTGATCTCGAAAGAGATGATTAGAATGGGTAGGGAACTAGAAATTGAAAAAATAATACTGGTTATAAATAAAGTGGTTGATGAGTCCCTCGCTATGAAATTGGGTAGAGAGATTATCGATGAGGTTCCTATATATCTTATAAGATATGATGAAAATCTCCCTAAGATAGAGTATAAAGGTTGGGGGTTAGATAAACTCAAAAAAGATAGCCCTTTATACTCAGATACTCTTGCCTTAATTGAAAAGTTTATGGGGAATTGATACGATTATTCTTTAGGTGTCTCTTATGTGTGAAAGCAAGATATATGTTAAGGAGAATGGGAAGGAAGAGATGGTAGCGGAAGACATCGTATACATTTACTTCGGGGAGAATAAGATAACCGCTGTAACCCTGGCAGGAGAACGGATAGAATTAGAGGGCTATCGAGTCGATAAAATTGATTTCATGGGTCACAAAGTTTTGCTAGCCAAGTATTGATTTAGACTATAGATTTTTAGGGGTGTATAGAATAGTGGGTGTGGTCAAGACAGGAATAGCTATAAAGGAAGATACCTATGTTAAATTAACTAGTCTTATGAAAAGCATAGGGATACAGAATAAGTCGAAAGTCATTAGTGATGCTATAGAGTCCTATATAGCAGAGAAAAGCGTATTGATGGAAGAAGGGTATCTGGGGGGCATAGTTACTTTACTGTATGATCATCACGTAAAGGATATAGAACATAACTTAACTCACCTGCAACATAATTACAGAGACATAATTATTTCGAATATGCATGTACATTTAGATGAAAGAAACTGTTTAGAAGCTATATTAATAAAAGGTGATGTAAGGAGAATAAAGAGATTCATAGGTGAGTTGGGGAATATTAAGGGTCTAACAGCTATAAGACATGCATTTTTTAGGATCGATGAGGAGTAGTCTTTCTTTTAATTATATTATATACCACATATATAGCCAAAAGTGATAAGATAATTATTATTAATGCGTTCTCAGCGGATTCTAGAATAATTGTTAATCTATCATAAGCCGCTCCCACCATCCAGCCCAACACACCAAGAACGAAGTATCTGGGTATACATCCTATAAATGTGGATATAGTGAAATTCTTTAGATCGACTTTAATTAACCCCGCCAATACAGATACTACTGAGAGTGGGATGATAGGTACAGCCCTACCAGTCGCTATTAACACATTAACATTCCATTTACCTAGTTTCTCGTCTCTAAAGCTAGTTATCTCTTTCCAAGAGAGCCCGAGATATCTGCCATATCTCTCTATAAAAGGCTGTCCACCGAAATATCCTATATAGTATGCGATGTATGAACCAATTGTGGCGGCAATCGAGCCTATGAGCGCAATTACGATAAATATTTGGGATAATGCGGTCTCGATCGATAGTTCTCTTGATATAAGTATAAACCCGGCTCCCATGGGAACGAGGGGAGAAGGTATAGGGATAATTATCGATTCCAGTAATACTCCTAGGAATACCCCCAACCACCCCATGCTTTGTACTAATGGTATCAGTTGATCAATCAGCTCTGTAATCATCAAGAATTAAACAATTGAAATAAATATTAATAAATTCGCTTTATCTCTACCTCTATTCGCCCGTCATCAGTATATAGATATAATTTAGATTCTTCTTCATCACCGGTTAGTACACATGAATCGTCGCATAAAGGCTTAGTTTTTGTTAACCCGCACATGCATATATATAGCTTCTTACCATCAATCTCTATTTCATATGGTCTTTTTTCATGATGTATTACTATGCGTGGCAAATTATTCTCACCAACATGACTGAATCGCATTCATTTAGATAATATCTTAGTTTAAACTATGTATAAGGCCTGAAATGCTTTCAAAGATTACTCTATTCACTACATTCTACTTATTACGTTGCAAATACGTCTTATGAAAGAGTAGAATAAAATATAATAGAGGCTACCTTAAAGTGGATCGATAGATACTCAAAGTATAAATAGATTATTTGGCTAAAACAGCCTTTTCAGAACTCCTTTCTTCTTTATTCTTATAGTTAAGACGCCATTATGATACTTCTTACTTATTATCTCATTAGATGCATCCTCAGGCAAATCGAAAACCTTATAGTACTTCCTTACACCCATTCCCTTGATCAATAACTTACCATCCCTGAATTCTATAGCTATATCCTCCAATCTTAATCCCGGCATATCAGCAATAACATCATAGAATCCTTTGCCCTCAACTATATCTATTTCTACTTCTCTTTCCTCCTCTTTAAACGTAGGCTTAGAGCCAAACTCCCTAAAAATGGGTTTTCCATCTGGACCTATAGTTATGGAGAAGCCCCTAACTATTGGATGACCAACGTCGCCAAACATCTTTTCGAACTCTCTGAATATCTCATCAAATAGCTTATCGAAATCATCTATATCTCGCTTTCGCTTTCCTCTACGTCTCCACCAATCATCAAACCAAGACATTATTTCTCCCATACAATTATCTAAGAGGTATAATATAAAGAATAATAAATTCTCTATATACTAATCACGGTAAAAAGCCTATCCTTACTAAGAAGATAGAAGGTGCCATTAGTCTAATTTGCTATTTACGAATTTTAAAAGATATATGACCATCATCTGCGCTTATATTGGATTATTTTTTAATATTACCAGATATTGTCTCCGAATTCCTATAAACATCATAGCAAGGCTATTATTAATTTTAAAATTCGCAATAAATATACTTTTATAATACGCAAATTAATATATTTATCTTGGTGAATAGTATGAATAAAGAAATGGTTATGATCATATTGGTATTGGCCTTACTAATAGTGCCCACCGCAGTTAACGTTATTAACAGCGTATCAATAATGGACATACCTGATTTCGACAATGTACGCGCCATACTAACAACATTTGTGACAACATTAGGAGACGAAGGTGGAGACAAATTCGACGATCCCTGGCATCCAGCTTGATACAAGAACCACAATATAAAAATGTATATAAAAACCTTATTTATAAGAATAGTTTATTTTATATTGAGCGATTATGAAAACTCAAACATTTAGAAGATATGGGTATGACCATCTTGATGTACGAATAGTTGAAATGCTGGGTAAAGAAGGACCTAGAAATATCTATAAGATCTCAAGGATACTAAATATGCCGGAGTCAACCATAAGACATAGAATAAACATGATGAAACAAAAAGATATTTTGAAACTACATACAAATATCTATCATACTAATATTGGCCTGAAAAAAGCTGTAGTATTTGCCGGATTTAATCCTATATATTTCGATGATATTGAAGATTTCATGGAGATAGTGCCTTATTGGGCGTATATTGAAAGGCTACATTGTTTTAGAGAGGGGATCTATACCTTATATACAATTCCGCCTCAATATCAAAATCATCTCAAAGAATTCTTGGATGAAATGGTTTCTCTAGGTATTTTAGACAGCTATGAATTATTATGGTCTACTTGTTTTCATAGAGTTAATACAACAACTACATGGTACAATCTGAAAAGGGAGGGATGGGACTTTAGATGGAATGAGTTAATTAATGAGGTAGATCAAGCTTCTATAGAGTTGCCTGTAACATTGAGGGATCCGGACGATTTCCCTATTCTCGCGGATGAGATCGATATATTTATATTGAAAGAATTGGAGAAGGACGCAACTATATCTTTGTCGGATTTGGCTAAAATGCTTGGTACCTCTATACAAAATGTACATTATCACTTTAAGAAACATATTGAGGGGAGATTTCTTATAGAGGATTATCAGATAGTATTCAAAAAGTTTGACCTTGAAACCTCTGTATTTCCACGGTTCATAATAGAGTTCCCTAACCATCAATATCTAGCAAAGACGGCTAATGTATTTAGGAATAAGCCGTTTACAGAAGTTTTGGGCAAAATCTTGGATACAAATAAGCTTTTGGTGGCTGCATATCTACCGTTAAAGGAGTTCTTCAATATGCTAAGAACATTAAATAGAATGGTTGCCTTGGGAATAATTAAGAGCTACAATTATAGAATTGTGTATCCACTAGAGAAAAGTGAAAGGCAAACTATTCCTTATAAGAACTTCCAGAAAGGTAGTTGGATATTCGAAGCCGATAAGTATATTGAGCGTCTACATGAGTTACATAGAAAATTAGGGACCACTGCTGGTTAAGACCCAAGTTTCTCTAATATTTCTTTTGCTCTATCAAAAGTTATTTTACCCTCTCTGATCATCTCTTCAGCCACTTTATCTATCAACTCGCCTTTTGCTCCCGCCATAGCGGCAATATTTCGAGCGTGAAGCTTCATATGTCCCTTTTGTATTCCAACGGTAGCTAATGCCCTCAATGCGGCGAAGTTCTGAGCTAACCCTACCGCACCCATTATCTCCGCGAGTTCTTTAGCTGTCTTTACGCCGAGGATTTTTAGACCTATCCTCGCAATAGGATGAACTCTTGTACATCCACCAATTATACCTACAGCCATCGGCATCTCTAGGTAGCCTACGAGGTTACCATCCTCATCCTTCTCCCATACTGATAAAGGTGAGTACCAGCCAAATCTAGCGGCATATGTATGAGCCCCAGCTTCTAAAGCTCTATGATCCTGCCCTGTTGCAAGAGCTACAGCTATTACTCCATTCATTATTCCCTTATTATGTGTGGATGCCCTATAGGGATCTGACTCAGCGAAGGCATATGCAGCTATAATACCATCTACCACTTCTTCACCACCAATATCCTCCTTGTATACTTTTACGGAGGATCTAACTATTCTTCTATCAGCTAAATTAGATATTATTCGGAGGTAGACCCTTCCACCAGTCAATTCTTCAATATATGGTGCTACCTTTTCACACATTGAATTGACAGCATTTGCGCCCATCGCATCCCTAACATCTACCAATAAGTGTGTTACTATCATAGGCCCAATTCTGGAGTCCAATAGCCTAACTTCAATGTCTTTGGCTCCTCCACCTAACTTCACTAGAATTGGATCCTGTTCATTAGCTAATGAGAGTATTTCATCTTTATGTTCAAGGATAATCATTTTAGCCTGATAAGGGCTATCAACATTGACTAGCTGTATCTGTCCAATCATTATCGGCTCTGAAACTATGCTTTTAATACCGCCATCTCTCCTCATAACCCTAGCGGCATTACTAGCTGCTGCGACAACACTTGATTCTTCTATTACCATAGGCACTAAATACTCTTTTCCATTGATCATGAAGTTAGTAGCTACAGCGAAAGGATAGGCCATAGAGCCAACAACGTTTTCTATCAATAAATCAGCGGTTTTATCATCCAAATTACCCATTTCCCTAAGTAAAGTAACTTCCTCATCCGTCAAGCCAGCGAATTCCTTTACCTTGGAAAGTCTCTCATCTATACTCAGCTTATAAAAACCTGGGATTCTCGATGTCATATCGGAACACCTTACTTTAAAATAATAAACATTGAATGCTTTTTAAATCATAACATAATTTGTATAGTTATCTTAGCCTTTCCTATAATATATTAAGGATTTTAGTAAATAGCATATAGGTCTATTATTGTTGTAAAGATAAATGTTTCCTGTATTGATTAATCTAATTTAACCCAAGTTATTCATACTAAAAGAGTTTTATTGTATTCGGTCCATAGTTGTTTTTGGAGGTGCATTATTAAACATTGAAGAGGCCTCTAGCCATAATATTAATATTCATACTTATAGTATTGATGCCCATTGCCTCGGCTCAGGAGGAAGATATATATGATTTAAGGGAATTAGTCATCGACGCCTACATTCAAGTTAGTGAAGCTTATGATGCGGGTGGAGATGTCTCTAACATTATAGACCAGCTTAACAAAGCAATAAATCTCATTGAAAATGCTAGTTCTACAAATAACCAGGTTTACATTGATGAGGCACGAAGTATCCTTAACCAAGTATTGCAGGATATACCGGATATAAAGAGAGAGGGTGAAAGGAGAGTTTTTTGGGGTAATGTCACTATTGCCCTTGGTCTGGCTATATCAGCTATTTTAGTAGTTTTAGCATATCTATATTTGCCGAGAATATACTTCAGGGCATGGCGGTCAACTAGGAAGAGAAACAGGGTTCATATACGAAGATCTCGTGCGAATAGATATTCTATGATAATAGATGAGGAAGTATGGGCCGTTGTGCTCGCCATAACAGTAGTCATAGCCGTCTTCGCAGCTTCACAAATATTATTAGCAGGTAGGGTTGTAGAACCATTTAGTGAGTTAGGGCTCCTCGGCGAAAATATGAAGATAGGGGATTATCCCACAGATTTAGTGGTGGGCGACGAAGCCTTCTTTTACGTATATGTAGGTAACCATATGGGTAGACCCATGTATTATAAAGTTCTTGTGAAAATAGGTGATGTCGAGACTGCAATAGACCCCGCTCCAGTCCCACCTATATATACATTTGAAAAGATACTTATGCATAATGATACTTGGATCTTTCCTGTATCGATACCTATGAATGAACCTGCAGTTAATCTTAGGCTTATAGTTGAGCTGTGGATATATAATCAGTCGATAGGAGATTTTCAGTATCATAAGAGATGGACACAGCTTTGGATTAATGTGACGAGCATATGACCCTTATATGGTAGGAGGGAATGATTGAGGTATTAAAGGTTGCATATCGAAATAGACAGCTACTAAATATAATATTCGTAATCGCATTGCTATCTAGCCTAATAGTATCCTTTTATGCTGTGGCAAATCATTTCGATAGAATATCAAATTTGGCGGATATGTATTATCCCGAAAAAAATATCTATTTAATCCTGAATCCGTCTAAAGAGATATATGAATATTTACCCAAAGAGTCATTATATGTCTCTGGTTCGATTGTAGACGGTACAGTAATCATTAATGGCGAGAGAATTAGGGTGGAGTTATCATGGTATAGAGATATAAATATATTTATCAGTATACTTGGGGCACAGATTTCGGGAGATCTTTCACAAAAGGGAATTCTCCTTAGTAGAGAATTATCTCAGTTATATAATGTCAAAATTGGTGATCGAATTCAAGTGAGTATAGAGGCATATACATATAATATGACTGTGGTAGGGTATATCAATGGAATATTTAATCTTCTTATTACAGATGAACCTCCGCCTGGTCTTCAAATCCTACTTATCAAGAGCCCATTGCCAGAAACCGTGTATAAGGAGCAAGGTATCCGGGTATATAGGATAGATAATATAAAAGGCTATATTAAAGATGTTAGAACTGATGTAATAACCCTGATACATCTATGGTCTCTTCCTATATACCTAATTATTCTAATATCATGTTTATTCACCGTTCCACGCTATATTCTATCGATAAGGCCTCATCTAAATATCATTCATAGAATGGGTCTCTCAATAAGAGTGATAAGGAAATATGTCTATCTAGTGGTAATTTCTTCTATAATTATAGCATCCTTCGTTGGGATATCCTTAGGTATAGTCGCAACTCAGGTGTTTAGTAAAATCATCTATTTGTTTCAGGGTATCACCATATTTCCATTTCTAACCATCGAACAGTATATTACAGTTTCTTTTCTTACTATACTAGCGAGTTGTATAGGTTTGTTTATCTCAATGAGGTGGTATATTAGTGAAACTCACTGAATTGAGCAGATATAGGTTATTAAGACATAGATACCTAATTATTACCTTGATTCTATTTTTAATGGTATCCCTAATAATAACAATAACGTTATCAGGACTCTTCTCCATTTTCAATAGCTTCAGATACTATGTAGCCCCCGGTGAAAATGATATTATTATAATCGATGTGGGGAGTAGAGCACCCTTTACGAGCTCTATAGATATAAGCATAATCGAAAATATCAGTCAGATAAAGGGTGTATCCAGAATTACCTTTGAGGTTATCGTTCCTGTATATGTAAATGATATTGGTGCGATAATGCGCGGTATATCTTCTAGAGATATTACTGGATTTATTGATATGGAACTAACTCAAGGCAATTATTTAACGCAATTAGATTATGATGGTGTTCTTATTGGTCATAAGTTGGCTGATAGATTGGGGGTATCCTATGGAGACTATATAATAGTTAGAGGTGTTTTAAGGAATACATATCATTCCGTTAGGGTTATAGGAATATTTATTTCATCGGTCCCATATGACTACGAGATTATAGCTCCAATAGATATGGCTAGGGAATTTAGGGGGTTTAGTCAGTCTCAAGCTAGCCTGATAAGAATAGAGACGGCTCCTGAGGCGGATGCATCTATGATCAGGAATAAGGTTAATTCGATTCTACTAAGCATGTCTAATATAACACGTAGTCTCTCCCTACAGAGGATGGGCGCTGTATCTGTAGAGGACTTTACTTCATTATATATGGGTAAGCTTGGTTTTAATCCATATACTCTACTTGTTATCCCTATGGTTATCCTCTTCATCTCAATCTTTATTATAAAGTATCTAGTCTTGGGGTTGATAGATGATAATGCATCTATACTATATACACTATATTCACTTGGACTTTCATGGAATGATATAATTAGGCTTATAATTCTAATATTACTGCCCTATATAGCATTATCTACTGCCTTGGGATATATCATAGGATATTTAGCTATCTTATATATATGGAGTATGAATGATATTAGGTTTATAATACACGTGATGCCTCCATCAATCAATTACTATATCCCTATAGTTCTCTTCCTAATCCTCACACTGGCAACTACATATTTTATATTTAAGGCGAGGAGGATAACGTGACAAGAGACAATAAATTATTAATTCTTATAATATTTCTGGTGTCAGGATTCATTATCCGGTTATATCCGGCTATGGATCTTAATTTACCTTTCAGTATAGATTCATGGCCTCTGATAAGAGATGTAGAGGTTCTTACTAAATATTCACCGATCCCCCTTGATTCAGAGCTATTCGACGGATATAACAATTATTGGCCAGGGATTATTATCTTTTCCTCTGTGGCTTCTGTACTGATAGGTTCTTCGCCATTACACATAATGGCTTTATTAATTCCTTTCGTAAGTTCTTTGGGACTGATATTACTATATGTATTATTGAGAAAACTGGGATTTACTCGCGTTATCTCTATCTTTTCTATAGGCATATTATCGTTCGTATATCCCCATTCATTCTTTATGGCTGGGGTAACAAAAGAGACTTTTGCTTTTCCATTATACTTAACGCTGATGCTGGCTATAACGGGTGCTAGATATAGAAGTCTCATTATAGTTTTTCCTCTAATACTTTTTCTAGTTATAACACATCATCTCACTTCACTCATAGCTTTTATCGTACTCATAGCGGTATTTATATCCCTAATTATTCATATGGCTGATAAGAGGTTTATACTAATATCATTCATAGCATGCATTCTTCTTGGTCTCTCAGGATATATTCATTATACTTATTTTGGATTTATGGGCCTATCCTTGCCAGAATTAAATTATTCATCTATAATTTCATTCATCAGTTACTTTATAGTATTTCTTTTCCTTGCATACTTAATTGAAAATAGAAAGGGATACTCTAGAAAGGCTGCACTTACCAATTTCATTCTAGCACTAATTTTTGTCTCAGGATTAGTCTATATATCTATTCATGTGGGGATAAGTGAATACCTCATTAAATTACCCGGTAGCTATATAATCTATGCTTTACCCTATATCGGACTGGGGTCCCTGTTGACATTAGGGGTTAATTTTATTCGGAGACATACAAATACGTATATCGCTTTATACTGGCTAGCCTCCGTTACAGCATTTGCAGCCTACTCTGTCTTCGGCGACCAACCGATGTTAGCAGGAATTTCATATAGGATTCTGAACTTTCTGTTAGTTCCATTATTGATAATAGGGGTATCAGGAGTAAGCATATTTAAAAAGAGGAGCATTATGATCGGGTTTATAATTATTCTTGCGGTCTCTATACCCAGTATCTCAGCCTTTATAAATGCTTATTATAGGAGCGATAATTATCTGGGTTATCACTGGAAGATCAAGCCCTCATTATATATTTCAGGAGAATGGGTGGATAGACATTCAAGAATGCAAATAGTTACTGGTGACATGGTGATTAATAACTTATTCCATAAATACTTTAACTTGAATTTTCAGTACGATACGGATATACTTATGGAGCCTAAGAGACTTTATAACATGTTGCTCACGATATACAGGGAAATCTATATAAATGGGTACGTGACGAGTTCATGGGGCAGATTGCCTATAAATAATGATGCTTTACTGCAAAATAGCCTAATATACAATAATTTTAATGTCGAGATATATACATCATAGTGTAGAATGACCAGCTTAATAGCATTGAAGAATGTGTGGAAGCAGTATAATAATGAGTATATCCTTAGGAGCATTGATTTGGCTGTCGAGAGCTATGACTATATATCAATTATAGGTAGATCAGGTGTAGGTAAGACAACTTTAATCAAGATACTGGGTCTCTTGGATAAGCCGGATAGGGGAGACTTACTCGTTATGGGTACAAGTGTAATTGAATTGGGAGATGATGAGAGGAGCATGCTTAGACGTAAGTATATGGGTATAATTTTTCAGGAGCATAATTTAATTCCTACCTTATCGGTCTATGAAAATCTCGAGTTATATTTGGCTATTAAAGGGTTTAAAAAAGCAGATAGAGAGAGACGGATAGATGAGCTTCTCTCCTTATTTGAATTATCGAGATATAGAGACAAATATCCGGGGGAATTAAGTGCCGGTGAGCAACAAAGAATAGCGATCATAAGAGCATTATCTGGATATCCCTCAGTTATACTAGCAGATGAACCCGTCTCAAACCTTGATGATGAAAGTGCAGAACTTGTCTTGGAACTTTTGACAGAAGTTAATAGGGAGGAGGGTGTGGCTATAGTTTATACATCAACAGGTTTATATGGTGAGCCTCCCTCTAAAAAACGCTATAGATTGGAGAAGGGCATATTGAAGGAAGTAGGCTAATACATGTGATACTCCGTTTAAATTTTAGTTAGATGGGTATATGAGGGTTGTGGATAGTTAATTATATATATAATTCCTCATGTATTGATATTTTGATATAGTTAAAATATAGTAGTGAAGATAGAATTTTATAGGGGGATGTATTGTGAATAAAGATCAGGCGATAGGTGCTCTATTATTGATAGGCGGCGTCCTAGGAATAATATTATATGCATGGCTCGTTTTCCTGACGGCATGGAGCTATATAGTTATCCAGCTGACCGCGTTTATCGCGGTTGCCGGTGTATTGGGTATACTGGCATGGATAGGCTATACCCTTGCAACGACACCACCACCAAAGCCAATTGAAGAGATAGAAAAGGAACTGGAGGAAGAACTTAAGAAGCTTGAGGAAGAGACAGCTGAAGAAAAGAAGGAGGCTGAAGAGGAAACTAAAGAAGAAGCAGAGAAAAAGGCCGAGGAGAAAGAGTAGTAGACATCCATAACATCAATTCTTTTATATAAATATAATCAAAAAACTATTTTATTTTATTCTATAATTCACTATTGACGGTGGATGCCATATGATTAGAATAGGTATTATAGGGGTGGGGATGTGGGGTGTAAACCATGTTAGGGTCCTAAAAGAGTTAGAGGATGACTACGACATATCGGTCTCGGGAATTAATGATATAGACGGATATAGAGCCAGAGAAGTCTCCAAAAGATTCGGTGTTAAATACCTACCTTTGGATACTCTTCTTGATAATTCTGATGCTGTCATCATTTCTACTCCCCCCTCGACTCATGCAGAGTTGGCGCTTACAGCAATAGAGAGAAACCTTCATGTTTTTGTTGAGAAGCCTATAGCGACAAATATTAAGGATGCCCAGAATATGGTCAGGGCTGCTGAAGATAGAAACTTGAATATTATGGTGGGATATATAGAGAGGTACAATCCTGCAGTAGGGAAATTAAAGGAGATTATAAGAGGCAATGAGATAGGTGAGCTTGTCTTCATCTCTGCAAGAAGGATCGGTCCCAAAGGAAGGAGACGGAGAGATATAGGTGTTATATTGGACTTAGCGACGCATGATATTGATGTGATTAGATATATTACGGAGATGGAGCCCACCCGGGTATGTTCTAAATATGGCAGTAAGTTCGGTGAATATGAAGACTACGCTCTTATATTTCTTGACTTCAATGATTTCTCCTCGATAGTTGAGACAAATCTACTTACTCCCTATAAGTTAAGGGAACTATATGTGACTGGTACGGAGGGAGTCGCCAAAATTAACTACATTACACAAGAGATAATAATAGATCGTGTTGAAGATATGGTTATTCCAAGGGTATCATATGAAGAGCCTTTAAAGGAAGAGCTGAGACATTTTATAGATGTATTAGAGGGCCGGGAAAAACCTATTTGTGACGGGGCTGAAGGTCTAAAGACCCTAGAAATAGCGTTATTAGCCATGGAGAATCCTGAGATTGAATGTATAAAAAGATAGGTTATCTAGCTTTCTTTTCTTCTAGGTACAGCATTGTATATAATCCGGCTGCTAGCTGGATCGTTACAAGTTTCTTTATAGGGATAACTTGATATTCAAGTTCTTCCTCAACTATTTCTGCTCTTCTAGACATTTCTTCCTCCACTTCTTTTAACACCGTCTCGAGTACCCCGTCTCCACCTGCCTCTATTTCTTCTTTCAACATACGCCTTATATTACCCAGTCCTAGTATTCTATAGAATTTGGAGACCTGATATACATCGAATGCCTCGGCTACAGTGGCCTTTCTATCAAGTTCCTCAGCCGTTTTGACCCATTTTTCCATGGCCTTAATAGCGTCAGGAAATACCGTCAGGTAATATTCAAGGGTCTCCTGGAAGCGAGTATTCAATTTTAATTTATCTTTTACTTTATTATAGATATTTAATCTGTATTTGTATTCCTTCTTATCTTCTTCTATGGATTCCAAGAATGCCTTTCTTCTCTTTATATCGGTTGGACTCTCATCTTCGATCCGCCTATCATAGAAATATGGAACTTCTGTTACCAACTCGAATACATCAGGATTATATTTCCTAGAGTAATCGAAACTGTCGGTGCCTGTTTTTATGATTTCACTAGGATCCTTTTCGGCATGTTTCTCAAGATAATCATAGTATTCTGGCGTAGATATCATGTAGTATATGGCTTCCGATAATTTCTTTGCATAGGGAACTTCAGCCTCACCAAGGGCTAGAGGAACATTATGAAGAGTAGGGTAGTACCTATAAATAGGATATAGAAGCGGTGCTTCAGCAGTTATATAGTAATATACGCCTCCAAATCCTGCATTATGCAAGCTATATATGAAATCAGGGTGCTTCTCCTCTATTATATTCATCAAAGCCCTTGTTTCAGGTAGAGGGTCGTTAAACTCGAGGTTCTTATACTTTATAGGAAATGTCCACTCGACCTGTTTGTTTCCAGCAGGTCTATAATAATTCATCGCGTAATTTAGTATCGTGAATGGACCTTTTAACCATCCTTCATTCAGCCTTAGCCCATCCTTATCTGCCACTACCACTACATGAAATGTATAATTAAATAGGTTTCTGAGGTCTTCGTATTCAGCCAATCTCCAGAGTAGATAGTCTAGCATTAATGTACCGATAGGTTCATTGGGGTGTGGACAGCCGAATAATAAGGCGTTTAGTTTTCCTTTGCCAATTTTGACGGCATATATGGTTTCTCCTGCTCTTGTCTTACCAGCATTGAAGACTTCTACTAGATCTGGATATTTGTCTCTTAGTCTAAAGATAGACTCGTCGAGCTCATCTACTGTTTTGAAGCTTTTATACTCAGGTATCTTCTCTATCGTCTCTTCAATAGGATCAAGCTTTCTCTGTTTCATATAATTATCTATAGGAATAATTGAAAATAGGTTTTTTAGTTAGAGAATGGATTCGTTTTCTCTAGCCATTATGGGCTATAGCTACTTTATCAATCCATCTATCTTATCTTCCGCTATAATGTTAAGGATCAATTTTGTATTCGTTCTCTCTACATACCTCATTTTCTGGAGCATCTTGATGAAGTCGTTGAGCTGACTTCTAGTTTTGAATCTGGCTATTACGGTTACATCATATTCGCCAGTTACATCGAATACACTCACTACATTGGGGTGTTTGGCTATCTCTGTCTCCACTTCCATAAGCATACCTTTTGCAACTCTAATATCTATTATTACTGGAAACTGGTATCCTAGTATATCAAAGTTGACATCTAGGCTATATCTCCTTATTACACCCATTTCCTCTAGCCTTCTTACTCTCGCCGCAACCGTACTTGGTGAAAGCCTTAGTATCCTTGCCAAATCCCTAATTGACCTCTTAGAATTCTCAGTTAAGAGCATGAGTATTCGGTAATCCTTCTTATCTAGTATATAACTATACATTTGTAAAGGCACCAGATAAATATAGTTACGAGTGCTTTAAATTTATTCATTAAAAAGATTATAAACCGTTCATTTGTCCAGAAATCTTTTTAAAATACGAATATTATAAGATAAAATATGTGTTTTATTGTACAGGCGAATAGACGTGATAGAGAAGATTTTTGGCTCTATAAATGAAGGGAAAATAAGGTGGATAGACCTAGTTTTCATGGATATTAAAGGGCATATACATAGTGTGACTGTCCCGGTAAGCCATTTTAGTGATGATGTTTTCATAGACGGATTAACAAAGCTTGATGGCAGCTCCGTGGAAGGATTCAAGGATATTCATAAAAGCGATCTGACTCTCATTCCTATCCCTGAAACATTTGTAGAATTGCCGTTTAAGCCAAGTGAGGCGGGATGGATAATATGTAAGGTTAGTGATTCTATATCTAAAGAACGGCTGTTATTGGACCCACGATATATAGCAGAGAATTGCTGGAACGAATTAAATAAAAAGGGGCTGACCGCGTTTGTCGGTAGTGAAGTTGAATTTTTCATATTTGAAGATGTAAAGGTCGATATTGATCCCCTTGGCTATCGACAATCAATTATGATAAAGTCGGCTGAAGAGCCATATAGAAATAATGGATATATGTATATGCCGAATTCTTCTTATTATACATCTCCCCCTATAGATAGGTATTATTCGCTAAGGAGGGAAGCGGCAGATATCCTAAAAGAATATTTTCGTGTAGAAATAGATGCATTACATCATGAAGTTGCATCAAGCGGACAGATAGAAATGGATATCAGATATGATGAAGTTATCGCTTCCGGCGATAATTTATTGGCATTCAAATATGTGATTAGAAGGTTAGCCGAGAAATACAATTATTACCCCACTTTTATGCCGAAACCAATCGTGTCGCAAAATGGTTCGGGGCTACATATACATCAAAGCCTATGGCGTGACAATACCAATCTGTTCTACGATGAGAATGATAAATACGCAAATCTAAGTCAATTAGCTAGGTATTATATAGGCGGCTTAATAGAGCATGGAAGAAGTTTATCAGCTATAGTATCCCCAACAGTGAATAGTTACAAGAGGCTTGTACCTGGCTTTGAGGCACCAGTATATTTGACGTGGTCAAGAGCCAATAGAAGTGCGGCTATAAGGATACCTATATCCCATAATTACTCAGCTAAGAGAATTGAATATAGACCACCCGATCCATCTTGTAACCCTTATATCGCTTTTTCAGCTATTATAGCAGCAGGGCTAGACGGTATAAGAAGAAAGATAGATCCAGGGGACCCCATAGATAAGAATATATATAAATTAACAGCTAAAGAGAAGAGGGAGTATGGGATTAAGGAGTTACCACGAAGTCTATGGGAGGCTTTAGAAGAACTTGAGATCGATAATGATTATCTTAGGCCATCATTTTCTAACCAATTTATCGAGAGATATATAGAGATTAAGAAAAATGAATATAGGAAACTGTCTCTCCATCCATCTCCCATAGAATATCTATATTATTATAACTTATAATGTAGGTCGTAAAAAATAGTTTTAGCCTAACGAATGTATAATTTTTTTGGAATGAACATCTTGGTGACTGGCGGCGCTGGCTTCATAGGAAGCAGACTAGCAGATAGACTGGTAGAAAAAAAATATAATGTTACCGTGGTGGATAATTTATTCAGTGGGTCCAGAGGCAACTTAAAATATATCGATAAGATCCAGTTTCTCGAAGGAGACATTAGGGATGAATCTATTGTTAATCGGTGTCTAAAAGGTCAAGATGCAGTCATACATCTCGCCGCCATCATCAGTATTCCCTATTCTATGATATATCCTGATGAAACCTTTGATGTCAATTCTGTCGGGACACTGAAGCTTCTTAAAGAAGCTTTGAAGAATAATATAAGTAGGTTTATATTTATTTCAACTTGTGCAGTATATGGGGAAGCTAGATATCTGCCTATTGATGAAGAACATCCTTTAGACCCGTTATCTCCTTATGCAAGCAGTAAATTATTTGGAGAATATTTCTGTGTGCGTTACTCTAGATTATATAAATTCCCGACCTTGATCTATAGGGTATTTAATGTATATGGACCGGGACAGGGATATAGTGATTATAGTGGCGTAATAACGAAATTTATAAACAGAGTCATGAATGGAGCGCCTCCCATCATATATGGAGATGGTTATCAAACGAGGGATTTCATATATTTAGATGATATAGTTGATGCGGTGATCATGGGAATAGAATACAAGCAAAGACGTCAGCAGATATTTAATATTGGGTCTGGAAGAGCGACCAGTATAATAGATCTTGCCAAGATGATTCTTGACCTCATGGATATGAAGAGCCTCAAACCAATACATGAGGAGAAGAGAAAAGGAGATATCGTACATAGCCATGCAAATATTGCCCGTGTAAGAATCGAATTGGGCTTTGAGCCAAAGATAAGTCTCAAAGAGGGGTTAAAGAGAACTATAGAGGAATTCAGAGCCCTGAAGAAATAAAAATTGATTATTCATGAATATGACTTATATACATCAATAGAATTTAATTTATTGCCCTCCCGTATTGGGTGGGGTGATAGATTGTCATATAAACGTCGGAGGCGCAAAAGGAAACAATATCTACCTGTCATCGCACCCCCTATACTGGGTGGAGCTGAGCTTCCAGAAATAGTTACTGGTGATCCTGAAAAGGTGATTGGACGAACATATCCCATCCTTCTATACGACTTGACTAATGACCCCTCCCACCAATTCATAAAATGTAAACTAAAGATAACTGATGTCAAGGATGGAAAGGCATATTCAATTTATGCTGGACATGAATACCTAAGAGAGTATATTAGGTCCCTAATAATCAGGGGCACCAGCTATATAGATATATATAAAGACATAACCACTAAAGACAATTATACCTATCGGCTTTTAGTCGGAATCTATACTCCACGAAGAGTCAATACCTCTAGAAAAAAAGCAATTCGGAGAGAGGTCTTTAAGGTTATGGATGGCTGGAAAAATATGAGTAATGATACATTCATTAGAGAAGCGATCTTCGGGGTCCTCGATGTCGGGATAGTCAAAGCAGCCAAGAAAATCTATCCAGTGAGATGGGGTGGCATACAAAAGATTAAGTTGATATCACTTCCACATTAAGAAGATAATTAGAAATTGTCGTGGTATTATAGAAAATATGATTTAGTATATTCTATAATATTTATTTGGAATGCTACTTGAAAGATTAAATTTCGATATAAGACATTCATATGAAAAATTAAGAGAGATGAAAACCGATGAAATCTTCTTAATCTATCATGATGATGCTGATGGCCTATCTGCTGGGGCCGTCGCATATAAATCGCTTGAAAGACTCGGTTTTAGAGTAAAACTCATATGTATAGAAAAGATTATGGATCAGATAATTAGATTTATTCATAAGGGTCACGGTAGAGCCATAGTATATGTTGATATAGCTTCTCCTCATGCGGATAAGATCTCTATTTATAATAGTGGCAGGAATTATACCTTAATACTTGATCACCATGATCCGGTCGCCGCCACCGACCCGTTGGTATATAACATTAATCCAGAGTTCTATGGATTAATGGGTGAGCGTGATGCCTCTGGGAGTGTAATGACATACTATTATTTTCGGACTATAGATGAGAAGAATATAGATCTGGCTCATATAGCGTTGATAGGAGCTCAGGAGATTCCCGGTGAGCCAAGTGGCCTAATAAAGTTGGCTTCAAGAGATGCAGAGTCAATCCCCCGAAAAATTAATTATAAAAAGATGTTTAGGATGCTCCAAATATTGGGTCCCGTAGGCTACTACCAGAAAGGTCCGATGCTAGGTATCAAGGCCTGCATTGAAGGAATAAATAAGGAGATCAGTAGGAAGGTCGAGCAGCTGGAGGCGATTAGGAAAGTTGCGAATAAGAAGATGATGGCTATTCTATATAGGGAAGGATTAAATAAGACCCGTTATATCCAATGGTTCGATTCAAAAAATATTTTTAGAGGTATGGGTACAAAAGTGATAGGTACATTTGCTTCTTATCTAAGTTATCAGAAAAAATTAGTTGATGATGATAAGTATATAGTTGGTTTTATGAGGATGCCCAGTGAGATACCCGGGCTTATGAAGTTGGAGGGTTCATGGACCAAGGTCTCGATAAGAGTAACAAAATATATTAGAGAGAAGATAGATATCGATGTATACCCAGGGGTGAATGATATCCTAATAGAGGCAGCTGAGGCTGTAGGTGGACTAGGCGACGGCCATAAATACGCTGCATCGGCAACTATACCGTCAGATATGAAAGAAGATTTTATTACAGAGCTTGATAGAAATATTGGTCAACACATATCGTAGAGATATCCAGTATATACCACGTATAAGCTTAAATATTATACATTGAAGGGAGCATCGAATATTGTAGGCAATTGATTCTTGTCGTTGATGGTGTCCTATATGGGATTTAAGGTTCTTATTATAGGTTTAGGAGCTCAGGGCAGGGTATTATCTTATTTATTCGATAAAACTGATGATGTTGAGGAAGTTAGGATTGCAAGTAGACGCTATGAGGTTGTTAAACAATATTCTCGTAAGTTGGAAAAAGCGGTAGCATATAAAGTCTATGCAGATAATATTGACCAAATAAAGCAAGCTGGGAAAGGCGTCGATTTAATAGTGAATGCGGTGATACCTAAATATAATTTATATATAATGAGGGCGGCTCTCGATATCAATGCTAATTATATAGATATGGCTTTCGGTCCACCTTATGAAAATATAGACTATGAGTTAAGGATGGATAGTGACTTTAGGGTAAAAGGACTATCAGCCATAACTAGTTCAGGGCTGACGCCTGGGACTACCAATATATTAGCTGCCCTAGCCGCCGATGAATTAGAGAGTGTCCATTCGATCAAAATTGGTGATGCTGAAGTTGTTGAGTGCGACGTGCCTTTCTCGAGTTGGAGTCCAGAGACATTTATCGCAGATTGCCTCGAAGAAGATACATTTGTGTTTGACAATGGTGAGTTAAAACGAGTGCCACCCTTTTCTGGTAGGGAGATTATAAAGCTCCCTCGAATCGGTCCCCAGCCAATGTATTTTCATGCTCATGAAGAGCAGGTGACTCTAGCTAGATTCATCGGAAAAGGAGTTAGATATGTAGAATTCAAGATTGGAGGTCCAGCCTTAGATTTTCTTGCAGAACTTTATCGCGTAGGATTGCTGAGCAAAAATGAAGTTAATTTAAAAGGTCAGAAGATAAGACCTATAGACTTATACCTAGCCTTAGCGCCGAAGCCCCCAACACCTGAGGAGTTGAGAAGCATGATCAGTGAAGGCATAATGAAATCAGCTCAGGAGGTAGCTTACATTATTGTGGAGGGTGAAAAGCAGGGTATAAAGCATAGGTACACGTATTATGTGTATTCACCCGATATACATGAATTAATGGAAAAGGTACCGCCCGCTAACTACTCGTCTTATCTTGTATCGACTGGTTGCTATATTCTCTCTCTAATGCAGTGTAGGGGGGAGATCGAGCCCCTAGGCGTCGTTGTGCCAGAGCGCTTAACTAGAAAGGTTAGGCTAGAATATCTTATGGCTAATACCCATCTAGACCCTATTGTTGAGATTGAATTAAGAGTTGACACAACCTTCTATTGATTCATATACAATATTTTATGCACAGAGTATCACTATAGATTTGTATCTAAGTATATCTATATTTATCGATGAGGCACAATCAATTAATATTAGCTTATTCAATTTAGTTCTTGACCGGTGTGATAGATGAGTAACGTCGGCATAATACATAGTACACTGAATCCTTGTGGAGGGAGCGAATTAGTCGCATTACATACTATAAAGGCCCTAAAAGAAGAAGGTATAAGAACATGTTTATTTACATTTGACAAGACGGATTGGACTCGAGTTATAAATCTAACTAACATAGATGTTAGGCCTGATAAGGAAGTTGTATTGATGAAGACGAGGCTACCCTTATTTGGGTTATATCAGAGGTTCTTGTCTGGGGTACCATTATTAATTCATAGGAGAAACCTCGATCTAATAATAAATACACATGGAGACATTATTCCCTTCTCATCGGATATAACATATATACATTTTCCAACCACCGCATATCTCTACACGGAATATAGTGAGTACAGCAAGTATGACAAGAATCTATTCTGGAAAATCTATTTCCAGCCATATAGGTTATTGGCGTCTTCAGTTGGAGATAGATGGATTAGAGACACTATCATATTAACTAATAGCAGTTATAGCAGTATGGCTATTAAGAAGATATTGGGAAGAGGCTCTATCGTAATTTATCCTCCTGTAGCGATTTCAGAGTATCTTGAAGCTGGCGTGAAGTCGATCAAAAGGGAGAATCTGGTTGTCAGTATAGCGAGGTATGCTGAAGAAAAGAATATAGATCGGTTAATCGATATAGCTATGAAGACGAAAAGCGCTAGGTTTATACATATAGGTGTCTCATACAACCCTATTAGTGAGGCCTATTACCATAGACTCAAAAAACGTGCTCAGAGAGAAGGGGCCCTCAATATATCCTTTCTAAAGAATATTTCTCATGTTGATAAACTGAAGATATTATCTAGAGCATCTGTATATCTACATCCGCCGTTTGCTGAACATTTCGGCATATCCATCGTTGAGGCTATGGCTTCAGGCCTCGTTCCAGTGGTACCAAGGGATGGCGGTGTATGGACAGATATTGTATATAGAGGAAGATATGGATTTGGATATCGCAATGCCGATGAAGCAGGAAAAATAATCAGCGAGATTATATCAAATGAGGAGATATACATAGAATATAGGGAGCTTGCGCTGGTACGTTCCAAGAAGTTTTCTGACGATTTCTTTAGAAAAAGGATTTCAAAAGTAATTAGGTGTTTTTTATAGAATCACTAAATCAACATCTCTAATATCCTCGTTTCCTCTTTAATTTCTCTTTCACTTTCTTAGCCCTGTATGTGTAGCCATATTTCTTCGAGTATATTTCCTTTTCTACTGGGACATAATCCTCGGTAAACAGATCTCCTGGAACTATTCCATCCATATAATATGGTATCTTGATATTAAGGAAATAGAGGATAAGTGGGGTGATGTCCATTATATTGATACGAGATATATGCCTTTCCTTGGTATAAGGAGATTTAACCATAAAGAAACCCTCTAAACTATGGGCACCGATTCTGGGGATAAGGGAAATCGGTGTATCCCAATCAAATTTAGTTTCCAGTTTCTTTAGTGGTGGGTCTATGATGAGGTCTGAAGCTGCATAACCCATATTCATATGAATAATTAAGTCAGGAGCTTTATCGGTATAGGGCCCGCTAAATAATTCTGTTCTGTGAAAAACCCTGTTTATAGGTTTATGCCCATTATATCGGTATCTGTTTAAGACGACTTTGATTTTTTCAACGAGGTCATTATATTGATCTGGATTTATTATGCCATATTTATATTTGCCTTTGACGTTAATCATCATCTCTCCTATCAACTTTATTGTCTGTGCTGCCGATGTTCTTTCCCAGTCAATGTCGAAAAAGCCCAGTTCACCGGTGGGCAATTTCTGCTGTAAGGAGAATTTATATTTGTATGGTAATTTTGAGTATAGCCATTTAACTCCATACTTGAATAGCCTGCTTCCTCTTCTTATACCCAGTTTTCTTAGGAAATTCTTTGTTTTGGAGCCCTTTACAGATAATAGACCATTTTTTAGTAATATAGTGTTGATATGTAACTCCCATGATAATTTCTGGAATCCATGGTCTGAATGGATTATTATCGTATCATCTTTATCCATTAATTTCAGGATTTTACCTATTTCTTCGTCGATGATCTTAAGCAAATGGAGGGGATAATTATGTAATTCCATGATGTTATTAGGTAAATCATAATTTTCTAGACCATAAAATTTATGCATTGCGCTATCATAATTATGAAATACCACGATTCCAAATCTCCAATCATAATTCTCCATTAAGTATCTATATGCCTCTCCTATCAGCCTTGTCTGTTCAACCGCTTTATCTATATATTCACTTAACACGTATTTACTCAGATTGTATCGTTTATACCCTAATCTTCTTAAGATATTTACTACTTCAGTTGGATAGGTATAGTTTCTGGGGTCTATAAAGAATCCCCCACTCACGAATATGCCCTCCACCTTTTCTGGGGGATATGTAAAGGGAATATTGAATATGAGGTTGCCTATTTTCTCTCTAGATAATATATTCCATACAGCATCTATCCCCCGTGTTCTATTATCCACCAGCTTTTTTTCATAATTATAACCTATCTTAATAAATCCATATACACCGTGTTTACCAGGATTAACACCTGTATAGGCGCTAGTCCAATTAGGCGGTGTTAATAAGGGGAGTACGCTTATCATCGGGCCATAACATGATCTATGCATTAACCATTCTACATTAGGGAGTTTCCCTTGTGCCTCATTAATTAGGCATCGATACGAAAGTCCATCGATTCCTATAACCAATACCCTAGACATCCTGCCTTAAACCCTTGATAACGTATAAATTATTTATTATCATAATTATATAGGTGTTAAAAGGTAATTATCCAGGGTGTCTTAGCGCTTGCCGCTAAATTATTATTAATAATTATATTATTCAAATAATAATAGTAATACGATGACGGAGGATATACTATGGCTAAAAGGGTATTTGTTTTTGGCATTGACGGCATACCACTGTGGCTAATTGAAGACGCGGTCAATAAAGGGTATCTAAAAAAGATTGGGGAATATATGGAGAAAGGGGTATACGGTAACTTACTAGCATATCCTCCTATTCATACACCTCCGAACTGGATGTCTGCGTTTACGGGTGTACCACCATCTGTACATGGTATAATGGGATTTTATTATATAGATAGAAACTATGAGGTAAAACATTACAACTCAACCTATCGTAAGGTTGATCCGATTTGGGTGACAGCGTCGAAATATGGTAAAAAAGTGATTGCGGTAAATATCCCTATGACTTATCCCCCTGATCAGGTTAATGGCATCATGGTTAGTGGTGATGAGAGATATGGACCTCCCACTGAGAAACATGTTTATCCTCCTGAGATATATAATCTTCTTAGAGAGGAAAATTATATTATCGATGTTTTATTGTATGATAAACCTAAAACCGCACTTGAGAAGATGCATAATGCCTTAAGAATTAGGAGTAGGGTCACCAGAAAATTAATGGAGAAGTATGAATGGGATCTTACAATAATTGTATATAGGGAGCCGGATTATATTCTGCATAAATTCCTAGGCGTCGACATGGTTCCCGGTGGAGACCATAGGGCTAAGGAGGAATTATCCCGAGCATCTTATGAGGTTCTATCACTTTTAGATGAAGAGTTCTCACGTTTTCTTAAATTAATTGATAAGGATGATTATGTCTTGATTATGTCTGACCACGGCCATAAGACGAAGGAGAAGATATTTTATATAAATAATTTGTTGGTTAAGTTAGACCTGCTTAGATTTAAAGGTTATTCGACAAGGAAAATAAGTCTAAAAACGCTTAGAAAATATGCCTTCTTAAGGTGGCTATGGTATAAAATCCCCGAGAAGTATAGGGGGACCGTTAAATCTAAATTTGTTCTAAAGTTTGCAGAGCCTGATAAGGGGCTTGATCCAAATATTGTCGACTGGCCATATACTAAAGCTCTCAATTACACAAATTATGGAGGTGTAAAGGTCAATCTCATCGGGAGAGAGCGTATGGGGGCTGTCCAACCGGCCGAGTACCCTGAATTCATCGATAAGATTGTAGAGGTCTTTAGGAATTACACGGATGATGAAGGTAGACCGGTCTTTAGAGATATATATACTATCAAGGATGATGGTGTTGATTATAATGATACGAATTATCCTGATATAGTTGTTGTTCCCGCGGATCATGTTTTACTGAGGGTTTCTATGGGGAGGTCTACAATTCCATATGAGGATGTAAAAAGTACATTGGATTATGATAGGCCGCTTTATAAAGAGAGAGAGGTTTCTGGACATATACCTGAAGGTATGTATATATTTACTGGACCGGGAATCTTGAAAGGTAGATCAATTGATATGTATATGGCAGATATAGCGCCGATAATACTATACCTTCTAAATACGCCTATTCCTACTTATTATACTGGTATTCTGCGAAAAGAGTTATTTGAAGAGGAGTGGCTAGCAAGACATCCCCCCAGCTATATTGAAGAAAGGGGATATAGGATCAAGAGTAGAATTAGGAAGGTGCGAAAGATACTTAGAGAGAAAAAGGGTCTAACCTGATTAAAGACTATAAGGGATATCCCTATCTTACTCTGAACCATGGAACAATCCTTAGATGTGGAAGATGTATGACGGGATGATAATATAAACCATATTCACCCAGTAACTCCCCATGGTCGGATGTAATAATTATCTCTCCATCCAGCTTGTTAACAAGATTAGAGACTGATCTTAATACCCACCTTAGATTCTCTATATATAGATTCTGAAGGTTCCTTCTCAATTCATGATCATTTTCCAAACATTCATATAGAAACATAAGGAGGAAATCGTTGAAGCCTACTAATTTTCTGACGCTCAAATCTCTATATGCAATATTATAGATATCCGCTATCTTCCTTATCGTCTTAATAATGGGTTTATATGGAAAGTGAGGCTGCATATAATGTATTATGGCTTTATAGTCTTTACCGATCTGTTTCCCTCTAATTTTTAACCTGGAATTTAATGCTAGAACTGACATCGAGACTTTATGTGGAGGCACTGTCCCAATACTGTCGTCCCATCCATCTTTCCAGATATCTATGACCTTCAAGAAAATTTCTTCAGGATTAAACTTAATATTATACAACTTATTTCCCCATATCTTAGGAGTTGCCGAAAAATAAATTGTGTCTCTCCAGCTTTTTCCCTCCCAAACTGCTCTTAGCCACTCTAATGTGTAGCTACCTGGGCTATATACTGGAGTTAAATATCCATCCATAAAATCCGTTATTATCTCTCTAAAAACATCGTATCTACATGCATCCAGTATAACCATTATATCCCATTTTTTATCATAAATAAATTTCAGTTGACTCTCTATTCCATCATAACTCTTGATCTCATTAAATAGGAACATAGTAATTGGTTTGAAAAACAAGTAATTCCTATAGGTTGATAACATCATAATCCTAGTTTTCATGCTTAAGCTATTGATGAGTAGGGTTCGAATACATTTCTCCCTCCAATAATTAAGTTTCCTCATCAGACTAATTCTTGTCAATCCTGTGATGTACCTCCATGACTAATAATTCTCTTATTGTGATTAAAATAATGTAGTTTACAGACCCAATCATGTAAAGATTATGCCGAGGGGTTCCAGGGCATCCACCATTCTGTTTGGAGACTAAAGCCCTGTATCTTAGGGATAGGGGGCATCATCCTCTTATGTTCATTTCTTAGGACCCTATTTATGACCTTAGAAACTGTTTCTCTCTCAATATTTGTTTTTTTGATAACTCTCTCAATATCCATCCTCAAATCGAAATAGAGATGCAATATAGTATCCACAATCTCATATGACATTCCTAATTCTTGTTCAGCTAAATGACCCGGCCAAAATCTTGGGCTACTCGGCTTTAGATATATATTTTCAGGCAACCCTATCTTCTTAGCAAGTATTCTGACTTGAGTTTTATATATATCTCCCAAGGGTAATATATCGACTCCTCCATCACCGTATTTAGTGAAATATCCGAGCAGTAACTCGCTTCTATCACTAGTCCCACAGACTAATAAGCGATTTATATTGGCATGATAATACCAGATCATCATGCGTATTCTCGCCAATATGTTTCCAGAAGCCACCCTATCTTTCTCCATATAGAACGGAATAGACTTCTTGATTTCTTTATAGATTCTTGTAATATTCACTGTTTGATGCTTTATGCCTAGTTTACCGCATAATTCTAATGCGTCCTCTATATCTTGTAGAGGAGTCGTTGATTCTTCAGGCATGAGTAGACCGAAGACCCTTTCTTTTCCTAATGCCCTTACAGCAAGGACAGCGGTTACTGAAGAATCCAGTCCCCCACTTAGCCCTATTACTACGCCTTTCATCCCCGCTTCTTCAACTTTATCTTTAATAAATGTCTTGATCCTTCTAACGGCATAGTTATAATCGAGGTCGGGTATGGATAGAGTGTAACCCATTCTTGAACACCATTATACAATCTATATTATAGTGCTAATCACTATAATTTTTTGGTGTTTGTATATGCCAGATATAAAGGTCACCATAGCTCAGTTAAAGCCTTCTATAGCTAATCCGGATAAGAATATGAATACAATTATAGATACAATTTATAATTCAGTTAAGAAGGACGATACAGATATAGTTGTTTTCCCTGAGCTTTTCTTAATTGGCTATTATAGTAAAGACTTGATTTATAAGCTTGCCGAGCCCGTCGACGGTCCCCATATAACAAAGATAGCCGAAGCTTCAAGAGAATATGGTGTATATACAATATTCGGTTTTGCAGAGCATGACGAAAAATATGATGTGTTTTATAACTCTGCGGCATTTGTATCGGATAATGGAGATATTAGTGTATATAGAAAAATACACATTCCCGACTTCAGCATCTTTGATGAATATAGATACTTCAGGAAATGGGATGGAGGAATAGAATTATATGGAGTTAAAGGGTTCCCTATAGGCATCATAATATGTTATGACGTATTTTATCCTGAGTTGTCCCGAGCATATACTTTGTTGGGTGCTAAGGCTATAGTTGCAATCTCGGCCTCCCCAGATTTTTCGAGGCCCTTATTTCATGATATGATTAAAGCTCGAGCCATCGAAAATACGATCTACTATATATGGGTAAACATGGTGGGAACCTTCGACGGAGTAGGGTTCGCGGGAGGATCCCGTGTAGCCGAGCCTCTTGGATCAATATTGTATGATGCACCTCTAATCAAGGAGAATGTTAAAACCGTGGCCATTGATACTCAAGTAGTACGAGCTAGTAGGGAGAAACGGCCGGTCTTGAAAGACCTCTCACTTACCGATCTTAATCTATTAAATGATAGTTTCCATTTTCTGATTAGGTAATTATTTCAACTCTAACCATATCAGTTGCTTTTTCCCTCAATCCCCCCATATATATGGCTATATCGTTCTTCTTTACCAGCCCCATATCAATAAGTTTTCTTGTCGCTTCGTTAAAGGCATCGGGATAGCCTCCATCTACCAATAGAGGTCTAATTCCATATCTCAAATTTATTTTACGGGCTACTTCTTTCTTATTAACAGCTATATAAACTGTTTTCTTCGGTCTATACCTGCTTATTCTCATAGCTGTATTCCCTCCTTTTGAATACCCAATTATTTTTCCCTCTATGTTATCAGCCAACATTAAAACGCCCTTAGCAAATTTGTCGTAGAGTGTTTCTGTATCACTATTATATTGAGGCGTTATATGTTTGTCTGCGCTGGATAGGACTTTCGATGCCCATTTAACCGTCTCGACTGGATATTTACCGACTGCTGTTTCCCCTGTAAGCATTATAGCATCCACGCCTTCACCGACAGCATTATAGATATCCATTACTTCTGCTCTACTAGGCTGAGGATTTTCTTTCATGGAATCAAGGATCTGTGTTGCTATTATAGTTATCTTTCCTTTAAATATGCTTCTTTTTACGATTCTGGATTGAATTAGTGGAATTTCCTCTAGCCCATAATATAGACCTAGGTCTCCTCTCGCCACTATGACTCCATCGCTACTATCTATTATGTCTTCAATATTTTCTACAGCCTGGGGTCTCTCTATCTTAGCTAGTATCCACTGTTCGCCGCCATAAACCGAAATTAGGTTTCTTAGCATCTCGATGTCTCTATCGTTTCTTACGAAGGATAATGCTATATAATCAACATCATTATCTATGGCGAACCTTAAATCCTCGATATCTTTGTCTGTTATCGGAGGTAGATCTATGTCTTTATTTCTAATTAAGAAGGTTTTTCTGCTCCCTAGAATTCCATTCAGTAATGCCTTACCCCAGAAAGACCCGTTTTCTATTCTAGTTACCTTAAATTGAAGGCGGCCATCATCAACATATACGGTATCACCTACCTCTATCTCTCTAAAGACTTCCTCATATCCTATATGTATACCGTCTTCTTCTGAGAGGGTAAACTTATATTCCCTCCCCTCAATTATTTCTATCTTCTCAATATCGCCTATTCTAACAGCTGATCCCTGAAGATCGCCTATTATAGCTGTATGCTTATCGGTCTCCTCATCATATTCTCTTACCCATCTTATTATACTCTCTTTTTCTTCTAGAGAGCCGTGAGAGAAATTTAGTCTAATAGAATCTGAACCCGCTCTTAATAGTGAGTGAACCTTATCCTTAGTATCACAAGAGGGTCCTATCGTAGCGATTATTTTGGTTTTCCTCAATTATCCATCCCTATATAGCAATAGAGACCCCGTGAACTATTTAATTATATCTCTATGCTGTTCAAAGACCACTTTTCTTCAAGAATTTCATTAGTTTATCATATGTTTCTCTTACTGCCTCAACTATGACTTTTGTATCACCTATTATAGGCATAAAATTAGTATCTCCTAGCCATCTAGGTACAACGTGAATATGATAATGATCTTCTATACCGGCTCCAGCGGCTTTGCCTATATTGATACCTATATTATATCCATGGGGTTTCATAACGCCGTCTAATAACTCTATCGACAAGTTTATTAACCTCATACACTCAAGCATCTCTTCTTCTTCAAGTTCCAAGGGGCTAGATATATGTCTATAAGGAACAATCATCATATGACCATTATTATATGGATACTTGTTCATGATGATGAAGCACTTATCTCCTCTGTAGACTATTAGGTTCTCCCTATCATTATCTTCTTTAGGAAATATACAAAATATGCATTCTTCTTCCCGTGGTCTAATTATATATTCAATTCTCCATGGTGCCCATAATAACTTCATACAAATCAAAAATATTATAAATACTCCTTATAATTCTTATTTCAAAACCTATTTTTATTAGGCTTATAATTACATTTCTTAAGATGAAAGCTATAATAATTCATGGCGGTGCTGGTGGGGTCCCGACTGGGGAACGTAAGGAAAGAGTATTTAATGGGATAAGGACCTCCATATTAGAGGGAATACGCTGTTTGGAAAACGGAAAATCTTCTATCGATGCTGTACTCAAATCAGTAATGTATATGGAAGATTCGGGGGTATTCAATGCGGGACGAGGTTCCTATCCAAGTTTTACAGGCGGAATAGAGGTCGATGCAGCCATAGCGACATCTGACGGCAAATTTGGAGCTGTTGCTGCTATACCTAATATAAGGAATCCAATTAAGTTGGCCTATGAAGTGATGAGTAGAACTAGGCATGTACTTATCGCCGGTGCGCAAGCTAAGGAATTGGCATCTAGATTGGGGTTTAATGAATATTCAAGAGATGAACTATCTAAGTTATATTTATATGAGGAAGCGGAGAGTCGTATAGAGAGTAGATCTCCCGTCTTAGCCGAGATGTACAGAGTAAATAAGGATTTGTGGGGCGATACTGTAGGGGCTATAGCGTTAGATGATGAAGACCTGATTGTATCAGGAGTCTCCACAGGAGGCTTATGGATGAAGCTTCCAGGGAGGGTTGGAGACTCACCGATATATGGCGCTGGTTTGATAGCTACACCTTTATGCGGGGTTGTAGCTACCGGTTATGGTGAAGTCATAATAAAGAGCTTGCTATCCACCAAAGTAGCAGGATATATTAGTAATGGACTAAGCTTAAAATTATCATCTAAAAGGGTTATGAATCAGATTAATTCCTATTTTGGAATGAATAATACAGGATTCATTGTTCTAGGTAGGTTCGGAGAGGCCTATCGCATCCATAATACTGACGCGATGCCCACTGGCGTTTGGTGGGAGGGGCTTGATGAACCTATAATTGTATTTAGCGGGGAGTACTACTATGAATTCAAGCTATAATAGATAGGTACCTCTAAATATTATATTTATAGGGTGTTTAGGTGGGGAAGCTTGGAACTTGGTCTCTTCGAACTACTAGTAGTACTAATTCTCGGCATATTAATTCTGGGACCTGAAAAGTTACCAGAGTTCGCTCAGACATTAGGTAAATATGTGAGGGAATTCAATAAGCTTAGGCAGATGCTAGAGAGTGAAATCAAGAAAGAGATAACTTCTGTCGAAAAACCATTGAAGGAAATAACAGAGGCCCCTAAGGATAAGGATAAGAAAGCAAAGGTAAGTAGGAGAAGAGCTGTTGGGCTTAGAAAGGATGTCGATGAAGAGATAAAGGGATTAGCCGAAGATCTAGGTATATCCACAGAGGGAAAGACTAGAAAAGAGATCATAGCAGAGATAAGAGCTAAAGTTAAAGGTGAAGAGGATGACAGAGGAGCCAAATGAAGAAGAGCTTGAAGACGTTGAGATGCCATTCTGGGATCATGTTAAAGAACTAGGATACCGTATAAAAAGGATAGCGATAGCATTGATCGTTGCTGTATTAGTAATGATGATTGTACCGGCTAGGCCTAGTGACTTGTGGGATGCATTGATGGGTGGGCTAGAGTATAAGCCGTTAATAGCAGCAATCCTTGACAAGATGAAGGAAGATATGCTTCCTCCCGACACGATTCTCATAGGAGGGACTATAGAGGATCCAATCACATTATACTTTGAGATTAGTATGGTATTTGCATTAATAATAGCCTCCCCTGTGATTGCATACGAGATATATGCCTTTATAGCGCCAGGACTTTATAGTCATGAAAAGAGATTCTTAAAGCGTTTTGTATTTGGCTTTACAGTGATGTTTATTATCGGGGTGGTCTACTCATATTACTTCATTATGCCCATAACATTTAGAATACTATTGTTATTTACTGATATCATAGGGGCAGAAAAGATTTTTTCAGTAAGAAACTTTTATAACATGATTTTCTTGGGGCTGGTTAGTGTCGGCCTCTTTTTTACTCTGCCTGTATTTCTAGTTCTCGCGATAAAATTCGGTATCCTAGACACAGATACCCTAATTAACTATAAAAGATATATCTATGTTGCCGTAATAGCTGTTACCGCCATTCTGACCCCTGATCCGACACCTGTCACTATGCTTCTACTCAGCATGCCATTTATTCTATTATATGAATTATCGATATTCTTAGGAAAAAGGGTAGAGCCTTTAGAATAGGCATCTTGGTTATTTATATAAGTTTTCCTCTAGAATTTTCTTTATCCCTCTTCTGAGGGTCTCACTCAGTGTGCTTGGTCGTATCCCTAGCATATTGGCAACTTCATATAATGTTGTTCTACGTGGATGGTCGAATAGCCCGAATCGCAGCGATAACAATAGTGTTCTCTCTTGGTTGTCAGTCAAATATTTCTTCCTTGATAGTCCTTTCATAAATAGGATGTCATATTTTATATCAGCATTCTCTAACTCCTTAAATATTTTATCGAGAGCGTCCCTGCCCGGTACAATGAACCTGAATGTCATTTTGCCGTCTTCTAATAATTTTCCTGATACAAGGAATGATCCCTCCCTTGTTAATGATGTACAAACCGGACATCCCTTGGAGGATATCAAAGCGTAAAGTTTATCCCCTCTTTTTGTTATCTCTTTGATAATTTCGAAGTCTTCTTTTTCCACTGTATTCATGAACTCCTTTGCACATTCCTCATCAAATTCAATTAGATGGAGTATATCTGAATCTCTACCTCTAATATCCAGTATACAGGCTCTTAACCCTCCTTCCTTTGCAATAGGACAGGTAGGGTTTTCTACTATTAGCTGTACATCTACGAATGCATCCTCTATAAATGTCTTCATCAGAATCTATATATACCCTGAAATTTTAGGGTATTGACATATACATTATAATACTAATCTATACATTGGTGTGGTTTATGCATGAGTGGGTTACTGTAATATCAGCATTAATATTGACAGGAGTTTCATTATACGGATATTTTACACAGAAATCTATTGAATATCTCTCCTGGACCATATCGGGATTAGCATTTCTAGTAATATCATTGGCACTAGCCTCCATGGGACTAGACGCCTTAGCCTTATCTATAACTCCATACTTGGGTTCGATATACCCTAGCTTTATGGCCTTAGGAGTTATAGCAATAAAATACAAAGAGTGGAGATATTATCTTGCCTTCATCTTCCTAATGTTAATCTTAATAGCTATAGGTAACATACAGGCTTCGATGCTTAAGACTATGAGTCAAGTATCTCTACATACAATATCGGGGCTAATCATCATAGTACTACCAGTAATATATACTATCAAAAAGTATGTCCCGGCAGGCTTCCTTATTTTAGCTTTAGGAGGTATAACCATAGGGATTGGTGGGATGGCATTAGCATCAATAGCCGCAGGAAAACCAATACTCCCGCTTGAACTCGTTATTAGGCTATTACATCCCATATTATACACATCCGCCTTCCTCTTAGCACTAGGAATCTACCTTTACCTAAGGGGATAGGAGTTGCCTAAAAACCGGCTTAGAACACATATGTTCATAGCCTTCACCTTAACTTTACTATTAGTCGGTTTCTCGGTACTTTTGTCTCCGCCCCTAAGAGATGTCAGGACATTGATAGGTCTTCCAGAGCATCTCCCGGGAGCACGTTATAATCCAGATGTTGGTGCCGCAGATATAATTTCTCAAGATAAAGAGGGAGCGGAATTCTTCTTGGCAAGAGTGACATTCATCTATCACTCCGTATTTATGCTGTTACTTTATGCTACAATTATCATTTTTGCTGAGTTATACTTGGAGAATGAATCAAAGAATATATTAATGGATATCTCGGGCTTTGGGGCGCTATTAGGGCTATCCGGGGGCGTCATATATAGTTACGTCTCTAGGGACTTTTTCTGGCACGGTGTGTTTATCCTGGGTTTAGCTGTATTATTTGTATCCGGATTCATAATACTAATGAAGTTTAGGCCTAAGGGAATACTTGAATGGAATATATGGGCTTCTGCGGTTTTGCTTATGATTGGTGGTGTTATTGGGGGATGGTTGGGGGCAAGCTTCATGGAATATCGCCATAGTTTTCTGGAGGCCCTGATAGAGTCTAGGTTCAATCCTGATCTGGCTGAGGAAAATATATTCTGGAGAGCCCTTACGAGCCATGAACACGCAATGATAGCTGTAGCTTTAACACTAATATTTCTATTGGCTATAGCGATTGTTGGCCTAAAAGAGGGGAAATGGAGTAAAAGATTTTTATTTCTCGTGCTTTTCGGCCAAGTAGTAATGGCATTAGCCTCTTACTCCGTTTGGGTAGTAGGTAAAATAGCCCACCTGATCATAACGCCTTCGGCTTTAGTCCTGATATTTAGCACCTTAATACTGAGCTTCAAAGCTAATAATAAAGGAGCATTGACATGGGGCCTTCGTATAGGAAATATCATGGTTTGGCTAGCGGTAGCAGTGCCAGGAGCTATAGCGGCAATAAACCTGAAGAAACCAATATTATTAAATCCAAATTTCAGGGATCCAATATGGGATTGGGCGGAATTAGCGTTCAATATAGGTCACTGGCATATCCTGTTGACGACATGGGGATTAATTCTTCTGTTGATATATATGTACTGGCCTAGGACCATCGATAAACATGGACCTATATTCAGCTGGATAGCTATCATAGGATATTCTATAGCCGTATTAGCAATAAATCTATATGCTATGGGTAATCCTCCGGGGGAGTATGTCCCTAATCCATATGATAACATATGGCTTACATACTTAGTTGAGCCTGGGCTTATTATAATGTCTATAGGTGTTGGAGGAGCTTATATTCTCTATTTACTTAGATATCTCAGACTCGACTCCTAACCCCCCACCTTTTTATAGAAATCTCTTATTTATCCTAGCGTTTATATTCTCAATTGGAGTATCTTGGTGTAGAGAATAATGTTTGTTATGCTAAGATTAGGTGAACTAACCTTAAAAAGTGATAGAAGTCGGAGGCGTTTTCTTAGGCAGTTAATTCATAATATTAAAGATGCGTTGGATACACATAATTATGAATATAAAATTAGGAATCTATGGAGCAGAATAATCATTGAAATCAAGGATAAAGAGGACGAGAATGTAATAGATATATTAAGACATGTTTTCGGTATACATTCATTGGCTATAATTAGAGTAGCTCAGTTTACAGGTCTAGATGATATAGTTTATAATGGAGTCGAGTTATTCAGGGATAAGGTGAAAGGCAAGAAATTTGCGATAAGGGCTAGAAGAGCAGGTAAACACAGCTTTAGATCAATAGATATCGCCAAAAAACTAGGAGCGGAACTAAAGCCTTTTTCAAGTGGTGTCGACTTGTCTAATCCTGATATAGAAATATATGTCGAGGTAAGGGGTGGAGAGGTATATTATTATACTGAGATCATAGATTCCTACGGTGGTCTACCTATAGGTAGTGAGGGTCGCGCTGTGGCGTTAGTTTCTGGTGGTTTCGATAGCGCCGTCGCAGCATGGTATGCACTGAGGAGAGGGGCAGAGGTACATTATGTATTCTGTAATTTAGATGGAGAAGCGTATAAAAATGATGTAATTAAGGTTCTAAAGGTATTGGCTGATAATTGGAGCTATGGGTATCAACCATGTCTCTATGTCATCGATTTTAATGGTATTCTGAAGGAGATAAAGAATACCAGAGAAGATTATTGGAATGTGATACTTAAGAGGATGATGTATCGTGTGGCGGAAAGGATAGCTAGAGAAATAAATGCTGATACCATTATTACAGGGGAGTCTCTCGGGCAAGTCTCGAGTCAAACAATGAGAAATTTAAGGGTCTCGCAGATGGCTGTGGGTATCCCGATTAATAGACCCTTATTTGGTCTTGATAAGGAAGATATTATAAAGTTGTCGCGGGAAATAGGTACATATGATTATTCCAGCAAGGTTCAGGAGTACTGTGCCATTGTACCCGAGAAACCGATATTAAAGGCTTCCCCAAAGAAAGTTGCTGAGGAAGAGGATAAGATCAATTTAGATGTATTATGGGAGGCATATAATAGAATGGAGGTGATTAGTATAAGGGAGTATCGATATGAGGAAGAGTCGGATGAGTTAGGTATCGATTATATCCCAGATAATATGAAAATAATTGATATAAGGAAAAAAGATGAGTATGATGAGTGGCATGTTCCTGGTGCGGTATATGCATCCATGTCCGAAATTCTAGCAGAGCCGGAGAAATTCTTGAAGAAAGAGGAAGAAGTTCTCTTTTATTGTGATGTAGGGGTTACCAGTAGAGCTGTAGCCGAGTATTTAAGATCTATGGGATACAAAGCATATTATTTTAAGTATGGTCTACCAAAGCTGAAGAAATTATGTGAGGAATATAAAAAAGAAAGATAGTCGGATAAGTTATTGATTGAGTTTTGATGTAAATACCATTTACTCCTTATTTACACCTAACTTGGTGAATACAAGCTTCCTCAAATATTTATATGGCATCCCCCCTGATTCCAAGACAACTTTGTGGAATTCGTAATCATTATATTTTTCTCCTAAGTAGCTCTTGACCTCCTTTCTTAGTTCTTTGAGTAGATGTTTACCTAAGAGATATGATAATTGATATCCGGGTGTGAATGTATATCTCCTTACCTCTGCTTCAGCAGCTTCCTTATCCATCCCTGTCTCCTTTACAAGGAAATCAACTGCCTCATCGAATCCCATTTCTCCACGGGATAGCTTTACATCAATAATTATTCTTGCAGCTCTCCAAATAGAATCTATTATTTGAACAAATCGGTGCTTAGGGGTATCATCATAGCCGTATTCCTTCATGAGATCCTCACAATAATGTGCCCACCCCTCGACAAACTCTGTATTTTCAGACATTAGCCTTAGTAAATTACGTATTGTTGCGCTCCAACTCAACTGCAGATGATGACCTGGATAAGCTTCATGGACACTTGTATTTGAGATTGCATAGTAATTATGCCTTCTGAGTTGTTCCTGTCTTTGGGGAGGAGTGATCATGTAAACCCCCGTCTTCTTTTCTTCGAATGGCGCCGGAGGAATGTATGCGGCGAAAGGAATAACAGGAGTTAGGAATGGAGGGGTCTCAGTTATTATAACATCTTCCACGGGGGGTAAAGGTGCTATATTCTTTTCAATTACAAACTTCTTTGCCTCTATGATACTCTTCTTATATTCTTCTAAAGCCGATTTGAAATCATCTGGATGCTCTTCTTCTATTTTAATCCTGACCTTCTCTATAGGTGTCTTCGGCATTATCTGATCTGCCAGCCTTATAGCCTCTTCTTTAAATTGATGTAAGTAGTGCTCTCCAAGCTTCAGTATCTCATCTGATGACATACCTAGCCCCCTCATCTGAAGAAGCTTCTCGAACCTTTCTTTACCGATTGCAAAGTCATCTCTAGCTTCTGTCTTGATCTCATAGAGCCAACTTATATAACTCGTAAATGTCTCCTTAAGATGATTGGATGCTTCATATGCTTTCTTTACTAAAGGATCTTCTCTTCCCATCATTGTTTCGCCAGTTTTTACTATAATCTCGGCGAATAACGGTATCTGTTTCGCCGTAATTAGAGCTGTTTCTATAAATACCTCAACAGGATCCTCTAAGCATTCTCTGGTCTCCTCTAGAAAACGAGATGATTTTAGAAGTCTACTTGTAATTGAAGCGAATCTTGATTGAAAAGGAGCAAAGTCTCTTATATACAAAGGGAAAAGTGCACCGCCTATAGTCTCAGGACCAAAGGGATACATCCTCCACTTGGGCCAATCATCTATATAGAAGAGCCATATTCTTATGGTGTCCCTAGCTAATTGATAATCTATTTTTGCTTCGTAGCTGAGCCTATCTTCATTTATATCGCCCAGTGAAGTTTCAAAGTCAATTAATAATTCTTTATATTCCTCTACCCCTTTCTTATCGCCTCGAGGCATCTGATCATCGTATTCATGGATACCCAAATATGTAGCCATTACAGGGTTTAATTCAAGATACTTCCTCAAGTAATCTTCTGCTAGTTCATATAACTTATTGTCCTCGGTCATAATTAACAACCCAATAGCATTATTATTGATAAGAATATATAGTCTTTTGACTCCAAAGTGAACAGAATAAATATGGAGTTTATCACAGAATACTCTTATATTTTAATTATGCACCTATATTTTCCATGACACATCACTGGGGATATATCGGCGCCATTTTATCAGCTCTATTTTTTGCTATCAGCTCTACTTTTAATAAAATAGTTCTTGGTGAGCTCCACCCGATACTTGTAGCCAGCTTTGTTTATATTATAGCTGGGACGGCCCTAGGAATAATTAGGATTTCCCCAGTCAATAAGAGAATATTATTGTTGTTAGAGACACCTACCTTAACTGAAGACAAGATTCATCTTAAAGATTATTTTATCCTATCACTAGTTATCATCTCAGGTTCGCTGATAGCTCCATTATTTTATATGTATGGACTTAATCTAACAACAGCGGTGAATACATCATTATTATTGAACACGGAATCCCTATTCACTGTTTTGATAGCATTGGTATTTTTGAAGGAAAGAGGTAGGCGTCAGGATTATATTGGATTGATAATTATAATTATTAGCGCTGTTATAATTACAACCTCTGGTCAAATTGGAATAATAGAGTTAGAAAAAGGTATATTTGGCAGTTTACTTGTAATTGGAGCCTGTCTATTCTGGGGTATAGATAATAATTTAAGTAAATTTCTGAGTAGGAAGCGTGACCTTATCTTGATTACTATGCTGAAATGTGGTATAGGAGGTATAGTACTATTATTAATCTCATATATTCTTGATATAGATGTGTGGATTCCCATGTCTGCACTTCCATATTTATTTACTGTAGGCGCACTTAGCATAGGCTTCTCAATCATGTTATTCCTATTTGCCTTGAGGGAAATCGGGGCTATGAAGACAGGTGTAATATTCTCAACATCCTCATTAATAGGGGCGTTATTCGCCTATATAATACTACAAGAGCCCTTCACATTGATTCAGGCAATCGCTGGAGTATCAATGTTCTACGGTGTATATCTACTTTATAAAAAATAATTATTTTGATTTTTTTAGCCCCTGATTATTTAATAAATAAATTAATGGGGCTTTAATTATTATGGGAATATGGTGGATATCGAGGCGTTGTATGCATACATGATAAGGCCTGATTCTAAATTGGTATGGGAAAATGAGGAAGTTAAGGAAAGGCTAAGCTGGTATTATAAAGTTATGAAAAATGAATTGCCTGCAAAGTATTTAATTGTGAAGCGGACGCCGATTCCCCAGGATACGAATCTAGATGATATCAGTGTAGAATCGCTATGGGATGTTCATAAATCTTGTTCACGTGAATTTAAGAAGATATGGAGCGAAATAAGAAATGGCTCCAGCCTAGATTCCTATCCACAGCCTAACTCAAGTTTTCTTGATGTGAAAATTAAATTGGTAGATATCATATTAAGGGAATGTATATTTTGTGAGCATCTTTGTAAAGTCGATCGAGCTGCTGGAAAAAGAGGGCGCTGTGGCCTAGACGAAGTCTCTAGAGTATCGACCGCATTTCTCCATATGGGGGAGGAAGCGCCTCTAGTCCCCTCAGGCACAATATTCTTTACCGGATGTAGCTTCAAATGTGTATTCTGCCAGAACTTTGATATTTCAGTGAATCCTTTCTCTGGTGTTGAGGTATCACCGAAGGAACTTGCTAATCTAGCAATAAGCTTGAGGAAGAGGGGAGCTAGGAATATTAATTATGTAGGTGGAAATCCGGATCAACATCTACATAACATAGTCAAGTCCCTTAGATATATGAATATTAATGTCCCATTACTCTGGAATTCGAACTTCTATTTTTCTATGGAGTCGTTATTAATTTTGGCAGACCTAATAGATATATGGTTGCCTGATTTCAAGTATGGTAATGACGATTGTGCATTCAAGTTAAGTAGGATAAAGAATTATTTTAGGGTATCTAGTAGAAATCATAAGCTTCTCCACGATATGGGTGAAAACATTATTATTCGTCATCTCGTTCTACCTAATCACCTTGATTGCTGTACAAAGCCTATCCTACGATGGATATCTGATAACACTCCAAATGTACTGGTAAATGTTATGGATCAATATAGACCTGAGCATAGAGTAGCCAGGGAACCGGAGAGATTTCCAGATGTTGCCCGAAGACTTACTAGGCGTGAGATAAATGAGGCCTATGGCGAGGCGGAGAGGCTAGGCCTTATCTATAAACCTGTGAGCTGAGGTGGAATAGTGGCGCTAAAAAGACACCTTGAATTCTTCATATTATTTATATTTATTGTCTCTACTGGATTTATTCTAAATAGTCTAGTTATAGGAGAATTGCCTGCTATTAAGATATCTGATACTGCACTAACAATGTTGATAAGCATTATGATAGGTGCCCCGACATTGATCGGGGGAATTATACTGGCTATCGTAATCCTAAACTGGAGATCTCTTGTAGACGCTATAAAGGAGATGCTTTCGAGAGAGCCGGTTGATAAACCGAGGGAGAAAAAGAAGAGTTCACATTTTCTCACAATTATATTATATATCTTGGTTCTTGGAGCTATATATCTCGCGACAAGGAGATTAAGAGAACCGTCATCCATTTCCCTTAATGAATCGCTTGTTGAGCAATATTATACTCCTATGCAGGATATTTTTGAGGATACCCCCTATATTAAAGGTATGGGTATTATCGGGATACTTATTTATGTGGCTGTCATATTAACACTAGTCTTTGTAACAATCATTGCTATATATGAGTATCGACAGAGTAAATTAGTTCAGATAGAATTGGATATCGCTATGAGGCGGGATATAAGTAAAGTTGTTAAGGAAGCTCTAAGGAGCTATAAATCAGGTGACGACATTAGAGATGTTATAATCGATACTTACCTTAAAATGGTTGATATTATTAGGAAGAGGGGGGTCAAAGAAATGCCTGAAGAGACGGCTAGAGAATATAGGAAGAGAATCATCAGACTTTTGCCATTACCAGAAAACTATATAAATGATCTGACTTTCCTATTTGAAGAAGCAAGGTATAGTAATCATGTTTTGGGCGAGGACCATGTAGAACGAGCTATTAATGCGTTAGAAGGCATAAGGAGGTATGTTGAATTTGAATAGGAAGGATCTATTTTTATTTATTACTTTACTCATAATCATTGTATTTTCATATCTAGTATTTAGTGAGAGTCTAACTACAATTTTAATTACTGTTATAGCCACTATAATATACGTCGCCGTTTCACTAGGCGCATACCTCAGACTTATTCCAATATTTATAGATAGAAAGGACAAGGGTTCTACCTTGTTGTCGATGCATGTTGTAAAGTCTGTTGATAAAGGTATAGTTGACAGCTTCTTAAAGAATAAGTTGAGAAGGCTCGTTCTTGAACGTCTCTCAGGTCTATATGACCTTTATATAGATGAAATTGGAGATGACATCTATAAGGAGGAGTTTATAGAGAGATATAAGGTTCCAAAGCGTCTAATTGAATTATTAAAGAGAGATGAATTATCTATTGAGGAGTATATGGAGGCACTTGAGATACTTGAGAGGTGGCTATAAATGGAGATGAAGGAAGCTTTTAATTATACAATGAGGATCTTGAATGAGGTTGATAAGGTTATTGTTGATAAGAGGCCTCAGATTGAAGTGATTCTTGCGGTGATACTTAGTAATGGGCACGTCTTATTAGAAGACTATCCAGGTATGGCGAAAACATTGGCAGCCAAGACATTGGCTAAAACATTAGGATGTGAATTCAAAAGGATACAGTTTACTCCTGACTTATTACCCGCTGACATCACTGGTTACAATATGTATAATCAAGCTGAGGCTCGTTTTGAGTTTAGGCCTGGACCGATATTTACAAATATATTGTTGGCTGATGAGGTGAATAGAGCTCCCCCTAAAACTCAAGCAGCGTTACTTGAGGCTATGCAAGAAAGGCAGGTTACTATAGATGGTGTGACCTATAAAATGAAGACGCCTTTCGTTGTTATAGCAACTCAGAATCCCATCGAATATGAAGGTACTTATCCCTTGCCTGAGGCGCAGTTAGATAGATTTATGGTTAAGATAGGACTGGGTTATCCTGATGATAGAGGTGAAATAGAGATACTTAGTAGACGTATTGCTAGACGCTCAGATTACCCAGAAGTTGAAAGGGTAGTTACTCAGGATATAGTTGTGGATATGCAGGTATCTCTTGAGGATATATACATCGAGAATTCATTGCTAAAGTATATTGTGGATATCGTTAGAGCCACCCGGGAGCACGAGGCTGTGGCCGTAGGTGTTAGTCCTAGGGGAGGCGAGATGCTTATGAAGCTCTCGAGAGCATATGCACTTATCAAGGGACGTGATTATGTGATTCCCGATGATATTAAGACGTTGGCTATACCATCATTGGCGCATAGGCTGGTTCTCAAACATGAATTTTGGCTAAGGCCGGTATCTCCCGATAAAATTATTGAATCTATACTTAAGGAAATTCCTCCTCCTAAGGTATAATCATGAAGAGAATCACATATAGATTTGTAGTGTTACTCGTAGCAGAACTTACTCTATTAATTATGATATTGCTCGATAGAAGCCCAATATATCTAACACCCCTATTATTTCTCTTATTCATTCATCTCGGATTGTTTCTAACTTTTCCAGATAAAATTGAGATTGGTGTAAAGCGAGATATCTATCCAAAGATCATTTTTCCTGGTGATGAAATATTTGTCAGACTATCATTAACAAATAAGGGAGACGGTATAGATATACTGAAAATTTATGAAAATGTAGATAATGATCTAGGTCGTGACTTTAGAGCAATAATTTCCCTTGCCCATGGAGAATCTATAACTCTAGAATATTCTCTTAAGGCGGTCAAGAGAGGTAGATATAGCGTTGGACCACTGAACTTAGAGATTAGAGACCCTATGGGTCTAGTTATCGAATCATTGGAAGTGAAGCACGATGACATAGTAATACTGCCTGGATATGAAAGCCATGGATGGGTGGAGATGAAGTCCAGTGTAACAGGTATATGGCCGGGGAATGTTATCGGAACTAGAAAAGGAGATGGACTGGAATTTAGGAGTGTAAAGGAGTATAGTTATGGCGACCAACTTAGGAGAATTAACTGGAAATTGACCTCTAAATATGATGAGTTGATGATTAATGAATATGAAGCCGAGAAAGTGACTGACGTTATACTTATACTCGATACAAGTGGGCTTGTCAAGGGCGATGAATATATTGTTGATGTCGAGGTCAATGCGGCGGCATCGATTCTATATTCACTCCTCAGAATGGGTAATAGAATTGGCATAATTACTCATGGAGCGACTAGGAAGTGGCTTATGCCTGGGTTTGGAAAATCCCATTTTCTACGGATACTTGAGGCTTTATCTACAGTCGACATAGGTTCAGTTATTCCATTGTCAAATATCGTTGAAAGGCTTCCTAGGCTTATGCTTAAACCTGGTGCAAGTATATTAATAGTTAGTCCATTATTATCCATAGATACCGTGAAATCGGCGTATATTCTTAGGATGGATGGATACCGTGTCTCAATAATATCCCCATTCCTCCCTTTACCGGAAGATGATGAGAAAACTATGTTGATGAATAAGATACGGAATATAGAGAGAATAAATAACATACTATGGGCTTCGAGATTCCACAAAATAATTCTATATAGCGAGTATATATCGATTCGAGAGGTCTTAAAGGAGGCCCTAAAATGATGAACTGGATATTAAAACTTCTATCCTCATTATTAATATTATCCTTCTTGTACTATACATGGTATGTCTATGGATTACTTGTATTGCCATTCATAATGTTGTATATCCCTCTAGTTATTCTGTTGGATGAAATAAATGAGTGGTATATAATTCTCTCATTGTTTCTGGGAATTAATCTATATATTATCGTTCTGTATATATCCCGATCAATTGATCCAATTGGATTTATGTGGCTAATTCTTGTGATGATATCATTATATTGGTATAGGGACATACGAGGCTATAGGATTATTAATTTCTCGAAAGCTATTATAGTATCTAAGATATGCATATTAATCCTTATAGCCCTTTTCATTAGCAGTATATTAACAATATATCCTCTAGGTATAAATTTCCCATTAATTATATATTTAATTACTGTGTTTATCCTTGCATGGATATTGATTATAGTGACTAAAAGATACATAATTATTTGATAAAATGAATTTATTTTTTTAAATATTTTATTTATTATTTGGAGCAGTGCTAAAAATATATATCTAACTGCAAATATTAATTAAAAATTATTCAATAAATATGATTTAAAAATTTGATATAAACAAACTTATATAACTGAACCAGCTCTATAATAGTATGGATATTGGAACCTTATTATCTGAATATCGGTTTCATACTCCATATCTTCTAAAGAGGTGAATGTCAGATGATTAGAGTAATTATATTAGGGCATGGTATGGTGGCAAATCATCTTGCCGTGGGTATAGAAAGGATAAAACAAGGGGAGCTAGAACCATATGGAGTTCCCTTAGCAGAATATAAGTTACCTTATAGTATTGAGGATATCGATATCGTTGCATCCTATGATGTGGATCAAAGCATAGTGGGAAAGAGCATATACTATGCTGCCAAGAAAGCCCTGGATTCAAATATAGATATACCTAGAACATTAAGAGATGTCTACATTAGAGAAGGAATCCATCTAGGTAGCCTTGAAGGAATGCCCATTGAAGCAGTGGGTATAGAGGATAAGTTAGGCTTAAATGATGCATTAAATGCATTGGTGGATGAATGGCGGGAATATAAGCCGGATATAATACTTAATATTATAACAACAGAAGACGGCTCACCCTTCAATACTCTTGCTAAAATTAAATATACATTAGAAAATGGAACTTCAAACGGTATAAGTGCTTCTCAAGCCTATGCATTAGCAGCAGCATTATATGCAAGACAAGTTAATCCGGTGGCATTCATTAATGGTATCCCTATGGCTATAGCCAATGACGATGCTATAGTGAGATTCTATGAGGAATCCGGCGCCGTAGTTTTCGGTGATGATGGTGCCACAGGAGCTACACCTATTACAGCGGATATATTAGAGCATATGCACAATCGAAATCGACATGTAAAGTTTATTGTACAGTTCAATATCGGCGGTAATAACGACTTTTTGGCATTAACAATCCCTGAAAAGAATAAGATGAAGGAGAAGACAAAGAGCAGCATTGTACAGGATATCTTGGGTTATGATGCTCCTCATTATATTAAGCCAACTGGATATTTGGAGCCTCTCGGAGACAAGAAATTTATATCAATGCTCCTAGAATACAAGACATTCAATGGATTGACAGATGAACTATACATAGCGGGTAGGATCAATGACAGTCCAGCGATGGCCGGGGGACTAGTAGATTTAATTAGACTCGGAAAGATAGCTATTGATAATGACATCTGGGGAACCGTGTACGAGGTAAATGCCTTCTTTATGAAGAAGCCAGGGCCAAGTTCAGCTAAATCAGTATCTAAGATAGTTGCATATTATAATCTATTAAAATGGCTTAGGGCTCTCAATGCCATAACTATCTCAGAGGATATAGGGGTACCAATAGAGAAGATGGATTGGTAACAATAGAGTGCTATACCCTATATTCTTTTAACAAGAAATTATTTACATTGTCTTCTTTCAATTCGACGCCAATCCCTGCTCTATTACGAACATATATATATCCCTTCTCGACTGTCCAGGGCTCATCTACAATATCTTTATCATAATATCTATCGCTACCTGAAATATCATTAGGATATGATACATTATCTAAAGTAGCTGCCGCTACCAGATGCCCTCTTCCTATACCTGTTTCTAGGAGCCCGCCGATCCATACAGGAACCATATTTTCTTTACATAAGTCGTTAATTGCTTTTGTTATCAATAGACCCCCAACTCTAGCGGGCTTTATATTTATCACTTTACAGCTCCCTAAGCTTATAGCGGCATATACATCATATATGCTCTTAATGCTCTCATCGAGACAAATCTTTGTCTTTATTTCTTTCTGTAGGAGCCGATGATAATATAAGTCCTCATAATGAAAAGGCTGCTCAATCATTAGTAGTCTATAATTATCGAGTTCCATCAACTCTTTTCTGTGTATATGATAATCGTATCCGCCGTTTCCATCTACTTGTAGTGGTATATCTCCATATTCACTTCTAATATATGATAATGGCTTTGAGTCCCAGCCGGGCTTTACCTTAATTTTTATCCTCTTATAAATATCCAAATACCTTGCAACATCATTTAGTAGTCTATTCATATCACCTATCACGCCTATACTTACTCCACTCTCTATTCGTTTATGCACGCCTCCTATTAACTCATAAACTGGTTCGCCTAGTCTTCTAGCTATCAAGTCGATAAGAGCCATTTCATGCCCCGCTTTCGCCATGTTATGTCCGCGTATATCCCTGAATATACCCTCAAGATCGCTCAAATTATCTATTTCCCTCCCAACAATCTTTCTGGACAGATACGGCAAAGAGATAGATAAGGCTGTCTCTATCGTTTCATAAGAATACCATGGACCTCTATCGACTGGAATTTCTCCGTAGCCTGATAATCCTTCTCTATCAACAACCTCAACTATTATTGTTGTACGATTCTTCATTAATCCAAAGCTAGTTTCAAAGCTTTCTCGTAATGGCAAAGAAAGGACCCTATAAATTATCTTCTCGATATACATTCATTGACCCCTGATCTTATGTATGAGTTGCTTAACGAAGCTGGATGCAGGTTCGCCCGAACCAATAACTCTTGCTTTTGAGAGAGGCCAAATAATATCTGCGGTCTTTATTATCCTATATAATACACGGATATTTGGTGGCTCACTAAAATTCCCCTTAACACTTACTTCCTCCACTTCATTGGGCGTCATATTGGGATCCTCAAGCGCTATTTCCAGATTATCATTAATTATTATTTTATCAATGTACACATGATTATCATAGATATTCTTAATTTTGAATCTCAGCATATTCTTCTCGACTACCATATCAAGGATCTCTAAGTGCTGTCTCTCTCCCAATTGCCATCCATGGAAATCAAGTCTCTCTGTAGGGTAATTCTCTAGCATCTTTTCTCCTATAAATACAGCTTCCTCAGCTATCTGATAATCCACATCATAAACCGCGATATAGTTTGCTGAATATTCCCTAAGAACACCGTCATAGTATCTATCAACTCCATCTACATCACTAACTTTTATTTTAACGAGTCTACCTACGCTGTTCTCAAGCAAAGCATTATATGATGAGCCCACTTGCCCTACTGCCTTTTCTCCATACTGCTTGACTGTCTTACTTACATCCACCGGAGCCACTTTGGATACCGAAGATGCGACCATACCAGTAGCTTCCTTAAGCTTATCTTTTGCGAGACTCAACATATTGGTTATGCTTCTTTTTGTCCTTCTAAAGAAGCCTGGATGGAATGTTGCTTCTATATCCTTTATCCTCTTTTCCTTCCTATCATCACTCATATCATCGAGGAATCTTATGATAGCATAGATTTCCTTGATATTCTCTTTATACACCTTTTTTGAGGCCTGACTAGGATTCATGAATGGATCATATTTAATCTCATCAACCGATTCGTATTGTAATTTCCCCGCGTCTTTCAATATATCGAATAACTCCTCTGCCCTCTCCTTATATTTCTTCTCACCAGTTCTCCTATACATTCTCATCAAATATGCGATCAATTTCTCGGGGCCTTCAATGGACTTGACCGAATAAAGGAGCTCGAAGCCGCCAGATGCTCTTGGAGGCACATAAATTCTACCAAAATATGCCTCGTTCAACCCATTTTTATCGACATCCGTGTATAACATAACCACCCAATCATCATCGAACAGCTTTATAACTCTATCTCTACTTACTCTATCAATAATAAGTGAGAGAATAACTGTGATAATGATGATAATTATGAAAGGGTAAAGTAAGGTTAGGTACATACTAATTATATTATTTACTCCCTCCGTCTGCAGTATAATAGTGTCTATCCTCATATTATGTTCACTATATCTTTAATGAAGGGAATATATTTATTTAGTTTTCCGCTTCTTCTCTTTTTCGCTTTATAAATTTTTCGACGATGGATACTCCTTTTTCGCTTAAGGACTCCGCCTCAATTAGCCCTTGGCTTATTGCAGCCTCAACCAGCTTTTTACCTTTATCCGAAAGTACCAATACTGTGTTCCAACCGCGTGGTGTACCTATACTGCCTATAGCTAGATCAGATTCGTGATAGATGAAATCTTTACATTTCTTACAAGGAGGCCTTATATATTCCTCTGCTTTTGCTATTGGTACTTCACTCTTTTCCCCATCCCTTGTGTAGAATATGAATTTTCCTTTAATATCCATCTTTATCGTATCATCCAAGTTTACACCAGCTTCCTCGGCGAGTTTTTTTAGCGACTCATATGTAAAGCTATGCATACAGAAAAGAGTTATCCTTACACCGACTTTGCTAGCTAATTTTCCTCCCGCCTTGATAATATTACTTACAGCCTTGACTTGACATGGGACATTTATGAATGCCACCGAATTTATATCATTATTTTGAGCGATTTCTTTTAGCTTAGGAATTGTAGATACATATACATATTTTGTTCCACTTCCTCTCCGTATATCCTCTGGAGTTCTAGCCAAAATTATATTTGGCCTCCAATATTCATCTTTACCCACAACTATAGCAGCATCTATTATCCCCGCATTTAATCCAGCTATAAGAATTGAGGTTGTAGCTCCTCCATCTTGAGCTCCATTCAGTATATTGGGGTCTATTGCTCGTATTTTATATGCTGATAAGAATTCAATGTCAGCTACCCTGCCCATGGTAGACACCATAAGATATAATAATTCAGGTGGGAATTTAAACTGACATTAGTAATAGTTTAAATCATATAAATTATTAAGTCATTATTTGGCAATTCTCTATATCTTCTCTATATCTGCAACTGAAAATTAATAGTGGAAATCTAATATCTAATATAGTATATTTAAAAGGGATCCGTGATGCCTATAGATTTCATAGAGGGGGATTTCATAGAAGATACCGAAGATATAATTTATGATGTAAAGGGGTATGAACATCCGCCGGATGGAGTTATAGCCTATCCAAGATATATCCCTAGTCCAGTTGGTGATAGGGTAAAGGATAGAGAGAAATATATTAAATTATATGATTTAGCCGAGAGAATAGCTTATATCAAAAGTAATCTCCCGAATTATTATAAATATGATGAGGTTTTCGGAAGGGAACTATGTATAGTACCTCTAAAAAAGATAAAGAGGCATTATAAACCACCTGAGACTATAGAGAGATTTCTAAGTAGGCTAGAGAGTCTATCCAAGCTTGAGAATTTGGCTCTTAATCTCTCTATCCTAATTTCAGGCTATAGCGGGATACCTCTTAATAATATAGGTGTCAGCGGTTCATTAATGGTGGGTCTCTCTAAGGAAGATAGTGATATTGATATTATAATATATGGAGATAGAGAGTCTAGGTCGGCTCTAAAAGGTATAAAGCGCTTATTTAATGAAGGTATAATGAGGCCGTTAGATAAGAGTGGTATGAGAAACCTCTATAAATTCCGGAAAGCTGGTTATACGATTCCCTATGAACTATTTATTAATATGGAGCGTAGGAAACTCATTCAAGGCGTCTATGAAGATACAGAGTTTTTCATCCGGTTTGTAAAAAAGGCTGAAGAACTCGATGAATACGGCTATTATAGATATCGTCCATTGGGGAGGGTATGGCTTGAAGGAGAGGTATATGATGCCTCTGATGCTATATTTACTCCATCAAGGTATCTCATAAAAGTATCTAACATAGAGTTAATAGGCTGGAAAAGCGATTTAGATCTATCTAAAAAAATTATCATATCATCTTTTAGAGGCAGATATTCTCAACATATTAATGAAGGAGAAACAGTTGTCGTTGAAGGACTGCTAGAGGAAATCTATAGAAAGGACGAGCTATATGGCTATAGAGTCTTAATTGGCGAATCAGTAAAAGATTACATAATCGTAAAGGATATATATGACTGATATTAGGTGGAATAGAACTGCCAAGAAAATTCAAGATAAAGATAATTAAGAGGCCTTCAAGTTACTGGACACCTGGATTAGACGTCTCAAGAGAGATTATTAGGAAATATGGTGCCCTTCTAAAACCATGTGATATAATAGTATTATCCGATAAAGCTTTATCATTGGCTTATGGCTATATCTATGATGAATCTATACTTAAAGCTGGAATTTCTTATAAAATGGCTACATATATAATTGAAAGAATCCTCTGGGGGAAGATTCTGCATCACCCATTCAGTCAAGAATTAAAAAATATAATGTTAGAGACTCCTTTGGATATTTTAGCTCGACACAAAAGGTTAGCGCTATACTTTGGTGGTCTTAGACATCTATTGAAACCTGTATCAGAGGCAGGCATAGATACAACTAACCTACCCTATTCATATGTATCTATACCTAATCTAAGGACGAAGGATATAATATATGAAATTAGAAATATGGTATCCGCATCACTGGGTTATGAGGTATCGATATTAGTTATCGATACGGATAAGTCCTATAAGGTTAAGGGTATTAGCCTTGCCTTCTCGACTAGACCGAGCTGTATAAAAAATATAATAGATTTAGGTGGTTTAGCCTACTTGGCTGGCAAATATTTCAGAAACATGTTTATAGAATATCCAACTCCTGTAGCATATGCGGGTATGGATCTACCTCTAGAGATTATCCTTAAGGTAAGTAGAAGAGCAGAGGCTGCGAGAGGATATGGGGCGGGTCGAAATATCACTGAGATGTTTAGAACCCTTAATATCCCTCCTGGTGGAGTGGTTAGTTGGAGAGATTTGGATAGAGTTAAGCATTATCCTATCGTTATCGCGAGGCTTAGATTTTAAATCCTTAATCTTGTCAAGTCATTATATTAATTTTGGGGATATTTGGAAAATGGAGATTATAGGTATCTTGACTCGCGATCCTTATGGTTGGGCGTCAACTCAACTTATATTGGGTGTCAGAAAGTATGGGTTGAGGCCCTTTATAATTAGGTATAAAGATGTTCTTGTTGAGATATTTGGAAACTCTAGAAAGATAATGGTTAATGATATAAATATCCTAGAGGAACTGGATGTTGTTATTGTAAGACCGATTGGGAGATCTAGCCTTGATCAAGCCTTGTATAGGGTAGGCCTATTATATATGATGGAGGATGGAGGAATTATAGTTATTAATAAAGCTTCAGCCATTGAAAAGGCGGTTGACAAATACCGGTCTTTGCATATATTATCCGGCAATGGTGTACCCACACCTAAAACATTGGTCTCTGAGAATCCCAATATTATATTCCGATATCTAGACCGATTGGGTGAGAACATAGTTATAAAGCCTATGTTCGGTTCAAGAGGTTTGGGTTCAACGATGCTGAGTGATAGGGACTCTATATGGAGGATACTTCAAGCATTAGCTTATAATAGAAATGTATTATATCTACAAGAATATCTTAGGCATGAGTATAGGGATATAAGAGCTTTCGTTATTGGAGACAGGGTTGTCGCATGTATGTACAGGGAAAACCCGATGTCATGGAAATCTAATATATCTAGGGGCGGCATCCCTAAACCCATGAAGCCTGATAGCGAGATAATAGAATTAGCTGTCAAATCAGCTGATCTACTGGGATGTGAGATAGCCGGCGTAGATATTCTAGAATCCGATGGTAATAGATATGTACTTGAAGTCAATAGCCAACCGACTTGGAAAGGATTACAGAGTATAACTAAAATAAATATTGCGGAAGAGATAATCAAGTACGTCCTTTCACGATTAAAGAGGTAAATATCATAATACCCAGCTTAAAGGCTTAATATAATCATCGCCTTTTAGCTCAGCGCTGCCAATAACAATTCTATAATATTCATCGTTATGGATAAGGTCATATACTTTCTCGAGCTTTCCCGTAGCATAAACATACTCGTCTATATCAAAGATACCGCTATATAATCCCTCAAATGACACAATCTCCCTAATATCATTCTTTTTGACCCCCTTTTCCACTTCTACATCCTCTATAGAGTATATCGATGGATTAAATAATGAATAGCGGTTATCCGATATCCTAGCTTTTATCGATACTTTCTCTATGAATCTATATTTTTTCTCGCCATATTTCTCTCTCATTTCCCATTCGTACATAACTGGGTGAATGGAGAAGAATGTCTCTCTATATATGCCTCTATTCCACATTTTCTCGGTATATAGTTTTACCGCTTCTTTATAGCTTAGATTGTGGAATTTGATTAGTCTCTTAGCATAATCACTTAACAATTTATCTTTTAACCTCGAAAAGCCGTATCTCGAATTATTAATTAGTTCTAATAATAAATGCTTTATTCTCCACGAGTTCTCATATCCATATATAATCAGATCTATATCCGATATCGATGGGCTATGCATTTTAAGCAGGATTGATCCTGTTACACCAAAAGAATTTTCCGAGATCCCAGATAACTGGGTTAGTATATCGATTATTTCATCGACTTTTTCCTCGAGTACGTCACTAGGTTCCCCCAAAATTTCGAATAATCTCTCCTCAGGGATATAGTGAGCCACTATATCATCATTAGGTACTTCAATAAGCTTGACACCGAGAACCTCATCATAAACTATGTATCTCGACATCTCATTTTTAATATATCTATTTGCTGCTTTGGCTACCTCCCAAGCGCTATATCCTTTTAGAGCCCTTGCATAAAATATCCCATCTCGTGACCATGGCGTCTTCTCCTTAGCCGGAATATATTTAAGATACGAAATAATCCTCGCTGGCGGATGAATATTTCCAATAACTGTAAATATAAACCTATTGCTTACCTCGATGTAATCTCTGTCCCTAAACATTCCATATATCTCCAAACAGGATAAATATAAATAATAATTATTAATAGATATGGACTCGGATTAGTCAAATGTCCCTATTTTATTCCAAATCTGAAACATTGTTACATTCTTATAAGTACAATAGCTTATAATATTATTGAAATGAAGGATCTAGACAGTTTAGATACCAAACTTCTTAATATACTCAGGAAGAATGCAAGGATATCAACGAGAAAGCTGGCTAAAATGCTTGGGGTAAGCCCATCAACTATCTCTCGAAAGATAAGAAATCTTGAGGATAAAGGATATATTATCGGTTATGTAGCTGTTTTAAATGATGCTAAGTTAGGTTATCTATGTAACTTGTTATTGATGATAAAGCTCAATTCACCCGGTGTAACTGAAAATATTGTTAAGAAAATAGTTGATATGGACGCCTCGTGTATGGTTAGCATGACTACAGGTACATATGATATTATCGCTTTGGTAAGATGTAAAGATCCCAATGAGCTTGAACATACTCTTTATGATATTGGGAAATTGGATGGTGTTGAGAGGCTGGATAGCTTGTTTATAGTTCGACATGGTAAATTCATGAATCTCCCATTTATTTGATCAAGAGTAAATATTTACATCGATTTATTAGATATAGTATAGTATGATAAATATTACATATAGATGATTAGATATCAATTTATGCAACAATGTATTTTATTGATATGAGATTTTTAGACAATGTTTCAAGAAGAGACTTCGTTAAGATAAGTGGTACCGCTGCAATATCAACCATCTTATTGTCGAAATTTCCAGAGTTATTCGAGCCTATAACATTAGATGCTAAAGATGATTCAAGAGAATATACTTCGACTCCGGCTGATAAAAAGATATATTCAACATGTGGTATGTGTCCGGTCCACTGTAACATTGTGGCTAGGGTTAGAAACGATAGATTGGTGAAGATAGACCCTGATAAGAGAAGTCCGCATAACATGGGTTCTTTATGTGCTCGAGGCCAAGCAGGCGTATCTATGCTGTATGATCCGGATAGACTGAAGAATCCTCTTAAGAGAGTCGGTGAGAGAGGGGAGGGGCGTTTCATATCGATTAGTTGGGAGGAGGCTCTCGATGAAATAGCGGAGAGATTGAAGGTATATGTAGATGATGGGCATCCTGAACACTTAGCTATATACGCGAAGCCTAGTCCTCTCTTTGGTCTTCTTAGTAGGTTTGCTAAGGCATATGGAACCCCTAACTTATTTATGCATGCCTCTGTCTGTCCAGGAACATATATAGTAGTTACGAGGTGGACATTGGGGGCTCCAGGATTCCTATCTATGAACCCTGATTTTGAGAATTCAAAGTATATCTTGATTATGGGTAGGAACTATGCGGAAGGTATTCAAATCTATAGGACTAAAAGGCTGATGGAGGCAAAATCGCGGGGTGCAAAAATTGTTGTGGTTGATCCTCGTCTATCAAATTTAGCCGCTTCCGCCGATGTATGGATACCTATAAAGCCAGGTACAGATGCAGCCCTACTACTCGCAATAATGAGGGAGATAATGTATAATGATAGATATGATTATGAGTTCCTATCTAAATACACTAATGCCCCTGTATTGATCAGATTGGATACAGGTTTACCAATTAGGGCTGGTGAAGTGAAAGGCTTATCTGGAGAAGACTTTGTAACTTGGAGTGTTGATACAGATGCCCCTCAAGCGCTAAGTAGCAGTGTTAATCCTCAGTTAGAGGGGGAGTTCGAGATAGAATTGCATGATGGAAGTCGGGTGAAGTGTAAAACTGCATTTACATTGTTGAAGGAACGTGTAGCTCGATATACGCCTCAATATACTGCAAATATTTGTGGTGTATCGAGTGACATAATTAGTGATGTGGCATATGAATTTTCTGTTACGAGGCCGGCTCTAGTTGATGATGGATGGAAATGGGTGAACTGGTCGAATGGCTCTATTACTTTACGCTCAGTCTATGTACTAAATATGCTTATCGGCAATATAGACAAGCCAGGAGGCCTCTTGTATACACGGAGGATGAAGACAGGCTCATTACCTTCACCTTCTAAGTCATTTCCAACTATAAATATTAAGCCTGTGGACAGGTCTTCAGATAGACCGATTGCTGCCCCAATGCCTCATAGATTATTTCATAACGCTATATTGGAGGGTAAACCATACCCCGTGAAGGCATTAATTACACATTATGTAGGTGCTCTAACTAATCTGCCGTACTTTTCTAAGACAGTTAAAGCCATGAAGAAGTTAGATCTAGTTGTAGTGATAGATATATATCCATCGGATACAGCGATGTATGCGGATTATGTATTACCTGAATCTACATATCTAGAGAAAGAGGGGTTGGTTGTTGTTGGTGCATGTGGAGAGCCTCATGTTTCTGTAATGCAACCTGTAGTTAAGCCTCTCTATGATACTAAACCAGGCAGTTACATAGTTAAGGAGCTTGCTAAAAGACTAGGCTTAGGTGAATACTTCGACTTCACCCCGCATGAGGTATATAACAATATATTATCGCCAGTTGGAATAACTTACGATCAATTGAAGAAAAACGGGTTTTATCATATCACTCCAGAGAAGAAATATATGGAGATCCCCTATAACAAGAATCCACCTTTGAAGCTTCCCTCGGGCAGACTAGAATTCTACTGCACAAAATTTGCTGAGATTTCTGGGTCGATAGGGATGGATCCTCTAGACGTCGCATTGCCTAACTATATACCTCCTAAAAACACGCCTGTCGCTGAGGATGAGTTTTATCTATTAAATGGGAAGAGCGCAATACATACATTCGCTACGACTCAGAATAACCCTCTACTCTTCAGCATCTTCCCGGAAAATGAGCTTTGGTTGAACAATATAAGGGCTTCTAGACTTGGAATAAGAGATGGCGATAAAGTTATAATAGAATCATTAGCTACAGGCGAGAAAACCTTGGCTATCGCAAGGGTTACCCCATCTATTCACCCAGATGCTGTCTTTACATATTATGGTTTCGGGAAGATTTCGCATTATTATAGTAAAGCCTATAACAAAGGTTTCTCGACGACAGAATTATTGGGTGTACACGAAGACCCAATCAGTGGAGGCGTAGGTCTCAATGAATCTATAGTTAAGGTATATAAGGGGTGATACTATGGTGAGATATGGTTTTGTAATAGACTTGACAAGATGCATAAGTTGTTACTCATGTGTGGCCGCATGCACTATAGAAAACCTAGATCCCTCATTATGGGACGACTCCGATAAGCGTAGAATAAGACTTAGAGGGGGCGAGGATGGAGTATATCCACCGAGAATTGAAATCGGTGAATACCCCAATGTAATGAGGATAGTCCTACCGATGCCATGTTTTCACTGTGAAAACCCTCCATGCGTCAAGGTATGTCCAGTAGGCGCCACCTATAAACGAGACGACGGGGTAGTAATCGTTGAGCAAGAAAAGTGTATAGGCTGCGGTTATTGTATAGTTGCTTGTCCATATGGATCTCGGTTTAGAAACCATACAACGGGTACCGTCGATAAGTGTAATCTCTGTATACATCGAATAGAGGCTGGAGAAGAGCCTGCTTGTGTGGAGACTTGTGTAGGAGGAGCGTTGCATTTAGTGGATTTCGATAATCCAAATGATAAATATATTAGGGAAGCATTTAGACGGAGAGCATTCAAAGTAGAATGCGAACTTGGGACGCAACCCGCCGTTTATTATATTCCAAGCAGGTGATAAATGATGGTGTATCATGTACCTTGGGGTATAGAAGTCGCTATTTTCCTATGGTTTGCCGCTATGGCTGGTATGGGAGAAGTTATCATAGCATTAATAGATAAACATGATATTAAGAAGAGCGTTTTGAAGCACTACTCAGGTTTTATCCTTATATTCTCGATCCTAGCGCTAATCTTTATACTCAGCGATTTACCACTTTTTATAGGCGCATTACCAAGGATAATATCTGCTTTTTTGGAAGGCAGGTTCAACCTTGCTTCATGGATGTCAATAGGAATGATTCTATTAAGTCTAGAGATCCTAATTGCCTCTATAGACGTTATAAAATATAGAAGACTATCCAAATGGATATCTCTAATTGCATCCAAAGAATCCTTTAGAATAATAAGTATAGTTATAGGGGGTTTAGTAACCTTATATTCAGGATTTCTACTGTCAGTATCCTCCATACCTATCTGGACGATTTCACCTTTACCTATACTATGGATATTCTCTGGAGCGCTGGCTGCCATAGCCCTATTAGATATTCTCTTATGGCTAAGTGGAGAAGAAAATCCGATCTACTTTACCTTGAGACTAAAGTTTTCTTTTGGCATTATAGTAGGCATCATAATCTTCATGGCTCTCCATATATCCGCCAGCTCACGGAGTATGAGCGCAAAAGAAAGTGCTCATATGCTATTATATGGCGATTTAGGCGCATTATTCTGGATAGGATTCTCATTACTGGGGCTAATACTACCTACAATAGTCGATGGCATTCAGATATTTTCAGGTAAATCGGTTAAAGAAATGTCGCTCGTATCTTCTCTCCTCTACATACTTGGTGCGTTGATGTTACGAATATTGATTATCTATGCTGGTGTACCATATTGGAAGTTTATGGTCATCTAGTTATCCCTCTAATTTTTTTATCTCTTCCTTCATCACGTCCAAAGCATCTTCTAATAATTCCACAGTAGATATCAATAGTTCCACCCGAGAATTCTCTTTTACGCATGAAATAAACTTAAATATCCATTTATCCAGATGACTAATGAATCTATTGAATAAGCTAATATAATTTCCTTCATTACTTAAATTAATAAGCAGGTATGAAAGGAATTCCAATTCAGATACTATATAATCAGGAGGCTCGCTACTCTTATGAATTAAACCCGCTTCAGAATACAAATTACCTATCTCCATCGTTTCATCGGTCATGAGAAGCCTTACCCCTGAATAAATTGAGGCATATGGAGGGCATGGCACACCGCCCTTTGCTGAACGAAATAGCCGTGTGTATTCCTCATTATAGGGAAGATAGTCTGTGTTTTCGAGTTCACTTATGAACTTCTTTAGTTTGACTTCAAGCTTAGGGTCGATCTTACTTGCCTCTTCTATATAGGGTTTAAACACCTGCTTTATTGTTTTTTTAAACGTCTCAAAGCTATCCTCATTCGGTAAAGAAAAGATCTTCGATGAGACCATAAATATCATGGATAAAAATATATGGTTCATAAGTAACACCACTAATATATAGTGAATTTCATGGAGATAAGAAATAGAAAAAAGAGTTATTTGGGGGTTAAATCTACAGCTCGATATACTGTACGGATTTCTTTAGAACTTCGATATTTACCTGTCCACTTGAATAAGTATAGCCTGTCCTGACATTATTGATGGTTATTACTGCTGGTGCAAATAATGTGGGATCAACCTTATAGAGAAATTCCATACCTATCTCCTTAATTTTTTCCGCTAGAGAAACACCATAATCTTTTGATGCTGTTGAAGGCGTTTTAGATACATATTCCTTAAGTTTTTCGTCATCCTTATAGTCTACTAATAATGTAACCTCCCCTCCATATAATAGCATATCATTAGTTCTACCCAGCATTATCAGCTCATCAGGTGTCTGTGGAGATATAGGGCATCTTCCCCAACCTACAAGCAAATCATTTAGCTCAAACCCTAATGTATGTAGCTTATGTATAGCTGTCTCAACTATTCGTGCGCTTATTTGAATAGACCCTGCTATACTATTTGTAGCAGCCACAGCGATATATAGATTATGAGGAGAGACGTTTGTTGTCTCTGAAACCTTGGCAACAACTTCTTCTGTAGGAAGCTTGGACACCTCTAATACTAATACGGCCTCATCTACTTCCTCTGTATAGCCGATCTCCTTGAAGAGCTTTTTGGGTTTCCTGGCTAGAACTCTAGCAGGACCACTTCCCATTGCGAAGTAGTCGCCGACACTGACCTTCCAACCGGCCAATTGAGAGGCCATACAAGCCTCAACAGGATAATCAGTATACTGGTTTATCGTGGGTAGTATTAGACCACCATAGTCTGAGTCAGTGATATTTATTTCGGCCAGACCCCCCATGCATATCTTAGCTAGGATTATTCCAGCTTCTATGCTTCCTCTTTCCTTGACACCCATATCAACAACGGTCGCCCCACCTATCTTTACATCCTTAATCCGTAGCTTATCACTCTGATCTAATGCATCCATCAATAGATCGAGCGCCATCTTATTCATAGGCTTCAATCAATAATCACCTCCTTTATTAACCTCTCATATTTACCTAAAAATTCTGTATTTTCCTGATATGATATGTGTAATAACCCCATTCCATTAACTAAAGTATCTCCGATAAAGAGCATAAATGGCTTCTCAAATTTTATTCCCTTAGCTTTTGCTTTTGGAAGTAATGCGTCTACATAGAAACTAGGCAGTATACCCCCGACTTTACCCGCCAGCAAAATCTTTCCAGATGTCATTCGTGCCCCAGCAAATGAACCTGCAGATCCATAAACAATTATAGTGCCTCCAGCCATATATGCTCCCACTAAATTCCCAACATTTCCTTCTATGATTATGGTTCCCTTCTTCATACCCGCGCCTACATTTGTACCTGCATTGCCATGGATTAGTATCTTGCCTCCCTTCATACCTTTTCCTGGTTTTTCACCCATAAATTTGCCTCCAACAAAATCGCCAGCATCTCCATCTATTTCGATGAACCCATCCTTCATCTTACCCCCAACCCACCCCCTAGCATTTCCATGTATATGTATCTTGCCTCCCTTCATCTTATAACCAGTTAGATAACCTATATCTCCGTTTACCTCGATCTCGCCTGCAGACATTTTAAATCCAAGCATCCTTATTTTCGAAGTACCTTCTCCCATCAGTATTATCTTTATGTTATTAGGGTTGTCGGGAGCTTCTTCAGGACCTTCAATATCAAAAAGGTCTTTAAGCCTTATTACATGGCTACCTTCATATATCTCTATATTACTGATATCACTAATTTTCTTGCCCACGAATACCTCGGGTTTTATGTCTCTTGCTTCGATAGGTACAAGAGGATTATACTTCATCGATAAAATATACTCCTCCATTTAACCACCTCCAACAATAGGTTTGACCCTAATTGCCTTAGGATTCCTAAGTTCATTTTCGCGAATTATGAAGTTATCATAGGTAACAGAATAATATGTCTTAAACTTATCCTTCACTCCTTCCACTACCTTCTTCATCAAATCTTCGGCAATCTCGGCCTTCGAATAATACGTGTAGCCATAAGTTGTCGCTATAACCTCTCCGTCTTTAACTACTATCTTCCCATCTTTAATGGTGTATTTGGCTCTTCTTAATTTCTCTGCAATAAGCTTATACTCTTTTGATAAATCAATTTCTCCAGGATTTAAGTCGTATATCGCTATATCAGCTTGTGCACCGATGCCGAGATGCCCCTTAAATTTATCTAAACCTAGGGTTTTCGCTGGAGATGCCCTTGTCAATATCGCAATGTCATATAGGGAAAGCTCTCTATCTATAGCTGGCAATGCTGATAATGATACCGCCCTTCTATTCATCTCTTGAATAATTTCTTCACGTGCCTTATTGCTTAGTAACCAAGAGAAGACCTTTGGATATGCTGTAAATGGACCCGCATTAGGATGGTCAGTAGTAACATATACTCTCCATAAATCCTCTGTTAATAAAAGGACTTCCAATCCTATTACCCACTGGATTGTATTCACATAATTTTTCTTTTTATATTCATATGGCACTATCCCGGATGCCGTTTCAGCTTCGACATCAGCAAAACTCCATTTACCACGCGTCAAATGATACAATACGAATTCGAAAGGAGCATCGGCGGTCATCGTCAATGCCTTGAAGCCCGGTACGACCTGACCCAGATCAAGAGTTACATATCTATTTCTATTTAGACTCTTGGCTATATCTTCGCCGCCACTTCTAAGATCACTCCAGTTATCTCCCTTATAGCCTGTAAACTGCACATGGGTAATGTGTAGACTAGGCTCATCTCCTACCGCAAATTTTTGGGCTAATTTCATTGTTTCTAATGTTGTTATATAATTACCTGGATACCCCAGTCTGTTACAGTGGACATGTATTTGATGTGGAAGATTAAGATATTCAGAAGCCTTACCCACCATCTCTATTAGGTCTCTAGGTCTAAGACTATAGCCCGGGATATAGTCATCAATATCCAGACACATCTTTCCATATAACCATGCCACATCTGAGCCCGGATCCACTAGTTTAAGAGCATAACCCTTTGTACTATCAAGTATCCATGCATAATACGCAGCTAATACTTCAACATCTCCCTTTTCTGCATAATCAAGGCCTATCCAGTTGGAGTCGACTAGAATATAAGTCATTTTATCTATAATGGGGATAGCGTCCATCTCCTCATGAGTATGGCGGGCTTTTAGTGGAGGCGAGGCGGCTTCCGCTACAGTTGTATACCCCATTTCCGCATAACAATACCCTATTTTGAATACGTTTGGTACGGCGACACCGGTCTGCGCTCTTCTATAAGGCAGTTTTCCAGGAATATTGGAGAGATAATGGTCTTCGGGCTTAATCAATCTACCTGTCGAGACCTTGGGACCCGCTATATGTGAATGTATATCTATTCCTCCAGGCATAACAACCATATTCTTAGCGTCTATCACCCTAGCCTTTCTCTGGTCAATTTCGGATGGATCGACTATTTTGCCTTGCCTTACACCAATATCCATTACATCGCCATTGATATTGTTTAAAGGATCATACACATATCCATTTTTGATCAACAAATCCATCTACATCAACCCCCTCTCCTTCATAACACCCTCCAATATTTTCTTAAGAATCTCTAGGTCTGTGGGCACTCCCTCAGGAGGCTCAACTATCTTCCTTAGCCTAATAGCAACTCCATCCATCCTATATGCTGTTCCCTCCGATTCTATCCCCATCATAGTAGTAGGAATAATTACATCCGCTATTGTTGTCGTTAATGACCACTTGGGATCTATAACTATTACAGGTATTTTCGATAGATGCTCGATTGCTTTCTGAGGGAAGTGGGCGACTGGGTCGCTTGCAATTATCAACGCCGCATCTACTTCTCCATGCATCAATAAATCGGGGGTTGTCGTGAATCCTGGAATCATTCTTGGGAATTTCCGTGAAAATTCTATGGAATATGGATAACCGCTGCTCCAAAGCATGGCTTCATTAGAACCAGTTACATTATAATGTCCCCTCATCGGTATCATAACAAACCTGGTCCACTCGTTTAGATCATGGGCGAGTTTTATTAATTCCTGTATTGTTCTGAACTTAGCTCCTGTCATGGTTAAGCCCATTCCTATAAAGAAGGCACCGTATCTCGCTGTCTTCATAATCTCTATTAATTCATATAATTTGTCAAGGGATACACCAGCTACATTATCCGTCTCTATCTCTATATCTTTCAATAACATTCTCAATGCGGTGACTAACTCAAAATCTTTTTCAGGCTCTATTTGGATAAATATATCTGCTTGTTTTGCAGTTGCAGTCTTCCTGACATCTATAACAATTATTTTCCTTTCCTTTCTCCCTTTAACTATCTTTCCTTCAGGAATTATCCATCTAGCAAAATGGTTGGGATGAGCATGCACCGCGTTTGAACCCCAAAAGATTATGACATCCACAAAATGTTTTACCAATCCTAATGTTGCCCTCGCTGTGCCTACCTCCTGGGCAGCCAGTGCAGTGGGGCCATGGCACATTACCGTCGTGTTATCTATTACTCCTCCTAAAACCTCCGCTAGTTCTATACCTATTTCCGTAGCCTGTGTAGATGTATTTGACCATCCATATAAAAGTGGATATTTAGATTTAGAAAGGATTTCTATTGTCTTTTCGATAGCTTCTTCTAAGGTAGCCTCTCGCAACTTTCCATCATCACTTCTTATCATCGGCTTCAGTATCCTATGTCTATGATAATTTAGCAATTTTGCATTTGATATTGCACATCCTCCTTTAACTCTTTTAATCCTCTCCCCCTCTAGCGATATCTCTAAGTAGTCACATAGTTCCCCACAAAATGTGCATACAACATCTTTCACTATACATGTCTCACCAGCCTTTAAAGGTCTATCTATAGGTTGAATATCGAATTCCTTGACTCCATACCTTCTCAAAATGTCCTTTAGACTCGTTATTTCCTCCTCAGTAGGTAAAATCAAGACATCTACCCCTTTAAGTTTTGGCATCCCCGTACTCTCGGTTTCAGGGTCTACAAGAATGTTAGCCCATGGCCCCATCGGAATGAAGACGGTCCCCTCTTGTACTGAATCACTGGCTTTCACCGGTAAAACTATATGTCCATATTTCCCTTCGACTCGGCATCGATCCGATATACCTAGCCTCTCTATATCTATCGGGTTCATTTCAATATATGACACAGCATCTAAGTATTTCTCCCCGAATTTTCCATCTCTCTCCATAGCGATGCCTTGAGTTAAATCCCTTCCGGTATACAATTTGAACTTATTTACCTCTATGTTTTTCACGTTATCACCATTGTTATCAAGATAATTATTTAATAATTATTTAGGTTTCTCGAGTAGTTTCTCTTTATACAGTATTGTCCCATCATCATAGTGTGGCTTTCTAACAACAGTATCAGTTGATTTTTCTAGCTCCCTAGCTTCATCAGCGAGGCCAGCCGCTATCCTCATCATCTCATGCGCAGATGCTACTAAGGGTATATATCTCTCTTTTTCATGAACCTTAAAGCATCCCTCAGTTGTTACATCTGCAACTCTCCTAGCGATCTCGAAGGCAGCCATCGCCTTTACTCTTGCATATGGATTCTTAAATTCTCCATACTTAACTGTATTCTCCTTCTTCAAAACTAATTTCGGTAACTCAGGCTCCACTCCTCTCTTTATATCTTCGATGACCCGACTTATCTCCGTATAAATTGCTCGGAATGCTCCGGAAACTGCCAACACCTTTATAATGTCACTGTTGAATAAAGCCATCTCAATCGGATCCAAGAATTCCCTTCTTGCTCCGATCATAGCGTCGGCTGTCACTATTATATATCCAAAGCCCTTCTCGGCCAATTCCTCTACTATTTTTTTTGTCGGGGCATCAGATAATACTATAACCCTTTTACCATGTTCCCTAAGGACTTCGCGAGCTTTTGTGGGTCCCTTTACAGTTGCATTGGGACTAGCAACAATATACAAGTCATAATCTTCCTCTAAAGCCTTCCTTGCCAGCTCTTCACCATATTTGCTCGAAAACATTTTGGAACCAGTTGTATATACCCTGACCTCAATATCCTGCCTCTCAGCCCTTTCATCTAGTAGATACTCTAGCATTATCGATGAGCCAATGGCACCCAACTTCAATACACAAACTTTTACCACTTTATCCTCCATAACACATCCCTCCTATACATCTATATTCATATTCTTAACCTTCTCAATCGATTCATGTAATCTTATATGGTATGGCCCAAGCCTCCCCCCATAATTCCCTGCATCTATCTTCACAACACCGTCTACAGAAGCAGCGGCCTTTATAGCTATACCCATAGCCTCCTGTACATCTTCTAGAGTTAATCCATTTATTACAATTTCAAGAACACTATTTACCTCCGGGGGAAGCCGTGTATCCTCAACTATATCCTTTAAAGTCGGACAGTAATAATGATTAGTCGATGCCCCTAGTCGACTATATTTTAATGAACCAACTTTTGAACCAGATCTAACTATTCCGCCGGGGAATGGCGTAATTACATGCTTTCCATATTTGAATATAGCTTTTATACTCTTCTCCGCAGCTTCAAGTCCAGCACTATGTGTCTTCGCCAATATTAATATATTTCCTCCCGCTACACCCTTTAGGACTCCAAAGCTATCTTCAACTATGAATTCTCCCTCCATTACAGGAATCCTCCATATTTTTCTGCCATTGAGAGCGTCTTCTTTTTCAAATCCATCTCCAAATTTAGAGATAGCCCCTCCTACTTTCATTCTTCTTCTAACCTTAGGTAGCCCGTCGAATGCCGCTGTAGTCGGACATGTCAATATACACTGACCAACTCTCGCCAATACCTGGAATTTCAAATTCATAGGATCTCTGTGATATAGCTGGACTAAGCAGCCTATCCTCCCGTCAGGTGTTGTACTTGGTGATACAACTTTCTCTATACCTCCCTCGGCCGGAGACATTATTATAGATGTTGCAAAACCCGTCGCTTCTCTCGCGGCAATCAATGCCCACTTCTTATTCTCCGCAGTTATTAGAAATCTTGTAGCATACATGGGGAAGGCTTCAGCAAAAGTGTCTTCAATAAAAACATTACCTATATACATTATCCCCCTCCAAGCAAAATCTACAATATCATAATATTAGGATTAGTCGAAATAAAGAGTATGTTAGATTTATATATACTATTTCTAAATATGAAGTGATAAGGCTAAACCATTTCTCCCGTTCCTTAACCATAATTGACATAAAATACTAATTTCGATATTAGTATTTAGTAATTGTATACTATGAAGCTATTAGTATTTGAAGCTTTAACATCGGGATATATAAGAAACAGGGATTCGAGTATTATGGCGGAAGCTTTGGCTATGTTAAAAGCGGTCGTAAATGATTTCTATAAGATGGGTCTAGATGTTTCAGTAGTTATAAATAAGGAACTATTGGGGTATTCTTATGGTCTTCAGGGGAATATTATTAAAGTCGATAAACTAGACATATCTATTCTTAAAAGACTAGCCATAAGATTCGATTATACCTATATTATCGCCCCTGAGGCCGACGGGATATATAGTAATTTATTATCAAATCTAGAAGGCCTTCACCTCAATCCAGAAGTCGACGCCATCAATCAGGTTATTAATAAAGAAAAGCTGTATAATAATCTCCGATCTAAGGGGTTCTATGTACCTTCTGAATATCCTATTGATAATGAATCATTTTCGAAATCAGTGAGTCCCTTAATAATTAAACCTAAAATCGGAATAGGATGTGAAGGTATGAGGTTAGTTACATATTTAGATCAATTTAAAGATAATCTTTCTTCACTTGATACCGAAAATTTTATTATTCAGGAATTTATCCCAGGAATCCCATCGAGTATCTCCTTAGTAACAGATGGCTCAACTGTAATACCTCTATCCATAAATAGACAGTTCATTAGATATAGACCCCCAGGGTATTTTGGTGGATATACCCCTCTAGACCTCCCTATTGAAATAAATATATTCAAGCTATCTGAGAAAATTATGAGGTTATACCCCCAGCTTAAAGGATATGTAGGTATAGACCTTGTAATTAGCAATGATAAGGTATATATTATGGAGATTAACCCTAGGCTCACTGTATCATATGTAGGTCTTTCTCATATAATTGATATAAATCCCGCTAAGCTCATCATAAATGCATCCATAAATAAATTAGATCATTATGTTCCCCGATACATAAAGTCCGCATATTTTCATAAAACTAGGGTAGAGGGAAACCTCATGTTAATCAATAAAGTAGGGTACAGGGATATAGAGGTATTCACTCCCCCTATCCCCATCGAAAACAAAAGACTAGGCTTCTCATTTATTTTATCAACAGGAGAGACTGTTGAAGAAGCTAAACTAAAATATGTTAAATTTATTGAAAAAGCCAACGCTGTTTCTGGATTAAAAACTCATCCCTAAAGCATAATTATGGTCTATAACCATTTAATAAAGCAACGAATATTGTTGTAGCTGTAATATCTGCTGTTGTACCTGGATTTAATCTCTCTGCAGCTAGATCCTCATCTAGTTTAAATATCATATCCTTTCCTTCCTTACTTGACAAGCCACCCGCCTTAAGTATATCATCCGCTCTCTTTGCGATTTCATTTGACTTCTTCATACCAACTTTTACAGCTAACGACACATCATCGACAAACCTCAACCCATATTTCCGTGCTATAAATGTATCAGGGTGCTTAGACAGTAAAACTAGGAATGTATGAACTATGGCTATATTGATATCACCTGTTTCATCCAAGGCTTTTACAAAATAGGGATATCCCTCGCTACATACGATTTTCAAATTCCTAACCATTTCTTGGGACACTAGATCCCATGAACTTGACATCTTCATCAACTGATAGAGAGTATATTCCTTATCTCTTATCTCTAGCGATATATCTTCTTCGCCAATATCAGGGAGATGTGTTAACTTCCCTAGCCCCCCCATGTTTGAGATCTCGACCGCTCTAGTTACGGCTAATGCGTCTTCGACGGTAGTTGCTCTCATGACTTTACCGAATTCCTTTCGTATGGAAGTAATATCTGTTTTTCCTCTTGCCTTATTTATCCCTGCAGAGATGGATAAAGGTATAAATAGCATAGTCGTACCTAAATGGGTATTCCCACCTGTATGCCATTCTTTACTATATTTAATACCTTTTAGTATCAATTCACCTAGACCAAGCTGACCGTAATTTAATTTGCCTTCCACTACCTCTATACCTCGAGAGGCCGCCTCACGTATCGCAAGGCCAATCCCTACAGATCCGGCGATGAAATGTTCGAATCTCGTATCAGGAAAATCCCTAAGCCTATGGACATTACCTGGCTTAGGGTATGCAGAAACCTCTAGGGCAGCTGCCAACTGAGCCGATATCATTATTTCATCCACTATATTTCCAGAGTTATTATTTTTCTTCTTCATATCACAGACCACATATTATTTAGCTACTTATTAATAATTTTTTAGCTTCTTAAACATATAAAAGCCTTTGGAATTAGAATTTTTATTGTAACTCGTTTATTAAAAACCTAAATCCTTATGATTAGAAGATAATTATGGTAATACGCCTACTATATCTTTTAATTGTTTTATCGTGCAGTTTAGATATGCCACTAAATCATGTTGATGTATACTTTCCATGCTTCTAATAGAGAATCTGGCTATAGCATCATCCGGTAAGTCACCTAATTCCTCGACTATCCTCTTCGCCATATTTCTTATAGCGTCCTCTGCAAATAATGGCTTCTCTAAAGCTTCTAATATAACTTCAGCTTCATCTTCCCTCTTCAATAGCTCATATGTCTTGGAACTCATCGATTCACGTGCAATATCGATTAACTCCAAAGCGTTAACTTCATAATCCGGCGTAAGCTCCAGTAATAATCGGGCGTATGCCCTCTGTAGATGCGTAGCCTTCGGCATTTTATTAAGGACCTCATCAGGTATTCCTTTATCTATCAACCTCTTTTTCTTTATTAAATCAAATAGAGTACGCTGTGCACTAGGACATGCTGTAATACCCGCAACCTCAACACCCACTATCTTCTTTTCAACTATAATTTTATCATTATATCTCTTAGCTATTGCACGGCCAATTAAACTAGCCCTTTCATAACTTATCTTCTCGGTTTTTGGAGTTTTCTGAGCATAAATTATAAGACTTTTCATATGCACTTCAGAACTGGATGCATATGGATGTCGCTCAAGGAGCTCTCTTGAGATATTTATAGCTAATTCCTCGATCTTCATCTCCTTTCCTACATACTCGCTGAATATATCCATTATTGACTCATAATTTCTAGATGCATGGATCCCTTTATAATGCGCTGGGAGATCGATATAGGCATTGACCCTAGTATTTGCTAGTATTTGATTATCTCCCAGGCGTATAGAGAAAGTGGGTAAATAAACATTAACAATTCCCACCCGCTTAATATATAGGTTAATTGGCGGTTTCTCATTATTGATGTCTCTCTCATTATGTACTACCATGAATCCTCACATCTAAAACTACGACTATAATATAATATTAATTGGCATCTAGTAATATCCTAATTTAATATTTTATATATGAATAGGAGTTTTTCTTAATTATTTGGGTGTATAAATAGTTTTTATCATCTATACACCTATATTTATTATTGATGATTATGGACTATACCCTCATATATTCGGGACTTTCTTAAAATAGCTATATGTAAAATTATCAATTAAGTGGATGGGTAGATGGGATTCCTATGAAACATAAAATATTTTATAATAAGAAATTGGGTTTAATAATCATAATATCATTATTAATGGTATCGATATGGATATCTAGTCTAATGATACCTATCTATGGAGGCAGTGATAGTTACACTATTGAGGTTAAGGCTCGAAGATTTGCATATGAGCCTGATAGAATCATTGTTAATCAGGGTGACCGTATAACATTCAAAGTAACCACTCTTGACATTACCCATGGATTCTATATAGACGGCTATGATGTAGATCTACTCGTTGAACCTGGGAAGGAATCTGTTGTAACGATTGTTGCCGATAAACCAGGGAAGTTCAAAATAAGGTGTTCCGTAACTTGTGGTTATATGCATCCCTTTATGGTTGGGGAATTGGTTGTAGTGGAGAATGGCATTAATATCGTATTTGTTTTATCCATACTTATAGCTTTGCTCACAGCGTTGGTATCTATGTATTATGTATGGAAGAGGTGGTGATAGGTGGCTTCTTCAAAATTTAGAGAATTTCTTTCGAGTCTATTGACCCATAAGACTAAATTTGATGTACTTCAAATCGATTTTATCAGGCGTATTACCACCCACCGAGCCTTCCAATTCTCCGTGATTTTCCCTAATCTACTTATTTTCTGGATAATTATCGTGGCGGGGTTATTTGGGGGTCCAGTGGGAAATAGGAATATTAGTGTAATATTTGTATGGATATTATGGTGGTTCGCTCTTATCAGTATTCTAGTCCCTTTTGCATCAAGAATATGGTGTACGATTTGTCCCATTCCATTCTTCGGAGAGTGGATCCAAAGGAGAAGTTTAGTAACAAAGAAAAACGAAAAACTATATGGTTTAAATAAAAGGTGGCCTAGAAGGCTTGATAATATATGGCTCCAAAATATGGGTTTCCTATTAATTGCAACATTCACACCCTTATTAGTCACTAGACCAGTTGTTACAGGCATAATGCTTGCTTTACTCTTTGTTGTCGCTACTATACTAATGTTGATATATGCAAAGAGGGTGTTTTGTAGATATGTATGTCCAGTCGGCGGCTTTCTAGGGTTATTCTCTATGTTTTCATCTCTAGAGTTGAGAGTAAACGATAGGGAGCTATGTAAAAAACACATAACAAAGGAGTGTATAAGAGGCGGGGACAATGGATACGGTTGCCCATGGCTTGTGTATCCTGGCACTTTAGAGAGAAATAACTTCTGCGGCCTATGTCTAGAGTGTATAAAGGGCTGTCCTTATAATAATATTTCTTTAAATATACGTCCCTTCGGAAGCGATATTCTGGTGAAGGGAGAGAGGGCTATCGATGAGGCTTGGAAGAGCTTTATAATGTTCACCCTAGCAGGAATATACATACTTGTTATGCAAGGACCCTTCATCTTCTTTAAAGATCTAGCTAGGTTTTTCTGGGTTCCTCCATATGGCTGGGGCTTTACTTATGTAACCAACTATGTCATGTATGCAGGATTAGTATGGATAACCTCCTTAGCAATAGTACCAGCGATATTTTTCGTATTTACAGCATTATCCAAGTTATTATCTGGTTCTAAAGAGATATCTTATAAGAAATTGTTCATAGACTATTCATATGAGCTTATACCATTATCATTAATGGCGTGGATAGCCTTTAGCGTGCCTCTGTTGCTAGTAAACTGGTCCTATATAGCCAATGTTATCTCTGATCCCCTGGGATGGGGATGGAACTTATTTGGAACAGCAGAAATAGCATGGAAACCTTTATTCCCAGAGTATATTCCCTATATCCAAGTAGTATTATTAATAATCGGTCTAGTATACTCAATTAAATTCGGTTTCGAAATATCCATGGAGAATTTCAGGGATAAATCCTTAGCGCTCAAAGCATTTATACCTCAGCTAGCCTTCATGATACTAGCTTCAATATTCTTTTTATGGTTATTTGTGGGGTGATTATATGAATGGAACTGAACTTCTAGCTATATTATCTGTTGTTATTGTGATGGTGGGAATACCTGTAGGCATTTATGTCTACCAGCAGTACTATTTAGGTTCATTAGTAGTATCGGACGATGTCCAAGTGATTAGGATAAATGGATGGGCTACCGAAAACGGTGGTTGGCAGCCTGAAACAATTGTTCTCGAAAAAGGTAAGCCTGTTAGGATTGAGATATTTAGTGCTGATGTAACTCATAGCTTCTATGCACCTGAATTAGGCTTAGATAGTGGACCGATATCTCCCGGGCATTCTGTAGTGATAGAATTTACTCCTACAGAGACAGGGACTTATACCTTTAGATGTAATGTATATTGCAGTCCCTTACATCCATTGATGACAGGAACTATAATTGTGGTGGATGGTGCTAGCAATGTATAGGATATATACCCGTAAACTATTTTTAAAGGGAAGGAGTTTTTTACTCACTGCCGTACCAGAAGATCTAGATGTTAAGGGAGATTTCTTGGAAATCTATAAGGGAGAGGGCTATAAAATACTTCTTTCTACTTCCCTTGAGGATCTAAGTTATAATGCAGAGGTAAAGGTAATATGGCTACCCGACGAACAATCTATATCCACCATCTTCCTATTTGGAGAGAAAAGAAGGATAGCTGACTTATTGATAAAGGCAGCTAAAGAGATCAGGATCGGAATATCGAAAACAATATGCTTTAAGGATGGATGTAGAAAACCTGCTTCATATTACGCGATAAAGAATGGAAGTGCTTGGTATGCATGTAGTAAGGAACATATGAGTGATATGACTACACAGGGAGTTCCCCTTAATGAATCGGATTATAAGCCCATATTATTGGAGGCAGATAGATTCATAAGTCAAAAAAGCTCTTCATCTTGAATATATGTTCTACCAAGCTTTAGAGCAATCTCTGCCTTTGTCAATTCTCTCCCCAGATAGGCAGCGTGTGACAACTCAGATATAAGACCTAATTCTATTATTTTTAGATATATGTCGATAGCTTTTTTCCCTATTATAGCGTAACTAGGTTTTTCCCTTTTTCTAGGTTGATAATGAAGCGCAATAATATCTCCCTTATCATAATCCACCATTATTCTAAAAAAGCCCTTCTTATCATGCTGGATTACCTTCTCTTTTTCTGCCTTAACAACTATGCTCTTACTATAATCATATGATAAGGCTCTCCGCTTCTTTTCCTTAATCATTAATAGATCTATCCCCAAATCTTTTGGGACGCTTCCCCTTTTCTTAGCCAGTTGCATCATCTTAGATGCGTATACAACTTCTTTGACCGATCCTCTAGTCTTATGACTTGCCTCAGTAGTTAATATGATGCTAATTCCTGTCTCCATAGCTAAACCTGTCATTAGGGCATTAATTCCCGGACTATCAGCATCTATTAATTCAGTCACATTACCTATACCCATAAATAAAGGAATATCCGGGTTACGTTCACTAAAATATTTAAAGGCATAGATCGATTCAGTAAGACTTGGCATATTAATAGGATTGAGAATTAAGTCGCATAGAACCTTATTACAACCATATTTATTTGCTTTATGAAGTAACGACTCTAAATACTTAACTCTATCGATAGCTTTTTCAGGACAATATCCCTCTTCATGATCTACAGGTATTAGAACAATAGGTATATCTCTTAATTCCTTTCCAAAAATATCTATATTGGAATGGTCTATACTAATGATTAGCTCGATTCCTGTATCGATAGCCCTCTCTATCTCATCGGGGTTTAAAGAATCTATACTTAGTGGTTTATCGACAACTTTTCTAAGGATATTTATAATTTCGGGAACTTTATTTGAATTATTCTCACCTGCAACCATACCTATATCTATGATATCGGCTCCAGAGTCAACATAATACTTAGCCATGGCCATTAATTTACTCTTAGATAATTTGGGTGCATCAATTATCTCGGCGGCAACCCATATCGGGCCTCCCCTAAATATAGGCAGCCCTCCGACTCTAAACTTCTCATTCCCCTTTACTTCAATCGCTATCTTAACTTCCTCTTGGATAGTTTTATCCACTAATTCACAGGCAGGCTTAGAAGAGGATAATCTAATCTTTCCCTCCCGATACAATTTTATTATATAAGGTATATCCCATGCATCTTTAGGTCCCTTGAATACAGGTAAACCTATCTTCCGCTCTATTTGAGAAGCATCACCTTTTACCAAACCCGGAATCATTATAAAATCATATTTTTTAATGCGTTCTCTATCCAAGTATTTTTGAATTATTTTAAGAGTCAATAGTGATGCCACAGGATAAGGCAAGACATTTACATCACATTCTATATCTGTATGTTTCGCAGCCTTTTTCACATAATCCTCGGCTAATGTTCCGGTAACTAATAATATTTTCAAGTTTTACTCCTCAAAACGAGTTTTTCTATCATAACTTCTATTTCAGAGGGGTGAGTGATAACATTTATTCCCTCCATATTGGATAGTAACTCGATGTTCCTCTTATCGATCTCTCTAATTTTAATGGTTATCTTCTCCCAGCATCTAATAGCATCTACAGGACATACTTCAACACAAATTGCACAACCATAGCAATGCATTAAGTTGATTCGAGGTTTCCCGTCTATGAGTTCAATAGCATTATAGGGACATTTATCTACACAATCCATGCATACTGTGCATTTGTCTCTATCAATATAGCATGGAATCTCTGTTTCATTTGTTACATCGGATGGTAATATCAATATTGGTATCCCTCCCTTAACCGCTTGAGCAATGATATTGGTTACAATGGTATCGGCAATTCCATATATCGTTTTTGCAACTGTATTAGATGTAGCAGGCGCTACTATAAGCATCTGGTATCTTTCTCTGTTGAACCGGCCAGAGTATACATTACTGACCCCCGCTTTATCAGAAGTTATTATCTCTTCATAATAACCCCCCGGAGATATTCTTTTCAGCATGCTTTGAAGACCATAGATTCTTGTCACCTCCATTCCAGCGTTGGAAAGAAATGTCGTTATTTTCATGTTATACTCATTTTTTAGTTTAAGCATGGCCCTAAAAGTATCTCTAAGATATGTCCCTGAACCTGTTATTCCCCAAGCTAACTTAACCCCTCTATTTACAATATCCATCTTCCAATAATCAATAATGTGGTATTAGAATTAATATTTTAGAGATATATTTAAGTTATTATCAGCGTATATATTGAGTCCAATATAATAATATTACATGATGATTCGTGTATTAGGTATTGATCCGGGAACACGAAGTTTTGACATATGTGGACTAGAAGATGGCAAAGTATATTATGAAGCAATTATAGATACCCCTGAAGTAGCTGTCAACCCCGATGCACTAATAAATGGTGTTGAAGCAGGTATGCCCGTCGACCTCATAGCAGGCCCATCGGGCTACGGCGTCGAGTTGACCTATCTAGAAGAAATCCCGATGGACAAGCTTGAAGACTGGTATCTAACATATATCTTATTATTAAAAAGGGAAGACTTAGAGAGGGCAATGGCAAGAGATGAATTGGGTATTAAAGTCTACTATGCTATGACCAAAACAGCCATAGAGATGAAGCGGCGTGGTTGGCCAGTTTGTTACATACCAGGTGTGGTTCATCTACCTACTGTTCCCAGATATAGAAAAATAAATAAAATTGATATGGGAACAGCTGATAAAATGTGTATTGCTGTACTGGGGGTATATGACCAAGCCGATAGATTAGGCTTAGATTATAATGATATCTCGTTTATCCTTGTAGAGATGGGTTTTGGATATAACGCTGTAATAGGAGTCGACCGAGGTAGAATAGTAGATGGAATAGGAGGAACATATGGTGGCCCTGGCTTTTTAACTATAGGTGCTATAGATGCCGAGATAGTTCAACTAGTAGGTACATGGGAGAAATCAGACATCTTTACTGGCGGGGGAATGGTTATATCAAATCGTAATTCACCGGAGGAAATGATTGGCTCGGCCTCAACAGATGAAGCAAGTTACATTGCATGGAGAGCTATCTTGGAGAGTGTTGTCAAGAATGTCTATGCTATGAAGGTGTCTGTCAAAGAGCCGCGGGAAATACTAATCTCGGGTCGATTAACTAGAATACCTGGCGTGGAAGAGGAGCTCATAAGGCTATTATCGGATATAGCTGAAGTACGGAGAATAGGAAGCATAGAGGGAGCTAAGAAAGTAAAAGAGGCGGCGCAGGGATACGCCATTGTAGCGGATGGTCTAGCGGGAGGACGCTTCAAGGCTCTTATTGAATGGATGGGGATAAAAGACAGTAAAGGAACAGTTCTGGACAATATATATCATCCAAAAATCAAGTTGGTCGAGGACCTTTTCAAAAGCTTTACCTAGTGAGTCTCCAGTACTATCAACAATTTTTTATAACAGCCCCAACATTATTTGCCTTAGTAATTATAACCTCTCCCCCTACGCTATAGTCCAGAAACCTTCTCAATTTATTAACTACTGAATGAAGGTTCCCTTTATCAGTTATTCCATAGAATGCTGGTCCCCAAGAGCTCTGTCCAGCCCCATAGACGCCCTCCTCCAACATTAAATGAATACCCTTATCAATTATCTCATCTCTGAAAACACCGGACTGAACATCTTCAAACATTAATCCGACCTCTTTTTCAAATAATAGTAATGCTCGACCAAACTCTTCGATGTCTCTATTTACTAAGGCTGGAAGCATCTTCATAAGTAGGATTCTGGATGCGTTGCTTACATTTTTCTCTAAGCATTTTTCCCGGGCTTTAGCCATCGCTTCTTCTTCAGCCTTACCATATAAGCCTCTCTCTATATTAGGTATACATATAATTATCTTCCATTCCTCAGGGAAATTCAGTCTAACTATCAAAGGAGGTATCTCTTCTCTGTCGATTTTTCTACCTCCATCAACTACAAATCCACCGTATCTAAATGTATATATACCTGAACCAGACACTTTCCCCCTTCCCATCACACTAGCTATGTCGTGAAGCTCTAAATCTAGATCATTAAGCTTTGCCAATCCATAACCAATGGCAAGTGCCAATTGGGTCCCTGAACCTAGCCCTACATGCATTGGAATGGCATTTTTAATAGTAATTTTAAATCGATGTTTAATATTGAAGTTATATAGAAATTTCTCTGCATAGTATAGCCCTCTCTCACTATCCTCTCCCTCGACTATCAGGCTTCCCGCTTCTTCAATAACTACTCTGGTATGGGGCTTCTGAACTGCTAACCCGACGCTTCCATAATATCTACCTAAATCCCCCTTCAAATCTAATATACCTATATGAATTCTAGAGGGCGTTTCAATCACTATTCTTTTCCCATTCACGAATCATCCTCTCCAGATCATCCATTATCATCCCATAAGGTTTTGATGGACATATTCTATTAATAATATCCTTATAATGGCTAATTAGATGCTTCAATCGAGTAACTTTATCTATATCTCCTCTCTCTAGGAAAACCCTAATTCGTGTTGCATGTATAAGGCTTTCTATAATAGCGTTCTTACATCTAGTAATTAGCCTGGGAAACCCTTTTTTTATCTGTATATCAATTACCTTGAATTTGATAATAATAAATTCATTATAATCCTCGAAGTCCTCCTTCTTTACTACGATATATGCGTCCGCATCTCTTAGGGGAGGTAGCCCATTATCCAGTGGGTGGTCAAGTAAGATAATAGCTTCATCATCTCTGAAGGTGGCGATATAATAATACTCTACATTATCGGTAATATTTATTAGGGCTAAGTCTCTCGAAACGAGATTTGTATATGTCTGAGTATCTTTATATATTTTCATATAGAGCTTATCGCCGATTCTTCTAACACCTATTGGAGCAAGATTTGCCATACCTTCTTCATCTATAGTTGAAACTAATGCTTCGATATGAAGTCCATCTATAAACCCTATTTCATCCAGAACAGACAGCACATCCATATTTGAACCCTCTATTTCTTAAGTAGTCTAGTTTCCGCAGTAATATTTATGAGTTTTAAGCCATAAATCCTAGCCGCCCTTTCTAATAATATCTTCCCTATTCTTAGCTTCCGTCTTTTTCTATCTAGATCTTTAGGAAACCCAAAGCTATATTTACCTATAGCTCCTCCAAATTCCATTCCTACCAAATATATAGTCTTAGCACCATATCTCGCAGCCAAATGTACTGCCCTATCCCCATCAGTAAAGCCGCCTATATTGACTATAAATGGAGGGGCTGAATATACTTGGCTAGTTATATAGACCTCGGGTGTCATATCCGCAAAATATATTTGTCTATCGATATTATCTCCATGGCATAAGACGACAAATATGCTGCCATTATCATAAGCTTCCTTAAGTGCCGAAGGTGACCCATCCAAATCGGTTACAATAATATCCGGGAAAATATCCCTCTCGATTAACGCGCCTACAGCACCATCAGCACATATAATGGGCTTATCATGTGATACCGCTTCTATATTTAAGTGATATTCAAGTGATGGACCTGCACCGATAACATAAACCTCCCTTTCTATTATCTTATCAAGTCTATACCAGTCTTTACGCGGTTTAAATAATATTAGGCCAAATATTGGGGATAACATATCTCTAGCTATGGGTAACGATAACTCCTTCTGAACCCACCTATATAGTATTAAGTCGCTGCATAATGGTTTTAGTACGCTATCCTTCATGATTTATCTACAAAATAATTATATCTGTATACACATAGACAAGTTTTTCTATATAGGCATAATAAAACCCGATATTACTATACTCTATATAGGGGTATAAGATGACAGATACGACGAAGAAATATTTTCCGAGAAACCTGTCAAATAGAGAAAGAGCGATTTTTGAATGTGGCATTGCATTGGGCACTATATATCACGCGTTCACCGGAATACCTGTGAGAATGGAGATAGGCGAGATTAATATGTTAGAAAAAGTTATCGAAAATTCAATTCTGGCACAGCCGTATAGGGAGTTTGTCAAAGTCAAAATTAGACCACCCCAGGAAATAAGGAAACGTCCATTTAATTATTTTGTATTAAAAGGTAAACATATCGAGGCAACGGTGATAATAAACTATGGTGGTGAAAGAGTGGTAGGGAAAATGGATTATAAAAAGGATCTCAACTATACTTTAATGTATTTATCCGACGAACCTACTTAAAAGCCTCTATTACCTCGCCATATAATTTAATTGCATCCTTGACCTTTGGTCCTATCGGAGACCCTGCGACGACTTGTGTCACACCCATCTTTCTTAGCTCCTCTACCTTGTTTATAATGTCCTTCGGCGTACCCACCACTGAGAATGCCTCTATCATATTATCATCTACTAATTGCATAGCTCCCCCGAAATCTCCTTTTGCAATGGTGTTTCTAATTATTTCCGCTTTATTTTCATCAATGTCGTGTCTCTGGAGAATCATGGGGGATGACCCTCCAACTATGAAGGCGACAACTATCTTTACCGCCTCTATTGCCTTTGATATATCATTATCGATTGACATAGCCGTGTAAGCTACAATATCAAAGAAATCTGGCTTCTCTGTTCTTTCTTCTAGTCCCTCCTTTATATGTTTAGATGCATATTCAAAGTCCACCGGATGAGAAGCGTTTATTAATACACCGTCACCCATATAGCCGGATAATCTAAGCATCTTGGGAGCTTGGGCACCTATGTATATAGGTATTCTCCTTTTAACTTTAAAATTAAGTCTAGCGCCTTTAATCTTAAATATTTTACCCTCATACTTGACAGTCTCACCGTCTAATAATGATCTAATTATCTCGACAGCCTCCCTAACACTTGTTAACGGCTTAGTCCATGGAATACCTATCGATTCTAATGTAATCTTATCTCCCGCTCCTATCCCCAAAATGCTTCTTCCACCTGAGATTTCATCGATTGTAGCTATAGCTGAAGCCGTCCAACATGGATTGATTACATATGGATTGGTGACGCCTGTTCCAATGAGAACTTTATTTGTTGCATATGCTATGGCTGATAGAGATGCATAGACATTTCTATTGTTGTAGTGGTCTGTTACCCATATGTAGTCGACCCCTGCCTCTTCTGCTAATTTTGAATAGTCCACTAATTTACTTACCTTTTTGGTCGGTAGGAACTCTATACCAAATTTTATTTCAGACAATTACTCATCACCCTGGAATAGCCATACAATAATATATAGATATCTCCTGAAGATATTGTTTCAATAATTTCTATATATACATAATTATCGGAATAACCAGTTTTCCATAGGCATATAAATATCACTATACCCTGCTTCTTCATCGACGATATATTCTATGCCCCTAACTATGGCGAAAGGTGTATTTTCCGCTCCTTGACCTATCACTAATTCAGCTGCTGACGCCAATTCATCTACAACTGCAACTCGTGTTACAGTCATTATATATCCATCCCTATCCATCCGCCCAATATAATCTCTATATGGATTTATTCCTGAGAAGCCCACCGCTAGATTTATTACGCCCCACCTAAATGGTCTTCCATATGTATCGGAAATTATGACGGCAACATTTCTCCCCGTCATTTCCATAATTTTTTTTCTAATAGCTAAAGCGGATTCATCTGGATTCTTAGGCAGTAGAACAACCCTGTTTTCTCCCCCGGCATTAGATTTATCGATCCCTGCATTTGCACAAACTATGTTATGATGTGTAAGGGATATAATATGTCCAGATTCAACTTTCAAGATCTTCTTAGATTCTCTTAGAATTAACTCAACTATTCTCGGATCTTTATCCACAACATCTGCTAACGTCCTTGCTTCTTCTGAGGGCTCTACATCCAGTAGGTTAATTATCCTTCCTTCTGCTTTAGATACTATTTTATGAGCAATTACTATAATATCATTATCTAATAACTCGATATTATTGTCTTTTATTGCGTCTATAAATAATTTGGCTATATCATCACCTGGATATACTTCTTTATCCATTTTGACGCCAATAACACGGATTTCATTCATATATGTATATCCCCACCTATAGAGACTCAGGTTTCTACTTAAGGTTTAGCGCCTTGTGATAGGCTATTTGATTTATTGCTTATAAATTTGTATTGATGGTATATTCATATGATTAATATAACATTGTTAATCAATACCATTTTATTTTTTTCGATATTACTAAATAATTTTCAATTATGCTAATATATATTGACGGAATTATATAGATGACATACAATTTTAATATAGACTTCATCTCGAGGTGAAGCGTTTGCCTCGAAAAATCAAGATAAAGATAGATGAGTTAAAATCCGAGTTAGGCGTTATTAAAAACTTAGAACTGAATATCGGTAGGATAATTGAGGATTGGGAAGAACCTGAAGGCCAATATTCTATGCCCAAAGTATATGAATTACGCGATTGGGATTTCAAATTACTAAAACGATATAAACCTATGTATATGCCGTTCTGTGATCTATGTTGTCTCTGTACTTATGGGAAATGTGATCTATCTAGGGATAAAAGAGGTGCTTGTGGTATAGATATGTCTGGACAACAATCAAGAATAGTACTCTTAGCTTGTTGTATAGGTGTAGCTACTCATACTAGTCATGCACGTACATTGGTTGAGGCCTTAATAGATAAGTATGGTAGGAATGCCCCTATCGACTTAGGCGGAGAAGTGTATGTCGAAGCACCAAACACCAGATTAATATGTGGAATCAAGCCCAAAACGTTAGGTGACTTAGAGGATGCCCTGGACTACATCGAGACAGAGCTTACATATATGCTGGCATCGACACATACAGGTCAAGAGGGTAGTAATCTTGATTTAGAGTCAAAGGTATTTCATGTAGGGATGCTTGACCACCTTGCCTTGGAAATTGCTGATATAGCACAAATAGCAACTCTTAATTTCCCTAAAGCAGATCCTGAAGCACCACTGGTAGAGATCGGTATGGGTTCGATAGATATCTCGAAACCAGTAATTCTAGTGATAGGTCATAATGTTCTTCCTAGTACCAGTATAATTGATTATATGGAAGAGAATGGATTATATTCAGATGTAGAGGTCTGTGGTCTATGTTGTAGTGCTCATGATATCACTAGATATTCACCCAAGAAGGCAAAGATTGTAGGACCTATGTCTTGGGAGCTACGTTTCATACGTACAGGTGTGCCAGATGTGATAGTTATAGATGAGCAGTGTATTAGAACCGATATAGCATTAGAGGCATCACGCTACAACATGATTGTAATCTCTACCAGTGAACAAAATATCCAAGGATTTCCTGATATGACAAGAGAACATCCGGATGTTATAGTGGAGAAGCTAGTAAATAGGGAGATACCGGGTGCTTATATCCATGATCCAGATTTAGTGGGAGAAGTTGCTGTGAAAGTAGCGATGAAAGTGTATCCGCTACGAAAGAAGTATAAGAAACTTCCCTCAGTTGAGGAGGTGATAGCATATGCCACTAAGTGTAGGGAATGCCAAGAGTGTGATAAGGCATGTCCGCATAGTCTACCTATAATGAATGCAATTGTCGCAGCTAAAAATGGCGATCTTTCTCTTCTAGCAGACTTATATGAAAATTGTGTGGCATGTACACGTTGTGAAAAGGCTTGTCCTGTGGATATGCCTATATTGACTATGATTGTTAAGGCTTCAGATAGACGCATAAAGTCAGAGAAGTATAAAATTAGAGTTGGACGTGGTGCTATCCAAGATACTGAGATCAGGGAAGTAGGTAGTCCCATCGTATTAGGCGAGATTCCTGGGGTAGTTGCTTTCGTAGGATGCCCTAATTATGCGCAAGGGGGTAAAGAAGTCGTCATAATGGCTGAAGAGTTCGCTAAACGAAGATATATCGTAGTCACATCAGGATGTGCTGCAATGACTTTGGGAATGTATAAGAATAATGATAATAAGACTCTATACGAGATATATCCCGGGGTATTTGATGCTGGGGGTATAGTTAATGTCGGGTCATGTGTAGCCAATTCGCATATTAGTGGCGCAGCCATTAAAATAGCTAGTGTATTCGCTAAAAGGAAACTTAGAGGTAATTATAAGGAGATAGCTGATTATATCCATAACAGGGTTGGTGCGGTGGGTATAGCATGGGGTGCTATGTCGCAAAAGGCAGCTTCTATAGCCGCTGGGTTCTGGAGGCTAGGAGTACCAGTTATTGTCGGTCCCCATGGGTCTAAGTATAGGAGAATGCTTATGGGACGAAAAGAGAATGAGGAGGACTGGTATGTATATGATGCCAGAACGGGTGAAAAGGTCTATGTCGGCCCTGTTCCGGAGCATTTATTCTATACGGCAGAGACTATGGAGGAAGCGATGGTTGTAGCTGCTAAATTATGTATGAGGGCCAACGATACTACAAAAGGAAGGGCGGTTAAACTGACCAATTATATAGATTTACATAAAAGGTTCTATGGTACTTTACCCGATGATTTACCTCTGTTTGTTAGAGTTGAGGCAGATATCCCTATAACTATGAAGGATGAAATAATAGCGTTCCTCAAGGAGAAGGGCTGGAAGGAGAAGGCGATTCCAGATCCCACATTATTGGAGGAGATGGTGAGGAAAAAATGAAAGGCGCAGAACCATGGCAAACAGCCGAGATTCCTGGGCCGATAAAAGCATTTGTTATATCTGAGCCCGCGAGAATATCTAGTATATTAAAGTCAGCCCGGAGGCCTCTTTTCATAATTGGAAATAGAATTGATAAGAAAGCGTTAGAGCAGGGTATCATAAGTCTCATCGTAGATATAGCTGGAGCAATAGACGCCGATATAGCCGTGTATGGAGGTATATATAGAGATTTCAAAGCTACTAATTATGATAAAGTACGTCTAGTCCCCTCTATGGAGGTTATCGATAGGGTTAAAGACGAAAATTGGAAGGGGTTCGATGGTAAGGGTAGATATGATGTGATAATATTTCTTGGATTTCCATATTATTACGAGTGGCTCATGTTATCCGGGTTGAAACATTATGGTGATAGAAAGACTAGAACATTATCCTTAGATCCATACTACCAGCCTAATGCAACTATCTCTATGATAAATATGGATATAGATAAATGGATGGAGGTCATAAAGGAGATTCGATCTAATCTTTTGGGAGGTGAGTAGAGCGTTGTTTGAGGATATTCCTGTAGAGGTAGGTGTAGTTTATGAAGGAGAGCGTATCAGAAAACCAGAGATGTATGTTGAGTTGGGCGGTCCAAAGATTGAGCAGAAGTTTGAGTTATTACGGGTAAGAGATCCGGAAGCTGTTGAGGATGGCGCGATAAGGATAATAGGCCCCGACCTTAAGGATATGGCGCAAGGAAAATCCTATCCCTTCGGAATATTGATAGAGGTAGCGGGCAAAGAATTGGAGACCGATCTAGAAGGAGTTCTTGAGAGAAGGATTCATGAATACTGTAATTATATACAAGGCTTCATGCATCTGAATCAGAGGTATGATATATGGATTAGGCTAAGTAAGAAGTCTTTCGAGAAGGGTCTGAATACATTTGAGCTGATAGGCAAGGTTCTTCTCCGTTTATACAGAAGCGAGTTCCCGATAATCGAAAAGATTCAGATAACATTTATAACTGACCCTGAGAAGATTGGGGAAGTCTATGAGGAAGCCATAAAGGTATATGAGGCGAGGGACGCGAGAGCGAGAGGATTATCCGATGAGGAAGTAGATGTCTTCTATGGATGTACATTATGTCAATCATTCGCACCTAATCATGTATGTGTAATAACGCCACAGAGATATGCCAATTGTGGGGCTATTAGCTGGTTCGATGGACGAGCTGCAGCTCGTGTCGACCCTAAAGGACCATTATTTTCAATTCCGAAAGGCGAGTGTGTAGACCCTATAAAAGGCGAATTTACAGGTCCTAATGAAGCCTTGGCAAAGAAGACATTTGGTGCGGTCACAAAGGTATGGTTATATACGGCTTTTGGGTATCCGCATACATCATGTGGATGTTTTGAGGCAGCCGCTTTCTATATTCCAGAGGTTGACGGTTTAGGTATAGTATATCGTGGGTTCAAAGGAATAGCGGTTAATGGCCTTAGTTTTGGTCAGATAGCTGATTCTACGGCTGGAGGCAGACAGGTTGATGGTTTTCATGGGTTGTCAATAGAGTATATGCGGTCTAGAAAGTTTCTTCAGGCAGACGGCGGTTGGAGTAGGGTTGTATGGCTTCCCTCAGAGCTTAAAGAGAGGCTTAAGGAGTTTATCCCCAAAGAAATCTATGACAAGATAGCTACGGAGAAGGATGCTTCTAATATAGATGAATTAAGAGAGTTTCTAAAGAATGTTGAGCATCCTGTGGTAGAGAGGTGGAAAGAGATTGAGATTGTTGAGGAGGAGAAGCCAGAGGAAGAGGTTGTTGAGGGAGTACCTGTTGGAATGGGTATACCCATAATGTTGAAGAATGTCAGGATATATGCTAAAAGAGCTATTATCAGGGGTGGTGGCGGTGGAAAAAGATAAGGAGAAAATTAAGAATAAATTGATGAATGACTTAGCTAATCTGTTAGGAAATAAGCTTTTAGAGGTCCTTGAGAAGCATGGCGAGTTTGAGATTGTTCTTGAGGATGCGGTTATAGAAGTTGATGAATTACGGATATTAATTCAGCCTAGCTTACTTAGAAGAATGGTGGAGGTCCCTGCTGTCGAGGAAGCTGTAGGCATGGCTGTGACTGAGCTGATAGAGACAAAATTTGCTGAGCCGGAGATGAAGTGGGATGGAAAAATAGTTGAGGTTAATATGGGAGCCACACCCTCAGAGGGAGGTACTAGAGATAGAAGTTTTACAATAGGTGGAGAGACGATGCCGCCTATATATAGATTATTAGGGGTAGAGGAGGCTATGCCACATAGACCAGTAATAGCGATGGATGTTTTCGACATGAGGATCCCTCTTCCCAAAAGTATAAAACTTCATTTTGATGAGGTGATGGATGATCCGGCTGAGTGGGCAAAAAGATGTGTAAATAAGTATCACGCTGAAATGATTAATCTACACCTCATAAGTACGGATCCATATATAAAGGATACACCGGCAAATGAGGCTATTAAAGTAGTCGAGGACGTTATGCAGGCGGTGAAAGTACCTATAACGGTAGGTGGCTCGGGTAATCCAGAAAAAGACCAGGAGCTCTTTATAAAGATATCTGATATAGTTGATGGAGAGAAGGTGCTATTGAACTCTTTGAATCTTGATATGAAACTTGAAGACATAGCAGAATATATCAGGAATAAAGACTGTATAGTGATAGCTTTTACGCCGATGGATCTCGATAAGGCTAGGGAGCTGAATAGAAAGCTATTCGATTATCTCCCAAGAGAAAGGATAATTATGGATACAAATACAGCGGGGATAGGATACGGCCTAGACTATGGTTTTAGCGTAATGGAGAGGGCGCGTTTGGCAGCATTAATGGGAGACAAGGAGCTACAACAGCCTATTGCAGCAGGGGTTACAAATGCATGGGCAGCCAGAGAGGCCTGGTTAAAAATGGATGTCTTCTGGGGGCCGAGAGAGATTAGGGGGCCTTTATGGGAGACATCGACTGCCTTGATAAATCTTTTGGCGGGGGCCGATTATTTCATGATGATGCATCCATTCTCAATAGAAACTTTGAATAAAATAATTGATTATCTAATGCGTTTCTCTCCACCCGATCCGGGTGCTATAATGGATTGGGTAGGTTCTGAATTGGGGTGAGAATATGCCGTGGAAAGCTATAAGTCCTATTGAGGTATATAAGATACTTCCAAGAACCAATTGTAAAGAATGTGGAGAAGAAAACTGTATGGCATTTGCTGTTAAGCTAGTTAATATGGAGACTAAAATAGAAAAATGTACTCCGATCATTAAAGAAGATAAGTACAAGAAGGCTCTTGAAAAGCTTACTGAGTTATTGAGTCCACAAGTGAGGGAGATAGAGATAAGGAGTCCAAAGAAAACCATAAAGATAGGTGGAGAATATGTTATGCATAGACATGAACTAACCTATATTAATCCCGCCCCGATAGCTATCGATATAGATGATAATATGTCTAAAGATGAGATAGTAAAAAGAATCGATTTCGTCGAGCACTTTGAATATGAATATATAGGGAGAAAACTTAATTTAGATTTGCTAGCCATTAGATCAGTATCTAACGACCCGAATAAATTCAAGGAAGTCGTAAAGTTTGTATCTGAAAATACTTCTCTACCACTTATATTATGTACATTTAATCCTAAAGTCATGGAGGCAGGGTTATCAGTATTACCTGACTCAAGACCCTTACTATATGCCGCTACCAAGGATAACTGGAGGGAAATGGGGGAACTAGCCCTTAAAAATGATCTACCTATAGTAGTCTATAGTCCCGGGGACATCGATACCCTAATGACGCTCGCTAATACCCTTAGTAAAGCTGGTATCAGTGATATAGCATTGGATCCAGGTACATTCGTTGGGCCGAATGGATTAAGATATACATTGAGTACATTCACAATGCTGAGGTGGAAGGCATGTAATGAGGACGACAAACTAGCTGGATATCCATTAATAGGCACTCCTATAACCGCGTGGAAAATGATAGAGGGAGAAAAAGACCAGAAGATGTGGTGGGAGACTTTGATGGCTGTAATGCTTTTGACAAGATACTCTAACCTACTCATTATGCATTCCCTAGAAGGATGGTCATATTTACCTGTTGTGATGTGGCGCTTTAATTTATATACAGATCCTAGGAGGCCTGTAGCTGTAGACCCTGGGGTAAGAACAATAGGTGATCCTAAGGAAGATTCTCCTGTTATGGTGACAGGTAATTATGCATTGACCTATTCATTAGTTGGAATGGATATACAAAGTGGGAAAGTCGATTGTTACCTAGTTATTACCGATACAGAAGGTATTGCTGTTGAATGCGCCGTGCCCGGACGTAAATTCCTACCAGAAGGTATAGCTGAGGTTCTTAAAACGTCTAAGCTAGACGAAAAAGTCAAGCATAGATATCTAATAATACCTGGCAAAGCAGCAAGGTTATCTGGCGATATAGAAGATGTAACAGGATGGAAGGTTATAGTCGGTCCACAAGATTCTAAAGATATACCTAAATTTGTCAGTGAAAAATGGGATCCTAAGAAGCTGAGCGAAATATACGGTAACTAGCTATAGAGCCTTTTTCCTACTTATATCCCACCACACTGGAAATAATTCTTTTTTCCCCGGCAATACAAAGCCGGCTAAATACTCATCCATAAAGTCGGCATCCTTAAGTAAATCGTAATATGCTATTAACTCAGCTACTTCTATAGCTTGTTCTCTATAATTCTTCGAGACCAATGTTAAATATGCTCCTCCGACTGAGCCATTACCGAGATATACTATCTCCGCATTAGAGAATTCAGGTATCAATCCTATAGCCATGGCATTATTAGGATTTATATAGTTACCAAATGCTCCACAGATGAATACTTTAGATATATCACCGACGGAGAGCTTCATCTTCTTCATTAATACCGCGACAGCTGCGCATGCAGCTGATTTCGAGTCGATCAAGTTTGCTATATCTTTTTCAGTTATGACTATATCCATTCCTACGCCGCTCTCCTCTTTAGGCACAACAATATATTCATATCCATCTTGTCCTTCGCGAATATACGGAGAATCTAATTTTCTATTTATTTTACCCAGAGTATCTATAATTCCCTTCCTAAACATCTCGCTAACTAAGTCTATCAATCCAGACCCACAGATACCCTTCGGTTTGGCATTACCTATTACTTTATAATTTGCTTTTAGGGTATTAGCATCGATTGTCACCGATTCTATAGCCCCGGTGATTCCCCGCATCCCAAATCTTACTCCCCAACCCTCAAAAGCAGGTCCAGCGGCTGCTGTCGTGGCTAGCAACCATCCCTCTCCACCCAATACCACCTCGACATTGGTACCTATGTCTATTAGTAGAGATATATCAGGCGATTTATGTATGCCCGATACGAGAATGTCGCCGATAGTATCTCCTCCTAAAAACCGTCCAGCAGCCGGTAAACAGTAGATTCTAGCATGAGGATTTACATCTAGACCTATATCGCCTACATCTATTATGAACGGATTTCGAGGGATTTCTACTTTAATTTTTGTTTCTAACAATGGACTTGGGTCTTCGCCGATAAATAGATATGTCATCACTGTATTACCTGCAACACACACATCATATATCTCGCTTGTTCTTAAACCATGTTTATTTATCATCTGTCTAATCAATCTATTTATTGATTCAACCACCGACTTCTGTAGTACTTTAAGTCCACCCTTATACTCCATTGCATAGGATATTCTTGATACAAGGTCTTCTCCATATGCCAGTTGCGCATTATATTCAGAGAGAGAATCTATTATAGCTCCTGAATTCAAGTCTACTAGAAATACTACGATCTTTGTTGTGCCAATATCAATGGCTAATCCGAATTTTTGTCTAGACGTATCTCCACCTTCTAGATCGATTAGTTTATATATATTGTTATCCGACCTTATAATAGCTGTAACTCCTTCTCTATGAAGCCCCCTTAATATCCTGAGTTTATTTAAGATATGCTGTGGAAATTCTATCTCTCCATCAAAATAGTTACTTATGTAATGTTGTAGGTCTTTTTCCACTGACTTCATAGGAATAAAGACTTTCTTTATAATCGGATTAGGCTTAATATGCGGTAGCTTGACATCTATCTGTATCTTTTGTCCTTCTATTCGGGTCTCTGGCGGTATATATACATAACAATCGGAGAGACACCTTGATAAACAGGCTATTACATATCCCTTGTCAATCTCAGCTTGGGTCAATAGATCATTCTTACCATAACTTGTTTGTACATCTCCCTTTTCAATGATAACCTTGCATTTTCCACATTCTCCCTGACCACCACATACACTTCTTATGATTACGCCTGCTTCTCTAATAGCTTCTAATAAATTGGTTTCTTTAGGAACCGAAATCCTCTTTCCATATGGCTGAATAATCACTGTAACACTATTCGTCATACACAAAAATATTATCCATAGGCTAAATTTGAATAGATATTCATATTAATGTTTTAAAACTATATAATAGTATTTTCACAGTCCTATATCGGTATACCAATATTAACTGCTATATTTTTTACTGCTGATAACGCTGGTGATTCCTCTGGAATCTCCATTAGGGGAATACCCATCATATGGCATTTTTGTACATAGGGGTCCTCAGGGATATACCCTGCAACTTTAAAGCCTTCTCTCTCAGCCCACTCATTAAATAACTCAACATTATCGGGATGAAACCTATTTCCTACGAGATAAATGTTCCTAATGTTTATATGAACCTCTCTAGCTATATCCCTAATCCTTATTGCTGTCTTCAGACTCATTTTTGAGGGATCGCACACTACAATCATCGTATTGACATCTCTATCGGTTCTTCTACTTAGATGCTCAAGTCCTGCTTCCATATCCATCAAAACAATATCGTAATTCGTAATCAATCTATCCAATATATTAGTCAATGCATTATTAACATAACAGTAGCAGCCCTCCCCCTCAGTGCGCCCCATAATAAGCAAGTCAAATTTCTCATGCTCCACGAGGGTCTCATATACCCATGCTTCAAGTAAGTCACTCTTAGATATGGAGAACGAGAGGCTACCTTCCTCGATTCTACGTTTTAATTCAGTCGCTTTTTTTCCAACTGTTGAATTGACTTTCACACCTAGAACATCAGGTAAATTAGTATCCGGATCGGCGTCTACAACCAAAGTAGTATAGCTATTTTCGCTCGAGACGAGCGTCTTAAGTAATAAAGCTACGAAAGTCGTCTTACCTGTGCCACCTTTACCAGATACTGATATTACTTGTCTATCTAACGACCCATTCATTCCCATTAAATTTAGTCTTACTAAGCTATATATTTAATAGATTAAACCCTAGAAAGACGAATTAATAACTCTTAATGGAATAAATAATTATTGGATATGTTCAGAACATTATGGAACTGGAATAAGACGCAGGAAAACATAAGATCGTTGCGTGGTAGATTAGGCTTCGATGATAAACCATATCTAGAGTTCCTGAAATTAAGACTATATCTGGATAGCGGGAAAGTGCTCGACTTATTGAGGAATGTTTATCTCGAAAACCTGGAGCCTATGATATACTATTTATTGTATATGTATTCAAAATCTAAGGAATATAATGAGACCAATAAATTAATTTCATTTAAGAAGTTATATGGAGGTTCTCAATACTACAGTGCATTTTATAGTAGAGCTATAGGAAAGCTCAATCGATTTTTTAAAGATAAAATAGGGCTATTAGAAAAATCCTCATACCTACTTGGAGCATCCAGACTAGAATATGGAGATTTATCATTCAAGCTATACGCTCTCCCCCGTATACCACTAATATTTATTTTTTGGGAAGGTTCAGAAGATATATCTTCTTCTTCAAACATATTATTCGATGAATCGGCCTCAAAATACTATACGGGTGAAGAGGCCTCGGTTCTTGCTGACCTTGCAGTTTTACGATTAATACATGCGTCAAGCCTCGTTAATAGCGACTGAATAATAGATAAAAAATATAGACATCGGATGTAAACGTATTTTATTCAAAGATAAATTCTTGGAATAATCTCTATATTATTGTCTTTATATGTGGTGGTTATTATGGAGGTCCCAAAAATTATTGTGGAACCGCCCGGCCCAAAATCTAGATCAATATTAGAGAAGAGGGAAAGATACGTTCCGCCAGGTGTCTTTAAGCTTCTGCCTATAGTTGTCAATAGAGCCAAAGGAGCTGTTGTGGAGGATGTGGATGGTAATCTATATATCGATTTCACTACCGGTATAGCTGTGACCAATACGGGGCATACGCCTACTAGCGTTGTCAAGGCGGTAAGGGATCAAGTTAGAAGGGTTATCCATACTTGTATTCATATACTGACCTATGAGTCTTATATTGAGTTAGCTAAGAAACTTTCTCAATTAGCTCCCGGCGAATTTGAGAAGATGGCTTATTTCCTTAATAGCGGTGCAGAAGCGGTTGAAAACGCCGTTAAAGTTTCATACTATTATACTAATAGGAATGCCCTTATTACGTTTGAAAATTCTTTTCATGGCAGGACAATGCTGACTATGGCGTTAACGAGTAAAATCAAACCTTATAAGAAAGGTTTCAAGCCCTATATCCCGGGGATATTTCGTTTTCCATATGCTTATTGCTATAGATGCGTCTTTAATGCTGATTATCCCGATTGCGGATTGGCCTGTTTAGATTATATACATAGAGCATTTATTACACATGTCGATCCATCGGATGTAGCGGCTATAATAGTAGAGCCTGTTCAAGGTGAAGGGGGCTATATAGTTCCACCGAGGGATTACATAGTAGGTTTAAGGGATATTGCAGAGAAAAATGGAATGGTTTTTATAGACGATGAGGTTCAGAGTGGTATGGGGCGAACAGGATATTTCTTTGCAATAGAGCATTTCGGTGTATCTCCAGACCTAATTACTATGGCGAAATCATTGGGCTCTGGGCTTCCGATAGCAGCGGTAATCGGGAAGAGAGAAATACTTGAAAAAGTTCATGAGGGAGGAATTGGCGGTACCTTTGGAGGTAATCCATTATCATGTAGAGCAGGGTTGGAATCGATTGAGCTTGTAGCAAAGAATCTCGGTATAGCGAAGAGGATTGGGAGGCTCATGGAGAAACGGTTAAATGAACTATACGATAAGTATGAGGTTATAGGTGATGTTAGGGGACTTGGACCTATGATGGCTATCGAATTAGTAAAGGATAGAGAGACACGTGAGCCCGCGAAAGAGTTAACTAATAAGATAATAAATATCGCTATGAAGAAAGGTCTATTATTGATTAGTGCAGGGATATATGGTAATGTTATTCGGCTTATTCCACCGATAAATATACCAAGAAAATTATTGAATAAAGGACTCGATATACTCGATGAGGCAATACATATAGCGATCTCATGAATCACCTAAGAATCTCTCTAATCGCTTAAGAGCTAATCTTAGCTTTTCAATATTTAGTGATGCAGAGACTCTAACGAAGTTATCGTATCCTCCGAACCCTTCGCCTGGAGCAAAACATAGATTTTCCTTCACGAGGAGGTCATAACAGAATCTGTATGAATTATTATATTTTTCAGGTATCTTCATGAATATATAGAAAGCGCCCTCAGGCCTCAAAAAACTCATCCCCATCTTCTTGAGTCCACGGCTCATAAAGTCTGTATTTCTCCATAATATCCTGATATTTTCTACTGCTATCCATGGCATTTCAAGAGCCTTAAGCCCGGCATACTGAATAAATACTGGTACATTAGTGAAATAGAGTTGCTGTAGTTTCGCAAATTTTGATAGTAACTCGTTATTCGGGGAGATGATATATCCTAATCTAAAGCCTGTCATCGAATAACTCTTGGAGAATGAATATAGACATATTACTTTATCATAGTCATATGATAGCATACTATAGAATTTCTTTCTGGAGAAATCATGGTAGACTTCATCCGAAATAATGACCGCATTATTTTCACGGGCAAAATCTATTATCGTCTTTATACTCTTATTATCCCATACTTTACTCGTAGGATTATTGGGATTGTTCACCATTATAATCCCGACAGATCTACGGATATCAAATAGATCGTCTGTAGGTGACCACCCATCTTCCATCCTTGTCTTGTAATTCACATAATCGATACCCATTTCTTTGAGCAATGTATGATATAAGCCCCAAATGGGAGATATAAGCAACACTGATTTCCTAGGTTGATAAAATGCCCGTAAAGATATGTATATAGCCGATTTACTTCCTATGGTAACTATAACATTGTCTCTCGAAATGTCTGTTCTTAGCCTTAGGGACATATTTTCCGCGATTTTTTCTCTTAACTCATCTAATCCTAACGGATTAGAGTAATGTGTATATCCTTCTAGCGCCTTTAAACTCATTTCATCTATAATTCTCGGGTCAGTGGGTATATCGGGATCTCCATATTCTAAGTGAATTACGCTATATCCCTTCTCTTCTTGTTGTCTAGCCAGCCTATAAACCTCATAATATGGTGGAATTTTGTCTTCTTTTTTCTCTGGCAATTCTATATTCCCCCAACTAAAAATAATATTCAATTCATTGATTATCTATGTTATTATGATATACTCCAATTCATATACTTCAATATTCTCTTTACTATGACATCAGTATCATTTTTTGATGTTATTACGCCGAGTACATCGCTTCTTCCCCCTGCTACATATCCTTCCTCCTGAAGGTTAATTAGAAGGTCTTTAAGATCTACATTGTAATTATATGGCAGTCTTATGAATACTTGGTCTCTATCTTCGAAGAATCCCCGATTCACCAGTAATATAGGTATCCCTCTTTTCCATGCGAATCTACGGGCCAATGGTGATATAACATAATATTTAGAGCTGAAATCGAAGAATACATATTTTTCATCTCTTAATTCATCTAGAGCCCTCTTCTCCAACTCTTCAAGTTCTTGGTTGAATAATTCCCTATTTCTAATCCACCTATCATTATCTCTTATTTGTCCAATATCTTTAATGTTGGACAACAGGTCAATAGCGCTATACACCCCATCGATATCCATAACCTGATAATTAGAATCTATGAGTTCTACAGCTTCATTTAATTGTTCTATATCTATACCCACTCTCCTATTATATATCTCTATCATTCTCCAAACTCTTAGGCCGGTAGCTTTGTATCCATGATCTCCAACGACCCCGAGGATTATTGGTATCGATAATTCAAGGCTATAGTGGGTCTTTATTACCCACGTCGTAGAGGGATACATCGATAGGCTCTCTCCCCTGATAATAGGATTTATGATTTGTATACCTTCGATAGCCTTCCATAAGTGGTGATCAAGTATCACAGTTTTCATGCCGATCTTCTTTTTCAAATATATCAGGTTTTCCCTTGGTAAGGCGTAGTCACATATGAAGACAGCCTCATATTTATTCAACTCTAATTTTTCCAGCTCCGTTTCGGAGAGGGAGAATTCACCTATCCTAGGTACGTAGACCTGGGAATCAGGATACATTCTCTTGAGTAATGCTGCTGATGATATGCCATCAGTATCCCAATGGGTAATAATTAATATAGTCATAAAATAGTAATCTATATAGTAATCTATGTATATTGATATAAAAAAAGGGGATAATTAATTAAATGAGGTAAAGAGCGACATGATACGATACACATTTATGACAATTCTAATAACCATACTGATTCTCGGTGTAATGTCTGTATCACTCGTATCCTCACAGCAAATGTCTTGGATAATAACAAAAAGAACAGGTAATTGGGAAAAAGTTGAGCCTCAAGACTTTTCAACAGATATGGGGCCTGAGAAAGCAGAACTAGAGTTTAAGGCTAGTGGGATAAGACTAGGTTATATAAGGTTAACATTTAATATCGATTTACAAGGAACATCAGGTGCTAATATAACAGGAAAAATAATATTTAGAGCTGAGGAGCTCGAATTTGAGATTAGATATATAGAGTCCTTCATACCCGGAATCTATGGGTTGAACGACAAGATTGCTAATAGATTAGTTATTATCCATAAAAATAAGGTATTAACGGACACCATAGAATACGCTAACTGGCCATCCGACTCTAGGCTAAACAACAGATTATATATATGGATATGGCGTTCAAGTGATAATACTCTTACCTGGATAATAAGCGATGGCTATATGCAAGCAGGAAATAATTTAGGCGTATTCTACAATGGCTCCTTAAATTATAATAATGAAGAATTAACTCTTACGCTGACAGGGATGAAAGAGGTGACGAATGGCGATGGCAGATTAGTAGCATATCTAATATATAATGAATTAGATGCTTCGGGCGCCGTATTTGAGGAGTTTCAATTGAGTGTATTAGATTATGGATTTAATAGTTTCTTTTATTTCTCGATATCCTTTTTCATAACTGTTATGACCGGTCACCTTCTCCATCGTAGTCTGGAGAGAGAACTAAGGATAAAAGCCGAGGCACTGGCTAAAGCCAAAGAGAAAAAGAAAAAATAAGCATTATTTATGGGAATATATGAGTTCCCTCCCCCTCCACCAAATTCTCCTTTGCCTTTTCAAGATGCCCTATAATGCCTTCAGACCCTCCATTCGCCAGAAACCGGATTATTGCTTTAACTTTAGGCCCCATACTTCCCGTTTTAAAGTGTCCCTCTGCATGATACTTCTTGATTTCATCGAGATTTGTTTCTCGCAGCAGCCTTTGATGTGGAGTATTATAATCCAGGTAGACGCCCTCTACATCGGTTAAGATCATCATCTTACTGGCACCTAACTGGGTTGCTAGCCTCTCACTAGCAAGGTCTTTATCAATGACAGCGTCTACCCCTATAAGTTGTCCTTCCTTCTCAATCACTGGTATGCCGCCTCCGCCACAAGCTATAACTATAGAATCATCCTTCACCAATCTTTTTATTACATCTATCTCGACTATCCTCTTTGGATCTGGGGAAGGTACGACTCTTCTATATCCCCTTCCGGCATCATCAATAATCACCCAGTCAGGATGGAGTCTAGATATCTCCTGTAGTTCTTCTTTCCTATAAAAGGGTCCTATGGGCTTAGTGGGATTATTGAATGCAGGGTCATTTCTGTCAACGATTACTTGGGTAACGACTGTGGCAACACTAATATCTATCTTTCTCTTGATAAATTCATTTACTAATGCTTGTTGGATCATATAGCCTATAAACCCCTGTGTTTCTGCGCCAGCCACGTGTAAAGGGAATGGCGGCACTAACGTTTTAGCAGCGTCATATCTAATCATAGTAGCGCCAACCTGGGGTCCATTTCCATGAGTGATTACTATTCTATACCCTAGCTCTATAATATCAGCTAGCTTACTCACCGTCTCTGTGATATTGTAATATTGCTCCTCATAACTTCCTCTTTCACCGCGTTTTAGGATGGCGTTGCCTCCTAATGCTATTACCAGTATATTCAATAACCCTCCCTCCAATCACTATAACCGCATATTACGCCAGATATAAATATTATTATCGATGTACTCATGTATAAACCATATAATCTAAACATATTGAGGAAAATGTTTATGTCTTCAAATATATCAGAATTTATTATTAATATTTACATGTCATGATATATTGGTGTTTAGAGCGTGATTTCGCTAATAGGTGTAGGTAGAGTAGGGATTACAGCTGCTTTTCACCTAATGCTAATGGAGCTTGATGACTTAATGCTGATAGATATAGTTGAAGGGCTTCCACAAGGTCATGCGCTGGATCTAAAGCATGCCATAGGTACCCTAGGGTTGTCTATCGATGTCAATGGTAGTAATGATTATAGTAGTATCGAAGGTAGCCGTATTATAATTGTAACAGCCGGTCTACCTAGGAAAGCAGGGATGACAAGGGAAGACTTGGCTCTACAAAATGCGAGAATAATGAGTGATATTGCAGAGAATATCAAGAGATATGCCCCTGACTCCATTGTAATCTTAACGACTAACCCCGTCGATGCAATGGCTTATGTCATGTATAAGAAACTCGGTTTTGAGCGTGAGAGGGTAATCGGCTATGGATGGCTTGATACAGGAAGGTACAGATACTACTTATCCAAAGCCCTAGGTGTTAGTCCATCGGAGATCAGCGCATTTGTCATCGGTATGCATGGAGAGAAGATGCTTCCACTCGATAGGCTATCCACATTCTCCGGAGTTCCCATAAATGAACTGATCTCCAGAGATTTACTAGAGAATATTAAGAATGAGACTGTCAAAGCAGGTGCAAAAATTATTGAACAGAGAGGTTTCAGCAGCAATTATGGTCCTGCCGTGGGATTAGCCCTCATGTCCAAATGGATATACAATGATAGTAAGAGCTTGTGTGTAGGAAGTGTATATTTGGATGGAGAATATGGATATAAGGATGTCATGGCCAATGTACCTATTATACTGGGTTCTAAGGGGGCAGAGAAAATAATTGAATTACCATTAAATGACGATGAGAAAAAATTATTCGGCGAGAGTGTTAAAGCAGTAAAGGACCTCATAGATAGCATACCACGTGACCTATACGGATAAAAAGCATCTTATTAATACTATTTCTCTCTCAATATTCATAGTATGAGCTGATTCAAAGTTACTTAGAGACGGCTATATATTCAATATTTTAATATTTAGATTATAAAGATAATATGTTAATTGATGTATCATGGCTGTAATCGAGTACATAGAATCCCCATTGGGACGATTGAAATATTATAATATTCTATCTATTGAGGAATATGGGTTATCTAAATTAGAGAAAATCCCGTATTCTATTAGAATATTACTTGAAAATGTATTGAGACAAGCAGATGGAGATTTGGATAATGAATATGTAAAGATAGTTGCAGGTTGGGATGGGAGTCAATCGGATAGAGAGGTGCCATTTACTCCGGCCCGCGTTCTTCTTCAAGACTTTACGGGTGTTCCAGCGGTTGTCGATCTTGCCGCTATGAGGGATGCCCTATATCGATTGGGAGGAGATCCAGACGTAGTCAATCCTATGATACCCACTGACTTGGTAATTGACCATTCTATCCAAGTAGATTATTTTGGAACAAAGCTCTCCATTTATAAGAATATCGAAATAGAGTATGCACGGAATAAGGAGAGGTATAGCCTCCTAAAGTGGGCCCAAAATGCCTTCAATAATTTCAGAGTAGTTCCTCCGGGACACGGAATAATTCACCAAGTTAATCTTGAATATCTTGCTCGATTAGTATTTTTAGATGAGTCTAAAGATGGGTATCTGGCATACCCAGATTCATTGTTGGGTACCGACTCTCATACTACTATGATTAATGGACTTGGGGTATTTGGCTGGGGGGTCGGCGGCATAGAGGCCGAGGCGGTTATGTTAGGGCAACCATACTACATATTGGTTCCCGAGGTAATAGGGGTAGAAATTATAGGTGAGTTGCCGGAGGGGGCAACATCTACAGATCTGGTTCTGACTCTAACGGAGTTATTAAGGAGGAAAGGAGTTGTAGGGAAGTTTATTGAATTCTATGGCCCTGGCCTATCTCAACTGGATATTCCGGATAGAGCGACGATAGCAAATATGAGCCCTGAGTATGGAGCAACGATGGGATATTTTCCTGTTGATGAGTTAACTATAAACTATTTATATGCCACGGGCAGGGACCCGAAACATATTAAGGCAGCTATGCTCTATCTAAAATCAAATAATTTATTCTATAACCCCGAAGATATCCCTAAGTATACTGAGACTATCAAATTTGATTTGTCGAATGTCGAGCCTTCTATATCTGGACCTACTCATCCAGAAGACCGTATACCCCTTAGATATGCTAAAGAGGTCTTCCTTAAAAAACTGAAGCAATATCTCGAGTCTAAAAGTTCTACACATCCAGCCGCTAAGAACGATATATATACTTGGGAAGGTGAGGGTGGAGCTGTCCATAATGAGGATAAGGATGTATCTATAGATATAGATGGTGAAAAGTATAAACTTAGGGATGGCGCCGTCGTTATCGCTGCCATTACGAGCTGTACCAATACATCTAATCCCTCTGTTATGATAGGGGCAGGGTTGCTAGCTAAAAAGGCAGTAGAATATGGATTAAAGATCAAACCATATATTAAAACTGTATTGGCACCAGGCTCACTAGTTGTAACCGAATATCTGAAGGAGTCTGGTTTGCTTCCATATCTCGAGGCATTAGGCTTCCATATTGTAGGGTATGGTTGTACAGTATGTATAGGGAATACGGGGCCTTTATTGCCCCAAGTGGCTAATGCGATCAAGAAACACAGACTATATACAGTTGCTGTTCTTAGTGGAAATAGAAATTTTGAAGGTAGGATTCATTCATTGGTGAAAGCCAATTATCTAGCCTCCCCCATGTTGGTTATCGCTTATGGATTGGCAGGGCGGATGGATATAGATTTATATAATGAACCATTAAGCTATGATCCGAATAATGAGCCTGTTTACCTAAAAGATATATGGCCTTCTAAAAACGAGATAAATAAATTACTTAAGAACTCGATCAGCCCAGAATTATTTAAGATGAAATATAAGGATGTATACCTAGGAGATGAGCGGTGGAGATCACTTGAATCGCCCATCGGTAAAAGATATGCGTGGGACGATAATTCAACTTATATTAGGGAGCCTCCATTTTTCAAGAATATTTCTTTGGAACCAGCGAAGCCGGGTGACATAGAAAATGCTAGGGTACTAATGTTGCTAGGAGATCGTGTGACAACTGATCATATTTCTCCAGCTGGCGCCATACCAATAGATAGCCCCGCGGGACAATACTTAATTAACAGGGGGATAAAGCCTTTGGAGTTTAATACTTACGGCTCACGTAGAGGGAACCATGAAGTAATGGTTAGAGGTACATTTTCAAATATTAGGATACGTAATATGATGGTTCCGGATAAGGAGGGAGGATGGACGATATATATTCCAAGTGGAGAGGTAATGACTGTCTATGATGCAGCCATGAAATACATGGAGGAAAAGACCCCTTTGATAGTTCTAGCGGGTCATCAATATGGTGCGGGGAGTTCTAGAGATTGGGCGGCAAAGGGAACATCATTGCTAGGGATTAAGGCTGTAATAGCGAAAAGCTTCGAACGAATTCATAGGAGTAATCTTGTAGGCATGGGGGTATTGCCCCTCCAGTTCATGGAGGGAGAGGGATGGCGGGAGCTAGGTCTCAATGGAGAGGAGTCATTTAGGATAAAAGGAATATCGGAAGGTTTGTATCCAAGGAAGATATTGGATGTGACGGCTAGAAAAGACGATGGAGAAGAGATATCATTCAAAGTAGTTGCCCGTTTAGATACTCCTATGGACGTAGAATATTATATTCACGGCGGTATTTTACAGTACGTATTAAGGAGCTTCTTAAGCAAAAGAAGATAAATAAGATTCTATTTTAATTTATTGATTACTGAGAGTATGGCTTCTCCGAATTCCCTTGTACCTACAGGATGTGTTTTGGGCTTTAGATCATAGGTAAGGTACTTCCCCTCTTTAATAACTATGGATAAAGCTTCTTCTATAAGGTCTGCAGCATCATCCTCGCCTATATGCCTCAGCATCATAACTGCTGACAATATAATTGCGCTTGGATTAACCTTATTCATACCTTTATATTTCGGCGCCGAACCATGGGTAGCTTCGAATACGGCATAATTATCACCTATATTTCCTGAAGGAGCTAGTCCTAACCCTCCAACTAAGCCCGCGCAGAGATCTGAGATGATATCCCCATACAAATTCATAGTTACGATAATATCGAATCTTTCTGGATTCTTCACCAGCTGCATCGCTGCATTGTCTATCATCATGTCATTAAATTCTATATCTGGATATTGCTCCGCGACTTCCCTAGCGACCCTTAAGAATAGACCGTCGGCATGCTTCAATATATTTGCTTTATGGACAGCAGTAACTTTTTTCCTATTATATCTCCGTGCATATTCAAAAGCCGCCCGAACTATTCTCCTAGAATTAAATATAGAGATTTTCTTTATTGCCAACGCGCTATCCTTTGTAATATTCGCGTTACTTAGTCTATTTATTTCTTCGATTATATATTGCGTGTCATCTTTTCCTACCTCGAATTCTATGGCGCTATATAGTCCCTCCAAATTCTCTCGAAAGACTACTATATCTACATCTTCATATCGGGATGGAACGCCGGGATATAATTTACAGGGTCTTATACAGGCATATAGGTCAAGTCTTTTTCTAATCTCTACATTTATACTTCGATACCCCATTCCTACAGGCGTAGTTAATGGTCCCTTGATAGCCACCTTATTTCTTTTAATCGATTCTATGGCTTCATTGGGAAGAGGAGTTCCATATTTTTCTATGGCTTCTTCGCCACATATTTGGACATCCCATTCTATATCGACCCCTGTAGCGTCAACGATCTTTCTCATGACTTCCATAATCTCTGGTCCTATACCGTCTCCTGGAATAAATGTTATTCTATGCATATCTATCACCTCATATACTTTTTTTAACAGCCTCCAAATTTAGCTTTAAATCATGTGGACCAATATATTTAGCTCGAGGTCTTATTAATCTATTACTAGATATTTGCTCAAGATAATGGGCGACCCAACCGGAAACCCTACCAATAGCAAATATCGCTGTAGCTAGAGCTTTAGGTATACCTAGATATTTATACACAACAGATGGATAAAAGTCAACATTAGGATATATAGGCTTATTACGTTTCACCACCAGCTCTTCTAAGACTATCCTCTCTATAGCCTCAGCTATATTATACCATGTTAAATCCCCTTTTTCCTCCGCCAATAGACGAGTATATTCCTTATATATTCTTGCCCTTGGGTCGATTGTCTTGTAGACTCTATGTCCAAAACCCATTATCCTTTCCTTCTTCTCTAAGAGATCTAATATATATAGTTCAGCGTTTTCAGGATACCTAATTCTCTCGATCATCTCCATTACTCTTTCTCTAGCACCGCCATGCAACGGTCCAGCTAATGTCGATATTGCCGCGATAATGGCTGAATATATATCTGAGAGGGTAGAAGCCGCTATTCTCGCTACAAATGTAGATGCATTTAATCCATGTTCCGCTGACAATATTAGGTCTATATCCATTACTCTAGCTTCAAGTGTAGTGGGCCTATGGCCTCTGAGCATATACAGAAAATTTTCGGCATGCCCCATCTTTTCATCAGGCTCTATCGGCTTTAACCCCCTTTTATATCTATAATAGCTTGCCACCATCGTTGGGAGCTTAGCTATTATCTTTATTCCATCCTCTAGACTGGATGCATAATCTATAACATCATTTTTATTCCTATGTGCCAAGATAGATATAGATGTACGCAGCACATCTATAGCGTTAGTTACCTTTGCATATCTCTTAATTATATTCATTATCTCATTATCTATATCTCTCTCTTCCCTGAGTTTTCGAGAGAAATCAGATATTTTCTCTAAATCCAATAATTCTCCATTCAATAAGAGATATGCAACCGTCTCGTAATTCGTTTTTGCTAATTCATTGATATTATACCCTCTATACTCGAGTTTTCCATTTAAGCCATCTATGTAAGATAGCCTTGTTTCCAAGGCTACGACATTCTCTAATCCTCTTTTAATGTCACCCATGCCCTATCAACTCGGATATCATATGTTATTTACAAGGCCCCTATTCAACATTATTATAGAAGAATAGATCGATGGATCCATTGCAAAAACCATGTACTAAATTATAACATTGTCATATAAGAATGAATATTAATACTATGAGGATTTCTATCAACCATATTTACATATTAACACTAAGTATTACTGATAAATAGCTCAGACATCATTGTTTATATAATAATATATAAAAATGATATGAGCCTTTATGGGATAACCATGTCTTAATAACTTAATTTCTATGTATGCAATTAATTAATTGATTACTCGAAATGTGGTTTTATAGAGATAATCCATGTGGTGAGATCGTATGGAGATTGATGTATTGATGGGAAAATTTAGAGAGATGGAGTCGGAGGTCCCTAAATTGGCAGCAGATCTGATAAAGATACCTAGCGTAAATCCCCCTGGGGATATGACTGAGATAGCTGGATACATACGAGACTATCTCTCCAAATACGGTATTGAATGTCAATTAAAGGAACCTGAAAAAGGTAAAATCAATATAATCTCGAGATATGGAGAAACTAATGATATTGAATTAATGTTAAATGGTCATATGGATGTAGTACCTCCTGGAGACGAGGATAAATGGACGTACCCACCTTTCAGCGGAATAATCAGAGACGGCTACCTATATGGTAGAGGCGCTAGTGATATGAAGGGCGCTCTTGCCGCATTGATAATATCTTACATTGCTGCAGTAAATTATGTTGAGAATATAGAAAAAACTATCTCTTTGGCTCTAGTACCAGATGAAGAAACAGGGAGCAGTAGGGGTACTCAGTATCTCATAAAAGATCTTGGTTTGAGGCCTAAGTATATCTTAATTGGCGAGCCATCGACGTTATATGCCTATAATATGGGCGAAAAAGGTATTCTATGGTATAAAATTAGGGTAAGAGGAATACCTGGCCATGCAAGCGCCAGTCCATATATAGGTGATAACGCCATATTAAAGTCTGCAGATATTATAAAAGATATTTATTCATTAACAAAGATAGATTTTGAACCCCCAACTCAATTAAAGGAAATAGCTAAGGTGAGTGGAGAATTAGTGTCATCAGTAATCGGTAAACCAGAGTTAAAGAGGATATTTACATCTCTATCTTGCAACATAGGTTTAATAAAGGGAGGGGTTAAAACCAATGTTATAGCGCCGGACTGCGAATTAGATTTTGATATGAGGATACCCCATGGACTAACCGTCGACGATGTAATTAACCTTGTCAAAGAAAAACTATCAAGGTATGGGGAAAGTATAGAGATAGAGAAGGTAGCAGGGGAGGATCCCAGCTATACAGATCCGTATAGTAAATTGATATCAGCGATAACCTCCTCTGTCAAAGAAGAATTAAATGTTATACCTGTAGCTACACTTATACAAGGTGCAACTGATGCAAGACATTTTAGGATGGAGGGGGGAGAAGCCGTTATCTATGGCCCGGCTGAGTGGAAGGGTGTACATGGATATAATGAACGTATTAAAGTCGAAGACTTGATCCATGCATCTAGAATTTACCTAAGGATAATACATAAAATGATAAGTCAGTAATTGTTGAACCTATAAAAATAGGGAGTATTAGGCCTTTATAATCTCTTTTTCTTCACCGATCTTTAGAACCATAACTGTTGTATCCGTTTCCTCCTCGACGATCCGTTTAAATACATAGGGGTCAGTCTCAATGACAGGGAATGTATTATAGTGCATTGGTATCGCTATTCGTGGCTTAATTAGCTTTACGGCTTCTACAGCCTGGGGGATATCCATTGTATAGAATCCACCGATAGGCAATAGAGCTATGTTGATATTATATAGCTTGCTGAATAGCGCCATATCACCAAATACCCCTGTATCGCCAGAATGATATAAACTGATATTCTCTCTTTGGATTATATAGCCTGTTGGCGGTCCATAGCTTGATACATGCATGGCATGAACCTGTGTGATCCTTACATCGTTATGTATATAGGTACCCCCTATATTTAGCCCTATAGTGTTTAATCCCCCTTCCTCCTCGGCTAATTTAACTGTTAAATCATATGACGCCACAACGGTTGCTCCTGTTGATAACGCTATTTGTTTGGTATCACCTAGATGATCCCCGTGTTCATGAGTAACAAGAATCAAATCGATGTCTCTGATATCGCCTGGTTTTAATGGTGCCTTCGGATTCCCAGTGAGAAATGGATCGATCAATATCTTTGTCTCATGTAGTCGGAGATAAAAACAACTATGTCCTAGCCACTTGATCTTCATAAGCGTCACCTAATAATATTATTAGTTTGCTTCCGATTTTAATTAGTTAATCTAGAATGTGGCTAAACTCTGGAATAAGTGTTTAAAGATTTATGTGTTAATTATATATTTGTAATGAATAGGGAGCTAGAGATAGCTACGATAGGAGCTATCAATTGGGATATAAATATATATGTAAAGAGGTTTCCTAGGGCTGGGGAAGAAGTTAAGGTAAAGAAGGTTGATAGGGTTCCTGGCGGCACGGCAGCCAACGTAGCCGTAGCGGCCGCTAGATATCTAGGTAAAGATAAGGTTGCATTGGTTGCGGCTTTGGGTGATGACCCTTGGCACGAGGAGCATTTTAATATTCTATGGGACGAAGGGATTTTGACAGATGGCATAAAGGTTATTGAAGGCGTTATTTCAGGAACTGCCTATATAATCATAGATGAATCGGGTGAGAATATCATCCACACATATTTTGGAGCAAATGAATATCTTAATCCTACAGATGTAAATAAGGAGCCCATTTCATCGATATTATACAGCAGTAAGGTAGTTGTCGTGATGGATCCACCGATCGATACCGCTATGAATATCATTAAGGATGAAGGGATAAATGCAATTAAGATGTGGGATCCAGGCGTATATAGCGAGCTGGGACTAAATTTTATTGCAGACGGAGCTGAGAAAACCGATATATTAATATTGAATAAAACGGAGGTTGAGAAGCTATTCGGTTCTATCGACATAAATAAGATATATAGATGGATATCAGATATCAATAGATCCATCAAGTTTATTATAAAGATGGGTGGCGAAGGCCTTTTGGCCATCGATCCATCCAGCGAGGAATACATAAAAGTTCCCCCTATTCCCCTTGAGAAACTAGGGTTGAGAGTGGTTAATACTGTTGGGAGTGGAGACGCTTTCATTGGGGTTTTTGCTTCTCATTTATCTAAAACCAATGACTTTGTCGACTCGCTATTGATGGGTAGCTGTGCTGGGGCTTATAAAGCAACTAGGATGGAAACGAGAGGATCACCTAGCTATGATGAACTTATGAAACTATATGAAAGAGTGGTAGATATTATCTATATAGATAGAGTTAAACTCTAGCAACTTCGGGGCGAAAATATGCAGCGAGAAGAAGAGCGTTCTGCAGGTGCTATTATATACTATGAAAATGGAGATAGAAGGTTGTATCTACTTCTTCATTACCCAGCTGGACATTGGGATTTCCCTAAAGGCAATATTGAGAAAGGTGAAAGCCCCCTTGATACCGCTAAAAGAGAGGTATATGAGGAAACCGGCTTAGAAGATATCTATTTTGTTCCAGGTTTCGAAAAGAGAATAGAGTATTTCTATCGAAGGGAAGGAACACTAATCCATAAGGAAGTCATTTATTACCTAGCTAAAAGTAAAAGCAAAGAAGTGAAAATTTCCTATGAACACAAAGGATTTAAATGGCTTGGATATAGAGAAGCGCTGAAACGAGCGACATATAGAAATAGTAAGGAAGTACTCAAGGCTGCCGAAGATTACCTCAGCAGACAGGGTTCAGGCATTAATAGATACATTCACTAACTTTTTTATAATCATATCTCTATAAAGGATTTTAATAAATCATATTTTATTAGAGGCGTTAAGTTATGTATAAGCTGCGGCTACTAGATATAGATTTAGACAACCATCGTTACCGTGAATTGATTATAGATGAGACAACTCTGCGAATGTTCATGGGAGGATTAGGGCTGGGAACCAAGTTCATCTTGGAGAGGGTGCCTAAGAACGCGGATCCCTTGGGTAAAGATAACATTATCGCTATAATTACTGGTCCAATGACAGGGACAGGTGTACCGCTTAGCGGCAGGTATCATCTCGTCACTAAATCGCCATTAACGGGGGGTATAGGCGATGCTAACAGCGGTGGGGATTTCGGTGCCTATCTACGGTTTACAGGTTGGGATGGATTAATATTGAATGGCGTTTCTCCATACCCTATATATCTCTATATATCCGATGGGGATGTGAAGTTCCATGATGCTCATCACCTTTGGGGTAAGGGAGTATATTATACAGAGGATAAGATTAGAAAAGAGTTGAATGTAGGCAGCAAAGGTAGCATTTTGTCTATTGGGCCGGCTGGAGAAAATCTTAGTCTAATAGCATCAATAATGAATGATAAGAATAGGGCGGCTGCACGTGGTGGAGTAGGAGCGGTCATGGGCTCTAAGAAGGTTAAGGCTATCTATGTAAAACCTCATACCCGTCCCTATATACATGACAAAGATAGATTTAATGAGGTGGTAAAGGAGAAAAATAAGATTGTGATGGATAACATATTATCCCAGTCGCTTCAAGTTTTGGGAACAGAAGCGATCGTCAATATTGTAAATGAATTTGGAGGATACCCAACAAAAAATTTTCATTCAGGCATTTTTGAGTATGCATATGATGTTAGCGGCGAAACATTGGCAGAGAAGTATCTGGTAGGGAATAAGGGTTGCTGGGGATGTGTAATAAGATGTGCTCGACTCATAAAAGTTGATGAGAAACCTTGGCAAACTGAGTATGAAGGAGCAGAATATGAGGGGGTATGGTCGCTGGGAGCTAATAATGGAATAAGTAATTTAGCAGCGATAAACAAGGCGTACTCAATAGTTAACGATATGGGTCTAGATGTTATTTCTTATGGCGCAACAGTTGCGGCAGCAATGGAGCTATATGAAAAAGGCCTTATTCCTGATGAGAGATTAGATGGTCTTAGATTGGAATGGGGTAATGAGCAGGCTATCTTGGAATTAGCATGGAAGACAGGCTATAGAAATGGGTTTGGAGATGATATTGCTTTGGGATCATATAGGTTATGTGAGAAATACGGAGACTCTTCTATATCAATGAGTGTAAAGAAGATGGAGATGCCTGCTTATGATCCCCGGGCATTTCAAGGTATGGGTTTAGGATATGCAACTTCAAATAGGGGAGGATGTCATCTTAGGGCATATGTAATACCATCGGAAGTCTTCGGAGTTCCTTATAAAACAGATCCGCTTTCTATAGAAGGCAAGGCCAAATTAGTGAAGATGCTTCAAGACTATTATGCTGCTGCTATAGACTCAGGTGTCGTATGCAAATTCAACACATTCTCACTTACCCCGAGAGACTTTGTGGATATTATTGTACCTTTGACGGGGTGGGATATTGATGAAGATGAGTTGCTACTTATAGGCGAACGTATATATAACCTTGGAAGACTGTTCAATGTGCGTGAAGGCGTTATAGATGACACTTTACCTGATAGATTACTAAAAGAACCTCTCTCAGAAGGACCTGCCAAAGGTAGGGTGGTAGACTTGGAGCCCATGCTTAGGGAGTATTATGAGCTGAGAGGATGGAAAGATGGAATTCCAACTAAAAAGACATTATCTAGGCTTGGTATAGAGAAATATGGTCATGGCATCAATATACCCTCCTAGTAATTTTTATACAATTATTTATTTTGTGAATCGTTAAATAGTAGATTGGTGTCAAATATGCCGGTTAGAATAAAGTATTTTGCGTCTGTCCGGGAATTCATGGGTAAGAAGGACGATGTAGTTGAGATTAACGAGCCTAAATATGTTATTGATATATTGAATGATTTAAAGGGCAAAGAAGGTAAGTTATCGGATCTTTTGATGGATAAAGGTCAATTAAAAAAAATATATAAAGTAATGATAAACGGTAGGGATATAGAGTTTCTCGATGGAATTAAGACTAAGGTTAGAGATGGAGATGAGATATCGATATTTCCACCGGTGGGAGGAGGATAATAATATACTAGTTAAGGGCAATTATCATGCTTAATATAAAAGAAGGTTGAGGTTAAAAATGGTATTATACGATAGATATGGTAGACCCGTGAGAGGAGCAAGAATATCGCTGAATAGTTCAGCGAAATGCAATTTTGGCTGTATATTTTGTCATAAGGAGGGTATTACTAGTCCAGCACATTATATGAAGCCGAATGAGATTGAGAGGATAGTTAGGATACTTCATAAATTTGGCGTTGAGTATGTGAAATTGACGGGCGGAGAACCTATGCTTAGAAGCGATATAATAGAGATAGTTAAATGTATAAAGTCTGTAGGGATAAAAGAGGTCTCGATGACGACAAACGGCGTTAGACTTCCTAATCTTGTATATCAGCTTAAGATTAACGGCTTAGATAGGGTAAACATAAGTCTTCATAGTCTAGATCATAATAAGTTTAGATTCATAACTAGGACTGACGCGTTGGATAATACACTTAAAGCGATAGAAAATAGTATTGATGCTGGCCTAAATCCGGTGAAGCTGAATATAGTTATACTTAAGGATGTTAATGATGATGAAATCGATGATATGATAGAATATTCATGTTCATTGGGCGGTTCGAAAACTAATGTGATACAATTTATTGAGTTATTAAAAGTTGATACTCAGTTTTACGATAGATACTTCCTCGACTTATCGAAAATAGAGGACGAGATTGCTAAAAAAGCCGCTGAAATAAGATTTAGGAGGTTGCAAAATAGACCTGTATATATACTCAGAAATGGGGTACAAGTCGAGTTTGTAAAACCTATGTATAATCATGCATTTTGTATGGGAAATGATCGTATCAGAATAACTTATGATGGAAAATTTAAGCCTTGTTTACTAAGAAGCGATAACCATGTTGATTTTCTGACGGCCATGAGGAGTGGAGCTACAGACGAGGATTTAGAGAAGCTATATATGCGTGCTGTTCTTTTAAGGGAGCCATACTTCAAAGAAGGGGAGGAAGAACATCCCTATGTTATAGAGAGCGGTACCTGTATAATATAGGATAACTATATTTTGAAAAGCATTAACTCTATTGAGACATAAATATTTATTGGAGGTAAATAATATGCATCGAGATAAAAAAGGATTTAAAGAACTTGTTTCACCTGATGAAGCCTTAGAAATATTCTTTAGAAGTGTAGATATTAAACCTAGTGGCTTGGAAAAACTACCTATTGACAAGGCATTAAATAGAATATTAGCCGATGACATTGTAAGCACAGTAGATGTCCCACCCTTTAATAGAGCAGCTATGGATGGATATGCCTTAAGGTCACTGGATGTTTCAGGAGCCAGCCAATCCAACCCAATTAGACTCCGGGTTATCGGCGAAGCAAAGACGGGTTTGCCTTTTAAAGGAGTAGTCAAGGAGGGTGAAGCTGTAAGGATTGATACAGGGGCTGAGATGCCGGAGGGAGCCGACGCAGTTGTGATGATTGAATACACGAAAGCTGATGGTGAGTATGTCGATATCTATACAGCTGTGTCACCTTATCAAAATGTGGCTTTAAAAGGTGAGGATGTCAAAAGAGGAATGGTTGTAGCGTATTCTGGCATTCCCCTGACGCCATACGATCTCGCTGCCATCGCGTCGCTGGGAATCACGGAGGTGGAGGTTTACAAGAAACCTGTTGTGGGAATAGCGGCTATAGGGAATGAATTAGTAGAGATTGGTGATATACCGGGTGAATCCGAAATCATCGAAACTAATCGACTGATGCTTAGAGGCATGCTATATGACTACCCAGTGGATATTATTGATTATGGAATTATATCCGATGAACCCGATGCCCTTATAAATTTCTTTAAGAATTCGGTAAAGGATGTTGATTTACTTATAACAGCGGGAGGTACTTCTATGGGGCGAGGAGACTATGTTGTTGAAGCTATAAGTGAGATAGGCAGAGTATATGTACATGGTGTGGCCCTATTTCCTTCGCGCCCAGTGGTTTTAGCCGAGGCCTTTGGTGTACCTATTTTAGGCTTACCTGGATATCCCGTAGCAGCAGCTATATCTACTTTTTTGTTCGGGGATGCTATTATAAATAGATTATTAGGCATTAAAGGCCGCAAAATCACTCCAGAAGTGAAAGGAAAGCTTACTAGGCGAGCGGCTTCAAAACTAGGTTTAAGGCATTATGTCAGAGGAAAGATAGAGTATAGAAATGGCGAAATATATATCCACCCTACAATTACTTCTGGAGCTGGTATACTTACAAGCCTATCATTATCTGACGGATATATAGTTATACATGAGGATGTTGAGGGCTACGAGTCTGGTGATGAAGTGAGTATCAAACTATATAGACGATATGTTAGATAAGAAAAATTGTTTGTTTAGAGAATAATAATCAACTTATTTAGATAATTTTATATATAATATAAAGGTATGAAGAAGATATTTAGAGAATTAATCAGTGTAGATCAAGCCGTAAAACTTATTATTGAAGAATTGGAAGAACCAAGATTGGGAAAAGAAGAAATTGATGTTTATAAAGCTGTTGGAAGGGTTCTAGCTGAAGATATAACTGCAGAATATAATGTACCTCCCTTCAGCCGTTCAATGAGGGACGGCTATGCCGTTAGATATCAGGATGTTAGTTATGCCAGAGAAACCAATCCTGTCAAGCTTAGGGTAATCGGAATCTCGAAGGTAGGTGTAAAGACCGAATTATATATCCGTGAAGGTGAGGCCGTCGAGATAGATACTGGCGCCATGGTTCCAGGTGGAGCAAATGCTATTGTAATGGAGGAATACACAGAGAGACGTGGAGACGAGCTGCTCGTATATAAGTCTGTGGGACCAGGAGAATTTATCCAGCAAGTAGGAGCAGATAAGATGGTAGGTGAAAAAGTCATATATAAAAACACTGTTCTGGGGCCTAGAGATATAGGTGCTATAGCAGCCGTAGGTATCAGAAAGGTAAAGGTGTATAGAAAGCCTGTCGTTGGAATAATAAGTACAGGTGATGAGATTATACCTCAAGGGGAGGTTCCCCGTCCAGGTGAAATATTCGATGTAAATGGTCCGCTGATTACATCTATACTCACCAAGATGGGTATAAACTCAAAGTACTATGGTATAGCCAAAGACGACCCTGTAGATATATATGAGAAGATAGTTGATGCTATGAATGAATGTGATGTTATTATTACAAGTGGATCGACAAGTGTAGGTACAAGAGACATATTATACAAGATCCTCGAGAAGATGGAGGGATCCAAATTTATTTTCCATGGAGTAAAGCAGAAACCCGGTAGACCTACGATGGCTGTCAAACTAGGAAAGAAGCTTCTATTGGGTCTTCCGGGATTTCCGGTTAGTGCTCTCATGATATTTTATAATATAGTTTATCCCGTCCTTATGTATCTCATGGGATATGAGCAGCTATATCGAGATACGATTAGGGTGAAGCTTGCTAATGAGGCGCGGGGTCGCTTAGGTGTAACCGACCTGATTCCCGTAATAATAAAGTCTATGAAGAATGAATATACGGCTTATCCTATAACAAGTGATAGTGGAGCAATTATTACGTTGACGCTGGCTGACGGGTATATAAAGATACCGGAAAATCAACTCTTTCTTGAGAAAGGCGAGTATACTGATGCTATATTATTTGGAGACAGATTAAGCCTGAGTGAAATAATCATATGTGGTAGCCATAGTATAGCATTAAATAAATTAATAGATTATTTTATTCAAGATACGGGCTTAAAGGGAATTAAGAGAGTATGGATGGGGTCAAATGGAGTATTCGAGAGTATCAGAATCGGCTATGGAGATCTTGGAGGTACCCATCTATTTGATCCAGATACTAATGAATATAATGTCCCCTTTGTAGAGAAGTATGGATTGAAGAATATTATTTTATATAGAGGCTTCCAGAGGATGCAAGGATTGGTAGTTGCAGAGAATAATCCTAAGGGAATACGTTCCATAGAAGATATAATATCAGGTAATTATAGATTCATTAATCGTAGTAAGGGGTCTGGAACTCGGCAATTAATAGATCTATTGATCAGAGAATACTCAGATAAGAATAACCTTGAATTTAGTGATGTCATCGACAAAATAGATGGGTATTATGTGGAGGCAAAGACTCATGACGCTGTTGTAACCGCTATAGAGATGGGTCATGCCGATGTTGGAGTAGCCATCAAGACAGCAACTGTCAATAGAAAAGTCGATTTCATACCTATATCAAGAGAATATTATGATATACTAGTTTCGAAGAAGGCTTTAGAAAATAATAATGTTAGTAAGCTATTGGAATTTATCTTTAGTGATAAAGCCAAAGAAATCTTGATGGATATACCTGGAATAGCTATAGATGATTATTATGGTCATATTTTAATAGAAACATGAGATAGTTAATTATCCAATTATTTGTCCAATAAATAATAGGAATCCAGATACAGCCAATGATCTATCTATCTTTAGTCCACTAGATACTGACATGGCTATAGCAAGATAGAATGCCGCTATAAACTGTATAATTGAAAAGAGATACTTATTATTTATGTATAACATATAAAATAGGAAGGGGATTGTAGCCAACACTGCTAGCGGAATAAATGCTATGAGCCATAGATTTAGCCACTCGATCCAACTGAATTCCGTTCCTACGCTGAAATAGATGTGTATTGTATATATGGAAAGTATGGTTATTAAGCTTGATATTGTGAGGAGAATACCCGGGATAATAGGTCTATTTATAGGTCTAAAAAGGATAAAACCCACATTATAACGAACACTCGAGTATAATAGAACTCCACCTAATATTCCTGAAAGAATCGGTAGCATTCTGCTTTCATACAAAAGTTTGAATAATTTACTCAGAAATAATACCTTTATCACTATATCTAAATTAATAATTGGTTCTTTATACTTGTCCAGAAAAAATTCTCCACTCTCAAGTAGAGAATAGACTTTCTTACCAGATTTTGATAAGTAGTACTTTCTTCTTTCTTTATAGATTAAGTCACTCATGACATTTATATGATGATATATTGTTCCAGTCGATAGGCCTGTCTTCTTCTTGATCTCTGAGAATGTCGAGCCTTCTACCCCTATAGATTTTATAATTATAACTCTATAGGGGTTCGAGAGCAACTTACGTAGCCTATCATCCATTTATTATCCACCGATTATAAAGCTTTTAAATAAATTTATATACACTGTATTTAATTAGCGTCCATGAAATATTTTCTTTTTATAACTAGTTGTTTATCTAATATTTTCTAGGGTGCAGAATTTGAGATACCTAAACAGTAATAAAATACTTGTATTGCTTCTAGGCACTATGCTTCTATTAGGCATGGTCCTATTCCAATATCCTGGATTGCTGGACGCTATCCTTGGTAGTGCGACGCCCTATTATGAATATAAGCTCTATGATATAGTTAATGAAAAATATATCAAATTATCCTCAATTAAAGGTAATAAGCTTATCATTTTTTTCGATTCTAGAGATTATGGCTATATCGATGTCGTTGATACTTTAAATCAAATACGGAGCACTATCTCCACCAAAAATATTAAAGTTATATTTGTAGATATAGGTGGAAACATTACAGGCCTTATCCAAGTAATCAATTCAGATTACAGAATGATGTTTTATAGATGGGTCTATGACACAGACTCTATGCATAAGAAGATGAATCTTATAGATATAAGTTCCGTGCCTATCTATTTTATCCCTAAAGATAGTTGGGATTATTATCTGGTTGGAGATCGTGGGGTTGCACCCGAAATTCTCGAGGATAATGTATTAAATTATCTTGGTTAATATAGGTTGTGCCCCGCCTGACCGTTGCACCATCATTGTATACCTTCTAGGTAACTCAGGTGTAGTGAGAGGCGGGGCCAAATAATTAATTGGTATATGAAGTAAAATATCTTCATTATTATTGAATAACTGGGGTTAGGTGAGGAATATTGGTGGGAGCAGTATATCTATCTAGAGGAGCAGATAATATGATTAGGAATAAGGTTTTGACTATATATAGTAAATGGATAGAAAGGGTTGTCGACGCCAAGCCTGGTGATTGGGTATATATAAGAAATTGGAGAGGTAAAATAATAGGGCAGGGGTTCTATGAAGGGATCGGAGCTCTAGGTGTAAGAATATTTTATTATGGAGCTGATGAAGAGCTTCTGGATGTAGAATATATAATTGAGTCTGGGATCAATAGATCAATAAGGGTTAGGCGTAATATTATTGATAGATGGGATTCATATAGATTGGTAAATGCGGATGGAGACTGGTTACCTGGTTTAATAATCGATTTATATGACGATATAGCTGTGATACAATCCTCAAGCATAGGGATAGATAATATCTTGGCATATATAGGGAGTTATATCATTAAAACAGGTCTCTGTAAAAAGGTTTACCTTAGAAATGACCATAGAGGAAGACGTGAAGCCGGTCTACCAATATACAGAAAATGGCTAGTGGGAGAAGGCAGTCCTAGAACCATCATCAACGAAGAAGGTGTATTATTTAATGTCGATGTTGAGAACGGACAGAAAACAGGCTTTTTCTTGGATCAAAAGCTTAATCGTATCGTTATGAGGAGATTTACATCAGGCAGAGTACTAGATCTATTTTCTTATACTGGGGGGTTCGGATTGCATATGGCCTATGGAGGGGCAAGTGAAGTAATTATGGTTGAAGAGAGTGATTATGCGGTATCTGAAATATATCATAATATCAAATTGAACAAGTTTAGCGAGAAGATTCAAGTATTTCATGGACGTGTCGAGGAATATCTAAATAGATCTATAAAGAATGAGGATGAATTTGATATAATCATATGTGATCCCCCCTCATTTATTCCATCTAAAGAGTTCTATAGGAGGGGGTTAAGGGCATATCAAAACCTCTATAGTATGGTATTTCGTTGCATAGCGGATGGAGGCGCTGTCGTTGCATCTTCATGTAGTTATTTTCTTTCTAAAGATAGATTTCTTGAGATATTAAATGATGCGGCGGAAAACGCTGGAAGGAATATATGCATAATGGGGTATTATGGAGCATCTCCAGATCATCTTAGAAGACCGATAGATAATGAGTTAGATTATCTAAAGGTTTATCTCTTAGGTGTTGGATAATGAGGGATGTAGCAGTAACCATTCCATCCTCTATATTTAATATTGCAGGGGGATATGGATTCCTCGGTATTTCCCTGGATCTATATCATGATATAATTAAGCTGTATCATCATGACTCGGAGGAGGATGAAGTTTATATAGGAGGAAAATTTGGAGAAGAGGCCATAGAATATAAGATCCATGATATCATATATGATGTACTATATAGATTCAAGGAAAAACATAAGATTTCATCTAACTTCAGGGTTATTATAGATAAGGATATTCCGTTATATAATGGGTTATGCGGCGAATTAACAGCCATATTAGGTACAATATTTTCATTGTCACTCGCATGCGAAGTTGAATCCTCGGACCAAGAAATATTGAATCTAGCTCTACAATATACCGAATATAAATATATCTATTGGAGTGGATTAGCAGCATCATATTATGGCGGTATAATAATTATAGATCCATATTTAGCCCCCATAACTATAATGGAGGCTGATCCTCCGGAGTGGCTCGACATAATATTTTTAGAACCGACATATAGATGGGACCCTGAAACCCATAACAATATAATTAAGAGGCTTCCTAAAAGCATATCTCTAACACAGAGTCTTCTAAACACAGCCTCATTGATGCTGATCTTGGAAGGCTTAATTAATGAAGATAGCGGCTTAATTAAGAAGGGGCTCCAGAAATGGGGTTTGGAGAAAATAATAGAAAGAAACATAGCTCACTATAATGAGATTAAGGAGCTGCTGTCCGAATATGATATCTTGGGGATGGCTCCATCAAATATAGGACCCGGTATAGCGATATTTATCGATGACCGTATCATAGATATCGATAATATATATAAGGATATCAGACGGATGATCGAGAGAAACAGCTTTCCATATATACCACGTCTAACAACTATATCGATCGGTATTGAAGAAATTAATGTCACGACTTGACGCTATCTTATCTAGTTATAATAGAGTCTAATTCCTCAAGAAACTCCTGCAGTCTAGAGCGGGGGATACGTGCACCTGCTGCATCTGTGTGGCCCCCTCCAGAACCGCCATATTTGGGCGATATCCTCCTAAGAATACTATTCAAATTTATATGTACCGCTTCTTTCCTTCTTCTAATACTCATTACCGCCAATTCCTTTCTATATTCTATTGCAATGCCTACAACAGTATCGCCATATACATATGCATATCGCGCTGCACGGCCTAAACTACCATTAGGCTCAATTATATATGTCAGATTTTCCAGGGGTATTTTCTTCTTAAAGATATAGTTACGCATTTCTTCTTCTTTTGTAGTTATTTGAAGAGCCCTCTCGACGAGCTCAGCATTCTCGCTAGGCAATTCATTTTTTGATAATTCATCTACAATACTTCTCTTGAAATCATACATCCTTCTTGAGGCTTCCAGTCCTTGAGTAAGTATACCAGACTCGAAATAGATAAACCGCTTATCCCAGTAATTATATAGCCATTTTACATAATCAGTTTCGTCTGAATAGTCGCCCACCGCTCCATATAACGCCACTCTACTCATATCAACGCCTAATCTACCTGAATATATTCTATAGGTAAGTTCAGCTGTACTCATCGCGGTATTGTGATAAAATTCAAAGCTTGGCTCAATAAAATTCTCTGGGAGAATATGGTGATCTATATATACTACCCTACTTCCCTCATTATGAAACTCGTCTAGAAGAGGTATAAGCTTCCTCCATTGGGTCTCATCCAACGCTATATCGACGATGAAAATATCTTCTCCAGGATCTACATTATTCTTGATGTCACCGTATAGCCCATGTGGATGGCTGAAGAATATAGTTGTCTCAGGGTAAATGAATTTTAGTAATGCAGCTGAAGATATTCCATCTACGTCTCCATGGGCAAATATCCATTGCAACTATATGGCCACCGATGTATACCCTATATATAGAGATAAAAAGGATTTTAATCTAAGTATTCCTCTACTATTTCCCATTTACATATTTTACTGGGTATTTCTAGCGCCCGGTTTATTGTTATCTCCGCTATGGCATCTGCACTATCAGCTACCCTCATGATGGAAGACACTATCACTCTAAACACAGATAATGCTAATGGCTCCTTTATATAAATCAAGAAGTTTGTATCTAGTTCCTTAACTCTATTTCTAAATACCTTAAGGTTATTCAATATCTCGTTTGCCTTTACCATATCTAGCTCGATAAAGGCCATCATGGATATGCTTAGTATCTCCCTAAGGTCCCCAAGGATAGTATCTATTATAGAGATGACATCTTTATGTTCAGATACTGCTTCTATAGGTATCCTCCCCAGTTCATTTGCTACATCCTCGATTCTATCACATATCTCCTCTAGAGATTTAGCCAACGCTCTATTTCCCACGATATGATATGGATGTTCTATACCGATATCTTTAGCCACCTTCCAGCTTTTTTGGGCTAAAAGTATCTGTCTTACTATCAACCAGTATAGTCTGTCAGCCTCGTTCTCCATATTAACTATTTGTCTTAGGACATTAAGGTCAAGGTCGCTAAGATATACTTGGATAGCCTCTATCATCGAGAAGATTAATGTATACATTCTTCTTATGAGGCCGGTAAGTCTGAATTTAGTTGGGTCTATAAAACACTGTACAACTACTTTATGGAGGTTTTGCTCAACTATCTCCATAGCCGCCAGTCTGTTGATAGCCTCATGTATCTCTTTCAGGACTTGGGGTGATAGCCTCTCCCCTTTATTGATAAATACCAAGTTATCATGTCCCAATACATAGTTTCCTATTAGGATTCTTTTGATTAGGCCAGGTGAATTTATCTGACTTACATCGATAATAAACTGTTCACGTTTTCTCTTCTCCCCCTCAGCTTCGTATGGCTCGATCCTCAAGTTCCCATCTTCGTCAACCCTAACTATTACACTATCACCCTTCTTTAGGTTTTTATCCTTGACCCAGCTCCTCGGTAGCGAGACAACGATGGTGCTATAACCCAATTTTTGGACTTTCCTTATTTCCATAGTCGCTCAACCCATCTGTATCTAGAAATAAATAGCTTTCTGTAGTATATAAAGTTATTACTTAGTAATAACTATGCTCGTTTTTTTACATTAAGAATTTATTAGTATATGTTGTTATAAGCATCAAGCCCTCATATAAATAAAATTGATATGAATTTCTTAAATATGGTTTAAGGGTATTACACCCTCATATCATCATAAGACCGCCAAGATAATCATATGATGTATCATCATCCAATGGGATGATAGGCTATTAATATTTCTTGATAATATCATTATTTAATTGGTAATCTTAAGAGTGACCTATTTTATATATAAGACAAAGATAGAAGCATATATAAAGAAAACATTTAAATTTATATATTAATATTGATTATAGATGGATAAAATAAGAAAATAGGGGGTGTTTTATAATGAAGAAAATTAGAATTAGTATATTAGTGGATGAAGAAGACTGGAAGAAATTCAAAACGAAGTCCAAAGAGGAGGGGTTAACCGCTTCTACAGTGTTAAGGTTACTGATAAAGTCTTATCTAGGCGATGAAATCAAACTAGGTCTAAAGGCTTAGGATTCTAGCAAATTATTATTTACCTATATGAAATTATATTATAAAAATGGAAAGAATCATATGTTCTAATTGTAAACATGAATATTCATATCTCTCTAAGATATGGAATTGTCAAAGATGTTCCTCTCCATTAAATATTATATATAGTAAAAGGAGATTTAATCGAGATCTAATTATTAAAGAAACCTACTCGATATGGAGATATAAGAATTTTCTCCCTCCATTAAGGAATATAATTTCTCTTGGAGAGGGTTGGACCCCTCTAATTAAACATACTCACCGCGATACAAACTTATTATTTAAATTAGAATATCTAATGCCTAGCGGGTCATTTAAAGATAGGGGGACATCAGTAGCTATTAGTAGAGCACTGGATCTTGGTGTAGATCATGTAATCGAGGATTCTTCCGGCAATGCCGGGATATCTCTATCCATCTACGCGGCTAAAGCTGGAGTCAAAGCGGATATTTATGTCCCAAAAGATATCCCTAAAGGTAAGCTAAAGATACTTGAAGCCGCGGAGGCCAACATCTTCCTTTCAAATAATAGAAAGAAGGCTTATGAGAATGCCGTCAAGGCGTCAAAAAATGGTTTCTACATCGGGCATCTATGGAACCCCTTTTATATCGAAGGATTTAAAACATTAGTTTATGAGGTATGGGAGCAGCTAGGCGGCTTATTCCCGGATCATATTTTTGTACCAGTAGGCAGTGGATCCAATCTATTAGGAATATACTATGGGCTCGAGGATCTATTGGACGTTGGCTACATTGATGAAATTCCTTCATTAATTGCTGTTGAGGCAGCTGGTTATGACATTATCCATAAAGAGTTATTTGGTGATTCTGGACTGCCAAGGACAGAATTGGCCGATGGGCTAAGGGTCTTATTCAAACCTAGAAAAAGAGAATTATTAGAGATTATTCGTACATATGGGCATGCTATGGTAGTAGATGAAACAGAAATTATGGAGGCATATAAATCATTGTGGAGACTTGGATTTACCGTTGAACCTACATCTAGCGTTGTATATGCCGCGTTTAAGAAGGCTTATGAGTCGGGTGATATAAGAGGGGATGATATAGTTCTGCTTCCATTAACAGGTAATGGGATAAAGATGATTATTTAGTGAAGATTTATATATACCCCATTTGTTTTGTATAAAGGGCATAACAATTTATCACTATATATATGTATAATAGTCATTCATTAGGTGATGGGGATAAAGAAACATGAATATGTATATACCTACAATAGAGGTAATAAGAAAAGGTTTAGTAAGTAAGTTAATTGAAGATAAGAAGATTAGTGGTAGAATACTTATTCCATGGTCCTTATTATCTATGTTGGAGGATGACCTTACTAAATCGGAGGCCTCCTCAGATAAGAGCTTAACTGAACTCGAAAAAATTAAAGAGTTTGCGAATATAGGTATTATAGGTCTAAAATTCATAGGAGATAAAACGCCTCCCATAGATAATGTGTTTTATTATATTATTGATCTAGCTATACATAATAATGCGACTATAATTGTCGATAATCCTAATCAAGCCCGTCTCGCTAAGGCTTTGGGAGCCAAGACATTATTTGTCCAACGTGAGTTGCCTGAGATGCCGCGGATCACTAAACTTTTTGATGAATCCACGATGTCTGTACATTTAAAGGAGGGTGTGGAGCCGAGGGCCAAGAAAGGGAAACCCGGGGATTGGAAATACGTTCCTATTAAGGATGAAAAGATGGTTAGAGAAGAGATAGAAGAAATAATTGAGGAGATAATAGATTATGCGAATATAGATCCTGAGAGTTTTATAGAAACAGATAAAAAAGATCTAAAAATTATCCAAATTAAAGACCTTAGGATAGTGATAGTAAAGCCTCCCTTTAGCGATGGATATGAGGTTACGGCAGTTAGACCCATAAGACAGTTGTCAATAGAAGATTATAATCTTCCCTATGAATTAATTGAGCGGCTAGGTAAAAGAGCAGAAGGAATATTGATCGCTGGGGCTCCTGGAGAGGGAAAGAGTACATTTGCCCAGGCTCTCGCAGAATTCTATATGGAACAGGGCAAGGTTGTGAAGACTATAGAGGCTCCTAGAGATCTTCAGCTACCTATGGATATTACCCAATATTCAAAGGCGAAAACAGATTCAACGAGTCTCCATGATATTCTGTTGCTTTCTAGACCTGATTATACTATTTTCGATGAAATGCGTACCACAGACGATTTCGAACTGTTTATAGACCTACGGTTAGCCGGCGTAGGTATGGTGGGAATTGTGCATGCAACCAGCCCCATAGATGCTATTCAGAGATTCGTAGAAAGAATAGATTTGGGAATGATCCCTAGTGTACTTGATACCGTGATTTTCCTAAAGGGAGGGGAGATTAAAAAGGTATATGAGGTCGTTATGGTTGCCAAGGTACCTCATGGATTGACAAAAGAGGAATTGGCTAGGCCTGTCGTGGAAGTGAGGGACTTTTTCACCAAGCGGGTCGAATATGAGTTATATGTATTCGGTAAAAGAGTATTTGTAATACCTGTATCTCGTCCTACACGTGAATCAATTGATTATAGCTATATGAGTGAGACTCCTACTTCTCTAGAAGAAAGTATTAAGATGGAGTTTGGGGATATAAGTGATGATATCGATATAAAATTGATTTCAAATAAGGAGGCTATTGTATTCGTTCCTCCGTGGGGTTATAGACAAATCAGGAAAGCTATAAGGAGAAAAGTTAAGCAGATTAAAAGGAAGTATGGAGTCAAATTAATTATAGAGCCTTCAATAGGATTTGAGGAATAAGATCATCATTTAATTTTCTCGATAAGATCAGATACATTAACATTGTTTATATCGTTGAGACCGATGGGGCTGTTACTCTTGAGATTGAGTTCATCTTCTAGACTGGGAACATCATCTCTATGATATATTATTCCCAATGGTACTCTGTCATCATCCCTTATCATTAATTCAAAAGCACTATATTTATTAGATGGATCATAGCCCTTAAGCTTATTCAGGTAAATACCCTTTTCACGATAATATTTCGTGAAGAATTCACCATCTATCCTCGGATTATATATTATACATAATTGAAGGATATCGACAAGTGATATGCCATGCCCATCTATATATGAATGTTCAATAGCGCTCTTAATAAGTTCTTTGAGAGCACTGGGGTCGCCAGTCCATCCTCTTGAGATAAATGTTCCACCTGCAGATAGAGCATGTAGAATAGGATTAAAAGCATCATTATGTGTTCCCTTAAACCCCTTTGGGGCTGTAGGGCTCGGCTGTCCCTTTGTTAAGCCAAATACTCCATTATTTTGTATCAATAATGTGATGCCGATATTAGACCTCATAGCATGTATAAAATGTTCTACACCGATTCCATATGTATCACCATCTCCGGCAACAACAATAACATTCAGATCGGGCCTAGCTATTTTTATACCTATAGCAGTAGGTATAGGCCTACCATGTAATGTGTGGATTCCATTTGTCCTAATATGATAAGGTAATCTAGATCCACATCCAATTCCAGATACCAGTACAGTTTCACCTGGATTTATATTCAACTCACTTAAGGCACGTATCAATGATCTAATAATAATATAATTTCCACATCCAGGACACCAATTAGGTCTATAGGGATTTTCATATAAAGAGTCCAATTGCTTACTACTCATCTACCTCAACACCTCCAATAATCTTTTGTATAGCATATCAAGTGAGAAAGGTCTTCCATCATATTTTCTAATTGAATAATCCATCTCGATACCTGTTTCTTGTCTTATCAACCTCTCCATCTGGCCATCGAAATTATTCTCTATAATTATTTTTTTGTCAGCATCTTCTATTTCCTGTCGAAATAGCTCGGTTGGGAAGGGCTGAACCCACCTGACTTGAATAAACTTAAGTCTATATCTATCTATGCCATTTAGATGATTTAATAGGTCTATAATCACACCTTTAGTGGAGCCCCAACCCACTATATGTATGTGTCCTTCTCCAAATCTCTGTATAGGCTTATAAATATCTTTTTTATCCATCATCTCCTTATATAGTCTCCGCATCTTTTTCTCTCGTTTATTCATCATTTTTACCCTATTATCTGGGTTTTCAGACACTATACCATATTCATCATGTTCCAATCCAGTCCATAGAGTAACGCCATCCTCGCCTAATGTGAATGTAGGGGATATACCATCTTCAGTATCGGCGTATCTCTTCTGAAATATCCCGTTATCCATAGGATCTGAATCGCCGGATATCTTTCTTCTCTCGATAGGTATATCTAGGTCCTCAGGAATATCCACGGTATAGAGGCTTTCAGCCAAGTGTCTATCATAATGAATTATCACGGGCATTTGATATTTTTCAGCTATATTATATGCTATATAAGAGTCTCTATAGACTTCTTCAGGATCTCCTGGAGCTATAACACATTTAGGATATCTTCCTTGAGAGGGATATAGAACCTCAAATAAGTCGCCTTGCTCAGTCCTAGTAGGCAATCCAGTGCTTGGTCCAGGTCTGCTTACTTCAAATATTACCACAGGTATTTCAGCCATTCCCGCGAATCCTATAGCTTCACTCATAAGAGCAAACCCACCGCCGGAGGTCCCTACTCCTGCTCTAGCGCCTGCATAGCCTGCTCCCACTGCTATATGTATCACAGCTATTTCGCTCTCAGGCTGTAGAACAATTAATCCATATCTATCCTTAACTTGGTTTACATAGTTCAGCATAGATGTACTAGGCGTCATAGGGTAATGAACCCAAATCTTCATGCCTGACTTGATACTTCCGACTATAGCCATATAATTTCCATTTGTAAGTCCTCTTTTCTTATTACTGGATGGTTTTGGCACCCCCACCCTAAGAGAAGGATAATTATCCTTGATATAATCATAGCCCCTATCAATTAGTCTTATGTTATCTCTGATTATATCCATTCTTTTAGACCCGAACCTATCTTCTACTACGCCATATAAAGTCTCCAAATCAAGATTTAAAATATAGGCAGATGCACCTATACCGACGCTATTCCGCATTATCAACTTAGCTTTATCATCCGACAATTCGTCTTTTACAATCCGATTCATAGGTAACCCGACAATTCTCACCCCTCTTCTACCTATATCCTTCAGTATCTGACTTGGCAGATCATAGGATTCATCATCGTAAATCAATATAGAACCATTAAACAACTCATTCATATGGCCGTAAGTATGTCTACCCCCGTCTCCCACTATAGTTACATCATCGAGCGCCAGCATTATATCAGTAGACTCAATATGAGAATAAATGGGCTTATCTGAGAACCTAACTCTATAATAACTATGTCCACCCCTTATCAGGGATTCATACTCAATATTACTGAATACATAATATCCCATTCTAAGTAAGGTTTTACTTAATACTTCCGCTGAAAGATTTATTCCCCACCCGGCCTCTCCCCCAATTAACCAAGTAACACCTGGAAACTCATCCATAATCATTCCGCCCTATTTAAAGTCATAGATTAAACATAATTAAGGATTTATAGATATGGATAACATTAATAAATATACTATCCCATAAATTATATACCAGTCTTAACTATACTCATCTCAAAATGATATTTTTATAGCTTCTTCAATCACCTCTTCCAGAATATTTAACGCCTCATCTATCTCTTCCCTTGTAATATTTAAGGGCGGACTGAAGCGAATTGTGGACTCACCTGCACCTATTACTAATACACCCCTCTTAAATGCTCCTTCTATAACTTTGTTGAGAATATCCTTAGCCGGTTCTTTATTTTTCTTACTCCGCACTAACTCCATGCCAATCATCAGTCCCAAGCCTCTAACATCACCTATATAATCATATCTCTCCATTAATCTAGACAATTTACCTAATAGGTATTCGCCTTGAATAGCAGCATTCTCCAATAGACTGTTCTCTAATAGATCTATCGTTGCAAGTGACGCAGCTATCGAAATAGGATTACCGCCAAATGTATTGGCATGTGCCCCAGGTTCAAGACTCATTACATCTTCTCTACCCACAATAGCCCCCAAGGGTAGCCCCGAGGCTATTCCTTTAGCCAGTGTAATAATATCCGGGTTTATCTTATAATTCTGTACGGCAAGCCATTTACCAGTTCTACCCATACCGCACTGAACTTCATCAGCAACTAGTAAAATGCCATGCTCATATGTCAGTTCTCTAAGTTCTCTCATGAATTCCCTCGGTGCAGGCACATATCCACCCTCTCCTTGGATAGGTTCTATAAATATAGCGGCCACTTCATCGGGGGAGACTACTTTTCTAAATATCCACTTATCAATGAAATCTAGGCATGCCAAAGCACAATCGGGATATTTTAGGTTAAATACACACCTAAAGCAGTATGGATATGGGACATGAATAACACCAGGCATTAGAGGACTAAAATATTTCCTATGTATCGTTTTACTTGCTGTTAAACTCATAGCTCCCATTGTCCGTCCATGAAAAGATCCTATAAATGAGACGATGTAAGGTCTCTTACCCTTGTAATAGCCTCTCGCTATCTTTATGGCTCCCTCGATAGACTCAGCTCCACTATTAGTAAAAAAGACCTTATCACCCGGCATTATATCTATAAGTTTCTCCGCTAAGGCCACTGCTTCTTCATAATAGAAATCTGTTAAGCTATAATGGAGAAATCTATCTAACTGTTTTTTTATCGCTTCTATCACAATCGGGTTTCTATGGCCTGTTGACAAAACAGCTATCCCTGCATTAAGATCTATATATCTATTTCCATCTACATCCTCGACAACGCTGCCCTCTCCATATCTGATTACCAATGGAAGCCACCTAACATAGGACTGCATCAAAACCTTCTTATCACGTTCAATAATTTTTTGTGCGCGTGGACCCGGCGGCTCAACAACTATATTTATCTTCCCCATGCTATATCACCAGATAATTTAATAGATGGAGTAAGAATTATCTTTGAATAGATAATATATATAGGGGATAAAAAATGATGCTTGATGATGTCGACAGAAGAGGATTTTACAGGGATTTTTTAGCATTCGGCGAGAAACTTGCGTCGGAATATAACTCTATCGGCGAGGTTTCATCACCTTTAAAGGACGCTCCAATTATTGTTTCCGGAATGGGTGGTTCAGGAGTTATAGGAAACATCCTGAAAGACTACTTACATTATAGTAACTCACAGATGATAATAGTTAATAAATCGCATGAACTACCTCCATATATCAATAAAGATTATCTTCTGATAGCGATTAGTTTCTCTGGTAACACGATGGAAACATTAGCCGTTGTTGATGAGGCGGTTAGACGCGGTATAAATACGATCACAATTTCGACGGGGGGGAAGTTGGCTGAGTACAGTAAAAAGAAAAGTATAACGCATATCACCGTGTCCTCGGCAATGGCTCCGAGATCTGGGTTGCCGCAGTTGCTCGCTGCTGCTTTAAGAATAGTTGAATCCAATTTCGGGATAAGATTGAGAAAAGATGTAGAAGAGGCCCATAGATATTTGAAGTATGTCGTTAATGAATGGCGACCTGTTGAGAAATCTAAGCCATGGCTTATAGCTAATGAGCTACTTGATTATATTCCTGTTTTATATGTTTCCCATAACCTTACTTCTATAGCCATCAGAGCCAAAGCATCATTCAATGAGAATGCAAAAATACCATTTTACTGGGATATGTATCCAGAGATATATCATAATGAAGTCATGATATACGAAGGAAGCCTGAGGGAAAATATCAGACCTATGTTTATCGGGGGGAGCACGAAGTTGAGTTCACTATATGACATTATAGTTGAAAAGGGTATGTCCCCATTGTCAGTAGAATATCCCGCTGATGTAGGACGATTGGCAGCTATCCTTAAGCTTATTCTTCTATTTGACTTATGCAGCATTTATCATGCAGTAATGAGAGGGGTTGACCCGTATCCCGTTGATCTTATCACTAGACTAAAGGAGCTGTAAAGTTATATGATCGACTTTAGACCTAAAGCTTTAGTCACCGATATTGACGGCACACTAACAGATGAGAAATTACTTATCAATATAGATGCGATTAAATATATAAGACTACTTGAAGCAAGTGGTATAAGGGTAATGTTGGCTAGCGGCAATGCTTTACCCATTTTATATGGACTTGCTAGATATATAGGTGCAAAGGGACCCATTATTGCTGAAGATGGAGGCGTAATTTATTATGAAAATAATATGCATGTACTAGGAGACAGGTCTGTACCATTAAGAGTTTTAGAGGAACTCAGGGAGAGATTCGGTGATTCGGTGAAGGAGAGCTTCAGCAATAGATATAGGGTATTTGATGTAGCGATCCAACGAACTATACCTCTCGAGAGTATTATTCATATCTTAAGGAAATATCCAGATATAACAATTGTAGACAGTAAATTTGCTTATCATATCCATATGAAAGATGTAGATAAGGGCGTAGGCTTTTTACATGCATGCTCACTACTGAATATTTCGCCTAGAGAGGCCGTAGCTATCGGCGACAGTGAATTAGATATCCCATTATTTGAGAAAGCAGGTTTTTCTATAGCCACGGCAAATGCAGGTGAAGAAGTTAGGAGGTATGCTAGCTGGGTTACATCTGCAGAATATGGTGATGGATTCGTGGAGGGAGTCAAATTGGTTCTTGAATCTATCAAGAAAAATATATAATTCTGGGATTAGTCTTTATATCAGATTATAAAAAATTTATAGTTATACCAGCTCTGTATATTTATAAATTAAGATTTATATGTTTTATGGAAATATAACATTGTTATGAAGCCATTAAAGAAAATAGAATTGCCTCCCCTACCTTACAAATATAATGCTTTAGAACCAGTAATCTCACAAAAGATAATGGAGCTTCATCATGACAAACACCACTTAGCTTATGTTAAAGGAGCAAATACAGCCCTAGAAAAACTAGTAAAAGCTAGAAAAGGAGAGCTTGAAATAGATGTAAAGGCTCTACTTAGGGACTTAAGTTTCCATATGAATGGTCATTTACTTCATTCACTGTTCTGGAATAATATGCAACCTCCCCAAGATGATAATTTACCAGGAGGACTAGTTGGAGACTTAATCAATAAGAGCTTCGGTTCATTTGAAGCATTTAAGAGAGAATTCTCTGGAGCAGCGAAAACTGTTGAGGGCGTTGGATGGGCTATATTAGCAGTTGATGATGAGGATAATCTTTATGTTGTGCAGATAGAAAAGCATAATCTTATGCACATAGCTACATTAAAGCCTTTATTGGTTCTTGACGTATGGGAACATGCATATTACTTAGACTACCTAAATAATAGAGCTAGGTACGTTGAGGAATGGTGGAAGGTCGTTAATTGGGATGATGTAGATAAGAATCTACAGCGATAGAACTCCCTCCTATTATTTATAACAGTTCAATATTTATCTCACTAAAGTAGCGGCTTGGACAGTTCTATCAATCTAATTTCATATAACTATATCTCGCTTTTTGCGTATAATTCTTCGATGGCCTTATTTATTTTTTTTAGTTCTTCTGGGGTTAATTCCCTTTCGAGCCTGGTAAATATATCTTCTTCCCATTTAGCATGTTTTGAAAATAACGCATGTAATTCTTTCATTATAGATAACGCCTCCTCCGCATCATCAATGGCATCTATCTTCCTTAATTCATCTATTAATCTCATCATTATAATATGCTCACTTTTCAATAATTTACATTCACCCTCTATCATAAAGGGGCATACACACTTCTCCTCTGACTCATGATGTAGTTTAAGCATCGGGGTATATGTATTTAGGAATTTATTTATTCTATCTCTAAGAAGCTCAATATCTTTTTCATATGTCTCTTTAGCCTGTGTCATAAAATTGAGGAGGGACTCTTCAATAGCGAATATAAGTTTTAATCGTGACTTATGGAATTCCCTGAGCCGATCCAACCCTATCGGCACACTCCCCGCCTCTATACTAACATAATGATTATAGCTATATTTAAGAAGATGAATGGGGGTTGGAATCATAAAATTGAGCTTATATTCTACTTAGCTCGATATATATGAAGGGAAGACGAGTATCCCATAGACTATACCAAATATAATATCTTCATTTATAGTTCTAATTTATCAAAACTCTACATATTCTTTTCTTTTGTTAGTATCATCTCTATCTTATCCTCGACAGGTTTTATATCTAATATTGGTGTGCCTATCACAGCATCTAGGTCTCTAACAATAAGTGTCTCTCCTTTAACTTCTATAAGTTCTACTATCGTCAAGCCGATCAGGTTAGGTCTATATGGGCTACGTGTAGCGAAGACCCCTCTTAAGGGCTGTGTGACATCTCCCTTGGGATGTATAACCAGCTCATAACCCTTTCCTTCATTCAGATGGAGATGAAATATTATATAGAGGTATTTAGAGTATTTCTCGATGTCCATTAAGCCATCAATATATTTCCTCTTGATTATTATATGAGAGAATCTAACTCCCCCAGATTCCTCTATATTATCCACATATCCTATAGGTTGATAGCAAATTCTCATTCTCATCAATATGTAAATAGATAAGCTTTTATCTAATCATTTATTATTATAAAATTAATATAGAGATGCTCGGTGGGGTTATCCTTATTGAAATTCACGAGTTATATCCCTGAAGTCAAGTTATTGGCTGAATCCAGAGGAATAATGGGTCCTGAAGAGATTGTCGCCTATGGAGCAAACGCCTGCATTAAGAAGGAAGATCCGATCACGTTGTATGAGAAACATATAAGTGAAAAGAGAGATATTGATGAATTCATAGATCGAGTATTAAATATCACGATTAAAAGTGGGCACTTATCGGTATTAGATCAGGTATCATTCACATTTATATTAAGAAATATCCCCAGAATTGCAACTCTATTCATGGTAACCCCTGTATTTCTTTCGCATCTACAACAATCTATGAGGAGTGTGGAGCCCTATGGATATTATACTCCTGATGAGCTCAACGATGTAGGTCTCCTAGACGAATATAAATGTATCATGAATGATAGCCTTAAATTCTATTATAAATTGGTTAATAGTGGTGTACCTAAAGAAGATGCCAGATATGTTATCCCATTAAACACTGTCACAAATATTCAGACGTCTGGAAATGGTAGGGCCTTTACACATCTACATCTAATGTCAAAGGATGAAGGTATACCGTCGATAACTCGACGCATCATAGATGATATTTGGGGTATCTTAACCAGTAAATTTCCAAAGTTATTTATGGATAGAGAAACCAATCGGGTGAGACATAGATATTATCCCTCGCCTCAGCTATTTTCAAAGAGACTAAACTGGATATACAACGATGAATTTAGGGAAACAATAAACGCCAAGTTAGTCTCTCATCACGAACCTATAAAAGCTACCGAAGAAGATATAAAGAATGCATTGGTAAATGGAGACGAATATATTCTTAATATCCTAAAGTATATGGAATATGGATTTTTAATAAAAGTATCTCTTACTACCCTTCATCAGGTTCTTAGGCAGCGGACGTGGTGGCACGTCGTTGAACCCATATATCATGCTATCAATAAACGTTTAGAGTATGTTGTTCCTCCAGAGATAAAAAGGCGGGGCCTAGAGTCCTCCTTCTGTAAGCAGGTGGAACGCCAATATTATTTTTATCATAAATGTATGGATAGGGGTATGGATATGAGTAATGCCGTCGGCGTAATCGCTCATGCGCATACAATCTATGATTTTATAAAGGTAGATGGCTGGAATGTAGTAGGGGCTCTTCCCTTGCGAAGATGTCTCCGTGCTCAATGGGAAATTCGGTACATCGCGAACATAATTAATAATTATATATCACGTATTAATCCGGAGCTCTCACAATATAGTTCACCGAGTTGTGTAGTATTCGGAATATGCCCAGAGAAATATCCATGTGATCAAAAAGAAATATTCTTAAGTAGAGAACCGATTGTTCGTAGGGAATGATCGGTGTATCCTAGGGAGATAATACGATTATTCTAATTCTACAATACCTATTTGATACCCCTATATTTACCCTTACCTTATCTTCTTCATAACCCAGAATTGTAGTATATAGATAACGCCAGAATTTCTTATACATTAATGCAGGCATTGTTATAATATTCTTTATCTCTACACCTGTAATGGAGGATATAATAGGTGAGTATTTAGAGAGCCAGCAATCATGGATTAAGCATATCCACTCAACTCCTCTAGGAGATTCTTTTCGTTTCGATACAACTCTACTAAATGAATATGCATCGGGATAGTAATGTATAGATGAGAGTATCCATTCATTTTTATAGCCAAGTTTATTACCTACCTCAAAAATTATTCTCCATATTTCCTTTTCGTAATTCTTTTCCGTATCTTCCAATATCTTTGTTATATCCTTTATATTTATGCTATACATGGATACATAAGATAAATAGACTAGATAATACCATCCATTGAGAATGACAAGCTCAGCATAGTTTTTTAGTAGTGAAGAAATGTAATTGGTAACCTTTTTGGCGTCTCTATTGATATAATTGTAGTAATTACTAACCGTTGAATTAATATTATCGAGATATTTTTTTAATGGAGTATTTTTCAATGGATCCAATTTGTATACTCGGTAAAGCAAGTCACTTATTGACAGGTCGAACTCTGACTCGAGGTTAGAGATAGAATAAAGGTCATCCCTAAGTATGCTTCTTATTTTTGATAAATATATTATGAATTCTCTTCTGATTCTCTCCTTATGTAAATTTGATATTCGCTGCCACAAGTTTTTTAACTGTAGAGATATATCATTATTCCATATTAAATTTAGATAATAATATCCGATCAATCCAGGGCCATATCCCCCATTTATCTCTGAGGTGAATAGTAAATGAGTTAGGCCCGACTTTGTTTTTCTCGTATTATTCAATAGACTCTTGTAGGTCATTGGTATTCTAAGTAAATTACCCCTCTCTTTTGACATACAATAATAAATCAATACTTCCCATTGATATATGGCTTTTGGTACTAGGATAACCATATCTGAAGATATAAGGCTCAATCTTGCTATATTGCAGTTTTTTTATAGAGGTAACTTAACGATTTTGCGCAAACATATAAAATTAATTTAATTCTTTATCAAAAGTAGTTAATTGGGATGTTAACGCCGCATGAACTATATGTAAAGAAGATTATTCCCTATCTTAAGGGTATTTTCGCAGTCAAATTATATGAAAAGGGGTATACACAGAGTGAGATAGCGCGTATACTCGGTGTAACCCAGTCCGCTGTAAGCCAATATCTGGATAAGGATGAGACATACTATATCAAGCTATTGGATGAAATAGGCCTCGAGAAAGAATTCTATCAACATAGGCTTAAACAAGCATTAAGCCAAAAAGTAGACCCTGAAAATACTCTATACTTCTTCATGGATCTATGGAATATACTCATGAATCAGGAGATATTATGCAGGATTCATAGAAAATTCTATAATCTTATCGATGTATGCTCGGTATATAAGAAAATTTCTTATGGACAGACAGTTCAAGATCGTCAATCGATATTATATGAATTGGAAAGGGCATATAATATTCTTGTAAAGCTTCCTGGCTTTAACCAATTAATACCTGAGGTATATAGCAATATCGCAAGATCTGTAGCCAATCCCAAAAAACTTGATGATATCGCTGCATACCCTGGTCGAATAATTCCCTATAGAGGATCAATCAAGATTGTGGCAAAACCCTCCTTCGGGGCCTCCACCCATCTAGGAGAGGTGCTGATTAGATTATCAAGATATTATCCAGAGATACAGGCCGTGATGAATATCAGGTTCGATGAGAAAATATTTCAGGCAGTACAATCTATAGGCGAAAAATATATATTTACAAGTGAAGATGTTAAGGACAATGAGGAGGCAGTGATAATCGATATTATACATTCTCTAGTGAAATATGGTTTCAGCCCAATAGTTTTTGATAAAGGGGGTGTAGGCATCGAACCTAATACATATATATTTGGAAGAGATGCATATGATGTTATTGACAAGGTCGTAGGAATTCTTTGGGGGCTAAGAAATATTGAGTGAACAGGACAAATTTAATTTAGGTGATAATGTAGAAATTAGGGTTTATGGTGGGTATAAGGAAGTAGGGGGCAACCTAATCGAAGTATCCACCAAGGACGAAAGGATAATATTAGATTTAGGTGTCAATTTGGGCCGGCTGAATAGTATTTATTCATGGCCAACCTTCCAGGTAGATGACCCTTATGAGCTATACTATTTATCTATTGTGCCTAATATAGACGGATTATTTACAAAGTGGAAAGATAAATATGAACCTGGAGAGGAGTTTGATACTAATATACTAGGTGTATTCATTACTCATCTACATCTGGACCATATGTTCCTTTTACCTCAAATCAATAGATCTATAGATATTTATATGGGTGAAACTGCAGGCATTATATATAGGACGAGAAAGAAGATATCACGAAGAAAAAAGTTTTGGGTCGATGATGGCTTAAAGATAAGATTATTCAGGAGCTACAGAAAAATTAGGCTAGGTGAATTTACTATAACTCCTATTCATGTTGATCATAGTATTCCAGGTGCATATGGATTTAAGATAGAAACACCAGATGGGGTAATTGGATATAGTGGAGATTATAGATTGCATGGTACCTCATTGACCTATGAAGGAGAGGAATCCTTAACTTGGGACTTTATAGATAATCTCCAAAGCGAGGATGTATCCTTATTTATTACAGAAGGTACTAAATACGAAGATATATCTCTTGAGCATGAACGAGATGTTGAAGAAAAAATCCTATATTTATTGAGGGGGACGACAGGAGCTGCTCTAGCTAGTTTTAGTGAAACAGATGTTGATAGACTAAGAACATTTATAAATGCTGGTATGAAAGAAGGATGGCAAATATTTGTTCCATTAAGGCATTTTATGATTATCAAAGCATTATCTGACTATGACCCCCACTTGGATATCCCCTTCTCCCATGAATATATCGGGGTGTATCTAAAGGCCAAGAAAATGCTGGCATGGGAAAAAGACGCATATGATAACATCCTCGATGAGGGATTCGAAATAATGGAGTTTCCTAGAGATGTAACCACTGATAAACTAAGGAAGAAGATATTAGTGGGATGGGGAAACTTTAAGCATGAATTGATAAATGTAGGGTTGCCAGAAAATTCAGTGGCTATATTCAGTTATTCTGAACCAGTAGATGAGGAGGCGGAGATCGAGTTGGATAAGGTTTTGAATTGGCTAAGGATTTTTTCGGTTCCCTCTTATAGGATACACTGTTCTGGACATATCTATATGAGAGATCTCCGAAATATTGTTGAAAAGGTATCTCCTAAGCATCTATATGTGATACATAGCAAGTACCCGGAGAATATTAAGAAATACCTAGGGTATCAATAGGAGCAATATATGCAACAAAAAAAAGAGTATATGAGTTTATCTTTTATACCCAAATTTTCGTAACAACTCATGTCTCTCTTTTTCCTCTTTCTCTCCCTCAACACCCTTACTCTTAAATCCATCTACTACCCCTATCACTGTACGTCCTTGGTCTGTCTCTGCTATGAGGAATTGGAGAGGGTTGGCTGATGCAGTATATATATTTACGATTTCCTGTACATGTTTAATTCGGTCAAGCACATTAATCGGATAGGCATTCTTAATTGCTATAACAAAGAAGTGTCCTGCAGATATTTTCTCAGCCAATTCAACAGCCAGCTTGATTAGATCTTGGTCATTACCATCTTTTCTAATTAAGGTAGGACCACTAGCTTCGCAAAACGCTATTCCAAACTTTATGTAGGGGCTTGAGGTAACTAAGGCTTCATAGAGATCTTCGACTGTCTTTATGAAGTGGCTTGTCCCTGCTATTATATTTACCCCCTCGGGAGGCTTGAAATCAACTATGTGAAACGATATCATAATTTCACCCTAAAAGATAATTCTATAGATAGTGAAAATTAAATAGTAATGCTTTATGTATTATTCATATAAGTATTTATATTAAAATTATATTGCATTATTATTACTATACTAACGCCCTAATATACTTAGGTGAGGCGATGGAGGAACGCATGAAAAAGAAAATTATAGAGCTTATTATAGAATTATATAGAGTTGCAGAGACAAAACTACCGGATGATGTTATTTCAGCACTTAGGTCAGCGTATGAAAAGGAATCCAATCGGCTGGCAAAATCGATTTTGAGCGCTATTCTCAAGAACATAGAGCTCTCCGAAGAATTAAATAAGCCTATGTGTCAAGACACCGGTGTACCTACTTTCTATCTAGAGGTAGGCGAGAAATTCCCTATCAAGCATGAATTAAGGGAATTGATAATGGAAGCAACCCGTTTGGCCACGGCTAAAGTTCCCCTTCGTCCAAATGCTGTCGATCCATTTACGGGTAACAATACCGGCGACAATACTGGAAGGTTTATACCCTATATACACTGGGACTTTGTGGAGGGTAATAATCTAAAAATTACTCTCTTACCTAAAGGGGGAGGTAGTGAAAATACGGTTCAGCTTAGGATGATTAGTCCAGGATTAGGCTTAGAGGGTGTGAAGCATGCTGTGATTGAAGCAATATATGATGCTGGGGGAAAGCCTTGCCCACCTGTTATAGTAGGCATAGGTATCGGCGGTGGTAGTGACATAGCTTTATCCCTTGCTAAAAAAGCTATTCTTCGACCGATAACAGAGAGACATAGGGATAGGCTAGTAGCAAAATTTGAGAGTGAGTTACTAGACTATCTTAATAGGCTTGGGATTGGACCGATGGGTCTGGGTGGAGATACTACTGTTTTGGGTGTAAATATAGAATATGCCCACAGACACCCAGCCAGCATGCCTATCGGTATTGTAACACAATGTTGGGCGGCTAGAAGGGCGTCGGTTACTATAGATAGTAGAGGTAATACTAGATGGATTAGTCACAGAGAGGTGGATTTATATGACTAGAGAATATTTTCTTAAAACACCTATAGAGGAGGAAGTAGTCAGGAAACTTAGAGTAGGTGATACTATTTACATCGATGGATTGGTTATTACGGCTAGGGATGCTGCCCATAAAAGAGCGATAGACTATTATGAAGCAAAGAAAGAGGTCCCGGTCAAATTTTATGGGAATGTGCTCTATCACTGTGGACCTCTGGTAAAAAAGATTGATGAAAAGTGGGAAATTGTCTCTGCAGGGCCCACTACAAGCACTCGTATGGAATATATAGAGCCTAGATTCATAGAGATCTTCAGGCCACGTATTATAGTAGGTAAAGGGGGGATGGGTGAAGATACTACAAGTGCCCTACATAAATATGGAGCTATCTATGCGGCTTATCCCGGGGGTGTCGGGGTATTAGCAGCACGGTCTATAAAGAAGATATTGGGGGTTGAGTGGTTAGATCTTGGTATACCTGAGGCTCTATGGGTTCTTGAGGTTGAGAACTTCGGTCCCTTGACTGTGGCGATTGACGCCCATAAGAATAATCTATATCTAAATATAAGAGAGAGTTCTTATGAAAAGTTAAAGGATATTACTAGTATATAACGTGTTTAGGAGGGTACTTAGATGGTCGAAGTAATTAAGCATGATATATTAATAATTGGTTCCGGTCTAGCCGGTCTTAGAGCAGCTGTCGCTGCCGCCTATAGATCGAAGGATAAACTCAGCATAGGCATAGTATCAAAGTTACATATGAATAGGGCTCACTCGGTTTCGGCTCAAGGAGGTACGGCCGCAGTATTATATACAGATGAAGGAGATAGCTATACTCTACATGCATGGGATACAATAAAGGGATCTGACTTTCTAGCGGACCAAGATGCTGTCGATTTCTTTGTGAAGGAAGCTCCACGAGAGATTCTACAGCTAGAACATTGGGGTATGCCTATAAGTAGACGTCCTGATGGAAGGATAGATCAACGTAGATTCGGTGGACATAGTTTTCCTAGAGCCGTATATGCTGCTGATAAAACGGGTTTCTATGAGATGCAGACTTTATGGGGGGTATTGCGGATATTTGAGAATATTTCCATATATCCAGAATGGTTTGCGACTAACCTCATAAGGGTAAATGATGAAGTAAGAGGGATAACTGCGATAGACATGAAGACAGGAACTTTGCATCTATTTGTGGCTAAAGTGTTTATTATGGCGGCGGGGGGCGGACTTAGGATGTACGGGTTTACCACGTATAGCCTATTTTCAACTGCCGATGGGCTGGCTATGGCTCTGAGGGCAGGGCTGCCGTTGAAGGATATGGAATTTGTACAATTTCATCCTACAGGAATGGTGCCGAGCGGCATGCTTATGACAGAGGGCGCTAGAGGCGAGGGTGGATACCTAATAAATAGTAAGGGTGAGAGGTTTATGAAGAAGTATGCTCCGGAGAAGATGGAGCTGGCGCCTAGAGATATTGTTTCAAGAGCTATGATGAGAGAGATATTGGAAGGTAGAGGATTCGAAGGACCTGAGGGCCTCGATTATCTCCATTTAGATCTTACTCATCTTGGAGCGGAGAAAATTTATGAGAGATTACCCCAGGTGAGGGAGGTGGCTATGAAGTTCGTCGGTATAGACCCTGTAAAGGAACCTATACCTGTGAGACCAGTAGCACATTATCTGATGGGGGGTATCCATGTAGAGAACCTTGTGGAGACTCCTCTTAAAAGGTTATTAGCAGCGGGGGAGGTTACATCTATCAGTATCCATGGTGCTAATAGGTTAGGAACTAATTCAACGGCGGAGTGTTTAGTGTTTGGTAGAATCGCGGGGATTAGGGCAGCCGAATATGTTTTGGGCGGCGCTGATTATCCTGATGCTCCGATTAGAGAGGCCGAGAATGAGGAGAAACGTATATTTGATGATTTGATGGGTAGGGAAACAGGAGAAGATGCTTATATGATAAGAAGAGAGCTGAGGAGGACTATGGATAGGAATCTCTATATATTTAGAGATGAGAAGGGTATAGCAGAGGGATTAGATAAAATAAGGAGTTTAATGGATAAATTTAAGGAAGTTGTAGTGACAGATAAAGAGATGAGTTATAATAGTGATCTCCAATATGTTTTGGAAACTGAGAATCTTCTTCAGGTTTCTGAGGCAATTGCCTATGCTGCTTTGAAAAGGCGGGAGTCACGAGGAAGCCACTTCAGGATCGATTATCCAAATAGAGATGATATAAATTATCTCAAACACTCCTTGATATATTACACGAAGGAGGGTTTGGTATTAAACTATATCCCTGTAGTGATAACGATGTGGCGTCCTGTAGAGAGAAAGTATTAGAGAGGTGTATCATATGGCAGATAGAAAAAGATATAGATTCAAGGATAATTTATGGGGAATATGGGGATGGTATGGAAACCTAAAGTTTAATTTAGAGAGGTATTTATATCTGATTCATAGATTGACAGGTGTCGGTCTAGTACTTTTTCTCCTCTTACATATTATTGTAACTAGCAGCCGGATGTATGGCGAAGCAGCATGGATCGAAACAGAATCTATTATACAAAATCCATTATATGACTTGGGCATGTTGCTTGTGATAGGTGCCTTAATATTTCATGGCCTAAATGGAATCAGACTTATCTTACTGGAATATGGATTATTAATTGGAAAGCCTACACAACCTATATATCCCTATAAACCTACATTGAAAAGAAGAACTCCAAGGCTGCTTATAATACTTATGATGCTGATAGGGACAGTATTCTTCCTGATAGCATTATATGAATTTCTATTGGTATGGGGGGTATTATCATGAAGGAATCTACTATAAGGTTAATCCAGTATTTCACGGCTTTACTGATATTTATATTGATTGGTTTCCATCTAGGAATATTCACTCAATTTTTGGGACCTGGATATTCGGCTGGCCTAGATTACTTGAGTGTCTTGGAGAGGATGAAAAATGCTTTCTATGATACGATCTATTTAATTCTATTATTTTCTTTATTAACTCATGGTTTCATAGGTATCCGAAATATAATGTTCGAAATTTTCCTTACTAGTAGTATACGAAGAATCATTACATTGGCGTTGATTATAGTATACATCTTTTTCTTGTTATACGGTGCCCTCCCAATATTCTATGGCGTGGAGGAATGTATCACATGTGTCTAGGGTGATCTTTATGAAGAAGGACTCAAAGATTATCACCTTCAAGATTAAAAGATGGGACCCCGGTAAGGGAGATTGGCGGATAAGTACATATACAGTTACCATAAGAAAGGGTATGACTATCCTAGATGCACTTGTTCATATAAAGGAGACAATTGATCATACCTTGTCATATAGAGCCAGTTGTAGAATGGGGATATGCGGTTCATGTGGGATGACTATCAATGGAAAGCCTAGATTGGCATGTGAAACACAGATATTAGAATTAAAATCTAATACTATCTCTATTGAGCCTTTGAAGAACTTTGATTTGATAAAAGATCTTGCAACCGATTTCTCTCTATTCTTCGAGAAACAAACAAAAATTAGGCCATACTTGATACGTTCGGATGAGGATGAGTATTGGAATCCCTCGAGAGAATATAAACAGACACCTACAGAAAGATTATTGTATGAACAGTTTTCTAATTGTATTACATGTGGATTATGTTATGCAGCCTGTCCCACTAATGCGACGAATATAAATTACCTTGGTCCTCAAGCTTTAATGAATACATACAGGTTTATAGCGGACTCAAGGGATGAGGGAACCCTAGAAAGGATCGAGTTGGTGGATGCTGTAGATGGAATATGGGGATGTCACTTATCAGGAGCATGTTCCGATGTCTGTCCCAAAGGTGTTGATCCAGCCTTAGCTATCCAACTCTTGAGAGGACTAGTGGCAGCTAAAGCACTACGTAGAATAAAGCATAAAAAAGCTACGGGTGTAGTGCCGCCTTCTGAAGCCAAGAGAAGAAAAGGGATCCCGGAGCCGCCTCCATTTAATGTATAGAGATCTAAGGCGTCCTAATATGTTTGAATTGTCTACAGACCCATCTATATATGAGGTATATAATTATTAGGTCATAAATTAATACGATAGGAATAAAGAAGCTTGGATGAAACAGCTCGATAATGAATAAAATAACTATATTTGGAGAAGCGAATATGGCCGCTAGAATATAGGAAGCTAAGATGATCATCATATAATCAGCTGAGAATGAATCATAAGTTGCTTTTCCATATCTAAATTCAAGTCCATACGTAAATAATGTTGTTAAAACCGCAAGCGTAATAAAGAGAATAGCATATATAATAATATATATAAGAGATATATATATCGACATTATCATTATTATCACTAAAGGAATCAATAGACTGATCACTGCCGTATTGAAAACCAAGGCTTTAATGTATTCACCATAGTCTGAATCGCTTGCGATCAATATCCACAAATTTTTCTTATCTGTAAGCCTCCATCTTTCTATAATTATGCTTGGAGAAAAAATAACGAAGAAAACGGTACTGCCGCCTATAGCCATTACATAATCCAGTTCAGACTTAAACTCACCCTTTAATATCATAAGAAATATAATCACCGAATATATCAGCGAGATCAAAAAGAGATTTAGCAGGGTCCCATCCCTGACTATTCTAGCAAGCTCCTTAGTCAAATGAGCCTTGAATAATGTCCCTTCTGTATCCACCTTAATAACTTCCCTCCAAAATTTATATTTCAGTCCTAGTACGGGACGAAGCTTTCTCTCAGAAAAACCTCCAAATACACCTATTGTAGTAGGCTCTAATTTAGGGAAATAATTTTCATTGGTTAGTCTATACCATGGCAATAACCCTATAATAATATAAACGATCATGACAGGGATATAGATGAACTTCATATTGGCTGAATATAATACATCAATTATGATATAGGTCGGGAAGAGAATACTTAAATAATCAATTGATAATCCCAAGAGTTCTATGACAGGTAGAAGCGATAATACTGCTATTATAATTAATATCAATGTTGTTAAGAACTGTGTTTTCCTATAGAGAATATATAATATTTGTCCATATATCACCATTATAAATACGAATAACTCAAACAGGATGATTAACCAGAATAATAAGACTGGGTCCATCGTAACGAGGATTGATGATGAATAGGATAAAAATGCCAGGTATACTATATTTAATATTATTACTTGATATAATGCTTCAGCGGTAGCATATTCTCTAAACTTGATAGGCAGAGAGAAAATAAAGTCTATATCGGCTTCGGTCGCTGTATAAGCGGTCTTTAGACTAAATAACAATGTACCTAAGAATACAAGTGAGAGCACTAATGTTGATAAGTCATAAACAAACTCCATCCTTCCATAGTACTCTATATCAATTGGCATTGTATTATCTGAAGCATTAATTATGGCACTTACATATTCCTTATAAGAGATCCCAAGTGTATAGCCAAAAAATATTATGGATATCATCATCCAAAATAGGAAAAAGGCCGCTATCTTTGTTTTCCTTATAGATGAAAAATATTCAATGAGTTTCAGCTTAAAGAGTGTAAAGGTATTATTCATATCCTTAGTATCCCCGCTAATATGAGGATTTTGTGTTCTCCCTAAGCTTATTAAAATTATCTATTTCACTAACAAGCTTGAGAAAAACATCTTCGAGAGATGAGTTCACTCCTGTCTCTGCCAATGTCTTTAGCTGTTCGAGGGTCCCGGTTCCAAGATTCTCCCCTTGATGAATAATAGTAACTCTATCACACATCCTCTCAGCTGTATCCAGTATATGTGTAGAGATAAGTATACTATGTCCCTCATTTACCCATTCAACCAAAATATCCTTAACTATCTTTTGTCCCATCGGGTCTATCCCTAGAAACGGTTCATCAAGAATTAGTAATATGGGTTTAGCGATCATAGAAGCAATTACAGCTACCTTCTGTTTCATACCCTTGGATAAATCAGCTATTATACTCTTTCTCTTTGCCTGTAGTTCAAATATATCTAAATAATACTCAATTCTCTCCAAAATCTTAGTTCTAGACATTCCCCTAAGCTTACCTACGTAACTTATGAATTCCTCCACAGTAAGATACAAAGGGAGATTTGGATATTCAGGCAGATATCCGATATACTTCTTATATTCAACAGGATCTTCATCTATATCTCTACCCATAACCTTTATTATACCCTTATCTTTCTGGAGCAATCCAACAATTATTTTCAATGTAGTAGTTTTTCCGGCGCCATTAGGCCCTAGTAATCCATGGACCTCTCCTTTTCTAACTCTCAGGTCTAATCCCCTAAGTGCTATAGTTCCATCATAACTCTTCCACAAATTATTAATTTCTAATGGAAACTCTATGTTATCACTGAACAATTTATGTACCTCCACGTTTTATATCCATTCAATGGATAAATAATTAGTTGACCTAAATAAAATCTTAAAGTTATCATGGTGGTATAAATGGCTAAAAATCCTGAATGGGCAAAAAACTTGATAGACATTCTATCACAACATATTCATATAGATAGAGAAAGATTTATAAGCCTGAGAGCACTTGAGGGAAAAGACTCATTCAAATTATTAATTGCCACTATATTATCCCAAAATACAAATGATAAAAACTCCATTCGTGCCTACATGGAATTGGAGAAAAATATAGGTATAGAGCCTAGGAAGCTGATGGACGCTTCTTTGAAAGATATAATAAGAGCTATAAAGGTAGGTGGACTATATAGGAATAAGGCTAGGGCCATCAAAGAAATATCAAAAATAATATTAGAAAAATATGGTGGCGATATAAGTAGGATACTTAAGTTGGACCTTGAAAAAGCAAGAAATGAACTCTTATCACTTCCAAATGTAGGTCCCAAAACAGCAGACATACTGTTATTGTTCATAGCTGGACATCCAGTTTTTCCGGTTGATACTCACATATTACGTATTACTAGAAGGATAGGTCTTGTGGAACGCGCAACTTATAAAGAAGTTTCTGAAAGATGGAAAGAGCTTCTTCCTCAATCTAAGTATATGGAGGCCCATCATCTTCTTATCGCGTTAGGTAGGAAGATATGTCAAGCGAGAAAACCAGTATGTAGCAGATGTCCAATAAATAATCTATGTGATTACTATAAGGAGTTGTATCAACGGTAGAATAATACATCGCCAGTTAAGAATACTTGATAACCGCATTTAATGCATCTTTTATTTATAAGCTTTACATCGCGCACTTTATTACCTTTCCTATATATAATTAACTCGTTGCATTTCGGGCAATATGTAGACTCATATTTAGGGTCCCATATATTCCCTATATATACATATTTCAAACCTCTGTCTTTAGCTATTTGGTAGAAAAGAGAAAGTAGACTTAAAGATGTACTTTCTTCTCTATATTTGTATGCAGGATAATATCTATTAATATGAAGTGGAACATCCACTCCCAGCTTCTGAATGTGATGATCCAATATCCAATTAAAGCAGTCTAGATCATCATTAAATCCAGGAACAACCAGATAGACCATCTCGACGTGCACACCGTTTTTAAGGAATAGCTCGGCGTTTCTGAACATTACCAAGGGGTTTACTCCCCTCAACTCTTTCCTGTGAGATTGAGGGCACCCCTTGATGTCTATATTAAGACCATCTAATCCAGCGTCGATGAGAGCTTTACATGCCTCTTTACTCATATATCCATTGCTTACAATAGTCGTATATAATCCTTCTCTCTTCGCTAAAATGAAAACATCCAACAAATATTGTAGGTGGATAGTTGGCTCATTAAAGCTGGCGCAGACCCCATCGTCACGCCGCTGAACAGCCGCCTTTACCAATCTAACGGGATCTATATACCCTAGTCTGTCACCTGATGGCTTAGACATGCTTAGATGATAATTTTGGCACCATGGGCAGTGTAGGTTACACCCCCATCCTGAAAATGTCAATGCTGTACTATTAGGATAAAAATGATATAATGGTTTTATCTCGATAGGCCTGCTTTCCACAGCACTTATATAGCCGTATCCTACATCAATCAACTTTCCATCTTCATTTGCATAATCTCCACATATCCCTGTATACCCTGGAGGAATGTAACATTTACGTTCACAGACCCTGCAGATTATGATTCTACGTTTATATTCTTTATAGAAGGAGGTTGATACTAATTTCCTATAAGGATATCTATCAATATTTATGGGTAGATATCTATTCTCAGACACAATAGATTGAATAACCTAATGAAGATAAATTTATTATATTATCCAAAAATATGTGATGAAATCTGTATATTCATATCATCAAATATTTTCATGAGTATTTATCTTATTATATAGCTGATATTTGTCTCATAGTGATAGGTGCCCCATATGAGTATCGATGACATATATAAGATGATTAGTTCAAGTTCTCAGGCGAATGAAGCGAAGTATATAGAACTCCGCTATGAAGATATCATAACGGAAAACCTTATGTATGTTAACGGACGTGTCATATCAATAGGAAGTTCAAGGTATAAAGGTTTAGCTATAAGGGTTCTAGTTGGCCACTCCATAGGATTTTCATCAACAGATATAATAGAAAGAACTAATATCATTGAAACTTTTAATGAAGCGGTGCGGATGGCTAAAAGTATCGAAGCCAATATCTCCTTATCGGATGAGGAAATAACTGAAGGTAAATATATAGTACCCGGCATTAAGACTCATCCAAGCGATATAGAATGGGGAGAAAAACTCAGTTTCATTAAGGATCTATATAATTCAGCTAAAGAACTGTCTATCGCAGTTAGAGACAGGGAGTTTTGCCCAGTAGACGCCGAGATAAAGAGCATTACTATCAGATATGCATCTCAATATGGAGATATTCACATCATAACATCAGAGGGTAGAAATACAATATTTAAACCTATTGTGATGGGCACATACATTCAGGTTGTGGCTTCCAGAGACGGTACATTAGGAGATGGTGTAGAGATGGTAGGAGGCAGCATAGACTACGGGACTCTAGTTAAAGAGATTGAGAAAGTAAAGTATGATGCGACTTGGAAAGCTGTAGAGAAGACTATTGCATCTCCTCCGCCCGCCGGGTATCTACAAACAATTATATATCCTTCTGTAACAGGTCTATTTGCCCATGAAAGTTTTGGGCATATGAGCGAAGGCGACTTTATAGCGTCAAAGTCATCGACATTAGTGGATAAAATCGGTGAGAAGATAGCAAGTGATGTAGTATCTATCATTGACGATGGCACGCCTAGATATCCGACACCGATATATCTTCCAGTAGATGATGAAGGTATCGCCACACAGAAAGTATATCTGGTTAAGGATGGAATCGACAATGGATACATTCATAACCGGATAAGTGCCGCTGATTTAGAGACAAGTAGCACTGGTAATGGGAGAGCGCAAGACTATAGAAATCCCCCGCTAGTTAGAATGAGAAATACCTTCTTTGGACCCGGTGATTGGGATGAGGATGAGATAATAAGAGAATCCAGGGAAGGTATAATTGTAGATGGAGATAGAGGTGGCCAAGCCGAACTTGATGGAACTTTCACCTTCTCGGCCTCACGAGGATATATAATAGAAAATGGCGAGATTAAGAGGCCAATAAGAGATATCGTATTGACCGGTAACATTCTCGAGATGCTTAGATATATAGATGCTGCGGGAAAGAATGTTAGATTGTACTCTGCTCCATTTGGCGCATGCGGTAAAGGTTTTCAGAGCGTATTTGTAGGGTTAGGTGGACCTGTTATTAGGGTATCTAGAATGCAGGTGGGTGGTAAAATTGGAGGTTAATTTTGAGAAATTAATAAATTATGCTCTTAGGAGTGGTGCTGATGAAGCGGAGATCTTTTATGTCAATAAGATAAGTAAGATGGTAAAAAGTGAGGGAGAGAATATCCATCCTAAAGCCAGTGTATCGACGGATATATCTATTAGGGTATCTATTGGTAAGAAGGTTGGATCTGTTTTCACTACAACAATGGATGAAGATCTATTGAGGGACGAAGTGCATAGGGCGATATCTATAGCTAGAGTGAGTGAAGAGGATAAGTATTGGAATGGTATGCCTGACCCTGAGAAGCCCATCCATAAGCATTCATCATTTAGTGAGGAGATAGCTTCTTTAGCCATTGATAGATTGATATCAGACTTAGATAGGTTAGTTGATTATGCAAGAAGAATCGATAGAGATATAAAGCCCTTCGAGTCTTATCTAGCAACTACCATATACACTAAAAAAGTATATAACTCGAGGGGTATGAACATAGACGATAAGGGAAGTAGCATGGAATTCGTAATAATGATGAAAGGTAAGGATGCGGGCAGAGAGGTGAGTATATACGACTATGATGCTGACACAAAGCCTCTAACTAGGCGTGAAGAACTAATTGAAGACTTAGCTAGGCGCGTAAAGGCATTATATAAAGCTAAAAAATTAGAGTCGCCTTTAAAGGTCCCCATTATATTCAAGCCTAAGCCTTTCTCTGAGTTACTATATTTTTCATTTATACGGGCTATTCACGCCAACAATGTGCAAGAGGGTAGATCGCCGCTCAAAAATAAAATAGACACTATAATTGCTGATAAGGGTTTGGATATTATCGATGACGGCACTATTCCTTGGGCCTTGGGAACATCAATATACGATGATGAGGGAATACCTAGGAGAAAGACTTATATTATAAGCGGTGGGAAATTAAAGGGGTTTATACATAATACATATACAGCTCGTCGAGAGGGTGTATCCAGTACAGGTAATGCTAGTAGACATGGAATGATGGTTACCATAGCACACAGCAATATCCTGCTCCAAGGTAAGTCCAGAGAACTCGATAAATTAATATCTGGTATTGATAGGGGTATCTTTGCAGATGGATCCTTATTAAATATACATTCAAGTAATTATGTAACTGGCGAGATAAATGGCGTGATATACGAAGCCTATACTATTGAAAATGGGACGATAAGCGATCCCCTAATGCCCGTAGCATTATCAGGAAGTATTTACGATGCATTTAAGAACATATCACTGGGTAAAAACGCGGTGCAAACAGCCTATAGATTTATTCTCCCCCCTGTGCTCGTAGATGGCTTAACTGTTGCATAGCTATAAGATCGAATATAACCCCTAAAAGAATTTTTTCTAGAATATTTTCTTTATATTGAAATATCATAAATCTATAATTACGTAGAGATGACTAGAGTAAAGTATATTGGCTTAATAATCGTGTCTATACTGTTAATAGTATTGTTAATACCAAATTCATCAGCCTCATTAATATCGATAAATAAAAAGTATACAATGGGCAATTATGAATATTCTATTGGGTTTTATAAAGACTTTCCTGCCATAGAAATTGCCACGAAGAATGGAGATATAATTAAATTTATTTATTTCATCAAAGGAATAGGTGAAACATTCAATATAATGGATCTAGAATTGTCTACAGAAAAAAGTATAGTTAATTCTACTAATCTTATAAACTCGATAGTTCATTGGAAGTCTGGAGATGCTGATTGTAAGGATTGCGTCTATAATAAGGTAGACTCCGCTATAAGTATGATTTGGCGTTCCTTATCAGATGAAGAGAGGGCATCCACATACTTATCTTTTCAAGATGTAGATTGGAACGTTGAAGGACCGGAGGAGCTCTATGATGAGGATGGAAATCTGGCGGCGGTTAAGTTTATATTCTTACCTACAGCGGTTGATAACTCCGCGTTCAACTTTATTATTGGAAGGCTTAAGATAGAATTTACAATATTCATCCTAGATTCTAAAATCAAAGTATTTGACAGTTATTATTTGGTATCTAGCGGTGACGTAAAACTAAATCTATATATTGATGGGTGGAAATGGGATGTTGCCCAAAGGATATTGAAAGAGGTGAATGATATATACACTAACCTGGATTTATCTTTAGGGCTTACCTTATTTACTGAGGCTCTTGGGCCTGCAGAGTCACCCTCACCATCACTTGAAATGAGATATTCGATAGTGACAGATGGCTATACCGCGCATATCGATATAATGAGCGAAGAAGAGATTCCACTCGAAAAAGACAGATTATCTTATATGAAAATTGAGAATATAAATGAAATAGGTAAAACCATTTATATCCGATTTATCGAGTCGGCTTATAGAATTAATCATTTGATTAGTGAACAACCGGTAATTGTCAGAGTATTTAATCAATTATACAAATCCGAGATATACATTTCTTTTCCCTACTTTGAAAATTCTACTTTGATCTATGATCCAATAATAAGCTTTTATCCCCCCTCTCCGGTCATTAGCGTCGATGAGTCTCCTGCTAGAACCGCTTCATACAATGAATTATCGGTAAAGAAACAAGTTGCCCTTATAGAATTAGAGAGTGAAGAATTCTATATACCCGCTATATCAACAGATATATTGCTCGGGATCCTACTGGCAATTACATTAGTAATCGTCGGCATAGCCATAGGTAAAAAGGGTATCGATATATAATTAATAACGGCTATCTACCCTAATGCAATTCTTATTAGAGCTTATTGTGTAATTAGTATTTGATGAGCAATAATATTATTAGGCCCCCACGTCTAAAGAATGGTAGTACTATAAAGATTATTGCACCCTCAAGTTTCCCTTACTATCCTCGGTTAAATCTTTCACAAGGAATACAGCTTCTAAGGAAAATGGGGTTTAGGGTAGTTCTTTCAGATGCATTGAAGAGGGCGATGCAATGGGATTTCTATTCTGCTAGGGACGAGGAGAGGGCAGAAGAAATACACAATGCATTTAAAGATGACAAAATAGATGCAATTTTTTGTGCCAGAGGAGGGATAGGCTCTCTAAGGCTAATGCGGTATCTTGATGTAGATATAATTAAGGAGAACCCTAAAGTCTTTGTTGGATATAGCGATATAACTCCTATTCAAATATACTTGTTCGAAAAAGTCGGCTTAATATCTTTTCAGGGATGGATGCCAGCTGTCTATCCCTCGAGTAAAGAGGACATTTCAGCTATAGAGAAGAGCATTGAAGTTCTAATGAGAATTTTGGTGGAGGGTGAGGCTATAGAACTAAAGAATCCATCAGATGCGCCGCTTATGCAATATGTAAATTATGGAACAGCTGAAGGAAGGATTATAGGAGGAAATATAATCCTATTTACTTTATTAATGTCTACAAAGTATTCGCCAAAGATTAATAGACGCATCGTTTTTCTTGAGAATATTGAGGAGCATCCTTGGAGAGTGGAAAATTATCTATCCACCTTAGAGTTAACAGGAAAATTAAGGAGAGCATCAGGCTTCATATTCGGAGAATTTCCAGAACCATCGGCATATGATTATCCCTCGCCTAGTACTATAGAAATCATTATAGACCACTTCAGGAGAATAGGGAAACCAACAATAATAAATTATGCATGTTGTCATGGTAGATATAAACTACCTATACCTATAGGTGGAAATGTAAAGATTGATACTGAGGAATTATCTATCCGCTTTATGGAGTCTATGGTTGACTAAACTCCTCTTCTTTTTATCTTTCTAACCTTTAAGGTATATATCGATTCTCTACCCAGTATTAAGAGGCTAACTATATAACCTATACTATTCCCCACCATTATTGGTAAGAATAAGCTATAACTACGCGTCATCTCCGGAATCATAATTAATGTTGTAAGTGGAGCTTTAGCCACAGCTGTAAAGAAAATAGCCATTCCAATGATGGAATATGCCCTTGGATCGCCCACTATCCCTGAAAATAAGGTAGATAATATCTCGCCAAATGCGCCTCCGAGTGTGGAGCCTATAACTAGACTTGGAGCAAATATTCCGCCGCTTCCCCCGGAACCTATGGTGTATATTGTCGCTATCATCTTGAGGAAACCTGATATAAATAGATCTATAGAAATAAAGCCTTTAGTAGTCAGGTATCTTTCGACAACATCATAGCCTACACCTAAAACCCCTAGATTGGGCCAATTTAACGCCAATAGACCTACTAATATTCCGCCGAGCATAGGTTTGAGGGGCTCTGGTATCATAAATTTCTCAAATAAATCCTCCATCCAATAAAAAGCTTTTACCCATAAGCTCGCTATTAGACCGATCACTAAAGCTAGTATTACCACGAATTGTAACTCCATTATACTGGATAAGCCTATATTGGGAGGCACCCGGAATGCTGGGAAATCGCCTAAAAAGATTGTTGCCACTATTTTACCTGAAACACTCGCCAGAACTAGGGAAATAAGGTGAGACGCCTCCAACGTGGGTGATAATATCTCGATACCAAATATTAATGCCCCTAATGGCGCATTGAAGGTTCCGCTGATGCCGGCAACTAGACCCGCCGAGACCATGACCCTCAATTCACTGGCCTTCAACCTCATTAGCTGTCCTAATGTAGAGGCTATGCCTGCACCTATCTGTGCAATAGGCCCTTCTCTACCTGCACTTCCACCGCTACCTATAGTTATAGATGAAGCCAGCGTCTTTATAATTGCAACTCTCTTTCTTATGCGTCCGAATCGCTCTTGAACAGAATCTATCACTTCAGGAACTCCATGGCCCCTTGCCTCATGTGCAAAATAATATATCAGTAAGCCTGCTGCTAGCCCCCCTAATGCCGGTGATAACACTATATTTATCTTCGATAGACTCTCTAGGAATACTATGTTGTTTAAGCTTATTAGGAGCCTGAATATCACCGCTCCAAGTCCACCCCAAATACCTACGACTACACTTATCAAATATAGTGTAAGGTTATACTCACCTACTCTATAGAGAAATCTCCTCCATCTTAGTTTTAGGGATAAACTGCTCATTCTCTATAGACCGTTAGAAAGGTAGTCTTCTTCTTTTCCTCAGTATCATAAGTTTATCCTTATTGTGGAGTTTCAGGTCATCCGATGGTATAAGTATCTTGTTTTTCCTTATCACCATTAAGGGGTATATAATATCTTTACTCTTTTCTTTTATGTATTTTATTGTTTTGCCGTCGTAGTTATCTTCCCTAATGTGCACCTCCTCTACATCTATATCCTCCCTAGCTATCCTAACGAAATCCACGAATTTTATACCTCTAATGATAGCGTCTATCTGTATAGCAATAGACTCTGCAGGATTGATTATATGGGGAATCCCTATCATATGACATATCTCTTGGAATGTAGGGTTAGTTAGCCTAACGATTATATTTTCAACGCCATAATTCTTGGCTAAGACGGCGGAGATAACATTTGTTTTGTCATCTCCTGTCACAGCTATAAAATAATTAGATTTATTTATTTCTGCTCTCTCGATAACATGGGGATCTGTAGCATCACCCACAATTACGTTAGCTTTGGTTAATTCCATTATTGTTTCGGCTCTTCTCTTATCCTTCTCAATAACCGTTACAAGTATACCATGTTGAGATAATATCTCTGCAGTCCTAAGTCCGACGGCCCCACCGCCCACTATAATTACATACACCAAGTCTGATCATCCCTCAATCAATATCTAGTATCATGCGGCTCGCTATTCCACTATCAATAATGATTGAAGAGTTATATTATCTTTTTACATCTTTTCTACATTAATCACCTATGATATATAGCTTTTCAACGATAAAAAATATTCTTTATAATTACGGTTATGATGTATACCGCGCTAGTTAGAAGAGCTATAGCCCCACTTGGCGGCCAATCTATAGATAAGGCTATAAAGAGCCCGGTAAACCCTAATAAAACAGTCAATGAAAAAGTCAATAATATAAATCTATTTATGCTAGTGGATATTTCCCTAGCGGTAGCGGCTGGAGCTATGACAAGAGCAAATACTAGTAGGCTTCCGACGGTTTTAGCCGCTATACCCCCAGCCACTCCTATAAGTAGGAATAATAGATAATCGAAGAATTTGACGTTGAGCCCCATAGCCTCTGCACCCTCAGCGTCAAAGCATATATACATTAATTCATGATAAAATGCCACTAATATTAACAGTCCAACTAATACAATCAAGCTTAACTGCATAATATCAAGAGTTGTCATAAATAGAATATCCGAGACCAAATAAGTATCTATTAATGCTCTCAATTCTGCAGGGACTATAGCTCTTACAGTTGCATATACCGCTAGGCTTAACGCCATTGCCCCTGCTAATGCCGCATTCAGAGCTTCCGCTCCACCATGTCTACCTGCATACGCAACCAATAACGATGATAATGCACTAAATATAACAGCCCATATAAGGGGATCCATCGGGATTGAGAATAGATGTACTATTAATATAGCAAGTGAGACACCGCCTAGAGCGGCATGGGAACTTTCACCGGGAAGATATGGTACACCTCTCATAAAAGCTAGAGTTCCTCCTATAGACATTATACCAAGTAGAATTATGGATATATAAGATTTTATTAGGAGGGGGGAGAGAAGGTTAAACATGTGTATCACCTGTTACGACGATAGGGCATGGATGCCCATCGAATATTCTGACATCACTACCATAAACCTTCATCAATACTTCTTTTCTTAGAACTTCTCTTGGTTTGCCGATAGCAATAATTTCCTTATTTAGTATCATAATCAAGTCGGAGATAGCAGAGATGGGGTTAATATCGTGGGTCACTATGAATATAGATACATTCCTAGATTTGATTCTATGTAGAAACTCTATTATATGAGCTTGAGTCGACATATCGATTTTATTGAACGGCTCATCCAGTAGAAGAATTTTAGGTTTATTGGCGATTCCCCTTGCTATAAGTACTCTTTGTTGCTCGCCCCCACTTAACTGTGAAAACCTCTTGTCCCATGCCCATTCCATCTCAACGGTTCTTAACGCCTCCAGGGCGTTCTCAATATCTTTCGGGGAAGGATACCTAGGCAGACTTTTATTTATAAGTATACCCATCAAAACAACATCTTTAACCTTCACAGGTAAATCCCTTGTTATATAATCCTTCTGAGGAACATACCCCACTAATCTTCTGATACTGATAGGATTATACACCGGGTTATACCCGAGTATCTCCACCTTACCTCTATCCGGCTTTAATAATCCAAGCATCGTTTTTAAGAGGGTAGTTTTCCCTGCGCCATTAGGTCCCATGATAGAGAGAAAGGTGGGGTGGACAGTTGAAAAAGTAATATTCCTAAGAATATTATTTCCATTTATCGATACATATACATCTGTAAACTTAATATACTCCATACATTATCCCCTCATTATCTTAATAATATGAAAAACCAGTCCTAAAATTAAGATGATAACTACAAAAATCATTGATATATATACCATTTCGGGCCAATTATCTCTAGATGGATTTACCTCTAATTCCCCTATACCCTCGATGACTCCCAGATTATAGGTATACAGTGTTTCTAAGAAATATAGACCGTCCATTGATAATGTCCTTAGCTCTATAATCGGTACACCGGTCTCTCTGCTTAGTTCTATTATATACTCAAATATCGGCTTCTTTTTTGTGAGATCAGAAATGAATATATACTCAAATTTTCCTTTTTCTAATAATTCTCTTGCTTCCTGGAGGATTGATGGAGAAACAGAATATAACTCTCCATGGACTAATATTGTAGAGGGATTTAACCCCAGACTAAGCAAAATATATTGTTCTGGTGGTGTCACCGCTAGGACCTCAGTGCCATATAAACCGAGATCCATTATAGACTCAAGTATCGTATTATTAAGCCGTTCTATCCTCTCTCTGAACATTTGATATGAATTTAGATAGAAATCTCTATGTATCGGATCGATATCTCCAAGTTTATCGGCTACTGATTTGGCTATTACTAGAGCATTTGGTAGATATAGCCAGTATCCATGGATATTTAATTCGTTAGTCCCTGGAAAATTCATCAGAATAAGTTGATCCCTTAGGTCACCCATTAGATCAAGGGAAAAGCCAGATACCTCTCTTTCTTTTTCTTCACTAATCAGCATTAGAAGCTCTTCTTCCCATGCGATATGGCCAGTGATAATGATTAAATCTGATGATAATACTTTAGATACCATGTTTGAAGTAATTACAATCTCATGGAACTCCTCTTCCTCAGACACTATATAATTGATCTCAACATATGGTCCACCTATCTCATACACAAAGAAGGATATAGGCTCTATGCTGACTGTGACAATGACCTTACCAATTCCAGATGATCCGACTACTTTACCAAATAATAATAGTATGGCTATGAGTATCACTATTATTACAAGATTCTTATTTCTCATACTTCTCACCACAGTACCCGGTGTATATTGGGTTTCCATGGAAACACCTCATCGGTCTTCCGAGGAGAGTATAGAGGGAGCTTACAATCTTACAATCTATTAGATAATCAATTTTATCCGCTTCTCGGCATGCTATGTCTGGCTCTAGTCTTAGTATATCAATGTAGAACTGTTCTAATACTCTATGGTGATATATAGCTTCTTTGGCGAGAGCCAAACCCTTACTAGTTAACTTTACATACGACCATGGTTTTCTTATAACCAGGCCCTTTTTGACAAGCTTATTTAATGTGTCTATAACTGAAGGCGGCTTAATTCCAAGTGACTGAGCCAGAGTTGTACTAGAAACTTTTCTCTTATCTTCGATCAAGCCCCTATATATCTTTTTTATGCACTCTACTTCTGACTTTGTAAGTATATCGCTGATGGACATATATATATACACCAAGTTAGGCTCTACCTAATTTTAATGCAATTAAATATGATAAGTCTTTATATAGATTTACTTGACTATAGCATAACTAAATAATTTAAATAGAGATATAGAAGGTATAATTGAGATATTAAAAAGGGTGGAGATGAAATTGGGCTATGAACTTTACCTGGAACATATTCTAGACCATTATCGGAATCCCAGAAACTATGGTAAATTAGATGATGCAACAGTTAAACATACCGATACGAATATTCCGTGTGGTGATGAATTAACTTATTATCTCAAGATAGAGGATAACAAAATAAGCAAAGTGGGATTTATAGGACAGGGTTGCGTATTATCAATGGCATCAGCCTCTATACTCTCAGAGAAGATAAAGAATATGGAAATAGATGAGATTAACAAGTTGGATGAAGAGTATATATATAATATTCTTGGTATACGGCCGGGTCCTGCGAGAAGTAAATGCGTATTGCTATCACTTAAAGTACTGAAAAAAGCTGTTGAAAAACTAGATAGGGTATAAATTTAATCCCTATAGATAATCTCCAGCCTACTATATCCATCTTCTTTAAACACTTTGATAACGTTTCTAAATATGGGTTCATCCATCAAGTCCTCCTGATGAGAGATTATTATGATCTGTTCATATTCACCTAACTCCATTAATGACTCTAATGCATAAACAACTTTCTTTCTTAGTTCAGTATCCATAGCTCCAAATCCCTCATCAATAATGATGAATTTTGGTCTATATCCACTATATAGTGCTTCACTAACCAGCCTATTCATTGCAAGTCTAACCGCAAATCCCAATAAAGCAGTTTCACCACCACTAAAAGTAACTATATCATCAGCCACTCCACTTCTATAAGCTATCATATCAATTTTCTGTCTATCTTTCTCATATGAAAGCCTGAATTCAAGTGATAAGGGTAGGCCAAACTCTTCAAGATACATATTGGAGTAGTCCTCCAACTGCTCTAGATATCTATTTAATAGAAATGTTGGAATGCCTCTCTCGGAGAAAGCATCATCCAAAATGCTGAGCGCCGATATATCTACTCTAAGTAAAGATTTTTCTTTTTCAATGTCTCTTAATTCCTTTTCTTTGCTTAAGATCCTTTGGTACCTCTCATCTAATAATTTTAGGCTTCCATCCACTTCCCCTATCCTATTACTTACTTGGGTTTTTTCATTACGTATTTTTTCTAATTCATTTTTTAAGTTATTAAGCTTCTTCTTTGTAGATTCAAATTTAGCTATCTTCTTCTCAATAGCCTCTATTTTTTCCTTAGCCTCCAAAATATTATTCTTTATTGAGGCTATTTTCTCTGCTAATTCAAAATATTCATCTATTTCTTTTCTGTATTTCTCATAATGAGTATATCTCTCCATCATTTCCTCTATATTTTCAGTATTGAAGATCTTCTTGAGCTGCATCAATAGGTCATTATATTTCTTGTCATAACTGCTTTTCATGCTTCTACATTCCTCTATGGTCTCTTTCCCCCTGTACTCCAGTTTAAATATGCTAAGTTTTTCTTTGAGTTTTTCTTCTTCAATTTCTAATCTCTTTAGTTTCTGCGTGATATCCTCCAGTTCCTTATCGACCCTTCCCTTTTCACTCAATAGATCCTTAATTTTTTGCTCTGCACTAGCTATTTTATTGTTATATTCTTCAACAAGTTGGTTTTTATGCTTATCTGTTAATGGTTGTTCACATATCGGACATTTATCCCCAGCTCTCGATATCTTATCGAGACTATCACTTATAATCTTCACCTCTTCTTTTAGCCTCATTATACTTGAGTTTATCTCCTCTAGTTTTAATGAGGTCTCCCGATATTTTTGTTCTGCAGAGTCCTTCTCTCTAAGCCCTTTAATTATATCAATTATTTCTTCCAGTAGACCTTTTTTCTTAGCTAGATCTTGAAGTTCATAAATCCTGATTCCAGAGGATAGAATATCTTTTGCGGTTGATAGATCTATACCCCATTTCTCGAGTTTTGAATTTAGCCCAGCTATAATCTCTTCCTTTTCTCTTAATTCTGACTCCCACTCTTCTTTCTTCTTGGCAATCATTTCATATACTCCAATTTCTTCATGGAGTCTATCCAATTCTTCTCTAAAGATATTAAAATCTCTATCTATCTTCTCTTCTTCCCTAGATAGCTCCATATGAGTTTTCTCCAGCTTCATTTTCTCAGTCTTTAAGGCTTCAAGTTGTGATAGAACGCGCTCTTTTTCTGAAATTATAGTCTTTATTTCAGTTTCTTTCTTTTCGATATCCCTCATTTTCTTCTCTAAGGACTCTTTTCTATTCCTAATTCTCTCTCTATATCTTTCTAACCCTAGTTTGAATAGGTCGACAAGGATGTTTCTCCTTTCAAAGGGTTTGGCTAGGATAAATCTGTATACCTCCCCTTGCCTAATTATACACGAGTTCAATAGGCCTGTATAGTCAAATCCAAGCATATTCAATATCATTTTATTAACAGCCCTAGGCCCTTCTATATAGCTTTTTACCTCCCCTTGAAGATACCTTTTCAAATAAGTTTCCTCGGTTTTGTCTATCCATATTTCCCTAGTCACTTTATATTTGGAGTCTCCTATGCTAAATGTTAATTCTATTCTGCCCTTTTTCTTATCCATAGATACGATTTCTCTTAATCTTCTTCCTACGCCATAACATTCGCCATATAAGGCGGCTGTGATGGCGTCGACAAATAATGTGGTTTTCCCTGAACCGGTGGCTCCAGATATAAATATGGGGTATTCTAAGGCATCGAAATCTATGAATGCATCTCGATACGAAGCGATATTCCTCACTCGTAGATTATTAAGCTTCAATCTCCCCCCTCCAGCAATTCGTCAAGATACTTAATCGCCCTAGAAAGTATATTCTTCTCCCTATCTCTATAGTGGGTGTAAATGAATTCTTTGGCAACATCCTTAAGCTTGAAAGGACTCAACTCTTCTGCTTCTACACTCGGCCGTTTTACACCATAAATAGTTTCTTTTGTATACGAATATCCAGCCACTTTATATTCTTCTAGCAGGATATCATCGATTTTTGGCGTTATCTTATCAAACTTCTTTATTTCTTCTCTGTTACCATAGATTTCGAATCTAATTAATGAACCTCTCTGTATATCGGCTTTAGCCAGCAGCTCTCTGATACTCTCTATGATATCGATATTCGGCTGGAGTGTAAGTCTAACTCTATGCATACTTCTACATGGTAGCTCTATCCTTTCTACCTTTCTATGTTCAAGATCAATTATATTAAAGTATTTCTCATCATTAATCTCTGAAAAATCTATTCTCTCAATAGAGCCTGCATAGAAAATGTTTTCTCTCAATCTTTGGTTAAGATGTACATGTCCTAAGGCTATATAGTCAAATCTATCAGGATATAGATAGTTGATAGGTATATATGGTTCATCGATATACCTTTCTACATATGTATCTGTAAATCTACATCCTTTAATCAGTATATGGCAGATTAATAATTTATAATCGCATTTTTCAAGCCTTGAGAGCAGCCTACCGATTTCGTCCATGATAAATCTGCTATAATCACTTTTACCTGTTATGGCTCTATATCTCCTATAGCTTATATAGGGTATTGGAATAATCCCGAGTTTGCGGTCAGCTACATTAAGTATTATTGGTTCATCAGGTATAGCTGAGTGGAATATAGAATACGGCTTTCCTCTACCCGTAAATATATCCATATATACTCTTTCTTCAGGAGATACCCTCCTATCATGGTTTCCCGATATAAAAACTGTATATATACCCCTCCTCTCTGTTTCTAAAAGGAGCTCATTAAATAAAGTAAAATCCCGGGGATTAGGTGTACTCCTATGAAATATATCGCCAGATATTATGATAAGATCTATATTATTCTTCCATGCATATTCAAATATAATCCTCATATTCCTTCTAAGGTCTTCTCTCCTAACCTCCTCTATAGAATAACCCCTTAGACCTCTGACTGTAAGGCCCAAATGGAAATCTGACGTATGTAATATCCTGGTCATCACTATCACTTAAAATAGATCCTTTCTGATACCGCTCTGTGTCTTAGCATATTCCTTTATATACCTTTTGATTTTAGCTGCGAATTTTCGGTAGTCAATTATATCTAAAATCACTGGAAACTTTATCGCTTCACCATATACCAATGCATTTTTCTTCTGTAATCTGGCTATTAATCCCGAGTACAATCTTGGATTTGGAGTCCCAGAAACCGCGGACTCTATATCTTGGGGATTAGTTAGAGTGAACACAAAGTTTGTCCATAGCATGCTTATTACGTCTTTATCGAGTTCACTTGGCCTTTGATCTATAACTGCTATTGTAACACCTTTCTTACGCATTTCTCTCGCGACTACACCAAAGGGACTTTGATAATATACATCTTTCCCGAGGAATTTATGGGCTTCCTCGAGAAATATCAGGATCTTTGCATCGCTTTCCTCAACCTCAGCTAATTTCGCGTGTATTTTTCTTGCTATTAGATTTGCTATCATCATATATAGAGGTATTTCCCTTTCATAATGCCCCATACTTATGATTACACTACAACCATCTCTTGAAGATATTAGATCAACTATTCTACTAATCGAGTCGTTATCTTTATGAATTGTTATGGGGTAACTGAGTAGCCGGTATAACTTTGATGTCTGTGTTACAAAGCTTGTCGCGACCGCTGAACCTACTTTATCGGTAATCTTCTCAACCAGTTGCCTTCTGAATTCCCCGAAATCAGTGATCGACAAATTATTTCTTAACTCATATATCAATTCATCTTTAAACATATGTTTATCAAGTATATCATCAAGTTGCTCACTAATGAATAATCCCCAAATCCATTTTTCGCCGAGTGAAGTCTCTTTCTTGATTAATGATGATAGAGTGGGTAGATGCCTAATAAAAGTTTCAGTCAGACCAAATACTTTACTCAAAATCCATATATCGTCTAGCGTTAGATTATATAGATATATTCTTAATGAGGATATATCCCTATACTTCTTATATAGGTCTTGAGAAGGACTAAATATCTCGAATTCACTTCGCATAAGTCTTCCAACGCCATCAGCTATCTTATTCCCCATATTATCCTTTAAATACAATCCATACTCGCTATGCATATCGAATAAAAGTAGATGTATGGGTTTAAGGTCTTCACCTCTAAATAGGTTTATCCTGTTATATAGAGCTATATACCCCGCTATAATATTACCCAAAAATGTTTTGCCTGTACCAGATTTGCCATATATCCCGAAGCTTAGCTCTATAAGTCTACTTACATCTATCGGGACATAAACTTCTTCTTTACCCGGAGTTTTGGGAACACCTATATTCCATAATTTATAATTGTCTTCTCTCTGGAAAAACTTCTCCAGTCTTAATGTATAGTCGGTGGGTATGACTGATGTGTACCCTGGAAAAGTATCACATTCAACAGCATCTTCATCTCCCATTTGAGCAATAAGTATTGCCTCTAACCATTTTATATTATATCTATCCCCTATCGATTCTACGATGGGTTTTAAGAGGTCTACCTTATCTCTAAATAGGTCTGTGATTAGGGCTTCGCTTCCTTTTACACCTATATTGTTTATCATCACCAAATATTCGTATTTATCTCCCTTTATGGAGAGTAAACTGCCTAATGGGTAGTCCTCGATCGACTCTTTGGGACTGAGTAGTATTTTAACTCCTTCTTTTATGCTGCCTGAAACTACATATCCTATTTCCCTGATATTCACCACCCCATGGCTTCATGAACTTCTATCAGATAACGTGATGGCTCGACATTAGGAACCCTAGCCAAATGCTTTGATAAGACACGTATAAATACTTCTTTATCACCAATTTTATTCCTTAGATAGTTTTTATGGGTTTCTATGAAATGCCTAAATATTAGAGTGTCTGCTCCCATAGATACATAGGTCCTAACGAACTCCAGTTTCCAATCTGATACTCCAAAGAATATATCCAGTATATCATTTGAATCGAGTTTATATGCGAGGGAATGAAGTAGTGGTGTTGCTCCACGGACATGTATAATCTCATGTCCATCAAAATGACTTGTATATACAATTCGTGTGAATATTAAATGAAACTTATAGATGTCTGGGATGGCCTTCCTTATCTTATCCATGTTAATCTTTAGCGCTCGGAAAGATCTCTGAGATTTATAGGAGGTCTCTAGCACCGGACCGATGGCATAACCCCAATCAGTAGATACCGCAATAATATCTCCTATCCTAATATGCTCTAAAAACTCCGGGTAAATGAATATATCGATATAGAAACCGTTGACTGATAATACTTCTCCAACAGCTTTATCTTCATGAGCCTTAAGTTTTAGAAGTTTATTTATGCGATCGGCCATCTTTTACCCTCCTCCTTTCTCGAATAAAAAGCCTCTATAGGAATACCTGCTACCTCCGATATAACTTCATTTATGGCCTCCCTCAAATCCCACGTCAATACGGCGTTTTGATGACTTCCAAATAAAGGATAGGGGTATCCACCTCCCAATATACTTGTTAATAAAACTACTTTGTGGATATCAATTATATTATCGACTCCAGATGGAAACTCTATTCTCAGTATATTTTTCTCACCCGTCTTGAGATAGAACATATTTATTTCTAAGCCCGTTTCGATATGTGGCTCTGAGTATACTCTGAACAGTGGCGACCTGTCTCCCACATCGAGAACGGAGTTCATCAAGAACTTATCAGGTATCCATGGATATTCACCCTCCTTCAATACCTCTGTGTCTATCATTCCCCTCATTATATCTACAGATTTAGTATAAAATATTCCTAATGGCACAACATTGTTATCTAATGCATCGTCTATATATGCCTTTAGAGATTCAGCATATAGTTTCCTCTCATCTATACTCCATGACATTGTAAAACCTATATTAAAGGACTCGTCTAACATAAGATATCTCTTTTCACCTACTAACCTATTTATCAAAGCTTGTATGACCTGTGCCTCATTTCTTTTCATCCAGACACGTTCGCCGATATCATAATAATCATGTGGTTCCCCGATAAATACAGTATTATCTTCTGCCCCGCTAAAATCATCATAATTCATATACCAACTTCCAACATTATGTATCCTAAACGGGATATAAGCATGGGCACCTAAATCATGGCTACTACTATCTACTGAACCTACAGAGAATTTATTTGACGATAGCAATTCAATTGCTTTAGAATAACTCGGTAGTGCACTATACACCTTATATACTCTTATTTCCTCAATTGGATATGCAGCCGTGGAGAATCTACTCCTAACTTTCTTGTCATATAGCTCCATATCGAAGAATCTGGATATTATCTCCTTAACCTCATTCATACTAAGTATCTTGGCAAATTTTCCCGATGCTTTTCTAATTTCACGAAGGATCTTTATATTTTTATCTCTATTTTCGACCCATTTAGGTAACATCCCAAAAAATATTGAAAGATAAATTATTAAAGGCTGGATAATAAACCACAAATCTATTTTTTCAGATAGACGGGAATTTTATATATAGTCTTTAAGATATTTCTATATATCTCAAGCTTATCCCTAAATATAGATCTATTTGTAACTAATGTGATTCCTCCCCTATGGATATGGATATCTATATAATCATCTATATTCATAAACTGTGCTAGCTCCTTGATAGCACTATAGTTAGGATCACTAATATTATCAAGATCCCCACATGGTCCCCACTTGCAGATTCTGCACCCTAATTTATGGCTTATTATATTTGCCGAGCACGCGGCTGGATATACATTAAACCCCATGTCAAGCAACCGTCTCTTAATATTCGACTTCAAATCTGATAGGTCGATATATTTTTGCCTATTATCTATCTTAGATGAGATTCTTGACTTTATCATATCTACATCCATTACTCTGGATAGATTGTTGATAATTCGCAGGGTTATCCTCAATCCCCCTAATACGATCCCAATATCTCTACCTACTAATTCACTGGTGATATCCATGAATTCATGGTCTGTAATACCGGGTATAATGGGGCGGAGAAATAGAGAGGGATAAAACCCTTCTCTAGCCAGGTTCAGCAAGAATCCTATCCTTTTTTCTACGGGTGGAGCGGATGGCTCCAATACACTAGATGAGCCATAAGCTACTATCGATACCAAAATACTCAATTCTGGATCGAGATCATATAGAGCCTTAATATCATCAGTATCTAATATGTATTTAGTTGAGATTTGAACAGGATTATTTACTAATTCCCTCATTCTCGATATAAAGGTAAAAGTAAGTTCTCTCGCTTTTGGTATGAATGGCTCGGTAACCGATCCCATGGCTAAAAGAGTACCTTCTCTACCCGGTACGAAATATGGATTACTAATCACAGCATATAGTAATTCATCTACATTCAGAGGGTATCTCTTGAATCCAGATGGGAAGCCCATATCATAGATATAACAGTAGAGACAGCCGATAGGACATCCGACACCTGTATGAACAGTTAGCCCACATGCTCTCGGTCTTCTTCTATGATGTCCATCCATTAAAGCATGTTCTATCCCTTTTTCACCTATAGTATATCCAAGATTCCTTAATACCTTCTCTTTAATATCGAAATATCGCCTTATAAGATCCATCCAATTGATATAATTAATTATTCTATTTAAAATCAAAAGCATAGAATGAAATTCATACTTCTTATCTCTATAATGAATCATTTAAAAACTTTTTATTCTATTAATATACTTAATTCATATAGAAAATAATAGGTGTTTATGGATAATGAGTCAAGAAAATATAACGTGTCCGTCATGTGGATATATGAATCCTTCAAGCGCTAGATTCTGCATAAACTGTGGTGCACGTATACAAATGGAGGCTGCTGTGCCACCCACAGCACCGACTCCTCCACCATCGTATCCCCCGCCTGAGCAGGCGATACCTGCGCCGCCTCCAAAGCCTGCGGTAATATATCGTCCACTAGGTGATTCTGATAAAGAATTACTCAAATATCTATATCTAATCACTGTAGTAGTGCTCATATTAGATCTGTTTCTTAATAGATACATCTCTATAATTTTAATAGCACTTCCCCTAATGTCACCATATTTAGCCTCAGTTCTCCTTTATGCTATCTCATTATATTGGATAGTAAATAATCGTCCTGTAACTCGAAGTTTCAAAGCCATACTTATAGCCGCCCCGATTTTAGGAGCCATAGGTACATTGATACCCTACATACTTGGCTTGACAACAGGTACACTTGCCTACTCTCCGATATGGCTAGTAAACCTGATAATTCTATATAAGGTATATAGCTTATCCAAAGCCTACTAACTATACCTAATCTTATTCTATATTAGCTATATTAGGCCAAGCATAGCCTTGGCTTTTGGAGACATCCTATCAGGAGTCCATGGCGGGTCCCATACAAATTCGACCTGAACATCATCTACACCTTCTAACTCTCTTAATGCCTGCTTTACCATCTCCTCTATTAGAGAATAGACTGGACAACCTGGAGCTGTTAGAGTCATCTTTATATGTACTTTTCCATCTTGTATATTAATATCATATATCAAGCCCAAATCGACGATATTAATCGGTATCTCAGGATCGTACACCCCAGTGAGTTTCTCCAATATTTCTTCTTTTGAAACCATCTACATCCCCTGAAACATTATCACATATATCTATTGAATAAATCGCTATATATATGAATTAAACATAATTATTCATAATGATGAAATGTCGGGATAAGATTTCTCTGACCATTGGAATAACATATAAAGTATTTCTAGGTTTTGTAGCAAAGATATTATTTAATAGATATACTTTGATTTCCACCTTAATAGTACTTTTCTCCATGGCATCATACCCCGGCTATGCAATATTCTCTAGTATATCTAATGGGAGAGTTATGGTCAATGAATTTATCAAATTAGGTGATGATTATTATATTAATAGCAATTTTATAGAGAGATCTGGACCTACCTTGCCACTTATTGGAGATGTGGATGTATGGATTATCTTCGTAGAATTCCAAGATGTTAAACATCTCTCTAGCACAATTTCCATGAAAAACCTGATGAATAATGTTGCAGACTACTATAGCGAGGCGAGTTTGGAACAGCTAAACATTATATGGAGGTCTGTGGATGGAGTCGTCTGGTTGACACTTCCTAATACCATGAGTTACTATGGAGACCCCAGTGGGTCCAGCCCAGACGGAAGATACATAGAGTTCATAGAAGATAGTATAGCTGCTTCGGACCCTTATATTGACTATTCTCAAGTAGACTCCCTATTAATCATACATGCTGGAGATGATGAAGCATCAACAGGCAATCCAAGTGATATATGGAGTTTCGCTATTATAGGTGGCTATTGGTCCACAGATGAAGGGTCTTTTCAGATAAATATCGGTGTTGGTGCCGAAACAGATCCCTTGGGAGTGATAGCTCATGAGCTTGGCCACGTATTCTGGTTACCAGACCTATATGATTATGATGGTGTTAAGGAGTTTATTGGAGCATGGGGGCTTATGGCATATGGATCCTGGAATGGCCCTCCAAGCGATCCCGGTCGATACCCTGCACATCCTATCGGATGGAGCAAAATGTATTTGGGATGGTTTCAGGGAAGAATTTATGAGATAAAGTTGTCTTCCTCTTTTTTCGAGATCAATTTAACTCCTACGGAATATATGGGGAATATATCTTTAATTAAGATCAATCTACCCGACGGCAAATACTTAACGATAGAAGGACGAGTAAAGACAGGCTATGATAGTTATCTACCTAGCAGTGGAGTTTTAATATCGCTTATAGATGAAGGAAGGCAGAGCGGACGAGGTATAGTTAGGATAATTGATTCCACGCCGGGAGATAATGATGTAGATAATGGGGCTTGGGCCATCGGTACCACGTATATCAACTCCACTTATAATCTAAGGATAGATATTTTGAACTTTAAGAATAATGAATTCCTTATCAGAATATACACGGAGTATCAAGCCGGAGAAGCCGTGATTCAAGATTTAAGGTCTACCTATGGCGTTGATGAAATAGATCTTTTGATTAATAAAAACACCAAATTGATTTATAACTATACGCCGGTCTTATTTAATATAACAGCATTCAACATAGATGCAGGGAATCGAGGAGCATATTTCTTTGTCAGATTTGTATTCAATACGACGGTCATAACAAGTGATGTTGAGTATGTGGCTAGGGGTACTCAAATCAACTGGATTATATCAGCTGACGATATAGCCTTGACTACTGGGATATACATATCAAGGGTTGAGTTATGGTGGAATGACGGAGGCGGATATAGAGTTGCTGACAGAGTATATTTCAATGTTTCGGTAGTAAAATTTCAGTTTGAATATACATATAACCCAAATAGTATCCTGCAAAATCAACTTACAGATCTATATCTAACTATTTATAATACAGGTGATGATACTCTATGGAATATTACGTTATCCATAGTCGACTCAGATGGACTAGAGATCTCCCCTACTATAGCGGGATTAGGTGATTTGGCTGTTAATGAATACACGACAATGAGATACTCTATATTTGCGGCTACAACTATAATTCCTGGACAGAAAATTATTCGGATAGCATTATCATATTATGATTTCAGTGGAGGATTCTGGACGGTTACATTCGATCTTACTATTGAGGTCATTGGCGACATCATAATTATAGATGAGATATATCAGTCTGGGTATAGAGTGGATGTTGGATCTAGCCAATTAATTGGTTTTCATGCCACTTTATATTCTACTGGGTCATCTATTGAAGGTGCAAAATTATATGTAAACGGGACTCTATACATTACAAATTCGGATGGTTGGATTTATATCGAAGTGTTTTCCGACACAGTTGGGATAAAAAAATGGGTTATTACCGCTGCTGAATATGATAATATTACTGATTTCATAATGATTGTGCCGAACCCAGAAATAATATGGGATAAACTGCTAATCATGGATGCATGGGCATCCGATTATAGGGTAGACGTATCTCGACATGCATATATATGGTTTAATATAACATATCTCTATGATGGTACGTCTTTTTCTGATCTTGATGGAGAAGTCTATATAAATGGTTTAAAGGCTTTTTACAATGAGTCTCTCGCGTCTTGGTTTATTAATATATCATATGATTCTGTAGGTCATAGAGATTTCACAGTAACGGATATAATTAATATTAGATATAATGTGAGTATTTTTGATTCTCTCATTCCGCCAGTTAGGGTTGTTTGGGATAAAGTATTAATAACATTATATACTGATGATGACCGTATTGACATAGGTAGCAAAGCAACTATCTATTTCGACGCCATATATGAGTATGATGGGCAGAAATTCAACGGCATAATATATTTAAACGATTCATTAATCAAGAAGGAAGTGGGTATATGGAAATTCACTGTGGAAAGCATTGATGACCCTCTTTATGGATTGAAATTATTTGAATCTAATATCATTGCAATAATATATGATGCGGTTGTTGTTCAATTATCAGCGGTCGATGATAGAATAGATGTAGGGTCTACTGCTGAAATAGATATTTATGCATATTACGCCTATGATAAGACTCAATTTACTGGTGATATTTTGCTTAATGATACACTCGTTAAGCAGACTGTCGGTAAGTATACTTTTACCGTCATATGGATCGATGATCCTGTTTATGGCTTATCTAGGTTTATATCAAACGATGTAGCAATCATATTTGATAAGGTTGTTTTGGAAGTCGATGTATTGAGCCGCAGAGTAAACATAGGTTCCTCGGCCAATATTGTAATAAATGCTTACTATGCCTATGACAAAAGTGAATTTGTAGGTTCATATCAATTTAATGATTCTATCCGTAAGGAAGTTGTGGGTAAATATAGGTTCATAATCAAAAATATAAACGATCAGAAGTTTGGCCTTACGGTTTTTGATACAAATGTTTTCGAAGTAATCTTTGATTATGTAGTATTTGAGTTATCGACTAGGTATTCACGGATATCTGTAGGTAGTACAGCCGAGATATATATAAATGCCTATTATGCCTACGACCATATGCCATTTGTCGGTAGCTATAGACTTAATGATACTCTTACCAAGACAGATATCGGCGAATATACCTATAGAGTAATTTTAGAGCGAGATGATCTATATGGACTTACATACTATGTCTCTCAGAGAATTTCGATCATATTTGATAGAATAAATTATGAGATTGATATTGATACATCAAGACTAGGTGCTTCAAAACTAGTTTTAAGCCTATATTATGACTACGACGGGACAGCTGTAGATAACGCAGAGATCACTGTGAATGGCGTAGAATTCTATCAGATTTCTCCAGGTATGTATGAGGCAATTATCCAAGGCTTTACGATTCAGTCAACTCTCCAAATAAGAATAGTTATACCCGGATTCAAAGATTTAGAGATACAAAAAAGAATTATTCATACATTACATATCTTGATTGTAGCTGCTATAGCCATAATCTTATCGGGATATCCGATTTATTTATTATACAAGAAATCTGGAACATCATAAACATATATTATTCTATCTTGAATGATATTGGTCTTTTGGATGAAAAATACGAGGATATTATTTTTTTCTCTGCTTTCCTCAAAGCCTCATTTAATGTCGATGGGGATATGCCCAGAATGTCAGCCAAGGCTCTAAGCGTAATCTTTTTAGGACAATCATAGTACCCTAGATCCAAAGCAGTCTTTATAATGGCTTCTTGGCGTAGGGAAATTGGATGCTTCCTTGGGTGTAGCTTGATGTTTTCTATCCTAATATTCCAAGCTTCCTTCTTGATCTTTTTTATAATATAATTGATATATCTTCTCTTGCGGACTGACAACAGCATCTCAATGCATCCATCAGCCTTTATGTTCTCACTTTTGAAGCATAGAGAGTCATACTTAAGAATAGAGTATAACGGACAACCTCTACTTGTGACCTCTAACACCAAAGTACCTTTATGGAACTCACGAATGCGGGCATCAACTACGCTATCCATCAATCTAATTTGTTCCATGAGAGTATCTATATTAGTGTCTTTATCTAAATATATTTGAACTAGATCTGTAATTACATTTCTCTTAATATCTATCTTATAATTCAATATACGAACCACTTTAGAATATCTTCTAAATATAACACCCGTCCAACAATAGGGAACTTTAATATCGATAGCCACATCTATCATTATTAATTCAATTATATGATGGATGCTATATATCGAATGATATATTATACAGAACCATACATATACGGCCCCAAAAAATATAAAATTAATATAAAATTGATTTACCCATTTGATGATATCACAGAATTCTCAATTTCCACGAGTAAAAGCTGGGAATACATTATCGTGGAAAGTATCAACTAGAGATAATGATGAGTAGCGAATATAGAGAATTATTTAACTGGATATAGAAGCTAGTGTATGCTTTAATTTATATATGTAATATCACTTCCATTCCTATGGATATCATAGGTAATCTATATCCCAAATGATTTTTATCCCTCTTGTCTCCAGCTCTTTGAAGAATTCATCTGGTTCGTAAGCCAATTCAGGTGGCAATACCCCTGGACCGCTAACCTTTCCCTTCCCTATTAATTGTGTACCGATTGATAATGGAATACCTACATTTTTAAAGTAAGCTCTTTCACCGCCCCACTCTTCCGGATTTGGGTGCCAATTTTTTAGTCTAACTCTTACTTTCTCCCCGCTTTTCTCTCCATACACATCTACAACCAATCCATATCCCCAAACAGAGGTCTTTCTGGCTTCAGGAGATGATAACAAGAATTTATATATAAAGCTCATAGGCTTAACATATACTCCTCCAAAATCAACAGGTTTATTTTGATAGAAACCATAGTATAAAAGTGTCTTTAGCAAATCCATAGTTTCAGTAGGCCATGTACCCCTAACAGTAACTCTTTTCACCTCTGGAACTAACATGGGTAAGGTCCAAGTTTCGCTATGAGGAACAATAACAGTGGTGCATCTGCCTATCCACTCATGAAATTCGACATCTTTATTTCCCACAAAAGGAGGCGTCTTAATATACTCACCATTTTCATATATAACTCTCTCTTCAGTATCGGGGTCGAATTCCCATATTGTAGTGTATAATAATCCCGGTGATGGAGCTGTACATCTATAGGCTGCCCAAAATATTTCTATTTCATCAACTTTATCCAGCAGCTCCACCCCTTTCTTTGCCATCAAGTTTGTTACGCCGGGTGTGGCCCCTATCCCAGGGACAAAAGTTATTCCTTTCTCCCTGGCGTTGGGATCTAGGCTTAGTTGATATTCGGATATTGCTACATCGACGCCATGCAAACCATGTTCTACCGCTAGTTTTGTAATTAAATCATCATATTTAAATGGCAAGGCATTAGTAACTATATCATAGTTCTTCATTAGGTTATGTAACTCATCCTCATTCTCCACATCTATTTTGATAGCTTTTACTCTATCATCATTAACTTGCTTCACAAACTCTCTAGCCCGCTCGATATTATAATCTGCTATAACGATCTCATCAAAATCACCATATTGGATAAGGTCTCTAGATGCCTCTATACCAACAGCTCCAACTCCACCCAGAACGATAAGTTTCAATTCAATCACCACTACTTATGTCATAAACCCATCCTTATAAAATATAACATTATCGATAGAAGAATTAATATTATCTCTAAAAATTAATATGAGATACATTTGTCTCATGCTAACCTATGCAGGGTCTATGCTAATTTGGAGAAGAAATGGATATAATAAAAAGGGTTTCCACTAACGGTATTATAGCAAGAGCTTTCCATCTTTGATTAATGCATTAATATTATCCTTTATCTTATCAACCGGATAGATATATGGTGGTAGCCTTTTTTCCACGTAATCCTCATATGCCTTCATATCAAAATAGCCGTGTCCACTAAGATTAAATAATATTACTCTCTCCTCACCTGATTTCTTTGCTTCTAAAGCGATATCTATAGCGGCTTTTATCGCATGAGCACATTCAGGAGCGGATAAGATGCCTTCAGTCTCGAAGAACATTTGAGCAGCCTCAAAAACCTCAACTTGATCATATGCGACGGCGTCTACATAGCCTTTCTTAACGAGTAAACAAAGTGTGGGCGCATCTCCATGGTATCTTAATCCACCTGCGTGTATAGGTGGGGGTATGAAGTTGTGTCCAAGCGTATACATCTTTAATAAGGGAGTCATCCTTGCAGCATCCCCAAAGTCATATGCATATATCCCGTTGGTTAATGTTGGGCAAGCCAATGGTTCTACAGCTATGAACCTGGTATCATTATCAGCCTTACCGGATACCCTATCATAATAGAAAGGCCAAAATATGCCGCTAAAGTTACTTCCCCCGCCAACAGCTCCCACGACATAGTCTGGATATTCATCTATAGACTCAAGTTGTCTCTTTGCTTCTAATCCAATTATTGTCTGATGTAACAATACATGGTTAAGTACACTGCCTAGACTATATTTCGTATCTTCATTTGTGGCAGCCTCATATATTGCTTCACTTATTGCAATGCCCAAACTCCCTGGATTATCTGGCTCTTCTTTAAGGATCTGTTTTCCTATAGGAGTGTCGTTACTAGGACTTGGAACGACCTCTGCACCCCATAAATTCATTAATACTTTTCTAAATGGCTTTTGGTGATAACTGACTTTAACCATGAATATCTTCGATTTCAGCCCAAACTGATGCGTGGCATATGCTAATGCAGATCCCCATTGTCCAGCCCCCGTCTCTGTAGTTAGCCTCTCTATTCCTTCCCGCATATTATAATAGGCTTGTGCGACAGCTGTGTTGGGCTTATGACTACCCGGAGGACTAACCCCTTCATACTTGTAATAGATTTTGGCGGGGGTCTTTAACTTTCTCTCTAGATATATAGCTCTGAATAGGGGAGTTGGCCTCCATGACATATATACCTCCCTAACCTCTTCAGGAATAGCTATAAATCTTTCTTCACTGACTTCTTGTTTAATTAGTTCCCTTGGAAATATTGCTTCTAGTTTTTCTGGACTTAACGGTTTTCGGTTTTCTGGGTCTAGGGGAGGAGGCAAAGGTTCAGGCAAATCAGGCAGTATATTGTACCATACCTTTGGTAGGCCCTCTTTATCTAAAGTGATTGCCCTATTATTTACTGTCATGAATAATTAAGAACTATAATGAATATTTATAAACTTTATTGTACATATTTGTACATTGAGATGCTCGATAAAATCGATAAGATATTCAAGGAAAAACCTGGCCAGATGGAAGTGATTAAATTATTAATACGGATGGGTATATCGGTTAGGAATAAAGAACTATATTTATCTAACATAAAGATACCCTATAGCTCAATTGCAAAGGCCGCAAATGTAGATAGAAGAGTAGTGGCATCAACAATAAGAGAGATTAACAGGGATGATGAGCTTAGATTCTTCTTTCAAAATCTTCTACCAGCAGGACCTTTCCTGAGAGCAGTAGCCAAGGATATGGGATATATGTGTCTAACAATCGTTCCATATGAAGATAAACCCGGGATACTAGCTGCAATAACAGGCATTATAGCAAAATACAATGTAAATGTCATCCAAGTGATTGCTGAAGACCCTAGGCTATATCCCCAACAGAAAGTATATATAATTGTGGAGAGGGATATTCCCGGCGATGCTATATCAGAAATTATGAGGCTCGACTTTATAAAGAGTTTAGAGATGGAATAAAAATATCAATATAACATTCATATTATAGGAGATGATAAATAGATGAAGAAAATAGCGAATAAAGAGACCATTGTTATAGTAATTCTTATTATAATAATTCTTATAATATCAGTAGCTTTACTCGATAAGTTTTTCGGAATACTTGGTCTTTTTCCCGCTAAGAAGTCAGTGTGCATATCTAGTTATGAATTGTATCTAAATGAAAGTGTCTTATGCTTTAAAGAGGGGGATATTATAGAGATAAATGTCTATGTAGATCCACAGCCTAATGTAACTAAAGTTTATCTAGTAGTGGAATACGGAGGAAACACGGAGAATGAATTTGTTCCCGATACAGGTGATATTACTCACTCTACTGGATATCATGCCCGTGCCTTACCAGATATGTTTTATGCGGTAGTTGAACCATCATGGTTGGATATGATGTCCGATGTACCTATGAAGTTTAAGATCAAGTTGAGTATGAAGGATCTAAAAACAGATAGGGTATATTATCTATATGCTACATTGATATATGTATATCCTGATGATACTTATGTTACCCGTAGTTATCAAATTGTAGTTTCTGCTAGTGAACATTAACCCTACTTTTTGACCGATAAAGATAATCCGCCTATATCCATAAATAGAAATTGGGTTACCCACTTATCTGCATCAAGTATGTTTTCTAGGAATCCGTCTGACCTAAAATCGGGGTCTTTAATACCGTAAGCCATCAATATAGATCCATATTTTAATTTCGGTTCGAATAACATTAGTAAATCTTGATAGTTTTGACCTTTAGAAATGTGCTCTATATATAGTATATCTATAATATCCTCTTCTTTTAGGATAATATTCCTATTGCTTACTATATCTATATAAGGATCTACACCACTTAATTGAATAAGCTTCTTTAGGGACTTATAATCCTGATCTATTAATAGGAAGAGTTTTCCGTCGCTATCTGTATCCATCAATCCCTTGGCAATCATGATAGGAGATAAAATATTTTTGAAACCGATCTGAATAATTTTACATAACTGTTTGCTTGATGCTTTAATGTAGGTGATTATATATAGGAATTTTAAGATGTTCCAATATCCCTTTGTAGTCATTTTGATATTGCTCCCTAGGCAATTATGGAAAGGTAAAGATTAATATATAAGTTTGTAATGTCTAGAGGACTAGGTTTATATAAGAAGCCTCCGTCATACACATAGTAATCTATAAGTTCTAGTGGAGTAATGTCAAATGGATAAGCATCTATAATTTGTTGAGTGGTCTGAACTCTATATCTCCATTTATCCATTTTGATTTTTTTAAGCCTACTATCGGTGATTTTTAGGCGTTCTCCAATCATTATCTTTATCAGCTCGTTATGTTCTCCTGCTAATAGAAGTGGATATGTACCAGCTTTATGTATTATCAGCCCATCATTCAATGTTAGGTTATCCATACCGATAACTATCATTTTTGCATTTTTGACAGCATGATAAATATTTGAATCTGGTAATAGCTTAATTGAAATGTTTAAGATGGCCATTTTCTCTAATGCATATGGCAATTCCTTTCCTGGTCTTGATTCCAATAGATATACTGTAGAGATTCTATCTTTGAACTTATCTATAAATTCAATGACATTACTACTATAGCTTAATGTTACCACTCCGAATTTTTCGGGCAATTTTATATAGTTAAGAGCGTGATTTATTCTCTCCTTGGAACTATTGAGAATCTCAGTAAATCTTTCAATAATTATGTCTAAACTATCTATGTCACCATTAGATTCTATAACCTTTAAGGGTATATCCCCTATATTATACACGATTCCCATCTCTGGCCGAATATCTCTTAACATGCGAAGTAAATCAAGGATTTTATTCAAGGGTGTACCATTGAGATATAGTTTATGAACCGCTTTTAGAATGTCCAACGCCTTTACTCCAAGGGCATATCCTCCACTCACCCTGTCTCTTTTTAATATGGATAATGATTCCAAGACATCCTTCATATTAATAATAAAGCAGTCTATATGCTATATCGTTTAAATTAATACATGAAATCTTCCATAAATCTCAGACCAAAATTATTTTTCTCTTTAAATATTTATTATAATATTGCTATTTTGCTTATCACACTTAGCCTTCATAATATATAAAAGTGGATATTACTATTGGAGTGGTGAAACATCTATGAGCGATGAAGATATCAAGGTTAAGGCGGGTGGATTGATAATTCCATGTCTGGAGAAGCTAGGTATCAAATATACATCGGGTATACCTGGTAGCCATATACTAACGATATATAACAGTCTAAATGATTCAAAGAGTATAAAACATATACTAGTGCGCCATGAGGCAAGTGCATCTGTGATAGCCGATGCGTATGGTAGGCTATCAGGCACCCCGATGGCGGTGATAGTTACAGCCGGACCAGGAGCAACCAATACGGTTACTGGAGTAGCTCAGGCATATGGTGCGGCCAGTCCAATGTTGGTTATAACGGGTAATGTGCCGCTTAAGAGTGGACCCTCAACATTCCATGGTGTGGATACTCCATATTTCTTGGAATCTATATTTAGGGATATAACTAAAGCGACATTCACAGTTGATAAACCCGAGAATATACCCTCAGTCTTAGTAAATGGATATAATATTTCTATCTCAGGGAGGAAAGGACCTGTACATATTTCTATTCCAATAGATGTAGGCATAGCAGAGGTAGAGTTACCTCATGAATTGAGCTGTCAAGCGAGTCCCGAAGAACTAGCTTATAGTAAACTCGTGATAAAAGATATATCTAAGAGTATAAGTGGGAAGAAGATTGTCTTATTATTGGGAGCTGAAATAGCCACCTCAATTTCTAATGATCTAATTATAGAAATTGCTGAGAGGCTTAATTCACCTGTGATAGTCCAAATTGAAGGTCTAGGCTACTTCCCGCAAGGCCATGAATTATATGCAGGGTATATCGAGAAGCGATGGGATATCCATCCATCCGCTATCCGAGTAATGAAGGAAGCGGATATTGTACTCGCTTTAGGTCTCAGACCTGGTGAAGAAGAATATGAGCAGGTGGAAAGATACTCAGAAGGCGAAATCATATATATAGGTTATACACGCGGAATGGGTGGAGAAAATATAAAGATGATACTTGTAGGAGATGTAATTAAATATCTAGAAGATATACGTAGCATTGAGGGAGATCAGTCGAAATGGTATGTGGAGTCAATTGATACAGGCTCTAAAGAATATCAAAATTTGGTAGATAATATAGGAATGAGGGGACCCTCTGGATACATTCATCCTGGCTATGCCTCTAAAATAATTTCTAATTATATCAAGGATGGATCATTAGTAACTGTAGATATAGGGACTCATGAAACTTGGGCTAGGCTTACAATTGGGGCCAGATTGAATATAAGATATCTATATCCAGGGAATTATGGTAGTATGGGATTTGGACTGCCTGCAGCAATAGGTGGATATTTATCAGGCTATAGAAATATAATAACCATAATTGGCGATGGTGGATTACTAATGTGTATGGAAGAGTTGTCTACAATAGCCCAATATAATATGGATATAAAGATATTCGTATTTAACGACTCGAGTTATGGAATGATATATCATATGCAGAAAAAGTTTTTTGGGAGAGCGGTCTCATCGCAATTACACCCAGTTGATTTTGCAAAAATATCTGAAGGATTAGGTGTTAAGTCCCTAAGAGCCTCAAGGCCTGAAGAACTCGATGAGGTAATCAGTAATGCATTTTCAATCGACGGCCCAGTATTAGTAGACATCTATACAGATTACAAAGTAAAATATGTGACTTCAGGACAATAGTGAAAGGTGTCCATAGATGCTAGAACAAATATTCACGATTACTATTCTATACATAAATCTAATAGCTATTATGAATCCCATGGGCGTATTGCCTCTTTATCTATCAATAATAGTTGATTTTAGTGAAGAAAAGAAGAGGTCTCTCGCTCTAAATGCCACTCTTGTTATATTGGGCCTGCTATTACTATTTACATTATTCGGAAACTGGATACTAGCTTTTTTCAAAATCAGTGTATCATCAATAAGACTAGGAGGAGGAATTCTCCTCATGGCGATAGCTATCGAGATGCTAGGAGGCACTCCTCGGACAAAACAGATAGAACCTGAAGAGGCTGCAACAGTACCTATCGCTTCACCACTAATAGTAGGTCCAGGTACAATAGCTACACTGATCTTATTCACCACGCAATATCCTATTCATCTAATCATTCTCGCTTCACTTTTCTCCGCTATTACCGTATACATATTCCTCCGATATGCCGATTATATAATGAAGCTGATGGGTAAGAATGCATTAAGAGCTCTCGGCCGGTTAATGGCAATCATTATCGCAGCGGTCGCAGCCGAGATGATACACTTAGCTTTACAAGAATGGTTTCAACTAAGTAAATAGAACAGGTTGGAATGGGGGAGATCATCTATCAATTTAGATGATGCCCCCCGCCCCACCCCCCAGACAGATAATAGAAGCCGATTTATTAGTAGAGGATATAATCTAAATATAAATTTTATATATTTTGATTTTCTTTAGATTTTCGACTCCACCATAATGCTACTGATAATGCCTTGGCAGCCCTTCTAACTGTGGTATAAGTTGGAATACCAATCTCTTCTAGTAATTGTTTACCCTCATCTATACCCATTTTAGACCCGTCTAATACCAGAATTATCTTCTTCTTAGGATGTCTCTTTAATAATTGTAGCATCTGTCCCCTCAATATCTCGCCATCAATAGCTCCAACTTCCAACATGCCACCTTCCTCCTTAGACATTATCGGTAAAACGATGATCAATGTCTCAACTCTCGGGTCTTCAGTCAGCGCATTAAATGTACCTACAAGCCCCTCTGCAGGATTATCGGATTCAAGTATAGGACCCAAATCTATTGGATGACTCTTTGGCCAAAAAGGAGGGGCATAACTTGCTATCTTACTCATGGTCTCTTCACTCAGGTTACACAGTTCTAATGAGCATTCCTCAAGCGCGTCTGCCGCCATAACGCATTCTGCACCGCTATATGATGCTACAGCTATTCCTCCACCCTCAAACCTTCCATAAAAACTAAGAATCTTAACGTAATCGAATGCCTCCTCGAAATCTAGTGCTCTAATAATACCTGCTTGACGACACATTCCCTCAAAGATATCATCGGGTATCGAGAGTGAACCCGTATGAGACAATGAGGCCTTTGCACCTGACCTACTCCTGCCCGATTTAACAATAATAATGGGCTTCTCTCTGGATATCAATGATGCTTGAGAGAAGAATTCTCTAGCTCTTTTCAATCCCTCCATATATATCAATATAACCTTGGTAGACTTATCATTGTATAGATATCTTAATGCATCTACATCATCTACATCTACCTTATTCCCCAATCCTATAACTTTATTTAACCGGAATGCTTCTCCTGTAAATATCCACCTTAGCATAGAAGCTGAAAATACACCTGTCTGTGCGACAAACGAAACATTACCAGGCTTCAGTTCTGGAGATAATATAACAAATGTAGATGTAAATCTACTCTCTAAATTTAATATGCCGGTCGTATTTGGACCTATAAGCCTTATATTATATTGATTCGATATCTCCAAGATTTTTCTCTGTAGCTCTTCCCCCATACCGCCTATCTCACTAAATCCAGATGTTATTATGATAGCGTATCTGATGTTCTTCTTCCCCGCCTCCACTAAAACATGAGGAACTGTCTTAGCTTGAACTGCTATAACAACGACATCAATATTATCATTAATATCGAGAACGCTCGGGAAACATTTTAAGCCCTCTACAACTTGGTACTTAGGATTCACTGGATATATTTTTCCTTTATACCCAAGATTAATCAAATTCTTAATGATTGTATTGCCGACTGTATGAGGCCTCGAGGATGCACCAATAATTGCCACTGACCTGGGGGCCATCGCTAATTCCATGTCTATCACCTCGGTCCCAATCAATCGCTATCTTCTCGAGAGACAATTTAAAGGGGCATATTACTATGCTTCTTATTTATCCACGGCTCTAAAGCCTTCTTTTCAACCAGACTCTCGATCGCCTTAATCAGCTTAAACCTTGTCTCTCCTGGTCTAATCACCTCATCCACATATCCCCTAGCTGCAGCCACATATGGATTAGAAATCTTCTCTATATACTCATTTAAATAAGCTTTATATAGAGCCTCTCTATCCTCGGCCTCCGATAATTTCCTGCCATATAAAATTTCAACTGCAGCCTTTGGAGGCAGAACAGCGATCTGGGCAGTCGGCCAAGCGTAAACAATATCCGCACCGATATGCTTACTTGACATGGCGAGATATCCTCCGCCGAATGCTCTTCTAATAATAACTGTTATCTTTGGAATAGTGGATTCTGAGTATGCATATATAATCTTCGCTCCATGTCTAACAACACCTTTCTCCGCTTCCTCCTTACCTGCCACTGGATGAGGAGTGTCCACAAATGTAATAATCGGTATGTTAAAAGCATCACAGAATCTGACGAATCTAGCTATTTTGTCAGCTGCATCTGAATTTAGATAACCATTATTATAGGCGGGATTGTTGGCTACAACACCTACGGAATATCCATCTATCCGAGCAAAGCCAATCACTACATTTTTCGCATAACTTTTGAATACCTCTAAGAAACTATCTCTATCAAATATTGCTTGTAATAAAAGATGAACATCATAAGGATTATCAACATCTTTGGCAATAAGTGCTATGATATCGTCAAGATCCCTGTCGCTAGGTGTCCCATCTATTTTTTCGGGAGACTCCATAGAATTCTGCGGTATATAAGAGAGTAATTTTCTGATTAGTTCAAAAGCCTCTTCTTCACTATCTACTAGAAAGTGTGCAGTGCCACTTATGGTTGCATGCATTTCTCCGCCCCCTAATTCTTCACTAGTGACTTCTTCACCCAATTCTGTCTTTACAACCTTGGGGCCCGTAACAAATAGATAGGAGATGTTTTTTACCATTATAATAAAATCTTGTAAGGCGGGTGAGTATGAAGCTCCACCTGCACTAGGGCCGCATATTATGGATATCTGAGGTATAAATCCAGATGCCAATACATTTCTATGGAAGATTTCTCCATATGATGCCAGAGAATCTATTCCCTCCTGGATTCTTGCACCACTCGAATCTATCAGCCCTATGACAGGAGCTCCACTCTTAATGGCTAGATCATATATATGCGCAATTTTCTTTCCATGCATCTCTCCAAGGCTACCCCCTAGGACGGTGAAGTCCTGTGCATACACATATACTAAGCGGCCATTGATAGTGCCGTAACCTGTGATAACTCCATCGCCATAGAATACCTTCTTATCCATATCGAAATCTTTGGCTCTATGTGTGACGAGCATCCCGATCTCATTGAAGCTTCCACTATCCAGAAGTCTATCGATTCGTTCCCTTGCTGTCAATTTTCCCTTCTTATGTTGTTTTTCAATTCTCTCCTTCCCTCCTCCGTGTTTAGCCAGTTCCCTCTTTTCCATCAATTCCTTCATCTTCCTATCAATATCGTTCATTTAATACCACCATTCAGTCTGCTATAAGATTATTATGATGTCGGCTAATTATAGATATTTAACTCCCAAGCGAAATATAAAAAATGATTTAGGATACTATAATTCTATCTCTAATCTCTCTGGTGGTTTGAGATTTAGGGACTCTTTATAGAGTTCTTCAGGAACCGGTCTAGAACCAAGATATTTCTCGACTTTAGCTTTAACATATGCATCCCAATCTCTCTTTGTAATATAGAATACTCTTCCACCGCCTAGCTCGTGCTGATACTCTGGGTATGGCTTCATTCCATGGACCAACCTGAATCCCATTCTAAACCCAAAAGGACTTTCAAAGGTTGCCCACCACTCATCTACACCAAGAACTTCGAAGGCATGTTCTACTTTAGCAGTGTAGCTTACTATACCCAGCCTCTCCTTCCTTCTAAAAGTTATCGTATGAAGACTTATCGCTAGCTTCTCATTCCACAATCTAAAATTAACCAGCGCCTGAAGTTCATTTCCATGTACCGCAACTAATGCTACGTGATCTTTCACTCTTCTTTGCTTCCAAGCCAATATTTCACTATAGGTCCTTGCAGCGACTAAATGATAAAAGTCTTTATCAAAGCCTAGATCCATTATCTCTTTCAAGGGCTCAAGAATAACATCCGCTTCATCCACCGTAGCTTGCCTAATAACAATTTTTTCTCCCTTGCTAGTCTCATAGTACTTTGGCGGATACTCCTTGTCTCTAACCAAAAAATCGGTGCCTCTAAGATAAGCCTCTATATCCGTGACATAATACTTAAAGAAATCTATCGAAATTGGAATTGGAGGTTCAAACGACATGCAAAATCACCTATATCCTTAACATAAATATTGAAAGAAATAATCATTATTTATATACTATTTATATTAAAAAATCTGCAACCATAAAATGAATAGAAAAGTAGTCATCTCTAGATTCGTATTAAGCAAGCTGATCTTTTCGAAACAATATATTAAAGCGAGAAATCAAGATAAATTGTTTTTAAACAATAGAAAAACCCTAGAAAAGACAAAAGAGCCGATATGAATTCAGAAGGATTTAAACCAGATATAGCGCAGATATATAATAGGATTCTTAGAGGAATCTAGGCTTAGTCCTAGTAATCCCAACTATGCTGGTGTTGCTATTAACCCTCTATTAGAACTTTTTCTTCGTAAATTATCTTCATTGTAGGCTTATGCATTATCTGTATTTTGTACTCTCCCGGGGGGAGGTTATATGATAAGACCATTACCTCTCCTTTTCTCAGATCTGCAGGCCCTTGAAGCCAGAATGTTGGAGGGTTAGTTGTCACATCAAACACGATATACTCCCAGTCCTGCTTAGGTATGTCGCCATCGAGAACTCTTATAACGATATTACTATCTTCTGCATAGGCTTCGATCTCTACGGGAGGGGGGCTTCCCATACCAGTTATGAAATATATAGCCATAGATAAGGTTAGTATAGCTATTATAGAAAGGTATAGTAACTCGGCTAAGCCTAGTTTACCGAATAGCTTCGGTGGCGAAAAAGTCGGGTTACCGCTCATGCTTCTTCCCTCCTATAAGGTATAAGTAGCGCCGATGGATAAACTACTCTCCTGGACACTATCACTAATGCCACAATAGTCATTATATATGGTAATGTGAAGAATAGCTGGTAAGGTATGTTGAAGTATCCTATGGCTTGGAGAGATAATTGGAAAGCGTCTATGCCGCCAAAGATAAATGCCCCTAATAATATTTTCTTTGGATCCCACATTCCAAATACAACTAGCGCTATTGAGATCCACCCCCGTCCTTGAGTCATACCCGGCAAGAAGAGGCTTGAATGGGCGGTTGAGAGCCATGAGCCTCCTAATGCAATTAAGAAACCCGCTATCATTAGACTAATATATCTTATCAGGAATACGTTTATACCGGCTGTATCTGCAGCTTTGGGGTTTTCACCAACAGCTCTAATCTGCATACCTAAGTTGGTCTTATAAAATATGAACCACGCTATGATTACAGCGAGGATAGCAATATAAGCGGGTAATGGTTGGCTGAATATAGGGCCTAGATATGGATTATCACTGATTCCCGGTATATATATAGCCGGGAATGGATTGATATGAGGCGGAACTCCTCCGGGTGTGGGAACGCTGATCCTATATATATAGAAGCTTAACCCAGAGCCCAATATGGTAATTGCAAGTCCTGCTACATGTTGCTGGACACCTAGGGTAACAGATAGTACCGCCATCAATACACCCATCAATAAACCAGCAATTCCTGATATGAGGAATGCAAGCCAAACATTATTAGTATGATAAGCCACAACATAGGCTACAGCTGCGCCCATCAACATCATTCCCTCTATTCCAAGATTTAGTATCCCTGCTCTTTCGGCGAATGCCTCGCCTATAGTACCGTAGATAAGTGGAACAGCCATTTTAAAGGTTAGTCCTAACACGCTAACCCAAAATACTGCTGTTAATAGATCTGGCGGTATCATCATCTCTCCTCCTCCACCTTCTCAAGTCGGTATTCCATAAAGAATACCGCTATTAATACAAATACAAGGGTCACCCCCTCAATCACATATGCCAATGGATAGGGTATTCCAGTTGCCCTATACATAGCTTGGCTTCCCGTCTCTATGGTGGCCATAAAGAAAGCGGCTAAAACGACGCCTATTGGATGCAGCAATCCCAACATTGCTACTACTATCCCGGTATAACCATAACCCAGAGATAAGTTTTCTCTTAAATGAAAGTGTATTCCCATGAGCTCTACTGCGCCTGCTATGCCTGCTATGCCTCCGCTTATTAAAGCTACCAAGATCAGGTTTCTAACTACATCCATTCCCTGTACATATGCTGCTTTCGGGTTGATACCCATCAATTTGACTTCGAATCCCCAATAACTCCTAGTATATATAATGAAATAAATCAGTGCAACTAATAATGCTATTATCAAACCCGCATGTAACCTTGTTCCTTTCCATATACGAGGTAGCTCACCTGTTACACTTATAGCTGGCGATTCTGGCCAAGCACTAACTGGATTTCTCCAGGGTCCATATATAATAGCTTCAACTATGAATAGTATGATCCAATTTAATAGAAGAGTTGTAACCACCTCATCAACTTGATATTTACTTCGCAGAACAGCGGGAATGAGTGCAGCCAAGGAACCCCCTAAAAATCCTGCTAATATCATTATGGGTATTAAGACAAAGGGCGACACTCCATAAAAAGATATTCCAAAGACTGTTGCAAATAGGGCTCCTAAATATAGTTGTCCTTCTGCACCTATATTCCAAAACCTCCCTAGAAATGCCAATGCTACAGCTATACCCGTAAAACTTAATGGTATAAATCTAACCAGCGTTTCACTAAGAGCTAGCTTACTTCCCCATGCTCCTTTAAATAACTCGTAATAAGCTATAAATGGATTTATATTCACCTGGATTATCAGGACACTTGATATAAGTATGGATGCGATAACGGCGCCTACCATTAATGCTATCCTTTCCAATGTTGAGGGTGTCTCTATTCTCTTTACTATCTTATATCTAAGTATCCTCATTATGCAGAAACCTCCATCCTCTTTACTCCAGCCATCATAAGACCAATATCGTCGAGAGAAACTTCTTCGGGTTTAAAGATACCCATTATCTCGCCTTCATAGAACACCATAACCCTATCACTTAACATAAGGACTTCATCTAGATCTTCCGATATGAGTAAAATGGCGACTCCATCATCCCTCTGCTCCAATAATTTTTTTCTGATATATTCGGTAGCGCCTACATCGAGTCCTCTAGTTGGCTGGTTTGCAATCAAGAACTTTGGTTTAATAGCTAGTTCTCTAGCAAGTACGAGTCTTTGTTTATTTCCTCCAGACAAATTTTTCGCGAGATTAAACCTGCTAGGAGTGATAATATCGAATTCATTGATTAATGTATCTGAATATTGATTCATCATTCTAAAGTCTAGGAAAAAATTCTTTTTTAGAAATGAATACCTAATTTTCGAACATAGATTACTTCTAATACTTTCATCTTTAAAGTAGCCCAGCTCCTCCCTATCTTCGGGTAGATATGCAACATTTAAAGATACTATATCCTTAGGCGGCTTATTTGTTACGTCAAGACCATCGATAAGGATATTACCCTTATCGACCTTCCTTAGGCCGATTAGTGCTTCCGCCAGTTCCCTTTGTCCATTTCCCGAAACACCTGCAATTCCTAAGATCTCTCCCTTCCTAATAGAGAATGTTACTCCCTTAACTGCCGGCAGCCCCCTGTCGCTGTTGACCCATAGGTTCCTTACCTCGACTATAATACGACCTAATGCTTTTGAAGGTTCTTTTTTGATTGTAAATATGACTTCCCTTCCGACCATCATCCTGGCCAATTCAACTTCATTGGTGTCTTTAGTATTACGGGTCCCCACAACCCTCCCTTTCTGTAATACCGTGATTCTATCACTTATCTCCATCACCTCATGTAATTTATGGCTGATAAATATTATAGAACGTCCTTCTGCCTTCATCTTCCTCAGGAATTCAAAGAGACTCTGAGTCTCCTTTGGCGTAAGAACCGCTGTAGGTTCATCCAATATAATTATCTTTGCTTCCCTAAAGAGGATCTTAAGGATTTCTACTTTCTGTTGTTCTCCAACAGATAGCTGCCATATTTTGGCGTCAGGGTCGAGCCCTAAACCATATCTATCTATTAATTCGCTAACCCTCTTTCTTGCCTCTGCCATATTCAATACTGGTTTATTTCCCTCATAACCCAAAATAACGTTCTCGGTTACTGTAAAGGGTGGAACAAGAGTAAAGTGTTGATGAACCATTCCGATGCCGTTTTTTATGGCATCTTTAGGGGTTTTAATACTGACCTTTTTTCCATAAATATATATCTCACCAGAGTCAGCAGAATATAACCCATATAATATATTCATAAGAGTTGTTTTTCCAGCTCCATTTTCACCCAATAAGGCGTGTATCTCACCTATACCCAATTTGAAGTCTATATGGTCATTTGCCACTACACCGGGAAAACGCTTAACGATACCCTTCATGTATACCGCGTAGTCCTCTCCACCCATCCCACTGCACCATTACATCTCTATTATATAACTAATCATATATGTAACAAAGGTATTAAATATAAAACCGATATATAGTCGATTATACATCATATTGATAAATATAAAAAAAGAGTATGGAGAGAAGACTAGTCGGATACTGGGACAGTTTCGTCTATGGGTACCCTGAATCTTCCAGACAATATATCATCTATCAATTTCGCTACTAAATCAATCACGCCTCTCTCCTGAATCTTCTGAACTATTTCAGGCTCGAGCCTATCAGCATAATTATGCCATGTATCGGGTCCCGTCCCTGTCCATCCGGCTAACTTAGCTCCTTGCTTGGCCATCATGGTCCATTCCGCCAGGTCCTTAGCTTGCCATCTATCTTCTATTATCATACTTATTACTTCATTTACAGCAGGCCACATATCCCATTCGGGACCCGTAATCACTACATTTGGACCATTCTCCCACTGATCTAGTAGGTTCCCAAAGGTCGGAATCTTTTCATCAACTGTTATACTGAATGGATCATATCGTTCAGCATACATTACATCGGCTCCAGCATCTATTTGGCTTCTAGCTGCAGATGCTGCTGTTGGAGGGTCAAACCAGCTATTTATAAATGTAATTTTCACTTGTGCATCTGGGTTATAATCCTTAACCCCATATTTGAAAGCGTTTATCAACCTATTAACTTCTGGAATTGCATATCCCCCAACAGTCCCTATTACATTGGAATCAGTTAATTTGGCGGCAATAGCACCACATATATAAGCGGGTTCATGTATCCAGTTGTCAAAGACCGCGACATTAGGATCCACAGGACCTAATCCAGACCCTAATACAAAGTAAACGTCTGGGTAGTCAGCAGCTACATCCCTAGCCTCTTCTTCCGCTCCGAATACGTCAGCAAAAATGAGATTATATCCAGCGTTTACAGCTTCTCTCATAACTCTGGCCACATCTGAATAAGGAGTGTTTTCAGCCCAATCATAAGTTACATTTTCATATGTCTCTTCTGCTTTTAGCAGCGCATGGTGAACAACACCTACCCAAGGCTCTTCAATAGGCGTAGAAACTATTAGATAGGCCCTTATTTCCTTTACCTCCGGGGGCGGCACTGTTGGTGCTGGTTTAGCATACCATCCGACAGCGGCTCCAACTAGGAATCCGGCGCCTGCTGCGGCGGAAAGTTTTAAGAAGTCTCTTCTATCTACCCCTTCACTCATCACTAAACACCATACATAAATTATGATAATAAGTCATATATATTAATTATTTTTAATATTCGATATTAACCATTTTTTAATAACTTGACGCTATAATAATCTTTTTTGTCATGATGAGAGTCACAAAGATATATGGTACAGACCCGAAATGCGTGGGATGCCAAATCTGTATGATCACTTGTTCTGAAGTTAATTTCGGGGAAGTAGACCTTACAAAATCGAGAGTAAGAATATCTCATAAGGAAAACCCTATGGATGGTTTCCATATCACGGTATGTACTAACTGTGGGATATGTGCATTATACTGCCCTACAGATGCCATTAGCATCGTTAATAAGAATGTTCACATAGACGAGTCTCTTTGTAATAAGTGCGGTGTATGTATTGAGGTATGCCCAATTGATGCTATATGGTGGTCACCAGGACTTAATGCACCTAATAAATGCGTTGCATGTAAGGCATGCGTAGATACTTGTCCCACCGGAGCACTGAATGCAGTAGAGGTGGATTTAAAGATCGATTTAGGTAAACGTGTGACGCTGAGGGGTGTATAATATGTATGGCTGGATGGGCAGGATCTTAAGGATAAACTTGACTGATGAGAAAATCAAGTGGGAGACGTTGCCTGAGGATCTGGCGAGGAATTATATAGGTGGAAATGGGCTGGGAGCCAGAATATTATGGGATGAGCTTAAGCCCGGTATCGATCCATTAAGCCCAGAGAACATCTTGGTATTCGCTACGGGGCCGCTAAATGGCACTTTATGGCCGACAAGTGGAAGGTTACATGTAATGGCTAAGGGTCCATTATCGAATGCATGGGGTGAAGGGAATTCTGGAGGACACTTTGCTCCATACCTGAAGTTCGCTGGATATGACGCGATAATATTTGAGGGTGCAGCTAAGAAACCTGTATATCTATATATAGATGATGGTATAGTCGAGTTAAGGGATGCTAAGCATTTATGGGGCAAGGATGTATGGGAAACACACGAAATTCTGAAGAAGGAGATTAGAGAGGATATTCGAACAGCAGCCATTGGACAAGCAGGGGAGAATTTAGTGAGGATGGCTGCAATAATGATAGATAAATACGCTGCTGTAGCGAGATCGGGATTGGGGGCAGTAATGGGCTCTAAGAAACTTAAGGCGATAGCTGTGTATGGTACAAAACAGATAAATCTTTATAATAAATATCGTTTCTATGAGTTTACCTATCAGGCTCAGAGACGGTTATCGAGCCATCAATTTAGCAAGGAGGTAAAGCAATATGGTACAGAGATCCTCGTTGATTTAATGAATGAGATAGCTAGATATCCTACACGAAATTTCCAGAGTGGATATTTTGAGCAGTATGAGAAGCTAAGTGCTCATTTACTTAAAGAGAAATATAGGGTGAGAGATGAGAGTTGCTATGCCTGTCCATTACACTGCAAAAAATATAATGCTGTCAAAGAAGGAAAGTACAAAGGAGATGGAGGACTAGGATTGGAATATGAGACCCTGAATGCATATGGAGGAAGAGTAGGAAACTCGGATCCGGAGGCTGTGATATATGCTAATGCATTATCTAATAAATATGGTTTAGACACAGACGATGTAGGTGGAGTAATCGGGTTTATGATGGAAATATATGAGAAAGGAATAATTGACAAAGAATTTACAGGAGGATTAGAGCTGAAATGGGGAGATTCAGATCTATTGATCAAGCTAATTAACATGATTACATTTAGAGAAGGGATAGGTGATTTAATGGCGGAAGGAACACATAGAGCCGCATTGAAGATCGGGGGGGAAGCTCTATACTATGATATGACAGTGAAAGGAGTAGATATACCAGCACAGGACGGTAGAGCCCAGAAATCTATGGGGTTAAGCCATGTAACTTCAAATAGAGGTGCAGATCATCTAACATCAGGTGAATTCTTAAGTGAAGTGGGTTGGCCTGACGCTATCGTAGAGAGATTTGAAAAGAGAGCTAAAGAGATATATGGGAGGTCAATATTACCTGAGGGTGCAGATAGGCTGAGTCCCAAGTTTAAGCCTTTAATGGTATATGACTCTGAGCATTTAGCTGCCTTAGCAGATTCAATGGTGGTATGCAAATTCTCGACACATTGGCCACCGGTATTCTTCTTTGAGGATCTTGCGAAAGCTGTTACATATGCAACTGGATATAAGTATAGCGAGGCGGATATGCGAGTAATCGGTGAGAGAATATTCCTACTTGAAAGAGCATTTAATATTAGGGAAGGATTATCATCCAAGGATGACAGGTTACCAGAAAGATTCCTCAAAGAACCAGCCCAGACACCACCTAATAAGGGGCATGTAGTAGAGCTGGATGAGATGCTATCAGAGTATTATAGATTGAGGGGGTATAATTCGGAAGGCATCCCGTCATATGATAGACTCGTTAAAGTTGGTTTGGAGGACGTGGCTAAATATTTATATGATATGTAGGAGGTGATAAGAATGGATATAATAATTAGGAAGGCCAGGATATGGGGAAGAGACGGGCTATTCGACATTGGTATTGAGCACGGTAAGATTATAGAGATATCAGAGAAGATAGCCGGCTCCGCGGATAAGGAGATTAATGCGGACGGTAGATTGGTTACGCCTTCTTTCATCGATCCACATCTTCATCTTGATAAAGTGTATACTTACCATATGGCTCCCAATCCCGATGGCACCCTATACGGGGCAATATATTCGTTATGGCAGGTGAAGAAGAAATATACGATTGAGGACATAAAGAAGAGAGCATCAAGAGTCATTAGATCAGCTTTGGTATATGGCACTACCCATATTAGAACCCATGTTGATGTTGATACGATAGGTGGACTGACTCCTTTAAAGGCATTATTAGAGATCAAGAAGGAGTTTAAAGATGTTGTTGATATACAGGTCGTTGCATTTCCTCAGGAAGGTATACTAAGAGACCCGGGCTCAGAGGAGTTGATGTGGAAGGCTATGGAACTAGGTGCGGATGTTGTGGGGGGGATGCCCCATAGCGAATGGACAGATGATGATATGAAGAGGCATGTGGATATAATTTTTGAGATAGCCAAGGAATATGGTAAGCCCATCGATGCACATGTGGATGAAACAGACGACCCATATTCCAGGAGTATCGAATACTTCGCCTTGAAGACCTTTAGAGAGGGACTATCTGGAAAAGTAACTGCAGACCATGTTTGTGCTTTGTCAGCCTACAATGATTATCATGCAGCCAAAGTTATAGATCTATTGAAGCAAGCGAATGTAAATATAATTACTAATCCAGAGACGAATATCGTTATCGAGGGCCGGTTAGATACTTATCCCAAGAGAAGGGGTTTGACTAGGGTTAAAGAATTATGGAAAGCAGGGGTAAATGTGTCGTTTGGACAAGATTGTGTACAAGATGCTTTTTATCCCTATGGTAAAGCTGATAGATTACTTACAGCGTGGGCACTCGCATTAATGGTTCAAATGACGACACCAGAGGAAATAGAGGCTGTCATGAATATGGCGACGTACAATGCGGCAAAGATATTTGGAATAGAGAATAATTATGGTGTCGATGTTGGTAAAAATGCGGATCTGGTTATCATAGATACTGATAACGTATTAGATGCCATAAGACTACAGCCTGCAAGGCTATGGGTAATTAGGAATGGAGATATCGTAGCCCAGTCAAAGTATACACATGATTTATACCTATAAAATTATTTATATCTGGGTCTAAGAAATGGAGGTAAAGGTAAAGATACTATATAATGAGTTCCATGACTCGATCCTATTGATGAAAGTATCCGAAAAGATTAGGGATCTTGAAGGTATTATAGATGCTGCTGCATTAATGGCTACCGAGGGAAACAAAGAGATACTTAAAAATATAGGGTTATATATAGATGAGATTGACAAGGCCGATGCAAGCGATTTAATAATAGTAGTTAAGGCTAAAGATGAATTGTATGCAGATAAAGCCATTTCCGAAGCTATTTCATTATTATCAAAGGGGGCTGAATATCTTGAGGCCGAGGAGAGATATTATACTTTAGATGACGCCTTTCAAGCCTTGAGAAACGCTAACCTATGTTTTATAAGTATTCCCGGGGAATATGCCGCAATAGAGGCTGAAAAAGCATTGGAGCTAGGTCTACATGTCCATATATTCAGCAGTAATGTCCCTATCGAGGATGAAGTTAGGCTGAAGGATATTGGGAGAAGAAAGGGATTGTTGGTGATGGGCCCCGATGCCGGTACTTCCATAATAGGAGGAGTAGGCCTTGGATTTGCAAATAAGATTAAAAGAGGAGATATAGGGATAGTTGCGGCGAGCGGTACAGGTTTACAGGAGGTGTCCTCGATAATATCGCGGTATGGAGGTGGAATTAGTCAGGCAATCGGTGTAGGCTCAAGAGATCTTAGTGATGAGGTAGGTGGAATTACCACATTAATGGCCATAAACTACTTTAAGGATGACCCGGAGACAAGAGTTATTCTTCTAGTCTCGAAGCCTCCATCACCTATAATAGCAAAGAAGATATTGGAAGAATTAGGAAATTGTGGTAAGAAAGTTGTAGTATACTTTATAGGATTACGAGAAAAACTTAATGCAAATGATAATATATTTTTTGCATCTACATTAGAAGATGCAGCCTTCAAAGCATTATATCATTCAACCGGATTTCACTATTCAGAAGCTCCTTTTACCATAGATAAAGATGTATTACATAAATTGGTTGAGAAGGAAATTGACAGATTGGATAAAGACCAGAGGTTCGTAAGAGGACTATTTACAGGTGGGACCTTTGCAACAGAGTCGCAATTGATTCTCGGCGATTTATTAAATGACGATATTTATAGCAATACTCCTATCTATAAGTCCCGTTATATCCATGGTATGGAGAGTAAGGAGAACACTATTATAGATATGGGAGCTGAAGAATTCGTTGAAGGTAGACCCCACCCCATGATAGATCCAAGATTACGGAATATGAGGATTATAAAAGAAATGTATGAAACAAACGTTGCTGTTATTCTCTTGGACATCGTCCTCGGATATGGATCGCATAATGACCCCGCTGGAGAGGTCAGCAAGTCTGTAATTAAAGCTAGGCAAAATAGTGATAAGTATGTGTCAGTGGTATGTTCCGTTACTGGTACATATGAAGATATACAGAATTATAGGGAGCAGGTGGATAAATTGGAGTCAGCTGGAATAATAGTCATGCCTAGTAATGCACAAGCCACTCGTCTAGCAGCATTGATAGCTACAAGATGGGATGCATCAAAGTTTCTATGGAGGTGAATATATGAAGCGGAATAAGATGTTTAAAAAACCTATAATCATTTCGGTGGGAGCCTCATATTTCTATCAAGCTCTACGTTTACAGACCGATATGGTAGTTCATGTTGAGTGGCGTCCACCCGCTGGTGGAGATAGGGAGGTTATTGATATCTTAAGAAAACTTAAGGAAAAATTGAATAAAAAATAAAGATAATATATTTCCAAAAGTTAATAGTCGATACAGAATAATGAATATATTTGGTGTATAAAGATGATAAAGTTTAAGATTATAGATCTCACCCAACCATTCAGCGTATTAACCCCTCCATGGCCTACATATACAGCGCCAAAAGTTCGCTACATAAAACGATTGGCTGAACATAGGGTAAATGGGATTGAACTGACAACATCAATGCATGTAGGAACACATCTAGACGGCGAATTACATTTTGTAAGTAGTGGACGGGATATAGCTAGCATACCCTTGGAACGGCTATTCGGCGAAGGCGTTATAGTTGATATAAGCGATCAAGTCGACGATTACGATATTTATTATCCCGAGCATATTACATCGAAAGTAACTGTCAAAAAACATGATATACTAATCATACATACTGGATATCATAGGTACGCATGGTATCAAGAAAAAGCAGATGAAGAAAGATACTTCTTAAAACATCCTGGACCCTCACTAGAATTTGCAAAATGGGTCAAGGATATGCAGATTAAATGGATAGGGGTGGACTGTGGATCAGCCGATCACCCGATGAATACAGTATTAAGGAGACTAAGGCCGGATATAGCGAGAGAGGCGGAGGAGAAACTCGGAAAACCACTGGATGAATTATTCCCCCCTGAACACTACCAGTTAATGCATAACTTCCTATTTCCAGATGGAATAATCCACGCGGAGAATCTGGGAGGCGATATTGAAGAGGTACTTAATAAAAGGGCGTTGATAGGTTGTTTCCCATTTAAATTCGTAGGCGGAGAATCGGCTCTATGCAGAATAGTAGCATTTATTCCCGAAGAGTGAGCGGCTGTGTCAACTATCGATGTCGAGGGTGCTAATCAGGAAGCATTCGGGAGGATAATAAATGGTGAACCATGGGTAATAGATATAGACATTGCTCGTAGAGTCATACCGGGATTAAAGAATAAGATGCTACTTCATGCAGGCCCTCCCATACAATGGAATAGGATGGCTGGACCAATGAAAGGGGCAGCGATAGGCGCACTGATTTTCGAGGGATGGGCTGATGATGAGGCGGATGCATTAAAACTTCTTGAGGAAGGTGAAATTGATTTCTCACCCAATCATGATCATGACGCTGTGGGACCGATGGCAGGCATTACAGCACCATCGATGCCTGTTTTCATAATCGAAAATCAGAGGTATGGTAATAGGACTTTCTGTACACTAAATGAAGGACTGGGAAAAGTTCTACGTTATGGAGCATATTCCAATGAAGTAATAGATCGTCTCAACTGGATGAAGCAAGTTCTAGCGCCAGCATTGAAGGAGGCTATTAAATTGTCGGGTGGTATAAATCTTAAGGAGATAATTTCTAGGGCGCTTCACATGGGTGACGAATGTCATAACCGAAATTTCGCAGGGACAAGCCTATTCCTTAATGAGATTACACCATATCTTCTTGATCTAGATCTTTCCAGTAAAGAATTATCATCTATAATAAATTTCATAAAAAATAATGGACATTTCTTTCTAAATCTATCGATGCCAGCGATTAAATCAATGTTAGACCCTGCTCATAACATTAAGAATTCAACTATAGTAACGGTAATGTCACGAAACGGCGTTGATTTCGGAATTAGAGTCTCTGGATTAGGGGATGAATGGTTTACCGATGCCGCTCCTATACCTAAAGGCCTATATTTCCCGGGATATAGCGAAGCAGATGCTAATCCAGATATCGGTGATAGCTCTATAACAGAGACAGGTGGCATAGGGGGATTTGCAATGGCGTCCGCCCCAGCTATAGTCCAATTTGTAGGTGGTACAGCTCAAGATGCAGTGAACTATACTAAGGAGATGTACAATATAACATGGGGAAAGCATAAAGCATTTACAATACCATACCTAAATTTCGTGGGTACTCCAACGGGAATAGATATAATTAAGGTCGTTGAAACTGGAATAACTCCCGTTATAAACACAGGAATAGCTCATAAGGAACCGGGCGTAGGTCAAGTGGGTGCAGGCATATTAAGAGCCCCGATATCAGTATTCAACAAAGCTCTAAGAAGGTTTGCCGAGAAGATAGGGATCTGAAATAGCCATTATACTAATCTCATATATTTACCTCAGTTGCTACATATATGCCTAAAACCAGATGCTCTCCGCTGCCTGACCCTCTATTCAGAATATTCGTTAAATCAATAATTGATTCAGACCTATTGTCTATTAGATTATTGTATAGGCGCTCAAAATCTTCATCCACATGTCCATTTACAGCTTCCCACAGCATCCACCGGCTAATCATATCCAATCTATCAGATAACGTGTTATATGTAGCCACTGCATATGAAGCTATCTCATCATATAGACCGGATTTTTTATATAGCCAGTTCAAGAGTGAGAAATACCCAGATATAATATCGATGGCATAAGGTGTTGATCCTAAGCCCCATGTAGCCAAGCTAGGATTTATATCTTCCATTCTTATTAATCTATCAATCAGTATGCCATATTTATCTCTTATCTCTCTATTTATCGCCATCGTCCCATCAAAATTATGATAAGGAATTCTATGTCTGTAGAACATTATTAGTGTCCTTATTCTTCTCTTTAGTGCGCTGACATCTTCCTTTTTTGGATATCGGAGATGTGGTCTCCACACTATGTTAGGCAAATATATTACGTAGTTATCTAATGTTATTGAATTATCCTCCAGCTCTAATCTTTCTATAGAGCTAAACTCAATGGGATAATCAAGGTTTATAATTCTAATTCCCCTAGGTCTCATGGATGATAAGATGGTGAATAGAAAGTCCCCGCTATACAGATGGATTGAATGCTTAGTAGAGCCATATATGCTTATCTCATCGAGTCTCTTAATATTACTATATAATAAATACCCTATTGACCTTGCACTTAATTCTATACTCATAGCTTCAACAAATTATATTCCTTAAGGATTTATATACTCAATTTATCGGGGCTATTGTAATATTTGTAATATATAAGAATAATAAATTATTTAGCTTCATATAATTATGATGATTGGGCCATGATAGACTATTATACGATAACTAAACCTTATTGGCTGATAAATCCAGCCAGTCAGGTTAAGGGACCTTCATTGTTGAGGGTCGACATAAATGTTCCCGTAATTAATGGAAGAATAGTGGAAGATAACCTAAGGCTAAAGGTATACAGTGAAATAATATCATTATTAGCCGAGCATTCTGGTGTGGTAGTTGTTTCTCACCAAGGAAGAAAGGGTACAGAGTCATTTATATCACTTAGGCAACATTGGATCGTGCTAAGAAAGGCTTTACCTTCAGATATAGATATAGACTTCGTTCCTTACCATGAATTATTTTCCAGAGATACGAGGGAGAGGATAAGAAATCTAGGGTCGAGAGAAGTCCTATTGATAGATAATATTAGAATGATGAGAGAAGAAAAAAACTTTAATGCTACTGATTCTCAGTTCATAAGGTTCTTTAGGGGGATAATCGGAACATGCATAAATGACGCGATGCCTGTATGGCACAGAGCCCATACTAGTGTAATGGCCCTTCCATATATAGCACCTACATTGATAGGCATGCGAGCCATATTCGAATTAAAAACGTTAAGAGAAGCTCTGGAGAGTAAGAAGAGTGAAGCTGGCATTGTTATGGGAGGAGCGAAGCTAGCAAAAACAAACTACTTAGTCAAGATACTTGAAAAGATGGATGGGTTTACAGGTGGTTTACCAGGGCAGCTTATAGCTAGACTTAAGGGTTATGACCTCGGCGAAAAAAATAATCGTTTTATTGAGAATAGATTCTCTCCAGACATGATAGATGCAGCCAGAGTATTAATAAAAAAGTTCAATATTCATCATCCCATGGATTTTATAGTCAGAGAAAACGATGAAAATAGAGAGGTTAAACTCGAGGATCTAAAAGGGACTAAAGGCTATATAATGGATGTAGGCCCTGAGACGGTAGAGAAATATGCAGAGGCTTTACAAACCAAATCTACAAGAATAAGAGCAGGACCATTAGGCGTATATGAAAAAGGATATACTAATGGTATTGAACTTACAAAGAGGATAATTGGTGTGGGCCTTATATTCCTCGGCGGTGACACGGCTGAAGAGGTTGTCATGTATGGATTGGATAAGGCTATATATAGCTCAGGTGGTTTAATCTGTCTAAGTGGAGGAGCTTTCCTACATGGATTGGCGGGTAAGAGGTATCCATCAATAGATATATTAATAGAGAAGGAAATGTCTAAGAATTATTAACTGCTTGATGGTGGTATCGTAGGTGAATAAAGAATATAATGTTATCATTGTAGGAGGGGGAACAGCTGGGGCTAGCCTCGGCTTATTACTCGCCAAATCTGGTGTGGAGGTAGCTGTATTAGACCGTAAGCCTAGAGATAGGATAGGCGATAAAGTCTGTGGAGATGCGATCGCGGAACACCATTTTGAAGCTACCGGCCTGCCTAAACCTCCAAAGCAAGCTATTGTATATTACGTCAAAGGCATTAGGGTCTTCCCAATCGACATAGACTATAAGGTGACTATAAGAAGCAGATACGGTGGATATGTCGTTGACAGATTAGGATTTGGCCAATTCCTTATCAATGAGGCTGAAAGGAACGGAGCCCATGTTATTCCAAATACACGGGTGACGGATCTTATAGTAAAGAATGGGTATGCAGTAGGCGTTAAAACTATCGATCACGTTAGGAATAGAGAAATCAATTATTATGGTAGAGTAATCGTTGACGCATCTGGATATCAAAGTATTCTTGTTAAGAAAGTACCCGAGGAATGGGGATGGGAAAAAGAGATAGACATAAGAGATAAAATCGCGGCTTATCGGGAAATAACTAGGCTAGGCGCGGAATTTCCTGATAAAGGATACATATGGATACATTTCATCGATAAATATGCGCCGGGAGGATATGTCTGGATATTCCCCCATTCCCACGATAATCTATATGCGAATGTCGGTAATGGAATTCAAGCAGGTATGAATTACCCGAAGCCCCAAATACTAATAGAACAATATAAAAAGGAATATTCTAAGCTTCGTTATCTATTTAATGATTCAGAGGTATTGGTAAAAGGGCAGTGGCCAATACCTAATAGACGCCCCCGCGGTAAATTGGCTGGCAATGGTTTTATAGCGATAGGTGACGCTGCTATTCAGATTGATCCCGCCACAGCCGAAGGTATAGGATATGGAATGTATGGTGCCTACATAGCTTCAAATGTAATTATAGATGCACTTGAAGATAGGGATGTAAGCCTCAGTTCTCTATGGCGATATAGCCATGGATACATGACTTCAAAATACGGTGTCAACCAAGCTAGGTTCGATGTTTTCAGATATCTACTCCAGGCGTTCGGTGATGATGCCAGATTATTCGCTATTAAACATAAGATACTTAGAGAAGAAGAACTTAGTGCCGCACGGGATTCAGATATAGAAATAGCTTTCTTTTCTAAGATCGCGAGATTTATGAAAGGCTTGATATATGGGCATCTAAATGTTCTTAAGGTACTAAATTATGTATTTAGAATGATGAATCAAGTTAAAGAGCATTACCTATCCTATCCATTAAACCCAGATAACTATGAAATATGGAAGAAGAAAGAGGTTATGCTTTTCGACGAGATAAAAAAGACCCTTCCTCCCTATATACCCGAAATCTATAGATAATCCCTATTTCGCTACCATTCTAATCCTTCTAGTAATAAATCTACTCATTCTATACATAGCTTCATTAATTATTTCGTCTCTAGGCAAGAATACAGCTCTAAAGTGCATGGTACCGCTCAACTTACCGAATCCACTACCATAAACTATAAAAACACCCTCCTCTTTCAGTAAATTAATTACGAACTCTCTATCATCTCTGAATAGACCATTTATTATTTTGGGAAACATATAAAAGGTAGCATCCGGCCTTTGGGTTGTTAAGAACTCGTTCTCATCTATCCATTTAATCATTAAGTCCCTCCTTCTCCTCAGCTTATCTATCATATCTCTTATATGGTCCTGTGGACCCTCTAGCGCCGCTATACCTGCGTATTGAACAGGTGTATTCACACACAATCGTAGCCTAGCCTGTCTCAATATTCCTTCTCTAATATCATCCTTATATCTATCTGTAGGATCATTGATATAGATATAGCCTAGTCTCCAACCTGTCATAAGGTAAGCCTTAGAAAATCCATTTAATCCTATCACAAGATTATCTTTAGCTATCGATGACAAAGAGGTGTATTGACCGTCAAGAATTATTTGATCATAAATTTCGTCAGATACTATAGGTATATCGTGTTCTGCAGCTATATCCACAATCTCTCTTAATGCTTTATGGCTGTATAAGGCTCCGGTAGGATTGTTGGGATTTACAACTACAATTAATCTTGTCCTCTCATTTATCTTATCTCTTAGGTCATCTACATCTGGTCTCCAACCCTCATCCTCAATACATCTATACTCCACAGCCTTACCGTAATATAAATATGGCGAACCAATGTAGGATGGATAGGATGGACTTGGAACCAAAATCTCTTCTCCGGGATCCATGAAGACCCTAATAATAAAGTTTATCGCTTCCGCCACACCACTAGTCACTATAACATATTCTGGATCCACATCGACCCCACTTATCTTTTTGATATGACGAGATATTGCGTTTCTAAGCTCTCTTATTCCCTGCGATTCAGAATAATAATTATGTCCCTTAACTGAAGCCTCATAATACGCGTCAATAATGTGACTTGGAGTTTTGAAGTCATATTTGAGTGGATCTCCTATATTGAGGTAGATAATTTTTTTACCCTTTTTCTCGACCTCTTTGGCGATGGGCACAAGCTCCCTGATTACATAACTAACTTTCTCTAAAGATTTTGAGTACTTTATATCCATATCTCCACCACTCTAAAATTAATTATATCTCCATTGTGCATTAATTAATGCAGAATAAATACTATATATTTAAAATTCTATAGTTAGCTCTTATTCTATGCATTAATAGGATTATATATGTAGCTTTAGGATATACTCTATTTTCTCCTCCGATAAAGCTTTTTTCCATCTATCGCCTATAGCGATAAGAACCATTATTCCAGCTACATCGGTTTTTAACCGTCTAAACATATCTAGAATACATTTGTATGTACTGCCTGTTCTCAAGATATCATCTACTATCAAAATAATATCTCGTTGTTTGATAAGATCCCTATCTATATAAAATGTATTAATAAATCCATCATCTGTCGTATAGCTCCCCTCTATATATCTCCTTACACCTACTTCTTTATACTTTTTGGCTATAACAAGTGGTACATTAAGCACTTCTGCAACTATTGTTGCAAATGGAACTCCATCAGTGGCTGGCGATACTATTTTGGTTATATATTTTCCGCCGAATCTCTTAGCAACCTCAAGTGCCGCTATCCTTAAGAAAGTTATATCGCCAATTAATCCTTGATTATTTAGGAATCCCTGTCTATTGATCTTTATTCGCTTTATAATAGCTTCCTCTAGGTCTAGCAGCTGGACTAATCTATTGTAAAGCTTTTCTGCCTTATCATCGCTGGGGAGAATTCTTCCCCTATAATAGCGGCTCAGTACTGAAGGGGGCTCATTGAGATACTCTGATAACTGATCCCAATTATAGTTGCTCTTAACTATTTTGAGTATATCTATTAGAAGCAGCTTCTTCAGCATCTTATTATACATTGATCCCGATGGCTTAGAAGACATCATATCCCCTACCTATAATATTATTATGTTATATTTTTATATCTTTATTTAAAAAAGTCTTAAATAGCCTAATTTGATTTAAATCTTCTTGTCTCGATGGTGAATTGTTATGGTAAACCGTAGAGAATTCTTAGTTGGAGGTCTTTCGCTTGCAGCTGGACTGGCTATCGGAGGTGCTGCTGTAGCATCGCTTAAGCCTACGGAAGAAGTTGTCACTACTCCTCAAGAAAAGGAGTATCTAAAGGCTGGATGGATATATGTGGGTCCTGTAGGTGATAAGGGATGGACATATGCGCATGACTTAGGTAGAAAATATGCCGAGGAACGGCTTGATTTCTTGGAAACCATATATATAGAGAGTGTTCAAGAGAAGGATGCCGACAGATACATAGATGAATTAGTTGAGGAAGGTTGTGATGTGATATTTACTACAAGCTATGGATACATGGATGCAACAATAGAAGCGGGGAAGCGCTATCCTGATAGGATATTTATGCATTGTTCAGGGTTCAAACGATCAGAGAATGTAGGTACCTATTTTATCCGGATGTATCAGCCCTATTATTTAAATGGGCTTATAGCGGGTGCTGTAACCAAGTCGAATAAACTTGGTTATGTAGCGGCTTTTCCTATTCCCGAGGTCGTAAGGCATATTAATGCCTTTCATCTAGGAGCTAGAGAAATGAACCCGGATGTAGAGACATATGTGGTCTGGATATATAGCTGGTTTGATCCTGATGCGGCTAGAAGTGCAGCCGAGACTTTGATAGGCCAAGGTATAGATGTGTTAGCATTTACAGAAGACACGTCTACAGTTGTTGAGGTAGCCGAGGAAAATGGGGTTTTCTCGTTCGGACATTATACCGATATGAGTATGTATGGGCCTAATGCCCATCTTTCTGGCCAGATAGCTAACTGGGGAGTTATATATGAAGATGTTCTTATAAGAGCTTACACTGGTGTATGGTATAGTAAGGACTATTGGTGGGGGTTCGCTGAGGGAGCTGTTGATATAGCACCTATGAATAAATATGTTCCTAGTGATGTTAAGGCGTTAGTTGAGGAAAGAAAGGCGTTAATGGCTGAATGGACCTTTGAACCATTTACAGGGCCTATCTATGATAGAGATGGTAATTTACAAGTTCCAGATGGAGAGAGGGCTTCTCACGACCATCTATGGAATATGATGTATTTCCTACCAGGAATAGTAGGCGAATTGCCTACTACCTAATTTTTTTTAGTGTCCCGTTATGAATGATAATATAATAATAAGGGCTAATGGTATAAGAGTAGAATATCCAAATGTAGTAGCAAATGATAATGTAGATTTCGAATTGCTACATGGCGAAATACATGGCCTATTGGGTGAAAATGGCGCTGGGAAAACAACCTTAGTTAATGTTATTTATGGCATAAAAAGGCCTGATTCTGGGGAACTATATATTTTTGGAGATAAAATTACTTCCTTCTCCCCCAAGGTAGCACAGAGATATGGATTATATATGATTCCTCAGCACTCAATACTCGTTGAGCGTCATACAGTTCTTGAGAATATTGCATTGGCCCTTCCTGGTTTCAAATTAAATAAGAAAGCTCTTAGAGCTAAGGTGATGAGGCTAATTAATAGGCTTAGATTAGAGCTAGACCTAGATAGTAAGGTAATGGATTTGAGTGTTGGTGAAAAGCAGAGAGTTGAAGCAATAAGGGCATTAGTTAGGGGAGCTAAAGTTTTAATAATGGATGAACCCACATCCGTTTTATCTCCAATGGAGACTTATTCATTATTTTCATTCATTAGAAACTTAAAGAAGGAAGGATTATCAGTTATCTTTATTACCCATAGATTGAGGGAAGTGATGGAGCTTTGCGATAGGGTAACTGTTTTGAGGAAAGGACGTAATATGGGTACGTTGACAAGAGAGGAAATGACCATAGATAAATTAACAGAATTGATGTTCAGTAGAAAGATTATGATTAGACGATATAATAACAGATCCATGCAAGGTAAAGTCATATTATCACTAAAGAATGTATCTACATTTAGTAATGGTGGATACATCGGACTAAAGGATATTAGTCTAGATATACGGGTCGGAGAAATCGTGGGGATTGTCGGTGTGGCGGGTAATGGACAGAATGAGTTAGCTCAAGTCGCAGTGGGCCTAATTAAGCCACATAGCGGACGAATCATAATAGATGGAGATGACTTAACAGGAAAATCAATATTTGAATTCTATAAGAAGGGACTGGCCTATATACCCGACAATATACTGGATGGATTAGTCCTAGATATGACATTGACTGAAAATGCTATTCTTAAGCTTTATAGAACCTCTGGATTCTCGATGAACCATATAGTTGATTGGGAGACAGCGAAAAGATATACAAGTGAGATAGTCAAGAACCTCGAGATCAAGACTCCAAGTATAGATGTTAAGATTAAGAGTTTGTCCGGCGGAAACCTTCAGAGATTTATTCTATCAAGAGAATTATCGAATAACCCCAAGATAATTATAGCTGTACACCCTAGCCGGGGGTTGGACCTCGAGTCTACAGCGAAGGTTCTGGGTTATCTAGCGAAAATGAAATCGCATTCTGGGATTCTATTGATAACTGAGGATCTCGATGAAGCTATTAAAATCTGTGATAAGATAATGATCATATATAAAGGAAAACTTTCGAAGCCCATGAATATAGATAACCTAGATTACGAGTTGGCTGGGAAAATGATGTCTGGAGCGGTCTCCATTGAAGAAGCAAATTGACGAGTTGATTCTTGCCCTACCTTCATGGGTGTTTCTGCCGATAGCTATCATCCTCTCCCTAATAATTTTTGGTGTAATACTTGTAGTTAATGATAAGAATCCGATATTAGTTTATCACGAAATAATAATAACAGGCTTCGGGAGTTATAGAGGTTTAAGTGAAACCTTAACCACCTCCATCCCACTGATATTAGCAGGGGTAGGCTTATCTATTGCTTATAAGGCTAATCTATGGAATATAGGGGCTGAGGGCCAGCTATATATGGGGGCGATAGGGGCAGGCATCATAGCTTATGAGTTTTCACCTACCCCAGTAAGTCTTATCGGCATGTTTATATTTGGATTCTTATTTGGTGGGGTATGGGGATTAATACCGGCTTTATTGAAAAGATATTATGAAGTAAATGAGATAATCACGACGCTTATGATGAACTATATAGCCATTCATATAATGGATTATCTTGTTTTTGGTAGATGGAGAGACCCAACTACATTTGGCTTCCCTTTTACACCATTATTGCCCGATAATATGATTATACCTAGGTTATTACCAGGTTCCCGGCTACATGCCACAGTAATCATAGCTATATTTGCTTCTATAGCTATCTATCTCCTAATGTATAAGACCACCGAGGGTTATGAGATAAGGGTATATGGAGGGAATCCGGAGGCTGCCAGGTACTCAGGTATTAATATAACCAAAGTGCTTCTATTATCAATGTTCCTAAGCGGTGCATTAGCCGGTATCGCCGGAGTCGGAGAGTTCGCTGGAATACATAGGAGGTTAACAACAGGCTTTTCCAAAGGATACGGCTATACAGCAATATTGATCGCATGGCTGGGGTCGCTTAACCCCATATATGTAATGGTTGCAGCTATATTATTCTCCGGCTTTGTAGTAGGTTTAGATGCGCTACAAATATCTATTGGGTTACCATTTGCATCGATATACCTATTCGAGGGAATTCTGTTAATAGCTATATTGATAAGGGAATATGCGGAAAGGGTGAAAGCGAGATATGTTTGAGGATATAGCATTATTTCTAGAGGTTAGCCTCTCCGCAGGCTCTGTATTACTTCTAGCGGCACTAGGTGAGATAGTTGCTGAGAGATCTGGAATACTAAACTTGGGTGTAGAGGGAATGATGAGTACGGGAGCACTGGCTGCTTTTTATATATCACTAATGACACAAAATCCGTATCTCGGTATAATTGTCGGTGGGTTATCAGGCCTTCTATTATCTTTAGCCCATGCATTTACGTCTGTAACTCTGAAAGCTAATCAGATATTGAGTGGTCTAGGGCTGGCTATTCTAGGAATAGGATTAAGCGGCTTCTTTGGGAAACCGGTCATAGGCATGATAGCTCCGTCACTTGATATCATAGCTATACCCCTTTTATCTGATATACCGTTTGTTGGGGTGATATTATTTAGACAAGACATATTAACCTATTTTAGCCTGATATCTGCATTAGTATTAGGATATATTATATATTATACAAAGCTGGGATTGGTTCTTAGGACGGTGGGTGAAAACCCTGAGGCGGCTGATTACATGGGGATTAATGTCGACTTGGTAAGGTATATAGCTATCATGATAGGAGGATTATTTGCTGGGTTAGCTGGGGCGCAGTTATCACTTGTCCACCTACCTACATGGATCGAGAATATGACGGCGGGTAGGGGATGGATAGCCCTTGCATTGGTCATATTCTCGCTTTGGAATCCCATGCTAGCGCCATTTGCATCTACGTTTTTCGGTGCGTTATCTATATTGCCATATTATCTTCAAATCTTCGGTTTCAGGGTTGGAACGGGTCTTTTGGCGACCATACCTTATCTAGGTACAGTATTATCTATGACCCTGATATCGATGAGTAGGTTTAGGAAATATCTTGGTGCTCCGGCTGCATTAGCGAGACCATATATCCGGGGAGAGAAGGAATTATATAAATAATTATGATGCATCATTACTCATATAGTTCTTCTATAAAATCGAAGATCGCATTTGCCAAGCCTTCTTTGTCTCCTACATACTCTCTATATCCGCCCTCTCTAGATATAAGTATAGCGCTATGTATCTCATGCGAAATCTTTGCTAGGTCATTAGCGACTACCATCTCAATACCGAGACTATCTAGCTCCTCCCGTGCTTTTTTAACCAGCGCCTCCTTATCCACATTGTACTCTAGTTTGAATCCAACGATAAATAGATCATTAAATTGTCTCCGTATCTCAGCTATTACTTTAGGGGCGGGTGTAAGATCGATAGACCATTCTCGTCCCGACCTAAATTTATAATCCAAGAACTTTCTTGGTTTATAGTCCAGAATGGCTGCAGCGAATATAGCGATATCATGTTTTTCTTTGGATAATTCTTTTTCTGCATTTCTTAACATGTCTTCAGTTGTAATTGCATCCACTACATCAGTGTGCCTCGGCATAGATACTTTTCCAGGACCGTAGATAACCGTTACCTTACATCCTCTTTGAAATGCTTCTCGGGCTAACCAATATCCCAGCCGCCCTGTTGACCTATTGGATATATATCTTATTGGATCGATAGGATATTGGGTCGGCCCTGCTAATATAAGTACTTTTCTATCGGACAATCTACTAGCCTTGACAGCTCTAATAATATAGTCTATAGCTTCATCTGGCTTTGCTATTTTAGCAGCTCCCTCTTCATATATGGGTTCTATGAAATTTACGCCTAGCTCCTTAAGTCTAGATACACTGTTTCTAAAGATTGGATTATTATATAGCTTTAGATTCATTGCAGGTGCAATTATTAGCCTATTTGGCGCTGTGGCGGCACATAATGTTGTTACAGCGTTATCAGCGACGCCATTTGCAATCTTGTTTATAGTATTCAATGTTGCTGGATAGATAATTACGGCATCATATTGGGAGATATGCTCTGCCTTTCCGCTCAATTCGATTACTACCTCTTCATCTGATGCCCACTCCATAACTTTAGGGCTGACTCCATAATCCACAGCATATTTAGTCATAAATACTTTTACTTCACCGCCATATCTCCTAATTAATCTAGCTAATTTAGGGGCTTCTATAGTAGCCACACTTCCAGTGAGACATAGACCGATCTTCTTGCCGAGAAGCTTATTTGACTTTATTCTTAGCTCATTCTCACCTTCAATAATGTGGCTATAATCTATATAGCTTGTTTTACATGGACTTCCAGATGCATATAATAACCTTGGTTTCTCTCCATAAGCGATTATTGTAGATGAGGATGTAACCCAATCTTCACCATGCATACATATGGAGTATCTCGTATATCCATGTTGATGATCCCTAGCGATATTAATGAGCCAATCGATGATTCCACCTATTTTTTCAGGGGGGTTCTTAGTAAGCTCCTGAGCTCGCTTAAACCTGGTCATACAAGCCTTATAAGCCGTCTCATCATAGTTCTTGGGTCTATATCCCTCTGTCGACATGATATTAGTGAATATATGTATACCCCCAGGAAGATCTCTCCTATAGATTTCATTATCATATAATATGTGTACTAGACGGGAACTATCGCATAAAACGAAATTACCCTTCTTATAGATACCCCTTGAAAGCTCTTTTTCAAGATGATCTAATGCCTGATCCACTGAATCGTAGTTAAGTAATATATCCAGCATTAGTTTCCCTCTACTCCTTTTACTCACCCACCATTCACCAGTGTGCTGATCCACAACCATAGCCATCAAACCCTTTTCATTAAAGCCTATCCATGTTCCCCCTGAAGCAAGATCAATCGGCATATAGGCTGTATATCTACCGGAATACCGGCTAGGAGGGTATTCGATAGTCCCGATAGGAGCATATCTATTATCAAGGACTATATAGGGATACTCTTTATTCCATTGATATAATATAATACCGAGGCACATACCATAATAGAAGAGGACTACTATAATATTTCTATCTATATCATAGAAAAGATAATCTTATACATCTAGATATGAATCTGACTGTATTTGAATAAATCCCGTAGGAAGTATATATATAGAATACAGTGTTTCATCACTAATAGGATGAAGTAGATAAAAATTGGCTAGGTTACTCCATCTCTATGTCGTGCGGTAGACTTTCTCTCCAACCGGCATCTGATATACGGATGAACATAGCATTTCTCCGGAGTTCACTGATTGTTTTTGCGCCTAAATAGCTCATTCCGGCCCTTAATCCCGATATTAATCTATTGACAACTTCTTCGACGCTTCCACGATATTCTACAAAGGCTTCAACGCCCTCCGCGGTAAAGGCATAGTCAGTTATATCATCTAATTCTAACATCTCTCTTTCAGCTTCCTCCTTACCTAATCTAGCGTAGAAACTAGCCATCCCTCTATAGATCTTATATCTTCTTCCATTTCTAAGAATTATCGAACCAGGGCTCTCATCTGTTCCAGCGAATAATCTACCAATCATTATTGTTGATGCTCCTGCCGCTAATGCCTTTACAACATCTCCAGGGAACCTTATTCCGCCATCGGCTATCAACGGTATATCCATCGCCTTAGCTTTCTCATAGCACTTCATAATAGCTGTTAGCTGAGGGACACCTACCCCCGTAACTATCCTTGTAGTACAAATAGAACCGGGACCAATTCCCACCCTCACAGAGTCGGCACCTGCAGAAGCTAGATCCTCTACTCCCTCTGGCGTTGCTACATTTCCACCTACGACTTCTATATCGCCATAAATCCTTTTTATCTGTTTTATGGCATTAATCACTAGATCCATGTGGCCATGGGCAACGTCTATGACGATAGCATCCACATCTACCTCCAATAATTCCTTTACCCTTTTAAGATATCCTTCACGTACCCCCACGGCGGCCGCTACTAATAGCCTGCCTTTTCTATCTCTAGCGGCTTCTGGATACATCTCTCTTTTTATAATATCTATTGCTGTTATAAGGCCAACCAGCTTACCTGAATCATCTACAAGAGGCAGCTTCTCTATCTTATGTTGCCTTAGGATATCTTTGGCCTCATCTATACTTATGTTAGGCTTAGCGGTTATCAGTCTTTTCTTAGGGGTCATAACCTCATATACTCTTCGTGAATCTGTCTCAAACTGGATATCTCTATGTGTAATTATTCCTACAAGCTCTCCACCACGTACTACCATTAACCCGCTTACACCATATTTCTCCATCATTTCCTTTGCAACTGATATTCTTTCATCCGGAGATATCCTGTAGGGTTCGTCTATAACTATATTCTCCGCTCTTTTAACTCGTTTAACCATCTCTATCTGTTTTTCGATCGGGATATACCTATGTATGACTCCTATCCCACCCTTACGTGCGATTGTTATGGCCATCTTATCCTCTGTAACTGTATCCATTGGAGAAGATACTAGAGGTATATTCAGCACTATTTTTTTGGTAAATTGGGTTTGAGTATTAGCCTCTTTCCTTGATTTCAATGAGGACCTTCTTGGTAATAATAGAACATCATCGAATGTTAAGGCATACGGTATTTCTCCATTCAATTGGTTCCCTTAATTTATAAACATAATGATTCAAATATAAATATTCACCTTACTGGCTTTTTTGGATTAGATAACTCATGTAATTATAGATACATATTTCTTTCATAGATAATATATGTCTCTCCTTCTCTCATCTAATAAAGGCAGCAGTTTCCTCATTTCCACAATCTCAGATAGATCAATTTCCACAGCTAACAGTTTTTCCCCTTCACCCGCTTCGATTAATATGTTGCCTTTAGGAGAGGCAACTAAAGAGTTACCGCAAAAATGGTATTTATCTGTTCCGACACGATTACATGCAACCATATACACCTGATTTTCTATAGCCCGTGCAAGAATCAGAGACCGCCAATGATGTATCCTCTTACACGGCCATTCTGCACATATAAATATTATCTCTGCTCCTTTTAGGGCTAGGGTTCTAGCGAACTCTGGGAACCTTAGATCGTAACATATCATCATACCTATTTTATAGCCATTTACATTATAGACTTCTACTGAATTCCCAGCCTCAAAAATCTTATGTTCGCCCATTAGTTTAATCAGATGTGTTTTATGATAAAATCCAATTAAGCCGTCTGGACCTATTAGATGCATAGAATTATATAGTTTATCTCCCTCCTTGAGGGGTACTGAACCCATTATATAAATATTGTTCTCTTTTGCTTTTAGAGTAAGTTGAGTGAATAATTCACTATCTCTATTCTCTGCTAAGTCATAGATATTATCGGCATATGCTGTCGTCCATAGTTCAGGTAGAAGAATAAATTCAGCTCCCTGAGAAGCCAATTTATCGATAGAGTTAAATGCCTTCCTAATATTAGTATCCTTATCCCCTATGGAGATATCTAGCTGGGCTATACCTACATGTACCTTCATAGGAAATTCACCATATATCTATGTGTAATCTTCCTATTGAGAATCGGGTCCTCCATCTCTATTATAAATTCCCTAGTGTAACATAGATCTCGCTTCAATGGAATCGTCCCGGAGAAGAGAGCTACACCCTTTCTATTCAAATCAAATATTTCAAGGAGCCTTTCAGGGTGAATAATCATCTCGAGGAATCCCTCTTGATATAGCTCTAGCCTATTGTTCATAACTACATAGGAACGTATAATCAGTTTATCCCAATGCTCTCTCAATTCGTTATATCGCCATACAGTCGGCGCAATTATTTTAGGACATAGCTGTTTTGAGCGTTGAATATCGCTTTTCTCGAGCCATCTATCTGTATGGTCGCTACCGACAGTTACGTATATATCGTCACCTATTAAAAGGACATACTCAACTTCACCCGATGTCTTATCGCCAATTACTTCGATTTTATCCCCTGTAGTCAGGAGATAGGGTGATACCCTCATAATTATAGGGGTGGATTTAGGGGCTGGTACACCTAATTTCTGGAGCTCTAATATATGCATCCGAACTAATTCTCGGTTCCTACCTGTATAGCCAGCTAAATATAACTCTTCAATATCAACTAGCTCATCCACTAATTCTCCATCTGCTTCTACTATTTCGACCTTGATTTTAACCATTATGTATCCTCATCAACAATTAAGGTTAGTCTAGCATTGTAGCAAGCGGACCTTTCTTCCACGCCTCTATAGCAGCCTTAAGTTCAGGATGATCTTCTGCGTATTCTTCTAGTGGTATTTTTTTCATAGTGGCTTCGATAGCTTGTCTAAAGGATTTGGCTCCGGCTCTTGGACCCATGGGATGTGCATGTATAGCTCCGCCAACACCGATCGCTACATGTATCCCGAAATCCTTGACTAATTTAGGCACCATCAATTGCGTTATGCCTCCAGCCGGCATCGGTAAAGTCGGTAGAATATGTTGCATTGGAAATAATAGCGTCCTTCCTACCTTCAGATACTTATCTTTGATATAGAATGGCTGCTTGCCATAAGGAGCAGGATATACCATGATATCGGCTCCAGCCAACCTCGGTAGTTTACCCATAATAATCTCTGATGATACTCCTGTCTCTGGGTCCTCATATATTGCCCCCGCGAAGTCCATATGTGCAAGTATAGGTACATTGATACTGGGATCCTCGGCCAGCCCCTTAAGTGTTCCTATACCAGCAGTCAAATAATTAACCATCAATGCATTAGCACCTAGCTCTATCACCCTATCAGCCAATTCAAATATCCTCGGTGGGTCCGCAGTAATGTTTATCGTATACATCTTCTTCTCCCCTGTCTCCTCCTCCGCTTTATCCACGACCTCCATATACTTGACGATTCTGTCTTCAACTTTATTGAACGGGGCATCGGCAAGAAGCTCATCGTCTTTCACAAAATCGACTCCTCCCACCAAGGCTTCATAAGCCAGTCGTGCGCCGATATCAGGCGGGAAACCCGTGCAGGGCTTAATCATATTGTTTAGGATTGGTCTGTCCGTTACCTTAAGGTTATATCTTATCCCAGGAACACCGAACTTAGGTCCCTTAAATAATTTTATGAATGACTTTGGGAAAGAAACATCTATTAACTTGACTCTCCCTGCAAGAGAGATATTACCTACTATTGTAGATAACATCATGGAAATTTCATTCATAAAATTCTCGTATGGAAAAGCGATGGAGATGAGATATCGCCTTAAATTAATCTCCTCAGGAACCTCATACTCATAGTCTGGCACTTCATTTATCCTAATTACTTTAGCCACGTGACGTCTCCTCAACTCAGGGGTCTCCCCGGGAACCTTTGTCCATGTACCTGTAGATTGCTCTATAGCAATCAACATAGATACCTTGTCAACCTCCCAATTCCTAGGCAAAGCGGTATAATATGTAGCTATAATATATCGTTCAGGGTCGATACCTTCTGGAAGCGCTATGGGAAGCGATTCGACATCGACATCATCCATATTATGCACCCCAATATCATAGTTAATATACGATAATAAATTCTGTCATAATACTGAGTTACGCTAGCCATTTAACGCTGCATATGCATCAGCGAGATAATCATGCATCTCTTTATAGACTTCATATAATTCTCCATATACCTCCTCATACTCCTCATTGGGATGATAATGATATTGATACCTTATATTCTGCACAGCTTCTGCCAACGAATGATACTTACCGGCTCCAACCATAGCCATCAGTGCAGCTCCTTCTGCTACAGATTCTACAATGTCTCTCACAACCCTTATCTCCTTCTGTAACACATCAGTTATAACCTCTGAAACTGTTCTTGACCTAAGAAATCCTCCTGAAGCAGGGAAATAATCATGGGATACACCTGTATTCTCCTCCACCAGCTCACTGATCCATCTCAGGTTGAAACCGATACCTTCAACAAGTGCCCTAGCCACATCACTAATTTTATGGTCTAGACTTAGATTGAAGAAGCATCCCCTTGCATATATATCTGGTATGGGCGCTCTCTCGCCGTACATCCATGGAAGAAATATAACCTTATTTGCTCCAGGAGAACTTGCCTTAATCAAACCATCCATATAACTATATGGATCCCGTTCCTTAGAGATACCCGATATAAAGGTATCGATAAACCATTTATACGCCGCGCCTGCGCTCTCCATCTCGCCTATAAATATCCATAAATTGGGTTCCGTGAATAATATTGTACCCATACCATGTTCAGCATCTAGCATCCGCTCTTCAACTATAGTGGATATCCATGCTGAGGAACCTATATATAGATGAGTATCTCCAGGTGAAACAGCGCCTGTACCTATTGATGCAGCTATAACATCCCCAGATCCGTTGACGACTATAGTATCCTCATCTAGACCCAGTTCATTAGCAGCATCACTGGACAAATGACCTACTACATCTAATGCACCCTTGAATTCAGGATATTTCTCTATATCCAAATTGAATATCTCAGCTATTCTATCGGAATATTTGAGATTATTCATATCAAAAGTTCCCCTTACAGATGCACATGCATAATCTGTGACCACTTCACCCGTCATTTTATAGATTATGTAGTCTTTAACATCCATTATGTACTCTGCATCATCATATATATCAGGCTTATTATTCTTAAGCCATAGAATTTTGGGTAAAGCATCTTTTCCACCTGGTACTCCACCTACATGGTCAAGAAGCTCGTCGACACCAAATTCTCCTAGTATCTCATCGGCCTCTTCTTCCGCTCGGTTATCAAGCCAAATGATACATCTAGTTAAAGGACTTCCCTCTTTAGAGAGAGGAAGAACCCCTATCATCTGGGCACTTATACTGAGAGCTTCAACTTTGATGCCGGTTTTATCAGCCTTTGTTATCAATTTATTTATGACGTCTTTAATTCCAAGCCACCAATCATCTGGATCTTGCTCAGCCCACCCCTTTTCCGGATAGAATGTTCTCAATGAACTTGATGCAGTAGATATCAATTCTAGGTTTTCATCGACAAGGACCCCTTTTATCGCACCGGTACCAAGATCTAAACCAATATAATAACTCATAATCCCATCTACCTCCTCCTATATTCATACTCATATTCGATACTTACTTCAATAATAGATTCCTCCAAAATATGCAGAGCCCTATCTATCTCCTCATAACTTATCGTTAAGGGAGGTTTGAACTTGATAGTATTCATAAAAGAAAACTCATCCCCATATACATCAGGCATATCAAGAGCAAATATCGCACCTTTCTCCAGGGCTCTATCTACAATTTCAGAAGCCAATTCAGGAGAAGGCGTCTTATCATCCTTATCCTCAACTATATCGATACCAATAAATAGGCCGGGACCTCTTACATCCCCAATTATCTCAGATCTCTCCATTATCTCTCTAAGTCTTCTAGTTGCATATAATCCCTTATCCCTAGCCTCTTTAATTAGATCAAGCTTCTCAATAACCATTATATTTACTAATGCTGCCGCATAAATTACTGGGTTACCCCCGAAAGTAGTATGTTCCTCTGGATATGTTAAGCCCTTAATATCTTCTCTAGCCAGAGTTGCGCCGATTGGATAACCGCCTCCTAATCCCTTTGTGAATGTCATCATATCAGGTGTAACGTTATATAGTTCGGCGGCACACCATGCACCTACCCTTCCGAATGCGGTTTGTGACTCATCGAATATAAGATAGATATCGTATTTGTCTGTCAATTCTCTCAGAGCTTTTAGATATTCTATGGGTGCAGGTATATGTCCACCGGGTCCCTGTATGGGTTCAATAATTAGCCCTGCGTATTTTCCCCAGCCGCCCCTCTTTATCGTATTCTCTAACACATCAATACATCTAAGGCTACATTCAGGGTAGGAGAGACCAAAGGGACATCTATAACAATATGGATAGGGGAATCTAACGAATCTGTCAATACCGAATGGTTTATACCTTATTAATGTCGTCAATGGGTGACTTGCACTTGTAGTGGCTAAACTATTTCCATGATATCCTCTCCATGCCGTCAGAAATATCTCTGCATCTTTCTTATTTATCATAGCGAGTTTCATAGCGGTTTCTATTGCCCACCCCCCGCCCTGGGTATTAAGAACAACTCTATCTAGGGGAAAAATCTCCCTCAATTTATTAATTAGCTTTAGTCTTGGAATAGTAGGCCATGAATATCTAACGTGATTTAATAATGAGGCTTGAAAAGAGGCTGCAAATATCACATCAGGTTGACAATAGCCTACGTTTAATGTCCATGCCTGTGCTGTACAATCAATGTATTCTTTGCCATTAACATCTCTAACTACCGCTCCCCCCGGAGTGCCCTCTAAAAAGATGATGTCTTCAAAGGTCGTTAGAGATGTAGATTCAGCCTCTCTAACCTCCCCCTCCGTTATCTCGGATAGAAGCCGGGATATCTCTTCCTCGGAGAATAGATGGGGCCGTATCTCCATAATAACCACTTCAAATAGTAGTTAGCTTCGTATCGTATTTTATTGTTTCCAAGAATCATGTCTCAAATCCATAAGGGACATAATATTCTATATATCCCCTGAATATTTAGAATTCTGTAATTATAATTTATTGATAAATCTCGAATTAGGGGTATATAAAGAGTTGAGTAGATTAGAGACAAATCCATATAAGATAATAATCTATTTCGGCCTTGTTAGTCTATTTGGAGATATAATATATGAATCTGCCAGGGGGGCTGCACCACCATTCCTAAATTATCTCGGTGCATCAGCTATAATAGTAGGATTAACATTTGGCTTGGGTGAGTTCCTAGGTTACGGATTAAGGCTTATAAGCGGTATTTTAGCTGATATAACAAAGGCGTACAGCAAATTCTATGTAGTAGGTTACCTATTTATTATCGTGATACCTTTCTTAGGCTTAGTTTCACATTGGCAATTGGCAGTAATCCTGATAATAGCCGAGAGGGTCGCTAAGGCGATAAGATCTCCAGCTAGGGATACATTGATTTCGATAGCAAGTAAGGATATAGGCGCTGGAAAAGCCTTTGGTTTACATGAGCTTCTGGATCAGATTGGCGCTGCAATCGGTCCGGGATTACTAACCCTTATCCTCCTATTTACCTCCAATAATTATAGGGTGGCTTTTACTTTCCTATTTTTGCCTTTTCTAGTTATGATGCTAATAATATTCAAGGTATATCATAGGGTCAGGGATATCTCTGTTTATAATGAAGAGGATGTGGCGCATAGTTCCACGCTCCAAAAGGGAATGCCTAAGAAATTCTGGCTGTATACATCAGCTATTATGATGAATGTGACTGGACTAATGCATATATCACTATTACTATATAAAACTTCCCTTATTTTACTTGCGTGGATGGTAGTATTAATATATCTATTTGTCCAGATTATCGATGCGGCTTCAGCGCCTATATCAGGATTATTCTATGATAAATATGGAAGGCTAATTCTAGTTATCCCCTTCATTCTATCGGTATTACCCTCTATATTGGGGTTATACGGTGGGATTCAGGCATTATTGATAGGCAGTATGATATTTGGATTGGTATATGGGATGCAGGAATCTATCTATAAGGCCGCTGTATCGGATATGGTGCCCATAAATTATCGTGGAACAGCATACGGCATATTCAATGGAGTATATGGTTTTGGATTCTTGTTGAGTGGATTAATATATGGGTATTTTATAGAAAATGATTTATTAGTCGCTGGATTTATATATACCCTGTTGATGCAGATAATCGCTATACTACTTCTAATCTATAGCATCAGAAGATAGATGATTTTCAATAGAAAGTTATGATAAAAACTAAATCATACTCTCTATCTAGCCTGATGGCATCGATAACCTTCCTATACTATCTATAGCTTCTAGGCATACCCAGGATATGTTGGGCAATGTAATTCAAGGCCATCTGCTGGGTAACAGGCGCTAATCGAAGAAGGTTTATTTCTCTCCACCATCTTTCAACATCAAATTCCTTAGCATATCCATAACCACCATATATTTGCATCGCCCAATACACCGCCTTTATCGCGTTCTCAACGGCTACTACTTTAGCCATATTAGTTGCATCTCCTACCTCTTTATACTGTCTAGCCATTCCAACTACTTCATTTAGATCTCTAGGGTTACTAGGAGGTCTATGGACCTTATCATATATCCACGCTGCCTTATGAACCATTAACTTAGCGCATTCGAGGGACGAATATGCCTCTGCCAATGGATGCTGTAGGGATTGGTAACTGCCAATCGGATCAGCAAATACCTTTCTCTCTTTAGAATATTCAACGGCTTTAGATATAGCTAATTTAGCTAGACCGACCGCACCCGCTGAGAAACCCATCCTCTCTGGGTTAAGTATATCTAGCAAAACATACCATCCTCCATCGATGGGGCCGAGTATATCATCTTCGCTAAGCCTAAGATTATCGATGCTGACTTCACATGTATGAGAGTAGTTTATACCATGCTTAGGAATAGGACTCCATTTGACAGATTTATTAGGCAACTCTACCAAGAATAGGGTTAGCCCCATAGTCTTTCTAGGCGTCTCATCATAAGGAATCGTCCTTGTTACTAGCACCATTAACTCAGCGCGATCTACACCGCTAATGAAAACCTTATTACCGTTGATTATATATTCTCCATTTTTCTTTTCAGCATAGGTCTCTATTCTAAGGGTATTGGTTCCGGCGTTAGGCTCTGTAATAGCTGCACAGCCCTCAATTTCACCACGGGATATTCTAGGCAAATATTTTTCTTTCTGCTCTCTTGTCCCATACCTAGCTATTGGAAGAGCTGCAAATATCCCGGTCAACATTAAATACCATACCCCCGCCATACCCGTACCATATCGACAAAGATTCTCTATAGCGACTATCATCTCCTCCATCCCCATTCCCGCGCCGCCATATTCTTCCGGTATCAATGTGCCGACGAAACCAGCCTCGCTTACATCCCTCCAATATTCTTCAGCAAATTCATGTCTTTCATCTTTTTCACGCCAATATTCAGGTGGATATTTCTCAGCTATTCTTCTAGCTAAGTCTGCTATCAATCTTTGTTCATCAGAATACTCGAAATCCAACTTCGACACCAAGAAATAATTATTTGTATCATAATAAATTTATGAGCCATTAATACTCATTATATAGAATTATATCATTCATAAATGGTATACTGATTACCTGACTACTGATGTAGAAAACATGCTACATAATGACCTTCCTCTATCCTTCTTAGTGTCGGCTCTTCTTCCGAACATATATTCATTTTAAAGGGACATCTAGGGTGGAACCTGCATCCGGGAGGAATGTCTATACCGGAGGGAATCTCGCCTGATAGAGACAATTTTTTCTCTCTCCGGGGATATGGCACCGGAATTGCGCTTATTAGGGCTTGAGTATATGGATGGAGCGGTTTCTTAAATATAGAATAAACATCCCCTAACTCAACTATCTTTGCAAGATACATAACAGCTATCCTATCAGAAATATATTTCGATACCGCCAGGTCATGGGTAATAAATAAATATGAGAGGTGGAGGTCATGTTTAAACCTTAACATAAGGTCGAGGATGGAGGCTCTAAGTGAAACATCTATCATTGAAACAGGCTCATCAGCCACTACAAATTTTGGGTTGGTGATCATAGCCCTTGCTATAGCGACCCTTTGACGTTGTCCTCCGCTCAAGCTCCTTGGATATAATCCATAGAAATGCTCTGATGGAGTTAGACCGACCTTTTCAAGCATATTGAGAACCATTTTATATGCTTCTTGATCAGATGCTATATTATGAATAATCAATGGATCTTTAATGGATTCCCCTATCTTCATCCTAGGGTTTAAAGAGGCATATGGATCTTGATATATAATCTGCATATGTCTACGTAATCTTCTTAATTCCTCGCCTTTCAAATATGTAATATCTCTACCATCGAATATTATTCTACCATCTGTGGGGTCAATCAGCCTTAGAACAAGTTTACCGAGTGTAGTTTTTCCAGAACCCGATTCTCCCACTAATGAGAGTATCTCTCCCTTCCTGACGTCTATGGATACTCCATCAATAGCCTTTACATACTTCATTTCTCTAGTAAATAGCCTCTCGATGAAACTCTTAGTTACAGGAAAATATTTTTTCAGGTCTTTTGTTTCTAGTATCATCGTTATCCCTCGCTATACAGCCAGCATTTAACATGCTTTCCATCGACAACTAATGTAGGTGGTTTATCCTTCCTGCATATATCCATAGCTCTTGGGCATCTAGGGTGGAACATACATCCCATCGGTGGGTTAAGTAGGTCAGGTGGGTCTCCAGGGATAAATTTAAGGGTTTTGTCGTCAAGCTCTATATTCGGAACCGCTTTAAGCAGCTCCTGAGTATATGGATTCAATGGTTCCCTGATAATCTCATCAGATGGAGAGAACTCCATTAATTCCCCTCCATACATCACACCTACTTTGTCAGATATCTCTAGAATCAATGAAATGTCATGACTTATAATTAATAATGACATTCCTATTTTGCTCCTAAGCTCTTTAAACAACTCTACAATTTGGTCTTGTACAATTACATCTAATGCTGTTGTAGGTTCATCGGCTATCACCAATTTGGGGTCGAGTGCTATTGCCATTGCTATCATTATCCTCTGCCTCATACCACCACTCAGTTGATGTGGATAATCGTTGAATCTATCTGCCTTTATACCTACAGCCTCCAATAACTTCACGGCTTTTTCCCTAGCCTCCTCCTTACCTATATTTTCATGGGCAACTATCGTCTCTAGAAGCTGATCCCCCACCCTCATAAGCGGGTCTAGGCTAGTCATAGGGTCCTGTAGCACCATGGATATGTCTTTCCCTCTAATCCTATTTATTTCATCTTCACTCAAACCGAGTAGATCAACTCCATTTAATAATATTCTTCCTGACTTTATGATACCTGGAGGTGGAACTAAACGTAGAATAGCATATCCTAAGGTGCTTTTGCCGCTTCCAGATTCTCCCACGAGTCCGACGATCTCGGAATCCATTATACTTAGGGATACGTCATTTACTGCCCGTATCCTCCCCCTCCTCGTCATATAGTCCACAGTTAGATTCCTAATTTCTAGCATCCTATATCTCCTCCTTACCTAGTATCGTATTTAAGCCTTCACCCAATAAGCCGAAGCCCAATGCAAGTAGGAAAATAGCTATACCAGGGAAGGTTACGGGCCACCAGTATCCAGATAAGAAATATCTTTGACCATTTTTCAGGTCAAATCCCCAATCTGGTGTCGGCGATGCAACGCTTAATCCTAAGAAACTAAGTCCTGCCTCCGTCAATACAGCATCCGCTACATTGAGTGAAAAAACTACAGTGATGATGAAAAGTGTATTAGGAAGGATATATTTCAGCATTATCCTTCTATCCTTCGCTCCTATAGCTCTCGCTGCTTCTACAAAGATGGTTTCTCTCAATGATAATACGTGGCCCCTAATCATCCTAAAGTATGTCGGTATATATACAACTGCCAGAGATATAGAGGTGTTATATATTCCGGGGCCTAATACGGCTGCCACGGCAATAGCAAGAATTAAGCCAGGGAAAGCATATATACTATCCATAATCAAGGATAGAAGTCTATCCAGCTTACCACCGATATAACCCGATATCAACCCAAGCGGAATGCCAACCGACATAGATAAAACTGTTGAGATTAATATTACTATCATTATAGTACGTGTACCATATATTAGCCTACTAAGGACATCCCTTCCTATAGAATCTGTACCTAATAAATACTGGGTAGAGGGCGGTGAAACAGGGGGACCGACTCTCTGAATAGGGTCGTAGGGAGCTATGAACTCTGCAAATAAAGCTAGTATTACGGCTGTTATGACTATCATTAGGCCTACTATAACCATATAACCATCTATCCCCGCATCCCTGATCTTCCGCCAAAACTCTCGTGGAATAAGGTCTGTTGTCCTCATAGTATCACCTAATACCTTATTCGTGGGTCGATATAGGCGTAGATTATATCAACCAATAGACTGATTAATGCTACAAACAAAGCATAGAATACGATGGTGCCTTGAACAGTCGTAAAATCTCTATACTGGATGCGCTCCATGAGAAATGTACCCATACCAGGCCATGAAAATGTGGTCTCTGTAAGAACGGCTCCTGCCAGCAATAATGCAAATTGTAATCCCATCATAGTTAATATAGGTATCAAGGCATTCTTTAGAGAATGCCTAAATAATATAATTCTATTTGGTAGTCCCCTCGCTTTACAAGCCCTTATAAAATCTTGGGATAATACTTCTAGTAAGCTTGATCTCACGAGCCTAGTGTAGACTCCGGACAATACGAGACCTAATGTAAAGGAAGGTAATATCAAATATCTTACCGCGCTTATAAATGCCGGGAAATTAAGTGTTAATAATGAATCAATAGTGTATAACCCAGTTATCTGACGAGGCAGAAGGGTGGGATCTATCCTGCCTCCCACGGGCAGTATTCTTAGATATACTCCAAATACATATTGGAATATCATGCCAATTAGAGGGATAAATAGTGTATAGACGAATATACTATATATCCTCATAGTTGCATCTATTTTTCCATAGGGCTTTACGCCTGCTATCATTCCTGTCAATAAGCCGAGTAAAATACTTACAATGAAGCCTCCTATTGTCAACTCAATTGTAGCCGGGAATCTATTCATAATCTCGTTGATAACAGGTCTTCTACCCCATATCATCGACCGTCCCAAATCTCCCCTCAGCAGATTATATATGTACTCGAAATATTGTTGCCATAAGGGTTTATTCAAACCAAGTTGCTCCATCAAACTCTTGATTGTTTCTTCAGAGGCCTTCATACCAATAAGGGCCAAGACAGGGTTACCCGGTAAAATTCGCATAATGACAAATACAAATGTTAATAAAATAAGTACCATGGGGATTGTAAGTAATGCTCGGGTGGCTATATAAGCCTTTATCGAGACCACATTTCATCAGCCTCATAAAAAAAGAGGAGGGTAAAAATAAAAAATTAGTTGATTCTCCTTTTTAGAACGCTTGCCTTGGCAACGGATGTAGCTATAAATATTTGTGCAGTCGCAATCACCAAGAAAATATTTGTCATCAATGATACATTCACTGGATTAACATTTTCAAGCTCCTTATATATTAGCCAGTATCTAAGCAGCATCATCTGATCAAGCACGACTCCCTTGACATTCTTATTTGTAGCGATATATAACTTACCTTGGAATATAGGTACAATAGGCGCATCCTCGGCTAACTTCTGCTGCACTTGTTGATATAAAGCTTCACGGGTTGCCTGATCTGTAGCTACTTGTGCTTCATCCAGCCAATTATCCATTTCTGTGTCACTATATGGATTACCAAGCCATCTATTGGAGCCTGTGTGAAGGAATGGATATAGATAGTTATCGGGGTCTAGATAATCTGGATACCACCCATAAAGGGTAATCATTAGCTGACCCTTTCTTGTGTACTCTAGATATGTACTCCATTCTGCCGATTTTACCGTTACCTCGACTAGGCCCGTGGCTTCCCATGCAGCTTTAACTAGGGCCGCAACATCAGCTTCTGTGGTACCATAGTGGGCGGGTGTATACCATAGCTCGACCTTCAATTTATTATCCTCAGAATAGCCTGCCTGCCTCAATAGGTCCCTAGCCAATTCTAGATTGGCATCTCCATACGCATCCTTAAATGCATCTATATGAGACCACATGCCATTGGGTACTAGACTATACAATGGCTCCACGGTGCCGAAGAATACCGTCTCTGCTATAGCACCTCTATCTACCGCAGCTGCCAAGGCTTGCCGTACCAATGGATTATCCATCGGCGGTATATTAGTATTAAATACTATGTATCTAATATATGCACCGGCGGCTTCAATTACATTTATATCCTCCCTATTTTGGAGGCTCTGTATATCTGTAGGATCTAATGTTCTCCACGCTATATCTATTTCCCCGCTCTCTAGAGCCAATCTCAATGCAGTTGAATCGCTATAAAACTTTACTATTATCCTTGGAGTCTTAGGTGGATCTCCATAATAATTCTCGTTTGCCTCGAGAACTAGTTGCTGGTCCCTAACCCATGTAGTAATTTTATAGTGACCTACACTTCCCGCTGTATTATCTGGAGTTATCTCGTCAAATGGATATGCGTCTGGATTAACGGGGAAGTAGGTAGGCACAGCTAATACAGCTGGATAGAATGAGACAGGATTAAATAGAGTTATTTTTAGAGTATAATCGTCTATTACTTCCGTGCTCTCTACAAAGTCTAAAACGAACCATGAGGGATCTCCCTCTATATTTGCAACTCTATCTATAGAGTACTTCAGGATTTCAGCTGTAAGAGGTGTTCCGTCTGCAAACTTGACATCCTGCCTTAGTTTGAGGATATATACCTTCCCCCCCTCCTGAATCTCATAACTTTCGATTATACCGGGCTTAAGTTCAATTGTGCCGGGTTCATATACGAATGGTCCTTCACCTATATTTGTAAGGACTTCCCATGTAAAGAAGTCGTAGGCATTTGCTGGGTCTAGATCTGAAACTCTATCTGTAGTACCTATTATTATGGTATCGGCATAGACCGGTCCTGTCGGTGGTTGTTCGGTGGGCGGTTTTTCCCCGGGTCTCAGTAGAAACATAGCAGTCCCTAGAACAATAATTACAAGAACAGCAACAGCTATAATCATAGTATTTCTGGATACTCCTCTTCTTACTGCCATTTTTCTCACCATATTAATATATGAATATATACAAACTTTTATAAAAAGGCTATTATCCATAGGCCCAATTAACCCCTAAAATATTAGATGTAACCTTAATCTAGACCCAAAAATGGGTTATAAAGAACTCGTATTGCGAATTCTCCAATAACAAATTCACAGTTCTATTATCTGATAATTTCTACATTATCTGATGATACAGCTACCTTAACGAGAGACTTTACTTTATAGCCTGTTTCAGCCTCAACCCTCTTAGCTCCATTCTTATCGACTCTTTCAATAACAACGATTATATCAATTATCTTACAACCCATGCTTTCTAGTGCCTTAATCGCGCCAGTTATGGTTGAACCGTTAGCAATTATAGAATCCACAATCAATATTCTAGACTCAGCTATCTCAGGATCAAGATATAAAGCTTCAGCCATTTCTCCCCGAATTATCGGAACCATATTTCCTGTATAGTCCTTTTTCTTAGCTAATACTACTGGGACATCTAACTCTAATGAGAGAGCTGTGGCTATATGGATTCCCATCGCCTCAAAGGTCAAGATGTAATCTATATCAAAATCATCTATATTGGATAGTATTAGACGAGTTATACTTCGAAGAATATCTGGAGAAATGCTTGATAACCCGGTTGATATTGGATTAATAATATAATTATAAAGTTTTCCTCTATACCTAATTATACTTATCCGAGAATCGCTGACTGTTCTTGTTATCAATTCCAAATCATTTTTTAGATTAATAGACATTTTGATTCAAAAATTGAATTATTAAACTAATTTAATAATTATATTTATAAGTAGGTGAAAAAATTGAGGCGGTTCAAGAATAAAACTATTCTCGTAACAGGATCTAGCCGTGGAATTGGGAGAGCTATAGCCATAAAATTTGCTGAAGAGGGGGGTAATGTCATAATAAATTATAGGAAGAGGAGGGAGAAAGCTCTCGAAACAGAAAGAATGGCAAAGGAATATAATGTTGAGACGCTGGTGGTAGGCGGCGACCTATCAAAAGAGGAGAATGTTAAGGGAATATTCGGGGAGATCAAAGATGCATTTGGTGGCCTAGATATTCTTGTGAATAACGCGGGTTTAGGGATAGCGTCTCCCGCGGTATTTATGGAGGAATCTCTATGGAATAAAATAATGGACTTTAACCTCAAGACCGCTTTCCTCTGTTCAAAATACGCTATTCCCCTAATGATGGAGAAAAACTGGGGTAGGATAATTAATGTAACATCCATAGCCGGTATACATGGGATGAAATTTCTGGCTCATTATAGTGCAGCCAAGGCGGGTTTAATAGCGTTGACAAAAACCTTGGCCGCCGAGGTATACCAAAATAATATAACTGTCAATGCAGTGGCAGCAGGACTGACTAGAACTGATATGGGAATGAGCATCTTCAAGATGGCAAAGCAGTTTTTTGGGTATCAAGAGGATATCGAGGAACTAGCCTCTAAATGGGCTAAGAAGCATACTTTGATAGGTAGACTTATAGAACCATGGGAAGTTGCTAGAGCTGTGCTTTTTCTCGCAGATCCCGAGTCTAGTGCAATAACCGGGCAAGTTATAATCGTGGATGGGGGCCAATATCTTGTGGAAACAGCTAGATACGATGAGTTATAAATTATTTATAAAGTTATATAATATACATATTATATCCATAATTATATGGGGCTCTAAATGAAGAAACAAATTCTCCTCGTTATATTAGGTGGATTCTTATGGATGGCTATCTCTCAGAATGTAGGAGTAATAAGTTTTAGCCTAAAGCCTATTATCATTACGGAGTCACCACCAAATTCACTGATATTCTGGCTGGCAGCTGCAACCAATATAGGTATGCTTATCGGAGCGTTAATCTCTGGTCCCATTGCCGACCAATTCGGACGTAGGAAAACAATAATCACTTTTACAATCATACATGTAGCATCCACATTGTTAGGAGGATTTTCACCCACAGTATTAGTTCTGATAGGATATAGGATATTAGTCGGAGTAGGTGTAGGGGGTTCATTACCGATAATAGCTGCTTTAGTATCGGAATACTCCGGTAAAGAGGTTAGAGGACGAAATATAAGTCTGCTTGAGAGTTTCTGGGCATATGGCTGGTTAATAGCCCTACTAATGGCTTGGGCATTCTTACCCTTTACGGGTTGGCGAGGATATATGATTGCAGCCGGGTTGATAGCCATATTATTTTCCTTATCGCTAGTAATCATGCCTGAATCCCAAAGGTATCTAATTAAGATAGGTAAAAGGGATAGGGCTATCGAGTTAGCTGAAAAATATGATGCCCCATTAGTTGAAATCTCAAGTGAAAAGATCGGGTTATATAGACAATTATCTCTATTAATTAGCGAAGGAGGCTGGAAAATAACACTACCGCTCTGGGTAATGTGGTTTATAATAACCATGGGGTATTACGGAATATTTATTTGGCTTCCAGCATTGGTGGCAGGCCAGACATATGAGATAGGGTTATTTATAAAAGAAAACTTCTTTCTCTATCTTTTTATTGTTACTTTAGCCCAAATACCAGGGTACTACAGCTCAGTCCTCCTTATAGATAAGATAGGGCGTAAACCGATTCTCTCTATATATCTTATAATGACAGGGATAGCGTCATTCTTTTATGCCTTCTCCACCAGTGTAGCGACATTTATTCTATGGGGAGTAGTTCTTTCCTTCTTTGACCTAGGAGCGTGGGCAGCAATATATACGTATACGCCTGAGCAATATCCCACCCATATCCGAGGTACAGGTACCAGTTGGGCTGGTTCATGGGGAAGAGTTGGAGGTATTCTCGGACCGATGATTGTACCTTTACTTGGAGGCGTTGAGAAATGGGTCTCCGTATTCATTTTCTTTGCAGTGATCCATATAATAGGAGGATTAGTTGCATTAGTAGGTAGAGAAATGAAGGGCAGAGAGATGCCTGAAATCACACATACCTAGGACCTTATTGTGATTAATCGTCACTATTCTGTTTACGGAGCCCCTCCAACATTATTTTCTTCTCGACCGATGCAACTAATTTTCTTGTCGATACGACAGCATCTGGATTCACACTTATACTATCTATGCCCCAACGGACTAGGTATTCCGTAAATTCTGGGTATACACTGGGAGCCTGTCCACAGATTGATATTGTTATCCCATGTTGATGAGCAGTTTTTATTAGATGTTTGATTGCCCTCAAGACCGCCGGATCTCTCTCATCGAAATAGCCTAATTCACCTAATACACCACTATCTCTATCCGCCCCCATAATCAGACTCGTCAAATCATTACTCCCTATGCTAAATCCATCACACAGCTTTGCGAATTCATCTGCTAGTAATACGTTGCTAGGTACTTCTGCCATGAGCCATACCTTGAGGTCTCGGCCGCGTTTAAGACCCTCTTCCTCCATTATTCTGAGAACCCTCTCGACTTCCCATGTAGTTCTTACGAAGGGCAACATTATCCAGACATTCTTTAGGCCCCATTCATCTCTACATTTCTTTATAGCTCTGAGCTCTAGTCTGAATGCCGGTTCATAATGCTTAGAGATATATCTGCTTGCTCCTCTAAACCCCAGCATTGGATTATTCTCGATAAAGCTACCTTCATATCTCTCTCCACCCTCTAGCTTGGCGTACTCATTAGTCTTGAAATCACTAAGTCTAACTATTATGGGTCTTGGATAAATCTCTCTAGCCACGGTGGCGATTCCCTCCGCCAATTTATCGATAAAGAATTCTTCTCTACCTTCGTCTATAAGTGCCAATGGATGCTTCTTAACCCACTCAGCGATAATAAACTCTATCCGCATTAACCCGATTCCATCAAACGGTAGATGCTTATATTCATCTATTTTTGTCGGTACACCCAGATTCATATATATCTTAGTTGCTGTAACCGGTGCTTCAACGAGGACGGCTCTAGGAGCCTTCTCCTCTATAGCTTCTACCTCGACTTTACCCCTATATATAAGGCCTTTAGATCCGTCTACAGTAATAAGCATACCTGTCTTTAATCTTTTTGTAGCCTCTTTAGTACCTACAATACATGGAATCCCCAACTCCCTAGAGACTATCGCGGCATGAGCTGTCATACCGCCGCCATCGGTAATAATTGCAGCCGCCTTTTTCATAGCTGGAACCCAGTCGGGCGTAGTCATTTCTGTAACTAGTATTTCACCCTCCTGGAACTCCCCTAGCTTTGAGACGTCCAGAATTACCCTCACCTTACCTATCGCTATACCAGGTGATGCGCCTAAGCCTCTCAATATGATTAGTGGTTCCTTGGTAATTACCTCACTCTCCACTGTTTGTTTCTTTTGACTCCAGACAGTCTCAGGTCTAGATTGCACTATATATAATCTATTATTTCGAGAGTGAAGGGCCCACTCAATATCTTGGGGCGTATCATCATAGATCTCCTCTATCTTTAATCCAAGTTTTGCGAGGGTAATTATCTGGTTTTCTGTCAGACAAGGAGTATTAGCCTCTACTCCATCTAATCTTATAGTTATTAGTTCTCCTCCCCTCTCAGGGTTCCTAACCATCTTGATCTCCTTCCGTGAAATATTCTTCTCTATGATCTCTAGTGTATCTTTCCTTACTACATATCTATCAGGAGTCACTCTACCTTGAGCTATCGCTTCTCCAACTCCCCATGCGGCTTCGATAACGATCAGGTTTCTGTCGCCAGATACAGGGTCAATTGTAAACATTACGCCTGACGCCATGGAATCTATCATAATCTGTACCCCTACACTAATAGACTCCTTTTCTATTGGAACCCCGACTTGATGTTTATAGAAGATTGCTCTAGGTGTATAAAGGCTACTAAAGCATTTTTTAACATAATGGAGTAGCTCAGTTTCCCCTCGTACATATAGATATGTTTCGTGCTGTCCAGCGAAGCTCGCTGTGGCTATATCTTCAAATGTACTACTACTTCTCGCCGCAACATAGGGGCTATCCCATCCTGCTCGTTTCCCTAACTCTCTATATGCTTCCACAATCTCCTGGGATAAATCCTGAGGAAGTTCTTTAGACTCGATTATCTCTCTTATCAAACTACTTTTCTTAGCCAAATCATCTGGATCATTATAATCCACAGTCCTTAGTATTCTTAGTATATCTTCTTTTAGCCCTGCCTTCTCAATGAAATAGTTAAATGCATCTGCAGTTATCGCGAATCCAGGTGGCACAGGAATACCATGTTTAATCATATATCCTAGATTATAGTTTTTGCTTCCTATGAGCGGTAAGTCATTTTTATCAACTTCGTTATAAAATTTTATAAATCTAGCCATAAGCCTCAGCTCAAAATAGAGTATTTAAAAAATAAAATAAGTATTTTTTTAGCATAATTGTATGTATTTTTCATGCTTATAGGTATCCAAGGCTACGTAGCCTATCCTTGATCTTCTCCTCTTCTTCCGGTGTATAAACAGTTTCTTCCTCTTCTCTAAGGGCCTCTTTTAATATAAATTCAGCCAATTCTTCGATGCTTTTGAATTCTCCCTCGCTACGCTCAACCTCTTTCTTGAGAAGCTCATAAACCTCTTTCGATATATTGATCGACACCTTCTCCATAATAATCCACCCTCTTGGATAATTAATTATATTGATAAGAAGGATATATAAATAGTTTGATGCTATTTAAGGCCTATGTTAATCTCTAATTAACCCCCTCTTCAACAGATAATTATATATTTTTGAGGCAGATTCTTCGGGGGTTTCTACGTCGGTGTCAACCATAACTTCAGGATCTTCTGGCGGTTCATACTTATCACCGATTCCCGTGAAATTTTTTATTTCACCCGCTAAGGCTCTTTTATACATTCCTTTAACATCCCTTTTTATAGCTGTATCCAGAGACACCTTTACATAAACCTCGACAAAATTCTCTCCAACTATTTCCCTCGCTTTACGTCTCACCTCTATATATGGAGAAACCAATGAGACTATTGTAATAACATCATTTCTACTTAGCAATTTGGCTACGTATGCAACGCGCCTGATATGAACAGCTCTATCTTCCCTAGAGAAGCCAAGTTCAGGATCTAGATTCCTCCTTAACTCGTCGCCATCTAGGACTTCTACCTTATATCCCTTTTCTCTAAACCATCTTTCTAGGATTCTAGCTATAGTTGTTTTACCTGAACATGGCAGTCCCGTAAGCCATAACACAAATCCCATTTTGCCTATATCCACCTCCCGCTTACTCATCTATCTCAAAATAGTCTAGTATCAAAGGTTTGATGTCATATATAGATATATCTTTATATTCTCCGTGTGATGGGTTCCCGGGGTCATAATATATATAAATACCATCATAATCATGGACTGCATCATCGGGTCCTGTATCGTTTTCTGGTAAATACAGGGTGTCATAGCCGACTGTTCCAGCTGAACGCCAATATAAATCGTCAAAATAGACGATTAAGTCAGGGGGGTTACCCATTACTCTAGGGTATAATTCTTCGGGTCTAAAGATATGGTTCCTCCATTCTTCGCCGTTTGGTCCCTTAATGCCAGATATAAGGTTAGATATCTTATTCCTCAATTTATTATATTCATCTCTATTTACTATGCCTTGTTCCTCCCGTCCTTCAATATTTAAAAAGATTCTTGCATAATACCCGCCCCATCCCCATGCAACAGTCTCACGCCAATCAATAAGTGATGAGTCTATTCTACTCCCCATCTTAATATCACCCTTAAACTTAAGCAGCCCCTTCTCCTCGAGCCATTGGTTAATCACAAACGCTCCCTTCATCTTTTTAGCCCCATGGTCAGAGACTATAAGGTAGCCTGTATCCTTATCCATTCTCCCTATAATCTCACCTAGCCAACCATCGAGATATCTATAATAGTCTCTTATGGCATCCGAGAATTCAGTATCCGGTGTGTATAGATGATGAGACTCATCAAAATACTTCCAAAACGCATGTTGAATTCTATCCAGCCCTATTTCCATATACATAAAGAAGTTCCATGGCTTTGTCAGAAGCATATGTTCGGCTACATCCATATGTTTCTTAGTCATTTCATAGATCTCCCTCAATACGCCCTGTCGATCTTCCTTTCTAAAGGGAACGTCAAATATGAACTCTCCGACTAGATTCTCGACTTCCACCTTTAGATCTTCCGGATAAGTATAATTAGATTTGGAGTCGGGTGTTAAGAAACAGGATATCATCCATCCATCTATATTCTGCGGAGGATAAGTAGGTGGTACACCCATGACAAAACTTTTATAGTTACGGGCTCCCAGAATATCCCATATCTTCCTAGATTTGATGCTTCGCGATGAGGGTATAGTGATTTCATCATATGAATTTCCTTTTCGATGTCTAAATCCATATAATCCTAATTCACCAGGTGTCTTACCTGTCATCATGACCATCCATGCAGGTATAGTTATCGGGGGATCACAGCTCCTCATCCTCCCGTATACTCCCTTTTCCCTCAATTTAGTGAGATTCGGTAAATAGTCTTTAAACCTTCCGAATACAAGTTCGGGTGCCGCTGCGTCTAGACCAAATACGAAGAGCCTCTTCAAATCAATCACTCCACAAATTTATATCTAAGGTTCATTAGATACTCAGCCACTTCTCTCCTCATAATCTTTTCCGAGGGAAGCTCACCCCTCACAAAAAGTTCTCTAATCATCGTTCCACTAAAGTATAAATGCTCAGTCTTTGGATGTGGACATATTCTATCATTGACTATATTCTCACATATATTGCAGTAATAGAATGTCTTGAAGAATAATGGTGTTATACCTAGATCAGGAAATTCATGGAATATGTCATGGGCCTCATATGGACCATAATAATTTCCTACCCCAGCATGATCTCGGCCTACAATAAAGTGTGTACACCCATAGTTTTTCCTGAGAATTGCATGGAAAATGGCTTCTCGAGGGCCTGCATATCTCATCCATGTCTCAAGGATAGCGAGTACAGTATTATCTTTAGGAAAATATTTCGATAATAATACTTTGTATGCTCCTAATATGGCATCGTCAGTAAAATCTCCTTTTTTCTTTTTACCTATAAGGGGATTAATAAATAATCCATCAAAGAATGTCAATGCGGTCTTCTGGATATATTCGTGACCTATATGCGGCACATTCCTCGTTTGAAATCCCACTATTGTTTTCCATCCCCTTGCATCAAATAAGAAATGAGTCTCTTTTGGATAGAGTTTATATTGTGAAAACTTGGTCTCAGGAAACTCTAGTAAATCTATTCTCCCCCCTATCAATTTATCCCCCATTCCATAAACTCTACGTACACCGGGATGCTCCCGATCCAATGTTTTATAGACATTCTGGGCATATTGTTCTTTATCATAAGAATAAATCTCCTCCACTCTCATTATAGCTAGAGGCTTATCCATGTAGAATATAGCTATATCATCGCCCTCTTTGAAATCGATATCTCTGCTGTTGACATCTAATACAATGGGTATCGTCCAGGGTAATTCATTAGCCAACCTCATAGATTTAAGTACAGATATATAATCCTCATAAACCATAAATCCCTCCAACGGACTAAATACACCGACAGCAATATTCTCTATATCCTTGGCTAAATCGGCTCCAACATTAACTCTACTCATCTCCCATGCCTCCTGTATCAGGATATCTCTGATCCTCCCGTCTAATGTTCTATCCACTAATTTGCCTCCATGGGGCTTATTGGCCATTGGCATTTTACACCTCTAGTCAATCTTATTAACTATATCACATCTATGATTTCATATCTATTTATACATACCATCTATTCTTTGACAACACATTATTTTAAGGATATAACTTAAAAAGATTCAAGTTAAATCTTTATGGAAAGCCAGATCATAACATGAAATATGTCTTAATCAATATAATACCAATATTTATATGGCTATTCAGCTAATCTAAATTTATGAATCTTTTTCTACACATACCTAGCAAATAACATGTACGGCATCCAGTAGAGGTGGAATATTTGTTAGAGGCTATAACTAATCTACTCATTAATTTATCGCTTGGAAACATATTGCTACTAGGATTATTAGGTGGGTTAATCACGGCCTTACTAAACTCCCTTGGAACTCTACCCATATTGTTCCTTAAGGCGCCCTCCCAGAGATCTATAAATATAGGATTAGGTTTCTCAGCCGGGGTAATGTTGGCAGCCAGCTTTACAAGTCTTATTCTACCCGGCATAGAAATTGGAGGTTTAATCCCTGTAGTTATAGGAATTATAATTGGAGCCATAACTGTAAGTTTATCAGACATGTTCATACCCCACCTTCACTTCTTGATTGGGAAGGACTCCCTAATATCCTCGAGAATGAAAGCTATATGGCTATTCGCAATTGCAGTTACCATTCATAATATGCCGGAGGGACTAGCTGTAGGTGTGGGATTTGGAGCCGGCGGGGAATATATATCGAATGCCGTGGCACTGATGATGGGGATAGGATTACAGAATATACCTGAGGGCTTAGCGATAGGCTTCTCTCTACTCGCAACAGGAAGATATACAAGACTCAGGTCATTTATGGTAGGTAACATATCTGGTTTTGTTGAGATACCCCTTGCATTCATAGGGGCTGCCTTAGTAGCAATAATGGCGAGATTGTTACCTTATGCAATGGGTTTTGCGGCTGGAGCTATGATATTCGTTATATCTGACGAGATTGTCCCTGAGACGCATAGATTAGGGCATCAACGTACATCATCCTATGGGTTGATTATAGGACTATTAGTAATGCTTTCACTAGATATTCTCTTAACGCCTTAAATCCCTTATATAAAAAACATGGATTATAATTTTTACTATTACTCCTCTACTTATTTGTGGGGGGATCATGATCAAGTCTCTACACGGAATATATCCAGCTATTGTTACTCCTTTTGACGATAATGAAATAAACATCGAAGTATTAAGAGAATTAACTAGATATGTCGTTGATAGAGGGGTAAATGGCGTAGTAGCATGCGGTACAACAGGTGAATCCATATACTTATCCTTCGAGGAGTGGTGTAAAGTCCTAGAGACAGTTACGGACGAAATTTCAAACCATTCTAAAGTAATCGCCGGAATAATTGAGGCGGGATACGACACACTTAAGGATAAAATATTATATGCCAGAGATTTGGGTGTTGATGCTTTGCTAATAGCATCATCATATTACTTCAAATTGTCTGAAAAAGAATTATACTATTTTTATTCGAAAATAGCCGATGAATGCGAATTGCCCATAATCCTATATAATATACCCCAGTGCACAGGCATGTATATAGACAGGAAAATAGTTGAGGACTTATGTGAGCGGAGTAATATTATCGGTATTAAGGATAGTAGTGGAAATCTACCTTATCTCAACGAATTGATTAATCATGTAGGCAATAGGATAAGTATATTATGCGGTTATGATGAAATGGTATATCCTGCACTTATGATAGGTGCAGATGGAGCTATACTGGGGACAGCCAATCTAATTCCAGAGATATGGGTCGAGCTCTATAAGAATGTTAGGAAGAAAAGATTTAGTATGGCTATGGAACTTCATCATAAGATATCTCGGTTATTAAGATTAATTAGGTCTAATGGGGGGCTTATCGCTATAAAAGCATGCCTTGAGGAAATCGGTTTGAATGTAGGGTTGAGTAGATTGCCGTTGAAGATCGGTGGTTCTTTGTCTCTTGAGTCTTATGAAGAGATACTTCTTGAGCTTAAGAGGTTAGGTATTATCGAAGATAAAGTGGCTCGGCATAGGGAGATAGGTAGAAATGAGCTTATCTTAAGGCTAGAGGAACTTGGGGTTCCGCTGAAACAAGGTGATATAAGTGTAGGTTATGGATCTAAAGGGAAAGGCATCAATAATGTTTCGATAGCCCTCGTCGTAGGCACTATTGGAGGGGTACTAGGATATAAGTGGGCAGAGATATACTCATTACTAAAAAGTGGATATGAAGCTGTAGTAGCGGTGCATGAACCTGGATTAATGACGCGTCCCCCTACTTTAATTATTCCCTATTATAAGATACGGAATCTGCGCCAGGCAAGTATCATTCATGGAGTCGTTCAATCAGCTGTTGCTGATGCAGTTACTTCCTATACCATAGCTTCCCTCGATAAGGCAGAGTCAGATAAATATATTATATTAGCATTAGTTGCGGTAGATCCCAATGCAATAGATCGAGATGAAATATACTCAAATACCCTAGACGCGATGAACATGGCGATAAATATGGTTTTCGGGAGGGGTGGATAATTATGGGTAGCAGGGTTATACTTAAGGGGGTATATCCAGCTATAGTTACATGCTTTAATGAGAAAGGAGAGATAGACTTCGAAAAACTCGGTGATGTAATAGATTATGTTATGAGACATGGATGCTCAGGGCTAGTCGTCGCTGGCACAACAGGTGAATTTATATATTTATCTGATATTGAGCGTAAGAATCTAATTAAATTTGTAGTTGAATATTCAGATGGAAAATATCCTGTGATTGCAGGTACAGGTTCCGCCGATACACATTCCACTTTAGAATTGAGTAGATTTGCAGCGGATATTGGGTCTGACGCGCTTCTTGTGGTCTCTCCATATTATATAAAGACAATTGATAAGGAGCTACATGATCACTATATAGCTATTGCAAATAATGTAGATATACCGGTGATATTATATAATATCCCTCAAGTGACGGGGGTAGAGTTGCCTTGGTGGGTTGTTGAGGCCTTAGCTGACCATAGAAATATTGTAGGTATAAAGGATAGTAGCGGTAATATGCCTTATTTTATGACTCTCATCGAAAAACTGAAGGATAAATTCTATATTTTATGTGGACATGATGAGATAGCTACCTCAGCACTATTATCCGGAGCTGATGGAGTAATATTAGCATCAGCTAATATCCTACCGGACATATGGGTCAATATATACTCAAGTATAGTTGCAGGTAAAGTCGATATGGCCTTAGAACTTCAAAGAAGAATCCAGACAATAGTTAGATTAATAGTTAAGGGGGGACCCGTCGCCGTCAAATCTGCATTGAATATGATTGGCATAGACGCAGGGGGAAGTAGGATACCTCTGATTCGAGGCGGAAGATATAGATATGAGGATGAGGACTTGTTAAGACACCATCTATTCAAGTTAGGAAAAATTGCGAAGAAAAAAATAAAGATTGTCTCCGATGGAGCAGAGTTTGACCATGAATATCCAGCAATTAGCTATACACCACCGACATTATCATCTTTTGAAATCAAAGTTGGCGAATCCTTTACGTCACCGGGTACTGTCGACTTGGCTCATATAGATCTAATTATAGGTTATAGGAATGGTCCCGTTGGCGCCGCATTTGATAAAGCATTGAATGAAAAACTTGCCGGTCATGAACCTCAAGTGGTAAAATATGAAGGAATGGATGTTGAGCCCATTACTATATTGATCCCTACTGTACGTGTAGTGAATGAGGTACACCATAATTTGATTTATAAATATGCTTCTAGGGGGATAGCAAGGGCTATACTGGAGTGTGTCGAGGATGGATATATACCTCATAAGTTAAAGGATAAGCTATGTATAATTGCACATGTTTTTGTGCATCCAGAGGCAACTAATCGACGGAGGATCGAGATAAATAATTATAAAGCTATGTTAAACGCTTTGATTCGGGCTATTGAGAATAGACCATGTATCGAAGAATTGGAAGAGCTATATAGGTATAGTAGGCATCCTTTCAGATATACCCCCTAAATATTTTTATTGATTAAATTGGTAGATTTCTATGGGCCGATGACAGGCAAACTGCCCAGGGACTCTACGGGGGGAGGATGAATTGGGCCGTGACAGTGGAGGCCCGCCATAAACAATGGATTTATTCTTTACTTGACAATTTTGGCCGTAACACCCTTATTATCGGTCGAAACAAATAGAACTTCCTTACAATATTTAGATATGCTCTTTTCGAGATCATGAGCCCTATCCTTATCTACCAATGTTATCATACATCCTCCTCCACCTGCGCCTGTCAATTTAGCTCCATAGGCACCTCGATCTAAGGCTATATTCACTAGGATGTCTAGTTCTATCGATGACACTCCAACAGCCGAGAGAAGACCTTGATTGATATTCATTAGCAATCCGAGTTCCTTCAAATCTCTCTTTTTGATGGCATTAATAGCATTTCTATATATCTTATCATATACACGTAGAATCTCTAAAAACAGCTTTGGGAAATTATTGTATATTGATCTTACGATACTCACTTGGACACCTGTATTCCTAGGTCTACCAGTATCCGCTATTAGAAGAGGAATATCATACTTTATCCTTAATCTTCTAATTTTATTTTTCCATCCTTTGTTATACCTTAATAATCCGCCGTATGTCGAAATGGTGTTATCAACGCCACTGGGAGTATAGTGTATCATAACCTCTGATTCATAAGCCAATCTATTGATCACCTCCTTACTAAGTCCAAGCTCTAATAGCTCTGATAGACCTGCAGCTAGAGATACTGCTGTGGCTGCAGAAGAACCTAAACCTGCTGCGACTGGAATGTCAGATGAAATTTGGATATTTAAGCCTACACGCTTTCCATAAATTGCTAGCACAGCATTTATACATTTCATTAGAGGCTGGAGCTTTTCTTTACCTTCCATACCCCCCTTTCTAGGTCGGTATTTACCGTTGGAAAAGACACCTTCAACCCCTAGAGTCTCCGAATTTATATGTATATCTTTATCTTTCCTTAATGAAATGGTAGAATATACGTATCTATCAATTGCCATAACAATTGCCGTCTTATCATATACGACGAAGTGTTCCCCAAATAATATTAATTTACCCGGCGCCCTTGAAATTACTTTCATTAAAAATAAAATTGCGAATAGTTTCTTTTAAAGTTAGCTATAAGAGAAAATGGATCTCAATACAGTAATTAATTGTAGAGTGTAAATGCTATATATCTCCTATATCTATTATTATTTGGATATGAATATCAGGAATAATCTTGAACCACCAAAATTTATTTCTGATAATAAGGCGACTATACTAGTACTCTTCTTATTAATATTTATGTCATCTACGATGATCAATGCACCCAACTTTATTGTGGGATACGGCTTAATAATTCCTGCCATGATGATCAGCCTCATCTTCTTTAAACCATGGAGAGGCGTTCTACTCTTCTTCAGCGCCCACTTAATAGCCAGTCTAATTCTCATAATTTCCAGATCCGCTTTTACAGAGATAGCTATAGTTTCTTTAATAGCTAGGTCTATCCTTGTAGCAATATTGAGTTACGCTTATATCAAGGGAAAATTATCGAAGCCTTATGAAATGATGCTTACGGTCGTGGCTCTAGATACAATCATTGCCTATACCATTGGATTATCATATTTCGGCCATGATGCGATAGAGGTGGGATTAGATATATATTCCTTGACATATATCCCATTTGTCTATATTGCCCACAGACATTTCCTTAAAGGACGATACATGTATACCGCTGCAGCCATAGCAATCATGTTATTATTCTATTTTTCAGCTGCATACTTTATATCGTTATATACATTTATATGGAGCATTCTACTAATAGCCATTCTCTATACAGAAATATCTATCGAGAAAATAAGTAGGGGCATATCTCTTTCTCTTATACTAATAACCTTGCTATTAGTCTATCTTTCCCTACCTTCATTCTACTACAATCTATATGCATCCACGTATCCATTTCATAATAGATTAACTACTATGGGCGATGGTATCTATAGTTATGAAGCATTGGATAGAGATGTCTGGAGTATCGAAAGGCTGAGGATAATGGAAAATCAAGTTACAGTTAGAGGATATGTAGCTACACACTACTCAAAAGCCGAGGATGGAGACATATATTTCGACCTTGAACTAGACCCAGAATATAGTTATATGCTGAGTATAGGCTCAATAATCCTACGAAAAGGAAGGATTCATATCGAGATAGTCCCGGCAGATCAAGATTATGTTTCACCTCCCCCTATTGGAGCCTATGTAGAGATCACGGGTACCTGGACTGTTGATACAGACCACGGCTCCTGGAGCGAGATACACCCCGCACGAGACATCAAGATACTAGAGGAATAAAAAATCAATTTATCAATATATGATTGATAAAACTTTCTAAGATACAATTTTTTAACCAATTCGTTCCATCATTAGATTGTACATGAATCTACGGTGTTGATGCCAAATGCCCAATGGTTATGGAGGTAAAATAATAAAAATAGACTTATCAAGAGAGAAGGTTATTGTGGAAGATACGCCCATGAAAATTCTGAAGAAATATATCGGCGGAAAGGGCTTTGCGGCAAAATATCTATATGACAACCTCGATAATATAGATCCATTATCTCCAGAAAACATTCTTATCATAGCTGTAGGCCCTGCGAGCGGAACAAAAATACCTATAGCAGCTAAGATAGGTTTCTTCTTCAAATCACCTGTAACCATGATTTTCGGCGAGAGTTATATGGGCGGCAATATAATGGCGGAGATGAAATGGGCAGGGGTAGATGCAATAATTATAAGGGGCAGGGCTAGTAAACCCGTCTATATCTATATACATGATGGAGATGCCGAAATTCGTGATGCTTCTGAAGTGTGGGGTTTATCCACTCATGAGAGTGAGGATCGCATCAAAGAGGATATAGGGGATAACTCCGCTTCGGTGGCTGTGATAGGTCCCGCAGGTGAAAACTTAGTTAGATATGCAAATGTCTCACATAATCATGGTCCCAAAGTTAGGGAGAGTAAGGCTGGAAGAACGGGTGCAGGTGCCGTTATGGGTAGTAAGAAGTTGAAGGCTATAGCTGTGAAAGCTGGTGAGCGTAAAGTGGATGTCTATGATTCAGATGTGGTGTCAACCCTTGTAAAAGAAGTGTTAACGATGGTATCTAAGGATCCGATAGGGACAGGAGCAAAGAATTACAGAACATATGGAACTCCAATAACCCTGGCTTATGGGCAAGAATTAGGATTCTTCCCAAGTAAATATTATACTATAGGAGGAACAACGATATATGATAAACTGGATCCAGAGATACTAAAAGAGAAATACTATGACCATATTGTTGCATGTTTCAACTGTATTATGAGCTGTGGAAAATATACCTGTGTAAGAGAAGGTAAATATAAGGGTGTGGAGACTAAAGGCCCTGAATATGAAACCATATTTGCATTTGGAGGATTAAATATGATCGATGATTACTCAGCATTAGCCAAGATAAATGAAGTCTGCGACCTATATGGATTAGATACGATAGATACAGGAAATATAATAAGTTTAGCTATATTTGCAAAAAAGAAGGGGCGTCTAAAGTTAGATTATGATATATCCTATAATGATCCAGATGGAATCCTGGAGATAATAGAGAAGATTGTCTACAGAGAAGGCATAGGTAATTCAATGGCGGAGGGTATATTACCATTTAGCAGAGAACATGGTATCGAGGATCTAGCTATGCATGTTAAGGGGCTATCGCCACCTGGATATGACCCTAGAGTACTAAAGGCTATGGCCCTGGAATTCTCTATAAGCACGAGAGGGGCAGACCATTTAAGAATGACTGGATATGCCTATGAAATCTCTGGGATTTTAAAGCGGTATGATAATTTAGAGGATAAAGTTTCTTTTCTAGTCGATGTGGAAGATAGGTTTATAATTAGCGATTCACTTATTCTATGCAGATTCTCAAGATTTATCTATACATGGGATAAGCTGGAAAGGATGATATATGGCTTGACGGGATTCCGATATAGTCAACATGAACTTCGTGAAATAGCCAGAGACATAAGGACACTGATCAGGAAATTCAATATTAGACAGGGTCTCAATCCAAACATGGATATATTGAGTGATAGATATTTCGAAGAACCGGTTAAGCTGGCGAAGAATGGAGAAAAAAGGATATCAAGGCAAGAAGTCGAAGAAATGGTTAAGATGTATTATAAAACTAGGGGATGGAGAGAGGATGGATATCCAGAGTAGTGAATACTCCCTAGTAAGACTATATTTAATAGATGTCAACTATTTAATCTCCCGCATCTAAGTTTTATTGAATGGGTGGTCAATATGCCGTTACCTAGACCTATGACGAAAGACGCTCTTCTATCCGCATTTGGAGGGGAATCAATGGCTAATATAAGATACTTGATTTTCTCCGAGATAGCCGAGAAAGAAGGCTTTCCGAATATATCAAGGCTATTCAAAGCCATAGCGTATGCAGAATTTGTCCACGCCAAGAACCACTATAATAGACTGAGAGCATTCGATGAAGATGCTAAAGTATATGCTGGTGCCCCTATAGGTCCAGGAACAACATCAAAAAATCTTCTCCATGCTATTAATGGAGAGGAATATGAAGTTAATGAGATGTACCCTGTATTTATGGAAATTGCTAAGATCCAAGGAGATGAAGGCGCTGTTAGGAGTTTTAGATATGCATATGAAGCTGAAAAGATCCATGCTAAATTATATAGGGAAGCGAGGGCATACGTCGAAAAGAAAGAGGACTATCCGATTAAGGGTCACATCTGGATATGCAGGGTATGCGGACACACTTATATAGGAGATGAAGCTCCTGAAAAATGCCCAGTATGTAATGCAGGGAGAGAAGCCTATAGAAGCTTTTAGAATAATAAAGGCTTCTAAGTTCCCTCAAATTTTATTTATGTTGCTACTGTATGTTTAGGTAAATATCTATTCTATAACTCAAAAAAATTCTTTATCTCGTTAATATAAAGTTATTTGTCACCTTTCGGCTCGGAATGTGATGTTTCAAAAACTTAAATTTCACAATAAAGATTAAAATTGTATGAAAGGTGACAAAATGGAGCCGAAGACTTGGGACCGCGGCATTGACTTTCTGAAATGGCATAAGAGGTTGTTAGAAGACCTAAATAGATTTAGAAAAGAGAGAAATATCAGGTCTCAGAGAAGGTTTACATATACTAGTATACTGCTGGTTCAATTACGTAATGGATGTAGGATAAGCGAGGCATACAAAGCCTTTAAGTCTTTTGTTTATAATGGGGAGAGAGAAGTAAATCTAAAGGCGGGAAAGAGGGGGGATCTAAGGCTAATAGTCATACCAAAAGAGATCTATAACAAGGACAAACATGTATACAGGCATATCTTAAATGAATCCGATGAGAAGAGGTTCCTAGATAGATTGAAGCAGTATGCCCGTAGATACTATGGGATTAATACCCATAGCCTTAGATATGCACTAATCGGCTTTTTGGCCGAGAAAGGTGTTGCCGCTCAATTGGTCGCCAAGATAACGGGTCACAAAAAATTGAGTCGTATACTAGATTATACACAGAAAGTAAAGGCGGAGAAGCTTTTGAAAGAACTAGATACATTATTCTAGCTACATTTACTAGGGTTTTGGTGGTAATTTATAGAGGTCTAGGCTTTTCCCATTATATAAGAGTTTTGCCAATGGAGGTGGAGGAGCGTCTCTAGGCAGGATAAGATATACGTCTCCCTCCTTTGGAATCTTCGTTTTTTTACCAGCCATATAGTCCGGATCGATTATATATTCTGCCCAATATCTTTTAGGGCCTCCCTTAAATAATAGATACACATTATCATCGCTGACATAGTTTTTCATAGCAACTAGGTCGTTATATTCAGATTGATTGATTGTAGGTCTTAATCTGCCTGCTAATGTAATGGAATTCATAATTGGTGTAGACAAGATTATTAATCCTAAAGTGACTACTAGCAATTTATGCTCAACCTTTGATAATATATAACATATCATTATACTGAAGGGGATATATGTCATTAACATAAATCTAAAACTCCAATTGGAAGGCCAGGGAAAGATCAAGAATAGAAGTAAAACTAAAAATGGAAATAATAATTCACCTTCACGATATTCCTTACGGTATATTTTGACAGTCAAGTATATTGAAAAAGCAACTAAGATTATCCACATATCAATCGCTCTTCTAATCACATGTATAGAAGGCGCCTCTGTTCCGGACAATAAATCTCTTATGAAGCCTACTCCCCTTTGTATATCTCCAAAATAGAAGGATAACAAGAAGAAACCTAGGATATTGAGCGCTCCTACAATTAACAATACAATTAAAAGGTCTCTATCAACTTGTCGAGATGTAATGTATCTATAGATTAACAATGATAAGATGATTAGTAATATTATAGCTAAATCCAATACATGAGTCAACGATGCTAATAATATAATGATTGTGAGGAGAAGAACCTTATGCTTTAGATTATAAACATCATAAATCAATAAGAGGCTTATTCCAATAAAGATGATTCCAAACTGATTCTTGACGAAGTCTCCTAGCATCCTAAGATAGTCAGGGGAATAATAAATTAGTAATACCCCTATCATTCCTAATACAAAACTATTTGTCACTTTCCGTATGAAAATGTAGAATGGTATTGCTGCCGACAAAGCTAGGAGGGAAACGCCTATTACAAATCCCCATTCGAGATTTCCAATTAATAATGTCATTAAGGATAATATCATAAATACAAGAGGCGGATCGGGATATTTCATTGAGCCATTTGATAGGATATTTCTAACCTGTATCATATAATAAGGTGCGTCTATACCAATTATTAGTCCATTTCCTTTCCACAATGTATTTACGTAGAATATAAAGGTGATTAAAATTATTGATAAGAGTAAGGCCACTTCTATTTTCTCTATATTTTCGTGGAGAAACCTTGTCATCAAGAATTCTAATTGGTAGATCTATCTATTATAATTATCCATTGTCCATGATCTTTTTACCGTTATCACTCGATGAACTTTTCTACCTCAACCTCTAAATCCTCATCATATATCGAGAACTTCAGAAGAACTCTCTTAATCAAATTTCTGTGAGAATTAAAGGATCCACCACATACCCCACATTCTAGATCTGACTCCATATCTAAGGTATACCAAGAAGCATCTACATAGAGCTTTCCACAGTACGGGCATTTTAATATTGAAGCATCTAAATAAGCGTGTTCCATTAATAGCACCAACTTATAATATAGAATAGATAGAATTATTTATTCTATTATACTCTGGTCTAGATAACCCTTATTCGTTTAAACACTATACACTTTAGAGGTGGGCTTTAAATCCTATAGATAATAGGAAGTTGTATGAATAGCCGAGGAATTTATCATTATGAGATAGATATATTTCTCTAGGACTCTAAATAGTAACACAATAGAGAACTTTAATCTTTAGCGGAGGAATATCGGTATTTATATAGCTTATGTATTTTATTTATACCTTCTATCCGATAGACTTCGTAAGGAACTAAGTTGGGAATAGAAATATCATAGATATATATTTCTTTACCTCTCTGTAGAAAAGACTCTAATTTAGGTTTCAATATATCTAAAGCATCTCGAGTTAAATATGCATATATGGTATCGAACGATTCGAGATTTATATTAAAGAGATCAGAGTTGATTATCCTTATATTTTTTAAGCCAAGTCTATCTATCCTCTTGATTGATGCTTCAACTAGATATGGGTTTTTCTCTATTCCGTATAATGAAATATCATCATACCTTTTAGCTAACTCAATTAGTATTCGTGCATCTCCAGATCCTAAATCTAATATTCGGGCTCCACTTTTTGGAATATAGATTTGGAGAAGTTTTTTTATCGCTTCTTTTCTGGTAGGGTAATAGGGAATATTCATGCTTCCCTCTTACCACCCAAAAATTATACTCATCAATTTGGAATTCATAAATATTTCGATATATAGAAAATAGCTCAATTGGTATTTACTTTGTCGGTTTAGTATTTAGATATGATATAATCATGTTGATAGACTATACTGGAATAGCTTAAAACAAGAGATTGATATATAGCGGGGAAGCCTGTATAATACAGTTATTGATAAAAGAGGTGTATTTTATGATAAAGATTGGCAGCATAATAGAGGACTTCACACTTGATACATATTTTCCAGAGACGGGTGAAGTAAAAAAAGTTAACCTAAGTGATTATAGAGGAAAATGGCTTATACTCTTCTTCTACCCAGCTGACTTTACATTTGTATGCCCCACCGAATTAAAAGACATGGCCAATGTATATGATGAAATAAGGAAACTAAATGGTGAAGTATTAGCTATAAGCACAGATACGGTATTTACGCATAAAGCATGGCTTGAGAACGAAAAACTCTTAGAAAATGTTAAATATCCTATGGCGGCAGACCATAATGGCGCATTATCGAAATACTTAGGAATATATAATGAGGATAACGGCATATCTGACAGAGCCACCGTAATTATTGACCCCGATGGAAAGGTATCCACTATATATATCGTCGATGAACCGATAGGAAGAAGTGCTAGAGAAACAGTCCGTCTCCTCAAAGCATTAAAATACGTTTCTGAAAACCCAGGTAAAGCATGCCCTGCTAGCTGGGATGAGGGCGCCCCTACAATCGATGTATCAATAAAAATCGCCGGCCATGTCTATGAACATCTAAAGGCAAAGGAATCTGTTTAAAGATTTAAGAGAAACCTCATTGGACTACGGAACAAATTCCAAATATTTTTTATAAAATCCTTTCTCTCTAATTATTAGCCAAGAGTGTGGTTTTCGGATATAGAAAAAGGGGTATTAGCTTGGTAGATGCAGCAGTAGCAATAATATATAAGAAAACAAAGAATGATAGAATCGAAATCTTATTTATAAAGAGAACGATAAATCTAGGTGACCCATGGTCTGGGCATATCGCTTTTCCAGGGGGCAGATATTCTGAGGAAGATAACTCTTTATTGGATACGGTATATAGGGAGGTCAAAGAAGAGATAAACTTGGATCTATTGAAATATGGAAAGCTAATAGCTAGATTGGAAAAGGAGCGATCATTAATTAGGAGGAATCTCATCATACATCCTTTCCTATTCTACTTATTAGATGATGCACAAAAGCTTATTGGGAATCAGGAAGTTGATAAGATTTTCTGGATTCCTATCGATGAACTAAAGCATTCCAAATGCAGGAGATATCTTCGAGACACAGAGAGTTACTGGATGGTTTATTGTTATAGATGGAGAAAAGATATAGTAATTTGGGGTGTTACTTACAGAATCTTATATAGACTTCTTGAAAAGCATAGGGATTTGATGAAATAAGAAACATTATTGTTAGTAACTTAAATGTTATAAATAATAATTATCCAATTCCCCCTATAATTATATAATTTATAACTCAATGGTGATCTAGGTGAATATAAAGACCTTAGACAAAAACTTAATTTGTAAGGGTCGACGCGTGGCATTATACACAAAAAAGGTACTTATAGACAACCGCGTAATAGAGAAAGATGTAGTAAATTTCGGTGAGTCTGTAGCTATAATCCCACAGAAGGATGACCGTAGAATCGTATTAATTAATCAATTTAGAGTCCCCATAGGAAAATGGATATTAGAAGTTCCAGCGGGAAGGATAGAGCAAGGTGAAAGCTATATTGAGGCTGCAAATAGAGAATTAATGGAGGAAGTAGGGTACAAAGCTAAAAAATTAACTAGACTACTATCTATTTACGCTTCACCCGGATATAGCGATGAAGTAGTCCATATTATATTAGCGAGAGAGTTGGAGGCTGTCGGCGCTTCTCCCGAGCCATCAGAGGTAATTAGTGTCATAGAGATGGATATCGATGATGCCATAGAAAATATTCTTGGTATGGATGTTGTCGATGCTAAGACCTTTATATCACTAATGTATTATTATCACTACTACCATCGGGTGGGGATGAAGGTAGACTAGATAAATACTGAAAATTATTTAAATATATGGATAATATAATAAGCATCAATTGTCGATAGATCTTCAAGATTAGGAAATAGAAATTTATATCTGCCTCTAACTTCGGTATAAAAGGGTTTACGGTGAACACCATGCTGTACTATATAACCCTTACATCGCTCTGTAACCAGAAATGCGTATACTGCGGAAATACTGGAGATATAGATGTTAGGCCTATAAACCCCAAATATACAATTACAGAGCTAAAAAGGTTCTTGGATGAAGATCCAGATATAATTATATGTTTCTATGGAGGGGAACCCTTATTACGGTTGGATCTCATTAAAGAGATTATCGATAATATAGATGCAAGTAGATTCATTCTACAAACTAATGGACTATTACTAGATAGGTTAGAGAAGGCATATCTCGAAAAGCTAGATACAATCTTGGTTTCTATTGATGGTAGGAGAGAAATCACTGATTATTATAGAGGAGAAGGGAGCTATGATAAGGTACTAAATAACATAAGATTCATAAGAAAACATGGTTTTTCCGGCGAGTTGATAGCCAGAATGGCTGTATCAAGTAAAACGGATATCTACCTGGATGTTCTTCATTTGTTAGAGATGGAGGATCCCAGATTCGATTATGTTCATTGGCAATTAGATGCCTTATGGGATTATCCTCCATATCAAAGATATATGGATTTCGACCTATGGCTCCATAATAATTATAATCAGGGAATAACAAAGTTGGTGCGATACTGGATAAATAATATAATAGAGAAGCACTATATGCCTGGTATTGTTCCCTTCTTAGGGATATCCTATAGTCTAATTACAAATAAGAGTACAAAGTTGAGATGTTTATCGGGTATAGAGGCATTTGCCATCAGTACAGACGGTAGAATATTGGCATGCCCTATAGCTCCTGAGTACTCATTTAATATACTAGGAGATATTTATAAAACTTCTATCAAGGATTTACCCAATAAAATAGAATTAGATGAACCCTGTTATTCCTGCTACTATCTCTGGATATGTGGTGGCAGATGCTTGTTTACAAATAAAACCAAACTGTGGGGATTAGATGGTTTCATGAAGGTATGTGAATCAGTTAAACACTTAGTCAATGAACTTATGAAATATAAAGAATTATTGCTTGAGCTTATTGAGCAAGGCTATATATCAGTAGAATCTTTTAGGTATCCCAAATATCCCAATTCCATAGAGGTTATCCCTTAAATAAGCTATAATGGGATTCGCTTTTTTGAGAAGCCTGCTGCTGATTCTCTAGCCACCCGGGTCTCTACATTAATATCTACACCGCTAATATTCTCAACAATAACCATTTTACCTTTATTATCTATATACATATCTAAACGCGCCTTTACCCACCCTAATATTACCTATTTGACATATTTCCAGTTACTAGGTATTTGTGGAGATATCTTAATAGTATTAGTTGTGGCATCTATATCTAACCCCATCATACCTTCTATTAATGCCCATAGATATAGTGATAGAGACCATGCTTGAATAATACATGAATAATGAGGCCTTTCTCGATCGCCTCTATAGACCTCGCATACATACCTCCCTCTTTAATTATCTTGTCTAGCCATAATAGATACCTATATCCATTCTCGTGTCTTCCATTTTTTCATTTCTATAGAAAGAATATCCTAATCTTTATCTTTAATTTGGGGTTTAACTTTAGACTCGACCTCTCTCGTCACCTTCCTATTGATAATTATTTCTTTATAGATTGATACGCTTTTGCGCGGGGTTCTTTCTTTGGTCCTCAAATTAACATGGTATAATCCGAACCTCATCTTAAATCCTCTAGCCCATTCATAATTATCCGTAAGGGCCCAATGAAAGTATCCCCTAAGATCAAGTCCTTTTTCACCTAATTTTTGAGATAACACTTTGAGGTGGGATGCTATGAACCATGGTCTCAAAATATCCATGGAATCTGCGACTCCATTTTCGGTGATAAATAAGGGTAAATCATATTTTTTCATTAAATCTATACAGATGGCTATGCCTTCAGGATATAACTCCCAACCAAACTCTGAGACTGGATATCCATCTCTAGATACATAAGTCACGATTTTTTTGGGTTCCCAGCCGAATAACTTTTGTATAAGGTTCCTCCGCATCCCGCCTAGATATCCGTATCCATCAACCAGCTCAAAGAAGGCAGGGATTTTAGCCAACTTCCTTGCTATAAAGCCCAATTTACCCTTTATAACGAATCTATTATAGTAGTTTATACCTATCCAGTCGAGACGGTTTCCAAGAAAGTGCTTTATTTCGCTACCAGATTTCTTCCGATCGAGATTCTCATCTAACCAGCCATTTCTGACAGCCTCTATAAATAGATGGTTATGCATGTGATCAATAAAATTGGAGGCATTAATATCGTTATCATTATCTGGACGTAGTGGATAAATAGGCTCAACATTATGAATCAAGCCCACTGAGCATGGCGAATCGGAATCACCTGCATACTCTTTATCAAAATATTTTATCGCGTCATATGCTCTAGCGTGTGCATTAATGATATTGAAGACGGCTCTAACAAATGCTGATCTAACAAGACTAGGGGGAAAACCCATGTCATTATAATGAGGGGGGAACCCCTCGTATTTTAGATATCCGGCTTCAGCGACAATCATCGGCTCATTGAATGTCGCCCAATAGTCAACTATATCCCCAAACCTATAGGCTATGTATCCACAGTACTTTGTGAATTCAACTATGGTATGTTTATCAAGCCAGCCTAGTCTGCCTCTCTTAAGCCTATTCTTTCTGGCTTCAATGGGGTTATGTATCCATATCGGCAGAGTAAAATGATTTAGACATATAATGACTTTGAAGCCCTTGGAATGCAGATCCATAATTATATCACGATACTTCTTAATAGCATATTCATTAGCTAGTTTATCTAATTCTTCAATCGCTTCATCGTCAAAACTAATCTTCTCTATATATCCGTCATTTGAATATTTTATATCGAGTTCTATATCTAAAGTAGGAGATGGAAATATCCTGCTCCATTCTATACCTAATCTATATGCATTTAACCCCATTTCCTTAGCCAAATCATGGTCTTGTTTATAGCGTGTCCAGTAATCCACCCCGTCCTCTGGAATATCACCACTTACAATACCCTTTCTAATGTTATAACTATCATGAACCCATACAAACCAATCTGTATTCGGATCTATATTCTCTCTATGGGCATCTCCCATTTCAAATTGGAAACCACTTGAGCTTACACCCCACCAGAAATTTTCGGGAAACTCCATGTATCTAACCCAATAAATTAGAATTGGATAAATTGAAAATTAATGTATAACTTCATGTGGTGCACTTTTTCTTTTTTCCTATATCCTCATTAAATTATGCAGTCTCTCTCCGTGAATGGGATGTAATAATAATGATAGGATGTCTATTACCATTGCTATAAAGTAACCAGATTAATGGCAGCCTCATTATATAAACATAGAAATAGGTTACGAAACCCGTGAAAACTACATAAGGAACTGTCGAGCCAAAGCCTCCAATGCTCTATAAGTATTTTTTATATCTACTCAATTATGGCATGCACCATAAAATATATGAATAATTTAATTTCAATAATTTACATACCATCTAAAAATAAATAATATTTATGTAGAATTTTATATTTCAGCCTAATTCCTAAATACCATTTCATACCCATAATTATTAGGGGGAAATCTGATGGTGCTTAATAAAGATAAATGGAGTAAGATCCAGACACTTCAGAAGGGAACTCATTTAATAAGTAGAATACATAAGCCAGTCGAGGATCTTATAGTATATCTATTATATGATTTAGAGTTTATAGGCGCGGACCATATATCAATTATAACCTATATCCTAGCCGCAGGTGTAGTATATTATCTTATTGATCTACAGCTGATCCCTGCCCTTGCATTAGCCGTCATCGTGGGCATATTAGATGGTGTAGACGGTAAGATAGCAAGGTTAAGGGGAAAGAAAACCTATATAGGTAAGTTAGAACATAGTTTTGATATGTTATATGAGCAGCTATGGTATGTCGGCTTTACAATCTACTTTTGGTGGACAACAAATAATTTTATCTTCATCATTCTAGGGCTTATATGGCTTGTAGTGGATGGCTATGTTAGGCACATATATAACGTGGTATGGATAGCGACCGGGAAATCACTGAAATATCATGGTAAGATAGGGCGTTATGTAACATTTATAGATGGACGGCGATCGGTTTATATCCTACATATAATATTTTGGCTGATTCTATTAATGCCATGGAACGCCATGTATACAATATTAGGCCATTCTGTAGCTACAGCCACGTCATATACAATCCTCTCTTTCAAGGTGATGGGTCGAGTATAAAGCTCTTAGGTCTTGGAGGTAATTATCTAATCACTATCATTCATATTCATATGTTTCGATAGAAATATCAATGCTGGATATAGTATCTTCATCGCGTCATCCATTCTAGTCAATATATGACCCATATCCGGTGCAATATGCATCTCAAAAGTCTTACCAAGCTCTGATAATTTCAATGCATACTTTAATACTGGTCGTAGAGGCGTACGTGTATCGTTTTGAGGGTGTAATATACAGAGGGGGGATTTTAGCTTCTCGACATAATGTATCGCCGATCTATCTTTCCATAGTTCTCTTTTTCCATCAAATAATACCTCTACAAACATCTTGAACACAGCATCACCCAATTCATAGACTTCACTCCAGTCGGTTATTCCAGCACCAGCTACTCCACAGCTCCACAACTCAGGTTCCTTAACGGTGGCCAGAAAAGTCATAAACCCTCCATAACTATATCCCATAATCGCGACCTTATCCGCTATTCCTTCTTCAAACGCATATTTTCTAGCATACACTATATCCTTGAGGTCTCCTCCTCCAGGGTCACCAATATCCAATAGCCTAAATTCTTCTCCATACCCCGTTGAACCCCTGAAATTGGGAGCAACAACATGGAAACCGTTAGCCACCAGTGAAGCTATAGATATATTCCAGCTGTCTGCAACTTCTGACCAAGGACCACCATGGACATATAATATTGTAGGCCCTGGCTTAGGGCTCTTCGATTCTATTATGAAACAAGGGATTTCCAATTCATCAAAGGATTTATACTTGAGGAAGATGGTTTCTCCAAACGCCTCTTTTATTTCATCATCAAGTATTGAAGAGATTATTGGAGATGCCTCTTGTCTATCCGGGGTTATACGGTAAATTGAGGGTGGAGACTTGAAAGAGGATAAAGTTAGATATAATACGCCACGGTGTTCCTCTAAATATGTGGGGGTTCCCCTGGGGTGCTTCACTTCCTGACCATCATAAAAAACAATTCCCCGTCCCCTCGTTTTTCCTATGAACCATATCTTTCCTGTTTCTGTCCAGCCATAATTTACATAATCCTTAATGTCATGTTTTAGATAGTCATCATAAAGGAACTTGGCTGGTTCAAGTAAATCTTTATCAATATCGTATGTGTATAGATTCGTCTTACCCTGATAATTTGAGGTAAATAGTAATGTTGAATTGTAGATTTTCGGCGGTCCATTAACAGATCCTCGCTTAGGTGTATAGACCTCAAATTGACCGGTATCTAGATCGTAAATGAATATCTCAGATGATCTAGGGTTTCCTTCTAGTAACCCATGGCCGACAACCACCTTATGCCATGAGTCAGTGGAGAAAAATATCTTGTCACTCGAATATAGTTTCTCGGCCTTTCCTCCGGGCTCCCCTATATATAATGCGATATCGATATCTGATGAACCCGTATAGACGACTCCCTTATCATGTTGAAGTAGTCCGAGTATTCTGACAGGCTCCATCTCCAATATATCAGGCTCCTTTTCACCCAAATTATCTCCGAAGAAGATCTTTTGTAATTCACGGCCACGACTTACATCAACTGAGTATACTACGAGATTATTTTCGCGGTTAGGTCTGGCCGTATTCATAATTCTTTCTTTTGTGATTTTCCTACGGTCTCCGCCATTTAGATTGGAGCTCCAGACACTGACTATTCCTTCTTCTGTGCTGACATATATTAATCTATCCATTGAAATGCCGACTAACGTGTACTGTGGTGTTCTAATAATCTTCTGTAGTCTAGATAGAACTCTTCCATACATAATAGGTCATAAATTTAATTAATTGTATCAGCTAAAAAAATTAGTATTACTATTTATCGCTGTAGAGGTCGGGTCTTAAGGAATAGTTATAGCAGTCCATGTCCAGGTTTTAGGGTAGATTTCTCATTGTAGTTTTCATCGAGTACGATATAACCCAGGTGAACCTCCTTCACTAGACTTTTATCTCTGATATCAGTTGATAAAATAATCTTATTAGAATATAAATCGAGTTCCTCTACACGGGCAAGGCCTAAAAAGCCTTTAGTACCGAATATAGCTGATATCAATCCTTTATATCTTTGTATAGTGGTGATACGGACATCGCTAAAATATCGTGAAAGAAGCCGTCTTACCTTGAAGAGGTAATCTCTCGGTATGCTTTTCTCATATACTGCAACAGCTGTATGATGATTTCCCACTATATATAGTGGCTTTGGTCCTTCTAATGCCTTTATCATATTTATATACTCATCTTCATTAGGAATTCTCGTTATAATGAGATTCACAACCCTAACCTTATTCATTTCGACCTCTAGCCTTACTGGTTTTTTGAAGTACCTCGCAAGAGAAATATTTCTAAAGCTTATCCTTTCTTCTCTGCTTTTTGATTTAATGGTAGTAGGAACCTCTGCATTATATAATTCATACCTTTTTGAAAATAATTGGCGTAATTGTCTAAGCTCACCGTTACGCTCAAGAAATATTATCAGATTAGGTTCGATCGCTTCAACCTTAAATCTCTTTAAGGCAATAGCCGGTCCTCCATAAACTAGTCCTGTGGTATTAACGACCACTATATCCGCATTCAAATCGAAGGCCTTAGAAACCAGTTTCTGTGTTCCAACAACCATCGGCAGGAGATGGCCTACCGGAGACTTATCTCCTATAAAATAGACTTCCGTGAGGGGTAAATCCCAGTATGTCGGTTGAGGAACATCAATAATTGATAACCCAATTGTTGTTGGAGGACCGATATCTGACTGGCCAATGTCCGAGTCTACTATACCCACCTTGTAACCATCATTGACTAATGAATTGGATAAATATAATGTTAATCCGCTTTTCCCTACGTCGGTATCTCCTATTACAACGATCTTCCTAGAATCTTTAGCCTTATCAACTAGCCGTATCCAGCTTCTAGGTATAGGGTTTATAGGTGTTATCATATATTTAAGCGTTGAGTCACTCTCTAGGTGAATCGTTGCGCCTTCTCTGGAGTATAATGGTATTTGGCGACCGTCAGGTATATGAAAAGAGTCTTTCTTACCTAATCTACATCCGAATACCTCGATATCCCCCTCTATTACGGTTAGATCGGCTGAGCCTCTAACTAGACAACAACCCTTATAATTGAACTTCTCTTTCGGCATTAATGATCACTGTGAACTATCGATGGCCGCCTAATCAAGAATTAAGTCTATAAGCTTATAAATTAGGGTTTCTCAAACCACTCTAAGAACATCCCTATGAGGCAAATAACTACTAAATTCCATATTTAGAATACGTCTTCTCATAGATTTATCCTCTGATCAGTAATATTTAAAGTATATTTAGGAGTAATATCACTTTATGGTAAAAGAAATTAAGGTAAATGAGCTTAATATGGTGTATGAAGAAGAGGGAATTGGTGATTGCGTTATACTGATACATGGATTAGGTGGGGACCATAGGGAATGGATGCTTCAAATGCCGGAGTTCTCCAAGAAATTTAGATGTATAGCTATCGACTTACCTGGTCATGGGAAATCAACTATGCCCAGAGATATATATAGGCCTATTGACCATGCTACAAAGATATATAGGTTTATAAAGGAGTTACAGGTGGATAAGGCTCATATAGTAGGTTTAAGTATGGGCGGGATGATAGCCCAAGAACTAGCGCTAAACTTTGGTAACATTATTAATAAGCTAGTTCTTGTTAGTACATCTGCAAGAGTACCACCCGGAAGTACGGAAAAAATTAGGAGGTGGATAAAACTTTATCTCGAAGAAGGATTCGAAGCCTTTTTCGAGGCAGAGATAAAAGATATCTTCACAGAGGAATTCCTAAAAGAAAATGAGTGGGTGATTCCTTTACTTAAAGAGATGTGGAAGGATAGGAGTTTCGATACGATTATTTGGGCGGCCAGGGGATTGGAGAATTGGGATGTTACAGATAAGATATCTATGATAGAAAGTCCAACACTAATTATCCATGGGGGTAGAGATACACTGGTCCCGGTAGCTGAGGCTTATTTAATTCATCAAGGTATAGGTGGCTCCAAATTGCTTGTGTATGAGAATACCGGCCATGCATTAATAGGTGAAGAAGCAGAGAGGTTCAATACTGATGTACTTAACTTTCTATCTCAATGAAATTGTTACTTAAGTCAAATACGAATAGAAATTTGATTATTTTATCAGCAGGTTAGGTGAAAAGCCCCAGCGACTTTTTCTCCCTTCTCAATTAAAGTATTATATTTATTGACTGCTAGCTTAGTGGGCATAACGATCAGTTTAACACCTCTCTTGGAGAGTTGCTCCTGCAACTTAGAGTCTGGCTTCATTTGTCCATAGAATCCTGATCCAACGACTAAGACCCGTATATCTCTCTCTAGGACATCTTTTAAGTCATCAAGGTATAGGGAATGCCCCTCTCGTCTCCACCAATTTGGATATAACTTTTCTCTAGTCACAATTATGTCACTAGTATAGTAGCGTCCAGCTATCTTTATGGAGCCAAATTTATATTCCTCAACTTTATTCATTCCAATAACAATAAGTATGTAACCTATCCAAAATAGTTTTTAAATTTCATCCCCTAATGTATTGTTTTGTGTTTAGTTATGAAGAGATTCATTATAGTCACAGGAGGCGTTATTTCCGGGCTTGGAAAGGGAATAACTACAGCCTCATTAGGAAAGGTTCTACAGGCAAAGGGATTCAAGGTTACAGCTATAAAGATAGATCCCTACCTGAATTATGATGCGGGTACTCTAAGGCCGACTGAGCATGGGGAGGTTTGGGTTACCGAGGATGGAGGGGAGATAGACCAGGATCTCGGTCATTATGAGAGGTTTTTGGATATAACATTGACTAAGAGACATAACATAACAAGTGGACAGATATACTATGAGGTAATTAGTAGAGAAAGAAGGGGGGAGTACTTAGGGCAGACTGTACAGCCCATACCGCATGTAACAGATGAAATCAAGAACCGTATATATGAGATTGCAGATAAATCTGCTGTGGATATTATATTGGTTGAGATCGGTGGAGTGGTTGGAGACTATGAAAATGTACTTTTTCTTGATGCTGTAAGGCAGATTTGGATGGAGAACCCTGGGAGAGTACTCTTTATACATGTAATATATCTACCTATACCCAAGACATTAGGAGAGATGAAGACTAAACCTGCTCAACACTCTGTCAAAATGTTGAGGGAGATTGGTATTCAACCTGATTTTATTGTTGCGAGAAGTGAGAGTGTATTAGATGAAGTTAGAAGAAGAAAAATAGCGTTATATTGTAGCGTACAAAAGGACGATATTATATCTGACCCAGATCTAGACAATGTATATAGATTACCGCTTATATTCGAGGAACAAGGATTTGGAGACAAAATATTAGCAAAATTTGGATTGAAACCTAGAGGTAGCGATCTAACGAGCTGGAAAAGCTTTGTTGACGCTTTAGATAATGCTACTGAAGAGGTAAATATAGCTATAATAGGTAAGTATTTTGAGATAGGGGGGTATAGACTCCCAGATGCATATGTCTCGGTTATTGAAGCTATTAGGCATGCCTCGGCAGCGATCAATGTGAAGCCTAATATATCCTATATTGATTCGCAAGCTTTTGAAGATGGCAGATTAAATCTAGAGATGTTAGAAGACTATGACGGACTAATCGTTCCCGGCGGATTTGGTAGCATCGGTGTTGAAGGGAAAATAATGGCTATTGAATATGCCAGAAAAGAAGATATCCCTTTTTTGGGCTTGTGCTATGGATTCCAACTTATGGTAGTGGAATTTGCTAGGAATGTCTGCGGATTAAAGGGTGCACACACGACTGAAGTAGATCCCCATACTCGATATCCAGTAGTTGACCTATTGCCATGGCAGAAGAAACTCTTAGAGGAAGGAAAATATGGAGCGACTATGAGGCTTGGAGGTCAAGAAGTATATATAGTAAAGGATACATTAGCTTACAGATTATATCAAAGGGACAAGGTTATAGAGCGATTTAGACATAGATACGAGATTAACCCTGAGTTTACTCATATATTAGAGGATAATGGACTTGTGTTCTCGGGGGTCTCTGAAGATGGTATAAAACAGATTGGTGAGATAGCTGATAAGAAGCTATTTATAGGTAGCCAATTCCATCCAGAATTCACATCTAGACCATTAAAACCTAATCCTTTGTTTAAAGCCTTAATTTCATATGCAAAAGAAAGAAGTAGGCGATGAGTCTCATTAGATTTCTATGACTTTCTCTGCTTCTTCAGCCTCCTCTTCCTCTTCTCTTGGGTATATATAGTATGCGCTTCTAAATATGAACACCAGGAAAAAGACGCCTACAATAGCTGAAACCAATACATGTATCGAACTTAATGATCCAACTAATAAGCTTAGTAGAAACATTACTAATAGCCAAATAAGATATCTCTTCCATCCTATTCTCCCGATTATATCAAGAATTTCACCGAATGCAAAGGCTTTGCCAAAGGAATCTGTTACAACCATATGTATGATACCCATCGCGCCGATTATGAAGATAAAGAATCCTACTATGATGCCTATAGTTATCCCTAATATAGCTACGCCACTCATTAATATGTCCCATATACCTCCTACTTGCATTATATTAGTTATTCCAGCTGGGATAAGCGCAGCAGCAATAACAAGCATAGGAATCAATGCATAGAGAATTATTACTACAATTATTTTGAGCCCATCGACAAATGCAGCTCCGATTCTATCGATTTTTGGGGGTTTATCTAGTTTGTCTCCCTCTCCGAGAGCTCTACTAGCATAACCTATTACAATAAAATTTGCGATAGGGATTATGTTGATGACAATCAATAAGATTAAGTTACCTATGTCTTGTAGTAATTTCGCGGTATATTCCCACGATTTAGATAAGTTTTCAGCAATATCCATATTATTTCACCCTATATATAAAACCCGTAAATTGATAAATAAGCTTGAACGATATAATTACATATAAAGTGTAAAAACATTATGATTATCAATATCTATGGACTCATAAGGTAGTAAAGTAAACAAAATAATTCGTGATAAGCAAATTAAAATTTATAAAAAGAACATCGAACATATAATATAGAGAAAGCGGGGTAGGGCAGTCAGGAAGCCCGCCGGGCTCATAACCCGGAGGTCGGTGGTTCAAATCCACCCCCCGCTACCAATGAGACTTAGCATATCTGAAATTTCTTATGTTCTATATAGAAAACATTTGTTAGTCGGATATATAGATTAATTATCGAATTATCTGATGGGTATAGTGAAGGAATAGAATAGATGCCTATTTTTCTATCAATAATTTTCATATTGGAAAAGCAAAATTTAATTTCTATAATATTATAAATCTTTATTAATTTTTTACAGTTAATTTTCTTATTATGGATAGGAGGCGTTTCTTAAAATTCATTGCCATAGCGGGTATTATTTCAGCAGCCTTAACTCCATTTATATATGATATCTATATAAAGAAGAGGCCAAAAGAAGAATTACAAGAGGATCTCAAGCCTCCTGAGGAGCCAAAAGAAATTCTGGGAATATTAAAGCCCAAAATGGATACTGAATATTGGACTGCATATGAGAGTCCATCTGAACATGGGCTATCTTTAGCATGGGGAGAAGGATATTTATGGCTAGCGGATATCTATGATGGAACCATCCATCAAGTCAGGGAGACACCGGATGGATTGGAGATTATAGGTTTTTGGGATTTGAGGATTAATCCCTCAAATGTTTTCCAAATGCGAGACATCACCTTCGACGGGAAAAACCTATGGTCTGTGGACTGGGGACATATCCAAAGACATAATATGGAGACAATGGAGATAGAGTTTGATTATAGTGAGGATAACCAGAATCCACCATGGGAAAATATGCATCATTTATGGAGTATCGCGTGGGATGGAAGTTATATCTGGACCGCGCCGGAACAGTTGAATAGGCATAATTCTGTGGATTATCATGTAGAAGCTGTATATCCCTCGGGGGTATTCCCTATGAATATGTCTTTCAGAGGAGAGGGGGAGCTATGGATATCTGATTCAGTATATGGCTTTATATATCGACTCGATATGAGTCAGTTACCTCCTCAAGGGTATCCCAGAAAGGATATTGATACCTGTGACTGTTATGATCTTCAGGCCGAGATACCTCCCGAGGCATATCCGAAAATAATAGGGGTCTACTCGATTATCGAGAGACCATATGGCATAGCGTGGTCAGATACTAATTTATGGGTATATGACCTAGCTACAAAAATGATTTATAAAATAAAGAAGTTGCCCGATTATCCCCTTGATCCCAAGAATGATTATCTAAAAGAAGAAAAATACACTGTTCCTGGGGAGATAATGGGAGAAGTCGTATGGACAAAGGATAAATCGCCATACCTCATTGAAGGATTGCATATACCTGAGGGAAGTACCTTAATCATAGAACCAGGCGTAAAGGTATATGTAAAAGGAGAGGTGATAGTACAGGGAACATTGAGGGCTATAGGGACTCCAGACAAACCCATAATATTTACCCATGCGGAATGGGATAAATATGCTTATGGAAGCTTCTTCTTTGGAGACCCTAATCACGAAAAGGTTTACTCTGAAGGTGAAGAAGCTTCAGCTTCAATTTTAAAATACGTAGTCATTAGGTACTTCAGCGGAATGGGGATTGAAATAAGCAATTGTCTTCCTACAATACAATATTGTACATTGGAGAAGAATATGGGGTTACTTATAGATCTAGACGCAGGCAACTATACTTCATTCAAATTTATAGGCAATAAGATCTCGGAGGGTGGAGACGGAATAAAAATGGAGATAGGTCCTGAAGCCAATATATCAGAGATAATCATACGAGAAAATGTCTTTACAAATGTCAATGGAGCGGCTATATACATAGAATATAGAAGTCCTAGGCCACTCAAGGTTATGGTGGAGCATAATATAATGGACCATATATTCGGCGCTTCTAATGTATTCGATGGAAGCTTTGAAGTTGTTTTTAACAATAATTTATTAAACGACTTAGTGGCATATCGAGGCTTTATGCCATCACGAAGCTATAGAAACGAATTCAAATATAACTACTTACGACACATTTTTCAAGCAGCTATCCAGTTAGACGAACCCGAGAGCTATGGAGAAGTCGAGGTAAAATATAATACAGTAATAGATGGAATCGTAGATCCAAGCTTCGGGAATCCCAATATAACTGTAGAATATAATAATATACTTTTTTCACCTGAGATCGAGGCATGGCCTACAGGGCCAATTAATGGTTTGCCTAATAATTGGTGGGGAACATCGGATATAGAGGAGATAAAAAAGCATCTTTACTTAGAAAATGGTAAATTGGACCCTATATTAGACAAGCCTAATGGAGTAGGATTCGTTAGAGGTAGAGTTATAGAGAAGAACACCGGAAAACCGATAAGTGAAGCCGAGATAAGAATAGAAGATAGGACAATATACACAAGCGTTACAGGGGAGTTCTTCACATCATTAAGAGAAACCGAAGATATGATAGAAGTTGTTGCAAAGGGGTATCCTCCTAAAAATATAGAATTAGAAATAACCCCAGCCACTATAAAAGAGATAGAAATTCAGATATAACCATATCGAAATAATTTCTCCTCTGATAACATAACGATATGTAGCTTTAATATAATCCATAAAAACTCATTAAATACGTCTTTACCATATAAAAAATGGATTTGCTAAATAGTGGGGATTCATAGCTAGAGGCGATAATAATATGTATAGTACAATACGTTTTCTTAATATCCTTGTTAAATGTATAGATAGCGTTAATATACTGGATGATACTGATGAGAAAATATCTCAAAACATTCGCCACAGAGGAATAGAGTATGCTACATCTCTTCCTACTGCAGATTTAGTGTTATATAGTATGGGGAGAGTGAGGGAAGAATCGCTATTGAACTCTTTAAATGAATTAAATCAAGGCTCACTGGTTATCCTATTGAACTCTATTAGAGACTTAAACAAGAATCCTGATGTAATTAGAAAAATAATTGATAGAGGATATGTCAAGTCAGTGCTACCAGTTGATGGAGGTTTAACGCTTATTGCAAAAAGAGGATTTACTAAAGATTTCACTAAATATACAATCGAGGTATATAGGGACTCATTCGTTCTAGGACCAAATCCAATCCAATATAATACTGCATATGCCCTCTATATCTTATCCAAGTTTGTATCGTCTCATCGGAATGGTATTATACTTGAAATAGGAACTGGCAGAGGATTCTCCACCTTGTGGCTAGCGCATATCGCTATGGAATTCAATAGCAGAGTTATATCATTAGATAACAATCTTTTAAGGGTTAATTACGCACGAGATAAGATGAGAGAGATCGATTTGGATCGGTATGTTGAGATCATATACTGCGATGCTAAAGAATATACTCATATAGGAGAGGATATAAATCTCGTCTTTATCGATGGAAAAAAGGAAGAGTATCATAGATATCTAGAGGTTGTCGAAAGAGCTCTAACTCCAGGCTCCATCATTATAGCTCATAACACAATATCCTCTTCACATGAAATGAAGCCTTACCTAAAGAAGATTTATGGTAGAAATTATGAATCTATAACTATAGCCACAGACCCGGCGGGTATAACAATCTCAGTTTATAAGTAAAAATAATCGATGTATATTCCATGACATATAGATTGAAGCTTTACTGACTGCTTTATTATTTATATTTGTCACCTTTCATTACAGAATGGGTTTTATTGTGATGTTTAGGGAATTATTTTGTCATCTTACAGCCCTAAGATGACATTTCTCCAAGAATATCCTTAAAAACCAGTTCATATCCTAACAGTGACCGTTAATTGATAACTCCATCTGAAGTATGTTCTACTAGAACATTTCTTGGAATGTAGATGCATGACGGATCCTCGGCTAATATATCTCCGTATGTTGCTAAAGCACGGGCTCTACTCCCACCACATATATCTTTATATTCACATATACCGCATCTGCCGGCAAATACACCTTTTCTTATAAGTCTTAGAATCCGGTTATCTCTATATATTCGAGCGATATGCTCATTCTTTACGTTACCTAATCTAAATGGTGCAAAGCCGCTCGGATATACATCTCCATTATAAGCTATGAATATCACGCCTTTCCCATCCCTTGTACCCAGAGTCTGAGCCCTAGATACGCTATATGGCTCACCCACTAGCTTAAGCAGTTTATTCCTCAAAGAATAATATAGACTCCCAACTCTATTGTTTGTACGACCCTTTTTCCTCCATATCACGACTCTCCTAAAGAATGGAGCCTCTACAGTTCTTACAGTTATATCATATTCTGAAACATCATATAGAAAATGCATTACATCTTCATATTCTGGGGGTGTTATGTCTTGAACATCTGTTCCACGTCCAACATGAATTAAGAAGAATACTTCCCATATGTTTACCTCTAAATCTATAAGCAACCGAACCATATCTGCTAGATTTAATAGGTTATCTCTCATTACTGCGGTATTTATCTGGAGTTTAAAGCCATAATCCTTAAGTTCTTTAATTATTGATACACTGCGTTCTAGATGACCTGGGATTCCTCTAATTGAATCATGTATCTCAGGTTGAGTTCCATCTATACTTATAGAAATAGCGGATACACCAACATCAGAAAGTCTTTTCATGACATTACTTGTGAGGATATCTGATGCCGTTGGAGCTATCGCTACCGGTATACCAAGGTTCTTGGAGTAACTAATTAACTCCAAAATATCACTTCTTATAAGCGGATCTCCACCAGTAAATATAAGCACTGGATAAGGCCTACCAAAGTCTCTAACATCATCTATCAATTTAATAGCTTCACTATAACTTAATTCTCCTGGTAATGGTTTCTCTATGGCCATTGCTCTACAATGTTTACATACTAGGCTGCATGCTCTAGTGACTTCCCAGAACACCAATATAGGTCTTTTTTCAAAATCAATTCTTGTTTTCAGTCTTAACCGCCTCTTTTACAAAAGAGTCGATATAATTAATGGCACCCTCCAGATTGCCTTGATATACATATCCTCTAAATTCAGGTTGCCTAAAGATACTTCTATAGATTTTCATTCTCAGCTTATAATGTACACCATGCTTCTTCATATATGTCTTTAGATAGTGCATCGCTTCCAGTAGAGTCGCTATATACTTCTTATCCTTTAGACAGTCCTCTATTATTCCTAGGGCTTCGAGAGAGACTAAAGTAGATTTACCATTGGAAAAGGCGGTAAATCTAAGGCCATGAACTTCAATTTCTGGTGGCATCGCGGCCATCGTCTCATCTGCATTTGTCGACAATATATAGATTTTCCTATATTCCTCGCATTTTCTCTTTACCCATCTCTCTAAATCGTCTAATCCCGGGATAGTATAGACAATCAAATCACTTTTTTTTATTAATGGATCTATAGCCGATAGGTCTCTGGCATCCCCCCTTATAAGTCGGATAGAATTTTTTTCGGCAAGATCTAATAATTCTCTGTCAAACTCGAGGGAATATATGATTATGCTCTGGGTATATTTGAGGTATCTCTTTGTTTTTTTAGCGGCTTCCCTTCCACCTCCTAATATGAGTATATTAAATTTCGATATATCGATGTAGATAGGTATCTTATTCCTCATTAATCACACCTTTAAGGAAACTGTAGAATCCTTCCATATCATCACTATCATATACATAAGATTTGCTGAATAGTCCTTTCGATGATGACTTATAGATTCTTTGACTAAGAAATATGCCTATCAATTCAGTCTCTTTGAGATCATACAGGTATTCTTCAAAGTCTAAGCTTATTTTTGATAGGAAAATAATATATCCTCTATCATATTTTTTCAAATATTCTGTAACTTCACCTGCCAACTTTCTATCGAGGTAGGGCTTATAAATAACATTAAATATTCCGCCCTTCTCTATAACATATTTCGCGAGCTTCCAAGAGGAATATTTTGATGCCCAGTATATGGGTATCCCTTCTATCTTCATTAGTATATCTATAATGCCACTTGAATTGTTTTTTTCTGGGACGTATACCTGGAGGTCAGATATCTTATCTTTGAATGTCTCTTTGAAGGTCTCAGCTGTGGCACTTCCTATACATATCGTTTTCCTAAATAATGGCATTACCTCATTGTCTAGGTAATGGGATAAATAAAGGACAGAATTTTTGGATGTGAATATATTAATGTATTTTTCTGGTGCGGATTCTTCAAGTAGAATATTAAGTAAGCCGGCCACTCTTTTTTTATATAACTTTATTTTTACTAACGATTTTGTTATAATATTCTCATTGCCCAGTCTATTCCTTAGTCTAACTATACTACTATTTGTAGCTACCGGCAAAATTATCCAATTCAACCCATCATTCTCCTCCATTCTTCCATAGATATATGAGCATCCTTTTCCTTGAAGACTCCTATGAAGGCTTCAGCTATCTCTCTGACATAATCCAAGTCGCAAAGTTTATTGTAGTCTATCTCTATTCTCCATTCAACCTTATTTAAACTATTAAATTCCGGATTAACAATTCCTGCTATAAGATCCAGATATCCATCCTTTACAAATGAAGTAACGCCAAGCGGGATACTACAACCGATTCCAAGTTTTGAGATAAAAAATTTCTCGACCATCACTTCGAAAAAGGAGGGAGGATCATTAACTTTTCTCACAATACTATTAATCTTATTGTTATCCTCTAGACCTACTATTAATATTCCTCCTTGTCCAGCCGCTGGTATGAAATCATGTAGGTCTAACCTCCTAAATTTTCTAACTCCTAGCCTTATAAGAGCCGCTTCAGCAGCTATGATGGCATCATATTGATTATTGTAAAGCTTTTTTATCCTTGTATCTATATTCCCCCTTATATTCCTTGGAATGATGTCTCTTCTTTTGTACTTTAGAAATGCTATACGTCTTATAGAGGATGTCCCTATTATCGACCCGGATGGCATTTGAGATATAGTCATACCCGATTTAGTTAGTATGGCGTCATATCTACTTCCTCGTTTAGGTACAGCGAGTATACATATCCTTCTATCAAAGTCCTCCAATGGCATATCTTTTGCACTATGTATAGCTAAATCTACATCCCCATTAAATAGCGCCATATTAACTTCTTTTTCGAATATTCCTTTTCCACTAATTTTATACAGTGGTTTATTTCTCTCAATGTCTCCTTTAGTTTTAACGGTTATGATGCTATAATCGATTTCTCCCCGCAAGTTTTCAAGGGCTTCATGAACTTGTATTATTGATAATTTACTGCCTCGCGCCGCTACTTTAATCGCCATCCACGGACTCACCGTTAAGCGTTAATATCAGTTTTATGAATTCCTTAGAATCGTTACCGTTGCCTATCATTCGGATAGCTTCAGAATAAGGATGATATAATTTTCTAATTATGCTAGATGTTAAACCTTCTAATATCACCGCGATATTATCTAAAGTTTCTTTGTCGACATATCTACTGAGTAGGGATAATGCCTCAGCCACCTCTTTACGTCGTATTTCCTCTGCCTTTTTATATAATAAAGCTACAACTTCTTCATGTTTATTCTCAAATAGATCCTTAATCACTTTATTTGCCTCATTCTTCACATTTTCTTTGAGCATGTAAATTATATCCATATAGCGGTGCTTCTCCTTCTCTATAAGTTTACTTAACTCAATCAGATTATAATATTCGTAGGTTCCCTTCTTTTCTAGTTTGGTATTTGATGGCATTCCTAGATCTATAATGAGCTTACCATTCCAACCCTTCAATTCTTTATCTCTAATTATAGGGTCAATTGTGCTTGTACATGTAATAATAGCATCAAATTCTTTGAGATTAGATATGGCTTGTTGCATTGTTATAGGGTTGAAACCATACTTATGGGCCAACTGCTTAGCTCTCTCGATATTCTTGCTTGCTATAAATACTTCTGTATTGTCTCTTTCTATTATTTTGGACAGATCTTTGGCCATATCTCCAGAACCAATTATTACAATCCTCCTTGCGTTCACCTTATCTAATAAATCTTTGGAGAGATTAAGGTAATCAGGTATTTTAGACTTAATTTTACGCCTTACCTTTCGGGCTATTCTTATTGTATTATCAAATAGGACTATAAGTTCCCGGCTTATAGTTCCCATTCGCTTCGAGGATAAATATGCTCTTCTTACTTGACCAAGAATCTGGGTCTCACCTGTTGCTAAGGAATCTATCCCGGAGGCTACATAAGCAAGATGAATAAATACATCTTTTCCGGTTAATAGACGGGCATCTCTTACAAAGGGATGATCTCCTAAGGTTTCCTGTAAGAATTCTATTAGATTACTTTTATAACTATATATTTCTATTCTATTACATGTCTCTAGAACCACGATAGGTATCTCTTTCTTTTTGGCTATCGCCATTAGTTCTGCTTTATTAGGTAGGTAATATTTATGTAGATTTTCTATACCTACATCATTATAAGTTATATATGCTAATCTATAGCCGTCCACGTCAATCATCGCTAAAACATCTATTATTCTATTTGAAATTAATTGTTGGTTTATACAAGACTATATAAGTAATACTAATTAAATAGCAATCTTATAAATATCTTTTTGTTAAATAGTTAATGATGGATGTATATGATTGCCGGTTTAACTCATGCAGATAAAATTATTCTAAATGCAATTCAATATGAATTTCAGCCCGTAGAAAATCCATATGGTCATATAAGTGGAAAACTAGGGCTAGATACAGAAGCCTTAATCCGGAAACTTAGAAGATTTTATGAGTTGGGTCATATAAGACGTGTAGGGTATACATTTAATTTCAGAACAGCAAATTTGGTAGGTGCTTTGATAGGTTTTGAATTGCCAAAAGAAAAAATAGATGCATTCTCAAAGTTCAGTTATAGTCTCCCAAATGTGACTCATAATTATCTTAGGTCACATAGCAAATATAATGTATGGTTTACGATTAAAGATAAATCAATTGATGATTTGGTGGAGAAAGTTGAAGGTTATGCCGAAAAATTCAAGGCTAAAGACTATGTTATATTGAAGTCTAGAAGAACTTGTAAGCTCAGTATAAAATATGATCTGGAGAGAGGTATATCATGGAGTAAACCCAGATTACTAGATTCGAATCCTCCTAAACTAAATGAATTTGACATAGATTTAGATTTCATTAAGTACCTAAGGAATCTACCATTAGACCTTGATCCCTATAGGGAGATTAAGGAAGCATATAACATGAAAACAAGGGAGATATTAGGTTTGATTGATGAGATGATTGAGAGAGGAGTAATTACTGATTATGGTGCCTATCTAGATGGAGAAAAAATAGGATTCTCACAGAATGCTATGGTGACATTTGATGGTAATGAAGATATCGCCATAAAAGTGGCGAAGGAGGTTCCAGAAACTTCACATGTCGTTCTGAGAGAAGTGATTTTCGGCGATTGGAGAGATAATGTATATTTTATGATACATGGCACTAGGAGGGATGTTATCGATGTATATATTGACGTAATCATGGATTCTATCGGCATCGATAAATTCCAGAAGTTATATAGTATAAAGAACCTTAAGGTGAGAAGATAGTGATACCCATATCTGTGATGGTAACAAATAAGGGTACAGTTTCACAGAAGATTAAGGGCAAATTTAGCGTCGGTAACCCAAGTAAATTTAGCGAATATTATAGGCCTATAGTAACATGGAATCTGACTTACAAGTGTAACTTGCGTTGTATCCATTGCTACATAAAGGCGGGGCCAGAGGGAAATCATGAATTGAACGGGAAAGTCTTGTTTAGAATAGCTGAAGATATTGTTAAGCACAATATCCCTATGGTAATAATGAGTGGAGGAGAGCCTCTCTTAAGGAGAGAGATTTATGATCTTGCAAGGTATCTAAATTCCAATGGTGTCAAGCTAGTATTAAGTAGTAATGGTACCTTAATTACTAAGGAAATAGCAGAGAAGTTGTGGGAATTAGAATTTAGATATGTAGGTGTCTCACTTGATTCAGTGGATCCTAAATGGCATGATAATTTTAGGGGAGTTTCAGGTGCTTATGAGGCAGCCATAAAAGGTTTGATGAATGCTAAGGCATATGATTTACCTGTTGGAATTAGGTTTACGGTAACTAGTAAGAATATAAGTGATGTTCCAAGGATTTTAGATTTAGCTATAGACAATGAAGTTGAGAGACTAACATTTTATCATTTGTCTTCTTCAGGAAGAGCAAAAGATATGGATAAATCATGGTATCTGAATGCTACTCAATACATATGGTTTATTGATAAATTAATTCATTATTCTAGAGAGTATGCAGGCAGAATTGAAATTCAGACAACATTAGCCCCCTTCGATGGGATATATGTCGCAGATAGAGTTGCTAGAGACAAAAAGCATTTCTGGAAATGTATAGAGTTGGTGAAAGCTCAAGGAGGATGCGGAAGAAAATTTATATCTATATATCCGAATGGAATGGTTTATCCATGTCAGTTTGTTGATTTCTATCCATTAGGAAATGTATTGGAAACCGGTTTAGCGGACATACTTAGGATTGATGGTAATAAGCTGGATTACTTTATTGAGACACATAAGTATTTGAAGGGACCGAAGTGTTCGAATTGTCCATTCAAATTTATATGTCAAGGGGGAGATAGGGTGAGGGCATATTATCTGGGAGGCTCCCTATATGCAGATGATCCTCAATGTCATCTAGATATAATAAAGATAGCAAATAGGTGGGAATATGAATAATCCTTTCGATTTTGAATTAAGTCTATCTTTTCCGATTAATAGGCCTAGAAGAATGAGAGCATCTAGGAGCATAAGGAATGCTGTGGCACGAACAAGGTTGGGATTAGATGACTTGATAGCTCCTATCTTCATCGATGGCAATATAAATGGAGTTATGGAGATTGAAAGCATGCCGGGCGTGTACAGGTATTCCATTGATAAGGGCATTAGGAAGGTATCTGATTATCTTGAGCAAGGACTGGATAAGATTCTAATATTCGGTATACCTCGGTATAAAGATGAGGTTGGTAGCGAGGCTTATGATAGAGACGGCGTAGTCCAGAGGTTTATTCGAGAGTTAAGAGGCACTTTAGGAGATAGAATATTGATATTTACTGATGTCTGTATGTGTCAATATACTAGTCATGGGCATTGCGGAGTAATATCATATGTAGATGATAAATATAAAATTCAAAATGATAAAAGTATTGAGTTGATGGGGAGAATCGCTCTTTCTCATGCTGAGGCTGGCGCTGACTTTGTAGCTCCCTCCTCGATGATGGATGGTGTTGTCTATGCTATTAGAAGAAAGCTTGATGAAGAAGGTTATGTGGATGTCGGTATTATGAGTTATTCTGTAAAGTATGCATCTAATTTCTATGCTCCTTTCAGAGAAGCTGCCGAATCATCTCCAGAATTTGGAGATAGAAGAAGCTATCAAATGGATCCACGTATATCTGAAGAAGCTATTAAAGAAGCCTTGATGGATATACAGGAGGGAGCGGATATATTAATGGTGAAACCTGCACTCGCATATTTAGATATCATAAAAATTATACGATCCAGTTTTGGATACTTTCCATTAGCCGCTTATAATGTAAGTGGCGAGTACTCTATGGTTAAAGCAGCATCTAAACTAAACTGGATTGATGAGAAGAAAGTAATTATCGAGATACTATTCTCTATAAAGAGAGCGGGCGCCGACCTGATAATCACATATCATGCCCCGGAAATAGCCCAATGGATTAAAGAAGATCATGAGTTATTCCAGTGGTGATGATCCGTGAGTGAATCCTTAAAATTGTTTGAACTTACTAAAACGATATTTGCTGGTGGTGTCAATAGTCCAGTCAGGGCCTTAGTAAAACCATACCCATTATTCATTGAGAGGGCTGAAGGAGCCTATCTATATACAATTGATGGGTATAGACTTGTTGATTATGTTATGGGATATGGCCCTTTAATATTAGGCCATCGCCATCCAAGAGTTTATGATGCGGTAATTGAGCAACTTGGCCGTGGATGGCTATATGGGGCTCCGGCGAGAGCCGCATTTGAGCTTGGAAAAATAATATGCAGAAATTTTGGAGTGGATAAAATTAGGTTCGTAAATAGTGGTACGGAGGCGGTTATGACTGCTGTAAGATTAGCCCGAGGCTATACAAATAGGGCTATAGTTGTTAAGTTCGATGGATGCTATCATGGAGCCTCAGACCCCGTTTTAGTTAAAGCAGGTAGCTCAGCATTAGAATATGGACTAGCATCTTCAAAAGGAATACCAGATGAAGTCACAAAATATACATATGTCTTGCCCTATAACGATATCGATACAATAAATAAGTTTATGATTAAGTTGGGGAATAACACCGCATGCATCATAGTTGAACCAGTTGTTGCAAACGCGGGGCTAATATTGCCAAACAAAGATTTTTTGAAGGAACTTAGGTATTTATCAGATAAATTTGGATCACTACTCATCTTCGACGAGGTCGTAACTGGATATCGTATATCATTAAATGGTGCTTCGGGATACTATAAAATTAGACCGGATATAATTACCCTAGGTAAAATAATTGGCGGCGGATTTCCTATAGGTGCTATAGCCGGCGGGAAAAAGATAATGGAAATGCTTACACCTACTGGAAAAGTGTTTAATGCAGGGACATTTAATGCTCATCCGATCTCTATGGCCGCTGGACTCGCAACAATAAAGGAGCTACAAATGGATAGGCACTACGAGATAGCTAATAGGGCAGCTAATGAAATAACGAGTTATATATCAGAAAAGCTTGGCGAAATGAATATAAAATTCACCGTGAATAGAATAGGAAGCATGTTTCAATTGTTTTTTGGTGTTGATAGGGTTACGAATGCTAATGAGGCCAGAAAAGCCGATAAAGAAAAATATGTTAGGTTACATGAACTATTGATCAAAAATGGTGTTTATATACCTCCTAGTAATATGGAGACCTGTTTTACATCCTCGATGCATGATGATGAAGCGATATCGGCCAGTATTGATGCTATAAAGAAAACTTTATCTATATTGGGGAATGAAATTGGGTAAAGTATATATAATAGGGGCGGGACCCGGTGATCCAGGTCTAATAACAGTTAAGGCTCTCGAAATCATTAGAAAAGCAGATGTAATTTTATATGACAGGCTTATCCCTAATGAAGTTCTTGAATACGCACCTAAAAAATGTCTACTTATTTATGTTGGCAAAGAAAAAGGCAAGCATCAATATACTCAAGAAGAAATTAATCATATGCTATTAAGATATTCAAAGTCTTATAATGTAGTTGTCAGGTTAAAGGGGGGAGATCCCTTTATATATGGAAGAGGGGAAGAGGAGATGCTTTTCCTTAATATGCATGGCGTGGAGACGGAGATAATACCGGGGGTTTCATCTGTATATGCCGCCCCTGCCTATGCCGGCATTCCATTGACTAATAGAGAATTATCATCAAGCATCGCAATAATTACAGCCCAAGAAGCATATCATAAAAAGCATAGACGAGTAGATATTAGGAAGATAGCTGGAAATGTCGATACTTTAGTTATCCTTATGGGAGCATCTAAATTTAGAGAGATTATAAATGAGCTACTTGGCGTTCTCGATAAGGATACGCCCTTAGCGGTAATTATACGCGGCACATATGATAATCAGAAAGTTTATATAGCAAATTTGGGTAATGCCATGACTATAGCTAATAAGGTCAAGCCTCCTGCAATTATAGTTATAGGAGAGATTGTAAAATTTAGAAGCTATCTAATAGGAGAAAGATAGGCTTTCTTTAACGTATCAGGGAATAATTGATTTTTCTTGTCACCATGAGGCTACAAATTCACAATATTCGTCGCCTTTCCCTATACATCTTACTTCAGTTATTTTAATATTTCTATTGAAATACCCGGATATAATCCCAGCTAATACACCTCTAATAAAATGGTTTCGAGGTACTCCTTCCTCTTCAGACATTTCACATTCCCAATTTCTAAGAAGCTGAATGGTTACTTTATTCCTTTCAACGTAAAAGTTGCCGACTACTCCCCATCCCATCGCTGCTCCAAAAACCGAGGTAAATTTTATATAGTCTTCAAGATAATGGGCACCCATCTCTTTGTAGCTTTTATAAAGTTCCTTTCCTATTGAAAGACCTAAATGCCATAAAAATACATGGGTCTGATGCGCTCCGAGTCGTTCAGCAAAACCTTTTATTATCCCTCTAAGGATGGGTTCTCTAAACGCTACTACACGCTCCCCAAGGACGGTTAAGGGATATCTCCTCATTTCAGCTATTAAAGTTGGTAACTGCTTTTCAAAAACACTAACTTCCACCACATACTCTTTCATTTTCAATAACTCATCTGCTATTAAATCCGCTGATTTTCTCCTATCGGTAAAATCAGCAAATATTATTATATCAACATAGGGCTCATTATATCTTCTCGATATGATAAGATGAACAAGATTAATATTATGATCAGCAAACACCTTCGATACATGGGCGAGGGCCCCAGCGATATCCTTTACCGTCACCTCAAAACCCAAGATTTCTTCATTTTGGGTCCTTACTATCCGGCCAATATCTATTGGACCTCTTATTTCAACCATCCCAAACCCCTCCTTTAACAAACAAGGTATCTTATTTATTCTTACTTATTTATTCCAATATATATTATTCTAAATAATATTATTAAGAACGTTCTGGATCTAAGATATTATAAAGAGTTTTTAGATATATTACCTTAATAAAGAAGAGCGTTGTTTAATTAATATGCTATATTTTATATAGCATATAGATATTGCGACTTCGTTATCAACTTAGAAGAACAGCAATTATTACTATCAATAGTCTAACATAACAGTAAATGCTTCAATAAGATGTAGAATTAAAGAGAGAACATTAGAAATTCAAATAATATATACTAAATCGGAACGGCCATAGTTAGGAAAGCAAAATTTATGGCTGATACGAGAAATTGGATTTTTATTAGTATAGGCACTTGCCTTGTAGATAGTATAACATATCTCTATCTTCCCCTCATTCCTGATTTGGCATTATGTAGAGATAAAGTAGGAGATGTTTCTAAGATTAAGCAGTGGCTATATGATAAGCGATCAATGAATTGATGGAAGAGGCTTCAAATAGCAATATAAAGGCAACTATGATACAGTTATTATCCCTTAGATATAGATATGATTATGAAAAACTAATGGCACATATTTGAGATTATTATAAAAACATGGTATAGAAGAGCCATACAAAGAACATCCTTATTCTCTCCACATACTATAGATCTAAGTTTCCCTAATATAGAACCATTAGCGGCTCTAAATGATCTGAATATAAGCAGCCTATCCTGCCTAACTCTTGAATTATCTAAGCCCATTGCAAATATAGCTGAATAATGGATATAAATATTGTTATAGGACTACCTCAAGTACATTATTATCATGGTTTTGAGAAGACAATATTAATTTATTTGTGTTAGAAGATTATTGTTGCTCTTATAGTAATAGCTTTATCTGGTTTTATAATATCAGGAATAAGTATGAATATCATAGCTAGATACGGATCAATCAGTACACAATAAATCAAACTATAAGATATATAAAGCTTCCCGGGACCCCCAGAATTTATATTCTAACTTAATTTTTAATGCATAGATTAGGAATAGATAATTAATGATGTATGAATGAGATATAAAATATTTAGCAAGACACATTTGAAGGTTAGCGTGATAGGCTTAGGTGCTTGGCAGGCTGGTTTCAAAAGCTGGGGTAGAGACTATTCTAAAAAAGATATACTGGAAGCGTATGATAAAGCTTTTAAACTCGGAATAAATTTTATCGATACGGCAGAGATCTATGGAGATGGTAGGTCTGAAAAAGTTATTGCGGAATTCTTATCGGATAAGAGAGATGAATTTGTCATAGCTACAAAAGTCGCGGGATATAACGCTACACCAAGCAGGATAGAGAAGTCGGCATTATCAAGTTTGTCAAGGCTTAATATAGATGTTATAGATATTTATCAGATTCACTGGCCACCAAGCTACTATACTTCGCTACAAAAAGTATTCTCAAAGATGGAGGCATTAATTGACAAAGGTATAGTAAATCATATTGGAGTTAGCAACTTCCCAAAAAAATTATTAGAGAAAAGTGTATCTCTAACACGAAGATATGATATAGTCTGTAATCAGGTCCAGTATAACTTATTGTTTAGAGCGCCAGAAAAAGGTCTATTTAACTATATGCGAAAGAATAAAATAGAATTAATTGCCTGGAGCCCACTCGCAAAAGGAGCTCTAGCAGGAAAGATAAAGGCGGACTCACCTGCAAAAAAGTATGACTCTGTCTTTAAAAGAGCTTGGAGGGCTAGAGAGCTATTCGAGATTCTAAATAAATTATCAGAGAAGTACTCAGCTTCATTATCCCAGATATCCCTAGCATGGATAATCGCTAAGGGTGCTTATCCTATTCCGGGAGTAAAACGACCATCTCACGTTATAGATAATGCCCATGCCGCCGATATAAAATTGGATAAAAGGGATGTAGAGATGTTAGATAAGGTTACAGAGATATTTAAGGAAGGGGATATTGCAAGTATATTACCTAGAGTCATACCTAATTTCCTATCGAGAATAATGATCAGGGTTATCGGAGGAGTTTAGATAACTATTTTACTAAATTCCGTTTGATAGCATCTATTATCCTAGAATAAAGCTCTTTATTGTAGATAACTAGGATGTCATATGGTTTTACATCGATATCCTTCTTCATCTCTTCTATTTCATCTTCAGATAATGCGGCTAATGCATTATATAATTTTATGGCTGTTTTAGAATCTAGTAGTTTAAATAATATTGCTAGATCAAAGGGATCAATCAAAACATCGCTGTTATTATTCAAAGCTTCCTTAAACAGGTTTTTCAATTCCTCTAAATTACTCATCTTAGTTCAATTAGATTATGACGTATATCATTATTAAGTTATTTTAAAGGCTATACCGGTATATCCAAGTATTACCATATATATTTTTATACATGTATTACTATATATCTTATCAGCCATGAAAAGAGTATTCAGCTTTAAACTGGAAGAGGATCTTTGGAAGAAGATGAAGGAAAACCCTACTATAAATTGGAGTGAAGTAATTAGAAGCGCTATAGCTGAAAAGCTTAAGCAAGCTACAGGTAGAAGAATCGGTTATGCAGTAAAGGAGCATATGAAGCTACTTGCCTCTTTATATGAATCTTCTATAGACTCGACGGACGTAGTAAGGAGATTTAGGGATGAAGAATGAAAAGGTCGTAATTGATAGCCCCGTATTGATAAAATTATTTACGAAAGAAAAAGATAGTGAAAAAGCATTAAAAATCTTGGATTATTACCTTATGGAGAAACTAGATATTTATATAAGTGAGATATCCATTTTTGAGATGCTATACATATTATCCAAATATTATGGATATGAATTCGATAAACTTAAGACCATATTATCTGTCATCATTAACTATGGATTCAATATTATAGGATTTAGTCAGGAGATATTGGAGAAAGCTATTGAAATAATGATTCTCGAAAAAATGTCTGTATACACCGCATTTAATATAGCTCTTGCTCTTAAAATAGGCGGCTCTATAGTTACAACTGACAAAAAGCTTAAAGAAAAGATAGGCAACAAGTATAGGGTTCTAATATTGGATGAAATAATAGAAACATGAAACACAGATACCCAGATACATGTTTATTTGCTCTCTGGAGAGAAATCCTTGAATCTTTCATATAGCGCAATTATCTTTCTCTCCGCATCATCCACGCTTATCTTAACCTCTGGTAAGACTATAAATGTTCCGGTTCCATAAGCTATCCTATTCCCCTCATCATCAAATACGTCTGCAGATCCGATTGCAGACCTCTTGCCTGTATGAATAGCTTTACCCATGGCATTAATGGTTGATTGTCTTGCTGATTTCAGTATATATGTATGCATTTCTATAGTCGCGAGCCATATTCCAGGGTATCTAGCGGATAATGTGAACCACATAGCGGTATCAATAGCCAAAGCATATATTCCTCCATGAATATCTCCATATGCATGACATATCCTTGGGTTAAATTCTATTTTTATACATGCATTGCTTTCTTCATCAAAGGAGAGCTCCATACCTATGGTTCTTTTTATCGGGGCCTTATCAAAGAATCTTAAAAGATTGTTTATCCAGGTATCTTTATCCATAAGATAATAATTATAGGGGATAATAACATAAGTTTTCCAAAATTCATGGCTAAATATATAGTTATATTTATTCCTCTAGTGAAATATTTGTGGTATGCCCAGATATTGCCGTCGATGTAAAATTGGGAAAGCCGATGTATACTTAGAATATTCAAGGGAGTACCTATGCCTAGAGTGCTTTAACAAATTCTTCGAAAGTAGGGTTAAGAAGACTATTGAAGGCTATAGAATGTTTAGAGCCGGTGATCATATCGCAATAGGCTTGAGTGGAGGAAAAGATAGCGCAGCATTATTATATAGTTTGAGAAAGTTATACCCAGATAAGAGGTTTATAGCGATTCATCTAGATCACGGAATAGGAGAGTATTCTAAAGATAGCAGGCTAAAGGCAAAAATGTTAGCTGATATGTTGGATGTAGAGTTCCACGTATTCGATTATAGGGAGCATCTGGATATTATTATTCCCGATGTTAAATATACAAAGTACAAGGATAAGATCTGTGCGGTATGCGGCACATTACGGAGATGGGGCTTGTCAAGGGCGGCTAAAGAGGTAAATGCCGATATTCTGGCGACTGGTCATAATCTTGATGACATAGTTGAGGTTCTCTTCAATCATTTCATTAATGGAGATTTCGAAGAGATGGTTAGACTTCAACCAGTACTACCTCCACAACATCCTTCTCAAGTCTGGAAAGTAAAGCCACTTTTTAGAAGTCCTGAGCGAGATAATTATTTATATGCCATGTTAAATGAGTTGCCTATCAAAGCGGTTAGCTGCCCGTACTACAGTGATGCACGGAGTATAAGAAGAAAAGAATTATTAGATGAATGGGAAAAGCACGACAGGAACATTAAATTTCAGTTGCTCTCGACATTCACTAAGAAACTTATTCCTATTCTAAGCCGAAACATAGATTCTATAGAATACCGTACATGTAAAGAATGCGGAGGACCAAGCTTAGGCGAGATATGTAGTGCATGTCGGAGAATCGAGATGATAAGATCTATAAAGAAAATTTAGCCATATGAACTACGATAGGTTTGATTTTATATAATTTATTTAAGATATTTAAAAAGAGCTTAATTAGAGTATAATTATTATAATAATTTCTCTGATATAATATTTATTGTAGTTTTCTTCTGGTGAGAAGATGGTTAAAGCAGGAGGATACGCCAATAGAGTTGCTTGGATAGATTTATGCGATGGGAAAATTGAGTATGATGAAGTCTGTGAACATGATGCTAGGAAGTATATAGGTGGACGGGGCTTAGGGGTAAAGTATGTATTTGATCATAATCCTAAAGCTGATCCACTATCTCCTGATAATCTACATGCATTAATGGTTGGACCACTTACAGGCACATTAACGCCTCTAAGCGGAAGATTAGCCTCTGTAACCATATCACCATTAACTAATACGATAACAGATTCTCACGTAGGAGGATGGATAGGGGCAGCCCTAAAGTGGGCGGGATTCGATGGTATATTAATGGAGGGAGCAAGCTATAAACCAGTATACCTTGTCGTTAAAGACGGTACCGTGAGTATTGAGGATGCTACTCCTTTGTGGGGTAAATTAACATCAGAGACAACTAAACTTCTAAAGAATAAGTATGGTGAAAATGCAAAGGTATTTGCTATAGGCCCCGCGGGAGAAAAAATGGTTCGATTCGCCTGCATAATGCATGACGCTGGAAGAGCCTCTGGAAGAGGTGGAACCGGCGCAGTTATGGGTTCTAAGAAGGTAAAAGCTGTTGTTATCATCAGCAGCGAAGATAATATGCCTAAGCCGTATGATGAAAAATCATTTTCAAGTGCCAGAGGTGCGGCTATGAAACGGGTGTTGGAGAGTGATATTACTGCACCTAGGAGAGGAGGGTTAAGTGTATATGGTACAGAGGTATTGATGAATATAGTTAATGAGATAGGTGCCTTACCCACTAGAAACGCTACTAGTACTGCTTTTGAAAACGCCCATAATATTAGTGGAGAACACCTAAAAGAGACTATACTTGTCGATACACCTACATGCCATGCATGTCCAGTAGCCTGTAAAAGGGATTCAGAGGTGAAGGAAGGTAAATATAAGCATAAAAGTGAGGGGCCTGAATATGAGTCTGCCTGGGCATTGGGAGCAGAAATAGGTGTTGGCGATATTAAGGCCGTATCATATATGAATTGGTTGGCCAATGAATATGGAGTAGATACTATAGAGCTAGGTAACGTGCTTGGAGTGGCTGCTGAAGCTTCAGAGAAGGGTCTGTTTACAGATGGAGTTGAGTGGGGTGATGCCGATAGGTTCATCGAGCTCATACACATGATAGGCAAACGTGAAGGAGTAGGTGAACTGCTAGCGGAAGGGGCATATAGAGCAGCCGTCGGATTCGGCGATCCAGATATGGCCAACGCGATCAAGGGTCAAGCTATCCCTGCATATGATCCAAGGGGATTAACGGGTTTTGCAGTTGCTTATGCCACCTCTAATAGGGGGGCCTGTCACCTAAGAGCATATACACCGGCCTCAGAATTATTTGGAATACCTGAAAAGACGGATCCACTGGATCCCAAGCCAAAGCCGAGAATTGTGAAGTTATTGGAAGACTTATTTGCAGCTTTAGACTCACTCGATCTATGTAAATTCTCTGCTTTTGCTATGACTTTAGATGACTACGCTGCGGTTCTCTCCGCATTTACCGGATGGGATATTGATGGCAACGAGTTCCTATTGATAGGGGAAAGAATCTGGAATCTAGAGAGATATATTAATCAGATGAGGGGCTTCGATAGGAGGCATGATATACTCCCGAAACGTATGATGACAGAGAAAGCAGATTCAGGGCCTGCTAAGGGCAACATAATTACAGAGGAATTATTTAATAGTATGCTCGATGAGTACTACAGCCTGAGAGGCTGGAATAATGATGGTACCATATCATGGTCAAAACTTAGAGAGCTAGGGGTTCTGGCTTAGATCCTCACTATTTTTTATGAAGAAGTATATACCTTAAATTCATCCATAAATAATTATCTAACAAAAGATTATCCTGAAATATAGATGTGAGATTTTTATGAGTAGACTAGGCGGTGTACTAGCGGTAATAGGCTTTATATTTATGGTTATTGCTGCTGTACTCTTTGTGGTGGGATTCATTGCTATAGCGTCAGGGGCTGGTCTGGCTGCATTGGCTCTAATCGGAGTGTTGGTCTATTCACTTATTGTATGGCTATTGAGCAATATATTATATACATTTGCATTTATTGTTACAAGATCAAGCGGGTCAAAACTTGTCGGTACAATGGGTCTAGCAGCGGGAACCCTACACTTGATAGCCTTTTCATCAGCACTAAGTGTGCAACCTCTAATTAACATAGAAACCATATTTTTACTCGGTATAATAGGATTATTTATGTTTGCTTACTTCAGATTTGGGTATAAATGGATTAAGAAGGCAGAAAAAGCCTGATTTGTCTGAGAAATTCCATCAGGATATATTCCAACTTACCTTTAGAACGATAACTCCTTATTCTAGAAATTTTATTAACTATGGTTATTAAGAACCTATTATGCAACAGAAGCTTTTAGTAGAGATGAAAGCTAAACATGATAACCTAGATACTCTAAGAAATTTAATATTCGAGGTGGGAGGGAAATTCAAAAGAAGGATTAAGCAACGGGATATCTATTATCTAATCGGTGAAGAGAGGTTAAAGCTCAGAGTATCAGATGATGAGTGTAAACTCATTTATTATCGTAGACCCTTAGAGAAAAATGTCAAAAGGAGTCTAGTAATAATATCGAGAGTCATTGACCGGGAAGCTATGAGGTCTATATTATCTATAGTTATCGGTGAAAAAATAATCGTAGAGAAAATTAGGGAGATCTATACATATGATGATATAAAGATACATTTGGATAGAGTGTCATCATTAGGTAATTTTATAGAATTTGAGAAAGAGACTCGTGAGGAAGCTATCGAGAAAGATACTTTGAAGTTGAAAAGGCTTATGGATATACTGGGTATAAAGGAAAGTGATTTGATTGAAGGAAGTTATAGCGATCTGCTAATTGAGAGAAACTATAAGTAAACCACTAATTATAATCTTAATTATGAGTAAAGCAACTAGAAGAAAGGTATTAAGATTATTGACATATGGATTATATATCATTACCACACGGCTAAATGATCAGGTTCATGCTGGGCTCATCAGTTGGCTTTCTCAAGCATCCTTTAATCCACCGCTTATAATGGTGGCCATACGATCAGAAAGCAAGTTATATAGCTTAATCAATGAAAGCCGGGTCTTCGCGGTAAATATTCTCTCTGCAGATCAGAAAGATGTGGCGTCAGCCTTTTTCAGCATCAAGGAGGTGAAGAATAAGATGATAAATGGATATCTATATGAAGAAGGTGAGAAAACGGGATCCCCCATACTAATAGACCTGCCTGCATGGTTTGAATGTAGAGTTATAGGTCAGCTGGATAAGGGAGATCACACGGTATTCCTGGCTGAGGTCGTTAATTCAGGACTAAGGAAGGAAATCGATAAACCTCTTATATTATGGGATACAGGGTGGCATTACGGGGGTTAGCAATAGATATCCGGAAGAAAATTATAAGTTAAGCCTAGATTTGAGGTTCCTTATAATATGGGGCATATCGATCTTCATGGGGCAAACCTCCATACAACGACCGCATACCAAGCAGAATAGTGAGAGAGCGGATGCTAGTGAGATATTTTCAACAATAGCCGTCCATACAATTCCCATAGGACCGCCATATACATTACCACCCCATATATTTCCCGTTAATCCCCATACTGGACACTCTGCTTGACACCTGCCACATCTAATGCATAGTAATTGTTCACTTAGGAATGGGTCTTTGATGGCTGAGAGACGCCCTCCATCATAGAGTATCATATGAAATTCTTTAGGTCCATGGACCCCGTATACTCTATGATACTCTATATCCGCTGTACTACTAGGCCCGGCAATTATCGAGAGATACGTTGGAGGATATAACCCTGCATATCCTGCTTGAACAAGAGCCTGCATAAACGCATCAGATAATGTCGGCATTATCTTCTCAACCCCTGTCACAGCAATATGTACCGGCGGCAGACTTGTGGTATTACGTATATTACCCTCATTAGAAATTAAGATGATGCTTCCCGTATCGGCAGCAACCACATTAGCTCCACTAATTCCTATATCCGCATCTACAAATTTTCTCCTTAGAAAAGAACGAACCTCCATTACGATCTCTTCGATATTCATCCCTTCTCTAACATTCAATCCCAGTCTCCTTAGAAGTTCTATAGCTCCTTCCTTCGGGATATGTATCGCTGGGGCTATTGCATGCATAGGTTTGTCACGGGATATCTGAATAAGAAGTTCACCAAGATCAGTTTCATAGACACTATGGCCTAATGATATCAAGTGCTCTCTAATACCTACCTCTTCAGTTACCATCGATTTCGCCTTTACAATAAGTAAAGGACTATCATCACCAATTATCTCGTCGAGAATCTTTAATGCTTCTTCCCTATTTCTAGCGAAATATGGGTGACCATGACTTCGTTTAACGTTTCTCATGGTTAAATCAATATAATAGTCTAAGTTATTGAGCGTTTCCTCTTTAATTTCTCTAACTTTAGAAGCTAATTCCTCAAGGTATGGCCATACATTTAATACACGGTCAACCGATATAGACAAATTTGATATGGATCTTTTAAGTCCGGTTTGAATCTCCTTATTATCTAATGCTCTATAGAGCTCCTTTGCCGTTTCACCCAGGATATCCATCTATTTATTCACCAAAGGCTTTTACTAGAAGCCTTGATATATCCTCGATAACTAAGTTTCTATCTGCAACACGAGAGAAATTAGAGTAGCAGATAGGGCATAATACTATTATCCTTCTATTTATATTCTTTAACTCATCAAGCCTCATCTCCGCAATATTTCTAGATAATTTCGGCGAAATGGATTCGATAGGGCCGCCGCAACAGAAAGTCAATTTTCTAGTTTTTAGGGGAGGTTCCAATACAGTCACTCCCGCCGCATTGAGTAGTTGTCGTGGTTCATCAATGATATTTTGGAATCTGGCATAGTAGCATGGATCATGTATTACACCTTCAACTCCACTTTTCATTCCTCCATTTAATCCTTTTGATGAAAGTATCTCAAGATAATTCTTTACCTCTATATCATATTCTGGTAGATATTTAGGATATACCGTCCTCATTACATGAGTGGTATGAGGATCTATCGTAATAATTCTTTTTACACGATTCTTACGGAGCACGCTATATACCTTCTCTATATGTTCTTTAAAGAAATCGTCTAGCCCCATGTCAAACAATAATACTCCAGAATACATCTCGTCTTCATATAGATAGCCATATTCTATATCAGCATTCCTTAGCATAATAGCGATGCTTCGAAGAACATCATACTGCTTCTCTAACTCATCTCTCGATACAGAGGAAATTAACTTATTTATATCAATAACCTTACTTATAATTTTACCCAGTTTTAATAATGTAGCGCCTACAGCGTTCTCCTCAAGTGATTCCAATTTCTTAATCGATGCATTCAAATAGGGTAATAATTGATACAATAATCCGGTATATATTACTGTTTCCCCTCCCCTAGGAATATCCATTCCATCAGCCCATCCAGTAGCTATTTCTGGAGGCAAAGGTATCGGGGCACCACTTTTCCTTGTATTCTCGATAATCATTCTAATAACATCTTTAATCGGCAGCGGCAAAATATATCACCGTCATAAAAACATATTCTTAATATTAATATAATGACGGAATAGTCTAATATCTCTTTCTATATGTACTCCAGCTGGACATTCGATATCACATGCTTGACACAGTAAACAGCTATAAATTCCCTCAAATCCTGTCTTTGTCCACAAACCATTTTTAAGAACAAGCATCATTATACTGACCCGTCCCCTGGGACCATGATTCCTCATTGTATCTCTTAAATTTAGGGTTGGACATATCCACTCACAGAATCCACAGTATAAGCACTTCGATACATCTTCGAGTATAATCCTTTTCAACTCATCCGGAGTATCAGGTAGGTTCAATTATCATCACCAGATGAACATCTTATCTGGATTGAGTATTCCCTTGGGATCGAAGAGACGTTTAATCTTTTTCATCAGTTCAATCGCCTTTGAACTCTCTTTTGAATTGAACTCCATAACTAGGCCTTCCTTTTTAGTGAGGCCTATGCCGTGCTCAGAACTTACTGTGCCACCTAGCTCTAGGGCCAGCATCATTATATCACTCACCATATTGACTAAAGCCTCTCTTTTTGATTCATCTTTCTCTTCAATCCATACAACGGGATGTAGGTTTCCATCACCGATATGTCCAGCTAAAGTCATAGATAAGTTATATTTCTCTGATAGGCCCCTTAATCGTTTAACAGCTTCAACCAACTGTGAAGGGGGAACCGATATATCTTCAACATATACCTTAATACCCGAGAAGGGATCGCTACGTGATTCCGAAGCAAGCCTTATCGAAGCAAGGTAATAATTTCTTCGTATATCAAATAGCCCCATCTTCTCTGCTTCACTCATCGATCTAGCTGTATAAATCCTGTTACTATTATGTAGTTTCATCGATTCTGCCAAGCTATTTATTACTCTAGACCTAGCTTCAACTGCAGTATTTACACCTACTAGAAGATAATGTCCTACACCGGTGACTTTAGACTCAAGCATTTTTATGGCGATATCCACCGATTTGTCTTCAACAAATTCCATTAACAAAATATCCATTCGTCTCTTTTTTATCTCAATTGCACTATTCATCAAATCCTCAAGAGAGTCGAAAAAAGCCGCAGCTATAACTGTATTCTCAGGTATAGGGGTGATCTTGAGGGTTGCTTCAGTAACAAGAGCGAGGGTCCCCTCACTGCCCACAATTAGCCTAACAAGGTCATAGCCTTGCCTTGATTTACTAGTTTTACTTCCTAGCCGTAGAATAGATCCGCCTTCATCTGCAATCACGACTTCAAGCTCTAGAACCCAATCACGAATAGACCCATATTTGGCGCCTTGCATCCCTCCAGACCCGCTGTTTATCGCGCCTCCAACAGATGCAATCTTTACCGATGCAGGATCGATAGGAAACATATATCCATCTTTTGCTAGGTGATTATTTAACTCAAATATTTTGACTCCGGGTTCTACTACCACATAAGAATCTATTAAGTTTGTCTCCTTGATCCTATTCATCCTCTCAAAGCTTAGTATAATACCATCTGTATGAGGCGTAGAAGAACCGACTAATTCGCTTGTAGATCCTTGGGGATATATCTTCAAGTCATGATTATATGCGTATCTCACTATCTTTGAAACATCGGTAGATGAATAAGGAAAAACGACAGCGATAGCTTTACCCTCCATGTAAACTGCGTTCTTCGAATATAATCTTATTATCAATTCGTCATCGCTTACTTTATCTTTACCTATAAGTTTAGATAAATCTCTAACTAGTTTCTTGGTCATAACACAACAAAATTATTAGCCATCTAATAAATTAAAATAAGCTATATATGTATGAGGTTATCAAGTATGGATTTAAGCTGTTCAGGATTATGACTATAAAGTTGTAGGATAGCTATATATCTACTTATAATCAGCACCCTCATCCTTTCTAAGTCTAATTTAATTTTGAGTCCTTTACCTAATCGCAAAGTTCTTCTGCCATATATCACATACTTTTCAGTTATTTTATAACTATCTGGGGTGGGTATTGAAGCCTTAGGAAATAGGGCTGTAATTATAATCCATGTAAGAAATAGGGCGATTATCCCGAGCATATAACCAGCTAACACTATCATCAAGATATACAATATTATTAATCCTATCGTTCTCCGCAACCTATTAAACCTATCCCTAAATTTCAGGTCACTTACCTCATCTTCATATATAATATTTTCTCCCTCAAGCCTACTATTCATTAAAACCACAATTATATCTCTATATAATCCATCTATTTATCCCTAACTGATATATATTGTTGGCTCTGGAGCTAAAATTCATTTATATGCCATTATTCCATTCAACGAGAAGTCCATTAATGAATTATATATAGGTTTGCCCCTAATCCAGTCAAATAGCTTATCCATATCATCGATTGATTTTACAATCAAGCTTTTATACTCCTCTATCGATTTAGGTTCATACTCTTTAGCTATATTCCATAAGTCAATAACGAATCTATGGTATTCCTTCAATACATCAGTAGCGTTATCAATAAATCCATAATGGGTATAATATAGTCTAGAAGGCTTATAATTAATCATCTTATTGATACTCTCCAGATATAACTCTAGTCTAATTGGAGGTAGAGTAGTAGGTACAATCATCTCAAGAGGCTGTATGAGAGCACCAGCTGAGTCGCCTACAAAAAGAGCATCCTCATTCCTAAAATATATTGATTGGTGGTGAGATGCATGTCCAGGTGTATGGATTACCACCAGCTCTATATCGCCAAACACTATTTCCATCCCATCATAGGTAGTTCGTAACTGCTCTTCACTAACCGGCTCAGGTTTTCTATATATCTCAGCTAGCCACCCCAAGTACATTAATGCAGCATCCCAAAGTTTATCCGGATTTATAAGATGCTTATAGGCCTTGGGATGAGCCAACCCAATCATATCAGGATATCTATTTAATATATGTCCCACTCCTCCACCGTGATCTAAATGTATATGAGTTGGTATCACCAGCTTTACAGTTTCTGCTAAAGCGGCTTCCTTCAAGGCTCTATCAATATATTCATAGGAGGCCGCGGGTCCAGTCTCGACTATACAACCACTACTACCGCTAGTAAGAATATAGCAAGAGATAAATTCATGCCCTATCTCGCTAGGGGTAGCTTCAACCATAATTACGCTATTTGTTACGTGTCTATACATATTCTCATCCCTCTCAAGAATTTATTTTCAACCTGATGAATATGTGCATATAATATCATCAAATTTAATATATAATATCGAGATAATATTTTTGTGAGTATTTATGAATAGCGAAATAGATAGACCGTTAGGCGTTGCATTAATATCTATATTTCAGATCCTCGTTGGGCTTCTAATGATTTTGGGTGGCATCGCTTTTATAATAATAGGTGCAGCTATGTCTCCATTTTTAGGATTAATGGGTATGATGGGATTCATCGGCATGATTGGCGGTGTAATTCTACTAATAGTATCCATAATTATTCTGGGGATCATAACAATTATTATCGGAATAGGTATGTGGAATGGTAGGGAATGGGCCCGTCTAATAACACTCATCCTATCCGTCCTAGGATTACTCGTTTCAATATTGGCTCTTCCTGGGGGGCTAGTTGGAATCATAATCAACGCATTAATAATATACTATTTAACTAGAAATTACGTGAAAAAGTTCTTTACTTAAAGCTCTAAATACCTGATAATAAAGACCAAAAAAAATCAACATTATCCTTGGAGGATTATTGTTGGAAGAACCTAGTCCATGATTATTATAGAAGACCGACTATGAATAGAATTATTTTGAGAAGGGTTGAACCTAAGAAGTTTGTCAATATGATACTTAAATGGATTATGGGCACCATGGGAAACTCCATTTCAACCCAATCTCCATTTTTTGGCTCCATATATATGAGCTTAGGAAGCAATGCAAACGAGATTTCCTTATGTAGCCTTATCATGTTAATAACGGCCTTGATAGTAGCTACTCCAAACATAAACAGTAAACTATTAAAGAAAACATCCAACGGGTAAAACAATAAATCTATAGGCAGAATAGGAGTTGGAAAATATAGATTAAGTATAGTTAAAATTATTATGTCGGCTTCCCCTAATATTAGCCGTATTCTATTGGCCAGCCATATCATGATTAGGAAAAACTGAAATATGCCTTGGAGAATTAAGGAACTAATTGTGAAGTCGAATAGGATAAAATATTTATATATTGCATATGGTAGTATCGATATGCCTAGTAGAAGCAGAATTAAATCATGTACCTCCTTACTTTTAATATCTTGATAATCAGCCAACAATAATATGATGTTCATTAGCCCGAAGAAGACATATTCATACCGCATATATACTAATTAGTATCTTTCAGTTAAATGATTTTTTAATGCTGGGATTGCCCCTAAGGCAATAGTATAGATGATAATTATGAAACTATAAATCGTCAAATTTTTTTGAAATATATGCTATCATACTATCATAAATTTCACTTAATAAATAAATTTAATTTTCTTTTTAATATACATTGAGATTACTTGATTTTTAAATAAGCATAACAAATTTTTTTATGATGGTGAATGAGGGGGGCATAAATATATGAGTAATAGATTTCTGGAGAGTCCACTGCTGTTATCAAATATAATCTATACAGATAAGAAACCTATAGTAGGCTGGTATCTAATACTGAGGAATGTTCCGGGTGCCTTGGCTGAAGTGCTGCAAGTATTCACAAATCACTCACTAAATATTATAGCGATGAATTTTTCACCGGCCATGGGGAAGGAGGATGTATTGATATTTATAGCTACGGACTTCTCAAAGACGAAGGCCAACGTGGAAAAAATTAGGAAGGAATTGTTATCTCAAGACAAAGTTGTTGATGCAAAGGTTATAGAGACTAAGCTAGATAGGGTGCTCATAGATGAACTACATTTTCCAATAATAGATAGTGAAGGTCGAAGGAGAATTTTGATGTCGATGGAGAATATGTGGCTATACGTCGTTGGGATAAGGGATATGCTAGGACAGGCGGGGCTTTCTCTAATATATAATCAGGGTAGTGAGGTTGGTGAAAAGATAGCTGCTAGCTATATTGCCAGAGGTATCACAGATTTACGTGAAGCGTTAGACATGACACTAATGTGGAGCATTGCACTAGGTAGATTTAGAGGAGAAATAGTGAAATATGATGTAAAGAAGGGCATAATCATAATAAGGCTATATAATAACTGGGAGTGCGAAGTGGCAAAAGAAAACCGTATAGCGGGACCTGCATCATATATGGAGAGAGGAATATTAGCGGGGCTTATAAAAAGTTATGTAATGAAGAAGGTAAAAGCAGAAGAGATCAAGTGTATAGCTAATGGATTTCCCTATTGTGAGATAAGAATAATCTTCTAAGTTTTTATCCCCTCACTATCCGTCAGTCCTTCATAAGAATAATAAAAGATCAATATCGTAGCGTACAATACAATAATATAGGACAAGAAAATTAAGGGTTCTAAGTATGGCCATATAACTATAGGCATCAATGAAGATGCCGTACCTATAAGTGAAAATCCCGCTATAATATATTCATCAAAGATCACTAATGATCCTATAGCTACAATAACTAAGGATAAAGATATACTAAGTATCTTTATAATCCAAAGGGGAACACCTCCTAAAAGCAAGTGATATATGCTAATTATCGCTAGAAAATTATTTATTAAAGTCAGTATCGAAATTCCAGCCAGCATCAATAACAACGTCTCAAGAAATTCTTTGAACCATTTGATACTTCCATATCTACCATAGAGATAAATAGTCATGGTGGAGAAAAAAAGGTAAAAGAAAATTTTGAAGACAATCATGCCGTCAAACCCGTAATTTTCATATATTCCTCTTGCTATGGGATTAGATTCTCCGACAATACCTCCTGGAAAATAGGTTATTAACCAAAAAGTTGTAACTAAATCACCCACGACAAAAAGTCCATATATAACTATAAGGTTTATAATTAATTCTATGTCTACTCGCTTCACAAAATATTAAATCGATAGATCGATTATTAATGTAAATATAGAAATGGTATTTTCATTTATTTGGCTCTGCTGCTCAGGAGGAATTCGCAACAATCATCTCCTCTTGATAGACACCGTTCTTCTATTGCTATATACTCTTTATTATACAATCCGCTTAATAATCCCGCGAGGAACCCTCTATACAAATGTGAATTGGCTGCTCCAGTTGATATCCCTTTACATTCCCATAATCCATAAACTCTTATTATTATTTTCTCATTGTTGTGATAGTGCTCCATCTCGGCAGATATGAACCATCCCATGCTTATTCCGAATCGAAGGTGGTCGACGATTACCTCTGGTGGCTGACTACTTCTCAGATTCTTGTGAAGCTTCACCGCCGCCATACCCATACTTTTCCCTATGTGCCAGAGATAAGCTTGGTATGCACTTTCGGGTAGATACTCCTTCACTCCCCTAATTAGCCCATGCCATAAGTCGATACTTGCCGCAACAAGTCTCTTATTCATATAGGTAACAGGTATGGTTCTGTCATCTATCACTAATCCACGTTTAGTGGAGTCTATCACCTCATATTTAGTGACTATACTATTTAGGTCCCTTAGAAGTTCGGGTAACATTTCGCGATCATGTTGATACCCTACGAGAAATACTTCGCCATAATGATCCTTTTCTTCTCCATGTATGAAGCCTATATTTATACCTCTCTTTGATATAGTATCTAGTACCTTTCTTAGCGTACCTGGCTTATTGGGTATGGTGAGTCTTATACCAAATATATCTACATTGGACTTATAGAATATCCTTGTGGCATTATATGTCATATAACTATTAGCTCTATTTATGACCACCTTCATTGGCCTCATATCCCATGTATGATTTTATTTTCCGTAAATATAAATCTTTAATTCTACGATTTTTAAAGATATGTCAAATATGACTTAGCTAAACATTTAAAGAATTTCAGCATATTTATATAATAATGGATTGATATAATATTATCGAAAAATTAGAGGAACGGGATAAGGGTAGGTTACTTTGTCAAATAAAATTATTAGACTTTTAAAGGAAAAAAAATTAACAACATATATATTGAAAGCAAATAATAAGATGAAGGTTCAGCTTCACGTAAGCCATAAGCCACATATATCTCATAAAATAGGCGATGTATCTACACAGGAATCGAGGGCATTAATAGATATCCTCGAGCGAGAAGACCTCTTTGAAAAAGTGGTCTTCGGAAACACGGTCGCCTGTCCCTACTGTGAATCTATAGATCTGGTAATCAATATACGATGCCCAAAATGTAGATCCCTCGAGGTGGAAAGAGAATTTGTACTAGAGCATGCTAAATGTGGAATGGTTTTTCCAGCTAAAAATTTAAAGATTTTTAATTGTCCAAGATGCGGTCGAGATATAAAGCCTGATAAAGAGCTTAGGATAATTGGAAGTATATTTCGCTGTCCATCATGTGGAACAAGCTTTGAGTCTCCGGATATAGATCTGCATTGTAACACGTGTGATAAAGATTTTTCAATTAGAGAAGCAGAAATAAAGAAGATTTATACCTATCAATTTAGAGAGAAGGCTGAGGAGATCCTCGATCTACTCTATGTATATTCTAGGATATATAGCGAGATAGAAAAACTTGGAGTAAAGGTGTATCTCCCAGGAACAATTAATGGAGAATCAGGAGTTAAACATGAATTTCCATTGGTATTGAGGGCTGGTAATGATAAATGTCTCATTATAGATCTAGGTGGATTGGTGTCATCTATAGACCTTGATGGTCTTATAAGGGATTATATTAAGATACTTGATACGCCTCAATGTAGATATCTTTATGTAGCCAAAGATGAAAATGTCAATCCAGAGATCCAAATACCATCTAAGTTGAAAGACTATATCTCCCTAATAATAGTTAAAGATATAGATGAAGCTATAGATAAGGTTAAGGAGTATATAAATAACTTGATAGGGGAGAAGAAGCGTTGAAGAGACTATTCGCTTACCTGGGTATAGCGGGGCTAGGATTTGGAGTAGGAATAACATTATATATAGTAGGCCGGCTTGTCGGTAGAATTATAGAGAGATACATCCCCTACATATATCAAATGCTTGTCAATCCTGAGACCTCGGGAATGCTTCTATCTGGTATCGGGGGAATGATATTGGCCGTTGTCTTAGCATACCTGTGGGCATCACGGTAAAAAGCAAAAAATCAATAACTTTATATCGAGCATAATGAGTCACCATGAAATAATAATTATTTATTGATTCTATCATTATATAGTAATATGGTGTAGATAATGAGGCGTCGAAAGGGCGTAAGCCCGATGGTCTCAACGGTATTGCTTACCGCCATAGTAGTAGTTATAGGGACGGCGGTGGCTTTATGGGCAGCCACTTCCTTTTCCATCTTCGGGGGAGGAATGGGAAATTATTTGACTATAAGAGAGGAACAGCTAAAGGAGAATTTGATAATTGAGCATGTCCAATTTATCTACAAGAATAAGTTAAGAATATTCCTTAGAAATGTAGGTACAGTCGAAAGTAATGTTCATTATATTTATGTACTTGACCTTAATGATACCTCAAATCATGATGTAATAGAATTAGATCCTAAACTAGAGGTACTAGTGGGAGAATTAGAAAACGTTACTGTAACGGTATCTTGGAATTGGTCAGGGAAAAGGGCTTATCAGATAAAAGTTAGCACAACAAGAGGTAATGTCGTATCAGAAATATATCTAAGTTCATATATAGTTAGGGAGCCTGTCTATGCCGAGACAATATTATTGACCATCTCAGATCCCGATGTTACATATGGACAAGTCACGGGTTCATATACCAATACTCATAATAGAAATGAAGGGTTAACTCAAGATATAACTGAGTCGGTTGTCGCTGTCCCAAGTGAGAGTATAGTTAATGGAGGCTTCGATACAGATGCTAGTGGATGGAATAGCAAAACAACCGGAGATGCTGTAGTAGGTTATGATTCGAATGAAGGAAATCCTCCGGGGTCAGTCTATGCCTCCGTATCAGGAAAAAATAAATTAGGTACTGGAGTCTGGTATCAAGATATTACTGTTGATGAAGTGCCAGCTAGTGCTCAGTTACAATTAGATTATATGATTAGTCATTATAGCAAAATTGATAGCTTCGTATTGAATATATCTATTGTACTTCCAACAGGATCTACAAGTACACTTGAGACAATCACCATTCAGGGCACAACATCATGGATAACAAAGAACTATGATGTAAGTAGTCTATTTACCCAAACGGGAGTATATAGACTGAAGCTAAAAGCTACCATAGATACTTCTAATATACCTGGAGGGGAAGGGAGGGTTTATTGGGATAATGTCTCTCTAGACTTATATCATAATAGATATATATTGGATGTTAGGTATACATTCCAGCTCGATACTACAGCAGTGCCTATAGCAAACGTGACTAGACTGCTTGTTTCTGTATTTTCATATACCACAGGAGAGCCGATATCTGTATACATTTATGATTTTTCGACAGCTAGTTGGGTCTTTCTTGTAAATATCACAACTACATCGATGGACTGGACAAATTCATCTATAACCTCCGGGTTTTCGAACTATATAAGTGCGACAGGTACAATTTACATTAGATTTGCGACCGCCTACGACACAAACCAAGATACATTATATATTGATTATCTAGCTATAAAAGTGAGGTATTATGTTAAGGGTTAGAAGTGCCTATAAGAATAAATGGAGCAAAAAGAAGGGGATAAGCACAATAATGGGTGCAATTATACTTATCATTATAATTATAACTTTCTTCTCATCATTATATGCAATTACAGTAAAACTTGACTTCTATCAACAGGCAATTAGCGAAGCCAGCGAGGATATCGTTGAGAGAAATAAAGAAGATATAAGTGTAGTGGCATTATATCTAACAGGAACTGGAATAAAAATAGAGTTATTTAATGAAGGTGGAGTTACGGCAAGAATAGTTTCTTTATGGATAAACGATACATTTTATGACTTAATGGATAATGATCTCTATGTATCTCCAGGAAGTAAATTATCTATACAAACAACATTCGTTCCCGAGGGAAATAAAACATACATATTTAAGATAGTAACTGAGAGAGGAAACCTTATAATTGATTATTACCCTAAATTGGTTCATATAGGATCAGGTAACGCAGGTGTGCCTGGTGGGGCGGGAGCTGCAACTATAACTCCTGGTACTTGGGCTGCCGGACGATTCAAAGAGGTCACAGTTGCTATAATAAAAAATGTTGGGACGGTAGCTTTTAAACTAAACTTTTTGACTAGAATAGTTTTTGTTGATGTATCAACGGGAACGGTATATTCAGGATATATAGAATCAATTACTGTGGGTACCACGACCAAGAATATCGGTCCAACGACGCCATCAGATGTTGAATCTATGTGGATTTATCCAGGTGATGAAGCGAGCATCACCTTTAGAATGTATGAAGAGCCCATAGAAGGTACTTATGATATATATCTCCATCTAATGGGGTATGACGCCTATGGAAGCTTCTATACCCAAGCTTTATATCTAGGACGATATACTTTATCAGCTCCCTGAGACACTATGGCGTATTAATATTTGTCGATAAAAAATATATGCATAACTATATAAAACTGAGATAAAGTTTTATAGTAACCTTACAAGAAATGTTACATAAAGCTTATATACGTATTTAAATCATTTCTCATACTGGTGAATATTATTGAAGAGGTATGTTAGGAAGTTTGGGAAGAAACGCGGAGTATCACCGGTAATCGCAGTACTACTCTTAATAGCCATAGCAGTAGCTACGGGCATTTTGGTGTATATATGGGTCACAGGATTATCAGGTGCACTAACTCAAACAGGAGGGCAACAAGTAGCCGAACAACTGACTATGGAAGCATATGATTATGATCCGATAGCAAGTGGCGTAGTATTATATGTTCGTAATACAGGTACGGTAGATTTAGATATTGATACTGTATATTTCGACGGTGTGGAGGATACTACCATAGATCCTGGAGTATTATCTCCTGGTGATTCAACGAGCTTTACAATTGATGTATCGGGTGCTACAGGGGCAACTGCTGGTAGTTCTCATATAGTTAAAATTGTAACAAAAACGGGTGCTGTATTTACTTTTACTGTTGTCGCTGGAAGGACTGGATAGTTTCCTCAATTATTATTTTTATTTTTAATCTTAAATTTGTGTTGAAGGAATACTAACTAAATTGTTATTATATGAAATAGAGTATTTGGGCACTTTCAATACATATACATTATTATTCCTATATATGATAGAATATCCCATATCTATCAATTCATCTAATATGTATATTTTATCCTCAATATAGTGCAGTTTTTTCCATAATACGATATAACTTACACTATTGTCATGAATATATTTGTTCATTACGGAGACATTTTCAAAGAGGAAATCACCAATAAAATCGATATTTAAATTAAATATCATACTAAAATATCTATATTCTTTAAGACCCACACTAATTATGCTCGAATTTTGAGGAAGATTATTATTAATCCATTCCATAGAGTCTAATACATCTAGTTGTTTATGTCGATACATACTGATATCCTTTATATTGTTTATAACTACATGTGTAGTCAGTGGAATAGTTAAAATTAAAACAATAAATACAGTTATTAAAATCTTATTGATTATAGATATATATCTATATTTTGACATTAGTGTGGAAGAGATAAATTTCATTAATTTATTATATACATGTATGATTAATAGGCTATATACAATTGAAGCAGGCAACATCAGCTCAAATGTGAATCTTATTGTTTCTCCCATGATTGAAAGAAATAAAATCCACATACTCCATATTAATAAAAGCATAATATTTATACTGAACTGATATCTTCTTATTATAGATAATAGGGCATATAGATATGATATTAATATGGCGTATACATGTATACCCGTCAATACAGATAGATAACCGATTAACATAAGCCATGGAAAATATAGTTGTATATAGTGAGAGAGAATAGTTGAAGAGTATATTATAAATGGCCCTCCTTTTAAGAAACTACTAACATTTAACATATTCATGATTAACCTTTTATCCAACATTGATATCATAATTATAACTAACCATAACATCAATGGAAAAATGATATTTTTCTTATCTTTATCTATTAGATATAAAATCAATAAATATATAGGTAAGATAGTCAATATAATGAATACTGAAAAATGTAACCATAAACCTGTGATACCAAGAGATATAGCTATAAGTATATATCCTATTGATTGGGATGTATTAAGTTTTGAATCCTTATACAATAGCCACCAGTATATGATAAAGATCGAGGCTAGGTTACCAACTATATTTGCATACGTGCCGCTGTTTGAAAAATGAATAAAAGGTATTGGAAATGCTATGTTAAAGATAAAAGTGGATAAGAGCGCTATTTCTTCATTAAACATTCTTCTCACCATTATATACATTAAGAATAGAGAGAGAATAACAAAATAACCTGCCAGAAATCTAATCGAAAATAGAAAATTGATACGTGTGATTTCTAATACTATTAGTGATATCATATGCAAACCTAAAGGATAATTAGCATTCCGTGTCATGTTCGATGGGTTTTGGAACAATTGTTTCACGAAATTGGCATGCACAACTGGATCTTTGCTGAAGGTAGCATGAAATATTGGATATTTGTATAAATGCAATATCATTATTACTAGCAATGTAAAAAATGGAAATATTATAAGATAGTCTTTAGAGGATGTTTTTGTGAGTTTAGGTAGACCTCTTATAGCTATAGATAATAATCCGATGATTAGAGTAAATATTATTATAGTGATAATATAGATATTTTTTTCGATTCCTAAATAAGCTAAAAGTGATGGAAGTACGGAATTTATAATGAGGCTCAAAAACAAAGATGCAGATATAAGTTCAATTATATCCATATGCTCATCTAATCTAAATAACAATAGCATAAATAAGCCGGGCAGTGTAAATAATAATGAGATTACAAATAGGGATATCATTAAAAGATTATTTCCTAAATAAGGATATAAAAATTCATTTACCAGAATATAGAAATGAAATGGAGATGAAATTATGTTATAATTCAGAAAATTAACTAAATTATTCATGCTACATAAAGAGACGTGCCAAGAGGATATTACTAATAGAGAACAATTCGTAAAAAAATTCTTTGTTAAGTATCAGCAATAATATTTAGATGTTATTCGTAGGAATCGCTTTTTCTTGAAATTCATACCCTTTATAGCAAATCAGTATTCTTATATTTGGAAGGATAATTATAATAGTCACACTTTATTAATATTATTTTGTTTTATATTTTTTATATCTGATGGTTATGAGGTTCGGGGCCGCCCTACGGATACTTCTTTCTATCGGCTTGTTAGCCTTCGTCAACGGCGTACTATCACAAATAACCAATGAACCGACTTTTTTAATAGCTATGCCTATAACATTTATGATATTAGCATTTATATTATCCAGATTGCTTCATAGTTAGCTTCTACCTAAATATAAATACATAATATGTAAGTACTGTGGCTATTAATAGTATAGCGACATGTTTTAACCCTGCGAATACCGATCCCTCCCCCATCTTTCCAGATACTAACCCGCTTATAACAGCTTCTATAAGGCTAATATGATAGAATAGTATCCTTAATTGTTCTTCCTCTATCGCGAGTTGGAAGAGTCCAGCTCCCCCTAATTCTACTGCACTCCTCTGGATCTCTATAATCGGTGCGAAGAAACTCAAGAGAAGAATTATTTGTATAGAGAGGAAGACGAAGAATGCTATATATCCATAGGAGATATAGGGCCTCATTATCGCTTGCCTTTCACGTATCGTAAGTTGGATTCCACTCAAGTGTCTCTGAAGAGTCATTAACATCTCCTCTACATCTCCCCCTGCTTCTGCTGCCTCTGCAATTAATGAGAGGGCTCTTCTACTTGTTGGAGTCGCTATCTCCTCCATCAAATCTTTCAAGGTATCTTTTATCGGGTATCCCCAAGAGGCTTTTGTTATCGCTGTCTTGATTTCCTCCGTTAAGGGGCCCATATCGTATTTGGTTGACATGGCTAGCGCTTCATATATTGACATTCCTATTCTTCCTGATTCCGCTATATGCCTAAGTAATTTAGGTATATTTCTGTCAATAGCACGTCTCCATATTATCCTAAATAGATGCGCGATTCCTGGGGGAAATATCGCTATAAATAGACCCATTATTATTTGTAGATCTAATGGTAACGGACTCTTCAGCCCAAAATAGTTTAATATAAATGGGGATAAAGCAAATATTATTCCCGCCGTTACTGATACTGCAATTACTTTATATAGGGTTTTCCTAGTTACTTTCGGCATTCCTAGTCACCCCGAGGCATAACTTGATCTAATATAACTAAAAAGACTATTCCCAGCATAGGTACCATGAGATATGTAATTAGAAACATTAGGTCAGGTATACTGAACCCCATAAGTTGACCCCCAACCAGCGACATAATTGAAAACATTATTATTAATAGAAGAGGGAATACAACCATCATTATAACAAAGACTTCAGCCATGGTAGCTAGGGTTTCAGAGAATTCTTTTGCTTGAATTGCTTTGGTTCCAAGTATAGATCGACCATAAGATATGAGGAATTCCTGGAGATTCCCGCCACTACTAATTAGGATCTCCATCTCAGATATAAAATCTTCCAATATCTTTGTGGGAGCTCTCTCTTTTGCGTTTCGCAGAGCTGTAACAAGATCCATGCCTAGGAAATCTATATCTCTAACTATGTCGCTCATGAACTCGGCGACTGAGTCATCGGGTATAGATGCAACGGATCTAATTATACGCTCCGGCGTGGCCCCTGCTGTAGCCAGTACATTCATATGGGCAATTGCATAAGGTAAGTCGTCATCGATCCTTGCTCCATATAAATTGGCTTTTATAGAGGGATATGAATATGTAATCGCGAATGCAATGGCAGATAATAATACGGATAAAGGTATTGCGACTACAATTGAAAATAGAAGGGGATATCCATAGAAGAAGTAAAATAATATGCTTGTCGATATTGCGGATATCATTAGTGTAAGTAATGAAACTAGGAGTATAAAGCTTACATAGGCATCAAGCGAGACCTTCAAACGCGACTTCAATAGACTGATCCTGAGATCCTTAAAATACTTTATGACTCTATTTGCAAGTCCCCCCAGAAGTCGGTGGCTTGCACTCCATATATCCAGTTTATAGGGTAGCTCCCTATCAACCTCCATCACGCCTCACTTCCACGGCCCATAGCCATCAACTCAAATATAGCTATGTCATAAACCTCATCTGGATTCATGTAATACCTCCTTATAATGTCGACGAACTCGGTGAAGGACCTCATATCCTTTACTAGCATCCATTTTAGTATGGTTCTTCTTCTCTTGATATCATTCCACGCCTGCTCTGTCGGAATACCTTTCACCTTACATATGTTCTCTATACATATACTTTTTCCACCATAAATGTATCTATCCCCGGGCAAGTCATATGTATAGACATTATTGATACGTAATTCACCTGTCTGCCTATCAAGCATAGGCTCAGATATATTTGTAACTTTTCTTACTATTCTATCTCCTATCTTCATTCTCGATATAAGTACAATTGAATCTAAGGTTGGGATGAGGGCCTTAGGTATATTCATGGGTTCTGAGGTCAATCTATTGATCACTGCCATCGGATCCTCTGCGTGGATAGATCCTAAGCCACCGTGCCCCGTAGCCATAGCTTGGAACATGGTATACGCCTCTTCACCCCTAACCTCTCCTACAATGATTATATCTGGTCGCTGTCTCAGAGCAGCTTTTAGAAGTTCAAACATCCTTATCTCTGCTTCTCCACGACGTATACCGAATCCTGTCCTCTCCACCATCGGGTTCCAATTTTCATGGTATAACTGAAGCTCAGCAGTGTCTTCGATAGAAACTATCTTTTTCTCTGGCCTAATGAATAGCGATAGTGCGTTCAATAGTGTAGTTTTACCGCTGGCTGTACCGCCTGCAACCAATACACTGGCGTTATTCTCTATTATATACCAGAGATATGCTGCGATATCTTCATCTAATGTATGAAGTTTTATTAGGTCAATTATGGTGTAGGGCTCTGCTCTAAACTTTCTTATTGAGAATGTGCTTCCTTTACGTGAGACCTCTTTACGGTATGTAATGTGGATACGGGCACCATCAGGGAGAGTCGCGTCCACGATTGGCGTACTTATACTTACATGTCTACCAGATATATATGCGAGGCGGGTGACAAAGTTATCCAGTTCTTCCTCATTGAATACTATGTTTGTAGGAATTGACTCATAGAACCTGTGCCATACGTAGACAGGCATATTTGGCCCATTACAACTTATATCCTCTACATTTTCATCCTTCATCAACACATCAATCTTTCCATATTCTAGATGATCTCTAACTATATAATAGACTATTTTTTCCAGCCCTTCTTTAGATACCTTTATTCCATACTTTATGATCGTATTATTTATGTTAGATATAAGGTATTTTTTAGCTTCTTCTAAATCTGGGAATTCAGACCTATCTATCTCGAGTTCTTCATATAAATATTTCTCTATCTCTTCCTTAACCCTCTGTTCTTCTTCATTCAACTCAGGCTCCAAAACTCTATATTCATAAGCCTCCTCCTTCTTAACAATGCCAACATATACAAAGGGGTATCTTATTTCATATATCTCGATAAATGGATAAGGCTCCTCCCTCTCCTCCACTACAACCGGTGTAACTTCCTCTTCTTCTACCGGCTTTACGGGTACATGTATATATAGAGCTATTAGATAAAGTATAGTCGCTACCGAGGAGTATAATATGAATAAAGGAAATAGGCTCGAGGATGTGAGTACATAAGGACCGATATGTATCTCCTGAATCCTATATAGTGTGAAGAGGAAGAGTATCAAAAGTAGGATCATAAAACCACTTAGGAATAAGACCGAGTAAATTTGCCACATATACTTTCTAAATATACTTTTTACCTTGCTATCACTAGCTTTAGACATATTGACGCACAACCAACTATACTATATCAATAATAAAGATAAATTTTAAATAAAAATCTATTCTTACCCTAATCAACAGCACATTTAAAATTGTATCTTTTATAGATAAAAGCTTTCCGAACCGGTGAAATAACGGATATACATTAATTATTTATGAACTCTCTCTATCAAATATTATTTTCATGGAGGTAGCTATAGATTGAAGATGCCTATTCCTTATCAAAAACAGGGGAAAGGCTTTGTATTTCCAGAGTATGAACCGAGGTATCCAAGGGACCCCGAGTATAAGCTTCATCACTATATATTGGAATTAAAGATATATCCCAAAGAGAAGAGTGTTGAAGGTAAAGCTATACTCAAAATATCCAAGAATAATATTACCAGGGATGCCATCGAGATAGATGCCTCAGAGATGGAGATAAACAGAGTCGAGTTCGATGGAGAGGAAGTCGATTATCATTACGACGGAGAGAAATTAACTGTATATGTAGGAGAGAAATTGGCTAGTGATCCTAGAGACCTTATTGTCGAGTACAAGGTTATTAAGCCGAGGTTTGGATTATACTTTGTCGCGTCTAAAGACGGATCTATGGATTCCCTACAGGTATGGTCTCAAGGCGAGACTGAGTGGAACAGATACTGGATGCCTATATACGATTATCCCAATAATAAGGCGAGTAGCGAAGTCATTATATGGGTACCTAAGGAGCTGACTGCAATCTCTAATGGCGTTTTACATGAATATAGCGTGGAAGGAGAGTGGGGTGTTTATCATTGGGTATTTAATAGGCCGCACTCTACCTATTTAATAGCCATAGCAGTGGGTAAGTTTGATGTTGAGGAGGAAGAAGCCGAGGGTGTAGTTTTATATTACTATGTACCACATGGAATGAGGGGGTATATTAAAAGGTCTTTCCAGAGAACCCCGGACATGATTAAATTCTTTAATGAATATCTTGGCGTCAAATATCCATACGAAAACTATAAGCAGGTTTGTGTATACGACTTCGTTGTAGGTGGTATGGAGAATACTTCATTGACAATATTGACTAAGGATACACTTCATGACGAACATGCTCATATGGACTTTGAAAGTGAAGGGTTAGTTGCGCATGAATTAGCTCATCAGTGGTTTGGCGACCTCATCACTTGTAAGGATTGGAGTCATATATGGCTAAATGAGTCTTTTGCAACATATTTGGAGGCACTTTATAGAAGGCATTGGAAAGGCTACGATGAATTCATATACAGACTAATTCAGGACTTAGATGTATATCTCTCCGAGTATAAGAGGAATTATGGTAGGCCATTAGTATATAATCTATATAAGCATTCAGAAGAAATGTTCGATGCCCACAGTTATCCTAAGGGAGCCCTGATACTACATACATTAGCCAATATATTAGGGGAGGATACATTTAGGAGAGGACTAAAGGAATTTTTGACTCGATATGCATTTAAGAATGTTGAGACCGAGGACCTCAAAAAAGTACTTAGTGAAGTATCTGGCTTAAACCTTGAGTGGTTCTTTAACCAGTATATCTATAATGCTGGCCACCCAGTTATAAAGGCGCGGTATAAATGGGATAATAAAAACAAATTGATTCATATTAGTTTGGAGCAGGTACAGGATGATAATTCTCCGGATGTATATCGATTACCTATTGAAGTCGCAGTTTTCTATGATGACAAGGAAGAAAGACACAGTGTTTTGTTAGAAGAGAAGAAACAAAATATATATTTGTCCAGCAAGAAAAAGCCGAGCTATATACTTATAGATCCTGAATTCAAGGTTTTCTCAGTAATAAATGCTGATTATAGCCTTGAGGATAAAATAAAGATTTTGAGTCAATCACGTTATGTTTACTGGAGAATTCTGATGGCAAGAGCATTAGCTGAAGAAAAAAGCATTAAGGCTATAAATGCCCTAGCAAAATCAGTTGAGGAAGATAGATTCTGGGCAGTATCTTACGAATCAGCGATATCCTTGGGCAAAGTAGGAGGTGAAGATGCAAAGTCAGCTCTTCTGAGACTAATAGAGAAAGTTGAGAATCCGAGAGTAAGAAGAGGAATAGTCAAAGCTTTAGGTAATTTTAGAGATGAGGATGCGGCTAAGGCGCTTCTAAAGGTATTATCTAACGGGAAAGAAAGCTATTTTGTCAGAAGTGATGCCGCAGCAAGTTTGGGTAAAACAAAAGTAGAGTGGGGATTTGAAAAGCTGAAGGAATATTTAGATACCCCATCGCATATGGAAGTAATTACAAGGGGCTGTTTAATGGGTATGGCAGAATATAGAGATGAAAGAGCAAAGAAAATTATTATGGAATATACAGATAAAAGTAAGAATAGATGGGTTAGAATGGTTGCCACCCAGCTACTTGGCAAATTCTCCGGCGACAAAGATATTCTAGATAAATTAAATGAGTTGGCTAGAGATGATGATCACCGAATTCAATCCGCTGTAGCCAATGCCTGTAGAGAGTTGATGGACCTTAGAGCCATACCTATACTTGAATATATAGTTAGACATCCAAAGATGGGCTGGGCCTATAAGAATGCGAGGATTACGATAGAGAAGATTAGAGAACATGCTGAAAAGGGTGTTGAATATAGAAAGTTGAGGGAAGAGCTGGAGAAGATACGTGAAGAGAACAGGAAGCTTATAGAACGTATAGAGAGGTTCGAATTTTCAAAGAGTTAGTTAATCCTCAATAATTTTTCTAAAAAACCTATTGGTTCTCTTCAGGCTATTTATGGCTTCGCTAAAGGATTCTTTCCCACCCAATTCGTATTCAATAAATACACCTGTATGACCTACCTTGCTACGACGCGTAAGTACTCTGACACGTTCATTAACTATCTCCTGAGATACATCCAATAATGAGGCTGCTTCGCCCTCTCTGCCGATTATACACCACTCTAAATGCCCTTCGGGTACGGGTTCAATCATCATCAGCCTCTTATCAACGCCACGGACTCTTCTATTCTCCACAATTCCATTATAATCTAGAATCCCACCGAAACGATAGAAATCAACTGATCGCCCTCTAGGCCGGGATATAAAGAGGGATACTTGTTCCTTACCCTCTGTATCTAGCCATAGATATGCTTTAGGCGTATAACGAGGGGTCGCCATAACGATAAACCTCCTTGTAACTTCATAGCCAGCCTCAAATAGAAATGTTTCTATCATTGAAGGATCAACAAAATTGAGAAGGGTAATATCTATATCACTACCCAGACTTACATCTCCCCTAGCTAAACTTCCATAGACAAAGGGTTTATAGCCTTTTTTGACTAGTTTTTCCATTATCTCTTTTGCCCTACTTCTCTTACTTGACAATATATTCCATCTATCCTCAGTATATTTTAGACTTCTATAATCCCCTTCCCTACATATACCCCTATGCTTACTCATGACAAATCATTTTCACGGAATATCTATAATTAGAGGGTAGCATACCATTAATATTTTTAGAGACGCTTTAATTTTACATCTATCTCATTATTCAAAACAGCGATACCATAGAACCCCCTTGCTCCGGGACCGGGATTAACTATAATACTCCTATCTAGGATATCTTTACCCATCGCTTCGTGAACATGGCCACATATAACCAGAGAAGGATTACATCTAGTTATATAGTCTCTTAGAGCTATGCTGCCTATATGAGTACCCCTATATATCCTATCTACCTTGGTCTTATAGGGAGGGCTATGCGAGACCAAGATTGAGGGCTCATCAATAGCCTTAAGTATACGTCTAAAGTCAGCCTCATCGAACTCTAGGGGTGTGCCGAACGGCGTCGTCAGGCTCCCGCCTACACCAGCAAAAGTATAATTATGATACCTCCATTGAATTCCATGTAAATTAATAGCCCCGCCTAGATGCCCTATATATGAAGATTCCTCAGGATCACAGTTGCCAGGAACAAATAGCTTATGCACCTTTCTATTCTCACCAATTATTGATAAAAGTTCTTCCAGCTCGCTCAAACTACCAAAATCCGTAATATCTCCACATATTATTATGATATCGGGGTTAATCTCATCCATCTCGTCATTAAGTCGATGTATAAACCCAATATTACTATGGATATCAGATGCAAATAATATGACCACTTCTCTCGACATATAATCTACACCATCACTACTACCTAGAAAACTTATAAATTATAAGACCAGCTAGAGATAATATTATAAGGAGTATAGCCATCTGCAAAAAGACGCTTATCTTCATCAATAGAAAATCCCAACCGGGTATAGGTGGAAAGAATAATATCCAAGCATAAATTATTAATAAAATAAGAGGTATCACTAAAATCAAAAATCCGATTTTCTTCATATATACACCTCATATCGAATATTTCTTTACAGCCTCCATATTTAGATTAAACCCCGTACCTTCATCCTCAGGGATCTCTACATATCCATTATTAATTTCAATATGATTCTCCATCATAAAGAACATATGCTTTGGCCAATCTATCGGATCAAAGGGAAACTCTAAATACCTAATCTTACTCGAGGGATATGCGGCGGATAAATGGAGATTAAACAACCAGCCTAATCCAGGGTCCCATGCATGAGGCATATACCTCAAGTTTTTTCTCCATGCTAACTCAGCTATTCTTTGTGAAAAGACAATTCCATCTCCATATACAGCATCAGACTGGAGTATATCAATAGCATCCATCTCAACCATATATTTGTAGACCTCATATCTATGCTCCAATTCGCCACCTGCTATAGGTATATCTACATGCTCCCTTAACCACCTATAACCTTGAATATCACCCATATAAAGAGGTTCCTCAAGCCATTCAAATTCCAATTCATATAATTTATCCCCCACCTTTTTGGCATCTTCCTTATTCCAGAATGGCGGGGTCACACTCCAAGCCTGATTGGCATCTGCTGCGAATAATATATCTCCCCTAAACCTTTTCGACAACGCTTTTGCGAAGGCTATATCATCATCTATCAAGGGCCTCCTAAGCCTTATCTTAACGAGTTCTATCCCTAATTCTATATATTTCTCTATCATACTCGAGGCTTCATCGACATCAATAATCCTGCCCATACTTGCATATACCTTGACCTTATTCCGAGCGCCCCCTAGCAATCTGTATAATGGCTTTCCCTTTTTCCTAGCTATCAAGTCCCATATTGCATTCTCAACAGGACCGAGGCGCATATATATCCAGCTACCAATACTGATTAGGCGTTCTAAATCTTTAGGTGTCGTAAACTCCATACTCTGTAATACTGTCCGTACTATTCCCTCTAAATAAGACTTATATGCAGGGCCAAATTCAGCGGCAGAATAGCCCTTATCGCCCGCCTCATCTGTTACTTCGACAAGTGTACATATATATAAATCATGCGGGAAAGGCTCCCAAGAGTACTTAATGGTATAAGGTAATGGATACAATAGGGTATACCCCTTTACATCAATTATTCTAATCTCCAACCACCTCCATCATCTCATTAATAATTTGTTCATCGCCTCGCCTAGACTCTAGATGTTGATACTCAGCATACCCTTTTTTACGGTTATCAATCTTATGTAGCACTAATTCAACCGCCTTATTAGTCGGGTGGGTAACAACATTTATGTAAGCCCTTATAATAGCATCGATCGTTGCCTCCTGAAATACATAGGCCTTATCTCCAGTTTCGATATATAAGCGTATATGACGGTGCCCCTTGGGTATAAAGGCAATTATCCGTTTGACATCACTATTCCTAAAGATATGGATATCGCTATGCCTCATACAATAATTAAATATAATTTATGCGGATAATAAGAGATTTATGAATACTATCTTATCATATCTAACAGGTGTTTTAGCGAATCAATTACTACTATATCCTTATCTGGATTTAATGTCTTACCCCAAGTGGCATACCTATAGCTATCATAGGCTTCCCATAAACCGGTATATAAAATTGGCTTAACACCCGCTCTTAATGCTCCCACAACATCATCATTATAATTATCACCTACATGCATAGCCTCCCGACTCTCCACTTTTAATTCATCGAGTGCAAGATGAAATATCCTAGGATCCGGTTTAGCCATACCTACATCGCAAGAAGCAATCACTACATCTATATAATTACTTATCCCTAGTTTATCCAGAAGAAACCATATCGAGCCGGTGGAAAAGCTTGTGTTGGTAATAATACCCATCTTAATATCTTTCTCGTATATAGCAGGTATAACATCATGTATCTCTTTGTTGACATGCGGTATAATGTTCTTAGGCGCATCAATATAATGTGTAACGATCTTCTCAAGTTCTTGATTTCTAACTCTATCTAAGCCGAGTCTCTCAATTAGCATTTCAATAAGTGTTTTTGGCGGGACTATCATTCTATATTCATTTAAGGCTTCGTAGCCTTGAATCAAATCCTCCAACGTCAAATTTTTCTTGAATTTAGATATAGATCTGTATAAGGAATCGATTCTCAATGTATAGACCTTATCGTAAATGTCATTATCAGACCATATCAGTGTAAACCATAGGTCGAAGGTTATAGCTCTAGGGATCATTTATTATACCCTCCCACAATTCATTATAATTCTTTTAATGATTAATAATCAATAGCTATTAAACTCTATACCAGAAGAAATTAGTGTGCCAAGAACATCTGAAGATAATAGAAACCAATCATAGATTATTTTCGAGTGAATAATATTTGGCTAATATGTGCTATCTATTTTTACGCTTATACCTATTATCTGGGGGGTTGTGGTTAGTTGACTATTCTACTTAGCAACCGCGTATTCTTCTCTAAGAGTTCGCTTTAGAACTTTGCCCACTGGACTCTTAGGTAATGAATCCACGAATCGAATTTCTCTTGGTATCTTGTAAGGCGCAAGTTTAGATTTACACCATTCGATAATGTCTTCTCTAACCTCATCAGGTTGATAACCCTGGTTCAATACTATTATAGCCAATATCTTTTCGCCTACCTTTGGATCGGGAATGCCGATGACCGCGGCTTCATTCACAGCTGGATGCTCATAGAGTACTTCCTCGATTTCAACTGGGAATACCGAGTATCCCTTATATTTTATCATATCTTTACTTCTCTGTATGAAATAAAAGTATCCTTCTTCATCCATCCTAACCATGTCCCCAGTTCTTAACCACGTATCACCACCTAACTTTACGAAAACATTCTTATTCTCTTCTGGTCTCTTCCAATAACCCAGCATCATATTAGGTCCTTTGGTTATTAACTCACCGACTTCACCGACGGCAACTGGCTTCAGAGACTCTGGGTCAACTACAGCTGCATCTATATTTGATATAGGCGTTCCCATTGAACCAATTTTATTCTTCCCTCCAATAGGATTCACCATAACTGCAGGACTCATCTCGGTCAGTCCATATCCTTCATAGATCTCTACTTCACTGACATTCTTACGCCATCTATCAACTACTTCTTGATGAAGTGTGTCGGCTGCGCATACACAGAATTTTAGAGATCTAAGGTTGTATTTATGGATCTCGGGGTAGGTCGCTAATATATTGTATATGTAGGGTACCCCAATAAACATAGTTGCTTTATACTTAGTTATCGTTTCAAGTAGCCCTTTTACTTCAAATCTAGGGAGGATAATTAATGTAAAACCAGATTTTAGGCCTAGGATAAGATAGACAACTTGTCCATATACATGGAAAAAGGGTAGTAACGCAATAACCCTCTCCTCGCCCTCCACAACTATCGACTTTATCCATTCAGAGAGCTGATGAGTATTTGAGACTAGATTGTAATGAGACAACATTACACCTTTCGGCGGCCCAGTTGTACCTCCCGTATATAATAATACAGCTAGGTCATCGGTTGGATCTATATCCTCTATATACTCTAGAGGCGGATAATTCGCTAAGAGCTCCTTAAACTTTGGTATATTTGGCGGGACTTTAGCGCTTGGTATCTTTTTAAATAATTTACCTAAGAAGCCTTTTATGCTGGGTAGAAAGTCACCTATATTTGTTACGATAATATGCTTAATCCCAGTATCTTTTACCGCTCCAGCTACATCATTATAGAATATATCAAGGGTGATTATTGCAGTTGCCTCTGAATCCGATACAACAAATCTGATTTCATCCTGTTTATATAATGGACTTACGCTTACAACCTTTACGCCTAGCCGAAGCGCTGCATGATATGCAATTAGAAACTGTGGACAATTGGGAAGGTGGATAGCTAATGTGTCGCCTTTCTTAAGGCCATAGTCCTTAAGAACATTTGCAAACCTTTTAATATATCCAAGGAGTTCACGGTAACTGATCTCCCTTCCAAAGAATATAACCGCTATCTTATCTGAGAATCTATTTATGCTCTCCTCGATCATTTTAGGGATAGAGATCATAGGAATCTCTATATCTCTTGAAACCCCCTCTACATAATTCTTGGTCCATGGTCGTTCTAGATAAATATTTAAGCTTTTCACATATATTTTATATGCTATATAGGTATTTTAATCTTGCCCTCAATTATCAAACCAGTAAACCATCTCACCGGAGAAATAATTGAAAAAAATATACTCAGAAACTATAAATAAGAAAAAGAGGGAATCTACTCTCGTGTCCTATAGCTTCTCGGCATACCAAGGATATGCTGTGCAATATAATTCAGGGTCATCTGTTGAGTAACTGGTGCAAGCCGTAGCAAGTTGACCTCTCTCCACCATCTCTCTACATGAAATTCCTTTGCATAACCATATCCTCCGAAAACTTGCATTACCCAATATGCTGCCTTTATAGCAGCTTCAACAGCTACAACTTTGGCTAGCATCGATGCTTCACCGACATCTCGTTGAGACATAACTAGACTCAATAGTTCATTTGGATCTTTAGGGTTCTTAGGCGGAGGATGTTTTGTGTCATATAGCCAAGCTGCTTTATATGCCATCAATCTTGCACATTCCAGGTTAGCATATGCTTCGGCTAGCGGGTGTTGTAGGGATTGGTAACTACCTATTGGTTCAGCGAAGACTTTCCTTTCATTGGCATATTCAACCGCTTTCTTTATACCTAGTTTTGCACCCCCGACTGCTCCTATTGCCGCAGCCATCCTCTCTGGATTTAATACATCTATTAATGCATACCAGCCCCAATCGAGAGGGCCTAAAACAGCATCTTCCCCTACCCTTAAGTCATTTATACTTACCTCGCATGTATTCGAAAAATTAATCCCATGCTTCGGGATAACGCTCCATTTAACAGAATTATTAGGTAGATCCACGAGGAATAGTGTTATTCCCAGAGACTTTCGAGGGGCTTCATCATACTTGATGGTCCTAGCCACTAAAAGCATCCCTTTAGCTCTATCCACCCCACTGATAAAGATCTTATGTCCATTAATAACATATTCATCTCCATCTTTCTCGGCAAAAGTCTCAGTCTTAAATGTGTTTGACCCGGCATTAGGCTCAGTAAGCGCCATGCAAAACTCTATCTCACCCCTCGCTATACCAGGTAGATACTTCTCTTTCTGCTCCTCTGTTCCATATCTAACTATAGGAAGGGCGCCAAACAGTGTTGTAAGCACTATATACCATACACCACCAGCCCCACATCCATTCATACTTAACTCTTCCATAGCAACAAGTAACTCTTGGATACCATAGCCAGCGCCGCCATACTCGATGGGTATAATAGACCCAACTATTCCAGCGTCACATATTTTTCTCCAAAACTCTACTCCAAACTCGTGCTTCTCCTCTTTCTCCATCCAGTACTCAGGTGGAAATTCAGAAGCTATTCTCCTAGCAACTTGGGCGATCATCTTCATATCGTCAGATATACTGAAGTCCATAAACTCACCATATTAAAATAACTAGGTCTCGAGCTATATAGATATAAAAAAGATTAGGGTCTATTTGTAACTATTAGCTTAAATGTTCCCTCTGTAACAACGATATCCTCTTGATTATAAGTTTTACCTTCTAGCGTTATCAATCCACCATTATATTGAGGAAGATCTTTTTTCGCCGCAACCTTAGCAACAGAATATATAGTATCACCTGCCTTAACTGGATACTTAAACTTTACAGACGCCTCAACAAAGGCAACAGCAGTTCCCGAAAACATCATGCCCAGGGGACCAGACATTAATGCCAAAGTTAATAATCCATGAGCCACTCTTGTCCCAAAAATGGTACGCTTAGCATACTCCTCGTTGACATGCAATACATTCCAATCACCCGATAAAGCAGCGAATAATGCTATGTGGCTCTCGCTAACAGTAATCCCATGAGTCCTTAACTCTTGGCCTACCTCAAGCTCATCATAGCCTATACCCACGGTATACCTAGGTGGTTTACCCGCTTCACTCAATCCCCTCACCCTGAGCCTCATCCGGTTTCTATAGGCTTGAAATATTTTATATCCAGTATCATGCCTTTCTTTTCCTCCGCCCAGACAGCCTCCAACTTTACACCAGGCTTTAGTACTTTGAGGGCTCTATATGGAGAGCTTAGATCAACCTCACTAATGAAATGGAGTATGGAATCGTCCGCGCCATCTAACTTGATCAGCCCTATAGCATATGGTGGATCCGGTAAACCATGAAACTTTCTATATACAATTACAAAATTCACTAGCTCCCCTTTAGGTCCCACTTCAATCCATTCGGATGGTTCAACAAAGCATCGTTCACAGAATTTTCTTGGTGGGACTATCACACGTCTACATGATGGGCATTTAACTCCATATATCTTCTCTTCCATTAATCCTTTGAAGAACTTGGTTGCATATTCTCCTGCGGCATATCTATATTCAATCTCCCATTTCCCAGGGATAATCATATATCCTTTATATTCCATTATTACCTCACCTCCCTAATTTAACATAATTTCCTCTCGCGGGATAATAGGGCTAGAGCATGGAATTGAAGTGCACCGCCCCATGCATGTGCTAGCGCAATATCTACATTAGGAACTTGGTGTGCACCGGCGTTATCCATAACTTGAAGCGCAGCCTCCGCAAAGCGCCATAATCCTGTTACACCCACCGGATTTGTTGATAATACGCCCCCACTGGGATTGACTGGATAATCACCATATGGATATGTGGCCTCCTCCTCTAGTAATTTCCAGCCTTCACCCTTATTAGCCAGCCCTAATGCCTCGTACTCCAGTATCTCTTGGATCGTAAAGGCATCATATAGCTCGAAGACATCTATCTGCTTCTTAGGATCTGAGATGCCTGCTTTCCTATATAGTCTTCTGGCTAGGATCGCCAATGAGTTCCAGAATGATAAACCTTTATTGCAACAGAACCAGTAAGTGTCACTTATGTAGTCTACGGCTGATACCCAAGCCGGTGAATCAAATATTTTGCGTGCTACCTTATCCGACGCCATCAAGACAGCTACACTACCATCACTACTGGGACATGAATCCAGCAGTTTGATCGGCCATATTAGATATGGAGCCATCAAAGCCTCTTCGGGCGTTACTTTTAGCTTCAAGTGTGAATAGGGATTTCGTAATGCATTAAGCCTATTCTTAGAAGCGACTATCGCCATATATTCCTCTATCTTCTTATTATAATCGAAGTAGTAGGCGGATGCCTGGATAGCTCCGACTGCTATTGCCCCAACACCGGTATGTCTATCAAATAGGGGGTCTACAGCGATATTAAGGACCTCTTGAGCTTCAACAGGTTCGGTCACCTTCTGAGTACCTACCGCAAGAACAATATCGTATAATCCGCTTGCTACGTGATAGTATGCTGACAATGCAATAGACATTCCGGTAGTGCCGCCGGTAGTAACCTTGACAAGAGGCTTTCCAGCGCCTCGCGCTATTCCATATGCAGAGGAATCCCATCTCTCGGGCGATGCTATACCATCGAATGGATCCATAGTACCATATACCACCGCATCAACGTCATCTATCCAAATTGTAGTTTTATCAAATAGTTCTTTGATAGCTTCCCATGCAAGCTCACTATGATTCGAATCGTACCGTCTACCCATCTTCGTCAAACCTACTCCTACAACAGCAACATCCTGCTTAACCATCCCTATCACCACCTCGAGAGTACAGTAACAATATGTGATTGGCTAGACGCGCCGCTGAGATAGGAAAATCCATGTACCAAGACTTTATCTACATCAGATAATTGTATCGGTCCAGCCCTATCCGTCAATTGCAGATACGCCTCATAAAGCTTTAGGATGCCGGAGGCCGGATAGGGATCGGTGCATAGTGACCCTCCATCTGGATTAACCCTCAATCTAGTGTTAGATGGACCTATCTCCCCTCTCTCCAATAGCCTCGCGCCCCTTCCTGGAGGCGATAGCCCTAATGCCTCGATTTGCATCAAATAATGAAAAGGCGTCACATCAGAGATGAGAAACAGATCTATATCCATGGGATCCTCTATACCTCCATTGATATAGGCTTTTCTTGAGGCCTTCATAAGAGGCGCTATAAGGTAGAGAAGCTTATTACCTAGGTAATAACCATCTGTACACCATGAAACGGAGTCTATATATACGATTGGATCTGTTCTTATCCTCTTGGCATATTCCTCACTAGCTATAACTATAGAGACCGCACCACGTGTGGCGGGTGGATACATTCCATCTCTAAGTGGCCAGATTATATATTCATTAGAAATTACATCGCTTGGTTCCAATGGCTTTTTTAGGTGGGCCCTGGGATTATTGGCAGCCGCTTTCCTTTGTTGAGATACTATATGTGAAGCTATTAAATCTGAATACTCTTGTAATTTAGTTATCGATAGGTATGCTGATGCCTGAAGAGCTAACCCTGATAAATAATTCATCGCTATATTTCTATAGTATAATGGATCCATTACTAGGTTAGATGCATACACCATATCTGTCTCTCGTGTAGCATATGAGGTAACCAAACCCACATCAGCTTCTCCACTAATTATTTTCATATACGCATAGGCTAAGGCATAAAGCGAGTCTTCTGAAACCCGTGATTCATATTTCAAATAACCCCCACTTGCCATCGAAGTATACATGTTTGAAATCATCCGGCCATCCAAGTGATCGTAAGCTGCAAGGATTATAAAGTCCAGTTCACCCCTATCAATACCCAGTTCAGTCAATAATTCCCGCGAAGATACATAGGGTAATTCATAGAATTGGTATTTTGGGTTAAAATCGGTCATTGATGTAGCATAGCCACCTAATATAACCACCCTATCCATAAGAAAACACCATCGATATGCACAGTGATGTTCTACAATTAGTACTAGCTCATTATTGATATATAAATCCCACATAACTATGAGATACTTTTTAATAAAATCATCAAATTATCTCATTACACTTCCTTATACACTTAAAGGGGAGAATAAATAAGTAGGAATTAAGAGATATAGAGAAGAAGAAATATTACTCCAGATATGGACAAAGAGATTCTAGACTGGAGGAAAAAATATCGGTAACTACCCAAAACATTTTATTCATAGATTAGGTACCATGTACCCATCCCTAAAGCGCATAACTCCTTATTTGCATCGTAAATTTCGCCTTCGGCTATAACTATTCTTCTACCCTTTTTGACGACTTTTCCTATAGCGGTAAAAGGACCCTTCAATAAGGGCTTAATAAAATTGACTTTTAATTCGACGGTCACCTGATCTCTTCCCTCATTTACAGATAGTACTGCCATACCACATGCATGATCTATGGCCGTCATAATTATTCCTCCATGAATAGACCCACCTATTCTGCACAACTCTTTTTTATATGGAAAGCTAACTTTGAAAATCCCATCGCCAAACTCTAGGATCTTAAACTCTATATATTCATAGAGCGGATTTCCTTTGTAAACCATTTGCTCCAGATAACTTATTATATCCTCCCCTCTCTCCCTAAGTTCCCTAAGGTATTTCATCAGGTTATTAATACTCATGGAAATCCACCTCTAAACCCACTATTTACTGACGAACTTACTATTCCTAACATAAAATCTTAATGGAATCTCGAGATCACGTGTAACTCCTACTCGCTTACTAGAGATAATTTCAGATTCACTGTATTCTCTATAATTAAATATCATAACAGGTGAATGCGGATCATAAACCTTATAGCCATTAAGAGATTTATCTATAGATAATGCCTTGGTCAGCTTACCCGGTCCGTTACATAGCTTATGGATATCCTTCACTCCACGGTTTTTCTTCATTAATTCTATCCCTATGGTGGGCTCAAGTGCCCTGACAAGAACACCGGATGGGACTCCAGGCGGCTCAGTTATTACATTAAATAGCCAATTGGCATGCACCATATAGACAAGTACAGTGCCAGGCCCCTCATACATAATTCTTGATATTTTTGTAACTCGCCCCTTATACGCTCTAGACGCTGGATCATCGATACCATAATATGCTTCAGTTTCAACTATCATCCCGCCAAGCCTCTGGCCATTAATAACTCTAATTAGCAGTTTTCCTAGGAGCTTCTTAGCAACAATAGAAGGATCTTTATTATAGAATTCTTTTGATAAGATATGAAGTTCTCTCTCACTCATACAGATGCCCTCATATAATTATTTAGATACTATTCTCTTTATCTCTTCAAATAATAATTGAGATAGCTTCTCGGCACTCATCTTGATCTTATCACTAACGCCAAATCCTATTTTCGGTTCTTCAATAACAATCGCATAAATATCTATATGAGGTTTACCTAACCCCATAACCTCAATAGTAGATAACAACTCCTTTATACCACTATAATGGGGTGATGGAGAAGAGATCTTACTAAAATCTCTATAATCTAACTTTATAAGATCCCCGATATTCTTGCCTACTATCGAATCTATAAAGATTATATGGTCATATTTTTTGTCAAGATAATCGATCAGGTATAAACCCGTTTTAGCGGTTTTGACTATATCAACTTTCTCCGATAATCCAGCTTCCCTTATCTTATTTTCGAGTAATTCTGCTGCAACTAGACCTGCAGCGTCATCTCCCATTAATTCATTGCCTAAGGCCAAGACTAGTACATTCATAATATAAAATTTACTTACTAATTACTTATGAAATTTATCAAATATATCATTATGTAGGGAAGACGGCTATATAATGTATATGACTTAGGTGGTTGAGGCTATGAATAAGTATATCAGTTTCAATGATGAAAATGAATCTCCAGATTATGTAAGGATAAGTCTCGCTGCTGCAATGACACTCGGATTTATAGGCGGCAGATTCTATAGAGACGCTAAGCTATATACTGTTAATCTGCTATTGACTTATAAAGATGGATGTATAGGTAAATGTGCATACTGCGGGTTATCATATAATAGGGGCAATGCGGACACCTGGATTGATAAAAGCTTTATCAGGGTTGATTGGCCGATAGTTCATATGGATCACGTATTGGAAAGGTTAAAGACAGATATATCAAGACATGTTGAGAGAGTATGTATCTCGATGGTTACAAATAGGCGGGCAAGGAGGGATACACTCATAATAGTTGAGAATCTACGTAGAAAGATGGATATGATATCTGGATTGATTACCCCAACAATTATAGATAAGAAATGGCTATACAAATTGAATGAGGCGGGTGCTGATAAGGTTGGAATAGCTATAGACGCAGCTACTAAGGAATTGTTTGAGAAACATAGAGGATTAGGTGTTGGAGGCCCTCACAAATGGGAAAAGTACTGGAATACTGTAGCCGATGCACTCGATGTATTCGGTAGATATAATGTAGGTGTCCACCTAATAGTGGGGTTGGGTGAAACTGAGGATGAGATGGTTAGAGCGATACAGATGGCATATGATATGGGTGCGTTGACCCATTTATTCTCCTTTTTCCCTGAAGATGGGTCGCCCCTAGAAAAGCATCCTCAACCACCTATAGGTACTTATAGGAGAATCCAGTTAGCGAGATATCTAATAAATAAAGGATTAACTGAATATCCAAAGATGAAGTTTGACGAGAAAGGTAGAATTATAGACTTCGGGGTAGATAAGGTAATTCTCGATAAAGTGGTGGAAAGTGGGCTTCCCTTTATGACATCGGGGTGCAGTGGTAGAACGATGGAAAATGCGTGTAACCGCCCATATGCCAATTGTACACCTTATCAAGCATACATCGGTGAATTAAGAAACTACCCGTTTCGTCCAGAGAAGTCTGATATCGAGATTATCCGTAAACAACTATGTAATTATGAGATAATCAGGGTAAGTAATTTATGAATAGGTCGACATAGATATGAGCCGCCGATTTACACACAATACTAGGATAAATCAAGGAGAGATGCATAGACTCTTCTCTCAAGCGTTTGACTATAGAAAGAGGTACTTTGGAGATACACTATACTTCTACATTCCAGACTTGATTCACTATGAAACCTCATTTTACAAATCTATAAATCAGTATAGGTTTCCGGCTATATCCATAACAGCTGGGTATTGCTCACTGAACTGTGATCATTGTCAAGGTAAACTCTTAGAGCCCATGATCCCTGCAACTACAAAAGAAATGTTATATAATGTCTGCAAGTCTATATATGAGAACAATGGTGTGGGATGCCTAATCAGCGGCGGTAGCTTATATGATGGGAGGGTTCCTATAGATAGGTATCTAGATGTAATAGAGAAGGTCAAGAGAGAATTCGGATTAAAGATAGTTATACATACCGGCATCGTGGATAAGGCGACGATAAAGAAGATGGCTAAAATCAATATAGACGGTGTATTGATAGATATTATAGGCGACAAACGGACACTAGAGGAAGTCTATCATCTCAATTATGATACAAAAGTATATGATGAAATACTGTTGAACCTAACTCAATATGGTGTACCAGTAATACCACATATTGTAGTAGGATTGCATTATGGTAAGATAATCGGTGAATATAAAGCTCTAGATATGATATCAAATTATGAAGTAGCGGCCATAGTTATAGTGATTCTAAATCCCTATCCCGGTACCCCTATGGAGCAGATACCACCTCCTCCTATTTTAGATACTGCAGAGCTGATATGTAAAGCTAGAATAAAAAATCCGGATACACCATTATTACTAGGATGTGCACGCCCTCGAGGAATATATAAGATTGTAATTGAGGCCTTAGCGATCAAGGCGGGGGTAAATGGGATAGCTTTCCCAAGCGATGAAAGTATGAGGATAGCCAAGAGACATGGATTAGATGTCAAGATATACCCAGAATGCTGTGCATTGATTTGGCGCGTGATAGGGGAAGATAGATGACGGCTATATGGCGATATCTAGATACGGGTTACAGAACAGCAGCCGAAAACATGGCTCTAGATAGAATACTATTGGAGAGTAGAGATGAGGGTAGAAGTCCAAATACAATCCGTCTACTAAGATTCAGACCTCCCGCTGTTCTCGTCGGCTATCATCAAGATGTTCTACATGAAGTTAGAATGGAATACGCTGCCCAAGAGGGGATACATATAAATAGACGGATAACTGGCGGGGGCGCAATATATTTCGATGAAACATCGGTTGGATGGGAAGTCATCGCAAATCAGGATGATCTACCCAAGTATAGAAATATACAGGAATTGTTCAGATATATGTGTAGTGGAGTTATATCCGCATTAAGAGAGTTGGGGTTAAACGCGTCCTTTAGACCAAAGAATGATATAGAGATTGATAAAAGGAAAATATCGGGTACGGGAGGTACATGCTATGGAAATTCCATCCTTTTTCAAGGAACATTATTGGTGGATTTCGATGTCGAAACAATGATAAAGGCTCTTAGAATCCCTACTATAAAGCTAAAAGATAAGGAGTTGAAGAGCGTCAAAGATAGAATCACCTGCTTAAAGTGGGAATTAGGGTATACACCCGATTACCCGTTTCTGAAAAAGCTGTTGAAAAGAGGATTTGAGAAAGCATTTAAAATAGAGTTGAGAGAAGGCTCGCTGAATGCCTTCGAAAATGAGAAGCTCAAAAAGGCATTGCCCTATTTCCATTCAAGCAAGTGGATATATCTTGATAGAAGGATGAGCGACCCTCTAATGTTACAGTCAATAACCAAGAAACCTGGCGGAGTCATTAGGGTCTCTATGGCTGTAGATGAGGAATCGAATATAATAAAGAATATATTGATAACCGGAGATTTTTTCGCTTTCCCCTCCAGAGCAATTTATGACTTGGAATCGAGGTTAAAATATGCTAAATGCGATTTAGAGGAAATAAGAAGAGAGGTCTACTCCTTCTTTAGCGAAAATAATGTGGAGATCCCCGGAATTACACCTGATGATATAGTTGACTTAATAAAAGAAGCTTTAGATAAAAGGCTCTTAATAGAGGCTGGTTTAAATCGTAACGATGTAAATGATATCTATTTTGTTACGGATAAATGGAGGGAACTCATAGAGGGAGAATGCGACTATCTCCTATTGCCTTATTGCGCTAAATTCATAGAATGCGAATACCGAAAACTAGAGGGATGCATAAAATGTGGAGGATGCAGCGTTGGAGTAGCATATGAATGGGCTGAGACCATGGGTATGAAGCCCATCACTATTCAAAACTTTGAGCATTTAATGGAGGTCTTAAAATATATAAGGGAAAGTGGGGGCAAAGGGTATATCGGTTGTTGTTGCGAGGCCTTTTACCAGAAGCATAGGGACGACCTTGAGGAGATGGATACGCCGGGTATACTTATAGATATAGATGATTTAACATGTTATGAATTAGGTAAACAGGTAGAGGCTTACCATGGCAATTTCGAGGTACAAACAAATCTTAAATTAGATACTCTCGAAAGACTTCTAAAGATACTCAGGGTACAACGGATTAGGTGTAAAAATGAATAAGATCTATGACGTCATAATAATCGGAGGTGGACCGTCGGGAGCCGCTTGTGCACTTAAAAGTCTTAAACTAGGACTAGATATTCTCCTGATAGAAAAAGACCCCAATAGTACCAAATTATGTGGAGGCGTAACACCCGAGGTAACACGGGAAATCTTAAAGTACGATATTCAACTTGACATACCTAAAAACGTCATGAGTAGACCCCATCATCTAGGTTTATATCTAGTTTCTCCCTCAGGACAAGAGAGATCTATTCCAAATTATAGGTTACTAAATTTATCAAGGGATAAGTTCGACCGCTGGATGCTAAATAATTATGTTAATATGAAGGGCAACATCCTCTTAGACACATATCCCAAGAATATTAGGATACTTGATGACTATGTGAAACTCGAGATTGTAAGAGAAGGCATTCACCATGAATATGTGGCAGGGAAATATCTTGTCGCCGCCGATGGTGTTTTTTCCTGGGTGAGGAGAAAGCTTTATCCCGATACAAATAATAATTTGATACCTGTAATGCAGGAAAAAATTGTTCTTGACGGAGAAGTCGAAGACTATTTCTATATGATGCTTCTAAAGGATTCAATAACACCTATCTATGGATATGTAATACCCAAGGAGAGTTATTCATTGATAGGAGTGGGATCTACCAGGGAAGAGATTGGAAACATCACAAAATTCATCGATCGATTTAAGTCTTGGGCAACTGAAAATTTAGATATTAGGCTAAGACACATTTTATCTAGACGGCTTGGTTATATACCATACGGAAGACCAAGAGTAACGTATGGAAAAAATATATTGTTTTTAGGCGACGCAGCTTCGTTATGCAACCCATTCAGCGGTGAAGGTATTAGAAATGGTATCGAAAGCGGCTTATTGGCTGCAGAAGCAATTTATCAAGGCTTATCAGAAAATCGGTATGCAACAGAAATATACCATGAATTTGTAAAAGACCTTACTCTCTATATAATAAAGATGAAAAAAATTGTGGAAAAGTTGGATAATGATATAAAGGAAAAGTTTGTTATAAAGGGCGGATTCTAAAGATAGGCATAATTCATCTGTCCTCCAGCATTATCCTTTCTCAAGTCTAGATATTATTTCAGCTTCAAATAAGGAGGCCTTTGGCGATCATCTGGACCCTACCGCCAACATAGACCTTTATACTGTTCTTTTCACGAGAGGCTTTTAAGTATAAAAGTGATTTCCTACCGATTTCATATCCTTGCTCAACCCTGATATCTATTTTCTCATCATCAAAATACCTATATTTCACTAGATAGCCGGCTAAGCAGCCGTTTGCGCTTCCTGTCGCGGGATCTTCGGGTACTCCATAGTAGTCAGCAAATACCCTAACATTCAAGTGATTGGCTTTATCATAAGTCTCAGGTGAAAATACGAGTATAGCCTTAGCCTCTAAATCCTTAATTAACCTGAAATATAGCCTCTTATCTATCTCTATGCTTCTTACGGCTTCCAGGTTTTTTATAGGTACTATTATAAAAGGCAAACCGGTTGAAACTTCTTGAATAGGGTATCTACCGTCTAGTTCTTCTTTATCTAATCCCAGTACTTTAGAGATGATTCTTCTATCTATTTTTCTACCAAATGTAGGTTGTTTCTGCTCCATCCATAGGATATCAATTTTCCCTTCAATATAATTGATATATATGGGGATCCTGCCTATCTTAAGATTCAAATATAGCGTTTCAATAGGCTTTCTTATAATCTCATGTTGTATAATATATGCGGTGCCGATTGAGGGATGTCCTGCAAAAGGAACCTCCCTTTCAGGCGTAAAAATACGGACCATATATCCCTCGTCATATCTATAATTAGAGAAGATAAATGTAGTCTCTGAATAATTCATCTCCCTAGCTATCCTCTGCATAATATCAATAGATAGGTCATCGGCATCTCTAACTACAGCTAGCGGATTACCAGCATATTTTTCCTCTGCGAAAACATCCACAATATAAAAGGTCTTATCTACCAACTCCATCACCTAAAACTATCTAATTGAATCCTACACCCAATACTATGCTCTACATCTTATCAAATATTCTTCACAAAAATAGATTTTATAGGATATACACAAAAACTCTTCCCATAATTTTTTTCTCTTGTAAATTTGGATAGGGGATAGAGATATGAACTAAAATACCTATGTCTAGATATAACTATATAGTGAAGGTTGTAAGGATAGGTTTAAAGATAAGCCTAGCCTATCCATATCTCTATATATTTTGATGTAAGTTTAATGGGGGGTTATATGGGGTTAATTTATGATGCTATAATAATCGGCGCTGGCCATAACGGTCTCGTTGCAGCTAATTACTTGGCGATGAAGGGCTTGAAGGTCGCTGTTATTGAGAGAAATAGTTATGTTGGTGGTTTAGCAGCGTCTCCTGAATTCTGGAAAGGCTTTAGATTACCGATAGGTGCATATGTTAGTCACCTAGACGACAACGTTATAAGGGATTTAAGGCTCAAAGAATTAGGGCTCAATATAGAGACTTATGATCCATCTGTAATAACCCTATTAGAAAACAATAATTATATTATCAGGTGGCTTGATGAAGAAAAATATTTGAAGGAAATCTCTAAATTTTCTTATAAAGATGCCGAGACATACAGAGAATGGTCAAAGTTTTGGGAAATATATGGTGCATTAGCAAACTTGATATACAGGTCACCTCCACCTACTCTTACAGAGTCTATCAAAATAGTAGGGAGGCTTAGTTCCTGGAGCAGAGGTAAACTTAGGAAAATTCTCGAGGAATTTATCTGGATCCTGACATCTCCAGCCAAGAAGGTGGTGGAAGAATATTTTGAATCTTATGAGGTAAGGGTAGACATAGTAAGTGACTCCATTATCGGTGAATTAATCTCGCCAGATATGTTTGGTAGTACTCTTCTCATGGGTTATTGGCATATAGGTGGAAGCTGGGGATATGTAGAGGGAGGAACAGGTAAAATTTCTGAGTTATTGGCCTTAAGGGCCCGTCTATTAAATGTCGATATATTTCTGAACTCTAGAGTCGATGAGATAATCGTTAAGGATGGTCGGGTAGATGGAATTGTCGTAAATGGTAAATTCATAAAGTGTAAGATTCTCTTAAGTAATGCCAATGTAAAGACAACATTTCTAAAGCTTATAAAGCCTGATGAAGCAGGGTTAGATAGGAAATTGATAAGAAGAATAGAGGCATTGAAATCGGATGGAGCGGCCTCAAAGATTATTGTAGCCACAAAAGAAATGCCTAGACCATTGGAATCATTATCTGAAATCAAAGAGTTCATATATAATGGAGAAATATACATATCGCACTCTATGGATTATCTGGAAAATGCATATAAGGATGCTTTAAGGCATGGAATAAGTAAAGAACCCTGGATAGATATGCTGATACCCTCCTACCTAGATAGAACGGTATCACCCGATGGTTGGCACTTAATATCCTTCTATACACAATACACTCCTTATAAAGGGGAACGTGATGAAGAGGAGAAAAAAGATTTTCTCGAGAATACAATGAGTGTCCTTGAGAACTGGTTTAGCTTTTCATGGAGCAGCGATAATACAAAGATACTGGTGATGATGCCTGAGGACTATGAATTAATATTTGAAAATCCCGGGGGACATGTTTCACATATTAATATGTCGATAGACCAGCTGTTATTCAACAGGCCAACGCCCGAAATGTCAAATTATAAGACACCGATAGAGGGACTCTACTTATGTGGAGCCGACGCGCATCCTGGGGGAGGTGTGTCGGGGCTACCGGGCTTTCTAGCTGGATACGAGGTTCTCCATGACCTAAAGATCGCTAAACGCAAACGGATAAAGACAACGGATATAGTTAAAACTGGTATATCAATCTTGAAAGATTTAATAGAGATATAAATAATGACTCCAGAGTCTATAATCCTATTTCTTTGTTATTCTCTTAATTAACCTGCCCTTTGTGTCATAGATCTCTGCCATTAATGGTATCGAGCCCGGTAGTGAGTGCGTTGCACATGCGTGGCATGGGTCGTAAGCCCTAAACGCCATTTCTACCATATTTAATACTCCATCATTAACCACATTATTTCTTATTAGGCTCCTAGCAGCCTTATCCACCGATAAACTTATCCTAGCAGCATTGTTTTGCGTCGCGACTATTAGATTGGCCCTCTCAATAATTCCTCTCTCATCCGTTTCATAGTGATGTATCAATACACCTCTAGGCGCCTCGACAACACCTATACCTATTGTCGGCGTCTCTGTAGGTAGGACTCTATAGTTCTGGCTTGTTAACTCTGGTTTTTCCGCCAGCTCCTTTATTCTTTCAGCTGCATAGACCATCTCTATGATTCTAGCCCAGTGATTCGCTAGGGTATGATGTACAGGTTTACCGCCGAGAGTTTCGTAGAATTCTTCATATGCCTCCTGCGCCTTCGGTGTAGCCATCCCATCAGCCACATTTAATCTGGCCAGGGGCGCTACACTATAAATACCGCTCTCCGGCCCATCGATAAAGCCTTTCCAACCCACTTCCCTTAGATAAGGCATTTTCACATAAGTCCATGGCTCAACATGCTCAGCGATATACTTCATATATTCATGGACATCGAATTTAACGTATTCATTCCCCATGGGGTCTACCACTCTAATCATTCCATCATAGAAATTCAATTTATTGGCTTTATCCACAAGCCCCATATAATATGTTTTATGAGTATAGGTATCAGATGTAATAAGCTCAACATACTCCTTATTTCCTAATACAAGCTTCTTAAACACATCCAATGTAAATAGGGCGAACTCTATTCCCTCATCCGCTATAGACAAGATCTTTTCACGATCTTCCTCGGTCAACCCTTTAGAGATACCACCAGGCAAACCAAAAACTGGATGTATAACTTTTCCAGTGATAAGTGTAATGAGATTCCTTAGAGCCTTTCTCATTGCGATCACTTTCTTAGCGGTATCCAACCCTACTTTCCCTATCACACCCAAAATGTTTCTCTCAGCTTTAGACGCAGTCGGTCCAACTATAAAGTCTGGACCGCCCAAATAGAAGACATGTAATGCGTGGTCCTCTAACATAAAGATATTGTATGCCAATTCCCTAATTATCTTAGCGGTCTCAGGTGGATCTATTTTATATAGATCATCTAAAGCCTTTGTTGCAGCGGTATGGTGTGCCATAGGGCAGACGCCACATATTCTGCTTGTAATCTGAGGCGCGTCTTCAGCCGGTCTCCCCACTAAGAACTTTTCGAAGCCCCTGAGTTCAGGTACCTGGAAATAGGCTTTGACGGCATTACCCTCATCATCTAGAAATATAGCTATTTTACCGTGTCCTTCAAGCCTAGTTATGGGGTCTATAATAATCTCCTTCATTTCTTTTTCACCTCCATATTTCTCCTCTTCAAGATTGATTTAGGCAATGAATACCTATAGAACCAACCGATAGGATCCACTATATCATTCACTACCTTCTCGATCAATTCTTCATCCTCATACTCAATGATCGAAGTTATGAATGATGCTGCCCGCGCTCCCTGGTCGATAGTTTGGTCTAAGGGGCCGAAGCATCCTGTACAAGGCATTCCACCCTTTATACATAAGGAATCACATCCACCTCTAGTAACAGGACCTAGACATAGCACACCTTGAGTCAAATAACATTTTTCATGATCTAGTATTATTTGGTGAACCCTCTTTATCTCAGTCAAGGTTATCTTCTCAGGCTTAGTCTCATTCAATGGACACTCGGCGCATAAGGCTTGTTGGCTTGCTAATACACTGCCCTTTTCTGGAAGTTGACCGGTAAATATAGCGTTTATGGCGTCCTCTATAATTTTTGGAGTAGGTGCACATCCAGGAATATAATAATCGACTTCAATAACTTGATCTAGCGCCCTAACAGTATTCCAAAAACTAGGTAGCTCAAGCTCCATTCCATCTTCTTTAACCTTCTCCTGAGGCTCGATACCCTCCTTATTAACTACAGTTGGAGCCTCATGATAGACATATCTAAATATCGTTTCCTTATTCCATAGATTTGCTAAACCAGGTATACCACCAAGATGAGAACAACTTCCAAATGCAATAACCATCTTGGATTTTCGACGTAGGAGCTTAGCCATCTCCTCATGTTCGGAGAACCTTATCGCTCCATTTATGAAACACACATCTATATATTTATCCGGATAATTCTCGACATCGCTCTTTTTGAAGTCTAGGGCTACCGGCCAGAATACAATATCCGCTTTATCTACAACATCAAGTATCTTCTCAGCTAGATCGACAATGGCCTCTTCACATCCACCACAGCTTGCACACCAATAAAGAGCTATCTTAGCCTTGGCCATCTAGACCACCTCCTCCCTTATTATTAGAGGCCCAAGTTTCTTGATCTCTTCAACGAATTCCTTCGCTACCTGTGCAAATCTTTCTCCTTCACTTGCCGAGATCCATTCAAGTCTTACTCTACCGTTAAGACCTAAATCCTCTAACATCTTTCTTAATAAATGATATCTTCTCAATGTATTATAATTTCCTGTGATATAATGACAGTCTCCCGGGTGGCATCCCGTAACCAAAACTCCATCAGCACCTCTCTCCAGCGCTTTAAGAATCATCTCTATACTTACCCTACTTGAACACATTACCCTAACGACACTCAAGTTGGGCGGATATTCTAGTCGGGAGGATCCCGCTAGATCTATTCCTGCATAGCTACACCAGTTACATGCGAATACTACTATTTTAGGCTGGAATTCGCTCATGCAACCACCCCCTCCGCAAGAGCAGATACTTCTGATAATATCTGTTTATCTGTAAAGTAGTGTTGCTGCATAGCCCCAGATGGACATGCCGCTGCACAGGCACCACATCCCTTACATTTCACGCTATTCACCTTCGCTAATCTTCTTCCATCAGTAACTTCAATTGTAATAGCGTCGTATGGACATACCGACACACATACCCCACAACCACTACATATATCCTCATCTACATGGGCTAGGTAAGGTATACTCTCGATGTAACCTTTCGCTAAGAACGCTGATGCAGCTGCAGCCGCGGCACCTGCATGGGCAACTGTATCGGGAATATCTTTGGGGCCTTGGATAAATCCGGCTAGATAGATGCCGTCTACTGTTGTCTCAACAGGTTTTAATTTGGGGTGAAGCTCTAATCCAAATCCACCAGGGTCACATGATATCTTTAATATTTTACGGAATTCCTCGAAGCCTTGTGGTGGTACGAGTGCTGTTTCTAAGACTACTAAATCGGCATTTATGGTTAGCCTTCTATTTGTATTTGAGTCAAATACATCCAATATTAGGCTTCCATCCTTATTCTCAAATATCTCCATGGGGCGTCCTCTAACCATAAATACATTTGGTAGGCTCCTTATTCGTTGATAAAATTCCTCGAAGCCTTTACCGAATGCCCTTATATCGGTGTAGCAGATGATTATTTTGGAGTTAGGTAATGCGTGTGCTATATAATAGGCATGCTTGAGCCCTGCCATACATCCTATTCTACAACAGTATTTGATATGATTCTCATCTCTGGACCCTGCACATAATATTATCGCGACGGTCTCAGGCTCCTTACCCGGTTTAATCTTTCCTCTTTCTATCTCTATAGTGGTTATACGGCCGGAGGTGGGTCCATTGGCTGATGAGAGACGTTCTAGCTGCATACCAGTTATTACATTTCTATATTTACCATATCCATATTCATACATCTTCCTCATATCGTATAATTGATATCCGGTGGCTACAACTATAGCTCCCACCTTCAAGGTAAGGAATTGATCTTCATCTTCAAATTTTATAGCCCCGGTCGGACAGAATTTTTCACATACCCGACATACTCCCTTAATAAGATAAAGACAGTGATCAGGATCTATAACTGGACGCCGAGGGATAGCCTGTGGAAAATCGAAGTATATGGCTTTCCTAGTGCCTAATCCCTCGTCGAACTCGCTGGGTACTCTTGCCGGACACTTCTCTACACAGGTGCCACATCCTGTACATGCATCCCAATCTACATATCTGGCTTTCTGCCTAACTTTGACTTCGAATTCTCCGGGTCTTCCATTTATTTCTTCGACAACTGAGTATGTCTGTAATATTATATTTGGATTGTTAGATACATCTACCATCATAGGTGTTAATATACACTGTGAACAATCGAGGGTGGGAAATGTCTTATCCAATTGAGCCATCTTACCGCCAATACTTTGATTCTTCTCGACCAGATAGACTTTATATCCGGCCTTAGCCAAATCGAGAGACGCTCTAATTCCAGCTATCCCGCCTCCAACAACCAGAACTGATTTAACGACCGGCAGCCTCTCAACCTCCAGTGGATATAAGTTAATAGCTCTATGGACCGCCGCCCTAATTAGACCAATCACCTTTTGCTCCGTCTCCGCAGGATCCCTTTCATGAACCCAGGTTGCATGTTCCCTTATATTGACCATCTCAAGGAGATACGGGTTTAATCCTGCCCTTATCAATGCAGATTGAAAAGTCGGTTCATGCATCCTGGGTGAACAGGCTGCCACTATTATTCGATTTAGATTATATTCCTTTATATCCTCCTCAATTAAAGATTGCCCGGGCGATGAACACATATAGAGATATTCTTTGGCTACAACAACATTTGGTAACCTCGATAGGTGTTCTACAATTCTCTTGGGGTTTATGACACCAGCTATATTTTTTCCACAGTGACATATATAGATACCTATTCTTACCTCTTCCATCTAGACCACCCCCACCTCCGCCAGGATCTCATCAACTGGACTCATATTAAGATTAATCAATAGTTTACTAGGTTCTATTCCTATTGCCAGCCCAACTAGCTGGGTAAGGTAAAATACGGGTAAGGAAACCTCCATATTTCCAGTTATAGTCTTCGCTGCATCCTGCTTATTATCGAGCATCTCCATACAATATGGACAAGAAGTTGTTGCAGCGTTAAACCCAGCGTTTATCATAGTCAATATTTTCTGGGCACCTACTTTAATCGCGTTATCAGGGCTGAAGGGTAACATGGTTGCTCCACAACACCCGCCCTTATCGGGATAATCATATGACTCGGCTCCTAGAGCCCGGAGAATCCTATCTATCTTATCAGGATTAGCATTATCCTCAGGTCGAGGTATATCGGTAGGCCTCATTAGATGACATCCAGGATGGGATGCGATTTTTAATCCTTGGAGGGGTCTGACTACCTTTTCCTTGATCTTCTCTAGACCTATTATATCATGTAATACCTCAACAGGATGTTTAATATCTACATCATCAAATTTATATAACCCTTCACTCTTCAAATAACTTAGTATTTCGGATTTTAGATACGGGTCTTCCTCCATTTGGTGTTTTGTCTCCCATAGAGATACATGGCATCCATTACATGGGGCTAATATTGGTAACCCAAGCTCTGATGCTCGGGCTAAGACTCTCGCACCCATATAAAGCCAGGCTTTCTTATTTATGCTTTTAAGGGGGAAACCGCAGCATCTTTCATTAAATTCTTCAAGTTGAACTCCGAATTTGGGGAATACCTCTCTAAGAGAGACTTCATATGCGTATTGCTTGGTTGGTATTACACATCCAAGATAAAGAAGATATCTCATTACTTCATCACCACCCCAAAAAACTTGGATAATATGTTTCGGTGTTTATCCATCTGTGGAGGCTCCTCTAAAGGTGGGAGACCGAGACTATCTCGATCTATGAACTCGAAGTCCTTAGTCATAACTTGATTGATGTCCTGTATGAGCCCTTTCTCAATGACATTTTTCGTCATTTCAACTAATGCCTTAGGGGGGGCATATCCTTTTATAATAGAAAGATTCTTTAGGGCTATAATAACCTCAACCGGCGCTACTTCCTGGGGACAGTACTGGCCACACTTCCAACATTCTGTACAGGCCCAGATAACACCTGATTTGAGGATCTCCTCCACATAACCCATGTTTGCTAATGCTACAAATTCATGGGGTCTATATTCGCTGAAGACCTTATTTGCGGTACAACCACTGGTACATTTTGCGCATTGATAACAGAATTCAGGCTTATGAACACCTATAATATTCTTTAATTCCTCCACTATTCTAGTTGTAAATACTTCGGTAGTCATCATCCCCCCATAATTAGTATTTATTTATAACGGATATTAACACTGCCCTAAATACTGTATATACTAAGTAATGTTATAATAATTATAATGTAATCTAAAGAATATATGATGTAGATTTGGGGTCAAAAATATATGTTTAAAAGTAAAGTTCCCGATAAATTAAGTCAATATATACTTATTAAATGGGATGGAAAAAGAGGAGGAAAGGTTATTGCTGAAAAAGGTGAAATAATCTTCGATACCCCCATAGAATTCGGAGGGGAAGGCAGACATTTATGCCCAGGAGAGATTTTTCTTTCATCAATAGGTGCCTGTCTACTAAATACCTTCCTATTCTTGTTGGATAAAGATATCATCTACCTAAAGGATCTGAGGCAAGAGATATCTGGAACTATAACCTTAGGTAGAGAAGGATATGAGTTCAGCAGAATAAACATCAAGATATTTATGGAGACCGAGCTTAATCAAGAGAAAATTATATCAACTTTAGAAAAAGCTTCTAGATACTGCTATATAACCAAAGCCATAAGGAGAGATATTCAACTTGAAATTTACCTCTTTATTAATGATTCAGAAGCTATTAGACTAAGATGAATCAATCTGTGGATAAAAAAGCAGGAGTAAAATGGTAGTATATACCATATATATGATAATATATGAAGCTTTTCATTACTAATAGATGATTATCTTAATGGGGGAGATGCTAAGTATGTACCCATTATTAGAATTTTTTACATATTCTATAATGCCATATATCACATTAATACTTGTTATAACAGGATTAATCTATAGATTCTCAGGATGGTTCAGAGGCGTCAAAATTAAAAAATATAGGTTTAATAAGAACATCATAACGTTCATTGAACATATAATAATGGATATATTCCTATTCAGATCTATATTTAGAGTCTCTAAAATCACATGGTTCTTCGCCGTATCGTTCCATCTATCAATATTTGCCATATTATTTGGTCATCTAAGGCCGTTTGGGATTTGGTCTAAAGAACAGCTTGCTTGGCTAGGAAAACCTGTTGAACAGATCCTAGTGGAGACGTTACCCACAATACTAGGGGTTGTATTTACTATCTCAGCGTTCGTGTTGTTGATAAGAAGAATTATATATAAACCTACTAATGAAGTCTCAATAATCGATGACTACATAGCTATATTACTGGTATTATTGATAGGCCTTGTAGGCTCAATAATGAGGTTTATGGAGCATCTCCCCCAGTATTTAATAATCGATTTTCTACCCGGTATAACATTTGTTCTTGAGAAAACTCCCAATGAGACCCTGACCCTAATCCATATACTCTTAGCTCAATTATTTCTGATATACTTACCTTTTGGGAAACTATTCCATATAGTGACTACACCCCTAAATATCATAATAGCTAAGAGCCTCGGACTCGAGCCTTATACCCATTTAGACAAGGAGGATGGATTTTCAAAGCTTGATTATTTGGAAGCTGATAGCTGTACCTCATGCGCCATCTGTACAGAAGTATGTCCGGTATATGAAGCTACAAATGGAGAATACAAATCATATATAGCTATTAATAGGCTAGTTAGATCCATTAAACTCAAGCCAAAGCTAAGATCCACATCCTCTATTGATGCAGATATGGTCGATGATATCTATCTATGTCTACTATGTGCGAGATGTAAAGTGTTCTGTCCCTCCGGAATTAATACAGTTGCATTAGGGATATCAGCTAGGGAATACCTTGGTAAGAAGAATATGATGCCGCCTAATTATAAACTAGCTAAAGACTCTGTAGATAAACTTAGAAATGTTCTTGGTCTACCTAATGAAGAGAGGGGAATGTGGAATGAATACTCATACACTCCAGCCAGTATAATGGAGAAGGGATCCGATTATGTATATTTCGTTGGCTGTATGGCGTCCTTCTCACCGGCTGTGCAAGATATACCTGTCGCTGTGAATGAAATATTAACTAGGGCTGGATTAAATTATACAATCCTTGCAGGTGAAGAATGGTGTTGTGGATATCCCCTAATAATTGGAGGTATGAGAGATGGAGTTGAGGAGCTTGTCAATCACAATATCGAAGTAATAAAAAAATTGGGTGCCTCGACAGTAATATTTTCCTGTCCATCATGTTTCCTGACATGGCGAATGGAATACCCCGAGAATGGAATAAGACTATTACATCATACACAGTTAATCAATCAATTAATAAAAGATAATAAGATCAAGCTAGGTCACATAAATGCTAAAGTTACATATCACGATCCATGTGACCTTGGAAGAAAATCAGGAATTTATATTGAACCCAGAGAAATAATCAAGAATATACCTGGCATAGAGTTTATTGAACTTAAGGAGAATAGGGAGAAGTCGCTCTGCTGTGGAGGGGGAGGGGATGTTGAGATAATAGATGAGAACTTCCCCGCATTAGTAGGAAGCAAGGTCATAAACATGGCGGATGAATCAGGGGTTCAATATCTAGTTACAGCTTGTCAGCAATGTAAGAGGACTTTTATGAAGGCGGCTAAAAAGGTAGGGTCCAATATAAGGGTAGTAGATATAGCTGAGTTAGTACTGCTATCTATGGAAAATGCCTAGGCGTATTCGTCGATAATTACATATTTATTTGTAAAGCCAGTGGATCTATTAATAACTATCTCATTTATCATTTTATACTGAATTATGATATTTTCTAGTACCCTAAGATAGCATGATAGAGCTACTTTAGATTGAATACCTAGTTTTTCATTTGGGACCTCATCCAAATATTCCTCGATATCAAGAGTAATCTTATCAATATCATTAATTAGAGTGTTCGATTTCACTGGATCTATCATCAAGAGACTACTTATAGTCTCTTCCGATATAGTCTTTATTTTCTTGCAGATATCGAAAATAAACTCTTTGGCTTCATCACTCAATAGGTATATTGAGTCCTGCAGCTTTTTGGCTAAGGTTATAAGCTCCCTCGCATTAAGCGAAACAGACCGTAGTATCACTAATGTGGCTCGGTTACCCAGCAGCCATAAATGGGATTTTAGACCTATTCTTTTAATTAGAGTTCTATCGTACTGTGACTTTAAGAGTTGTCTGAGTGCTAACAAATTTGTCTTATCGAATTCATCGGATAATTCATTGATATACTCCAAATCAGGTTTTTCTTCATCTAGTAATATTTTACTAGATAGATCGATCAAGCTATTTAATATAATAAGTAATCTCATGAGAGATGAGTTGAAGTCGGGGCGTGAGGGGTCTGTTACTACTGTTAATATAATATTATCATCGCTTGCCTCACTAATGTATAAACCTATAAGTTTGTTTGTGGCTTTCTTAACTTCTTTTTCCACATAAAATTTCTCCTTTTTAATTGGAATATATATTATATCGTAACCATATACGTAGGCTCCTATTATTAATCTAAGAAGAAGCCCGGGAAGCTCGATATATTCTTCCGGTCTTATTATACATACCGGGGGCGGAATCTCTGATTTCCGAATCTTCTCTAAGACTAATTTGTCTTCCTCTTCTCTAATTAGTATTGAGTCTCCAGATTTAATGTTATGGCTTTTAACCCATTCTCTAGGTAATGTTATGGCTAACGTAGCTTTGCCGAGCTTCAAGGCTTTCCTTATTTCCTCCAACATGACCAATAATATTGATATTTCATGAGTCTTATATATTTTTAGATTTTTATAAATATGCTTAACATGTTTAACATATTAGAATATATATAATTTTCTCAAGTATTAGCCATATATATCATTTCTCCCATGATATATACCGGTGGTGTTTAAAAATGAAGAGAACACCCTTAAGCCAAAGAAGTGTCAAAAAGATCAATGATTACCTATGGGTATCGGTCGAACAGATAGATAAAGAACGAGGGAAAATCCAGGTAAAGGTAGGTTTAACTGAATACTTTAAGAAAAATATGAATCCCATCGAGTTTATAAGAATCCTTCCCGAGGGACGATTTATACAAAAAGGACATCCATGGGGATCCATCGAAAGTGGACGGAAAATCAAGCTTCTCAGAGCTCCTTTAAGCGGTATAATATCAAGAATAAACGAAAAAGTTAGGAGGGAACCATCGATAATAAACAAGGACCCTTACGGCGATGGATGGATAGCCATCTTCGAACAATTAATAGATGAAGAGGAACTCAGGGAACTGGACCTCTACAATATCCTCCCTATAAGAAAGGGAGGTGATTAGAAGTGGCCAAAATCATCCAAGAAAGAACAATAAAATATGGAGATATCTGGATAAAAATCGATAATGAACATCCCAATATAATAACAGTTGGTCTAAGAGATGAGGTTATAAAAGATCTAGGAGGAATAGAGTTCCTTAGAGTACTACCGAAAGGGAGATGCGTAAATAAAGATAGACCGTTTGGTTCCATCGAGATAGGCAGAAGAATAAGGTTCTTGAGGAGCCCAGTCTCAGGAAATATAGAGGAAGTTAATAATGAAGCCATAGATAAGCCTCAAATGGTAATAGAGGATCCTGAGATTAAAGGTTGGCTTGTAAGGATTAAAGCAAAAAATGAGGAGGAAGTCGAATCACTTTTACGCGGGGTGAGCCGATAATGACTTTAGAGCCTATAGATATCGCGGCTATATTCTTTTTTTCCGGAACAATCTTTTTCGGAATTGGTTCTATATTGAATCTAAGGATATGGTTATTAGGCTCTGAAAACCCTATCAGAACGATACTTAGAACAATAATAGTTATATTAAATCCTAAAACTTGGCTCAAAATAATCAATGTATTTATTTCAAAGATATTCGGTCAAGAAAGACTCTACACTATTGATAGGGTGAGGGGAATTGAAAAGGCATCTTTTATCACATTCTATGTACTATTGATCTTAGCCAACCATATTGCTGCCGATATAGCCATGGGTGTATCCTCAATCCAGGAATTTATAATAGAGTTTTTCAGGTCTCCATTTTTCCCAGGCGAAATATTCGGCGTATTAGGGACAGAACTCTCAATACAATGGAAACTATTCCTATTAATAGATAATCTATCTATGGCGATAGTATTATTCTTTGCAGAAGGATTAGCGATATATAGAAGGTTTGTGAAAAAACACTTTCTATTTGGAAGTCGTGAAGACGCCATAGGATTATTCTTACCTGTAATTTGGTTCATATTTAGATACTTAGCTGAGGCGGCGACGATTATCCAGTATGGCTTTCCACCTGCAAGTAAATATATGTTCATAGCATATGGAATTGCCCAAGTACTCAGTGTATTTCCACTCAATATAGAAATGATGTACAACCTTTTATGGCCTACATCTGGACTTTTCCTAGGTATATTTTTCGGGGCAATACCCTATACAGGCAGACTATGGCATGCATTCGCTGGTCCAATCACTCTACTAATAAATAACCTCGAGGCGAGGGGTGATTAAGATGGGTAAGAAGCTTCCATTCAATGTTAAGCAACTCATAGAAATGGATGGATGTAGCAGATGTGAAATATGTACCGAAAACTGTTCGCTATATAAACTTATAGGGTCAAACCCGCATCCCTTAAAGTTACCGACAAGCTGTGCTGTAGTGATAAGAGGATTTAGGTCGTTGTTGAGGGATAGACATGGATTAAAGGCTAAATTGCTAGGTAGCCAGAATAGATCTGACGAAAAGATATGGAATGTGGCAGAATCCTTATTTCTACATTGTTCTGTTTGTGGGAGATGTAGCCTATATTGTCCATTATCGATAGATACTACGGAGTTAATAATAGCCATGCGGGAATACTATATAGATTTCTTAAGTAATTCACATTGTTCAGTAGAATTTATCACCATGATATATGACTTGATAGAGAAGCATAAGAATGTATTTGGAATTGATAATTCAATGAGGGCTGACTGGCCACTATATACAGGTGCAGAAGTTAGAGTTAAAAATAGTGCAGATACGGTATATTTCGTAGGATGCGTATCGGCCTTCCAAGGAAGAGCTCAAGACATCGCCTCAGCGATATCCACCATACTAAATACAGCTAATGAGGATTGGACGGTCCTAGAAGATGAGTGGTGCTGTGGACACCCCATAACTGTAAGCGGAGGAAGTAAAAGAGCCCTTGAAATGGCGAAACATAATATAGAGTTGATAGAGTCTATAGGTGCAAAGAGGGTGGTTACCGGATGCCCTGGATGCTACTTGGCATTGAAAAATGAGTGGCCAAAGCTGACAAATAGGGAACTTGAGTTTGAGGTGCTACATATCACAGAGTTGCTGAATAAATATATAGAAGATGGGGGGCTAAACATACCCAAAATAGAAGCCGATATTACCTATCATGATCCATGTGAATTGGGTAGGCTAGGGGGAGTCATAAAAGAACCCCGTAAAATCCTAAAGCTAATGACAGATAGGTTTATTGAACCCGTGGGATCTGGAATTGAAGGTATATGCTGTGGCTCTGGAGGTCTCCTTAAGGCATTGAATCCTACACTAAACGAACAATTAGGCGTAAAGAGACTGGATATGCTGAGGAATACGGGTGCTAAGATAATAGTCTCAGCCTGCCCCACATGTATACAGGCTTTCGAACAAGCTGCAAGAGTATCAAGTAACCATGTTAGGATAATGGATATAGCTGAATTAATAGCGGAGAACCTGAGTTAAATAAAAAATTATTAATTATTTTTTATATTTGGCCTCTTCTTCCTCGATGAACTTCTTTAGTTCCTCGAAATCAGAAATAAGGTGCTTCTTTTCCTCCTCGAAGTTCGAAGGCTCTAAAACAGCCACCCAACCTTCACCGTAGGGATCAGTATTTAATAGTTTAGGCTGCATCCTCAACGCAGTATTGGATTCTATTATAGTCCCTGAAACGGGTGATTTCAATGGCCCCACCCATTTACCTGTTTCCATGGTTCCAAGGGGTTGACCCATACGCACCTGTCTACCCTTGGGCATTATCCTAGCAAAGACTATATCTCCAGCCATCTTTTGAGCAAAATCAGTTATTCCCACCCTTACTTTGCCATCTTCTACTTTTACCCATAAATGGTCCCTAGAATATAAAAGTCCCTCAGGAAACTCATAATCCAGTATCTTCATCAGTATACACCTCGTTATTAACAAGAATTAAAGAGTGTAGAAGGTAATTAAAAATTAAGTATTAATTATTAATATATAAAAAGTATATCATAACATGAATATTATCGCTAATAATTGCTTGATAATACATTAAACACTATAGCTATACAAATCAGTTATAATAGTAAAAGTCAAAAAATTTTAGACCCAGCGTTTATCCTTCTATTCTATTCATAGCCTTGATTTCCGTATCATCTATATCTATTAGGAATCCCTTAAATATGGCTTCTGAATACTCGCTTCCAGGGTTTACAACCCATGTCTTACCTATCTTCACAGAACCGGGGCTTTCATGGATATGTCCACTTAGTACGAGTAATGGCTGTTTTTCTTTGATGAACTTTTTAACGGCTTTCGAGCCAACTGGAATTTTGACTACACGGCCACTTCTGACTACCGGATTGAAATTCTCATCTAGAAGCGGTGCTTCGTCTATTGTACTTTGGAAGGGAGGAGCATGAATTTCTAAGACAGTTCTACGGGGATCCTTTATCATGCTCCAGTATTTATTTAGACGTTTGTATAGTTCTTCTTCAGATTCCTCTCTTGGACTGTCCCATGGAGTAGGATTTACCCAGCTGCAACCAAAGAACTCATATTTATCCTTGATATATATAACCCTACCCTCGCTATATTCTGCTCGGGGATGATTGACTAGAACCTCATCAAGCTCAAGACGGTCGTCATTACCCATAGTTACAATTAGCTGTATATTATCTGGAAGTCTATCGTTAGCTAAATCAAGCCATCTTACTAATGTATCCTTCATAACCTGCAGAAATACTTCATCAAGTTTATCCTTATTCTCAGCTAATTCACGATATTCATCTTCGTTGGTTACATAAGGATAATATCCCATATTATAGATTTCATCAATCACTTTTTGTAACTCAGATTGTGTTATATGGTGAATCTTCTTCATAAAGTAATACTCATATTTACCTTCCCCAACTTTCACGATGGGTATAAGCATTTTACCTGTTATATCTCCACCTACAATAAGAGCATCCACATTATATATTTTAGCGGCTGATAATGATTTTCTCCATACTATCTCAGCGCCATGGAGATCCGTTGTATATAGTATCCTTATACCTTTCTTCTCACTTTTCTTTTTTCTACCTAGAAATGAGAGACGCATTCCAATTACACCCAGTATGTTAATTAATTTTTATCAATGGATATATTTATAGTTATTCAATAGTTATATAAACTTGTATATTTCAAGGGGACTTTTATGACTCGAATTAAGAAGAAGCTCATATATATTGTATTAGATGGAGCGGCGGATGGTTTAAGGGAGAACAGTAGTTTATCCTTGGCGTCTACACCCAATATGGATGAAGTTGCCCAAGAATCCATCGGAGGCCTTCACTATCCCGTACGTAAAGGTGTCGCACCGGAAAGTGACTCAGCTGTATTTAGCCTTCTAGGGTATGATCCCGAGAGATTCTATGTTGGAAGAGGCCCAGTAGATGCACTCGGCGTCGGGCTAAACATGAAAGATGATTATGAAGTTGCTTTGAGAGGTAATTTGGCGTCAGCCGATTTCGCTAGAGGGATAATAATCGACAGAAGAGTAGGTAGGGATATAACTACAGAAGAGGCGATGGCTTTACTGAGAGGCTGTAAACATCTGGAGTTGGGGATATACGAGGGTTATGCCCGCCTTAAGGTAGGCTTGAAATATAGGTTTGCTGTCGTAATAGGGAGCCGAAAATATAAGTTGTCGGATATGATTAGTAATACAGATCCGGCGTATTCCAAACGTGGATCAATTTCTATAGCATTACCTGATTACTCTAATAATATAGTTGAATGTACTCCTATCAATAGCGACAATAGGGCGGTCATTACAGCCAAGCTTGTGAATAAGTTTATAGATACATTAAATCTGAAGTTGGTTGATCACCCTGTTAATAGGAGACGTATCAGGATGGGAAAGTTACCTGCAAATACAGTTATTCTAAGAGATGCAGGTATGAAGCCAAAAGGAATACCCAAGATGAAGAGATATTATAGGCTTTCCTTTATAGCTATAGCTGATATGCCTACAGAAATAGGCATAGCCAAGTTACTAGGTATGAAGGTATATAAATCGCCACCGATGACTGGAGATTTTAGAAGGGACTGTCTAAGTAGAGTTGAATATGTCTTAGATGCCTCTCCACATGCCGATGCTGTTTACATCCATATAAAAGGTCCCGATATATATGGACATGATGGAGATATGGAAGGAAAAATAAAATCATTGGAAGAAATCGATTCATACTTTATAGGCCCCCTATTAAATAGAATTGATTTAGATCAATATGCTATACTAATCACTATGGATCACTCAACACCGCCACAAGAGAGAAGACATACAGACGACCCAGTCCCATATATATTAAGGTTAGATAACAAGTATAGAGATAAGTTTCAAGTATTTAGTGAATATGAAGTTTATAAGAAGGGGTCGCTTGGTATTCTCGGATCTGCTTGGATGATGATGCCTATCATAATAAAATTATTATCAGCCTTATAACTATGGCCACCCTGCTAATTTAGAGAGACGCTTCGATGCTTCTTCAATATCTTTATGACTATCTATACTCATCCAAAATACATCTCTATATATGAACCCCTTCAACAAACCTTTCTCTGCAAGGGTAGGGAAGGTATCATGTTCAATCGACCCTTTCTGAGGAAGATAATTAAATATCTCCCTCCTAAACACGTATACCCCTCCATTAATCCATTTATCATATATAAGCGGTTTCTCGATAAAACGCCTAATAAAACCAGCCCTATCTATCTCAATTATCCCGTATGGTGATGGTAGGGGCACTAACGCTAGTCCACCGATTAGATCCTTATCAAGAAGGGTCATCTCCCTTAGATCCAAATTGGTCAGTACATCGCCATTGACGACGAAAAAAATTTCTTCATCTTTTAGATATTCCATTCCATTTAATACAGCGCCGCCTGTGCCTAGAGGCTCATATTCCCTACAATAATTTATATGCACACCAATGTCTCTACCATCACCTATCTCCTTCTCCAGAATATCACCAAGATATCCGGTCAATAATACAAATTCGTCAACCCCATACTTTCTTAACCACTCTATTTGCCAAATAATAATTGGTTTTCTATTTATTGGAACCATATTCTTAGGAATCTTATTTGTTAAAGGCCGCAGCCTCTTTCCATATCCTCCAGCCAATATAGCCGCTTTCATCGCCGACTACCTTAATAATAATGATTAGCTGAAAGGATTTATATAGATGCTAAGGTAGTAATATATATTAAGATATAAATGAGGGTTATAACATAATAGAAACTAAAAATATCAAACTCGATGAAGCTCCCCTCCCCCCACCCCCCTTTTCCCCCATTTCCTAACTAACTCATAATTTATCGAAAATCGGATGGTGGCGCCCTGAGATAAATTCTGTATCTGCTCAAGAGGTACATATGCATAGATAACATTGTTTGTCCATCTTATAGCAATAGATCCATATCCTCTGGCTGGATAGATAGACTCGACAACACCATATTCATCATCACCATCCAATATAACAGCTTCTGGAGGGAATGATATCAGCTCATCATTTATGACAATTATGTTATGAGATAAGAACCGAGCTGACTCTATAGAATTAGGAGCCAAATATATTTTTAGGGGTTCTCCCTCCTCAATAACTTTACCCTGGTTAAGAATAATAAGGTGGTCAGATATCTCTAGAGCTTCATCTTGATCATGGGTAACATATATGAAGGTGATTGAAAGTCTTCTTTGAAGATCTACCAGCTCCCTCCTTAGCTTTGTTCTTAAATTTACATCCAGATGTGATAAAGGCTCATCTAAAAGCAATATTCTTGGTCTAACCACTAAGGCCCTAGCTAAAGCTACTCTTTGCATTTCACCGCCGCTCAACATAGATGGATATCTATCCAGCAAGTCCTTAATCTCGAGAGTCTCTGCAGCAGCCTTAACCCGATCGTCGATCTCCTTTTTATCCAGCTTTAGAGGCTCTAGTCCAAAAGCTATGTTATCATAGACACTAAGGTGTGGAAATAACGCGGGATACTGGAATACCATGGCCACACCTCTCTGATACGGCTCTAATCCCTCCACCTCTTCTCCATCTATAATTATATCTCCTCTATCTGGATTTTCCAACCCCGAAATAATTCTGAGCAATGTTGATTTGCCGCTTCCACTTGGACCCAAAACCACCGTAATCTTCCCCCTAGGGAAATATGAAGATACACTATCAAGCGCGATAGTATCACCAAATTTTTTCGTAACTTCTCTTAGGACTACCTCGCTCATATCCATCTACCGCTTTTTCTTGCTATATATATTAAGATAATCATCGTTATAGCCATTAATATAGAGGCCTCTGCAGATGCAGCCATAAATCTTCTTGCGGCTCTTAATTTATATATAGCTATAGATAGGGTCGTTGTCTGTGGATTATGCAGCAGCAATGTAGCTCCAAACTCCCCAAGACTCACAACTAGCGCCAATGAAGCAGCTATCATAAGAGGTTCCTTCATAAGAGGTAAAATTACTTTCAGAAGTCTATAAAGTCCACGTACATTAAATACTTCTGACGCCTCCAACAGCTCTTTTGGGATTCGCGTAAATCCTATATCTATACTTCTCGATACCAATGGTAACGATGCTGCTACATGAGCAGCAACTATAGCTACCCATCTAAATTCTGGTACATTCAAATAAAATAGATACATGCCTAAGCCTAGTGTTACTGGGCTGAAGGCTAGAGGCAATAGCGCCGATAGATTTAGATACATGTTATTTAGATAAGATAAGACGATCGATAAGGATATACTTATTATCGTAACCATAAAGGCATAATAAAATGTGTTGATCAAGATATTGATATGAGATGTTCCTAATATATTGCTGAAGCGTCCTCCAAATACTTCCATGTAACCCTCGAGTGTAAATGTATTGGTATAAGGGTTCCTAAATGAAGAGTACAATATAGATATAAAGGGCATGACAAGATAGAGCAAAAGAATAATTAGATAGGATAATGATATATACCGTTGCCATCCCCTCAAGAAACCGATTCTGTAGGGTGATATCTCAGGCGAGATTAATGATTTGGAGAAATATAGATATAGATATGCGAATAAGGCCATAATTAATAGTTGTACTAATGTTAATGCTATGGCAAGTTTAGTATCCAAGAGGTACTTCATTATCCAGTATATGTATGCCTCAATAGTCCATAGAGAAGGTTTACCCCCTATTACCAGAGGTATGGCTAGACTCGTGAAACTATATAAGAAGGTTAATAGAAAACTTGCAAAGGCACTAGGAAGGAGATAAGGGATAAATATCTTTCTAGTCAAATATCTAAGGTTTCTACCATAAATACTCATGGCATCAAACTCATCTCGTGGAATGCCAGATAAACCAGCAAATACTAGATTCATTGCTAAAGGAGAATTATAAAAAACATGAGCAGCAACTATACCTGAAAATCCAGTTCCGAGGAACGATAAGATAGGTATGAACTGTGTAATAAGCCCTGCCTCTCCATAGAGCAAAGTAAATCCATATGCAACAACTATCGGAGGAGCCATAAACGATGCTAGTCCTACTCCCCTCAAAATACTCGACAACTTCGTCTCAGATAAAGCGAGTATATAGCCCGCTGCACCTCCAATAATCACCGATAAAATACTGCTCCATAAACTTTGCGAAACGGTGAAGATGAAAGAATTTAACAAGAAGTCAAGATGTAGCAATCTAAAAATACCATCGAGGTCTATACGTAGCAATATTAATAAAGACGGTAATAGAAACATTAGTAAATATATAATAATATAAAGAGATGCCAATAGTATGTTGTTCCTAAATCTCAATACTTATATCACCCTATGAATATGCATAGATACCTTCGATTCTAAACCTCTTTTATATAGGTAAAGATATATCATCTCTCTATAAAATCTAGTAACGCGGAGGTATATGACGGTAAAAATGGGGGTATTATTAGCCACTCATGATGTTAATCCATTCCTTGAGCCAATCCTTTAAGTTATCCCTTATTTCCTGCTTAGACAGATATTGATTCAAGGCTATAACTTCATCTGGATGTATAGCATACTCGTAGGAAGAAGGCAGTTCTATATTCTTATTGGCAGGATACATCCAGTTATTTAATGCCATATATTGTTGAACATCCTCCGAGATAAACCACTCGACAAACTTTTCAGCCGCCTTCCTATGAGGAGCATCCTTCACTATGGATATCCCCTCAATCTGAAGCCATGCATAATCCTTCCCCTCAAATGATAGTACTACAGCATCGTAACGGGTAGAGTTATAAAAGTAGAAGCTATATGCCGGGTCAGTTCCATAGCTAACTACGATAGGCCTATTGGCCTCTTCAGTAAAGAAGATATTGTATGCATCTCCCCAGCTCGGCTGTACATTAATATAATCCCTCACACTTATCCACCAATCACGCCAATCAGTACCCAATATTTTTTCATAAAATGCAATCTCCATCAACAAAAAGGATATTCCCGTACTACTCCTGGAAGGATCTTCAGCTACAAGAAGACTTGCGAGAGCGGGATCCTCAAAATCTTCAAGGCTAATATCCTCTAGCACGATCCTTTCCCGGTCAAATACAAATGCTATCAAACCATAATCATAAGGAATACTATAGCCATCAGGATCCAATGCGTCACGAAGATCTTTAGGAATAACATCGATATTAGGCGGGATATATCTATCAAGTATACCCCTCCCTTTGGCCTCCTCCACCAAAATATTATCAAGCCCGATAATGATATCGGCCTTGGGTTCACCATATAGGTTAATCTCCTCAATCACCGCCAACAAAGTGTCTCTGGCATCTGGAAACTCTACAACCTTCACAGTCACTCCATATTTCTCTTCAAATCCTTTGAATACAGCATTATATACAGCCTCTGGATCATCTCCCCACTTTAATAGGCTTTCATAGGTGTAAATTACTAGTTCACTCTCAAGCCTCTGTGTGGTAGAAAAGTAGTATGCATATCCCGCTGTAAATATGATGATGGCTATTATTATAAATGCCATTCTAAGCTTCCAATTCATCTATATCACCTATTTTTTTAATACAGGAACCTATATAAGTGGTTTAATAAGTCACTTATAATAATATAAAAGATGATTATGTATAATCTTTGGGATATTCATAGAATCCTTAGATACCTAAAAATATAAAATAAAAAAGATTAAGGGGTCTATGGATTAGCGGGATATTCTACGGTTATGAATACGTATACAGTATCTGCAGTTGGTGCAGCATCAGAGAATGTTACTGTTACATAGCTTGCTACTACCTCATAGGTATATCCTTTTCCGTCTAATGATAAGGGACCACCTGTTACAGTATCTAATGTAACGCTTGTATCAATAACACCATCACCATCTGTGTCAACATATACGTCAATAGTTATAGAGTCGCCAGCTTCTGTAATTGATCCGCCTAAGGCTATTGTGAAATGCCCTATCTGTGAGAGATCTGATTTCTTTACATATAATGTTAGTGTATTGGTAGCACCGGTTAATGCAGATGCTTTGGATTTGATTTGTGTTGTATTTTCATATGTACCTCCAGATCCAAACCAGTCGAATAGCTCTGATTTTATATCATCAAGGGCAGTAGCTAAATCGCTCCAATCAGGGTTTCCATCTCCGTTCCAGTCGACTGGCCATGATCCGAACCAGCTATATAGGTTACCCCACTGTGTATAGAAGGTATCCCACTCAGTACCCCAGAAAGTAGTCCACTGTGTATAGAAGGTATCCCACTCAGTACCCCAGAAAGTAGTCCACTGTGTA
>MTMA02000006.1:984598-1676113 GCA_002011075.2 Candidatus Scotarchaeum otlingeri
CCACTGTGTATAGAAGGTATCCCACTCAGTACCCCAGAAAGTAGTCCACTGTGTATAGAAGGTATCCCACTCAGTACCCCAGAAAGTAGTCCACTCTCCATAGAACGTATCGAACTCGGTCTTAATGTCATCTAAAGCTTCCGCTATATTGTTCCAATCCGCCGCTCCATCTCCATCCCAATCATATGGCCATGTGCCCACATAGCTAGCTAATGTCACTAATCGAGACCTGACATCTTCTGCGAATGTAGCTATATCCGCATAGTTAGCAGTAGGCCATGTACCGATGTCAGCGGCTACGTCGACTAATCTAGTTCTAACATCTTCGGCAAACGTTGCGATATCAGCATAGTTAGTAGTGGGCCATGTACCTACATCGGCGGCTAGGGCTTCAATCTCATCCTTTATGTCATCAAGTGCTACAGTTAGGTCTGTCCATCCGGGTCTAGCAGCTGGAGGCCATGATCCGAACCAGCTATATAGGTTACCCCACTGTGTATAGAAGGTATCCCACTCAGTACCCCAGAAAGTAGTCCACTGTGTATAGAAGGTATCCCACTCAGTACCCCAGAAAGTAGTCCACTCTCCATAGAACGTATCCCACTCAGTACCCCAGAAAGTACCCCATTCTACGTAGAAGTCAGTCCATTCATCATAGAAGATAGTCCAGTTCCAATAGAACTCAGTCCAATTACCGTAGAATATGCTAAAGTTCCAGTAAAAGTCGGGCCACTCAATTAGCCAGAAACCAGCATAGAAGTCACCCCATTCCCATGAGAATGGTGCCCATTGGCTCCAATTCCAGAATAGCCACTGATAATAGAAGTAATTTAATTCATATTTTGTGTCGTTGAGTGCATCAGCAAATGTTGTCCAGTTCCATACATATGCTGACGGGTCACCTAGCAAGTCGAAGAGATCAGTGAAGTTCCAGTATAACTCGAATTTTATATCTGCGAGTCCTTCTGCTATACTACTCCAGTCACTAATTAGGTCTCCGTTCCAATCGACGGGCCAGTTGCCTATCGATTCATTGATCCATGGTAACTGTATGAAATAAAAGTCGAACCACTCGTCCCAGAAGAATTCATTCCATTCATCTAGCCAAAAGTTCAGGTAGAAATCCGTCCACTCACTGTAGAACTCCTCGAACTCAAATTTTATATCATCAAGCGCTGTACTTATGTCAGGCCAACCATGACCTGGAGCGGGCCATTCACCCAGTATCTGGAATAGTCTATCCCATCTCTCAACGATTCTCATATCCAAATTGCTAGTAGATAAGAAAAACGCGATTCTTTTAACGGACACGCCGTCTGTTATGATTATGAAGTGTAGACCAGGCTCATCTGGCCAAACTTCAAACTTGAAATTATAGACACCCCGTGGATTCGTTGTTACACTTCCTAAATAATGCTCATCGTCGATAGTATCCCAATAAAACCTTACCTCACTTCCTGGAGTTGCTTGTCCACTTATCCTTACCACAGTACCGACATATCCACTTGTTGGTGACGCTGCGGAGGATACTATGGCAGCTGATGCCGTCGGCATCACTAGAAGGGTTCCAAGAAACAATGCTATTATTGTTAGTGCCAAAATCAAATATTTTTTGTTCATTTTTTACACCAAAAATCTTTTACAGAATATAATACTCTCGTAACTATATATAAGGCTTATTATAACTGTTAAGGGGGTCCATATATATAGGCTGTTTATAAATTAGGGATATAATTGGGGTAAGGATTATATAGCAGCCCTAAAATATAAGGCATATATACCTCTCATAATTGGATTTTTAGAAATGCATCGGCCGGCGTCTCCAGCCTCTCTCCGTGGGCCCCTCATGGATATCAGTCTACGGGGCTTGCCCGATTGGATGCGCCGGCACACACCCATCGTGCCCCATAGGGTGATATCCATCTACGGAGATCGGCTGGTTGAATTCCATATACCCTGGGTCTGTGGGAAGGGATTGAGGGGGAATCCCTTTCGGTCTACGTTTTCTCCCTCTGCCTTCGGAAAGAGACTCCTTCAACACTCCTTAAGGGCATTTAGCCCCCTTGGAGTCTATTTGGGCCTCCTTCCTCTGGCTTTGGGAGATTGTAGACCTATCCCACTTCTCCGTGGGTATATGGCCCCCATTGCCGGCCGATGCCACTTTTAATATTGTATGACGATGGTTTATTTGGTATCTGTGACTTAACCAGACCCTTATCAGTTACAATATATTTCTATATCTTACTTTATTTTCTTGGCAATCCATTTCATGCTTGGTGTCCCAGATGTTCGAATCAGGAATAATAGAAAAAGATAATTTTAATATCGGAGAGATTAATCGGGAGTTTATCGAGCGGAATGGGGGCGGTGGTTCGGGAGCTATTCTCAGCTTCATCGGGATTGTAAGGAGGAGCGGTCATATCGAAGGTAAAGGGGTTATAAGGATTCTTATTGAGGCGCATGAAGATTTAGCAAGTAAAGTTATAAAGAATATTGCCAGAGAGTTGAAGGAAAAATATGATTTGACTGATGCATTAATTATACATGCAGTGGGGGAGTTTAGTGTAGGTGAGCCCCTTGTATATGTAGGATTGGCTAAAGAGCATAGGACTGGGTTGTTTGAGGCTATGAAGGAGGCTATCGATCGATATAAGTCTGAGCCTCCATTATTCAAAAAAGAAATTTATATCGATGGTAGTGGTAAGTGGATTAGTACCGGAAAAGTCTGATGAGGATATTTTTAGTATGCTAATTTTTTACTTTCAATATATATGTAAAATAAAGGTTATAGATTGATTAATTATTTTTAGGTGGAAACTATTGATTGAAATTCGATGGCATGGTAGGGGAGGACACGGTATAGTCGTCGCATCCGACCTCCTGGGAGAGATGCTCCTCGAGAAGAAGCTTTATACACTATCTATTCCTGTCTTTGGCGCTGAGAGACGTGGAGCCCCTGTAATGGTTGTAACTAGGATTAATAATAGGCCTATTATGAAGAGGAGCGCCGAGTCCAATCCAGATATAATTATTGTTACTGATAGACATTTGGTTGATATGGTTGATGTAACAAATGGGTTGAAGAAGGGAGGTCTCGTCGTAATAAATACTGATGAGTTTGATGAGGAATTGAGTTCGATCTTTAAAGATTTTAAGGTGGCCTATGTAAATGCTGTAGAAATAAGTGGTAAATGGGGGCTTAAATTGAGCGGCCTACCACTTGTAAATATCCCGCTTCTAGGAGCATTAATTAAGGCTACAAATCTCGTTAATCCAGATGTAGGTGAGAGAGTATTGAGGAAACATTGGAAAGGTGATTTAGGTGAAAAGAATGCATCTGTATTTAGGGAAGCCTATGAGGTGGTGAAGATTGTCGATGAATCCTGAAGAAATATTATATCCAATTTCAAAACCTTCAAAAGGGTCGTCAGGACCTACTTGGATGTGGAGATTCACTAAACCAGTCATATATATTGATAAATGCACCAAATGCGGATTATGCTGGGTATATTGCCCCGAGGCCACTATAAATATACTTGAAAATGGATTTCCAAAGATTGACTATGAGTATTGTAAAGGATGCGGTATATGCGATAATGTATGTCCAGTAGATGCTATTGAGATGGTGAATGAGTATGGAGACTAGAAGAATAAGAAAAGTTTTATCCGGCAATCACGCTGCATCCTATGCCGTTAAACTTGCAAATGTAGATGTTATACCTATATATCCAATTACTCCACAAACCACTATCGTAGAGAAGATAGTGGATTTTGTTGAAAATAATGAGATGAAAGCTGAGGTTATACATGCAGATAGTGAACATAGCGCTATGGCTGCAGCTATAGGTGCATCTGCATCAGGGGCGAGGGTATATACAGCCACGTCAAGCCATGGATTATTATACATGTATGAGATGATATGGTGGGCTGCAAATGCTAGGCTACCGATCGTAGCTGGATTCGTCACCAGATCAATAGGTCCCCCATGGAATATATGGAGCGATCATAATGACTACCTAACATTAAGGGATAGTGGCTGGATAATGTTTTTCGCATCTAGTGCACAGGAAGTATTCGATATGACTTTACAGGCATTTAAAGTCGCAGAGAACCCTAGGGTAAGGCTTCCGGTAGGTGTTGCATGGGATGGATTTCAGATTAGCCACTCCTTTGAACCGGTGGAGCTCTTGAGACAAGAGGAGGTCGATGCGTTCCTTCCCGATCCAAGAGATATTAAGCCATTATTAAATGTAGATGAACCTATTTCGATAGGTAATCTGCCTATTGCAACCGATAATATGATGTTTAGAGAAAGTATATGGAGGTCGATGGAGCGTGCACGTGACTATATCAAGGATGTAATGAATGAATATAGAGCCCTATCTAGGAGAAATTATGGATATTTAATCGAAGAATATAAGGCGATGGATGCAGAGACAATTTTCATAACAATGGGCGCTATCTCTGGAGATGCAAAGATCGCTGTTGATAAATTAAGAGAGAATGGCGAGAGGGTTGGATTGGCGCGGATAAGGGTTATAAGACCTATGCCTGTTACTGATCTTGTTAGACTAGGAAGGATAGCCAATAATATAGTGGTTATAGATAGAAATGTAAGTATGGGGCTAGGGGGGATATTGGCTAGGGAGATCAAATCGATATTCTATGATTTCTATGTAGAGACACCTACCTACGGATTTATAACCGGACTTGCTGGAACAGAGGTATCCCCAGAGGACTATATCAAGATATACAGAATGGTTCTCGATGGCGAAGTTGAGCCATCCACTAATATCTGGTATTATCATGGAGGTGTTATGAAATGAGTAGACCACGGATAATAACTCAATTAGGGATGGAGGAACTTGCCCTCTCAGGTAACCCTGCTTGCCAAGGTTGCGGCGCATTACTAGCATTAAGGCATGTGCTTAAAGCATTGGGTAAGAACTCTATACTGGTGATACCGGCAGGATGCACCTCGATAATTTCAGGGTTTGGATTAAAGGCAACATTTAATGTGCCAGTATTGCATATGGCTTTTGCTGCAGCTCCAGCGGCGGCCTCAGGTGTATCGAGGGCACTGAAGAAGATAGGTGTTGGGGATGTGAATGTTGTTGTCTGGGCTGGTGATGGATCGACATTCGATATTGGATTTGGGAGTTTAAGCGGCGCCGCTGAAAGAAATGAAAATATTCTGTATATCTGTAATGATAATGAGGCTTATATGAATACTGGTATACAGAAAAGTGGGGCTACACCTATGGGTGCATGGACCACAACTACGGTTAAAGGTAGAGAAGGCCTAAAAAAGGACTTATTCTCGATAATGCTCGATCATAGAGTGCCATATGTAGCTACAGCCTCACCCGCATATCCCCTCGATCTAGTCAGGAAAGTTAAGAAGGCGCTATCTATCTATGGATTCAAACTAATCCATTTATTTGATCCTTGTCCACCCGGATGGAGACATGAATTTAATCTGACAATTGAAGTGGCTAAAAAAGCGGTATTGAGCGGTGTATGGATCCTAATGGAGGCTGAAAATGGGGTTTTGAAGCTTAATCCACCTAGTAGCACTATGCTCGATAAAAGGAGACTAGGCGTGAAGGATTATCTCTCTATACAAGGAAGATTCAAACACCTTAGTGAAGAGGAAATTGCAGAAATACAGAAGACAGTAGATGAATATTGGGATTATATTAAGAAGCTCCTCTAATATCTCTATTATAATCGATATATCTATATGGTGATAGTTATGAGTGATATTATAGTTGTTACAACTCCCTCTATACCGGGTTATAAAATAAAGGAGATCAAGGGAGTTGTCATGGGACTTACAGCTAGAACACGAGGCGTGGGCGGGAAGATCGTCGCCGGCTTCCAAGCATTGGCCGGGGGAGAAGTATCTGTATATACAACAGAGATGCATAAGGCTAGGGAAGAAGCGATTAATCGGATGATAGAAGAGGCAAGGAAGAGGGGCGCCAATGCCGTAGTCGGATTGGATATAGAGACTTCTGAGGTCTTCCAAGGCGTAGTCTTAATAAGTGCTACAGGTACTGCGGTTATTGCTGAACCGGAATAATATTATTTATACAATATAATTTGAATTGATATATAACATTGTATTGATTTCAAAGTTTGAGGATGTAATGTCCAGCTTAATGGCCTACCTCGAAGTTACTAAGCCTAGGCTCTGGCTTCTCCTAATATATACGGGGATTGCCGGCTACATCATAGCCTCACATGGAGATATAAATGTGAATCTTCTATCAATTCTACTTATTGCTCTTATAACAGGTACGAGCGGAGCGAATGTCGTGACCAGCTATATCGATAGAGATATTGATTCTGTTATGAATAGAACGAGGCTACGTCCCTTACCATCGAGAAGAATATATCCAGCTTGGAAAGCTTTGGTATTTGGATTAATTTTAATTGTAATATCTCTATTCACTTCGTTGTGGATCAATATCATTGCATTCATCTTTATGGTATTCGGTTTAGTTGATAATATAATCATATATAGTGCTATATTCAAAAGAAAGAATCCTATAAATATAATTATCGGTTCATTTAGTGGAGGCGCCCCCGCCATAATAGGATATGCCGCATATACCGGTTCCATCGACATTTTTTCATTGATTATCGCTGCATTAATAGTTCTCTGGACACCCGTGCATATATGGAGCCTAGCATTATATTTCAAGGACGATTATAAGAGGGCAAATATACCTATGCTACCCGTGGTTATATCTGAGAAGACAGCGATAAGATGTATCGCCTCTACAGCCCTTCTATTAGTAATATTCACCTATATTATTCCATTAACAAACCAGTTATTCCATACATGGATGTACTATCTACCCCTCACAATAATGAATATCATACTATTATACCTTGAAATAAAGTTGTTAATCCACCCCGATATCAAGATCAGCTGGAAATTGTTTAAATTCAGTAGTCCATATCTAGGTATAGTTTTCACGATAATGATGCTTATAGCATTATTATAGAGAGATAATAGGCAAGAATTGAGTTAAATCTCTAAATACTTCTAATACACTAAAATTTATTAGTAGGTGAATAAATATGCCAACGGTTTCATTCGACGAATTCAACAAACTAGACTTGAGAGTAGTCAAGGTTATAAGTGTAGAGAGGATCCCGGGTAAAACAAAGATATACAAAGGTATCATCGATATCGGCGGGGATACCAAACAGATTGTAATAGGAGGTGCAGACTACTACCCACCAGAGTATTTCATAGGCAAATCATTCGTAGCCATAGTCAACCTTGAACCGAAAAGAATAGCGGGAATAGAGAGCAGCGGGATGCTACTAGCGGCAGTCGCGGAGGGAGATAAACCTGTATGGATAAAGCCCGATGAAGAGGTTCCAATAGGCTCACGTGTATACTAATTAAATTCACCCCATTTTTTTAGTTTTAGCCTTGATTAGGTGGTCTATAGCTTTTGATAATATTAGTAGCTCTAGGTATTTAAGGGGTAAGATACCGCTCTGTAGAATAGTATCATGGAACCATTTGAGGCTGAAGTGGGTTCCCAATATACTCTTGATAGTCTCCCTTAGGGTCAGGAACTTTAGGTATCCATAGTACTTACTTAGCTGGAAACCTGGGGAATGAGCACATAATAACGCTTCCGATAAAGCCCTGTCTTCCTCCATGTAAGCTTGTTTCCCGAGATATTTGACTATATCCTGGATACTGATGTCTCCCAAACTCATTCTAATATCTGATATGGCAAGACATATTATTCTAAGGAGGCTCAGTAACCTATAGAATTTGTCTCTGGGGCTATTGAGATAGCCCATCTCACTCATTGTATGATCCACATAATATGCCCATCCCTCTACTGTTTCAGGGGCATCAACAAGTTGCCTAACAAAACTCTTATTTTCAACATTCCAAGCATTCATGAGATGTTTACCTGGAAATCCTTCTCTTACGGCAAGATGGGCAATAGAATAAGCATTATGAAGTCTAAGCTCCTCATCAGATGTTACCGGCGTAATTAAAAGCTTACCAACCTTATTTGCCTCAAACTTACCAGGTGGAACATATATAATAGGCTCGACGACCCCTCTGATCACGACAGGTGTATCCCTAACCTCTATGAACTCCCGAGGTATACTAGCGATTCCCTTCTCAATGGTAACTCTCTTGGCTTCTTGAATCGCCTTTTCATAGGCAGCCAATACGACTTGAAAATTTGCTGGACGCTTGTTATACATATCCTCTATAACATCGTGGGGAGACATGCTGCCATTTATCTCTTTTACAACACGCCTCAAATCCTCCTTTACAGCTTTCAACTCAAGATTCAGCCTTTCCAATAAGTCCGATGGCTCCACATCAATGCCTCTAATCTCCAGGTATTTCCTTAGGTTATCCTCCCCCATATGAAATATCCTTATTTCCCTTGGTCTCTGCGTGTTTATCCACTCTTTGTACCTTTCTATAGCATCTAAAGCTCTATCGAATACATCCTTCTTACTGGCTACCGTTTTACCGAGTTCTTTATGCATATAGCTATAGATACTCTCTATAAACTTCTTTAGCCTCTCAGCAGACTCTACACCCAGATTCAGGAAAACTCTAATCGGCGTCTCGAGACGGGCCCTAGAATTATCAAGGAACTTCGGAATCTTTTCTATACGTGCGACTATATTCTCGAATCTCTCCTGAAGAGGCGCATACTCCTTCATAAATATAGGGATAAGAGAATAGATCAGGGTGTCTATCGCCTCCGGATACATTTTCCATCGAGGCCAATCTTCAATATAGAACAACCTTAACCTCAGGAAATCCTTTAATGCAAAATAATCCATCCTATACTCTATATCTAATTTATCGGGAATAACCCTATCCAGCTTCTCCAGACTTAACTTTAGAAATCCCTTTTCCCTCTCTACAGCTTCAGGGCTGCTATCAGGTAATCTATCATCATAATGGTGGAGACCCATGTAACTGGCTTCTTCCGGATGCATCTCCATTAATTGAAGAAATATCTCTTCAACCATATTTTCAAATAGACCGTGATGAGACAATAATTATCCCCTCAATATCCCCTATATATCAATATGTAAGTGACTTCAATTTAATAATAAATAATTCCTCTATAAAACTTAAATGAGAATTTATGGCTTATCCTCGGTATGCATATCATATTTATTATTTCCATATAATATAATGTGGACCATCGACGCCAGAAGCAAACTAATATATATAAAAATTATTATCTTCAGCCCCAACTTATCAAGTTAAATATGACACATATAGAGACAGGCCAACAATCTAATCCTAGGTATCGTTTCCCGATGCCGATAGCCATAGGCTTTATGCTATTTGCTCTAATTATAGGGATACTGCGGTTAATGGAGTTCAGCGACATCTATCCATATAATCCCTTCATAGGCAAACTGTATCCATTACATGCTCCAGTTATGATAATAGGATTTATAGCCCTTCTAATAATATTTGAACGTCTAATGGGTCTAGGCATATCCATACCTATTAAGCCCGGCAAATACTGGCTAGCAATCCCAATATTAATACTTGGGGTTATGGGCTATATCTATGGCGTCATTACTTCCAATAACAGTATTATCGTTGCATCAGGAGTAATGATGAGTATAGCAGTAATAATCTTTATTCTACTATTGATTAGATTGAGGGCTCTAGGGCTAGAGGATATATCTCTAGCATTTATGATATTATCTAGTTTCTCACTATTGACATCAATCGCTCTTACTACATTTTATACACCGAAGAGTTACATAGGATCAGCCGTATTACTACTCAGCTTTCCAGTATTATTCATATTAGGCGAACGATACGAGTTATCAAAGCTTATCCTCGGATTAACTAAGAGAAGAATACTAAAAATCTCATTCTATATAATGCTATTAAGTCTCTCATTACTAGTTGCATACACCTTCTATTACATCGATAAACTCCTTATAATCATGGGTAGCCTTGGCTATTTCTCCTCAGTTCTAATATTCTATTTAGCTGAAAGACCTAACATAAAGAATTTACGGAGGAGCGAAGCAAAGCTACAGAACTATCTAGCGGTACACCTACAGGCAGCATATCATTGGTTGTTGGGAGGAATCGCACTATTACTCCTCTATTCTGTTCTTAAACCTACACCATATCTATATGATGCTGCTATCCACTCCATATCAGTAGGATTTATAGGCACCATGTTGATCGGCCATGGACCACTTATACTATCTAGTCTGATGGGTAAGATAGTTAGACAAGAGAAATTGAACTTTGTTCCCTTTTACCTATTAACTCTAGGCAACGGCATTAGAGTTTTTGGAGACCTTATTAAACCCATCTATATAGAGATATCTATATTAATAGGCTACTCAGGCATCCTCATTCTCCTAGCATTCATAGCATTTATCATCAATATTAGAAGACTATGAAAAACGGGCAATGATTACATAATAATAAAATAATGTTGTCTAATTCTTTTTATTATTTGATTATTAATGCCGGAATTTGTCTTTACAATACTCTATGTAATATTTTAATATTATTATTTCGAAATTAGTTTTGTTATAATTATTGGAGATCTCGGTGGATGGTGAGTATAGGTGTATATTCATTGAATTTAAAGGATTTAAACATTAAGAGGCGAAGAGCATTAGTAGAATATTTAATTAAATATAATTTTAAGGAAAAGGGTTATCGGCTCATAGATTTTATAGAGGGCTCTGGAGAGGAAAGGATAAATCTTACTGATGGAGGGGGGCTTATATTATCATTCGATTTGTCAACCGCCGCTGACTATAAGCAAGATGCATATACATGGTGCTACCTCGATATCTTCATATCTAAACCAGGTATAGAGCTTCCGGATGAGCTTAAGAGAATGTTCAGCCGCTACATATATGTAAAAGGCAAAAGGATATATTGGCGTCATAGACTCCTGACAAGAATAATAGATATGGATATGGCTGTTGACTATATACTGAAGACCAAAGAGAATACAGAAAAGCTTCTAACAGACCATAATATCGATATCAAAAAGAAGGGAGGTTAGGCGCCTCCAACCGCTTTCTTGAACTCCTCATATGCCTTCTTGATAGCTTCCACAGAAGCAGCATCTTCAAGCGTAGTTATGTCTCCAAGAGGCTTCCCAAGTATAACGGCCTTAAGTAGCCTCCTCATTATCTTGCCACTCCTAGTCTTTGGTAATGACGCTACGAAGAATATGCTATCTGGACGGGCTATCGGCCCCATACTCTTAGCGACATACTTCTTTATCTCGTTGGCCAACTCTTCAGACGGCTCATAACCAGATGTTAGAACCACGAATGCTACTGGAACCTCCATCTTTATCGGATCAGGCTTCGCTACAACTGCTGCCTCAGATACAGCTGGATGGGATACTATTGCGCTCTCCAATTCCATAGTCCCTATCCTATGCCCAGCTACCTTCAAGACCTCATCTGCTCTACCTAATAGCCAGAAATATCCATCCTCATCCTTTATACAGTAGTCCCCAGTGTAGTATGCCCCTGGATATCTCGAGAAGTACACTTCTTTATACCTATCTGGGTCTTTCCATAGTGTCTGTAGCATACCGGGCCAAGGCTTCTTAATTATAAGGTAGCCTCTTTCACCGACTTTAGCAGGGTTTCCATCTTCATCCACGACTTCTGCATCTATGCCTGGCAACGGGAATGTCGCAGACCCGGGCTTTAGAGGTACCAATGATATTCCTCTAGCGGGTGTAATCATAAATCCACCTGTCTCTGTTTGCCACCATGTATCTATTATGGGGCATCTTTCCTTACCAACAACTGTGTAATACCATTTCCATGCCTCTGGATTTATAGGTTCACCGACCGAGCCCAACACTCTAAGGCTGGATAAATCATGCTCCAAAACATATTCATCGCCATAACCCATCAGCATCCTTATGAGAGTGGGGCTGGTATATAATATTGTTACCCTATGGCGCTCTATTATCTCCCATACCCTATCTGGAGCGGGATAATTGGGCGCTCCATCATACATTATCCCTGTTAACCCATGCATCAACGGCGCATACACTATGTAAGTATGTCCTGTTATCCAACCTATATCCGCTGAACACCACCATATATCGTCTTCTTTAGGATCAAAGGCCCATTTCAGAGTCCAATAAGCCCATACCATATATCCACCCACACTATGCTGGACACCCTTTGGTTTCCCCGTGGTTCCAGAGGTATATAATATGAACAGCGGATCCTCCGCTTTCATAGGCTCCGGTGGAATATATGTGCTCTCTGAAACTTTACTCATTAATTCGTCGTAGTAATAGTCTCTACCCTCAACCATATTAACCTCTTTCCCTGTCCTTCTTACTACTATAACCTTTTCTATGGTATCTGTATTCTTTAGGGCTTCATCGGCCCATTCCTTGATAGGTATATACTTGCCTCTCCTATACCCACCATCAGATGTAATCAGTATCTTTGACTCTGCATCGTTAATTCTATCAGCCAAAGCACTACTACTAAATCCTGAGAATACAACCGAATGCATAGCACCGAGCCTAACTGTCGCCAATAATGAGATCGGAAGCTCGGGTACCATTGGTAAATATATAGTTACTCTATCACCTTTCTTTACCCCAAGATCCTTCAGTACCTTAGCAAATTTATTGACCTCCCTATATAACTCTAGATAAGTTAATGTTTTGATTGTTCCCTCCTCTGATTCCCAGATATAGGCTGCCTTATTCTTCCTCCAGCTATCCATATGGACATCCAATGCATTATATGAAATATTTGTTACTCCACCTACAAACCATTTATAGAATGGAGGGTTACTATCGTCAAGTACCTTGTCCCAGGTCTTAAACCAATGCAATGCTCTTGCCTTCTCATCCCAAAAGCCCTCTAGGTCATCTATGGATCTCCTTCGTACCTCAAGTAGATTAGCTATAGGTGTTTTATATTCATCGAATGGAAGTGATTCCGACATTTATTTTCACCGCTTCATTATAATCTATGATTGGCTATTTATATATCTTAGTTTATGGATAAATATAAACTGAATATAGACAATGACATATTTATTTCTAGACACTGATAAAGATTACTATGCATTTTACTATACTATCGACAAAAAAATTTTTGAAATGAGACTTATATCAAGATAATTGTAAAAAATAGGATTAGTATTGAAGTATCGAAGTATAAGACCATAGAAATTGCTCAATACTATTGTCAATCTTAAATCATAGTTGAAGATATACTTATAGGGTTAATGGTAGACTTAATATTAAGCCATATATATTTATAGGCTAGAGCTGTTGCCGTCAAGACTATCAGCTCTCACCAGTATAGCGGTGAGGTGGGAAATTGAAGAAGAAATATGGCTATGGCGATGATGGCTATACCTCCATATATGGCGGTAAGAAAGTAGGTAAAGATAGCATCGTGATAGAGGTTATAGGAACGGTTGACGAGCTTAATAGCGCCATCGGCGTATGCAGAACACTAATCAAAGATCCTGAGGTAGAGAATATTTTAGTCAATATACAAAAGGCTCTATTCAAAGTGGGTAACGAGGTACAATCCATAGAAATAGATAGAGAAGTCAAGAGTGGAATCGTGGAGGAAGATATGTCTAGACTCGATGGATGGCTAAAGAAATACTCTGAGATATCGGGAAGACTAGAGGGATTCATAGTCCCAGGCGGCTCACTGGGGAGCTCCTATCTCCATATGACAAGGGCAATATGTAGAAGAGCTGAAAGAGTTTTGACGAGATATCTCAGATCAAAAAGTATTGATCGACATATATGCCTTTCATACCTCAATAGATTAAGCGACCTACTCTTTGTATTGGCTAGATATGTCTCCAAGATAGAAGGTGTGGAAGAAGAATATTTATAGAGTATCTGGGACCCCGGTATGAGTAACGATAAATTTCTAGGTTTAACCCTCTCATTAGTGGCAAGTCTAATATGGGGCGTCTCAGCTCCATTGATAAAATATTTATTATATTATCTGACTGGCTTTGACATAGCGCTATTAAGGGCTCTTATAGTCATAATCGTCTTATATCCATTCATACGGTTCTTCAGCGATAATACCCCGGCTATCCCTAAGAAACATCTGAGTGAGCTATTTATACTGAGCCTCTTCGGTGCATCGATCATGTGGCTATCAATAAATTATTCTATTTTATACTCAACGGCCATTGAAGCCACATTGCTCACCAGCTTTACAACACCCCTTACAATATTGATAGCCTATATCTATCTAGGTGAAAGACTGAAGTGGAATGAACTTCTAAGCATACTAATAGGTGTCACGGGAATAATACTCGTAATAACAAGGGGGGAACCACTAAGTATACACCCAAAGTATTTCCTCGGGTATACCCTAGCACTCACATCAGCCTTATCATGGTCTTTATATACAATAAGTTATAGAAAATTCTCATTAGAATTAAGTGATAAAGTAATCTTATTCAACATGTTCCTATTTGCAACGCCAATCTTCCTAGTGACAGATCTATATGGCTCATCTAGACTACATAACATAATCCATATCGACGTAATAGTTATCCTCATATTCCTAGGTGTAATCAGTACAGTAGCTGGTTTCTGGTTATTCAACATATCTGTAAAGAAGATAGGTGCATCCCTAGCAAGCCTTCCACTAATGATAGTGCCATTCATATCGACAGTTGTAAGTTGGCTGTGGCTCTACGAGAGAGTCCCGATGATAAGCCTTATCGGCGGAGGGCTATTAATAGCCTCCATAGGAATCGCATATATAAAATAGATTATTATCTATCTACATAGTATTTTTATCCAGAGAGGTAGATGCGCAGTTGATACCGCTAGTTAGAATAGTTATTGAGGAAGATGTCAAGAAAGCTGTCGAGAAGGTGCTTGACAGCGGTATATTTGTATTAGGAGAAGAGACGAAGAGATTCGAAGAAGAATTCTCGAGATACATAGGGGTAAGATATGGTGTCGCAACCTCATCCGGAACTACATCCTTGTTCCTCATCTTAAAAGCACTCAATATAGGGGATGGAGATGAGGTTTTAGTTCCAGGATATACCTTTATAGCATCTATCTCCCCGATACTACACTTCGGGGCAAAACCTGTTTTTGTCGATATAGATCCGGAGACATATACACTAGACATAGATGATCTAAGAAGAAAAGTCGGTGAAAAGACTAAGGCGGTTATACCAGTACATTTATTCGGCCACTCTGTAGATATGGATCCGCTACTAGAAGTCGCGAGGAAACACGGCTTATATGTCATTGAAGATGCGGCTGAGGCACATGGAGGGGAATATAAGGGGAAGAGGCTGGGAAGCATAGGAGACGTATCCTTTTTTAGCTTCTATCCATCTAAGAATATGAGTGTATATGGAGATGGGGGGATGGTGGTAACCAACGACCCAGATTTAGCCGAGAAGGTCAGGTTGCTCAGACATCATGGTCAAGTAGGGAGAGATGAATACAGATATCTTGGTTACAATATGAAGATGAGTGAAATCCATGCTGCGATTGGAAGGGTTGAATTAAAGAAACTTGATAAGAGAAATAAAGTAAGGAGGAGGCTCGCCGGGGTATATAGAGAAGAGTTGGGTGAAACGGTAGATAATCCGGTTGAGAGGGAATGGGCCTACCATGTATATCATTTATATGTGATTAAAGCAAGGAGCCGCGACAAACTATATAATTACTTGTTAGAAAGGGATATCGGGTGTGCTATTCACTATAGAAAACCTGCATATAGACATAGAATATTGGGTGTGAATACTAATCTAAAGCTTAAAGGCTCTGAATATGCAGCTGAAAAATCGTTATCCCTTCCCATGTCGCCATATTTAGAGGAAGAGGAGATAAGTTATATAGCAGGGGAAATAAAGAAATTCTATAGCGCCTAAATATGAAATTTCTAATACCTAATAGATTAATTTAGTTATTGGGAACATGGATAAATGCGTCGAGTGCGGAGAAGCTAGATACGTATCAAGATCATTAGGATACGTCTGTGTAGCCTGTATTAAGGACCGTTGGAACACCGTATATGACAGATTTTATGGCAAGAGAAATAATATTAGGGATGCTATGGGGCTAACTAGAGAAGCCCCCAAAACACCCGGCGGCATTCCATGCAAACTATGCGTCAGAGAATGTATTATGGGTATCGGGGAATCTGGGTACTGTGGACTAAGGAGAAATGTCGATGGACGGCTACATAGTCTAGTATCACCAGATATATCTCTTGCCCACATCTATCTAGACCCGCATATAACAAATTGCTGTGCATCATATTTTTGTCCGGGTGGAACAGGCGCTGGATACCCAGATTACGCTTATAGAAAAGGCCCGGAATACGGATATTATAATTTGGCATACTTCTTTTATGGCTGTAGCTTTACATGTCTATTTTGCCAAAATTATTCTCTACTTAGACCTGTAAAGGCTGATAAACAGACATCTATAGAGGTATTGGATATGATACGGAGTGATGAGAGGATATCTTGTATCTGCTGGGTGGGGGGTACTCCAGAGCCCCAGCTCCCATTTACCATAAAAGTAGGGAGACTAATATTGGAGGATATAGATAGAATAGTCAGATTATGTTATGAGTGGAATGGGACGGGGAACTGGGCATTAGTGAAAAGAGCCGGAGAACTGGCGTTGGAGAGCGGGGGAATCATTAAGTTCGACCTGAAAACATATAGTGAGGAGCTAAGTATAGCTCTAAGCGGGATATCGAATAAAAGGTCATATGAGAACTTCGAGAGGCTTTTTCATAAGTATTATAATGATAGGAGTAGTCTTCCGCTATTGACAGCTACAACCCTCCTAGTCCCGGGATATGTAGGTTCTGAGGAAGTGGAGGGGATATCGAGGTTCCTAGCCGAATTAGATAAGGGGATTCCCTATAGCCTCCTAATATTCCATCCCGACCATTATATGCGTGACCTCCCGATAACACCGGTTAAACAGGTTAAGAAGTCTTATGAAGTAGCAAAGAAATATTTGAAGAATGTTAATATAGGTAATAAACATCTCTTAGCGCTTGCACCAGATGAATAAGTAATATTTATCATTATGTTGATAAAAAATTTTAATATTAGCATTTATATAATTAACCATTATATAACTTTATATAAGTGAATATTTAGTGATTTATTATGTGGAGGTTAAATAATGGAAACTGAGGACGACCAGCGGCCTCCTAGACCATGCTACTCTTCTCGGGGGTTGAGAATCTTCTAATCCATATTCTAGCGGTGATTATATTATGTATGAGTATTTTCTAGACGAATGGGAGGACTACGGTCCACTTGCGATGGAGGAAGTGAGAAGATACCTCAATAGAACAAAGAGGTCGAGAGAACTGCATCATAAGATAACCGATTATATACCCTATGGAGTAAACAGCAATACCAGATACTATCATCCATACCCCATATACTTTACCAAAGCCAGCGGCACAAGAATCTGGGATGTAGATGAAAATGAATATATAGATTTCAACATGGGATATGGTACCCTAATGGTTGGCCATGCTAATCCGATACTTGTAGAGGAACTTAAGAATCAGCTTGAGAACGGTATGTTATATACTTATCCATATGACCTACTCGAGGAGCTAGCGGATATCATACCAGAACAGTTCGATATCGATATGTTCAGGTTCTCCAATAGCGGGAGCGAAGCCGTAATGTTTGCAATAAGATTGGCTAGGGCATTCACAGGAAGGGATAAAATCGTTAAGCTCGAAGGAAGCTACCACGGAACCTATGACTATATGTTGGTCAGCACATTCCCATCATGGGGTTTAATGGGTCCGAGGAGGTTCCCCTTAAGCGTTGTAGAGTCCCTAGGAGTACCAGACCTAGTTGAAGACTACACCATCATAGTGCCCTTCAACAATGTAGAGGCTCTAAAAATGGTTCTAGAGGAGGAGGCGGATGAAATAGCGGCCTTCATCATCGAGCCGGTAATGATGAACTGTGGAATAATACCGCCTAAGAATAATTATCTAAGAAATGTAAAGAAGCTCTCCAGGGAATACGACATTCTGTTAATCTTTGATGAGGTGAAGACAGCTATGAGAGCACATCCAGGCACAGCAGCACAATTATTCGGGGTAGAACCGGATTTGATAACGATGGCCAAAGCCATAGGTGGAGGGGCCTCAATATCTCTGTTAGGCGGGGATGAAGACATTATGAGTCTAATAGCTCCTGGAGAGAGGCCTGCTAGGCCTTCAGTGATGCATGCAGGTACATATAATGCCAACCCCTTTGCTCTAAGATCATTATATGTCACTTTGACAGAGATACTTACCGAGGATGCTTATCCTAAGATGCTTAAGCTTAATAAGATGCTTAAGAAAGGATACCAAGAAATATTTAATGAATTCGGCATAAACGCATATATCGAGACATTCGGCGTAAGCGGCACGATAATATTCAGCAAGAGGAAGGTATATGACTTCAGAAGCTACCTAAAAACGAATATGGATCTATGGCATCCATATTACATATCTATGTTAAACAGGGGCATCATACCTATGGCCACCGGTCCAGAGGAAATGTGGACGATATCCGTACAACATACCGAGGAGGATATAATTCAGCATCTAGAAGTCGCTAGAGAGAGTGCAAGGGCCATTACTGAGACCCATAGATTTATCAAAGAAAACTGGTAAAAACAGGGTGGATAAATTAAAAATATAGGGTCAGGATAACGCTATACCCATAGATTTTAGATACTCAGCCTCTTCTCCTAATCCGAGTCTAGAGAGAGTATCCGATGTAGGTATGCCATTGGAATCCCATCCCCTCAATTCATAGTACCAATCCAGCAGCTTATTGAAGTTGTTTCTATCGAGCTTTCTACCTTTATATGGCCCTACCGTCAAAGGCTCCTCGAACCATCTAGCAGGGGGCATATCATATATTCTACTCCACGAACCATATTCCCTTACCCAGAATAATCTAATTAATGCGTAAAGCCTATCTGCAACTTCATATAGATCGTCAATAGAGAATTTCTTACCGGTTATGACCTCAATATACTTTGGATACCATTCTATATCAAAGCCGAGCTCAATCCATGGGAACCTGCATACCACGGTCGTCTCGAATATTCCTCCCCTTATACGCTGGATATCGATTATCTTCTTGACCTTTTCAATCGAAATATTATCGATGCCCATCCCTATATCCATAGTAATGAACCATGCATCCTTATGGTGTGCACCTATAGGTGATGTGGCAAAGGAGAGGGCCATTCCGTAGGCTATGTGGCAATCATAAGCCGAAATCTCAAGGCCCTTCACATGCATTGCATACCTATTGGCTTCGCCACCCAGTTTGGCGGCCATATACCGAGTGCCCATAGCCATAGCACTTCCAAATCCCTTCCTCTCTATAATTAGATCTATTAATTCCATAGCTGAACTAGGGTCTCCCCAGTCAGGCTCTATCCCATCAAGATCCCTCGAATTAACCAGTCCATTCTTATAAGCTTCTATTGTATAAGCGATTACCGAACCTGATGATATCGTGTCCATCCCGAGGTCATCAACTTTACGTATCAGAGCAATAATACAGTTCATATCATCAATTCCAAGGTTCGGTCCATACATCCCTACATTCTCATAGTCCAGCTCAGCTCTCGTCCCCCTGTAGTCGCCCTCCAAAGCCTCACCTACATTACCACATACCATGTTGCAGTTTGGACATCCCTTCTGTGCTACTTTATAGACCTCAGCCATAACCTTACCTGTTATCCGCTCTGCACCCTCGAAAACACCTTCACGGAAATTAAATGTAGGCAGGACACTATGTTCTTGACACCACTCTAGAATCATCATAGTTCCTTCTTTCATCCAATGGTTATACAGCTCCATCCCTCTAATAACCTTGTATCCCTCAGCCCCCAATTCACGAGTCTTTTCTGGGTCGAATACAGGTATCTCACCCGTCCCCTGAAAAACCACAGCTTTTAGATTTTTGCTTCCCATTAATGCACCCATCCCAGGCCGTCCACCCGCCCTATCCTTCTCAGACATGACTACTGCATATCTAATTAGGTTTTCGCCTGCTGCTCCTATCGTAAGTATACCAGCCGCCTTACCATATTTCGATGTCAATTCATCGTGGATACTGGATACATCTATCCCCCAATAGTCCCTTGCATCCTTGATCTCAACCTTATCTCCAGATACATATATATAAACCGGCTTTTCCGCTTTCCCCTTGATTATCACTGCATCGTATCCATCCTTCTTCATATTAACAGCCGCTCTCGAACCAATGTTACCGTCTCCATATCCCCCCGTCAATGGAGACTTACCTGCTATGACCAATTTACCGCTGTTGGGCAACGGTATCCCTGTTAATGGACCTACAGCGAATATCAAGAGATTATCAGGTGAAAGGGGGTCAATACCCCGTCTAAGATGATCCCACAATATCTTAATTGCATACCCTCGTCCCCCGAAGTAATTGGTCATCAACGACTTATCATATTCCTCTATCACATGTTTATTACGAGAGAGATCTATCCATAAGAACTTTCCTGTCCAGCCACCCAAGAAAATCACCATATAGAAAGATGGGTACACCGTTTTAAAAGATAAAATATAGCGGCTTGACACAACTTAAATAATTCCTGAATAAATGGGGTTTGTAAAAGAAATGCTCCATAACTAGTTATCTAGCTTCCTTCCAAGAGAAATAACCCATTAATCCCTTCACATTAACAAGAACCTCCTCCCTGCCAAACCCCCTCGCCTTGAAATATTCATCAAAGAGCCTTGCATCTTCATCTCTCTCCAATAAATATCTATATGCAGAGATAATGTCCATCGACCTTGTATATGCTTCCCTTAGAATATCAGCCCAACGCATCCATTTCTCTATAGCCTTCTTAACCGCATCCCTACCAGGCCTATACTCACCGAAGTGGGTAAATAATACCCTCTCAGGATTTAATGAGAGCAATTTCTTTAGAGAGGATATGGCCAATTCGTAGTTATGAGGCGGAGGGGTATTAGGCATAATCCTATTAAGATAATATAATCCCGCTGCATCACCTGTAAACAACACCCTATTCTCAATTAGAAATGGAGTTATATGGTGGGATGCATGCCCCGGCGTATACACAAATAATAATGAGTCCTCCCCCAAATCGAGGTGAGAACCATCATCGACCTTGACCATACGCTTTGTCGGAATAGGTGTTGGAGAACCATATTTTTCAGCGAGGTCCCCTAGTACTTCTCTACTACTCTTCCATAGTTTAGAAGGGTCGTGGAGATGGGGATATCCACGGGGATGCAGATATAGATAGGCATCATCCATCATCTTTAATACATCGCCGGCTGCACCTGCATGATCAAGATGTATATGGGTAACGACGACTATATCGATCTCTTTAGGTCTGTATCCTATTTCTTTCACCTTTTCTATGAGCGTATCTAATGTTGCCCTTGGACCTGTCTCTATCAATGCTATTTTCCTATCTGTGGCTATAAGGTAGCTGGCTACAACCTTCTCTCGACCCATAAATTGGAGGTCGATAGTAAATATCTCCATCTCCAAATCACTATACATAATAACTATAATAGTGAAATAAAATCTTGGGGGAAGTAGATGAGTAGTAAGGATTGGCTTAGAAGATATATAGAGGGGCTAAGCATAGATGAAGCCGAAGAACTGGCTGAAATTATAGATCTACTGGAGATGGATCCGGGGATACTCTACCACGAATTATCGAAATATAAGACGAAGTGGCGTGTCTTAAAGCCAAGGTGGAGCAGGATGTCTAGACCCAGCCTCCTCAAAGAGGTTGAGGGTGAAGTCACAAAATTACCGGAGCCCAATACCATCAAAATTAGTATAGATGATGTACTTAGACAGAGAAGGTCAATAAGGGATTATCGCCCAACACCCATCACACTTAAAGAACTCTCGACTTTACTATATTATTCCGCTGGGATAAAGGGATATGACTGGGGATATCCAAAAAGAATGTTTCCCTCGGCGGGGGCTCTTCAACCCCTAGAGATCTATGTACATGCTAATATGATTGAGGACCTTGAGAAAGGTATATATCACTACCAACCAAAGAAACACATACTAGTTTCATATAAAAAAGGAGACTTCGCACGTGAATTATACCTATATTCTCTTCAACAAGAACATGTATATGAGGCAGCCGCCAACTTACTTATAACTGTTGTTTATAGCAGGACTTACTCTAAATATGGCTATAGAGCCTATAGATATATCAACCTAGACCTAGGTCATCTAGGACAAAATATTTATCTAGTGGCTACGGCGCTCGGCTTAGGTACTTGTGCAGTTGGAGCTTTCGAAGACGACCCTATAAATAGGTTGTTAAATATAGATGGAAGAGAAGAATTTATAGGAATGATATATCCCATAGGCAAAATATAGATATCCGCCATCCATAGACTATTATCTATAAATATAAATTTATTATAATTATTGTTAGACTATTAGCATAATTTAAAGCATCCTAATAAAAAAATTTAAAAAAAATCTACAATTAAATTATTGAAATGCAGATAATAAGAACAATCAAGATATCCCTAATATTGATAGCTATCATATCATTCAGCCTCTACATGGCTTATTATTATCTACCGTCAACCACTTCAGAAGATATCATAATAAATTCTAGTCAACAAGGAATTGAATCCGGCAAAGCAACTGGTAAAAATATTGTTCATCTAGAAGCGGAGGACTACTTTAAATTAGGAATGATTTATGGATATATAAAGGTAAATAGCAACTGGAGCGATAGCCTAACACCCAATGGCCCACGTTATCATATTAGATTCGAGCTAACATATATAGGCTCACCCGAAGCCCCAGAAACACTTGAACTGATATTCGGCTCAGAGAGAGGTGTACATAAATATATACCGATATCTGATGTAGACCCGGATCTACCTGGAATTGTTATATTGATTAATAAGACATATCTGGATCTAAATGCATTTACGACATATATACCTAGTCAAATAACCATAGAGAAAAATCAAAGTGTTGTCATAATAGCTCTCATAGACATCCCTGAAGAGCTATGGCAAAAAGTAACAGTTAAAGCTCCATTGATACCGCTAAACATGATTATTATTGGTGAAGAAAGTCTGGAGAAACCAATTATACAGACAACTGGTTAGCTATATATTCTATAGCCATGTAGCTTTAGAGGATAATTAATACTGGAAATAAAGAGTGGTGTATATTCTCTTGTATATTACTGCTCACTTATGTCCAAACTACTTATATTATCTGTAAATGTAAATTGGTATTAGGGGTGAATCTATTAATGGAAGAGGAAAAAAAGGAGTTGGAGAACCTTAGAGAGAAGATTAGGGAGAAGATTGAGAAGTCGATAGATATGAAGGTTAAGCATAAAACAAGTGATGTCGAAGAATTATCCGCTGTCTTAGGCGCTATTAGGGAGTCTGTGCCTCCGCTCATTGAAGGAATACTAAAGCCGTTACAGGACTTCTTAGACTCATATTTCTCTCCGGAAACAGTGAAGAAACGTGCAGAGGCATTAGCGGAAGCATATAAAACGCTTGTAAATGCGGGGATACCTGAGGATAAGGCTCTCGAATTAGCGAGTAAGCAGATAATAGATATAGATAATCTTATCGAAAAGATATTGAAGCAATTATAAAGCCTAAGTGATTATATGTGTAGCTCAGTACCCAAGTCCCTCTGGAATTTATTATGGATACCTCCTCTTGCAGTTTATGTCATAATAAGGTTTACCTATTTCTACATCAATTTTAAATGGAAACTTTATAGAGCTAGGAGAATATGTAGGAAAACTCTCGAGAGACACGGTATCAAGCATGAATACCTCGATGAATTAACTAGGAGATTGGCTCCGTCGATCTCTTTCAGGACATTACTCACTAAGTTTAGGTGAGTGATATTTATGAGTGAAGAGGAGTACGAGACCCTCCTTGATATTAAGCTTAAGCTCGATGAAGCTGTTAAGCTAATCGATATTGCAAGTGAAGAAGTTAAAGAAGGAGTTCCTATCGAGGTTTACCATAAGATTCTGAAGGCAGTTGGAAGTCTATTAAAGATATATTATAGAATTATAGATGAGAGTCTAAGTAGAAATAAGCTTTTCCGGCTATTACAGGGGGACGAGATCTCAATGTATATAATTAGGGTGCTTAGTAGATCTGACGGCCTAAATATATCTCAGATAACCCGGGGAGTGAAGAGGCTTAGGGGAAGAGCTAGTAGGAGGATCATCGCTCAACGGTTAAATAAACTTGTATCTATGGGTATTATAAATGAGGTTATAGAATCAAAGGAGAAACTATATTTTCTTAATTTCGATTTTATATCTAAGCTCTAGGAGGCTTAATTTAGTAGCTATATAAATCCCCTTAAAATATGGAATCGGAATATTAGTGTTTTATAGGGATGAGGTTATGACCAGCATATTTAGGCATATCGAGAGCCTAGGGTTCAGTGATATCGGAAGATTAATCAATGAATCCCACATGATATTTGCTGAAGAGTGGAGGGGAGGACTAATCGAGGATATAACTGGTAATCAGGCTCTAATTATCGGTGATATCCACGGAGATTATAGAACCCTAAAAAATATCCTCACTAGAAATAGGTATATTGACTTTCTTGAGGAGAATAATAAGATTATTTTTTTGGGCGATATTATCGATAGAGGTCCACAGCAAATAGAGTCTATTAATCTGATTCTATATCTCAAGACACTATATAAGGATAATATTATACTAATAAGGGGTAATCATGAACCCCCGCCTTACCTCCCCACTTTTCCCCATGATTTTCCCTATAGACTGATCTCCAAATTTGGTCAAAAAGGGGGAGAATTATATCAACAGTACTTCAGGTTATTTCAGGTATTACCCCATGCTGCCACGACATCCAATAAACTCTTCCTAGTCCATGGAGGGATACCGCCATCAAACATCGATATTAATGATCTAAAGAATCCAGATAGAAATCTTATGGAATATCTATTGTGGAGCGACCCCTTTGAAGGTACAGGATCTCTTCCCTCCATGAGGGGGGCGGGCCATAGGTATGGCAGGGACATCACAATTAAGTTTCTAGAGAAGAACGGTTTATCTATGATAATTAGGGGGCACGAACCATGTGAAGGCTACAAATTTAACCATGGAAATAGAGTCTTGACCCTATTCAGTAGAGTGGGAGAACCATACTTCAACTCGACAGCCGGATACCTCCTTATCCCGCTAGATGAGGATTTAGAGATAGACCTCGTACTAGATAATATAGGATTATTATCTATAGAGGAATAGTTATTTGAGGATTTTCCCTGTTTCTAAATACCATAGGTATAGATCTAGTTCAGCGAGGCTAATCCCTATATCTTCGGCGAGCCTCGATAATTCTTCTTCTAATTCTAGATATTTTTTTGTAGTGATAGTCCGGGGTCTACGGGCTATATTGTATTTCGATATTATATTTAATATATGGAAATCTATTATGGCTATATCTTTATAGCCTATATTCCTCATGAAATGACTGGCCTCTTTATATCCTAATCCCTTGATATTCCTTGCAAGCCACTCCCTGAGTGACTTAGAATCTTCACTCGAATGTATCATCCTATGAAGCTCATGGATATGTTTCCTAGCCTCCACTATGTATCTGGCTCTTGTATTCGGGTATCTGTAGCCTAGTAACCTTAATTCTCGAGATAGTCTCTCTTGATCGTAGGTGATAAAGCCTTCATCAATTGCATCCTGAATCTTTATAGCACGTTCAGCATTATAGTTTGCAGTTAATATGCAGAAGCATAATTCAATAAATATTCTTTCGATACTTCCCTTTCCATTCTCTTCAAACATCCTTATTCTATCCTTAACAAGGCTGGATACAGGGCTATCAATAATATCAAGTAAGAGTTTTGTAAGAATCTTTCTATCCGACATAACTACATACCCTAGAGAAGCTTTTTCAGTCTAAACTTTACAACAGCTCCTTCTTCTATCTCACTAACATCATATATTTCTGATTCCAATCCATAATCTAATAAGATATATATCAGGTCCTCGAAATAGTCGTAGAACCCACATGTATGACAATAATAACCTGTAAACTTAATAATAAAATCTTCTTCTGAAACTGATATTAAGGTGGCATTCGCTTCAGGAGACCTATAGCGATTATATTCGTCGATCGCCAACCTAATGATATCACCACATTTTTGACTACTCACCGCCTAATCACCCTATTCGAGAGTTACATATAGATCCGGATTATCCAGATATATATGGTTGTCAATCGGGTTATAAAAAATGCTTATAGATTTCAGTATCACCCCAGCGTCATAGGCATCCTTCAATAATCTGGCTATTACCTCATCACCCACTACATTTGGTCTAAATGCCGATACATATGGAACTGCAGCTATGAATAGTATCAGGGCCTTACCCCCCTTCTTCGAATAATCCATAAGTTCCATAATGTGTTTCCTACCCCTGAGAGACTGGCAATCAGGATACATCGCGTAATCTCCATCTTTTAATGCAGCACTCTTTACCTCCACCAATATTTCATTACCATTATGGGATAGGAGATAATCTATTAATGAATTACCTAGCCTTACATTTCTCTTTAGCACCCTATAATTTCTTATCCAGGGGATAAGGTTCATCTCTATGGCCTTCTCAAAAACCTTCATCTGAAGCCTTGTATCAATTATAGCTGCTAATCCACCGAGCTTTACACCGAATAATCTATACCTAGTTTTGTAGTCTACTGGGTTCTTGACACAATATCCCTTCCGCCCCTCAATAAGTAGTTCTGCCAATCGTCCGGTATTATTTATGTAGCCTCTATAGAGCACCCCATCTACTTCGATATTCACCACGAATCTATTTAGTCTAGAGAATATAATACAATCCTCAGCATTATCCACTTTTAGAACTTTGTGAGGCATAATCCATCAACCGGATATAGCTAATCCTTATAATGCTCTACAACCCCTTCCTTGAGTAGGTTCTTTATCTTTTTCTCGTAAGCAGAGTAAACTCTATTCTCGAAGAGACAAAATATGACCCTCTCAATATTCTTAGCAGTATCCAAAAACTTTAGGGTCGCCTCAATCATGGCTTCTGCCGCTAACTCAGGCGGTACACCATATACCCCGGTAGATATCGCGGGAAATGCTATCGACCTATACCCTTTATCATCAGCTAACTTTAGAGAGGAAGTCGTTGCTCTCCATAACTTGATCTTTTCTTCTCCTTCACCATAGACGGGGCCGACCGTATGAATAACTGATTTAGCTTTAAGCATCCCAGCAGTTGTTTCAACCGCATCGCCTACATCAAGGGGACCATACTCTGCAATTATCTTATTAGACTCCTTCTGAATTATTTCACCGCCTCTCCGGACTATAGCTGCAGCTACACCCCCACCATGTTTAAGCCACTTATTTGCGGCGTTTACAATCGCGTCGGCTTCTAATAAGGTAATATCTCCCTTTACCAATTCTATGATCTTTTTATTATAGCTGACTTTCAATAGGCTTGTCACCAATAATATATGAATCTTGGCTTCACACCTATATTCTTAATATAATTATCCACAGATTCCTTTTATCCTCATCTCAGAGCTAATGATCTCTCTTAATATGCTTATAAATTCACTTGGTTTAGTAACTCCCTCTCTATCTTCTGCCCATCCAACTATAGCGAATTTATATGGTGTAAATGTGATACGTTGAAGTGAGTAATATCTATATGTGTCGAATAGATAGATAGCTAATGTCAGATTCATATCTGGATATATAGCGGGGTATACCGCAAGCATATCCAGTTGAAGATCTTTTCCCTGATAGGTTCCTTTAACAGCTTCATAAACGGCTATAGGATGCATATCTAGATCGACATAAACATCCTCCTTAATGCTAAAGCCTAGTTCTTCCAATAGGTCATAGATGAATTCTTCATGCGGCGCCTCATCAATCTCTACTCCATCTAGTTTATCCATCAGCTCTTGTAGGGAAGAAATATAGTTTTGCTTTCTATTATTGTGAAAACAATCGTAGTGTGATACGTCAGAATAATAGATGTATGCACGGTCTCCATAAGCTATTTTATCCCCACAATATTTGCATGCAAAATCTATATACTCCTTCTCATTGATCCTAGCCGTTACCTGCAAATTATAAAGTAATTCTATATCCATCTTATCGCGATCCACATGTAGATATTGGCCAGTAAACTCTCTTATGATAGGGTTATAGATATAAACATGGATTTCCTCGTGGAGAGGCGCTACGAAATGAATAACGCCCTCTCTATTTGTGAGGCCTGATTGAGAATAATATTTACCTGATAGGTATACAGGTAACCCCTCTACAGGATAACCTCTACTATCTCTGACTAAGACACATATTTTTGAGGGCATTATATATTATGTTGAAATATTAGAGATAAATATTTTTTGAATCAAGGCTTATAAGTAGACAAAACCTCGTCTTCAGGTGGAGGCTGCCTAATCAACTCCGATTCCATTAGAAGCTTCATCGTCTTTCTAGCATCACTTATTATCTTAACAGCGCGTTCCCATAACTCATCCCTACTAGGCTTAATCCTAGCGACACCCTGTTTAATAGATTGAAGTGCAGCTGCAACGGCTACCCTAGGATATACATCCCAGTCTTCCATGGTGGGTATTATATAGTCCTCGTTGATACCCTTCTCCTCGGCATATTCAGCTAACGCTTTTGCAGCGGCAACACACATCTCATCAGTGACAGTCTTGGCTCTTACATCTAAGACCCCGCGGAATATACCTGGGAATCCGAGGCTATTATTGACCTGATTGGGGAAGTCGCACCTACCAGTGCCCACAATTTTTGCCCCTGCCTCTTTGGCATCCCATGGCCATATCTCAGGTATAGGGTTTGCACAGGCAAATACTATCGCATCATCTGCCATTGTCTTCACCCACTCCTTCTTTATTGTATCAGGACCGGGCCTCGACATCGCTATAACTACATCCGCTCCCTCCATAGCCTCAGCTATACCGCCCTCAAGCATATCGGGATTAGTCTTTACCGCCCATCTCCATTTCCAGGGGTTATTCTCCCTCTCAAGGATATCTTTCCTCGCAGAGGAGAGTATTCCTCTACTATCCACTATAAGCATATGTTTAGAATCGGCTCCAGCCAATTCCAGTACATCCGCTATCTTTATATTTGCAGCTCCCGCCCCTATCAAAACTATTTTTATGTCACTAATTTTCTTCCCTACAAGCTTCAATGCATTTATCAATGCTGCAAGGGTTACAGTCGCTGTTCCCTGCTGGTCATCATGCCATACAGGTATCTCAAGCCTCTTTCTAGCTTCCTCCAAGATATAGAAACACTTAGGTTTCTCTATATCCTCAAGATTTATTCCCCCAAATGTTGGTTCTATCGATTCTAATAAATTAAGCATACTATCTGGATCCTTAACCCTTACAACAAGAGGAAATGCATCCACCCCGCCTAGATACTTAAATATTATAGCTTTCCCCTCCATAACAGGTAATCCTGCTTCCGGGCCTATGTTACCTAATCCCAGAACCCTACTACCATCACTCACAACCGCCACGTAATTCCATCTATTTGTATAATCATATACTTTACTATTATCTTCCTTGATGGCTTTACATGGGGCAGCGACTCCAGGCGTGTACCAGATATTGAAATCATCGAGATTCCTTATTGCACATTTAGGGACCGTCTGAAGTTTCCCCTCATAGAATGCATGGTAATACGGCGCTAATTTCATCCATCGTCTAGCCCTCTCCTTCAACTCATCAGTAGTTAACTTCTTTTCCATCATTGTTTATCCCAATTCTAAAGTGCGTATTTTATTGATATAGTTTGTTAGATATTTATAAATACATGTATAATTTAAATATGCTAATTAGACTGATGTCTATAAATAAATTATACAATGACTTATCCTAATAGTATCAGTTCAGACAGGTCTCTCGATGCATGTAAAGCCAGCTGAAGAGAGTTTTTCTTTATATGAATCTTAATCTCTCTGTACAAGAATCTTATCGCCGAATCTACATCGCCATCCGATACAGCTTTGAGCACCAGATATAGAGGATTAGATTCTTGCGACCTATATCGATATAATATTGGTCTGGTAATTGGTCCAGTTAATTCGCCCCGAATAGATGGGCTTATCAGGTCATCGATAGAGTTTATGCTTGTAAATACTAAGGGGTCAACGGGGAGGTCCTTGATAGGATATAGCTTAGCGTTTGGCGCAATACGTATTATATCGGATGGCCTCCTTGTATATAGGTATTTCCTATTTAGCGATAGATATAGGTCGTATAGGTCTGGGGAGAAGCCGTCTCGATAATATATCCACATATTCTCCATCCAGCCATTACTCCAAGTTAATGTAGAGAGACACCTAGTTTTCTTCTCCAGCTGTCTAGATATAATCTTAAGGGATGTGGCATCGATATATGGAATATCGCCGGGAATGAAGAGTGTATCCTTGAAGTTATGCTGAAATATTGTGGTGAGGAAGGCATTTAGGGGATTGGCAGGCATATCTTTCGAGTCTAATATAAAGTATTTGGGATCTATATTTAGGACCTCAGAATAGATCGCCAGTTGCTCCATATTATTTACAGAAATGTAAATATCTTTACACACCGATTTCGCCACGTTATAGACCCTTTCAATAGTTCTATAGCCATTTACTTTAGACAACAATTTATTCCCATGAAATCTTCTGCTTAATCCACCTGCTAATATCACTATCCTCTGCATTATATATCAAAATATAGTATTTTCAAACACATAATATAATCTATTGCAAATCATTGATAGGTAGAGGTAAAATGCGGTATACCCGTCTAGGTAAAAGCGATCTAAAGATCTCGGTTATCGGCCTAGGTACATCTCAGTTCGGGAACAAAAATTGGGGCTGGAACACTGAATATGGAGTCGAAGAAGCCCTAGCCGTAATCAATAGGGCAGTTGAGCTGGGTGTAAACTTCTTCGATACCGCAGAGGTCTATGGGGACGGTGTATCAGAGAAGGTCTTAGCGAAAGGGTTATCTAATATCGACAGGGAGGATATCGTTATAGCCACAAAGGTAGCGGGGAGAAACCTGCGATATAAGGATGTAGTAAAGGCGGCGAAGAATAGCCTAGAGAGGTTGGGAACAAGTTATATCGATCTATATCAGATCCATTGGCCGAATTTCTATGTTCCAATAAAGGAGACTATCAAGGCGATGGAGGATCTGGTGGATAAGGGTTGGGTTAGATATATAGGTGTAAGCAATTTTAACGGCCCCCTACTGAGGGAAGTAATAGAGGCCTGTAGAAAGTATGAGGTCATATCGAATCAGGTCTTATATAATTCTATTGAGAGGATGGCGGAAAAAGAGATAATTCCACTTGCAAAGGAGAATGGGGTAGCAATTATCGCATATAGCCCATTAGCGATGGGGATATTAACAGGGAAATATAATCTACAGAAGAAACCATCAGGATGGAGGCGTGAAAGCTATAATCTCATTACGAATCAAATGCTATATAGAAATTCTATTAGATTTGTTGAGTTGGTGGATGAGGAGATCGCTAAGAAGAAAAGCTGTAGTGTTTCACAAATATTTTTGGCTTGGACAATATCCAAAAATGCTATACCTATACCGGGTGCAAAGAAGCCTTTGCATATAGAGTTGAACGCAAAAGCTTCAGAGATTTCACTATCACAAAATGAGATTAATTACATTGATAATATATGGAATAAATTGTTGAAAGAAGATATCTGGTAATGTCCATTAATACGCTATATATATTTGGTATTTCTTTATGGTGATTTGAGTAATCATTTTATATATTTTATATAAAGTATATCTTCAAAACAACGTAAATTATATAAATCAATCTTGAACTTTATTAATAATATAAATCAATATTTATATTGTTGTATAGGTGGGAACTTTGTCAGGTGAAAGAGGTCTATTCGTAAGAGATGCTACAGGGCTCGTTAGAGAGATAGGCTTTACCTTGGGCGTCATCATCATTATGAGCAACGTCGTCGGCTTAGGGTGGCAAAAGAGGGCCTTCCAATTCTCAAGCATCCCAGTCGCCAACGAAGACATGTTGATGGGCCTGCCACCCATCTTCTGGGCATTCTTATTCGGAGGTATAATGGTTATCGTAACCGGATATGTCGCGGGCCTCGTAACTGCCGCCATGCCTAGGACAGGTGGGGGATATGTAACCATATCCAGAGTTGTACATCCATTCATAGGCTATATCGCGGCTTGGTTCGAATTCTTATCAATAGGATTCAGCTACGGATTAATCGGTACAGCCGTATTTGAAGCGATTATGATCTTCTTCAGTATAGCGGGCGCACCCGTCAGCTTTACATCCGATCAATTAGCGATTGGAGGCATTATAGTTATCCTCATCTTCAGCGCTCTTGCACTCTTTGGAGTCAGATTATATGGATATATCATGCATATAATGTTCTGGATACCTGCCGTCATAACATTTGGGTTCTTCGCTATGTGGATAAATGGAATGATGAATCCCGCTGTAGTGACCCAAGGAGTACTCAAGACAATGGGTGCAACACCACAGGAATTCGTCCAGTTCGCATTAGATCATGGAATGGCCGAAGCGGCCACAACAGAATTCTCAGGTCCATTATTCTATGCTATGCTCGGTGCATTCTGGGCATACATAGGATACTACGCGGTCACCTTCCTAGCCGGGGAGGTTAAGGAGGCGAACGTAAAGGTGCCTAACATAGTACTTGCATCAGCCGTATTAATAGTCGTAATATATCTATTAGCAAGCGGACTATCAGCACTTGCAGCTATGAGTGTAGCTGCAACAACAGTCAACGGCAAGACATTCACCTTCTTCCAAGCATACAGTTACCTAAGCTATGGACCGGGTGAAGTCAGAGCAGCGGTATATGAAGCCTTCCCTCAGTTTAAGGCTGCATGGAGCACAGGCTTAGCCTCTATAATCGCTCAAGGTGCAGGTATCGGATGGCTATCATGGGCAATTGCCTTAGCCGGCGTCCTATGGCTTGCAAACGACATTCCACCCTTCCTATTAACGAGCTCTAGAACACTATTCGCGATGGCATTCGACAGAATGCTACCCGAGAAATTGGCTTATGTCAGCGAGAAATGGCACAGCCCTGTATGGGCAATCGTCGCTGCCACAGTAGCGGGAATCGTTGGAGCATTCGCTGAGGCAAGCGTATCAGGTCAGCCTGGATGGGTAGCGGCTAATCTAGCTGGTAAATTGAATTGGGCCGGAGTTGTAGGAACCGACATATTCGACGCGTTATTCCTCTTCTTCTTCACATTGTCAGCGTTATTACTGCCATTTAGAAGGGAAGATATTTATGAACGGTCAGTGGTCAAGCTGACTAAGGGAACATGGGCATTCCTGTCATTCTTAGCTGTAGTATTTTCATTGTCATATATCTACATGTTTACATCGGTCAGCTGGAGAGACATGATTGAGCCCTTCAACTTGGCAGGCTATATAGGTCTACTTGTCCTAGGAATATTACTCTACGGATATTACTGGCACTCCAATAAGGCTAAAGGCATCGATGTACGTACTATCTATACAGTAATACCTCCAGAGTAGCATGGTATCTATATAAATTTAACATCCCTTCATTATTTTTTTGGATTTGAATCATGAAAGGCGTATCTCCAGATCTAATTATCGATAAGATAGAGAATAATATAATCATGGGTAGAGGTAGATGGCTAGCCACCTTCACAGATATATATAGAAACCATAAGCATGCAGGTAAAGAATTCCTTCTATATGCCTATGGCGATACATACGAAAAGGGCTTCTTCCTAAGCAGAATCTTCTCATTCTTTATTAGCCCAAGGAGAAAGGTGCATTACTTCGTCGATAGGGTCGATAGTGTGAGTGACAGATACCTAACTAATCTAATCGATAAATGTATGAAAAAAGCTAATGAAGACGATTATATACTGCTTACAATAATCACTAACGAAGATAATGTTAAGGGAAGTATACGTAAATATCTCGAGTATGGAATAGAGAAGAATATCGGCATATCCATATTCTCCTTCAATACAGGCAGGTCCCTATACAGCAATAACATGCTGGGTAAAGCATTGAGGAGAATAATGGGTGAAGAGACAGAATTCTCTAGCATACACCACCTAGACCTATTTAAATCTATGGCTATAGTCTTTGTACTAGGTATATTGAGCTCGATAATTCTCCATATATTCAATATAATAACTATGAATATGATTATGCTCCTCACATGGATACTATTATCGATCATAATCGGCTACTTCTTCTATAGGAGAGTATACCATGTCTCCCTATACATAGATAAAGACGGATTCACATTGAAAAAGGGGGTATGGACATACACAGCTAAATGGAGGGAGTTTGACAGGGCATGGCTACACATAGATAAGGGTATGGAGATTATCAGGATAGGGAAGAAAGAGGGGTATATAGATATACCTGTATATAGGCTGGGCCTCGATAGAAGAGCCCTACTCAGCTTCATTAAAGATAGGATAGGAGAATAATTTTTAGATCGAGGTATCCGGTGTCTCGACGCTCACATTCCACCAGGGTTTATCCCACTTCTTATTTACCTCAGGCATATGTCTAAGTAGCTCTCTAACCTTATCCTTGACATTCTCTGCCCGTGATGAACCCACTTCCTTACTAAATATGTTATCGACGGATTCTATGAAGGTCTCCAGATTAAGCCTAACTGTAAGCGCCATCTTCTTATCAGACTTAAGTTTCTTAACTATCTTCTTGATGCTCAACTCTTCTTTTCCACCATCACTAGTCAGCTCGTGATCGAGGAAGACGCTGAAGACATCCTTCATATCCTTCAGCTCCATCCCTATAATAATCTTATTCGGGGCATAATAGGGGTAATTGATGACCCTAAAATCCTGTCCATCCATCCTTAACTTCTCCAGATATTCTTGGTCGAGATCCATTATATATTGAGCCTTAGATAAAACGATGTTCTCGAGCCCAATCGTATATAAATGTCTATCAGGCGCCTTCAACTCATCAGTACACTTGACTTTATGCCTCATCTCAATGGTATCTGCTATTAGATCCATAACTCCAACGATAGGCCTACCATCATCGAAATCATCAAAAGCCCTAAGTCTATATCTATCTCCATGCCTAAACGCATTAAACATCTTATCGGATGGAATGACAAAATGATAATATTTTGTTCCGAATATATCCCCTAACATGAGGAGGAGACGATAAAAATTGTATCCATGCTTCTTATAATAAAGGAGGTCTACATCCTTCATAACCCTATTCAAAAAAGCCACTCTATTAGCGCTCTCACTATGAACCTTTACAGCGCCTCCACCGAATAAAGCTACATTCAACCTATCCTTAGTGATTCTCTTAGGTACCTTCTCGGGATACAGTTCATGGAGTCTATACGCGTTTCTAGCCGCCCAAATAGTTACTATAGCCCTTTTCATAGGGAAATACATGAGGTCTACATAATCAGGAATACCTAAATCCCTCATCATAGATGCGATATCTGCGTAATCAGTTAGAGGTAAATCAACCTCAATGACAGACCCATCCAAAAATCTGTATAATACTAGTTTTTCAGGCAATGTATCACCATCCAATGCTACCTATGTGTCCAGAGATATATACACTAACTTATAAATCCAATATAGATATAAAAAGTTTTTTATTATAACTTAGTCAGCTTCTCCAAACGTTCCCAATTCTCCCTTACACGTCTCTGAAGCTCATCTATAATCCACCGATTCTCAGGCTTAAAGAGATGTCTAAATCTACCCTGAGTCTTCAGATACTCCTCGATAGGCTTTGGATTACGGATATTCACAGTAATCCTATACTTCCCATACTCAACCTCATATAATGGCCATACAAGTGTCTGGACAGCCAACCTAGCTATCTCGATGCTCATACTTTCACTAGCCCACCACCCAACTGGACAAGGCGAATAATAATGGAAAAATTTAGGTCCCTCAAACTCATTAGCCTTAAGCAACTTATTATACATATCCACCGGATATGCAGGGTTCAATGTAGCCGCATAGGGCACACCATGAGCAACAACTATATCCATAAGAGACTTTTTATACTCAGGTTTCCCCGGAATAACACTACCGGCTGGACTGGTAGTTGTAGCGGCACCCAAGGGCGTCCCACCGCTCCTCTGAATACCCGTATTCATATAAGCCTCATTATCATAACAGATATATATCAAGTCATGCCCCCGCTCCAAAGCCCCGCTCAAAGCCTGGATACCAATATCGAATGTACCTCCATCTCCCCCCAAAGCGATAACATTATATTTCTGACCACCCTTCTTCCTCTCCAAAGCCCTAAACGCCGCTTCTATCCCGGAAGCCACTGCAGCCGCATTTTCGAAAGCAACATGCACCCACGGAACCTTCCAAGAGGTATAGGGATAGATAGTGCTGGCAACCTCCAAACAACCAGTAGCATTAACCAACGCTTTTGGATCAGGTATAGCCCTCAAAACATTCTTTATAAGAATAGGAATACCGCACCCAGCGCACAACCTATGACCAGATACAAATAAGTCTATATTAGGAATCTCCTTAATTGTCCGTATCTTATTCACATCAGGCAACACTACTCACCCCTCCACCCCCAACCATACCTCTCTAACATCCGGCCTCATGAGATACTTATAAGCTGCCTCAGCATCCTCGGGACCAAAATCCTTACCTCCCAAGCCATAAATGATGTTGAGAAGACGTGGATGTTCATCAAGGCTATATAGCGTCGATGCAATCTCCTGATATAACTGTGCACCTGGTCCTCCATAGGTATGGGATCTATCCATCACACCTATAGCCTCAACTCCACTAAGTATCCTCCTCAAGTCATCTTCAGGGAAAGGCCTATATAGCGTCAGACTAACCAACCCGACCTTCCTCCCCATCCCCCTCCATTTATCTACCATACTCCTCATAGTACCAGCAGTGGACCCCAAAACAACGAATGCATATTCAGCATCATCCATCATATATGTCTTGATAGCCCTATAGCGTCTTCCACTCCACCTAGAATATTCATCGAACACCCTATCTATCGTGGCCCTTGCCCTCCTCACAACCTCATATTGCTGACGCTTAATCAACATATAATAATCCATCAAAGCCAATGGCCCATACGTCTTTGGATTCCTATAGTCGATAGCCTCTACAGGCTTTCTATCAGGGAGAAACTCTTGGATATACCTCTCATTCCAAATATATAGAGGTTCAATGCAGTGAGTCAATATAAACCCATCTAAATTAACTATAGATGGAGTAAGCACCTCTGGAGACTCAGATATCTTAAACGCCATAAGTACAAGGTCATATGCTTCCTGAACATTCTCGGCAAAGAATTGTAGCCAGCCGGTATCTCTAACAGCATAGGCATCATCATGACTACAATGAATATTTATAGGCGCCGAAAAAGCCCTGTTACCAAGCGCCATAACTATAGGTGTCCGCATAGCCGACGCGATATAAAGTATTTCGTACATTAATGCTAATCCTTGGCTAGCTGTAGCTGTAAAGACCCTTGCTCCCGCTAGAGACGCGCCTACAGCCGCTGATAGAGCAGAGTGCTCCGATTCAACCGCTATAAATTCAGCGTCGAGCTCGCCATTATATACGAACTCACTGATCTTCTCAACCATTATTGTCTGAGGAGTAATTGGATACGCCGCGACTACATCGACATTCGCATGTTTAGCTGCATATGCAACCGCCTCATCCCCATTTAATCCTACGCGCTTCATCCTTTCAGTATCCGTGACTGACATCTACCCCACCTCCTCAACCATCTCAATAGCCTTTGTCGGACACTCTTCCGCACATATACCGCATCCCTTACAATATTCATAGTTAATCTCAACACTATCATCCTCCAAACGGTTAATAGCCATATCCGGACAAAACAACCAGCATATCTGGCACTTTATACATTTATCTGGATACAGAACCGGTTTTCTAGCCCTCCAAGTACCAGTCTTATAATCTAAGCTCGAACCTGCTATATTAATTATCCCAGCCATAGGCAGTTCACGCCAATCCCTAGGCCAGCTACTCATACCAGCCTCACCTCCTCATAACCCCTCCTGATAGCCCTAATATTCTTCTCTAATACACTACCCGAGAAACGCTCCTCCAAAGCCTTGATCAAATACTCTAATGGAATTATCTTCGTTGCACCTAATAGGGCCCCTATCATCGATGTATTATATATGGGTCTGCCTAGCTCATCGATAGATATCCTATAGGCATCAACGGAATATACCTTATAACCATCCAGAGATATAGGCATATCAACTGGCCTATTTATTATAATAACACCATCCTCCTTCAACCCCTCCGTAATAAACTCCTTCATCTCTACTAAGCCGGGGTCTATCACAACAACGATGTCAGGGTTCCTAACATTATACCGTATCTCAATATCTTCATCGTCTATCCTGGTAAATGCCCGTACTGGGGCTCCTCTACGCTCAGGCCCAAACTCAGGGATATGTATAGCATATTTACCTGCATATATAGCCGCTTTAGTCAGCAGTTGACTAGAAGTGACGACGCCTTGTCCTCCCCGTCCATGCCATCTAATCTCTATCATCACCCTCAGTCCTCCATCACAATAATATGAAGCAGAATACAGTAAAAATAATATGAGGTATAGTTAAACATAAGATTATTCAATTAAGTATATACTCAAAAGCAGCGTAATTATTTTTCTCGTATGTATTAAAGACCGAGGTATGTATGAGTACTTACCATACTAGAAGGAGGGGTTAAGTAATCATCTAGCCCTGCCTCCGAGACCTTATCCTCAACCTGCCTTTATCCTTTAATTCCCTAATAAGCTCGGTATCGATACCCACATTATTCTTCATCTGGATATATAGGTCCAGCTCCAAATCATACTCTGTATATATACCTAGATCATTTAAGACCTTATTTGCCTGCTCAAAAGAATTAGTCTTCAATAATCTCCTTGCCATCGGAGACTGGTTGTATACCACTTCCATGTCAAGGAAGAATACTATTGTCGATAGTGGATCGATGAATACCCTTCTCGTCCCTTTCCTAATAGTCTTCCAACCATATTTACCATATAACGCGTCTCTAACCGCCGTCCCCGCCTCGGACACCGCATACCCCAATATCCTCTCTATATAGTGAATATCCTTATTACTGAATCCAATCGCACCCACCAATCCGTCATCCGCCGCAAGACCAGATATCCTACGCATTATATAATCCCTATTAAGCTCGCCATCAGCCCCTGGAAAAGCAACAGCAACCATAGAGCTACAGATATTATTACTATCTACTTTATAGAGCGCTGCCAGACTCATCTGGTCTGCAAGGGGGCTCCAGAGCTCCTTCTCACCACCCAACGCCAGTATATCTCCTCCGACGTCCAAGCCTATCAGCAAGTCTATCTTCAGCCTATCTATGATCTCTATCAATCCATTATATAGCCCTTCTACACCCCTATCGATAAAGGATAGATATACTTCTTCACCCAATGCTCGAGACACATTAACAGCCTGGAAAACGATTTTTCGGCCTCCCCGATAGGCATATGACGACTTGGATACAGCTAATGAATATTCCCCTAGCTCCGATGCCATATGGACTTCATCAATGGATATAGGCCCCGGGATAGGGTCAACAACATATCTTTCCCAGGGAAACGCCGAGATATATGTATTGACACCGAACTCCCTGAGCTTTAGAGCTAGGAAAGCTGCTGAGACAACGTCCCCGCCACCTCCCGCTCCAAATATCAATATATTTTTATCTGGACTAAGCAAGCCGTCTTTACCGAATAACTTGATTCCCGCCCTGCCCCTACTCAATTAAATCACCTAACCCCTCTCGAAAGCCTTCACACCCTATTGAAAATAAAAATATTAATTAATCGTAGTAGGATATAAAAATTTCCTAATTTATACCCTCTCGAGGACCGCTATAGACTCGATATGTGGGGTATGGGGAAATAGATCGATAGGCTGGATAGGAAGAGATAATTTATAGCCCTCTATATAGGATATATCACGCATCATTGTATCGGGGTTACATGATACATAAATAATCTTCCTTGGCCTAATCCCTTCAATATTTCTCCTCACCTTCTTGGTAATCCCAGGCCGAGGGGGATCAAGAATCACCGTATCCACATCATCATTTAACCTTGGTAATACATCCTCAGCTCTACCCCTAATGAACCTAACATTACTTATATTATTCCATTTCAGACTTATCTCCCCCGAATATATAGATTCCTCCTCAACCTCGATCCCCAGCACTTCCTTAAACTTATTTGAATAGGAAAGGCTGAATAACCCGACACCAGAGTATACATCTAGCAATAACCCTCCTCCATCGATATATCTATCGACTTCTTCAACTAGCCTAATGGTTTGATAGGAGTTGGTCTGAAAAAAGGCATTTGGATGTATATGGAAACGTAATCCCTTGATTTCCTCGGTCAGGTGGTCCTCCCCCCATAGAAACCGCAAGTCTTTCCCTATAGATATATCTGTAATAGTGGGGTTTATGCCCCATACTATGCTTGTAACTATCCCCTCGCTAGAGAGAGACTCTAAGAGACTTTCTATATGTCTCATAACCCCCCTATACGTTATGTATATCGCCATCCTATCTCCTGTGAATTTACCTTCCCTAATAACTATATATCTCAATAGACCATAGTGCTTAAATAAATCCCAGCCCGGAATACCATGTTTACCCATAAAATCTCTGGTTATATCCATTATTTTGACGGCCTCCGGAGACATAAGGTAGCATTCATATAGATCTATAACTTCACTCCAAGAGCCGTACCTCTTCAAACCCACTTTGCCGTCATACGAAATGGCGTAGTCCATCCTATTCCGGTAATACCATATCCTGGGACTCGGAATTACCGGGTTTACCTCTGTTTCCACGCCCCACTTCGCCGCTGCATCATATATCGCTTCCCTCTTAAAGGTAAGCTGTCTATCATACTCCCAATGTTGAAACCTACATCCACCGCATAACCCAAAGTATCGACACTTTGGATCTATGCGTCCCTCACCAGCAGAGACTAAATCAACTATATTTCCATAATACTCTTTGAAGCGGCCTCTTCTACCCTTAGCGTGTACATCAATGATAACCTCGACTTCATCGCCTGGCAATCCATAATTGACATATATAGTTTTATCTCCATATCTAGCTATTCCCCTCCCATATATATCGAGCCTCTCGACAACTAGACGGAGCCTCTCTCCCCTACGCATCAGACCACCATATCAATATCATTTTATTCTGTCTATCCATATTATTTGTAGATATGACTTATCAAGTTATATTTAGAGAATGTAGACCAGGGGATCTGGAGTCTATCTATCTATTGGAGAAAGAGGCGTTTGGAGCCGATGCCTACTCATTCAGAGTGCTCAAATATCTCCTTACATATGCGGATATCTTTGTTGTAGCGGTATCAGATGATGTTCTAGTCGGCTATATATGCGGCGAATATATTCTTGATAGGGGACATATCATCTCTATAGCTGTTAAGAATGAATATAGGGGTAGAGGAATTGGAAGTGAGTTGCTCAATATATTCATCAAAGACGCTATAGATAGGAAAATAAGGGAGGTCTATCTCGAGGTTGCTGTCGATAATTTAAACGCCATAAACTTCTATCTAAAGAGAAATTTTCACATCACCGATAGAATTAGGGGATACTATAGGGCTGGCACAGATGCCTATATAATGTCTAAAAAGATAGGGGAATACTCAGGGTGAGGCGTTTCATCATCAGGTATCCTCAGAAAGGAGCTAGGGCTCATCACCACAACCACTATATACCCATAAAAATTTATATTTTCTCCTCATATTATTACCAGAACATAGGTCGAAAGCTATTGCCCAGATATTTTTTATTCAAATGTTATGAATTATTATGGATATTATATTATTTGCCCTCTTAGATGGTATAGTGGTCCAGATGAATGAGATATTTGGATATACATTATCTGAATATTACTATAAGGGTTCATGTCCAGAACTTATTATTGAGAGAGACGATGGATACCTATCTGTCGAGGATGTATCTAGGTATTTCCAGGAGAGCCATGAGTGGCCTAAGATTGAGAGGCTGGCCATTACCCATGCCAGGGGGAGGGTGCTAGATCTTGGGTGTGGAGCTGGGAGACACTCTCTATATCTCATAGGTAAGGGTCTTGAAGTCTACTCAATCGATATTTTATATGAGGTGTTGAAGATAGCGAGGGCGAGAGGTGTGGAAAACCCCATTCTCTCCGATATAAATAAGCTATATGAATTTAGGGAGAATACTTTTGATACAATCTTATTGTTGTCAGGCGGATTTGGATTGGCTGGAAACATAAGTAATATAGAGACGCTTCTTCATAGGCTTCATAGTATTACCTCAGATGAAGGCATTATAATAGGTTCATCACTAGATCCATTCAGAACAAGAAATGAAAAGCATATTAGATATCATGAGAGAAACAGGGAATTAGGGATATATGAGGGGACTGTGAAGATCAGATTCGTATATAAAGGTAGGAAGGGAGAATGGTTTCTATTTACCCATATCGACCCCGTAATGCTCAAATCCTTATGCAGCAGAACAGGGTGGAAGATGATCAAACAATACGATGAGGGCCCCATCTATTCATTCATATTATCAAAGAAATAGATTATCATTGTATATGTTAGGGTTAAAAGGCATGGATTAGATAATATTTTAGAGAAACAGTATGAGGTGTTGATGATTGGCTGAAGAGATGGACCCAGTATGTGGTATGAAGGTGGACCCTGAAAAGGCCAAGTGGAAAACCTTCTATAAAGGAAAGAAATACTATTTTTGTTCAAACCATTGCCTAGAAAGGTTCCTAGAGAACCCGGATGAATATCTATTGCATGGACCCAAAGGTATGTAAATTTAGCTCCATACCCCCTTCTTATATTTATGAAGCTCTTAATAACAGGAGCCGCTGGGCTGGTAGGCACACACCTAATTAAATATTTGGATAAGATAAAGTCCATAGAACTTATATTACAGATATCCCCCAGGAGCATAGATAAGAGGCCATGGATAAAGAATTTGACTGAAGGAAAACAGGTTTATGTAGGAGACATAAGAGACTATAGTTTTATAAGGCAGCTTATAGTCTCGAGTAAACCTGATATTATAATTCATCTAGTGGCTATACCCATGGGTAAAGGAAAAGAGATATTGTCTATTAATTATGGAGGAACCCAAAATATAGTCGGGGCTCTACAGGAAGCAAAGGTTCATCCACATGTATTTATCTATATCAGCGCCGTATTAGCCTTGGGCGATGGGTTAAAGGATGGAGCGGAGGAATATAGAGAGGCGAAGCCGAGGACTCCATATGAGAAAAGTAAATGGCTGTCTGAAGAACTAGTTAGAGAGTATACCTCAAAGCAGGGAATCCGACACATAATATTGAGGCCAGTATGGATATATGGAGAGCACTCGATCAACCCAGATATAATTAATCTAGTTAAAGCTATCAGATGGGGCGTCTCCCCGATACCTATATCTAAAGATCTAAACACAGGATTGATCTATGCAGGCGATTTAGCTAAGGCTATACATATAGCTATAATCAAGGGTCTAAATGGTACATATAATATTAGGGATAGAGCGCCTCCATCCTTCTATGAATTAGTTACATATCTAAAATCATTACTCGAAAAGAGGAGCATCGATATCGTAATACCAAAAAGATTAATAGATATTGCCTCGAGGAAAATTCATCTCCTAAGATACTTGACATTACATCCGGGGCTTATACCGATAGATAAATGGGTGGCTGATGCAGGATATATTCCTCATACAAACCTCTACCAGGGACTCTCTAGGACAATTAATTGGCTACATAACAATGGCCTAATATGATCCTTTCTCCTCCAGCTCTTTTTTAACTTTCATCACCATCTCTACATATTTCTCTGTATCAAGCTTAATCCATTCCCTAACATCGATATACTCGATATTCTCATCTTCATCCATCATAACAACTCTAGTTATCCCCGCATTTATTATGGCCCTCTTACACCTATCGCAGGGCATTCCCTTAATAATCTTATTCGACTTGGCATCAATTCCATAGATATATAATACCCCGCCAAGTACGCTCGATCCCGTTCTCGCCGCATTGATTATACAGTTCTCCTCCGCATGAACCGCGATACAATAATCATATCCCGAGCCATGGGGTAGATCAAGCATGTCCTTCAGACATCCATAGTCATAGCAGTTGACGCCGCCCCTAATAGGCCCATTATAACCCGTCGAGACTATAGCGTCGTCCTTAACGATTATAGCTCCATAACGCGACCGGATACATGTAGATCTAAATGCTACTGAGCGGGCTATCTCCAAATAGTATTGGTCTTTACTAGGTCTATGATTCATAATAATCTATTCCCCCACTACCCAATTTAACTATTAAATTAAACTATCATGGAATTTAATTATACCCATATCGACTACTCTAAATAACCCATTATCCATAAATATAGTTTTATATGCATATTATTGATATCCTAAACCGTATAGGTATTAGAGGTGATATATATGTTACTTCAAAATAAGAGGGCTCTCGTAACCGGCGGGACCTCAGGCATAGGTAAAGCTATTGTAGAACATTTTTGGAGAGAGGGCGCACAAATAGTATTTACAGGTAGAAGAGAAGAACTGGGTCATAATATAGTTGATAATCTAGGCGGCAAACGTATAGGCTATGTCAAATGCGACCTAAGAAATCCCGGGGATATAGATAGATTGGTTCAAGAAGCCCTAGCCCTCTTAGGAGCCATAGATATATTGGTCAATAATGCAGGGGTTCTTCTACTCGGGGATTTAGAGGATATAAGTTACGATGATTTCTTAGAAGTATATAGGGTGAATGTGTTTGCACCCTTTCTACTTATGAAGAAGATTCTACCATTAATGAGAGAGAAGAGGGGAGGCGTAGTCATCAACATCTCATCGATAGCCGGCATCAGCCCATATCCAAGGGGAGGAGTATATTGCTCCAGCAAAGCAGCATTAATATCCCTCACCCGAGTAGCAGCATTAGAATATGCAGGGTACGGAGTAAGGGTGGTCTCAATAGCACCCGGCTTAGTCGATACCCCCATGCTCTATATGAATATCGATCAGAAGGAAAGAGATAAATATAGGGAGATGATGAAGAAAAGAGTTCCACTGGGAAGAATAGCTTCCCCTGATGAAGTAGCTGAATTAGCGGTATATCTTGCAAGCGATAAAGCAAGACAGATAACAGGGAGTGTCCACGTCATTGATGGAGGTACAATAGCGGGTAGGCAGACAAGCGCATTGGTCGAGAAAAAGGAGGATACTTAGCATCCTCCTATTCAGTTATCTACTTAACTATCTAAAGTAATTTATGTAGGTGGGCTCTAGGTATGGCGAGAAATATAGTTATAGACACTGATCCAGGGATCGATGATGCCGTCGCAATAATGGCGTCGGCATTAAATAATGATTTGAATATTCTGGGAATAAGTGTTGTAGCGGGAAATGTAGATGTAGATAAAGCTACAAGTAATACCTTAAGAATACTCGGTTTCTTAGAGAAAAAAGATATCCCAGTCTATAAGGGAGCGCATAGGCCGTTGTTGGGTGAAAGAATAGATGCATCAGATATCCATGGAGACGATGGATTGGGGAATATCGACCTCAAGATACCGAGGGACTTAAAGCCGATGGAGACCAGCGCACCACAATTCCTCATAAATATTGCAAAGGAATATCCTAAGGATATAACCCTAGTAACATTAGGGCCGCTAACTAATCTCGCGGTAGCAATATTAATGGATTCAGAGTTCATAGATAACATTAATTCTATAGTGTCTATGGCGGGGGCATATGGATTAACCCCATATGGCAAGGGGAATATAACGCCCAAAGCAGAGTTTAACGTATATACAGATCCATTGGCAGCCAAGATCGTCTTTTCATCTGAAACAGAAAAATACTTGATAGGGCTTGATATCACTCAGAAGCCCGATGCGTTATTGAATGAAGACGATATGAATATGCTTCGAGATTCTGGAAAGAATGGAAAGCTGATACATAATATGCTGAAGACGTTATTTTACGCCTCGGGCGGCGCGGTTCCACTGCATGACCCACACACAATCATATATCTTATTAAACCTGAAATCTATAAGTTCCGCAGATACTTCATAGATGTAGAGATATATGGAGAAAATACCTATGGGGAAATAGTTGTAGATGATAGGGAAAAGGTCCCTGAATGGCTAAAACAAGGTTTCCCCTCATATATCTGTATAGACGTAGATGGTGAAGAGTTCAAAAAAGAGCTATTCAATACTATCCTATAAAAAATAGTTAGGGTACTAGAAGCGCCAATACCGCTTTCTCGGTATGTAGCCTATTCTCAGCCTGATCAAAAACGACGCTATGTGGACCCTCAATCACCTCATCAGTCATCTCTTCCCCACGATACCCAGGTAGACAATGCATAAAGATAAAATCCTCCTTAGCAAACTTAATCGTCTCGCTATTGACCTGATACCCCCTCCAATCTCTAAGCCTCTTCTCCTTCTCCATCTCAGGCCCACCCATACTATGCCAAGTATTAGCATAGATAATATCTGCGTCCCTCAAGGCCTCTTCCAGATCCTCAGTCAGAACAACCTCTGCACCCGTATACCCACTATTCTCCTCCACAAACCTCCATACCCTTGGATCAGGCTCATACCCCTTAGGTCTAGCAACATACATCCTATAACCAAAGATCGTAGAGATAACCATCAAGGAGTGGCATACATTCCATATGTCGCCTACATATCCTATCTTCAAGCTTCTAGACCGCCTTCTACCCTTCTTTTCCCATATAGTCATTAAATCAGCTAGCCCCTGACATGGATGAGTGAGATCAGTCAATGCATTAATGACGGGTGAATTCATGTAAAAAGCATATTCCTCAATTATTTCTTGGCCAAAGGTCCTAATGACAAGGGCATCCAAATACCTATCGAGAACCCTAGCGGTATCTTTAATAGGCTCGCCTCTACTAAGCTGCATAGCCTGTGGATTCAGTTGATAACCATGGCCCCCCAGATGAGAGATCCCTACCAAGAATGATGTCATAGTCCGAGTGGAAGGCTTCTCAAATAATAGCCCTATTGTTCGGCCGTCTAGATGTCTATGAGCTTCCCCTATATATAGCTTCCTCTTAAGTTCTAGGGATACATTAATGAATAGCTCAATATCCTCCCTACCAAAATCCATCAATGTTAGAAAATCTCTACCCTTCAATCTACTCCTCATCCCATACCACCTCTCTATCTATAGGAAGAGTCATACATCTAATGCCACCGCCACCCTTAATCAACTCATCAACATCGACTTCTATTACATCAATACCATAACGCTCCATCTTTTTACATGTTACTCTATTACCCTCCACTGCAACCACACGCCCCGGCCTAATGGGAAGAAAATTTGTCGCCATCCTGAGAGCCTCATCCCGTGGAACCTCTATAATCTCGAACTTCCTCTCCATCAACTCCTCAATAATATAATAGGGTAAGGCTTCTGGGTATACGACACATATATTATGGTCGGGAATATTCAGACCCACATCTATATGAACATATCCAGATGGAAAAGACTTATAATAGCCGGCTAAGGGTACCCTAATGACCTCCTCATAACCGATCATATACAACACCTCTATCACCTGCTCAACGCCTTCTTCATTTGTTCTAAGACCTTCTCCTATCAAGACCGTATTCCTATCAAGATAGATTAGGTTGCCTCCCTCGAAATAGCCGTATCCACCCACCACCCTATATATAGGGATATCTAGAGAGGCAAGCTTTCTATGGACATATACCTCTTCCCCCCTCCTAATATCTAAGGCCATCCTACCCACTACCGCACCTCCCCTAAGCACCACGGCCTGGTCCCTTGTGAAATACATCTTGGGACGCTGCACCCTCTCCTCGATATAATGTACCTTGACCCCCTCCTTCCTCAAAATCTCGATCATAGAATCATGCTCCTCAGCGGCCCTATGGGGATCAGGAATACCGTCCCATAGCCATTTAATTGGGTCGTCGACGAGCTTCAACTCCTCACCCGGTCTATATACAATAACTTCTTTGAGTCTACCGAACTCTGAGTCTACCCACCATTTTCGCCCCCAGTACCTCTCCACCTCCTCTATAAAGGATGTCTTTGAGGGATGAGGCGGATCCACCTTCTCCATATCATTTCACCAAAAAGGAGTTACAAGAAGAATATGAAATCTTGATATATTAATCTCTAAAATCTATAGAGTAAAATATCTACAGTTTTTTAAAGCGGTATATAAATAGGACCGTATCATCACTTATATCTCCATATATCTTCTTCAAAGCACTTATAAGCTCCTCCCTACTGCTGAAACCATCCATATGTGCATCCTCATCCGTCAACTCCGAAAGCCTCTTTCTATAGATATCTAGTATCTTTATCTTACAGTATCTCTTCCCCTTTTTAACGGAGGTTACATAGAGCGTCTCCCCAACCCTATATTTTCTATCAAGCCTAATCGTAGACCTCTTGACCCCCTCTAGTATTAATGGAATATACTCGTCTCTAAACTTCATATGCCTCAAGATACCTCAACCTCATCCTCCCAATCAACTCCCTAAACTTATTCATGACGTCAAGCCTATCCATTCCAAGGTTTGAGGCTACAAATCCCCATGATTTCCCCTGTAATACACGGCTTATCAAAGCATACTCATACTTCTTTGGAACCCCTATCCTATGCTCAATAGACCGCAGAAAATGATTCTTCACTATAGGTATTATGGCGTCATAGGCCGCTGAGAATGTTAATCCCCCAAATACATAGCTCCTAAGCTTCATCCTCTTATATACATCCATCTTCGGCTTGACATCGATGCTCCACGGATCCTCTGACAACAATTGATATGCCAATTTAACATCCAGGCTGTAATGGGGATCTATCAATGTATCCAGCAATCCCTTCTTGAACAAGATCCTTATTTTTCTCACGAATTTCCTGGCTGTCTTTGTTAATGGCTTAATAACTATGACGCTATATTCCCCTGACACCGGGTTTCTATTGGGGGATAGATATATGGGGAAGAAGCCGTTTTTTATCCAGAAAGAAAGTAGTTCATAGGTGGCGCCGAAGCTCGATCCAATCCAATCCAGACCCTCCTCCTTAGCATATTTAACGACTTTATCTAGTGCATATGAGCCTATTCCCCTCCCCATGAGGTCGGGGTGAGTCGCTATCCTCACGATCCTGATTCCCCTTAGAAACGCGAAGTCTCTATATACTGGATAGTATCTTATTATGACAGTCGGTATAAGATGGCCAGATGGAGGCTCCCCCGCCATAGTACTCGCCACATCATCCCTCGACATATTTCCTTCTAGAGAAAGATGTAGGCTGTTGACAACCCTCCCCCTATAGAAAACGGCTGCAGCTAAATGATGAGGTGCGTCGGAGAGAATCATTATATCATTAGGCCTATTCCTATAATGGGCATAAATATAGATCCCTATATACTCCTTTAGTTTGCGTCGTCTCCTAAATATCCAATTCTCTATATCGATCCATCTGAACCTCAACCTAGCTTTATCGAACATCTCTATATCTTCTATAGTCAGGTTTGCAGGGTCAGAGTCGAGGAGTAGCGTATCATATAGCCACTTCTCTATGGGGTCTCCCGGTGCATATCTTATCGGCTCCGTCATCTTCAACTCGATAAGGTTCTCGGGCTTGGTTTTACGGAGTAGGTTTAGGAACCTTACTTGGAATCCCCTTCCAGCGCCTTCATATCCATGGAGAGTTGATGAGAATACATGTGTTTTGAATTTCGCGAGGGTTCTCTCCAGGATATATACCGGTATGCCTGCTGCTTCATCAACTATAAGTATATCACCATCTTCCCGGAGGGCCTTGTAAGGCGATAAATATTTTACTTCACCGTTATCGAGAGATATTATACGCCTACTCTTATCATATTCATATTTAACTCCAAGTCTATGGAGGCTCTTCAGGAGGAAGTTTATTAATTCCCTCACGTTTTCATACTCGGGTGACGTAACAACTATTTTGAGTCCATTCCCCTCCGTCGTCAATAATCCGGCTATAGCGATGCCTATAGCCGCAGATTTACCTCTACCCCTATCAGCAGTTAATACAAGGCATCCGCCGTCCAATCTTTCGACTGCGGAGATAACTTCAACCTCATCCTGGGTAACCGCCATATTATATAGTTCCGAGTCGAACTTTGTATCGACAGGTAGCTTTATGGGACGCCTTTTAAGGGCTACATACCTTGTTTTAGCTGGGCCTACAACGCCATCTCTAGAGAGAAAGTATATGCCGGGGGATGATTCCATAGACTCCACAATGTATCTGATAAATAATCTTCTAATATCCTCTATAGTAAATGGATGTACCACCATGTCTTTATGAAATGTTGTAGTCATATTTTTCCAGACGTCACGCTTGGGTGCAAGTAGTATTATTAATCCACCTCCCCTTACAACTTCTATAAGTCTACCCATATCATTAGGACGTAAATCTCTCCTGAAGTCAGCTATCAGGATATCCCATGTAGTGCCCATTATCCGTTCAAGTGATTTAAAGGGGACATAACCCCAATTCAGATCATTCTCTTTAATCCATCTAATTATTTGGGTTGCCCATGAAGCTTCTTCCCTCTCCTCCTTTCCAGATATAAGTATCGAATATCTTCTCTGGGTAATCCCCTTATACTCCTCTAGTATCCCAATAATATTATCTAGCCAATCCTCTTCAATAACAACTATACGCCTATGATTAGATTCTAAAGCCGATTCAATGATGAAAGATATATCACTCATCCCCGATCCATCTCCATTATGATGCTGAGGGGTTTTCCTTCATCGGCCCACACTACTTTTGACCCGCCCCTCTAATAATAAGTTCTAGGATAGATATAATCCTCTTAAGCTCATCATCAAGGCTCTTATACCTATCGCTAATATATATTTCGAGATCAGATGGCGAGGCCCTACCATCCCTAATAGACTCATATAGCCTATAGAGATCTATGTAGTTATGAGTCTTACCAGACCCCCAATACAAGGGTTCGGCTATTCTCCTGAAAATATAGTGGTAAGTCTCTTTGGATACTTTAGATGCCCAAGAAAATAGGTTGATGCTACAGAGAGTCTTAAGCGCCTCTTTATAATCCCCAGCCGCTAGAGACTCCCTAATCTTGGATAGATACTCTATTTCATCGAGATATTCTATCCAGAAATACTTAACATTATTTGGAGGATAATTCCCAGACATCTTGAATAATGACGAGAGTAACGCAGAGTTGATATCTCTCGCCTCTCTCCTATTATATGATGAGCCTGATAGTAAGCTGAAAATAGCTTTCCTAATATAGTCATCGAATTCAAGTCGATTCGGCTTTCTCTTCACATTATATATCTCGAAGAGAAGATCCATTACACTGGAGATTGGGCTTAGGCTATTATCAACCCTGTCGATCAGATGTATAACTATGAAGAGGGTTTCCATGAACTTCCTATGAGATAATAATTCTAATGTATCCAGCTCCGTATGATAATAGGTCTTGTAATAAGATATGTTACCTCTACCTCCAAAGTGGATAGATGGTATACCCGCAGTTATAAAGTTCCACATATCTATCCAGCTGTAAGGCATAAATGAAAAGCTGACACCACTCGCTAGATACCTCGATATATCTATTAGATAATCAAGAATGAAGCTCTTGATGTCCGGTGATGACACTATACCTATGGGTCCATCCTTATATCCCACGACATCCAGATTAATATATAATGATATATCCCTATAATCGCCACTATTAATGTAGTCATATGAGCCTATTAAGAAGTCAAACGGTGTATCTAATCTGCCATATTCCTCCGCAGTAAAGGATATAAAGCGGATATTCTGGTTATACCCAATATTGGACTCAGCAACGTATCTAGCGATATTTAATAATAGAGCCACGCCTGAAGCGTTATCGATAGCACCCCTGAAATGGGCGTCATGATGCGCCCCTATACAAATCGTATCCTCAGAATTGTTATTTAGGTAGCCTATCACATTATATCCATATCCTCTGCCGATATCTACATCCAACTTAAATTCCGCTTCAACATCACTATTCTCCAGTAATCTTAGTATTGATATGGCATCTCTCCTCCGGATATGGATAATGGGTGGAAACTCGATGCTATAGTCTCCATCCGATGCATATAATGTGTCATCACGAAGAGAAGCGTATCCCCCTCTCGTTAAGTGGCTAAGCACGATTCCTTTGGCGCCTCTAACCATCATCTCTTTAGCGATGATATTTATAGACGGAAACACTTTATAATCCATATCAATCAATACAATTTTATCATCCAGATCAAGGTTATCCAGAGAAGAGAGATCTCCCTTTCCCCCAAAGACGATCTCCCCGATAAAATTGCCGGGAGGCGAACCGGCATAACTGGAAGCCACAATAAAGAGCTCATTAGGGGATAGAATCCTTAGAGACGCCTCTTTAAATATCCATCTATCTACGTATACCTCTTTCAACTCAACCTTGTCTACACCCAGCCTCTCCAACTCAGTTTTTATATAGCTTGCTGCTTCGTGTTCCGCATCTGTCCCAGCTAATCTGAAACCTAACTCTGATGAACCTAAGCTACACAAGTATCTGATGATGTCCTGAGTATACTCAGCGCTATACCACTTCTTGATACTATTATAAAGAGACTGCAACTCCATACGCATCATATTATTCCACCAAGGGTCTACATAAAATGACTACCGCTAATAATATCCTCTACATAACAATTTTCGGGGGCTGCTTAAATGTAGAAATAAGGATGTAGAAGCTAAGGGATAACTATAATTGATATTCTCAATCTGCTTCGGCTGAATATATCCCTATCCAATCCACCCCTCCATCAACTATCTCAAGGGTGGTCAATGGTACATCAGGGGGCTCTTCAAAAACCTTCTTTAGATAACTGACTACTAGATAGGTCTGGGCTAGGTTCTTCAGTATATCCAGTGTATTCAGATGGTCTTGCTCATGGTGTATCTGGGTAAAGCTATATACTTTATCGAATGATTTGGCTCTGAAGGGTGGGCTATCGATATCTCCATAGATATAGTCGGTGTTCTCCCTACTATGTAGCGCTTTGCCTAGAGATAGTGATTTGAGAGAGATATCTATACCCACATAATAAACCTTCTCCGAGATATTCTCAGCGAATAATGATATGCCACACCCTGCATCCAATATAGATTCATATTGGGAGGGTAGATACTTATTTGAAATCGAGCTATATTTATATCTCTGCTCATCTCCATATAATTCCCTATATATAACGCTGGATGCGTCATATAATGACCGTATACGCACCTTATCTTTAATCGGTAGACTAGACATATGCTAGCCCAGAAATATTATTTACCCCTCAACTTATTAGATATATCAATTATTTTACGCTCGAGCTGTATCAAGGGCTTTATCAAGCCACCTAGAACAGCCACCTTACTCATCGAGTCATATATTACCTCAAGCTCCCTCTCATTAATTGAACCTGTAAATCCAAGGAGGACCAGGTAAAGAATAATGTATATGATGAAGAAGAATGCTAGGTTATATATAGACCTATCAAACCTGAAGTTCAGCCAGATAAAGTATATTATTATTCCAGGGACAACTGCTGATACCAGCGTCTTGAGGTTATCGCCGATAGGAGGATATGGAATAACATCTCTAATTATATATAGTAGTCCTATTGTCCCTGCGACCGCCGATATCAATAGTGCTGAAACGGCACCTACCGCTCCATAGTTCCAGATAAGAATAGGTCCAAGGAATAGTACAACGATAAACCTTATACTTAATCCGTATAGGATCTTCCTTGTCTGTCCAACGGAGACTAGCATTGGGGGTATTATATAATAGCCAAAGATTGTAAGGATGTAGATAAATGAAAATATGGCTAGAAGCTCGGGGGCCAACTTATATTTTGACCCGAACAATCCATATATCATATCTCTTGACAATACAATAGCAAAGATGGGGATAGGCACTATTACTATAGCCGCATATCTATATACATAATAAATGGCTCTACCTAGCCTCTCTTTATTTACCCTTGTCAGGGTTGGTACAATAATTCTCGAGATGGGGATAGTGATCACTTGGATGAGGTTCGAGAATCTAAGGGTAACATAGTAGTTCCCGACGACATCCTCAATATATAGGAAACCTAAGAGCCACAAGATATAGTTACGCATACCCTTCTCTAGGATCGTAACGATATATATCGGCATGGAGAAGCTGAACATGTCTCTCAATCCATCCCGATACTCCTCAGGGGATATCAGACCTATTAGTTTTTGATGGGCAGATAAGATGACTCCTGATATGGTTGATATGATTCCACCCAGAATGTCGCCGGCTAAGGCTCCCAACACGCCATAACCAAGATAAGTGAGGGTAATAGCGAGAACCGCTCTGGGAATAAAATATAGTATCCGTGATATGCTGCTACCAAGCATATCCATATTAGCCTCTAACAATGCATAGAAATCAGTCCTCAGTATCCACGTGATAAATATGGCTATAGTTAGTTGGATGAGGAGACCGTCAACTGTTTTACCATATAATATGGAGAAGATATCCTTTGGATAGACGGCTGTGATGAGGATAATCGGTGTAAGAAGCATCATCTGTGTATATACGCCGCGTGCAAAGGCGGCTCGCCCCAGCTTTACTTCGCCGCTCCCCATATGGTGGGAGACATATCTAAGGATGTATCTGGGGACGCCTAATCGAACAGCTAGCTCTATGATACTTGGCCAAAGCATTATAAGGGCATATATACCCATCTCATATACCGTGAGGAACCGCGCTACAAATATCGATGTGAGGATAGAGGAGATTAGTGAAATGACGCTGGAAGACATTAAGTATACACTGCCCGATAATGGCCTTGATACCTCTTCTGCTAACCCCAATTATATACGCCTCCTAAATCCTGTTTTGGCGGTAAGCATATCTAGCCCCCATTTATCTATGACATGAATACCCTTTCTACTTAGACGCTTCAATATATTTTGGTCTGGCTTGACGTAGCATACTAATATCTTAGTATCTACTTTGAATGATATTAGTTCTTCAACTATATTCTCATTATATTTAAATGTACATGCTATTCCAAGGTTATACCGTGTGCCCTCTAGATATACTATATTATTATCGAGAATCCTGAACTTCCCTGTTAGCTGTGGAACAGCAACCTCCCTATTATTTAGATCTATAAGTTTATGGCCCTGTGACTGAATGAATAATAAGAGTACTAGATAGGCTAACCCGACGTATCGATGGATATACTGGATAGGCATATATCTCTCCCGGAACCCGGATATATGAAAATGTAGCCTAAGGATAGGATCCCTAATATAGTAGAATGAATATTTTCCATAGACTACTTTATCTAGTACTCCAGAATCATATAGTCTACTCAAATATACAGGGGTTACATGCCCCGCCATGCGATATAAGTCTCTAGGCCTACCCAATCCCTTGGCAATAGAGGATAGCAGATTAAATGTTGTGACATCCCTTTTTATAAATTGAAACTCTTGGTATTTATTGAAAAGGTAATCATAGTTCTTAACGATATCCAGATTTATCGAGAGGAATCCCGATGATACCTCCAGGTATTTACTTGGAGCACCGAGGGACAAATAATAATTCATAGCATCAGGATAACCCTCACTTAATATAGCTGCATGTATAAGATACTCATGTTCCTCATCTGGATATCTCTCCAAGAAATTGTTATAAGTATATTCTAGTCCAAGCTCCTTTATGTAGAAGACCTCTGGTCGAAACCCCAATCTACTAATTATATCTATAACACTATGTTTGTAGGAAGATATTATTGCTCCATTCTCCTCTAGTTTCTCAAGGAGAGAGATTAGAAGATCGCTCCTCTTATATTCGCCCGGTATATGATCAAAGTTATCTATCCCACATGGACCATCTACATGTTCCGAAATCAATTCATATAGGTCTGTATAGCTATGGTAATCGGCTCTCAGGAGATATTCCTGTATATTGAATAGTTGATTTATTATTCCTAGTTTAAGCATAATCTTGAGAACGGTGGTTTTACCGATGCCCCTAGGACCCAGCATCAGGATAATGCCTTTCTTGATATTTTTCTTGAGATACTTTATTTCGAAGTCCCTTCCCATCATGTCTACAGTCATCTAGGAATACCTCATCATAACATTATAGTTATAATAAATAGAGGTCTCTAGAGAAAAATATGTTTTATACAGAAGATAAAGGGATTACCCAGGCTTTACGCTAATAACATTTCATTTATAAATGTCAGTATCTCCTTGATACATGAATCTAGGTCTCCATCACTACAGCTACATTCACGGATATCGACAGTAGCATCGCTATAGTTACTCAGGCTACTTGCCTCCAGAAGAATAGTGTTATCACCATTTCTATATACATTTATGGTGTAGATACATCCATCTTTTTCGGCAATAAATTCAACGCCCCATTTATAGAATCGTTTCTGAACCTTAAACCCTTCATTCTCTAATATTCTATTTAATTTATTAAATGAGGTCATGAAACAAGTCATTTTCTCAAGTATTAATATAACAGCGTTATATTTATATTTTTAATAACCTCTATGATAAAAACTGCCTTATACTATAAACAACCATAGCACCAAAACTTCCAAATATAAGTGAGGTAATTATCGGGATATATAAAATCAAACCTGTTGAAAAAAGGATTTTAACTCCATATAAGTTTATAATTGAATAATAGATGATTATCGAGATTATGCCCAGTAACGGTGATGCCACACCCGATGCTATAGCCTTTTTAGCGCTCTTAGGATATAGAGAAGCTACCGCTCCAGCAGCTAAAGAGCCGATCAAAGTCTCCCATCCAGCCATATTAATATAGACAATCATAATATATACGAGCATACCAGCGATTATCCCCACTAAATATCTAATAGCCTCGGGCTTAACCATAGAACACCAGCCTCACAACAACATCATATAATTCATCTAGATCCCCAGGGATAAATGCTTCTTTATAACCGACATTCAAGTATGTCTCCAGCTGATCATAGTAATTAGGGCTGAATGGATTTCCATTGTTACCCCCGGGTAATATTAGTAGGGATGTAGATTCAGGCCCCAACTCCACAATAAACCTTATGCTTGGACCGGTAGATACGGTATAGCTAGGGGGTGTAAGGGATAAAACAGCTACATTAACAGTAAATGGCCCGCCTTGCCCAGGATAATCGGGATAATTGAGCCAATCCAGGAATGTTCCTAATGGATGCGATATGGAATATTTGCTGACCTCCCCCCATATCCATTGATCGATATTATCTCCATATCCCTCCCTTAATAATTCAACTGAATCTTCCAAAGCCGTAGTTATAAGTTCTGAGAGATCTGTATCTATCCATTTATGCATATCCGGGTCTCCTTCAGCCGCCCTCTTAAGTATCCATTCCAGTGTTTCAAGTGGAAGAAAAGTTACATCTTCGATACCTGCCGCCTCATACTCGTCTCCCAATAGTGATTTAATGACGTTATAGAGCCAGGTGATGTATATGCTAGGTGCAACGAGGTCTGACTTCATTTCATAATCCCACTGGACTAATAGGTTATATGCTTCATAGGAATAGGATGATAATTGGGCTGTATTAACCTGGTCTATTAGGAGAGGCAGTATTATCTCAGCCGCGTAGCTATGGATATCGCCCTGGATCCTAGCTATATCCTCTACCCCTATAGCACCTTCTTCACTCAATATATTTAGTATCAACCTCTTTATCCTATCATGCCTATACCTGTCTGACCAGCTCCAAGTCAGATAATAGGGATAGTCTCCCCCTACAATCCTGTTGTTGGCGGTCACAATAAATCCCTGCTCAGGATTTATCACATGGGGAATATCCTCAAAGGGAATGTAGCCCATCCATTCTCCCTCCCCTCTACTCCCATTGAATGGTAGAAAGCCGTAGTTAATTATCCTCTTACCGGATACACTATATGTCGGTAATACACTCCTAATTGGATATAAACCAGCGGGATAATAAGCTATATTTCCATCGTCATCGGCTATAACTGCATTTTGAGCGGGGACACCGAAGAATTTTTGTCCATAGATAAATTCGTAGATATTCTTCGCCTTATTGAAGTAGTAAAATGCCAGTAACTCGAGGGTCACCTGCATACCTGTCCATCTAACCGCATATCTAGTCCCATTATACTCGTAGAGGGGGCCATGCACCGTATAATTAACCTTGAAGGGCACTATATCATATCCATCCTTGGTCTTTACCCGGATGTCCTCCGTTACAGAGCGGGGCGATATATATTTATCGATGAGGAGATATTTACCGTCCTCCCATCTGTAATAATAGAAATCTATTACATCCGCACCTACATTGGTGAATCCCCATGCCAAATGCTGGTTCCTACCTATAATGATAAACGGTATCCCCGGGAACGTTACTCCTCTGACAGCCAATTGACCTGGAATTATTAATGTAGCTTCGTACCAGACTGGTGGTGCTTGTAGAGATAAGTGGGGGTCATTAGCTAGTATGGGATAACCGTTATCTGTTAGGTTCCCGGAGATAACCCAGTTATTCGATAAACCCGGGCCTACCAGTAGACGGGCTATACTCATCGCCTCGTAATATAACTCTAGTATCTCATTAGTGTCATCCCCGGGTATATCTGATGTTAATACCGTTATCTCCGCCTGCCCAGTTTGATATTCAGCTAGAATAGGTGTATTCAAGCTTCTATTCAATAGATCCAGCTCTATTAGCGCCTCATATCCATTTGCATCTAGGAATGACTTTAGCTCTAGATCCCTAAATCCCCCGGACAAACCCCATCCAACCAGCTTACCTATAACTAGTGAATCGGCGGGTGTCCAAGGCTCAGGCTCTATACCGAGGAGTTTATATTCTACAGGTAGCTGGTTATTCGTTATAGCCTCCTGGATATATTTATTGACCCCCAGGGTGTATGCATCTAAATATTCAATGATAAAGCCATAGTTCGGTGATTCCTCGAGATACTTAATTGTTTCTTCAGCCGTCCTATGCATTCCTATTATCCTATAGAACTTATCCATCTCTATGAAGTCGCTTCCAAATATCTCGCTTAATCTGCCTGAAGCCGCTCTCCTAGCTAGATCCATCTGGAAGAGCCGGTCTCTGGCTTGGATATAGCCGAATACTATGGCAAGGTCCCTATAGTTATCCGCTTCTATGTATGGGACGCCATAAGAGTCATAATATACCCTTACAGGCGACAATAATCCTTCGAGCTTGATACTCATGCTTGTATAGGAGGCTGTCCTGATATTTCCCCATACCCCGTGGATAGGTCTGGAGAGGAGAAGTAACTGGGAATTAGCCAGGTATATATTGCTGATTAGAATAACTATTATTATTGATAAAGATAATTGAACAATTTTACGTCTATTTAGAGACATCTTCATTAATTATATATATGTAGGTTGATAATTTAAGTCATCAACATGGGTTTTCCAATAATATATACCTATAGAGACCATAATTTATTATTAGGTGCATATTATGGGCATCTACTCATTCTCTAGAATCGTTTATTACGGATACGACTCGATAGAGATGCTACCTGAATATATAATTAATAATCATTTGAAACGTGGGTTAATAGTCACAGACCCCATGATGGTTGAACTTGGATATCTAAAGAAAATTACCGATGAGCTTGAAAAGACGAATACAGAATACTATATCTATGATAAGGTCGAGGTCGAGCCCTCCTTCGAAATATCGGAGGAGATAGGTAAATATGCGCTGGAAGTCAAGCCCGATTTTATTATCGCACTGGGAGGGGGAAGCGTGATAGACGCCGCTAAAGCGGGGTGGGTAAAATATGAGAATCCTGAATTCGATATTAGGGGGATATCCCCCTTTGAATGGCTAGGTCTTGGGAGAAAAGCTATACTGATAGCGATACCGACCACAAGTGGGACAGGTAGTGAAGCTACATTAGGCGTCGTACTTAGCGAGAAAATCAATGGAAAGAGGAAGATAGCGTTGGGGTCATATGAATTAGTATCGACAGTCACGATTCTGGATCCAAGCTTTCCGCTGAAGATGCCCCGGAAATTATCGTTATCCACAGGCCTGGATGTCCTAGCTCATTCTATAGAGGCGTTAGCTGCAAATACAGCGACTCCATTCACCGATGCCCTAGTATACGAGGCCACAAAACTCGTTATACAGTTTCTACCCATCGTCCTAGAGGAGCCAGATAATAGAGAGGCCCGTGAAAATATGCATTTAGCCGCTTGGATAGCTGGAACAGCCTTTAGCAATAGTGGATGTGGATTGGCCCATGCTATAGGCCACGCAATAGGTCCGAAACTATCCCTTCCCCACGGATTATCGGTAGGCGTCTCCCTACCCTATGTAGTGAAATTCAACTCACAGGATGAGAATGCGAGAGATAAATATGAATATGTTCTTGCGCATCTTAAGCTTGACGAACTCGTAGATGGAGATACTCTATATAATGCTCTATTAGATTTCTACGGTAAAATTGGTGCTCCACGTTCTCTATCTGAAATAGTCGATAAGGATTTATGCTATAAGCATAGGGATGATATTGTTGAAGAGGCTATGATGGATCCAGACTTAGTCTTTAATCCCGTGGCGGTCACAGACTTAGAGATAAGGGAAGTATTAGATGATATAATAGAAGGAATATAGCATATTAAGCAGAGAATAAGAAGGAGGGGTATCAGCATCTATAATATAAAAATTAGAGGAATCCCGATATAGCTACTTATTGTTTTATAGGTACCTGTTGGGCAGTCTTGACCATCTCGAGAGCAGCCATTGTATACCTCATTATCGTGGCTAGGCTTCCCTTCTTAACCTTAAGTTTCCTAGCCGTCATAGCAGGTATAGGGCCAAGCTTCCCCTCGATAATCTTTATCCAATCATCAAACTTAGCCTCCAATACATAGGCTGCCTCTGCAGTCTCAGGGTCCTCATACCACTCCATCCCTCTACATTCACCATGCCATAGATCTAGCTTGAAGGCCAGCGTCTTTCGACCGCCAAATTTACTCGATATCTCCTCAGGTAAGTCTGTCACGACAAATAGTATATCCCCTTCCCATGTCTTTGCCGCTCTGCCATATTTTTCATTCTTATTTAATTCCTTACAGAAAGCCTCTGCCCACTCCTTACTTGGAAAATCATATCCTTCTGACATAATGACACCAAAATACAAATGATATTATAACCTAATAAAAGATTGTTGAATCCACCTCTTCCTGACTATTAGTCTAATGCTTCATTGAGTATCTCTGAGATATCCTTTACCTCTAATTCGTCCCCAGCCTCGCTCTTCATCATAATATTACAGAAGGGACAGGCGACGGCGAGTACGTTAGCCTTTGTCCCCCTCACCTCATCCATCCTTATTTTACCTATTCGTTCGCCACGCTTCAACTCATAGAATAAATGGCCGCCTCCCCCTCCGCAACAGAAGCTATTCTCCCTAGATCTAGGGATCTCGATATATTCGCCGTTCACAGAGGCCTTTAACACTTCTCTAGGGGCATCATAAATATTATTCCATCTTCCAAGATAGCATGGGTCGTGGAAAGTTATCCTCCCGATATCCGTCTTCTTTATCTGGATCTTACCTTGCCTTATCAATTCGCCGAGTATTTGGCTATGGTGAATAACATCTATCTCCATGCCATACTGTGGGTACTCATACCTGAATACATTGAATCCATGGGGGCAGTTGACAATTAGCTTTTTAAACCGGTATTTAGATAGATTCTCCTTATTCATAGAGACCAATTCCTTGAACATCAATTCATCTCCGATTCTTCTAGCTGGCTCTCCACAGCACACCTCTTCGGGTAATATGGCTACGTTTAGACCTGCTTCAGCGAATATATTGAGGAGTGAGATGGCTGTATTCTTGACATTTGGATCATAGGAGGTGTTGCAGCCCATCCAGTAGATATAGTCATACTCCCTCCCCTCTTGGGCTATCTCGACACCAGTCTCCTCACTAAGTTGCCTGACAAAATTCTCTCTATCCATAGGGTTATACGCCATAGGGTTACCGTACCTCATGAGGTTATATGAAACTTGCATAAGCTCCTGAGGGGTATTTTCACCCGAGCCAAGTAGGTTCCTCCTAATATCTATAATCGTCTCGACTTGATGGATCAACATTGGACACTGATATACACATGCGCCGCATGTAACGCATGACCATATGATGTCGGGCTCTACATGCTCAGGCACAATAGGGGAGTCATACAGCTTTTTATCCATCAATACCCTATGGGTCAGCATGAGGTCCATCGGGCTCAAAGGCTTTCCACTTAGGGTCGCTGGACAGTTATCTGTGCACCTAGAACATTTTATACAAGCATCATAATCCATTCTCTGCTTCCATGTTAGATCCTTTAATGTATTGGCTCCCGGTAAACCGCCGGACTCAATTACTCTGTCGATATCGGGTATGGGTTTAAATGCGCTTGGATGCTCCAGCCTACCGAAGAATGTGTTAATCAGGCCGCCGACGAGTATGTGATACAGTTTTGTGAAGGGTATTATTGCGAAGCTGAATATGGCTAGAGCCATATGGAAGAGCCATGTAAAGCGGTATATAGCCTCGATATTCCCTATAGAAGCGAGGTATGAAGCGATGTATATCCCGATTGGGTCCCACCCATCTATCCACTCTATTCTATAGGTATAGGTCGATATCGCGTCAAGGAGGAATCCGGTTATCAAGATCACTATCAGGTCAATAATGAGGAGGTAATCGAATATTGTATCAGGTAGATATTCCGACTTGAAACCTAGTCTTCTTATCAGGGCAAGAAATAGACCTATAATGGCTAGGGCTCCACCTATATTCATCGCCAACTTGAATACTAGGTATATATTCCCCGTTAGAAACCTATAGCCTAGAAACTTGAGTGTAATATCGGCCTCTAAAGCCCTCAATAAGGTTCCTATAAAGAGGATTATAAAGCCTATATAGATCAGGGAATGCATAGTCCCCTCGAAAGGCTTTAATAGTACTTTACGCTGAAGTATGCCGTATTTAATGAGGTTCTTTAGCCGTATAAAGAGGTGGTCTATAACTATCTTCTGGCCTCCATACGTCCATCTCCTATAACTCCTATATAACCCGTAAAGGAAGAGTATCGCGCCTAGTAACGTGGCTATATATACCAGTATCTCGATATCCTCGACGAGTATGAAGTGCTCTATGTATACTTCTTCACCGCCCAAGAGGATCACCTATATATCATTATTACACCAAAGAAAATATTCAAATAACATAAACAATAAGTATTTGATTAGTAGATATATTTATAACAGATTCTTATCAGCGAAACCTATAGCCATCTTAGATCCCGAGTAACCTGGATATATTAGAATACATAATCATATCCTTCGCATCCTTATCTATATTTAGACTTAGAGCGTTGTGGAGTAGTCTTTCCCACGTCAATCCAAGTACAGGATAATCGGTGCCAAAGATAACCTTCTCCGGTCCAACATGCTTAATAGCACTTAGAATAAGATAAGGGTCTACCGCCGAAGTATCAAGGTATACATTAGAATATTTTTTGGCTAGCTCAACAGCTTCCCTAAAGAATATTCCGGGTCTAATAGCGCTATAAGCCCCCATATGACAAAGTATAACCTTAAGCTCAGGAAACTTCTTAATCAGCTTCTCCGCTCTAACTGGGTTTGCATATTCACATAAATTAGGTAGTTCCCAGAACCCCGGGTCACACCCTGTATGTATGAATAATGGGAGGCCATAGGATATCATCTCCTTATAAAGAGGGAATAGCTTTTTATCAGAGGGATTTAGGAATTGGAGGGTTGGATATATCTTTATTCCTTTGACGCCACTCTTATACATACCGTTGACCCTATATCTCAACTCCTCCTTGTCAGCGGGTAGTCTCATACTTCCGATCGCAATAATTCTATTATTTGAATGTCGGGCGATCTTAACCACCCTTTCGGTGGGGGTAACCGCCCGCTTCAAGTGATTTGAATGTATCATTATCGCCTGGTCCTTCTTATTTAACGCCTCCAATATTAATGGAGGCATCCTTAGAGAGCCATATCCAATCGCTTCCTCCATCCCCTTCAAAACATCCTTATAGCTAACTCTATCAAGTATCTTGGTTGCATCTACCTCTAATGCGATCATAAGAGCCCTCTCGATACCTATAGTATCCATATCTTTAACTAGCTCCCTAGCTATCTCCCTCGGGTCTCTCTTCTCAATTCTCATAATATCTGGATCATGGATATGTGCATCTATGACAATGCTCATTACTAATCATAAATATCGATGGAGGGGGAGGATAATTAATCATTTAACGGGTTTATATGAAGCAGGGATTCATAATTATTCTATGATGACCCAAGAAAAAGTTATCTATAAAGTGGATGGCGAGATTGCATGGATAACGCTGAATAGACCGGAGAAGTTGAATGCATTAAATAGGGAGGTCTGGAGGCTAATGGCAAAATATCTAAATGAAGCTGAGTCGGACGAGAATGTGAAGGTTGTAATAATGACTGGTGAGGGGAGAGCCTTTAGTGCAGGTGATGATATTAGAGATATGTTATCACTCGAGACGGAGGAAGATTCAAAGGAGTTCTTCGAGGAATATGTCGCTAAGGCTGTTGAGGCTTTCCTTAATCTATCTAAACCCTTGATAGGGGCGGTTAATGGCCTTGCCTATGGGGGAGGGACAGAGATACTTCTTCTGATGGACTATGTAGTTGCGTCTAAGAACTCGGTATTCGCGGCTCCCGAAATCAAGCTGGGTCTATTACCCCCATTGATACTAACCCTTGGTCCATTCATCCTAGGCTTTAGGAGGGCATTAAATATGGGGTTATTTGGGGATGAGATAGATGCCGAGAAAGCCTTGGAGTATGGACTTATCGATGAAATAGTCGATGATGATAAGCTATATAAGAGAGCTCTTGAGGTAGCGAAGATACTATCTACCTACCCCCTCGAGACACTTAGGGAAGCCAAGAAACTTATCAACCACTGCCGCATGATATTCATGAATAGAGAGGCTCTATATGCACTGGAGAAGCTGGTTCTTAGGAAGGATTCCAAGCTACTGATGAAATTTGTTATAGAAAAATGATTTTTGGGGTTACTTACCGAGCTTCTCCCTCAATTTTTCTATGAATACAGGTAGGAACTGATATAGATCTGCAATTATTCCATAATCAGAGTACTGGAAGATCGGTGCATTCTTATCCTTATTAACTACCACGATAACCTTTGAATCCATAGCCGCCATTATATGCTGGGGAGCACCGGAAATCCCTATAGCGAAATAGAGTTTCCCACGTATTTTCTTTCCAGATATCCCTATCCACCTATCCTCTCCAAGCCAGTTATAGTCTGCCGCTATAGGCCTTGTACAACCCACTTCCCCACCCATAATCTCGGCGATATTAAACGCTAGGTCCAGATCATCCTTATTCTTGAATCCTCTCCCTACTCCAACCACTATCTCAGCAGCCTCTATATCTACCGCTCCCTTCTCTTTAGGCTTTACATCGATGAGTTTATAACCATCCTCCTCTGGAAGGCTTAACTTCTCAATAGATGGAGTGGTATCAACGGCTTTTGGCTTAAACTTTTTCGCTGGTACAGTAGCAAGGATAGGGGTAGTGAACCTATAGACCGCAAGGGCCCTTCCACCCATAATTGGCTTCTCTAAATGTACATCTCCATCTAAGCCTATAACTCCAGCGACCTCAGTAATCATGGGAAGCTCATTCTTGGCCGCCAACCTCGCCAGTATCTCGGTTGAATTTTTGGTTGTAGGGCCCAATACAATATCAGGCTTGTGTTCACTGTATAGGTTACTCAGTACATCAGATATGGCCTTTGTAGTCCCCTTATCGACGATATAAATCTTTTCTAGACCCTTAACTCCTTCTTTAGAGACCTCCTCCTCTGATGATAATGATAAAGCATATACATCGAAATCCTGATTTAATTCCTCAGATAATACGTGGAGAAAACCTATGGCATCGGTGATTTCAGACGCCTTCTCACTATAGATCAACGCCTTCATCCCATTCACCCCTTCACGACACCCTCCTCCATAAGCTTCTCAATCAGTTTTTCAGCGATATCTTCGAGCTTATCTCCTTCTAAGACGATATTCTTCCTTGATACGGTGACTAACTTTACTTCTGCCATGTCAAGCTTCCTCACAATAGAGGGTATACCGAGGTCGCTCAGCTTATATTTATTGAGGGGTTTTGCAAAGGACCTCCTTATCTGGAGTAGAGTAGGTAATCTAGGCTGATTGATCTCCCCAGTTACACTTATAACCACAGGGGTTTTAGACTCTATAGTTTCAAGGCTGTCCTCGAGGTCTCTAGTGGCCCTTACAACACCATCAGCCACCTCTATCTTCCTTACATACGTAATTACTGAGGCACCTATCTTCTCGGCTATACGTGCGGGTAACTGGCTCGATAACATATCCATCGAAGCTTCTCCCGTCAATACGATGTCAAATGGACCGTGTTCATCGAGGAGTTTAGCCAAGACCTGGGCTGTGATACCTACTTCTCCTGGTAAGAGGGATTCATCGCTCACCAAGTGGGCTTCATCAGCCCCCATCGCTAACGCTTCTCTCAATACATTCTCGGCATCCTTCTCCTTTCTAGCTATCGGCCCCCAAGTCAATAATGAGAAGGCTACGACTTTACCTCCATGGGCCTCCTTGATCTTTACAGCCTCCTCTACAGCGTTTCTATCATATTCGCTTATGGCCAGGGGCGTATCCTCTATAAGTAGTCTGCCGCTGCTATCTACCCTCAACATATTGGTATCTAGGGAAGCCTTAACCAACACGGCTATATTCATGTTCCCCACCTCTATCTTCTATTGCTTCATCTTCTCCAATTCTTCCTCTTTAAGAACTCTCTTCAATATCTTTCCAACGGTACTCTTAGGGAGCGAGTCCCTAAATTCAATTATTTTCGGAACCTTATAAGGCGCTAAATTATCTTTTAAATACTTGACTATATCATCCTCAGAGACCTTACCCTTATACTCCTCTTTCAACACGAGATAAGCCTTGATAGTCTCCCCGGTCTTGGGATCAGGTATACCTATGACCGCTGCATCGGCGACAGCCTCATGTTTATATAGAACCTCCTCTATTTCACGGGGATAAACGCTGTACCCCTTATATTTAATCATATCCTTCTTACGCTCAACAATATAGAAGTATCCCTCTTCATCCATATAGGCCATGTCCCCTGTTCTAAACCATCTATACCCAAATTTCTCGAAGAAGACAGCCTTATTCTCTTCAGGGCGGTTATAATATCCAAGCATAACCTGTGGACCCGAAATAACCAGTTCACCTACCTCACCCGGAGGTAGGAAGACGGGCTTATCTGGGTCTGCTATCCCTGCGAGGGTATTAGGCATCGGGAGACCTATACTTCCAAACTTGAATTTTCCGAATATTGGATTGGCATGGGTAACTGGGCTTGTCTCTGTTAATCCATAGCCCTCCCTTATCCTCCCCTTAGTAATTTCCTCGAACTTCTCTGCAACTGCAACAGGGAGAGGACCTGCTCCACTTATACATGACGCTATACTCGTCAAATCATACTTATTCAGGTCCGGATAGTTAATCAACATAGAGTAGATCGTGGGAACTCCATGGAATACATCCGCCTTATACTTCTGTATCGATTCAAGGATCTCCTTAAGATCAAACCTGGGTATCACTATAATGGTTGCCGCTCTAAATATCGCTGAATGCAGAATTGTGGTCTGTCCATATATATGATACCAGGGTAGAAGCCCTATATACTTCTCTTCACCCTTCAGCCCCCTTCTATACCAGGCATCTATCTGATACACATTAGAGACGATATTGTAGTGGGTTAACATAGCTCCTTTAGGCAGCCCCGTAGTCCCCCCTGTATACATCAATGCAACTATATCCTCTTTTGGATTAACATCTACCCTCGGCGCATCGGCCGGATACTTAGTTATAAAGTCCTTGAAGCTATAGAACTTCTTGTTATCAATAGCCACCTTAACCTTCTTCTTAAACGTCTTATAGAGAAAAGCCTTTATACCCGGTAGGTAATCCTCTATCCCCGTATATATTACAGCATCGACATCGGCTATATTCAATGCTTCCTCAACATTTTCTTTAAAGATATCTACAGTCAATAGATACTTAGCGCCGCTATCCTTAATTTGATGCGCCAATTCACGTGCTGTATAGAGGGGATTTACAGGGGATACAATTACACCGGTCTTTATAGCGCCATAATACCCGATCGCGAACTGTGGGCAGTTCGGTAGATATATAGCCATAATATCTCCTTTCTCTACGTCCAATACATCTTTAATGGCCCTCCCAAACCTCTCGGAAGCCTCATAGAGCTCGTGGAATGTGACCTTCTTACCTAGAAATATCATCGATATATTATTGGGGTATTTCTCAGCGGCATCGTCAAGGATTTTATAGAGAGGGATCTCTGGAATATCGATCTCATGAGGAACCCCTTCATCATAATTCTTGAGCCATGGTTTAGAGATGATGTATTTCTCGAATATCTCTTTCTCCTTCTTGCTAGAAATAGCTTTTTTTCTTTTCTTACTCATATCAGATCACTCATAAAAAAATGGAAGGGTCTACATTTATCTCTTATAATAGCCTACTCTTTAGCGGCCTCAAGCATCCGCCTTAAATTAGCTGTCTCAAGAACATTTCCAGTTATCTTCATCATACCCCTCATAAATGCAGCCATAGCATCAAGTTCGCCCTTCAAAATCCTATCGAGCACTGACTTCTCCATAACTAATGTGGCTGTTGGCGACGAGTGTTTACCCCCTTCTATCTTCATCTCCCCTGCTGAGAACTCTATATAAAACGGTTCTCCATCAGGAATATCGAATTGGAAGACCTTTGTCCAACCCGCCATCTCACTACCCATCTTTGGCTTTGCCTTCTCGTAAATCCCCTGAAGTAACGCTCTAACCTCTTCGATCATCATATATCACAATAATATCTATTGACTTATTCGAAAATAATAGTGCTATAAATATAAAATATATTATTTGAAGAATTAGAAAATATTATAATTACGCCATATATATAATAACGGGAAATAGTTGAAGTAATACAGCGCCAGATATAATCAGGAATTCCTCAAATACCCCGATGATACTCCGTAGTTTAATATATCAATCATAGGATATGGGTATACAAAGCTATTAACTGGGAAAGCAAGTGGCATATATTATTTGTATTTCAATATAATAACTCATCTTTATTTTGTAAGTCGCTAATAGAATATTTTGTATGGGGTGTGAATAATGGGTAGAAAAGTCGCCATTGTAGGCGTTGGACAATCGAAATTCGGTTCTAGAAACGATGTCAATATGGCTGAGTTAACATGGGAATCCATAAAAGAAGCCTTAAACGATGCTGGAGTAGACCAGAAAGATATCGACTATTTTGTTACAAGCAATGCAGGGGGGTGGAGTAGTGAACCTCTACCAGCCGTAATCATAGCCGAATATGCGGGGCTGAATCCGAAGGGAACCGCTAAAGTCGAAGCTGCATGTGCCTCTGGAAGCGCCGCAGTAAAGCTGGCTCATGATATGGTTGCATCAGGACAAGCTGATATAGCCATGGCTGTGGGAGTCGAGAAGATGAATGAATCTCCAACCCCGACAATTGTAGAGTTTATAGGTAGAGCAGGTAATTATTTCTGGGAGTTCCAGAACTTCGGTCTTACCTTCCCAGGCTACTATGCACTATATGCAACTGCATATATGGATAAATATGGTGCTACCGAGGAAGATCTAGCTCTTGTAGCGGTTAAGAACCACTACTATGGTGCCCGTAACCCCAAAGCACAGTTTAGGAAAGAGATCAATGTAGAGAAGATTATGGGGTCAAGATATATAGCTTGGCCGCTAAAGCTATTCGACTGTTCACCGATAACCGATGGTTCTGCCACCGTCATATTAGCAGCGGAAGAGTTAGCCAAGAAATTGACCGACACACCTGTATGGATAGCCGGTATAGGAGCCGCTAGTGGAACCTCGAATCTAAGCAAAAGAAAAGGTTTTACGAGTCTAGAGGCAGCGGTGGCCGCTGCGAATCAGGCTTATAAAGTCGCTAAGATAGATCCCGAAGCGCCTATCAAATATTTTGATGTGGCTGAGGTTCATGACTGCTTCACTATTGCTGAGATATTGGCTTACGAAGATCTAGGGTTCGCTAAGAGGGGTGAGGCTGTTGAATGGGTAAGGAATCAAGAAACTTATATCGGTGGGAAGATACCTGTAAACCTAAGTGGAGGATTAAAGGCTAAGGGACACCCGATTGGAGCTACTGGAGAAGCTATGATCGGTGATTTAGCGAAGCAATTGAGGCAGGAGGTTGAGAAGGAGAGGCAGGCTCCGATTAAGAAGGGAATGGCTCTTGCACATAACATCGGTGGTACAGGGCATTATGCCTATGTCACTATATTATCCCTTGATAAGGTTTAGGAGGTGATGTCTTGTGAGTAGTGAAAAGACTCAGAAAGAGATGACGGATGAAGCCATGAAACAGTTTTACGACTTTGTGGAGAGCATGAAGAAATCATTAGGTGTACCCATGGTTCCGGATATGAAGACTGGAGACGCACTCTGGGTTGATCAGAGAGAGATTACACTAAAGTTTATTATCAGTGTCAATAAGATTAGAGACTTCTTCAATGCATTAGCTGATAATAAGTTTATAACTACTAAGTGTAAAGGCTGTGGAGAAATATATTTCCCTCCACAGAGCGATTGCCCAAGCTGTAAGGCTAGTGATATGGAGTGGGTTGAGTTATCTAGGGAGGGCACCCTACTGACCTATACCGTGATAAATGTAAAGCCCTACTCATTCTCGCATTATGACGATTACATAGTGGGCATAGCTAGGCTTGAGGATGGAGTTAATGTAACTGCATGGATTAGGGAGAAGGATCCGAATAAATTGAAGGTAGGGATGAAGGTCAGAATCGATATAGTGAAGAGGGAACCTGAAGGCTACTTGACATATGAGCTTGTACCTATTGAATAGAGACCAACCCCATAATTTTTCTATTAATATATCGAATTATAACAAAGTAATAACCTTTTTTATATAGTTTATTATTTATATCGATAATCTATTTTTTATACTCATGTCTGTGATATTTAATACAGTTTATATTTTTAATTAATTAAACAAGGTTTGATAATATTATATGAGGTGTTTTATCTATGGTATTTCCATTTTCGGATGTCAAGGATTTCAATATCCAACTTACTGATGAACATGAGCTTTTCCGCAAGACAATAAGACAATTCGCTGAAAACGAGATCGCACCAAAAGTTCCAGAGATAGAGAAGACCGGTGAAATACCCGAAGAACTAATCCAGAAAGGAATAGAGCTAGGGCTAACAGGAGTGGGGATCCCTGAAGAATATGATGGTCAGGGAGGAGGAGCCCTATTAACAGCTATATTAATGGAAGAGTTATCCCGGGTATGCCCAGCCTATGGAACAGCCTTAATGGTCAACGGATTATTCACATACCCCGTATTAAAATATGGGACTGAGGAGCAGAAGAAGAAATATCTTCCACCTATAGCTAGAGGCGAAGCGTTCTCCGCCCACGCGAATACCGAGCCGGCTGCCGGTAGCGATGTAGCCGGAATACAGGCAACGGCGGTCAAAAAAGGCGATAAATATATCATAAATGGTAGAAAAATCTTTATTACGGGAGCTGATAGAGCCAAGTACCTAGTAGTATCGGCTAGGACAAACCCACCTCCAGATAGAAGAAAAAGGTGGTGGGGTATTACATTCTTCATCGTAGAGACTGATTGGCCCGGCGTCAAGATAGGCTCTAAATTCAAGGTTATAGGTCTGAGGGGAGAGATGCCTGATGAAGTCATATTAGAGGATGTAGAGGTTCCAGAGGAGAATGTACTGGGACCCCTAGATGAAGGATTCAAGGTAGCTGTCGATACATATGACCATGGTCGAATAGGGGTCGCGGCCCAGGCTGTGGGTATAGCACAGGCTGTCTTCGAGAAGGCATTCAACTATTCTCTCCAGAGAACCGCATTTGGAAGGCAGATAATGGCTTTCCAAGCCGTAAGCTTTAAGCTAGCCGATATGATTACTCAGCTCGAGGCAGCAAGGCTACTTACATATTGGGCGGCTACATTATCGGATCAAGAGAGGGATGAAGCTATATTCGCGGCCTCGATGGCCAAGACCTTTGCAACCGAGATAGCTGAGAAGGTAGCGTTACTAGGCATAAAGGTACATGGTGGATATGGTGTAGACGAAGAGGTGGGTGTAGAGAGATTCCTGAGGGACTCAGTAATAACAACTATATATGAAGGTACCAATGATATCCAGAGGCTTACTACAATCAGGATGCTTCTTAAGAAAGCATTGGGTATAGATGTATTATCAATGTAGGGGGATGGGTTTATGTCGATAGAGAACGTTAGGAAGATAGCTGTAATTGGAGCAGGAACGATGGGCCATGGAATAGCTGAGGTAGCCGCTATAGCAGGGTATGAAGTATGGATCCACGACATCGCTGATGAGTTTCTAAAGAATGCTATGGATAAGATTCAGTGGAGCCTACAGAAATTAATATCTAAAAGCGTTGTAAGGGAGGACCTCAACACAGTGTTATCAAGGATCCATACATCCACCGACCTAGAGGAGGTGGCTAGGGGAGCAGATTTCGTTATAGAGGCTATACCTGAGAAACTGGATTTGAAGAGGGAGGTGTTCGCCAAACTCGATGAATATACGCCTCCACACGCGATACTAGCTACCAATACCAGTAGCTTGCCGATAACGGAGATCGCTGAAGCCACGAAGAGGCCTGATAAAGTGGTAGGTATGCACTTCTTCAATCCGCCTCCATTGATGCCTCTAGTCGAGATCATCAAGGGTAAAGACACAAGTGATCTGACTGTTAGGGCGACATTCGAGTTATCCAAGAAATTCGGTAAACAGCCTGTAGTAGTCAATAAGGATGTACCGGGATTCATAGTAAACCGTATCCTAGCGAGATTCATGAACGCTGCATGTTGGTATGTAAAACAAGGGAAAGCAACCGTTGTAGAGGTAGATTCAGCCATCAAATATAAATTAGGTTTCCCTATGGGCGCCTTTGAATTAGCGGACTATAGTGGTATAGATATATTCCATCTGGTTGCTAAAGCCATGGGTGAACGTGGATATAGAGGGGATCCATGTCCATTATTTGAAGAGAAGTATCAGGCAGGTGAATATGGAGTTAAGAGTGGAAAAGGATTCTATGAATATCCAAGTCCAGGAAAATACTCGAAGCCGAATATCCCGAAGGATGCAGGTGAAAAGGTGAATGAACTGGAAATTATAGCTCCCGCTATAAATGAGGCCGCATGGCTCCTACGGGAGAATATAGCTACTAGAGACGATATAGATAAGGCATGTGAATTAGGCCTGGGATATCCAAAGGGAGTATTGAAGATAGCCGATGATTATGGAATAGATGCTGTAGTAGAAACTCTAAGAAAAATGAAGGAAGAGACCGGTAGAGAGGAGTATAACCCTGATCCACTCTTAGTCAAGATGGTTGAAGAGGAGAAGATAGGTAGGAAAACAGGAATAGGATTCTATGAATATGGAAAGGTGGAGGAGAAGAAGCTCGAGAACCTGATATTAAGGTTCGAGCCTCCCATCGCATGGGTCATATTGAATAGGCCTCATAGGCTAAATGCATTAACAATGGAGCTACTCAAGGAATTAAATAATACATTAGATGAACTTGAAGAGAGAGAAGATATAAGGGTATTGATAATTACGGGTGCGGGAAGAGCATTTAGTGCAGGCGCGGATGTAACAGCATTCATGGGTGTAACACCCTTTAAGGCAGCCATATTCTCTAGAAGATTCCAAGAAATAACGGTGAAGCTCGAGTACTATACAAAGCCTGTAATAATGGCTTTAAACGGGTTTACGCTGGGTGGAGGTATGGAGATAGCCTTGTGTGGAGACTTCAGGATAGCCTCGGAGCTTGCAATGGTCGGTCAACCAGAAATTAACCTCGGTATAATGCCGGGAGCCGGCGGTACCCAGAGGATGGCTAGGTTGATCGGAGCAAGTAAAGCTAAAGAAGTCATTTATACTGGAGATATGATACCCGCTCCAGAAGCCCATAAACTAGGGATAGTCGATAAAGTCGTGCCACCCGAGAAACTTGAGGATGAGGCTAGGAAATTAGCATTAAAGTTGGCGGAGAAGCCTCCATTGGGATTATTAGCCGCCAAATACTCTATCCAATTTGGACTGGAAACAAATATATGGACGGGGCTGGCTATCGAGGCGGGATACTTTGGGCTACTCTTCAGCACAGACGACTTCATAGAGGGAGTAACTGCCTTCATGGAGAAGAGAAAACCAAAATTCAAAGGGAAATAACCTACCCCTTTTTTATCCAGATAACCCTCTAGGCATAGAATGATCCTATACAATTAAATGTTAATTGTTAATGGTGAGTATAGCCATTATCATAGGGGGTCTTCCCCAATAGATTTCTAAAGAATATAATTTTCTATTGCCTGGTAATACCTTGAATATCCACATTCAAAATTGAAATGGAATTCGGGTCAGTAGGAAGGTGAATACTAAGGAAATGGTTTATATATAAAAAGAGAGTTAATCTTCGCCTTTGATCTAAACTCTCTTTCTAATCCTCTTTATCTCCTCTATAATCGCTGGTATTATCTCCTTATAATCCCCCACGACTCCATAGTCTGCATTATCGAATATAGGGGCTTCTGGATCTATATTAATAGCAACAACCCTCTTAGCCTCCCTAATACCGAATACATGCTGTGCAGCCCCACTTATAGCCACAGCAATATAAAGCTCAGGCTTCACCGACTTCCCGGTCTGACCAACCTGCTTCTCATGGGGTATCCACCCAGCGTCAACAGCTTTCCTAGACCCAGCCACCACACCACCTATAAGATCAGCCAACTCCTCTAGAGACCTAAAGCCTTCCCTAGTCCCCAACCCCTTACCTCCAGAGACGATTATCTCAGCCTTCTCTATCGGTAGCTCCTCTTTCTTCTCTATAGGGATCTTCTCCACCAGCTCTACGCCGGGGTCGATATCAACCAATATATCTTCAATGATAATTTCACCCTTCCTCGAAGTATCTCTGGGAGGCATAGGGAATACATTTGGGCGGACGCTCCCCATAATAGGCCTTCTATCACGGTTCTTGATGTGTGCAAGCATCCAAGCTCCGAATGGAGGTCTAATTAATACGATGTCTCTCGTCTCTGGATCGGCATCGAACGATGTGCAGTCAGCTGTTATTCCTGTCCTTAAGGTATTTGCTATATAGGGGGCTAACTCTCTTCCCTTCATAGTGCCTCCTACGAGGATAGATAGAGGCTTATACTTCCTCGCCAACTCTACAATAACGGAGCCATATAGCCTAGGATAATATGTGGAGTAGGCCTTATTCTCGACGAGATAGACTTTATCGGCTCCATAGTAGATAGGTTCATTCGCTAGAGCCCTGACATCTGAACCTATGAGGACCCCTGAAACATGGCTATTCAGCTTATCAGCTATCTCCCTAGCGACCCCTAATAACTGTAGACTGGCTTCGTTAATGGCGTCTTCATCGACCTGCATATACACCCATATACCCTTATAGTCCTCTGGATTAATTTCATCCCAATCTCTACATATCGCTCTACGCACATTACTCACCCCCAGGGATCTTCAATAATCCCTCTTTCACCAGCCTTTCCACGAGCCACTTAGCAGCCTCCTTAGGATCCCCATCCTTATATACCTCTTGTTTCCTGGGGACCTTAGGCATAAACTCGACCTTTGCCACTACAGTCGGGGAGCCCCTCAGCCCGATACAATTTGGGTCTAGATCCAACTCTTTATTGCTCCATACCCTTATAGGTTTCTCTATTCTAGCTCTCAATTTATTAGTCAGGGAAACTCTACGCGGGACATCCGAGTGCATAGCTATAGATACTAATCCCGGCAGCCTTAGATTATATATCTCTATCGAGTCCTCAAGTATACGCCTAACCCTAAGCAGGTGCTTATCCTCAATATACTCCAGATTCACAGCGTAGTATATATAGGGGATATCGAGCCATGATGCGACCTGTGCACCTATATGGGCTGTAGAGCTATCTATAGTCTCATGCCCCATAATAACTAGGTCATAATCCCCAATCTTCTCTATTGCCTTAGCGAGGGTATATGATGTGGCCAGTGTATCGGCACCCGCAAATGCCCTATCGGATATTAGTATACCCTCATCAACCCCCATACCTATAACATGCTCCAATCCAAGGATGGCTTGGGGTGGAGCCATAGATATAGCTGTCACATGCCCTCCATACCTATCCTTCAGCTTTAAAGCGGCCTCGACAGCTATCAAATCGTGGGGGTTGACGACGCTGGGTACACCCTCCCTGATTAGGGTTCCAGTCTTCTCATCTATACTTACTGAGGTCGTGTTGGGCACCCACTTTATACCAACAACTATCTTTAGAGGCATAATTCATCACCATCAACTGAATCTATAATGGATACCTCTCCCGCTTACAGGGTAATTCCACTCTATAGCTTCCTGGGGACATACTACTCTACATGTACCACATTCAAGGCAGCCCTCATAGCTAAATAATATGTTGCCTTCGAGTAGGGTGAAACATTCAGCTGGGCATAGCCTAGTACATGGTTTGGTCGGGCAATCCTTACATTTCTCTATATCCACCTTGATATGCGGCTCCTTATCTACATCCCAGACATTATTATTGAGTATATCCTCCAGCCTAAACGGCTTAGCCTTACGAGGCTGAATCCTTATACTCATACTTGACGCACCACCATAAACAGGTCTTTCAAGAGGGTAAACCAGCTTACACGTCCCTTCCTAGCCTTCTTAAAGGCCTCCAACACCTTAAGAGACTCATCCTCAGGTAAAAAGAGGTTACGTGCAGTAAGATTCATGATAAGGGGATACAATGTAAACAAGCGCTTATTCTTCATTAAGCTATGGACCCCCCTAAACTTCCTTAGCTGTCTATATATAAAGCTATCCTCAATAAGCTTCTTGTAAACCGCAAGGTTCTCCTTAGAAGGACCGCCAGACGAATATGCCTGCTCAACGGCCTCCGCCGCCAGATATCCCGAGTAAGCCGCGAAATCCACGCCTCTATAGGTATAGCCGAGGTTCAATAGGAACCCCGCTGCATCACCCGTAATAAGTAACCCATCATAATAATACTGTGGGGGCATCATTCCCCATACATCCTCAGGTATAAGGTGGGCGGAGTACTCCATAATCCTACCACCCCCAAAATATCTCTTTAAGAGCGGATGTAACCTGAGATCCTCTACATAGTTGTATATATGTTTATCGATATTCTCGATAGCTTCATCTAATATCACAACTAATCCGACACTCACAGAATCCTTATTTGTATATATAAAGGCGCCACCGGGTGTCCCACCAGTTATATCACCCATCAATATCCATGCAAGACCCTCATTCTCATCTAAACCGAAATGCTTCTCAACCTCATCCTTAGCTAACTTAATAACCTCCTTAACCCCCAATGCAACATGCTTGGGTTTAAGGGGTGCAACGATGCCTGAACGCTCCAGTAACAATCTGTTGGCTCCCTCAGCATCGATAATGACCTCGGATTTAAGCGTCTCATCCCCTACCCTTATACCTGTAAACCTTCCATCCTCAACTTCAAATCTATCCACAGTAACCTCGGTCAATAATATGGCTCCTTCCTCCTCAGCCTTAATAGCCATCCAGTTAGCAAGTTGAGATAGGTATGTGATGAAGCTGGTCGCCTCTTTTCCCTCAAACTCTATACTGGTAATATCATTATTATGGATAAGGGATATCCGTTCCTTAGTGACCCATCGATGGATCGGCGCTGATTTCTCGAAATCTGGGTAAATATCTTTTAGGGGCTTAAGATATACCCTCCCGCCAAACATATTTTTGGAGCCTACTACCCTCCCCCTCTCCACCAGCAATACATCGAACCCCTTTTTAGCGAGGGTATATGCTGCTGAGGATCCGGCTGGACCCGCGCCTACAACGATGATATCGAACTTGGTAGGAACAGTGCCCAAAGCGACCACCACAAATACTATATATATTATTATAATCCTTTGTTATAGAATAATATATATATGGCTTAAATTTATATGGTTCATACAATTATTCATAATAAAATAAATACATATTAAGGAAAAATATTAGCATAAAAAATTGCTTTTCATCACACCAGTCAGCGGGCTCTATATCTATATATTCTTGAGAGATAAATCAGGTCTGATATAATAGCTTGAGCCGCCTCCACTGGTCCAGCGCCCGGACCGCTAATCATAACATCACCAAGCATCTTTGTTCTATATAGTAAAGCGTTAAGTACACCCGAGACGTTATATAATGGATGTCTATCATCTATATATGTAGGTCTCACACTTACATCGCCATCGGGGGATATGAGTGCCAATAATTTTATTCTGCTACCCCTATCCAAAGCCTTCTTAACATCCTCCTCTCCTATCGACGATATACCCGTTAAATCAACATCACTTATCTTAAGGTCTAAACCATATATGGAGTTGGCTAAAATAACCGCTTTCGCAGCCGCATCCCAACCCTCAATATCCGATGTAGGGTCGGCCTCAGCATATCCGAGACGCTGAGCCTCATGGAGAGCTTCACCAAAAGATATTCCTTCCTCCATCCTACTCAATATATAGTTTGTAGTGCCATTCAAGATCCCCTCCATCATATATATCTGGGCTCCCGCAAGACACTCTCTCCCCAGACTTATAGCGGGAGTTCCGCTCATGACGGTTCCCTCAAATCTAACTATCCCATTATATTTGTTTGTATGCATCACGATTTCTCTATAGGCAACTGCAAAGGGCCCTTTATTAGTAGTTACGACATCTTTATGGCTCTCGATAGCCTTCTTAATATAGGTTAGCGCCGGCTCACCGGTCTTGATATTTGACCATGTAACCTCAACCATAACGTCATAACCTTCTTTTTCAATAAGGTTCAGGGGAGAAATACTACCAATATAATCCTTATGATGCTCAAATGAGCCATATTCATTTATCGATCTAAGTGCACCTACTAAATCCAGTCCGCCAGTAGAATATATCGCTCCATATTTAATATCAACGATGCCCTTGACCTCTACATCAAGGTTATACCTACTCTTAAGTAAAGTAGCCTCATCAGATAAGATCTTGGCTAACGCCTGACCAACCCTTCCGAATCCTACAATTAATAACCCTATCTTCATAAATAGGTGAGTAATAGACCTCCTAATTATATATTACTAGAGCCTCTCCACCAAGATAGCGGTTGCTCCCCCTAATCCATGGCATAAACTAGCCATTCCATACCTATAATTCTTCTTCTCCATCACATTCAACAAAGTTACTATAATTCGGGTGCCACTACACCCAATCGGGTGGCCCAGTGCTAATGCGCCTCCGAAGAGATTCAGCCTATCATAATCGATCCCTAGATCCTGATTCACCACGATGCTGGAGACAGCGAAAGCCTCGTTATTCTCGAAGACATCGATATCCTTAATATCGAAACCAGTTTTATCCAGTATCTTTTTTATAGCGATAGGGGGTGCCTCAACAAACCTCCAAGTCTCTGTGGAGGCCCAGCTATACCCTATAATCCTTGCTCGAGGCGAAAGATCATATTTAGATACAGCATCTTCATCCCCAAGTATTAATGCTGCTGCTCCATCGCTTATTTGGCTTGAGGTAGCAGCCGTATGTAAGCCGTCGTTGCTGAAGACGGGCTTAAGACCCCTTATCTTCTCGAGAGAAGTGTTTTCCCGTATACCTTCGTCTCTATCCAATATAACCTCCCCAGCCTCATCCCTAATCGGAATGATTTCGTCTCTGAATAGCCCCTGATTCAGCGCCTTTAGAGCCTTGACCTGACTCCGGTACCCGATCTCGTCTAGCTCTTCCTTTACTATGCCTCTCTCTTTAGCGACTTTATCCGCTTCTTCACCCATAACCTTATTCTCGACGATATCATAGAGCCCGTCGTGATACATAGTATCGATCAATTCATACCGTCTATTCAAGATGAATTTGACGCCCCACCTATAATCAGATGGGATAGCGAAAGGCGCATTACTCATACTCTCCATTCCACCAACTATAGCAAGCCCATTGGTTAGGTCCCCGGCTCTCAACATGCTTGACCCAAGTATTACCGAGGCCATCCCGGATGAGCAGACCATCTCTATAGTCATGGCGTCTAATGAGAGGGGTAGACCTGCTTTGATGGCTGCCTGTCTAGCTGTATCTTGCCCCGTTGCTGTTCTAAGCACATGTCCCATTAGAACAATGTCATAAGCTTCATAGGGAATCCCATGCTTATCTATCAGGTGTTTTATCGCTATACTCCCAAGGTCAACAGCCGAGAAGCGCTTTAATGAGCCTCCGAATCTACCTATGGGTGTACGGATAGCGTCGATGATATATATGTTAGTCATCTCAACCCAACCAAATGATTTGGATAATTACTATTAAACCTAATGCCTAAAAAATATTGTTATAATCTATACATGGGGAAGGAGTGAATCCCAACCTGGTCATATAGCTCTTGTAGCAAGGAAATGACCACCACGGTTCCATACTACATTATGAATGGCTGATTAATCAGCTATATATAAATTATTAATTTTTTGGCATCTATCTTTATTGGTAGATGAAGGATAAAGAACTAAGTGAATTGAAGCCGTTGGAGAAGAGGATATTCAAGGCACTCCAGAGATATAAGGAGTTAACTCTAGATGAAGCTGTGGAGAATGTCGTAAGAGAGGAGGGTATCGATAAAGATGAGGCTACCAAGACCATCTACCTCTTATGGAAAAAAGGCTACCTCGATATAACTATGGAACAGACGCCAAAAAATTTTCTCAAATACCTATTTAGCATAGAATCCATCTGGTTCCATATATTCATAGTCATCATTCTCATAACCAGCCTACTAGTCATATTTGTGGAGGAACCACCTTTACTATACCTAAGGTATATTTTCGGTTCATTATTCATCCTATATCTACCTGGTTATTCACTTATAGAGGTATTATATCCGAGGGGGGATGAGCTTGAGCCTCTCGAGAGGATGGCTTTATCGATCGGGCTAAGTCTCGCCCTAGTTCCACTGGTTGGGTTAGTCTTGAATTATACACCTTGGGGTATCCGATTAACCCCTATTTTAGTGAGCCTTGTGATACTTACCATTGCTTTATCCTCCGGGGCATTATATAGAAAATATATGTATTTTAGACTTCAATTTGAAGGATAAAAACATGTTATTTAAAGAAATATTCATTAACCTTTAAGTTATAGTATGCCTTTCTATATTAAGTCAAATAAAAAATGGTGAAGAGATAATGGCACAAAGAGGGATGGGACAGAACATACCTGTCCTAATATTAAAGGAAGATACCACGAGAACAAAGGGCAGAGAGACGATTAAACGAAATATCCAAGTCGCAAAGATAACCGCCGAGATACTGATGTCATCACTAGGACCAAGGGGCATGGACAAAATGCTAGTGGATAGCCTAGGCGACGTCGTTATAACAAATGATGGAGCCACAATATTGAAGGAGATGGATGTCGAGCACCCAGCGGCAAAGATAATGGTCGAGATAGCCAAGGCGCAGGATAATGAAGTTGGAGATGGGACAACAACCGTAGTAGTATTAGCAGGCAAACTCCTCGAGGAAGCCGAAGAATTGATAGAGAAAGATATCCATCCAACCACGATAGTCGAGGGATATAAGCAGGCCGCCAATAAAGCATTAGAATTCTTAAGCGAGATAGCCATTGAAGTAAAGAACGACGATAAGAAGGTCCTCAAGAAGATAGCGTTGACATCGATGGCCTCAAAAGTGGTGAGTGGATATAAGGATCTCCTTGCTGATATAGCTGTTGACGCTGTATTAGCCGTTAGAGAATTTGTCGATGGAGATGTTAAGGTAGATATAGATGACGTCAAAATCGAGAAGAAGAAGGGTGGAAGCATAGCTGACACCACATTAGTCAACGGCATAGTCTTGGATAAAGAAGTGGTTCACCCACGGATGCCCAAGAGGATACAGGGAGCGAAGATAGCTTTGATAAACTCTCCATTAGAGATCGAGAAGACCGAGTTCGATGCACGGATTAGAATCGATATGCCTCACCAGATTAAGGAGTTCATCGAGCAAGAAAGAAGCCTAGTTAAAGAGAAGGTCGATAAGATCCTTGAAGCAGGGGCTAACGTAGTGATCTGCCAGAAGGGGATAGATGACCGGGCACAGTTCTATCTAGCCAACGCAGGGGTATTAGCAGTTAGAAGAGTAAAGCAGAGTGATATGGAGAAGCTTGCTAAAGCTACAGGCGCAAGGATAGTCACCAATGTAGATGAATTGTCAAGCGATGACCTAGGCGAAGCAGATATAGTTGAGGAGAGGAAGATAGGTGAAGACAAGCTTGTCTTTATAGAAGAATGTAAGAACCCGAAGAGCTTAACGATACTCATTAGAGGAGGAAACGATAGAATTATAGACGAAGTCGAGAGGTCGCTCCATGACGCCATCTCAGTAGTAAGGGATGTCTTGATAAAGCCCTATATCGTCGCAGGCGGTGGAGCCCCTGAGATGGAGCTAGCTATGAGGATAAGGAACTGGGCCGAGGGATTATCGGGTAGAGAACAGCTAGCCGCCCTCAAGTTCGCTGAGGCTATCGAGTCGATACCATTGGTATTAGCCAATAACGCGGGTATGGATGTAATTACTGTAGAGACAGAGCTCAAGGCGTTGCATAAGAAGGGTAAGTTATGGAGTGGAGTCGATGTGCTCAATGGTAAACTCGCTGATATGATGAAGCTGGATGTTGTTGAACCAGTCGTCGTAAAGGAACAAGCGATAAAATCGTCTACAGAAGCAGCATCGATGATACTTAGGATAGATGACATGATCGCCGCGGCACGGATGAAGGGTAAGCCTACAGAAGAGGCTCCTGGTTATCCCGGTGGCTATCCGGGTATGCCTGGAGGCTTCGGATAACTGGGCATAATCCTTCAAACCCTATTTTTATTTTAATACCACCCAGTATACCTTAAACTCTATTTTATAGAGACTATTATCCTATACCTAGCTTATTCTCATAGGTATAGGTCTATATTTAGCTTCTAGATACATCTTTCTAGGGGGGAGCTTCTCAGGCTCCACAACTGTATACCCAAGTATACCCGCATAGAACTTTAGGTAACTATATATATGGATACTCCTTGACTCTGGATATATAAAGATTAGTTGGCCTCCCTCTCCACTGGTGAGATGGAGCCTCTTCAAAGCTTTATATGCCGGTGAAGCCTCGAAACTAGATTTTAGGGATACGAGCTCCATCATAGCCACCTCACTAACAAGGGATTCCTCCCTCATCGCCCTAAGCAGAAGCCCTATATTCGGCGGGTCGAGACTGGGCCTATCCATTTCCCTAACCCTACATTCCTTTATGAGGTCTAATGCCCTAAGCAAGGCTGCATATGTGGTTAGAGAGGGATATACATAGACATCTTGGCTATTATATGCAGCTATAGATATCTCAGCCGATGGGTCTTCCAGGGTAACGCTGATCAAGGTAGAGATAAATTCGTATAACTGCCTGTCCATCTCATCTGGAGTGGGAGACTCAAGCTCTACCAATACACTTATCTTACTCTTCTTACTCTCTATATACTCCTTAACGACAAGCTCCTGCTTCTCCACGCTCTTCTTCCAATAGATACTCCTGATGTCATCACTGGGTACATAGGGACGTATTCCATAGTACTCGCCTCCTCTACTAACCTTGTAGATAGAGGTTGATAATCCAGTTAGTACCTCTGTCATAATAGATAGTCTAGCTATCAATTGTCTAGCAGCCCTAATCGCCACCTCAAGCCGAGGCGTTACCTCCAACTCGACGATGTAGTCCCTCTTCATCATGACGAACCTATATTCATCCGACAGTGTTATATGTAGCTCTACTGGATACTTTCCTGATTTAAGTGGCCTTAGAGTTATAGCTACCTCCCCCGCCCCATCAGGCTCCAAATAGAGGGACCCCGGCTCTATACTATATCTATAATACTCCCGGGTCTCCAAGGATATCTGTATCATTACCCGGTGTCTCAGGGGGTTATAAAACTCTATTGTATACATGCTCTCCTCCTCAGAAATCCCCCTAACAACACCAGGCATTTTTATCTCTATACGCCTAATAATTCCCCTTCGAAGTATCGTGGCGTTATATATAAGGTGTAGAGCTAGGGCTACCCCGGTAAATAGTAGGGAGGCATTAAAGATGGAAAGAAAGAGTGAAGCAACTATGATGGTTACTAGAAATATGCTGGTTGTATATAAAGACTTGAATTGGAGTAGTGGACTGGGAATATAGCTAAAATAGCTCTTTATAGCTAGGTCGAACCAGAGGTAGATAGGTATCAAAACCGGTATAATGAGTAGTGTGAGGCCGAGGTTGGATAGGAATATCGGGGCTAAGAAAGCCGTTGCCAAAGATAAATAGAGGTCTAGGAGCCTGTTCGATATAAAGTAATTGACTATGATAAATGTAATCATAGGTAATGAAAAGAGTATGGTATCTGGGTCAATAACAGCCATTGCTGAGAAAAAGGCTATTCCAAATATAGTTATGAGAAGCCGTCTATTCATTTAGGCACCGATACCTTCTTTACAGACTCATCGATGATATCCTCAGGCTTAACACCAGCCAACTCAGCCTCCGGATTAACCCTGATGCGATGATCCAATACGGGATGGATTAAACGTTTAATGTCATCGGGAATCACGTATTCCCTGCCATCCATCAATGCCAGCGCCCTACTACATTTGAACAATGCTATGCTCGCTCTAGGACTAGGGGCCAACGCTATATCGGGATGATTCCTGACCACATCGACAATATTAACTATATAATCCACCAATTCACTCGAGACATTAATCTTCTTGACATACTCTATGACACTAAGGACCTCATCGGTAGAAGCTATGGGGTCGATCGGGAGAGACTCTATAAAGTCTATATTCGAGACAACGTCCTCCTCATCCTCTTTACCTGGATAGCCACTCCATAGCCGGAGGGTAAACCTGTCAAGCTGAACCTCAGTCAAGGGGTATGTCCCTGCATATCCATAGGGTATCTGGCTGGCTATAACCATGAAGGGAGAAGGCAGTGTATGCGTCTCACCCTCTATAGTCGCCTGACGCTCCTGCATAGCCTCGAGTAACGCGGCCTGGGTCCTAGGCGTAGCCCTATTCAACTCGTCAGCCAAAACTATATTGGCGAATATCGGGCCAGGTCTAAAGATGTTCCGTCCATCTAGAGTATATATGTAGAAGCCCGTTACATCTGAAGGAAGTGTATCTGGAGTAAATTGTATCCTCTTAAAGGTACCCTGTATCGTCTTAGCGAAGGATTTGGCCATCATGGTCTTTGCCGTCCCCGGATACCCCTCTATAAGGACATGTCCCTCACTCAATAACGCGGCTGTCAATAACTCTATCATATCCTTCCGTCCTATAATGACCTTGGAGACCTCATCAACTATCTTCTTCGGGGTCAACAAGACCTCCTCTGGAAAATCCATGGTTTAATCCACCAATCCTTACTATAAATATCAAATACAATAAATGTTTAGCGATAAATATGATTTTTTTCAATATATGATAATGACAATTACCCCCAATAATAATTCTCTAAGCCTCTAATCCATTTAGGCTATTGGGCAAGGGACCTTTCTTCCCTAAACCTGAATATAACGATGAAAAGCAGTGTGAGCGTTAATATCGATATGAATGGCTGGGCCGATAAAAACCTATGGACATCGATAATATACTGCTGGATAATATCGTGGATAGAGATTACTAGGTGTGTATGGTCTATATATATAGTCCTGTCCCCAGCTATATTTTCGAGGAGCCTAGCGTTATCCCCTAGATCTATCATACTATTTATCCATATACTCGGATCCGAAATGATAAGTATATCGCCCCGTCCATACTTGGTATAAGCGATTACGGGATGCATACCTTTCTCCTCATCCTCACCCCATACATAATTACCGTCTCTATCGAAAAAGGCGAATGATGAGGAATTCGCGAGGATATCTGCCCTACCCATAACATTGAGTTTCACTGCGTGATTAAGATATATCTCCGAGATATTGGTGAATAAAATATTTTTCGTGTCTATCCAGATTATCTTTGGTATACGGCCATTCTTATAGTTAAATAGGGGATCGACTAGTGTACCGTTATTATCGAATCTAACCGGTATATCGAGGTATTCAAGGAGGTCATTACCATACCCATAGTCATCGAGTAGAACTAGTCTACCACCGGAGTCAAGGAATGACGCCAATGATTCCATCTCGCTATTATCTAGCTTTTGATAGGGGATAAGGATAAGTAGAGATCTCTCGGCATCCATGGAGACAAGTGAATCTATGAAGTTAGAGGTTATTACTTTTGCATCAACGAGGCTTATAGCCCTCGAATAGCCGTTCCAGAGGGTGTTCGTCACCCTATAGTCTGTTGTAGATGGATACATGATATTGAGGCCGATGAACCCTATAATTATACTTGCTACAACTATATAGATTAGCCGCCTATCCATGGAACACACCCCTTATCATATTTAGGTAACGCTTGGCCGTCAAAACCATATCATCACTCGGCTTATAACCCGAGTATAATTCATACTCAGCTAATAAGGTAAGTCTATAGAAGGCGTCAGAAGCGTCATCTAGCTTATCTCTTATCCTCATATAATACTCCCTCAAGGTCTCATAATCATGAGGGGTACCCGCGATAGGCTCCACTAGCCTTAAAGCTTCATAATAGAGAGGTAATACAATTCCCTTAACAGGCTTGACGGTGACTTCCGGTTCTTCAACCACCTCCTCCTCGACTTCAGCCACAATCTCCTTAGGCGCCTCAACCCTCCTCCGCCTCCTACGGGTATATCCATAGCCTAACCCTAAGCCCCCAGTTATCGATGCGGTGACTATAAATAGCGAGTATAAATTAAGGATATAGATACTATAAGTGTAGACCTTATATTGATACCATGGGTCCATAGGGTCTACACGGAGCTCAATAGACATATATCCACCGAACCCCGGGTATATAGGCGTATAGGATAATGTATCCAGTCCAAAGCTGTTGGTATAGCCTCGGGCTACCAATCTACCCTTCATCCTAACCTCGACCGAGGCATTATATAGAGGCAAGTTATCCTTATCCCTCAGAGATACGTCTAGATATATCTTATGTAGGGGATATATGATGAAACGGCGGAACCTTAACGAGGCATGATATTCTTTATAGGATACGGTGAAAGCTTCCCTATCTGTAGCGGGTCCATACACCCCCTTAGGATATATGGTGATTGAAACTAGGTGGCCTCCGATAGGGATATCCGGCGGCAGCTCAATGGGGAGAACCGTATTAGACTTGTTCAGTGTCCCCTGATAAAGAACCCTATTATCAAAGAATAGGGTATATGCCCGGGATACATTTGAGGGCTCAAGGTTAATGCCTATAGTTAGGCTGTAGCCTGGATAAGCTTCTCCAGATATATTGAGGGAGACCCAGGTCTTTATATAGAGAACCTTAATAAACGTCTCATTCTTTGAAGGCGCATATCTATCTATATCCAGACCCTGAGGCTTATAATAAACGCCTAGAGTCAACCTATCCTTATATACAGGAGGTATCCTCAGCGTATAATTATAATACCCCTCGTTATCAGTAAATACTATATCATAGACCTCATAATCTAGTGTTAACACTAAACTCCTATTAGATAATATAGTGCCATTAACAGCCGTGAGATACCCATAAATGCTTATCGAACTGTTTATCCATTGCTCCCTCGGCTCCACATATAAGGTGAGGCTTGTTTTGACAACCTCCTCCAGTATAATCTTTTCATGAAGCTCGAATACTTCTTCCTCTAGTATGGTGAGTATCTCTCTAAGCCTGAGAAGAAGCTCGAGAAGCTCCATCAACAACTTCCTCAATATATCTTGGAACTCCCTGAATTTGTCCTCTATCCCTGGTATAAGAAAACCCCTCAGTGCCCTTATCAACTCATTCACGGTCATCTCGATCTCTATTAGGGTCATATTGGCCTTCACTATATAGTATGATGCGTTCCTTAGAGACTCATTCGCCCCCATCCAGTCCCCTAGTTCTATCAAGTTCCTAGCTCTGATTATAGATTTATTGGCGCTATCGATATACAACCCCAAGTCTCTAAGCAACTCGTCCAAGCGATTTATTATATACTCGATTGAAGAGGGAAAGGATGCCAGGTCTAGAAGGTCCAAGGTAAATGTAAAATTAAGATAATCACCCTTAAATATGTACTGAAGAAGCATTATATATGTAAAAAGTATAGATAAGGGATCCAGGTCCTCCCTAGCCGTACCCGGATCTTCATGAGGTATAAATGACGCACCAAATGTATAGGAGCTATTTAACGCTAATAAGATGATGATCCCCAGCGCTACCACTTTCTTTCGATTCATGCTAACACCGAGGGGAAAAGGATAGCTATAACTCTAAGAGCAACTATAACCATAAATATTATGAATAGCACTACGCTAATTACATTAAGCCTTCTACTGATCCGTCGATTGAAGGGGCTATGGAGAGCCAATAAGATATAGTATATAAGGATGTATAGTGAAATGTATACATCTAGCCTCGCCTCACCAAGTAATATCAAGGCGGTAAAAGTGATACTAACGAGTATCGCCATCCTAAGTATGAAATGTTGAGTATTACTCAACTCCATACCTAATACCTCCTAAAGATCAGCCTCCCCTTACCACCCTTTAACGAGACATCTAGGAGCTCGATAGGTGAGGCGATCGCCTCGGCTAATACAGAGCCTACGAGTATAGTTATATATCCATATCGCGATAGATCCTCTCTATACCTCTTATTTAACCCCTCCATATCAACGATGATATTTGCCTCGGTATCCTCAACTACCCTTATCTTCCTGAGTATATCGAACCTAGCGATAAATTGGCTTGTCAGATACGACTCAACCCCATCCAGCGTGGCATCCCTAGGCATATCTGGGTATGATTGACCGTCAATAATAGGTAGAGCCAGTGCATAGCCATCCCTTATCTTGAGGAAAACTCTACGTGGAATCTTCTCTACACCGATGTCATGGTCCAAACCTTGGATAGGGACTAGTGTTATAGGGCCCTCGTCAGAGGGTAGGAATATAGGGTTTCTACTAACACTCAATTCCTCTAGAATATTGGTATATAGCTTCATAAAGCCATTACTCCTAACCGACTCGTATTCACCTCCCCCATTAACCGATGGATGAGACACAGCCACCGTAAGTATACCTACCAATAGAAAACCTAGTCCTATAGCGGCTACCGCAATCGATGCCAATATATAATATCCGGTTAAAGCGAGGATTAAGCCGAGCGTCGCTATAGAGACCCCCGCGTATCGGAGCATCGTCATTAGTATACACCTAGAATACCCATTTAGAATAATCATATACGACAAATATATACATTTGAGGATAATCTATCGACTTCTTACTCTATAGTATATCCATAACGTCACATATAGATAATATCGAAATAACAGCCTATAGATTATTTGTAGGAAGAAATGAGGGACAGCGATATCTATAGAGAGATAGTTACGGTTTATCAAGAGGCCTCTCAATGGAGAAACATGGTAGTAGAGGCTTTATCCTATGGAGATCCAATAAAATCCTCTAGTTATAATGCTAGTAATAGTAAGGTAGGGAGCCGTTTAATGAAACTAGGCGCAGTAATATTTTTCACCCCTATACCGATTGTAAGTGAAGTTACAGGCGGCGCAATGATCATAATAGGACATATCCTAAATAGATTAGGTAAGAATGGAGGCATCGATAGTTTATCCAAAGAGATAAATGAGATAATCAGCGATTTTAGAGAGATTATCGACGAAGTATACCCCACCTAGGAGATAGTTATTCACCTTGAAGCCAAAATATAATTGCTTCAAATAAATTATTTTTTGGTGGGATTCTTGGAGATAAACGTGGAGAGTATCGAGAAATATATTAAGGAGGTCTTCGGAGTAGAAACTCGGTTACTAAAGGTAGAGGCTCTGGGAGAGGCCGAGTATAAAGAGGGAGAGATTAAGGGATATGGATATGGAACCCCACTACTCCTCACCGTCGAGGATAAGTCAGGAATTAAGAAGTATGTGCTAAATACTATCCGCCCCGGACAATTTGGACATGAATATACATCTGATAGAGCCGCTATATTGATATGGAGCTACACCGCATTCAATAATCTCCATAGGCATGTGCGAGCCGCCGACCTAGGCTACTTCACATTAGACGGAGAATTAAGGTCTATCAGGGAGCCACTGGAATTCTTCCTATTAACCGAATATGTAGAGGGGAAGGAATACTATCATGACCTAGAGAGGATAGGGAGGGAGAAGAGGCTTAGACACTTAGATATGGAGAGAGCCCGTCGCTTAGCTGAATATATTGCACAGGTACATAGCGTCAAGAAAGATGATCCTGGGCTATACAGAAGGAGAATAAGGGAATTAATTGGACACGGCGAAGCCATAATGGGCCTAATCGATTCCTACCGTGGAGATGAGGATTTCCTATTAGAGGATGAGCTTAAAAGGATAGAGATGATGTCGCTTGAGTGGAGATGGAGGCTGAGAGACAAGGGTTATAGGCTCTCAAGGGTCCATGGCGATTACCATCCATGGAATATATTGTTTAGGGGTGAACTCGACTTCACCGTATTAGATAGAAGTAGAGGGGAGTATGGTGAGCCTGCAGACGACATAGCAGCTCTAACTATAAATTATATGTTCTTCTCACTTATGTATCTAGATGGGTTCAAGGAGCCCTTCAAGAGCCTCTGGAAAGAGTTCTATGACACCTATCTAACTATGACTGGAGACGAGGAATTACTTTGGGTTATACAGCCATTCTATGCCTGGAGGGGATTGGTGATAGCTAACCCCATTTGGTATCCCAACCTGAAGAAGGAGACGAGGAGAAGAATATTCAACTTCATAAATAACCTGCTGAAGAGTGAATACTTCGACTACAATAATCCAGAATCCTATCTAAGTGAATAATAAAGATGAAGAAGGCATTCGCGATCTGGTTAACTGGATTACCATCCTCAGGTAAGACAACGCTGGCAAGGAGATTAAAGGCCAAGATATCGGGGATGGGTTACAGGGTAGTGATACTCGAGTCAGATAAATTGAGGAGGCTACTAACCCCCAACCCTAAGTATACAGAGGAGGAGAGGGAATATTTCTATCGTTCAATGGCTGTTATCGGTAAGTACCTCGTAGATGCAGGTGTATGTGTAATATTCGATGCAACAGCCAATAGAAGGAAATACCGGGATTATGCCCGTCGGATAATAAAGGATTTCATGGAGATATACCTCAACTGCCCCCTAAAGGTATGCATGGAAAGAGATGTAAAGGGATTATATAGAGAAGCATTGGAGGGGAAGATCAAGACGCTGCCGGGGCTTCAAGCTCCATATGAGGAGCCCCTAAACCCCGATGTCACTGTAGATACCCATAGATATACAGTCAGGGAATCGACAGATATCATCATGGATAAAATTATTGAGAGGTTTCTAGGGTAATCCAAGAGCTATTCCGACTTGAATCATATCTCTTCACCGAATATCCGGCGTATCTCCTCGGCTTTCTCATTGAATATATAATCGAAGATTGTTCCAGAGCTCTCTCTAATGCCGAGTATATCGATCAATTCTCTATACCTCCCACCCGCTAATCCATTAGCTATAATTGCAGAGCCTTCTGCAGCCTCCTTAGCCACCTTAGAACTCCTTTTAAGCCGTAGAATATTTATATCGATACCGAGTTTATCGAAAAACCGCTTGAGCTCACTAGTTAGGTCTCTATAGAAAGGCTCCATTCTCGAGAATCTGCCGCTCAAGATAATCTCTTTGGGAGTGACAGATGGGAGTAGAGAAGCTACATCCTTAACCACGGATTCTATCATCATTCTATAGCCCCTATTAACCCCATCATCTATCTGAGCCATCTCGACAAACTCTTCAGGCTCCAATTTCCTAGGATCTACTCCAGCCACAGAAGTAGCCCCACCCTGAAAGAGAATAGTCTTGGAGAAGGGGCCTAGACTGGCTAATGCATATGCCAGCTCTGAATCCATAAACCCCATCCCGAGGTAACCTGGGTAACCAGCTGTTCCAGCCGATGCATCTACAACCCTACCCTGGTCTACAGCCATCGCAGAGGTGTAGCTGAAGCCTATCTCAACCGCTATCAATGATGTCTCGCCATAACCGATTCCATGCCTCTCGGCTTGATCCTTTATTGCTAGAGCTACAGTATAGAGCTTATCCGAGGTACCCATATCTATCCTATTAGCTTTCCGCCATATCGGAACGGTCGGCAGATGAATGACTCCAGGCGTAAAGTAGATATTTAGGTCACGGGCATCCCTAGCCATACGAAGGAGCTCCCTTAACCCAATTATCTTGAGCCGTCTCTCAATATCTTCCCTGGTGACGAAGGTTGCTAGGGCTATATCCATATCCGTCGCCTCTACAGCCCTCTTCAACGGCACGCCATACCCTGAGGATAAGACTATAGCATCTAACTCTCCATACCTATCTTGGAGGTCCCTAAGGATATCTAGAACCAACCCAGGGTTCTCCGTTAATCTTTCCCTGGGGATCGACTCGTCGATTAGAACCCTACCCCTCTCATCATCAAAACCAAATATATCATAACTCTTTATACCCGAATCTGTACCAACCGCCTTAACCATCTTAACCCACCTATACAGATCCTATAAGAATTATGAAGATAAAGCATCTATTAATCAAGCCTATGGATATCTATCCCCCTATTCCTTCCCCTCGCGATAAATACGGATCCACCTCCCCTCCTCTCCAGAAAGACTTCAAGCTCCTCCACCGCTCTAAAGGCATTCTCCTCCTTATCTGTTAATCCATAGAAAGTCGGTCCCCATGACGACTGGCAGGCACCATATAAGTATCTCCTCATGATCCATATACCCTCCTCTACAATAGGGCAGCAATAGTTGCCTCCCTGGTACTCGCTCCATACACTTCCCAGCATCATATTAAACTCGTCCAGAGCCGATGAGAAGTTTCTGATATCTCCTTCGATGATGGAGGGGATGATCTTCATAAGTAGGAGGCGTGAGAGGTAGGCAGATAACTCAGGGGGCATATCTACCTTCAATAGAACTTTATCTTCCTTCTCCACCCTCAACTTCCTGAGCTTCTCCATGGGTCTACTGGGAACAGCTATTACAAAGAGCCAGTTAGAGGGGATGTCATGCCTAAATATCAGTGGGGGAACCATCTTATCCAACATACCCTTTTTGAAGCCGCCTTCAACTATAAAACCACCCTCCTTACATGCATATAGGCCGAGGGCGGTGAGTAGACCCCTCTTTAGGGTTAAAGCTATATCCTCGAGGCCATGATTCAATCCATATATAGTGTTTAACCCCATTCCAACCGCTAAAGCTAATGTAGTGTGGTATCCCAACCCAGCGTATTCAGGTATCCTACTTATTATCTCGATCCGGGCTCCCCCGCCCGGGATATATCTATCTATATAGTGCTTAGCTACCCTGTATGCATATTCATCATTTGCATATAGATCACCACTCTTTTCGATTATCACCTCCAGCAGAGGGTTGTTTATAGTGAAACCTACTGTTCCATATAGCCTTCCAAGCCCACCCTCTAGATCCATATTACCTGCATGTAGATGGCTAGGAGCCCTAACCAGCACCCTCTCTATCTTAGCTCTACTCATAAATATTAGTTATTCCACCGGGATTAATTAGATATTAGATATGTACATCTCATTATCCATTTATATCATTTTTTAGCTGGGGGAGTAGCTATTTAATATTAATTATCTATAGAGCTTATCTATCTCTATAGAAATAATCTGGTTACCAAGGGGTCTAGAGCGTGAAAGAAGACAGAGACTATGTCAGGCTAGGTAGATATAGACTCTCTCGTAGAAGATTCATTACACTTGTTTTGGGCTCAGGCCTAGCAGTCCTCTCAGGCTACGGCTTAATAGAGACCGTAAGGATAAGTATAACCAGAATAAATCTCGACTTGGGTTCCAAGATAGCCTTCCTAACCGATAACCATATACATAGCTATGGATATGTACAGAAAGAGATAGTCGATATAATCTCGAGAGAAGACCCCGATATAATATTTATGGCGGGAGACCTCGTCGATGAACTAACCCGTGACCTCAGTAACGTAGAGAAATTTATAGGGGAACTTGATGCAAGGGAGAAGTATGCCGTCATGGGCAACCATGAATACTGGAGCGGCCTAGTTAAAGATGCAAAGGAGATACTCGAGGGAAACGGGTTCAAAGTACTATTTGATGAGTATATAGATACATCGGTAGGCAGGGTATTAGGGATAAACTGGAGGGAAGATAGGAGATATCCAGAAGTAAATACCGATGGCTTAGTGATTGTCCATGACCCGAACGCCGCTGACAGCATAGAGGGTAATGCATTCGTACTGGCTGGTCATACCCATGGAGGCTTGATGTTAGGGCCGATACCCATTATAACCAATGCAAGGTATACCCGTGGTTATTATCAATTTGAAGGGGGTACCGTCATGTATGTCTCCAGAGGGCTTGGACAGATGATTCCTGTAAGACCTACCTCACCTCTTGAGATGGTAATCATAGAATAGAGAACTCTTCTAACAAGGCGTTATATCATAAATAAATCTCGATGAATTCTGGGCATATCAAGATTTATTCCCCGTGAAACATGATTTATTTTTGATAAGGTGTACCGATGGCTATGAATGTCTGCGTACTATATTCAGGGGGGAAAGATTCTAATTTGGCTCTCTATAAAGCTTCAAAAGAGATGAAAATAAAGTGTCTAGTAACAGTTAAACCTGAGTCTGAAGAGAGCTGGCTCTTCCACTATCCTGCCGTCGATATCGTAAAGTATCAGGCGAAGGCCCTAGGAATACCATTAATATTAGATTCATGTAGAGATGATGAGGAAAGCAGCATCAAGGCACTATATAATGTCTTGGAGAAGGCTATCGAGATATATTCTGTAGATGGAGTTGTTACGGGAGCTGTTAAATCTACTTATCAGGCGACTAGGTTTCAGAGAATATGCTGGGATCTAGGGCTATGGTGCTTCAATCCACTGTGGCAGATAAATGAATCCAAATTTCTACATGAAATAGTGAATAGCGGTTTTGAAGTAATCTTTACACGGGTAGCTGGTTATCCACTCAAAAAGGAGCTGGTGGGCAGGAAGTTCACTTGGGAAGTTGTAGAGATGTTATTAGGGTTGAAGGAGTACATTAATCCCTCCGGTGAAGGGGGAGAGTATGAGACCCTTGTATTGGATATGCCCATGTTCCACAGGAAGATCGAGGTCGAGTATGAAGTATACGGCTCGGACTATGACGCAAGTATAAGGATTAATGATGTTAGGTTGATCGAAAAATGATACTTGTAGTATCGACATGCAAATATAGATTGAGCGAAGAAGAATTCGTAGATCCAGTTATAGATATAATTCGGGAAGCAGGATTAGACTATACATTGAAGAGGTATAGTGAGAAGCTAAACTTCACAAGATACACAAAGGTTATAATATGTGGAACCGCTCTAAAGGACTTCGACTACATGAATTACATAGATAACTTCCTGGGGTTAACCCGATACAGAGGGGGGATACTGGGTATATGCGCTGGATACCATATCCTGGGCCTGATCCATGGCAATAACCCTCTGGAGATGAGGAGGATAGGTGTCTATAAAGTAAAGGTAGTAGCCTCCAGCCCATTGATAGATAGAGGAGAGGCGAAAGCCTATTTCCTCCATAACTACGCATTAAAGAATGTGGAAAAGCCGCTGATAGCCCTGGGCTTAGTAAACGGTGAGGTAGCGATATATAAAGTTATGGGGAAAAATCAATTTGGATTAGCCTTCCACCCAGAAGTCCTGAACAAATCTATAATTAGGAATTTCCTGAATCATAGTGATAAATAGGCTACTCATCTTCAAACCTATCTCTTGCCTCAACGCATCTCTTCAGATACTCGATAGCTGATTTATAGCTTGGGAGACCCTTCAACCCACACTCGGGACCGGCATACTTCACCCTATCACCCACTACATCGATAATCTTCCTGAGACGCTTAGCCATGGTATCAGGGTCCTCCAAATAGTACTCCGGGTCGAGTTCTCCACTCTTTATCCTCCTCCATACCATAGAGATGTATTCTGGGTCTACACCCATCTTTTCACTATCCCTATTCTTTATTAGCTGGTCATAATCTGTTATACATATACTTGCCTTAAGCCACTTATCATACTCTTCAAGCCTCTCCCTAGATCTCTTAGAGAAATAGATGGGGTCCTCGGTATGAGACTCTATCACATCGAGACTAGGTATCTCCCAGAAGAGTGGGTCGCTGGTGCTATGTAGATGAATAGCTGTCTCAACCCCCATTCTAGATGCCGCTTCAAAGATGGCTTTCCAAGCCTTCCATAGCGATTCCCTCCCCATGCTTCCATAGTCTATAAGGGGGTCATTGGCTAAGCCGAATACCGGCTCATCGAGGGTAAACATCTTGCATTCCAAATAGTTATTTTGGAATATGCTTTCCTTAGTAATTTTTTTGAGGAGCTCGGCTAACTCCATAAATAATTCTCCATAGCGGTAGGAGAAGGCGAAGGATAATGTATAGGGCCCCGTCACACATATCTTAAATTTAGATCTATATCCAAGAGAATCATATATCTCCTTCGAGTGCCTAAGCAGGATATCAACCTCAGGTATCCTGCTCGTCGAGACACCGGGTGAATCTAGGAATACATATCTCGCGTCGACCATAGATAGGCCTGTAAACATGTCTAGAAACATGCTAACCATATCCCTATATTGAGGATAATTAACGATATCTAGCCCCGACCTAGCTTTATCTATATATCCCTTCACAACCCAGGGCTCAAGAAGACTATAACCATGCTTATCCTTCTCTCCTCCCTTGGCTATAGAGATGTCTAGGGGGTCGGGTAAACTCCCTACATCAAAAATCTTGATGTTAGGCATCAGAATAATAAATTACGTATAAATTATATATTTATAATCTTGAGAATAAGATTTATTAAACATATTATATGGAGGATACATCTATAACTAGAGTATGAGGTGTAGATGAAGATTGAGATGGGGATTAGCCTTCACACTAATATCGATATTATTATCCGTCGGACCTATTGCATACGGATTATATCTATATGACTGGAATATAGAGGCATTCGTGACACCCTCATTCGAGATGCCAGAGATACACTTCCAAGTCGATGTCACCGGCTATAGCTTCAAAGAGGATAAGGTGGTATTCAATCTCTCGATAACAAATCAAGGGGATATAGATATAGAGATATATGATATAGATGCATGGCTGACGAATAGGTACGGCCAAGAGATAACAAGGGTCACTCTAGAGAAGGAGGTATATATAGAGAGCGGCGCCACAGGAGAAGTCTCATTCTCCATGACGCTATCTGAAGACTCCCTACCTGAATTAATAAAATATATCCTTAAAGACAGCAACCCCATATTCGTGATCAACGGAAGCCTATATATAAGGGCGTTCTCATCGGAAGTATCATTCCCCATAGATTTCCAGTTTAGACTAGGCTCAGCCGAACTAGGCTTCAAGCCAGATATGATTGCCATAGATATATTGAGTGTAGCCGTCATAGATGATCAGCTTGAAATCACATTTGAGGTAAGTAACCCTACACCTGCAGAAGTAATTATAGCTGGAGGTAGCCTCACACTATATAGTGAAGATGGAGAGCTACTAACATCATTATCCATCGAGGAAGATAAGGCTATTATTCCCCGGGGGAAGGGAGTAGTAACGGCTTATGGACCCGTCACAGATGAGCTTAGAGACTTCATATCTAGATCAATAGTCGAGGGACAGAAGGCAAGCCTTACAGGAGAGGTATACATAGATGTCTATGGCGTAAGGTTCACGATAGCGGTCTCCCAGACAATCTCAATAGGTGATTAGTGGAGAGGGGTGGATAAAGATGGGTCTATATAATTTCAATCGGGAGAAGCTCAATATCCCAGGACTAATAGGCGGCCTCATGGTCATATATCTAGTGTTATTTATGGAGCCATGGTGGGTACTCAGAGCCGTCGGCGAAGACCCAAGCTTCTACGCCTACATATCTCCATTCAAGATAGATATCGGTATAATGGGGAGGACCGTGGATATTCCTCTACTCAAATATGTCGTTATATCGGGATTATTGACGTATCTATGGATAGGTATCACATCAGTAATAGCCTCTTTATTCCCCTCGAGAAACTTCAGCAGACCATTATTAGGATTTAGAGCATTGATAATTACGCTATCGATCTTTATAACTCTATATATAGGTCTCAGGGTGGCAAGAAACTATGTAGATGTAACACTACCATTGATAGGGACCGAGACCCTAGTAATGACTATACCCTATCAAGACGCAAATATAGTCATAACTACTCCCGTCGAGGCATATCTAACACAAGCATATTATCTAATGCTCGTAGCCTCTATATTGATAGCGATAGGAAAAATAATAATATGGCGCAAATAGTATCCAGATAAAGCTATATCAAGACACCATAAATCATATAAAAAAATGGATTGATTATTGGGCCGCCAACTCTTTCGGAAGATAATCCTTCTCCACACCAGCAAGATATTTAGCGAGCTTCATGCGTTCCTCAAAGTCATAGCTCCGCCATATAGCTATCTCCTCCATAACGGGAGAGCCCCCGCCATGAACACCTGCAACCGCAAATACCCCTGACAAGGCGGAACATAACAGGTCGGAGACCATCCTGAAGCATCTATGGACATCCTCAGAAGATACCTCCGGCCTCCGCTTGATATATTTATTCAATAGCTCAGCTAACTCTGGGTTCAAGAAGTCGCCTTCATAGGGTAGAGTGGCCGCTAATCCCCCAGCCAAATCTGCAAGCATATCATACTCCTCATATATATGGAGACCTGCATGTCTACGCCCTACATTTACATATACCTCGTTAGGTGCATAGGTCCCAGCATCCGTCTTCCTCCCATATACTGCGGAGGCAACTCCAGCGGCATATACCAATTCAGCTGTCGAAGCCATCTCAGCCAGCTTACTCCTCACATGAGACGCGTCGCCTACCCCATTATAATCCGCTACAAGCGCCGATGCCCCCATCATAATATCTGTAAACCCAGGTTTACATCCTGTATAGCTATGCCTATGGTACAACGCAAATAGCCAAGCCAACAACGTGGCATAATTGGATTCTCCACATAAGAAGACATTATCCCAGGGAACAAAGACATCGTCAAATATTATGAATGAATCAGCCGCCCCCATCTCAGCTATCGGGGCCTTAAAATGCCTCCTTGGCCGCATACCTGTAGCCCTAGTAACAAGCTTAATGCCCTTCCAGTCGGCAGGTAGATAGAAGGCTACAGACCAATCCCTATCCTCATCCGTCATACGCCTAGTCGGAATAACTATAATCATATCGGAGTATGCAGCCATAGTGATACAGTTTTTAGCTCCCCGCACAACTATGCCGTCGCTACGCTTCTCCACAACCCTAACATACAAGTCAGGGTCCGCCTGCTGATGGGGCCTAAGCCTCCTATGTCCCTTCACATCTGTCTGTGCACAGGCAGCAGTCAAGTCCTCTCTCTGAAAGACCCTTAAGAAATCGATAAATCTCTTATGGTAATCTGTACCATACTCCATATCAGCATAATAGGTGGCTATCGATAATGCATTTATCGCATCACAACCCATACACCGCTGGATACAGCCCCCTACAACCCTACATAGAAGCCTAATCATCTTCTGCTTCATCAATAGATCATCCATAGACTGATTAACATGGCAGAAACGGTTTATCTCCACCCCATCTAAGTGAGACTTGGTTATAATAAGGTTCTTCCAACTTGGTTCCTCTGCCAATCTATATGTAGCTCCCAGAGTCTTTATACCCGGCGCCAGCCTTTTATCGTCACGCCCAACACATCGGCCATCTATATAGATATTTGGCTTCATAGAATACATCTTCATACAATACTCATCGAAACTCCTCAAAACACCCCCCTCAAAAACTATGAGCCATAAATGATATATAGTCTTTAAGATGGACACCCACTAATGAGCCCTTCAAATAAGTAGGGAGGGGTTAATTAGTATCTTACACTCTATATACCGTAAAGAGCTGATATAAATATCTATAAAAAGAAGGGTTTACATACCTTCTTAACATATCATTATATAGCTAATCGATACCTACTATTTCCTCAACTTCATTAGAGCCTTGAAGAGCCCTACCTCCGTATCATCAACTCTACAATAGACCCCATCAAGTATATCGACATCTACAACGGGAAATATCTCTCTAGCCAGGTTCCTTATTTCCTCAACATCAAACCCCAGATGAACGTCCTTCAACTTTTCATGGAGATCTTCATATCCATGCTTCAAGACATCGAGAATTATAACTTCACCCGACTCTCTAAGTACACTCCTCATACTTCTTAATACATCTCTGGGGCTATGGAAGTGGTGAAGAGCCAGTGTAGAGATCACAATATCATATCTAAGTGGAATCTGGGTATCAAAATACTCGTTATTGAGAAATATACTCTCACTTATCTTGTCCGCAACACCCCAGATAGGAGTTATCCCCTTCTTCTCAAGTTCACTGAGCATACCCGGTGAAATATCCAGTCCATAGATATATGGCTTGAAACCAGATTCCCTAAGCCTTAGCTTAACTATATTTGTGAAGAACCCTGATCCAGCTCCAACATCTAGGATATAGGGATACTTCACACCCACCCTACTTATCTCCCTGTAAAGCTCATCTATCACCGCTGAGACGCATTCATCACCGAAGTAATCCTTAACTATATGGTCCCTCTGAGAAGCTTCCTCTTCAAAGAAATCTATCTGCTCCATCAAGCCACCTATCTCCTTACTGTCGAGGCCAAGTCTACGTAATAGTTCTTCAACCAAATCTATATTTAGGAATCCACTGATACTCTTCATAACATTTCACCTCAGGCTCCTAAGGACTTTATCATCGTCTATCTCGAAGCCATTACTGGTCATCCATTCATCAGAGTAGAACCTAGTCAAGTAATTCCGACCTGTATCAGGCAGAATAACCACTACATACTTATCCTGGATACCCTTATCTTTGATGTACTTGATGGCCCCATAGAGAGCTGAACCGGATGAGCCGCCCGCCAATAATCCTTCTAACCGTGCTAGTAATCTCGCCATAGAGAAGGAGTGCTGGTCATCGACAACCACTATATCATCTATAATATCTATATCGACCGTATCGGGAAGTATGTCTTCACCTATACCCTCAACCTTATATGTCGAGGCATACTTCAATGCTTCCTTTATAGTTAATCCTTTCTTGATGTGGTGGTATACAGAGCCCTCTGGATCGATGCCTATTATCTTGATATCTCCCCTTTTCTCCTTTAGATACCTCGCTATACCCGTTATTGTGCCTCCAGTGCCTATTCCAGCGAAGACTATATCCACATCTCCACCAGTCTGCCTCCATATCTCTCTACCAGTTGTCTCATAATGCGCGATAGGATTATATTTATTGAAATACTGATTGGGAATATAAGCGTATGGATTAGGCTCTACATCCATCTCAAGAAATCTCCTCAGGGTACCGGATTCTCCCTGGTCAACGAGCATCTGGAAATACTCAATTATACTCCTAAGCTCCTCTTGATCCAAGGCTCTATTTAGGGACCATATATAGTTTCTAAGGGCATCGGCAATACTGTAATATGATAATGGATCGCTGGGTGAAACTTCAGTTGGGGTCCTGATTACATATCCTCCATATGCCTCCAGGATTAGTTCCTTCTCCATACTCATCTTCTTGGGCATAGTAAAGACCAGCTTAAAGTCATATGCCTTCGATACTATTGCTAGACCGATCCCTGTATTTCCAGATGTAGGCTCAATTATCACTCCACCCGGCTTTATTAACCCGTCCTTAACCGCCATGCTTAGCATATATAGTGCAATCCTATCCTTTACACTACCACCAGGGTTATAGAACTCAAGCTTTGCATAGAGCGGGGTATCTAGATTAAAGTATCCCTCGAGTTTTTGGAGCCTTAGAAGCGGGGTGTTACCGATTAGGCTAAGGATATCGCTATAGGTATCTCCATATAAGATGTTTAACATTCCGGCAAAGGTGACACCTCATAATTATCTATAACAATGTTATATATTAAGTCTTAACATATAAAATATAAATCTGACAAGGACATCAAGGATCTAGATGCCCCCCTTAGTTTACGATAGAACCGGATTCCTTAACGATAAGCTTAACGATAGACTTTACGATACTTTACAATAGATTTTACGATATAACCCATCTAGTCCTAGGGCCACTACCGACACTTTTAACAAGACCTCTCTTTTCGAGAGACTTAAGCTTCTTGAGCACAGTAGGCTTTGACTTAGCCAGTGCTCTAGCTATCTCTGAAGAAGAGAGAGGCTCGACTAACATCGATATTATTTTTCTCTCCATTTCATCTAACGCTTCATAAAGCGGCGCTTCGAATCTCAAAGTAGTGTAATAAGGAGTAATATCATAATTCATCTTTATACCGTTTTCTGCACATAACTTTTTCATCATATCTATACCGCCTCCCTGTCTCTCCACATATCCAGCCTGATACATCAATTCATATAACAATGGGTTTCGTGGTATCGGTATAGGGTGTTCCGGCGTTGTCCCCGGGGGAAAGGATCCTGGATTACGTATCTCCAACTTATTTGCCTTCAACTCTACGAACACCTCACTATGTATACCATAATTCCTATGAACCAAGGCGTTTACTATAGCCTCTCTCAATACTTCCAAAGGAATAATCGGTAGATCTAACCGCTCTACACCTTTAATAATGGACTTCCTAGGCAAAAGCTCTCTTAACCTCTCAATAACCTTATCTACCTGTTTCCATATTGGCCCCTCTATTCTCTCCGAGATTTCGCCCCATACAACTCTCACATACGTATGGTGTAATATCTGCTGTGGATCTCTATGAAAAAATAGTAAACCAGCTAATGTAAGAAATATATCATTATCCACCTTCTTGACTACGCCAAGTTTTTCTTTCAACTTAGGGATCTTCTTAAGTCCACGTTCACTCCTCTTACGTATAAACCATCTCCAATACCCCTCATCAATCTCCGACGGCCTTACAGATGTATGGGTACTATCTAATGGAATCAGCACATATTCAGCTCCAAGACTTATTATTTCAGGTAACGAGAGAGGTCTTTTAGATGTACCTGTCCGGATATAGGCTATTCCACCAATAGTGGCTATCGATTTACTCTCCTCAACCTCAACGGCAAGAATATCTTTTCCATCAATATTAAACTGGTGGAATTTGACCTTGATAGGAGGAGTAATTGATGACAAGAAATTGGAAACTTTCTCCTTGGCATCCCTTACCTCGCATCCAACAACCTTTCCATAGTCATCTATACCTATAATTATAACTCCTCCTCCAGCGTTAGATAACGCTACCATTTCTTCACCTATATCTGAAGAAACGGTCCTCTTGAACTCCACCTTTTCATTTTCACCTGACGCTATTAGCTTCATCAATTCCTCGATATTCATATCCTGATCAAGAAAAGATTATCATTTTTTCTTATAAATCTTTACGATAGATTTGAAATGCTTAACGATATGGTTAACGATAAGCTTTACGATATTTTACGATAAAAATTTACGACCAACGTAATAATAATAACCTCTATAATATCATCTGAATAATTAAGTTGATTCTAAATAGAGGGTTAATTACTGAATGCGCCGTCATTTCCTGAAGATAGCTATTAGAAACCTCGTAGGGCCATAACCATACTTAGAGGCTATATCCTTAATCTTATCTATCCCCCTGAGGATCTCGTCTCTATGCATCTCAGAGTTTATCTCTTCCAGCATTTTATAGGTGTCCTTACCCCAGAATTTGAAGAATTCCTCGGGCTCCAGAATCTTCGAGGAGGCAAATAGGCTTCTGCTCAATCTAAACCCGGTGGAGGTAACCGCCTCTATAAGGCTTTCAGGTTTCTGGACACCCCACTTCCTATGGCCACGTGCATAATAAACAGCCTTGTGATAAACCTTCTCTGTTAATAGCGGTAGGTCCTCGCGTGGGGAATCCGCTTTTACCCATATTTTATCGGCTACTATAAATAGCCCACTTCTCCTTAGGACCCTCGAAGCCTCCTCCAGGGTGGGTTTTACTAGGTCCCTAAATAGTTCATGGAATAATAATATACAGCTAACCGTGTCGAGAGACTCTCCCCTGAAGGGTAGATGGGATGAAGATGAATAGACTAGATCCACCCTCTCCAGCTCTCTAAACTCATTAGACGCCTCCGATAACCTCTCAATATCGATATCCAAACCGATGATAAAGCTACTATCGATTTCCTGCTCCAATAAATGCTTTATCGAGCCTCCCCTACCACAACCAATATCCAAAATCAATCCCTTAGCGTCCCGTAATACTTCCTCCAAAGCCTCTTCTATAGTTATGCTCATCAGCTACCACAATAGAATGCCTACACATCAATATATTTAGATAACCCCTATATAGTTATACCCACAGGCATATCATTCGGGGAAATCGATATATAGGGGGACACGCTTCATCGGAATCCACTACTAAAAAATTTCTAGGCTTTAGCCCCCCTACTTCAATTTGGAGCCTGGAGAAGCCTCAATAGGTTTGTCGAGGCCTCTTCGAGCTATGATTATCCAGCACTCGCCAACCGGCCTACTTACCCCTTTATACGCCTCTAACACCCTGAAACCCGCCTCTTCAAACTCCCTTATATATCCCTCCCGGGATTTGGGCCATACAGGTATTATAGGTAGATGGATTACCTTCTCCACTCCCCCAACCCTAATTCTCCTCTCAATATATTCCCCAGGCCTCTTACCCATCCTCCTATAAAAATCCTCTATAGAAACCTCTTCATCAACACCAACATTACATGAAAAATATATTCCCTTATCCTTCAAAACCCTATAAGCCTCATCCAGATGCCTATCCCTAGACTCCTGATCAATCAAGAATTGTAGACAAGCTATATTTATCGCTAGATGATGCGAATAGCCCCTTAGAGGAAGCATCGAAATATCAGCCGCCAAAAAATCAATCGGTAAAATGTTTTTGGAAGCCTCCTTACCACGCTCCAAGGCAGCCAGAGATATATCGATAGCCGTAACCTCAAAACCCAATCTAGCCAGGAAAATCGAGTCACGCCCCTCCCCACAACCCAGGTCAATAACCTTTAAGCCGCCCCTAAAGCCATATCTACATATAAACTCTATTAGGGCACTAGTTGGAAAAGGGGCTTCCCAAAACTCGGCGCCTTCCTGATACACCCTTCTATAACGATGATTATAGGCATAGGGATCATAAGAAAAGCCCTTCATGTATATACCCACTCAAATCCGACTACCAATTATTAATCCGGAAATAGATAGATACTCAGCATTACTATTAGTACCATTGTTATAGTTGTGATTGGGAAGATGATGGATAATTATTCTCTCTCGCTCTCCAGTTCTTTGGACCATTTATCGACTAAATCCATGCTCTTATCTTCAAAAGATAGGTTTTCCGCTTCAATCTCTTCATCCAGCCATTCTTTATAGAACCCTTCTAAGTCAGGTAGAAATTCAAATATCGGTGGATAGCCTGGAGGAACATTTTCTACATCCAGTAAGGTTCCGCATCCAGGACAGTAATATTCTCTAAATTCTGTCCAATGTGGGTCTGGTGACAATAATTCACCCCAGAGTTCATTCAAGGAATCCTCGTCCTTTCTAACATAAATTGAACATCTCAGCTTCCAGTTTTCCCTATAATCTCCATATTCATATCCACATTTGCCTTTAACGATCAACCTATTATCTTTATTTACGATAAATAGATGTTCATGGATAGGAAGCACTATCTTCTCTTCCCAACCCAGCTCTTCCTGCAGGACCCTAATCCACTTCTTGAATCTATCTAGGTCTTTAGGGGAAGACATAATCTTTTTTACGGTATCCCAAGGCATCTTGTGTCTCTTGATATATAGGTCTTTAATCAAGTTAATGGGATATATTGGCCTCGTCATTTTCCCACCTCAAAACCTAAATTCCCTGGGAAGATTCCAGAACTCTGTAAATTCCTCCTTAAACCTCTCTGATAATTCGAGGGATTGGTTGTAGGCTTCCTTTATAGGCTCAGGTAATTCCTTCTTCAATATTCTCTCCCTCTCCTCTAACCACCAATTCTTGACCGGAACCCCTCTATCTAGACGCTCCCTCCTTTTCTCCTCTCTCAATCTACGGGTCTCATCGTAATTAACGGTCCATTCCCCGCCTTCCCTCTCAATAACTACTCCATAGACCTTCTCGGCGGTCTCCAGACTTATCACCCCATTGATATAGTCTTCCTTAACCAATTGGGGATCTCTATCGAGGGGATCTCCATATCCAGTTCCACCTGTATAGAATAGTCCGACGATATCCCCATTTTTTAGATCTGCCCATAGGGCTGTCCTCGATATCTCCACATTATTAGGGTATTTCCTGTATAACCTCTGGATTTCGGATATCGATGTAGGTATATGTCCAAACTCCTTAATTAGATCAGAGATGTCTAAACCACTTATCTTGATGGAGAACCATGCAGGACCTGGATATCCACCGAATAATCCCTTGATATAACCGGTTTTTACTCCATGTCCATAGCAGGATAAGGTGTATCTTAATGCACCGCTTATAAGCCATAGGGATGCCCATCCATTACCACCCCTATACATTCCATATCCATGGGCATCGGGGATAAACCTTCTATTGACCCATAATATAGGACCTAGGTATTCATATAATTCTGCATTGCCCTGATCAGCCTCTGGATTCCAAATTGCATATCCACAGTCGATTCCATCCAATATTGCCCTGGCACCGCTCTGGTTGGCAGCCATCTCAAAGACGCTGAAGGCCCCGATCTCCCCTTGAATATCGACTCCCCCGAAATTCATCAATGAGTTTCCGGCGGATGGGAGGAACACCTCTTCTAGATAGCCCCTTGAGAAGAGGCCTATCGATATCAGCATTCCATAGACGGCGTAGGCGGGGATCAGGAAGCCCCATGTTATCGAGGTGGCTGCGAAGGGGAAGTCGGTATTTACTACTGATCCCCTGGGTAACTCTTGTTCGACACATAAGTGTGAGCCGTCATTAACCTTGCCATCATAGGAGAGTAGTTGGACGGTGGCTATCCATAATCCTCCATCCATAGCCGAGGGTGTACAGTTATATGGGAAATACCCCCATTTAGATGCGCCTTCGAAACTTAGCCTTATCCTCCCCTCTCTCTGGATATTGACCTCTATAGGGGAGTGTATGAATGTATCTCTTCTCGCTATTGGATGGATATATGGAATATCCTTGAATGGTGTTGCCAAATGTACATATCCCCTATATCTGCCGGGGACAAGTCTCTCTTTAAGTCTGGATATGAACTCTCTTCTACCATCCTCAATCACTTCCCTAATGGCTTGAATATAATATTCAAATCCGAATTCCTCTATTATCTTCTTAACCTCCTCTCTGATGAGGATGCATCCTGCCAGCCTGGCCTTCTCGTCCAGAATCAATTCATTGGGCATTCTAGTGGCATACTTCAGTCTCAACATATAATGCTTATAGAATTTATCGTTTTCACCTACCTTCTCAGCCGATACGTGATGACCCTCACTAAACCTCTCAGGAGCGAATATCGTCATGCTACCGTGTTCATGTGCACCGACCTCCAACTCATGGGTTACCCCTCCAGCCCAGCCTATCAATTGTCCCTCGTGAAATATGGGTATTACCGTCAATATATCCGCTGTATGCACTCCTCCAGACCATGTTTCATTCGTTACAAAGATGTCTCCCTCCTTTATTCCAGGATCGTTTTCATAATCATTCTCGATTAGATACTTGATGAAGGAGCTCATGGTATGGACATGCACCATTATTCCTGTTGAAAGGGCTATCGCATCTCCCTCAGGAGTATATATCCCGAATATCAACTCCATATATTCTCTTACCGTGGGAGAGGCAGCTATATACTTCACCGTTTCCCTAGCGGATATCGAGGCCGATACCATCCTCCAATAAAACCTTTCATATTTAAATGGATCTTCATCTTTAAGCTTTAGATCTTTCATACCATAGTAATAACCTGTTTTTTCATATAGCTCCCTCGACTCCTCCAATAATTCCTTGAGGCTTCTACCTTTCAACCCTATACCCATATCATTTCACCCCCTATCTATACCAAATAAATCTGTATCTATCGAATCTAATTCCATGCTCTGGAGGGATAACCAGCGTCGTAGTAGGATGCTCTATTATGGCTGGACCATTTATTCTATTTCCAGCTTCCAAGAGCCCCATTTCATATAGAGGTGTAACATGCCACTTTCCATTAAAATAGGCATCCCTCTCTCCCTTAAACGCTTTATCAGGGGGTTCTCGACTCGACTCTACATACATCGATATCCTGGGCTTAGGCGTCTCTATATAGGCCTCTACCGCAACCTCCAGGATTAAATATCCCGCTTCGGGGTATTTAGCTGCAGAGGGATATATCCTCAGATACGCCTCTTCGAAGGCATTTATTACTTTATTAACGTCCTCCTCTAAATCATAGATCCTATCGACTGGGGATAGAACCTCTATATCCTCGAGCTGCCCTTTATACCTAATATATAGGTAACGCCTAAACCTTATCTCATCGGGATCGAAGCCCTCCTTCGTCATGATGGAGACCGCTGTGTTTTCCAGCTCTTCCCATGCGGCATTTATAACTATACCTGACCCTGCCCTCATCTCCTCATCATCACCGGGTGGAAAATAAGCCAGTATAGATTTGTGTAGCCGGTGGGCATAATCTGTAGTTGCGATTCCAAATGCGGAGAATACAGCTGCGAATGGAAATGTAATGATATTCTTGAAGGGTATATTTTCTGTGAATCCCCACATATGTAGTGGACCGCCTCCCCCATAGACCATCAATGTAAAATCCAGTGGGTTATATCCCCTGCCTAGCAGGACAGAGTATATATGGTCCCTACACCTCGAATGTAATATTTCAACGATTCCATATGCGGTTTCATAAATATCCTTCTCGAGCAACTCCGATACTTCCGCCACAGCCTTGGTTGCAGCTTCTTTATTAAGCATAACTTTCCCGCCAAGGAAATAATCTGGATTCAGATAGCCCAATATCAGATCACAGTCCGATATAGTTAATTGGTCGAATTCAAATGAAACCCCAACCCTTGACCCAGCGCTCTCGGGCCCCAACAAGATCCTCTTGGTAATCGGGTCGACCCTAACAACCATCCCTGTTCCTCCAGGTATACTATCCAATAATATGGCCGGTAAATTTAGCCTGAACCTCGCGATATCCGGCTCTCTAACGATAGGTATTATACCCTCCTTAATGATACCCACATCGAAACTGGTACCGCCCATATCCGATGTAACTATATTCCTCAGATTAAGGATTGAACCTATATACCTAGCGCCCAGAATCCCTCCGACTGGTCCCGATACTAAGGTTTCATAGAATCTGGGATAATCTATACTGACGAGAGAGCCGTATGCAGTCATTGTATAGACCCTTCCCTTATATCCATACTTCCTGCTGGAGACCTCGATCCTCGCCATATGTAATCTAGTCGTTTCCGATGCGTAGGCCTGGATCAAAGTACTATTCAACCTCGAATATTCCCTCATAATAGGGGCTACCTCATTACTAGTTACAACGGGAATCTCAACGTTATATTTATTGAGTACCTCCATAACGATCTCTTTAGCCCTCTCTTCATGGGCAGGGTTAATATATGAATATAGAAAAACTATGGCTATCGCTTCAGCCTTCTTCCGGCATAATTCTTCAGCCGCATACCTAACATCATCTATATTCAGTGGTACTATAATGTCACCAAGATTATTGATTCTCTCAGAGACCCCATAAACCATATCTCTCGATACCAATGGAGGATTATGAATATGGGTTGTTGTATGTAGCCTATCATAATAGGAGTAACCCAGCCATACAAGCCCCCTCTCCATAAGAGGATAATCTTCAAATCCCTTTGTAATAATCAATCCCACCCTCTTGCCACGCCTCATCAACAACGCATTCAACGCGGTTGTACCCGAATATACAATAGAAACTACCTTTGGAAATAGGGTTTCAGGCTTTAACCCCCAGAGCCCGGCTGTATCCCTCACCGCCTCCATATAGCTTATGGACTCATCCTCGGGAGTCGTCAAAGCCTTTCCATCTATAAAGTTACCCTCAGAATCCACTATAATACAGTCGGTCATCGTCCCTCCAGCGTCTATAGCTATAATCTCGGGATTCACGCCTAATGAATTATTGAGACTCATAACGAAACACAATATAAAATATTATAAATTATATATATTAAATCTTAAATAGATAATTAATCGGATAATAATACCAATTTTATAATTAAAAATATGTAATTCATATTCAAAAGATGGAGAAACGGTATATCCACCTTCGATATGGATAGACCAAATATTATCGGGTGTACCCTCGGTATTCCATCAATTGATAAATAAAGGGATGGGGAGATAACAGTTATTCTTCAAGTATCTGATTAAGGTATGGCTTCGTTGCATCCACAACTTTATATATCGCATCGGGATTCATCACATTATCCAGATTCACAGCCTTCTCAATATCCCAACCCAAAAGTATCTTCTTGATCGGTACCTCCAGCTTCTTAAAGTTCAACGTCATAGGTATTTCATCCACCCTTATTATAAAGTCCGGTATGAAATATGGTCCCAGTTCACTCTTCATCTTATCCCTGATCTTCTTTTTAAGCTCCTCATCAAGTTTTGCACCCGGCCCCAACACGACGTAGAGCACAATCTTATCCTTCACGCCAATAGCCAAGCTATTCACGATTTCATCAAGACCCTCAACAACCTTATAGATATCTAGTGTCCCCATCCTAATACCCTTCCTCTTAATCGTACTGTCAGACCTACCCATAATGATCGATGTCCCCCTATCCGTAATCAATATCCAGTCTCCATGCCACCAAACCCCAGGGAACATACTGAAATAATCTTCGATATACCGCCTATTATCGGTGTCCCCCCATAGATATAGCGGCATATTAGGCATAGGCTCAGTAATAACAAGCTCCCCCACCTCATTAATGACTGGTTTACCTTCGAGGTTAAAGGACTCTACCTTAGCCCCCAACCATCTACACTGCATCTCACCCGCCCAAACAGGTAGTATCGGGCATCCACCGACAAATCCAGAGCATACATCTGTCCCTCCACTAGCTGAATTGAGCCATACATCCTCCTTCACCTTACTATATATCCATCTATAACCATCGGGTGACAATGGAGCGGCCGTCGAACCTATTTGCCTAACACTCTCCAAGTTGAATTGAGCTCCAGGCTCAAGTCCAATCTTCATACATCCATAGATGAACGGCGCGCTCAAACCAAGAATCGTTAATCTCTCCTTTTCAGCCATCCTCCATAAAACCATTAGAAACTCGTATAATGGGCTTCCAACGAAGAATACGACGGTAGCCCCCGCAAATAATCCAGCTAGATTTGCATTCCACATCATCCAAGTCAAAGTTGAATACCAATGATACCTATCCGTCGGCTTAATATCTAGATGGAAACCCATTCCCTTATACATTTCAAGGAGCATTCCACCCTGAGAATGGACAACGGGTTTAGGGATCCCTGTCGTCCCTGAGGTAAATAGGACCCATAATGGATGATTGAAATCTACAGGTTCAAATTCAAGCTTAGCCTCTCTCCTCCCGGCTACCTCATCCCAATACATAACTTTCTTGTCGGTTCTAACCTCCGGACTCTCCTTTAATGTAGGTATCATTACAACGGTCTCTATCGAAGAGACATTGTTAACGATCTTCTCAATATCCCCTTCTTTATCGAGTTCCTTGCCATTATAATAATATCCATCCACCACGAATATAATCTTCGGCTCAAGCTGATTGAATCTATCGATAACTGTTCTAGGGGCCAATTCAGAGCCGAGGCCCACCCAAATCCCACCTATACTCGCTGTGGCTAGAAAAGCGGCGGCGGATTCCGGTACAGCGGTCATATATGCCGCAACCCTATCTCCCTTCTTAATACCCAAATCCCTCAAAGTATATGCCAGTGAAGCAGTGTTATTGGCCAACTCATCCCATGTTATCGCCCTTCTACCCCCATCCTCCGTCCAACAAACTATCGCCTCTTCACCAGGCCTAGAGTGTCTAAATGCATGCTCAGCGAAATTGAGCGTCGCCCCAAGAAACCATCTTGCACCAGGCATAACCCTTTCCGAGAGAACCCTGGTATAAGGAGAATAACTTTTTACTTTGAAATACTGCCATATCGAGGCCCAGAAATCCTCTATCTCGGTGACAGACCACCGCCAAACCTTATTATAATGTTTAACATTGGCTACGGGGTCTGAATAGGAAACGTCAAAATCCATCTTCTTTACGTCACGTAGCCATTCAATATATTTGGTGATATTAGCGTTCTCTATCTCTTCGTCAGAAGGCAGCCACAAAATTTCTGGCTCCTTAGCCATTTAACATCACATTAATAAATATACTTCAAAATCTATATTAGGGTTTTTAATCCATAGATTTGATAAACTTAAACTACATATATCTCTAACCCACAATAAATAAAATAATTATGTTATACACAACCAGTGGGGTATTTCAAGAGTTATTAAAATAGATCTGGAGAGGGAGAATCGATATGGAAAAGCTAAATATGTATCTGAGACGCTTATCCCATGAGGATAAAGAGAAAGATAGAGAGACGGCTATATAACAGACTGGAAATATCAAGATAGAGACTGACTAGATATTCCCCTGATCCATATCCCATAAATCCCCATAATAAGGATATATGACGCTTCAGTCATTCCGAATGCCAATGTCATCGATAATAAATGAGAAAGAAAGAACTCTCCTAGACACGTTATGATCTGAGAAGAAGGATGATAAGCGAACTAAATACAGATACTATAAATACCAGAATACTATCTGAATACGCCGCAGAATATCTTAAGAAAACCTAAAGATACATACAGAAACCCCATTATTGCATAATAAATGTTCCCATCTCTGTGAATAGCAAAGGTTAGGACATAATGTACTAAAGAAGATAGATTTGGATACAGCTTTAATAATAGACCTATAGCAGATGCTTTAGGTGGAATATCACCCTAATGATATCAATAGCATAAACATAAATCAACGGGAATGTAACCAGTTAAAAGATAGTGAATGTAGGATGTTTACCTCTGGAAGGTATTATTTTTGATATGGCTGTAGCTATTCATACGTGTATACTCTTTTATGGCATAGAGTTGGATAGCCACCATAACCAAGATTAGACCCACTATCAATAGTATAGCGGTTATTATGGCTGTACCTATAGCTAGCTCCCTCACCTCAATATAGCGGAATACAACCCATACACCAGACAAGAAACCGATAATCATGGTGATGATACCTGGAATGGCGAGGTAAGATATAGGTCTATTGATAACACGGCTATGAATTATCCTAGCGATAAGCTGATAGCCATGCGCCAGGGGATTATAGGTAGATGTATCGAGATCCCTATACCTTATCTCGATAGGAACCTCAATAATCTTGAACCCGTTCTCCAGGGCCTTCTCAATAATCTCGATACTCGCCGACATATCATCCTCTACAGGAATAATATCCCTGATAATCTCTCCTTTATAAGCTCGGAACCCGCTCTGGACATCCCTTAACTTTGGCGAGACCATTTTAGATATAGCCCTTATGCCTAGGCGTCTATAAGAAGGTGTCTCACCAGCCTCTAGCCGTGCCCCAATAGCTATATCGGCATCCTCATCCTCCATAGCCTTAATAATTTTGGGGATATAAGCAGGGTCATGCTGCATATCAGCGTCTATCGTGACAACTATCTTGGGATCATACTCTAATACCGTCTTGAATAGGGTTCTCAGGGCGGCTCCATATCCCCTATTCCATTCATGCCTTACCACTTCTGCACCGATACGCTCAGCTATAACACCGGTATAATCTGTAGAGCCGTCGTCACAAACAACGACTTTTCCATACTTCATAGACTCCAGTATTACTCTAGCTATAGTGGCCTCTTCGTTATACGCTGGTATCAATATGAATACTCCTGGCATAACTATCTAAATAATATTTTTATTGTAGGAATTTAAAGCTACCCGTGACTCTCATATGTGGAAAACCGGTTCTAGCTTGGCTATTGTATCCAAAATGTAAGATTTTAGTAGGTTGCTCTCTTCCTTCTTTCTAGAATAACCTTATTAACCCACAGTAGATATCTAGGCCGTGAAATAGTAGCCACCTGTTTATAGAGGCTTGTTACAAATCTCAGATCCCCCATTTTCCCCGCTATAGTCTTATAAATGGTTTCCCAATTATAATGGAATGGCGTCTCAGTCGAGTCCATAAATGTATATGGATGGAGTCCGAGAATTGATAAGATCTTTTCTATCTTGGGTGGTAATGAACCATATACATATTTATGTATCCCTGAAATGAGGGATAAATGGAACTTGAGGGGTGGATAGACATTGTTATCTATGGCACATCTTATCATCTTAATGATATCCCCAGAATTCAATATAGATATGTAATGTAGAGTGGTGTAGTAGAGGCTTAGCGTAAATATGAATTCAGGTATTATGGCATGTGTATATAACACAAGTATATCCAGATAAGGAGATAGAGACCTAACCTTAACCCCATTCACATCGGCAGTAATTACATGGTCAATAAACTTTCTCTTATCCATATATATTATGTAGCTTGCTCCAGCCTCCCTATAGATATCTATATCATAGATATCCTTTATCTCAGGATTAATGTGGCGTCTTACACGTTCATCATGGAAGGTAATTTGATAGGGACTGGAAATATGGACAATCATACTATAGCCATATCTAGATAATATATCTGTAATAAGCCGATAATCGTCTAAGCCTCCTAATAATAATATATCTATATCGTTAGTAATCATCTTAAAGGGGAAAATGCTCTTAAATAAAGCATAATCAATATCCATCTCATTCAAGATACGTGCTATACGAACAATAGTACCCCTCTGCTCCTCATACTCATGATTCTCTTGTATCCACCTATCTTCTAGACCGGCTTTACTCAATAGATCGAGGTTATTTAGGGCCTCTAGATAGAGAAGACTTATCTTGTTGAGCTTTGCATGTCTATATAACCGGTTGAGAAGCTCTCGGGATAGATCGAAGTCTAAGATAGGAGGATTGAATGGGGTGCCAATCAATTTAATCAAGTACCACGTTAGATTCTTCATCTTAATCAAATCCTACCGCATTTGCGATTTCCTTTACCAAAAAAATATTTTCTCTGGTACCATCTAATATAGGAATATTAAAGATTTTTGAGAGGTATAGGAATAGCCTCCTTTTCTCGACGATATAATCAATAGAAGGTATGTCGCTCTTCCTAGACATCGATATAGCTTCTGGTATATCTATAATGAAGATATAGTCGGGTTTCGGAAGTATCTTTGTCATAAAAGTTATCCATCTCCAAATAATACCTGGATTATTGGATGGCAGATCATATATCCCTGTATCATATAGGTAACGGTCGCATACTACGGTATATCCTAGTTTCAATGGGAGCCAAACCTTTAACAATACCTGTAAGAAATATTCAAATGACATTATTAAGGCATATATCCTTGTTAACGATGAAAACCGGTCGATAGCTCTCTTTTTGACCTTGACATACTCTCTATACTCCATCGACTCAGGGCTTGCTGACAATAATGCACGGGATAATATGGCTAAGAGATATGTTATATAAGGCTTTATACGTCCATATACATAGAGACTATTGACATTAATCCTCCTAAAATAACTGACTAGCCTCTTTGATAGGAGGGTCTTCCCAGCGCCATCCACCCCTATAATACATATTAATTTAGCCATGGGACAACAGCCCCCTATAGATCTCGATGAGTTTATCCACTATTACACGCCAAGAAAATCTCAACGCAATATCCCTCGTCGACACCCTCTTCACATATCTAACTTGTTCAAGGACCTCCCTAAACTCAGATGGATCAGATCTAAGATACAATCCCTGCCCCTCCCTAAAAAAATATGGCATTCCACCATATCTAGTCGATATGACGGGAAGATTACAAGCCATAGCCTCCAGTATAGTCATAGGCAAATCTATACTATCTGCCTTATTCCGCCCCATCCAATCCAACCTATAGATAACGGGGTATATGTAACAATCAGCTAGGTTATAGATCTCCTCGATATTACCGAAATATCTATCCCTGATAACTATACAGCCAGCATCAACCAACCTATCAAATAACTTCTCATCCACAGATCTACTGGTTCGGCCGATAATCAAGACATCGGTCTCATCATCCTTAAGATACCTAATAGCATCAAGATTCCTACCAAGAGATATAGAGCCGATATGAAGCAAAAGATATTTATCTAAATCCAAACCATATTTAACCCTCAACTCATCCCTCCTACGCATAGGCCTAAATTTATCAGTATCCACACCAACAGGTAGATACTGAGTAACTAGACCGAGAGTATCAAACATCGATTTAGTATAGGGGGACATAACAAGAACAATGTCAGGCTTAAACCTCACAGGAATACCCCTTAGAAATATAGGGATATCAGGGTTTGTAGCATGAAGAACAACCTTAGGGCCATCTGAAAACTTAGATAATAACCTGCTTATTAGAAAACTATATACCGTGGGACCATGAATATAATGGATAATATCGGGTCTAAACCTCTTCACCCTCTGGATTTCACTACCTTTATATATAGTCCGGAGGTCGATGGCCAATACATCATGTTCTCTAGAGAGATACTTATGTAGATAATGGGTTGTATTTCTCATAGCCTCATCTAAAGGACCATGGGATTCGCCTAGCAAACATATCCTCATAGTATCAATAATAAAATTTATATCAGAGTATTATATATCTCGACAAGCCTATCAACCACAGCCTTCCAAGAATATTTTTCGACCATCTTCTTCCTAGCTCTGTTACCCATCTCTCTAGCCATATCCAAATTCTCTACGATAAACCTTATGGTTCTGCTTAAGCCATCTACATCCCTAGGTCTGACGAGAAAACCATCCTTACCATGATCTATTACAGTCCTGACACCGGGAAGATAACTGGCTACTACCGGTTTACCTGAAGCCATGGACTCCAGTAGAACTAATCCGAAAGCTTCACCCATATTAATAGAGGGGAGGACTAAGAGGTCCGACGCAGCATAGAATAGGGGGAGGGACTCGTTAGATACCCAACCAGCAAATATAATTGACTCTGCAACCCCCATCTTTGATGATAACCCTTCATAGTAACTCCGGAGTTCCCCCTCTCCAACGATTAGCCATTTTACATCTTTCCTTCTTATCTTCCCGGCGGCCTTAATCAAATATTCTACTCCCTTGAACCAATGCGCTCTATCCAAGGCCCCTACAAATAGAACAACCTTATCATCAGGCTCTATTCCATATCTTTCTCTAACTACAGAGCCGTCTATATCAGGTCTAAACCTATCTATATCAACGCCCAACGGAACCTCTACGACTTTGTGCATATTCCTCCTGAAGATATGTCTAAGCCGTGAATACCTGATATAATCTAAGGATGAAACAGTTATCCAGCTGGCGTTACTTATCAACTCGCTACCAATCGTATAATCATATCCTTTAAAGAATAGATCTAGAATAGACTTACCTTGAGAATCGAGGTGATAAGTCAATATGTAACTTGGCGGATTCTTCAATCTCGATGCCAGATTAATTAGCCAATCCGAGAGGTAGAAGGGATAATGCATGTGGATAACTATATCCTCCCTATACCTCTTAATCCAATTATATAGAGAAGGTATTAGCATCGCATTACCATACCTTAACATGGGTATCGGCCTAATTATTTCGAGCCTCTCGTCGATAATATAGTCACTATTTGTGTCTCCTCTTTTCTTTAGAAGGGGAGTTATCACCTTAACCCGGTAACCCCTATTTATTAATTCAAGCGAGATATTGAGGGCTACATTGCCCATTCCACTCTGATAAGGGGGGAAAGTACTAACGACATGTATAATTGCACGCATATCAAAAAATATATCACATACCCACTTTAAATCACTAAATGACCAAAAAGCTGCCTCTGATAAATGAATATAAAGAATCGATTGAATAGGAGAGAACTAGACGGTTTCTATGCCTAGATATCGTTGGAGAGATATCCTAACAGCATTAGCAAGAGACTCACAACTCTTAAATACTTCATCATCATCAATCCTCCTAATCCCTTGAGTAATTGCTCGATTATCACTAATTACTGGTAATGAGCAGAATAACTTCATTACCGCCCTTAGATAACTATGTACATATTCTATGGATACATTATACAGGGTTAGTAAGAGGCTTATCAATAAGTTTAGAAAGAAACTAAATGGAAGTAGCCTCACCAGATTATATGGAGATAGGGATTTCATCATAGCATAAAAGATACTCCAGACACTCCAGTAATATCGTACGGGAGATAAAATTCTCTGTTTAGAAGCTCCAAAATGATAATAATAAGCATCTCCACATACTGCAATATCCATATTCATTAGCCGTATTCTCCAGGAGATATCGAGGTCATCAGCCCCCAGAAATATATTCTTATCCAGTCCCCCAACCAATCTATAGAGAGATAACGGAATCAAATAACATGCCCCAGAAATATAAAAATGCCGTAAACCATATTTTGGACCTAATATATCGGGACATGCTAAGCCAAATTTATTGAACAAATTTCCGTAAGAATCGATCCTTCCATCTGGCCTAAGTATGAGGGGCTGGACAGCCAGAGGCCGCCGAGCTTTATCTACATAAAAATTGTATAATCTCTCTATGCAATTAGGGTCAAAATATCCATCACAATTACAGATTAATAATAAGGTATCTCTTGCTTCCATTTCTATTGACTCTATAGCTTTTGCGATTGCGGGGGCATATCCTAGATTCTCTGTATTCTGGATAATCTCTATATCTATGGTTTCATTATAATCGCTGATAAACTTCCTAATGATATCTACAGTATTATCTAGAGAGTTATTATCTATAATTATCAACTTATAGGGAGTCATGGAGCTGTTAACTATACTCTCTAGGAATCCCTCTATGAAATTACTGGAATTATAGGTCACTGTAATTAACACGATCTTATGTCTATGCAAACATTCGCACCCTTGATAAGCTCCGATAAAATATTATAAATTTGATATATAATAGTTATATTACTATCGCGGTATACCGTGTTAGTGCAATATAACTCCTATATTATATTGCTATCCAATCACTATATATAGGGATTTTTTTGAAGAGATAGAACCTCAGCTTATTGACACTATCAATAAATAAATTATTAATACATGAAGTAGCACGGTTAGGTACAAGGAGAGAGGCGGAATGGAGGAAGTATGGCAATCTGACTTTATACGAATTCCGTAATAATCCTTCATATAAATATATGATACGAGTAAAGGCATCGAAAAAAGCCCGACTCCAATTGAACCGCTCCACCTCCCAAAGTATCTTTCCCAAATCGATATCCTTTTTATTAGACAATAGTATGAACCGGAGAATATCATTAATCGTAATAAATCTATTCTGAAAAACTATCTGTGAAAATAATAGTAAGGTCTCTCCAGATGTATCAGGTGTCTTGAAAATAGTATCCTCAAACATATGCTCTTTGGTATTTATACACATGTTTTCAGGGTCTATTACTCTTACACCGTTATGAGTAAAATCGTGATATATATCGATTGGAAGAAGATCTCTTTTCCTTGGGCGGAGTTCGATTCCACCCTCTATCATTATCGGAGAGTAATATATCTTTAAATAATCTAATAGTGACCATAAATCTTTCTTCTTTATCGTCATTATATCTATATCAAAGGTCAATGCATTTATTTCGATAGATGGAAATGTTTTTATTAAGATAATTTGCGACCTACTTCTTGCTAATAAATCAAGCGTCTTCGCCATTTTAGTGTGGATAGACCGCCCCTTAACATATATTAATTCCAATAGCCTAAGGCTCCTTGGATCAATTCTATATCTATCTGCAATCCCTGTCTCCAATAGATTTGCTACAAAAGTATATAATACCCTATTATTCATAGCTGTCCTGAGAATTGACCTTAAATGAACCTCATCGTTCAAAGCCTGATAAAGATGTTCATCGCTAGCAATTGGCCTTTGCATCGTTATTGAAAATATTATTGGAATACACTTTCTGATATCGATGTACGATGTCATGTTAATCTAAAAATATAGTAGCAATGATTTACTTAATTATGCATGGAAAATAATTCTTCTCTTTAATGATGAAATGGCTCCTTTCAAACGGGTTAAATATGCAGATTGAGGCATGATAATAGGGGGATTCCCCATATATTCCCTTAAATCCTCAAGAGATAAGAGACATAGAGAGTTGTTCATCGGTATAGCGACTGTGTCCCTTCCGACAGCAAGCTTCATACTATGATCGAAACTAAGCCTCATATCCTTTAGATAGATGAGATGCCATATTGCCAAGTCTTTAGAAAGGATATATGCTTGAGGAATACCGAGGCCACCTATCCATATACCATTAAAGTATTGAAGATCACAGAATTGTACCATAGATGTTTGCAGAGAATCTTTAAAGAAGATGAATCTTTGAGACGCCGATTCAAGATCGAAAATACCTACTCCCCCTTTAGCCAATTTAGAATCCATCCCAGCTATAAGTCTATCACCTAATATTTTTATGGGCGTAAATTGCCATACCCCCGTATAAAAAGGCCTCCAATTTGTATACTTGTCATCGGAAACAGCGATACGGACTCTGTTAGCGTCGCCTAGAGAGACATATATTTTGGAAGTATTTCTGTCGAAAGCCAATTGATGGAAATGTCTGGAACTAATATCTATCTCCTGATTAGATATAACTTTCTCGACATTGCCATTCTTAACTCTATAAATAAAGGTAGGAGGGTCTCCATATTCACTTACATATAGAACATCATCTATAGAAACAGAGGACCAAATGAAATTCCCTTTTGAACCCAATTTCACGATGGTTTTAGGTTTATCTGTCTCTATTACCATGAGATGGGAATCTATTGATAGATAAATCTTATTGTCACTATCCATATGAAGTATGTATCCTAATTTACCCTTCAAACTTATTCTACTACGGCTAAAACTTCCATCCTTATATACAAATGCTATCCCAAAATCCTTCCCTCTATCCTCTAATACTAGAAACGAATCCTCAACCCAAATTACACTTATAGCCTTGATAGGTACACGAATCATATACAAATATGTTCTTAACACCTAAAGCCTAATAAATATTACCCTTAACTACCTTCCCACCCCCTAAACTATTCATCTAACAAATAACCTTAGAAAGATAAATCGCCATTAAACCGCATTTATAAGATTAATGTGCTGAGAAATTACCTACTTTTCCAGTAGGGATTTTATTATTCTGACAGCTATAGGTCCTGTCGATTCGGCTGAGAAAAATCTTTGGAACGCTTCTCGAGACCCCTCCCTCAATCTCTCCAACTCGTCATCGTCACGAATCAATCTTCTTATAACCATGGGATACCTATTCAAATCATCTTCCACTATAAAATACCCATCATCTCCTAACTCTGGATATAACTTAATAGTAGTGCTATTGGTTATGATTGGAGCACCATAGCTTAATGCCTCTAGAAATTTATTGGATAAGGTAAAATAGAAAGGTATCATCACTAATTTAGCGTTTCGATATAGAATTTCCAGCTCTTTATCCCTCAACCAGCCCCCTATAAAATATAAGTTTCCAGGAAGAATAGATGTATTCAACCTATCTAGAGCCTCATCCCTATCTACTCCGGCTACAAGTACCGGAATATCTTTATTATAAGTAGCTACCCTACAAGCCAACTTTAAAAGCAATTCACCTCCCAATTTGACCCTAGGATGATTATCATTGTATAGCCAAGCAAGAACCAGTATATATCCGTCACTCAAATTATCCACAAACTCAATTAAAGAATCGACTGATTGTTTATATATAAGAAGCTGTAAATATGAAGGATATACAAGAAAATTTGGTTTTACACTCATTTTAGAGATCCAGTTATAGATATTAGAGTCCAAAGACATATTGGCGGTTGAGAAGTTGGCCTGTAAAAGCATTTGAATAAGACTTGGGTAAAATATAGCTAAATAAATTTTCTTATAGGCTATATAGTTAATTATTTTCGTCGGATTTAACGCCCATATTCTAAGTAAGAGGGGCTTATCGATCTCAGATGAAGCCTTTTTTGCTACGTACCAAAGGGGATATCCTTGAGTGGAAGATATTATATCAGGTTGAAACTCATCTATTATTATTCGAATGTCATCGTATAATTGATTTAGATATCTTGGTGAGACTATATTATTCGATTTAAATTGATATATTCTTAATGATGTAGGTTTTCCTCCGGCTTTTACAGGAATATACCCCTCTATATCCCTAAGCCAATCTCCATTGAAATGTATATAGATAGATTCGATGCCAAATATCTTCAAAATTGCTGCAAAGGCACCTTCATGCCTTATCTCTGATCCGATAACAACTACCTTAATCAGATATATCACCAGTTATAGAGCTAAATCCCTATTAATTATCAAAACATTACTCTAAATATCAATTGTTATCTGCAGCTCTTTAACTATTTGTCTATGAACCTGCTCTATAGGGTAATGTGCATCAATGTATATTACATTAACGTCATAATGCCTTGTAATAATTCTATCAAGAATAGTTTTCAATAGCATATCATAGATCTTTAAGCGAATAAGACCCATATCTTTCCGCCTTCCAAATGCAACCTCCGGACTCGTCTTAAGACAAAGTACTATAGATGGTCTAGGAAAGGCCTTTAGATAGAATCTAGATACAAAATATGGATTCAGACCATGGAACCATAAATATGATATACCATCTATTATTGGATATCTATCTAATATAATTAACTCATAACGGCTAAGAGCTTTTCTAAACCTTAATTTATAGAAAAATATGGTGTCGAGGAGATAAAGCCAAAAAATAAAGAACCTCTCGATAAGTTTCTTGGTCCTGACAATTGAAGCTTTATCATTAATAAGGTCATTATTCGTATTCCGAATACCCATTAATTTTCTTCTGAAGAATATCATTAACCATAGAATTTTGTGGAATAGAAAGCTCATTTCATAATGTATCAGGCCTACATTAATATTCTTATCCTTCAGAAAATTATATAATAAAACAGATTGGGTTGTTTTTCCTGATCCATCTATTCCCGTAAGAACAATAAGTCTTCTATTGAAAGAATTCATTTCTTACACGCCGCTAAGCTCATCAATGTAAGAATTCTTATCCAATTTTTCTTAGCTACTCTATGGTTAAAATTATCATATACTTTTCTTTGAGCGTCTTCGCTAACCTTATTCAACAATGAATCATCGCTAAGAAGCTCAACTACTTTATTTCCTATATATATCGGGTCTATAGATGAAAGGATAAAACCCGTTTCCCCATCCTTTATAATATCCCGTATTCCTCCCGAGGAATATGCTAATACCGGAGTTCCACAGGCCATCGACTCACATACAATTCTAGGCAAACCTTCTTCGAAGGTTGGCAATACTAATAGTTTCGCTTCATTTAGATAATCAGGTAGGTCTTCCCCTATCCAGCCTACCACCTGGACACGTGCTCCATGCGAGTTATTTAATTTACTTGCTTCTTTCCTAACCCATTCTATTAGTTTACCATCACCGCCAATTATAAAATAAGAGTTCTTTAGCTTTCTGGAAACTATATATATCGACTTAACAAATTCTACCGTCCCTTTTTCTCTTATCAATCTACTTATAAATACGATCACCTTTCTACGTTCAGAATATTTTTTGGAAACTCTAAATTTGTTAAAATCAATGGGTAGAAGCCCGATCGGTAGCAATTTATGTTTGTAGTTATCTAGATTTAACTCCATAATTAATGAGTTCGATTCCGGCGGCATGCCGTCTAATAATCTAAATAATAGTGGATCTTGTATCCGCATGATCTTCCCTATAGCTGAAGAAGGTCTTCCTCTAGTGACCAGCTCCATAGCGGGTAACCTAAGTAGCTTAGATATGAAAAGTGGTATCAACATGTAGGGATATGCCATTGAAAATATAACCAGATTGACCCTTTTCCTTAATCTTATTAAATATATTGATTGAATGAGTTGTATTGAAATAGATTTTATAAGCCATATTAGTATGGATAGGAGGACGGGTCTGGTATCCTTTAATCGATGCATTCTGATTCCGACATCAATTAATATAACATTTGATGAATGATTATTTATCCTATTAGTGTTCCCTCCTATCATAAAGACATATTTGGAAATGGGAGCTATGATTCTAATTAGATTACTTAAGTATATATATGGAGATAGCGATAGCCAAGGGAAAAATATAATAGCCGGCTTAACCTTCATGTTACTCATATAATTACCTCATCATTTATTTACCGCTCTTTTTTACCAACTATATTAAATATATTCCATCTCTTCTTTATCCATATTATATAGATAATAAATATAGTAAGTGTAATAGGCATGACTATTATCATCCCGATAAAGTCATCATAAGGTGGCGGTGGAAGACCATCGATTACTATATCATATAGAAAAGTGTAGACATCCGAGAAAAGGACTCTTCCCGATAATTCTCCTTTAAATGTAATATCCCCTCCATCTACTACCTTTAGAAATGGGTATCGATTAACTATAGCATTCTGTGGATATACATTCTTGAGTATTATATCACCCCTCAGATTTAGATTGACACCGTTCAGAATTGTGGTCAACTTATCTGCAGTAATTATAATTGATTGGCCCTGTAACATTTCCATAGAATAATCACTTTTAACTATTAGTACTCTTGCAGTAGAACCATTTACCGTAACAATAGGGTTCAGAACTGTAAAATTTAGATATCGCCCATATCCCGCGTTGCTCATTAATCCACTTCCCTTAATGATTATGCTGGATAGATCAAGAAATAATATATATCTGATATCACCATAATATAGAGATTTATCATTTATCCTCAAATAAATTTCATGTCGGTCCGGTGATATGATAAATCCAGAAGTCGCACTTAAATTGATATAGCCTCCAACCCTCAGCTCTCTAAATGACAATCCTTCGTAGCTTAGAAAACTTAATTCGAGAACTTCTTTCGATTGGATTGATAAAATGTCAATAACTTCTCTAAAAATACTATATATATCACGATTAGTGATTATACCATTTTGATATAGCCGGATTATTGGAATTAGGTCTACGAATAGAACCTCAGACTTATTTAAATAAATATTAAAGATATATGGTATCGATCCTCCAAGGTTAAGTTCACCGATAATTTTATAGGGATATTTAAGAATACTATAGACCGTATCCGAGTTATTATTTACATTCATTATAATAATCTTTTTATCCCATAACGAGATATATTCACTATACCCATTTAGATCAAATAATACTTCTTCATTAGGGAGAATCAAAGTATTAGCCTTCTTTAATCTGAATATATCATATATTAAAACACTATCATATTCCAAACCACCATAAGAAAGAATATCATAAATATAATAGAGGGGATCTATAGAATCCTCATCAACTGTATTGGGAATAACAATTATTATATCACTTCCCTTTTTAGGCGAAGTCAAATTGGCCAATAGAGTGATTCGACCGGATAATCCGTCAAAAATATTCTTGCCTATATTCAGTAAGTGTCTGACATAAGATACATCATAATCCAAATCTAGTTTTTGTATATCTTCTTTAGATAGAAATATCACGATCGGCCTATTTACATCTAACGAGGACAATACTACATCAGGAGATAACGCAGGCCATATAAAATGTCTTTGCCTAAAAATTACAGATTGAATTCTTGAGAACCTTGATATTGTAAGGGATCGATGGCTAAATCCCAATAAATATGAGTTAGCATCGACATTCTGATCAAGGATACTAACCAACATTTTTTCATCTTCATTTAACTGGTATCTATCTAGATAAACATTCCAGAATAAGACACTCGCCATGCTGGAAATTGATCCGAGAATGACTACTAGTAAAATGCTCCAGACTGAAACAATTTTTCTTATATTACGAGCTTTTAGCTTTTCATATAAGACATATAGTGAGAAAGCCGATAAAACTGATAATGCAGAATGAATATAGGGAAGCATCCTCCTTTCATTATAAGGAACCCAAAATCCCATGAGACGAAGATAACTGGTTGCTTTGCCTATAACTATCAAGAGAAATATAAATATTATGAATATAACCAGTGGATTTCCAACTTTTTTCTTCATTAAGAGTTGTATCGCCGTTAGACCCAATATTCCATTTATCCCTAGCAATACCGGATACATAATCCATGGGACAGCTAAGTACACCTTAGATATTTGAATAATATATAAAAGTTTATCAGAGCTCAATAACCAATATACAACGGCTAAACCAAAATATATCAGTAAAAAGGCGGTGATCTTGTGACATGCCTTATTGAGATATCTGGTTAAAGATAAACAGCGAGGTCTATATAGAAATAACAATGATAACACAGATAATATAAAGGGAAATACTATATATGATCCAACAATATTATAATACTTCATACCTAAAGCATTATACATATTGAAAAAAGGAATAGAAAAAAGAGAGCCTATCGTTACCGAAATTGCCGATTCCTTAATACGTAGTTCTATATCGGGATATATTATAGATAGTGATAATATTAAGATAGAAAATATGATCATTTCGGAGAGATGCACTAGACCCAAAACAAGCACCAAGAATGAAGCAACGAAAATATAACTGAATTTACCCATATTATCGGTTTTGAGGAGAAATAATAAGCAAAATAAGATTATGAAACCCACTGTTATAGGTCTAAACCAAATTAGTAGGGCTAATGCACCTCCTGACGGAATATCCCAATATGATACTGCAATAATATCATATAGAGCTCTATAGTTGCTCAACATAACTTTAGAGCTTAGATACTTAAAAGCTACATTCAGAAAACCAAATCCAGCTGAAAAAGTAAATATCACCGTGGATAGTATAGGCAAATACCTATGAATACTATTAAGATATGCTTTAGACATTATATAAAATGCTATTATGAGCATTATGCTCATAAATGCCGTTGACGACTGATATAGACCGTAACTCACTTCAGATAGACTATATATTGAAGCTAATAATTGATTAAACCATATCGTTGCCAAATTATAGTTCTTGAAATTCTCAATCAGCATAATAGATTTATAATAATGCGTAACTATATCCTCACCTGGAAGATAAGCCATTCTTGGATAAATAATAATCAATATAACGCCAATCAAGAATATGATTATCATTAATGCTAGAGACTCAACAATATACTGCAAAGTGATATTCAAGAAGACAATCAGCTTATCCTTCTTTAGAGTGACAACTCTGATTAGTAGAATTAGTGAAGTCAATAGATAGGTTACGCCGAAGATATACCTAAAATCAGCATGAGCCAAATATAGAGATGTAAATAATATGGAAGTAATACCTGCACTCAAGGGGAAAGACAAAACTAGGGATTCCAATAAGGATACTCTAAGGTTCAGCCACCTAGTCAAGACCCATCCAGGTAAAAATGAGCATATTAATATAGATAGTAACATATTCAGAATAGAGATGTCTATAGCTGAAAAAATTAAGAGAGAATTAATAATAGATGCTAATACTAGTAATACATCTATCAATATCCTTGGTTCCATAAAATATATTTTTCTAGCCATCTCCATACCACGGACTACATTAAAATATTATCCTATCAACTAGAAAATTTATTATTAGATACTATTTGAAGTATACTATGGGTTTAAGCCTACTATAAATAACCAGATATAAAAATATCTTTTATAATATATTACCGTCGATCTCGATATTTTTCAGCAAATTATGCATATGCAACAAATGTTTATACCAATTAACCGTTATTGTTCTAGGGTCATCGGGATCTATCTCACCATTTAATAATGCATTCCATATCTCTCTAACACTCTCTCGAATACTAATTTCAGCTTCAAACTCTAAATTGTTACAAGAAGAATACTATGACTTATATTTCATTCGTACTAATTACCATTTATGAGGTTTATTATGACGAAAAGGATAAGGTTAACCCCTTCCTTCAATAACATGTATCCATTATAATCTTATAAACTAATAAATGATTTCCAATTTTATATCTCTATGGATATCACCTCTAGAAAATAGTTATAAGGACATCCATTGTAAATATTGATATTGAATAATTAGTGATAAACATCCATTAAGACATATATTATTTATTAAGCTTAATATAACTTAATTTCTTCGTTATGATACTAGAAAGTTCATTATAGGGTTCCTTATGATGGCTATTTTTGAATATATACTTCACCCAAATCCTTAATAACCTCGATAATTTGATATTTACCCTTAACTCCCCATTCCTACAGCTAAATTTAGAATTGAATTTTCTAATTATCCAACCCAATAGCATGCCATCTATTATACCACGTAATTTATACTTATCTGCTCTAAGAATAGACTCAAGTAAGGATAGAAGTATTTTAAATAATATCCCATATATATATCTTTCGTAAATTAGTAAAACAGATATGTCACTCTTCCTGATCCAATATCTCAAATGTGGATTCCTTAGATAACCTTTTACTATACCCGATCTATAATGTCTACCTGCAGTAATTGGCACATATTTTAACTTATATCCATGTCTCCAGAGCCGTATGCCCAGCTCATAGTCATCACCCCACATAAAGAAATATGGAAAAAACAGTCCACCTACCTTATTCAGAACCTCTCTTCTATAGATAGCATAACTACCATCACAATAAGTAATAAAAGTCTCTGGAATATAATGATCGTGCCGCAAAAATTGGCCAAGACTATGTCTGAAACCATATTTATCGATTATACCACCGCAGCTATCGATAAAATTCCCATCCCAAGACAAAATTCTTCCCTGAACACCAGCTAGAGAATCATCATGATTATTTAAGTGATCCACTAGATCTCTTAATGAACCCGCCTCAGGAGCTAAGTCAATATTCATCAGAATGACATATCTACTCATTTTATCAATCAGCTTAAATCCAATATTATTAGCATTTGCAAATCCGAAGTTCTTGGATAACCTAACTATTCTAATATTTATATCCTCGGGAGCCGCCTCTCTAATTAAATTCTCGATGTAATCTATACTGCCATCCATAGAAGCATTATCAAGTATTATGATCTCGAGAGGCCTATAATGTAGAGCAAACATATTCTTTAAACATTCCCTAACAATATTCCTAATTTTATAGCTATTATAGTTAACAACTAGTATTGATGCCATAGGAAGTTGCATCGATTTAAGCCACCAAAGTCAATTTATACATAGCTATAAGACATATCTTCATATTTGACGGATATGCAAAATTTCATGCCATCATTAGATCAGTATTTATAATCTATATTTTATGTATGAATAAAGACCCATTGTCAATTGTTCAGCACTTGTTTTAAGAGGGTGTCAGCTTAAGGTTCCATTTATTTGGCTAGAATGTGATAGTATTTTAGTTTCAGCTTATCATTTTCGATCTTATAAGGTTCCTATTCGACCATTAGTAGCTAGAATAAAAAAAGAAATGTTTCTGGATTATTAATATGATAGATATGTGTTCATTTTACTCCTACATATGTATTAAAAGAGTGATAAGGATATATATGTCAGTTTATTATTAATCATTCACTTCTAATCGTTAAACTATTTAGTATATATTAGCATAAAATTTTTTCAACTAAAGTTGATATATATTTTGTCATTTTTTATTTCTTAAAGTTTACCACTTTAATTTCCAAGGTGTCGGATTCAATAATCGTTTATCTGTTATTAGTTCCCACCAAGCTCTATTACTTAGATACCAATTTATCGTCTCTTCTATAGCCTTTCGAAAACTATATTTGGGCTTCCAACCTATCTCTTCTCTAATCTTACTCGAATCCAAGCTATACCTTAGGTCATGACCTGGTCTGTCCTCTACAAATTCAATTAAGGATTCGTCTTTCCCCATCAGGCTTAATATCATTTTGACTAGCTTAATATTTTCCAACTCATTACCAGATGAAATATTATACACTTCTCCTGGTCTCCCCTTATAGATTAGCATATCTATCGCTTCACAATGATCTAAAACATAGATCCAGTCCCTTACATTCTGACCAGTACCATATATGGGTACTTTTAGGTTCATATTTGCTCTTATTATTGTCTTTGGAATAAGCTTCTCTGGAAACTGGTAAGGACCGAAATTGTTTGTACATCTAGTAACTATTATATCAATGTTATATGTTCTATGATAAGCGTGGCAGAAGATATCTGCGGCAGCCTTAGATGCAGAATAAGGCGATGAAGGTTTTAATGGATAGTCTTCTGTGAATGAACCCTCTAGGATATCCCCATACACCTCATCTGTTGAAATATGAATAACTCTGGCTTTGGGATTATATTGTCTAACTGCTTCTAGAATATTATATAATCCGATTGTGTTGCTCTCAAGGAATATTCGGGGGTTAGCTATGCTCCTATCCACATGTGTCTCTGCTGCGAAATTAACCACTACATCCGCATCATTAATTAATTTACAGACTTGCTTATAATTCCTGATGTCTCCTTTTACAAATCTATACCTCGAGTCGTTCTCGTAGTCCTTCAAGTTAGCTGGATTCGCGCCATAAGATATGTTATCTAGATTGACAACCCTTATATCCCTATAATTCTCAAAAATAAACCTTATAAAGTTTGTGCCAATAAACCCTAATCCGCCCGTAACTAGAATCTTCATCCTATTCACTTATGCGGAGGATAATTCCAGTCCCAAGGCTTACCACATCTAGGATCATCTTTGCGACCATTAATTATTTTAGGTATTATTGTTTGATCGTTCCAGGGCCGCCGTTCCTCGTCCGGATCAGAATAATCATATAATTTATTGACAAAGTAAATCAGGTAAGCTGGCCTCCAACCTATGGCTTTTATTCCATGCCAATAATGTCCAGGTATCCTAACTAGCTGGAGATTTTCTCCTGTAGATATTATTTCATCCAATTTTCTGGTTTCTTCATCATATGCACATATTTTTAAGATCCCTTCTATTACAAGAAAGTAGTCAATTTGTCCTCTTTTATGCCTATGCCAAGCCCTGATTACACCAGGGTATGTGATGGATAGATTCGCTTGAACTATCTCGTCATCTCCGAACAGATCTTTCCAGTCTTTTCTATATATTTCAGTGAGAAATCCTCTTTCATCAGCGAACTTTTTTAATGGCTTAATTATTACTCCTGATAGCACTCTCTATCTCCTCCTTAAATATATCTAGGGATTGCTTAGTCTTTAATGGCTTATTCTTAAGAGTCCTAAATGCTTTTGATATGTCGAGTGATGAATCTCTAGGTCTTTTTGCTATCCAGTTCATATCACTCATATATGCTTCATTAATTAGTGATTTATCAAGACCAAATGTATCAGCTACTCGTATAGCGAATTCATATCTAGATACTCTTTCTGCTCCTGCCATATGATAGGTCCCTGTTAATTCTTTTTCGATCGCCTCTATAATCATCTGGCTTAGGTTCGTATTAAGTGTGGGAGATACATATTGGTCAGTTACAATTCTTACTGAGCGATTCCTTGTCAACTCTTCCAGAAGCCAGAGTACAAAGTTAATTTTTCCACTAGCTGGTCTTGTGCCATAAATAACACTAGGTCTAATGATTAAATGGTCTATATCGACTGTTTTCAGATACCGTTCTCCCATCCACTTCGTAAAACCATAAAAATTTATGGGATGAGGTTCATCATTTTCCTTATACATGCCTTTATCACCAGAAAATATATAATCTGTAGATATGTATACAAAAAATGAGTTTATTTTCTTAGCTTGAAGAATAAGATTAAGGGTACTTATAGAATTCACTATATATGCTAAGGATTTTTTCTGTTCACACATGTCGACATTTGTGATGGCAGCGCAATGAATAATTATATTAGGTCTTATTTTCTCAAAAGCTCGATTAATTTGATTGGGATCGGATAAGTCCATTTTAATAGGTTTACCATATAATGGGAGGCTAACATTATACCCTGAATACACTTCATAGTTATAAGACTCAAGAGTCATCGATAAACTTGTACCCAATAGACCACCAGCGCCTGTAATTAGAACCTTCATATAATGACCTCTGAATAATCACCAATATTAAGCTTATACACTCTTCTATTCTTACTAGATTTAATAACTTTTGCATGTTTTCCGATAAGACTCTCCTCTAACCTATCGACGCCCTCAAGAACAGCCTCACTTAAGATTATAGAGTATTCGATCGAACTATTAAGTACCTTAGAAGTATCACCTATACTGGTGTATGGACCAATAAAGGAATTCTCAATTACACAATTCTTGCCAATTATACATGGACCACGAATATCACTATTAACAATCTTAGCACCTTCATCCAGAAAGACCCTACCAATAACTTTAGAATTTACGACCTTACCCAATATTCTTCTTTCGATTCGCTCATCCAAAATCAATGCATTAGCATACAGAATATCATCCTTCTTACCAGTATCAAGCCACCAGCCTTCAACAAAATCGTAACCCACCTTATATCCACGTTCAAGCATTAGCTGAATTGTGTCAGTGATCTCATATTCACCACGCCAGCTAGGCTTCAAATCCTTGATAATATCAAATACCACAGGCTTAAACATATAAACACCAATAACGGCAAAATTACTAGGAGGCACCCTAGGCTTCTCAACTAACCTTACCAAACCACCATCCTCATCAAACTCGGCAACACCAAAAATAGTTGGATCCTCAACATCCTTCAACAAAATAAAGGCGTCAAAATCACCCTTGACAAACCTCTTGACATATGCTTCAATACCATACTGCAATAAATTATCACCAAGATACACTACAAATCTATCATCACCCACAAAATTCTTACATAGACTTATAGCATGCGCAATACCTTTAGGTTTACCCTGATAAATGTAAGTGATATGCACACCAAATTTAGAACCATCACCATAATGCATCTTAACAAACTCCGGAAAAGTTTCACCTAAGATAATAGATATTTCACAAATTCCAGTTCTTATTAGATCCTCCAAAACATATTGAGAGACTGGTTTATTTGCCACGGGAATCAACTGCTTGGGACCACTATAAGTTAGGGGTCTCAGTCTAGTTCCCATACCGCCGTGAAGAAGAACGCCTTTCATTAGCCTTTCAATAATTAAATTATTACTGAAATCTAATTAATATAATCATTACATTTAGGGTTTTCTCCTATTAATTTTGAAAATACCTATAGGTATAATACTCCTATTCCATATCCATCTTGGTTAGGATCTTCTATGATCTCTATATATCTGTAATTGTATTTAATTTCATTCCAAAATTTTGGCACACCACCAGTATAAGACGGTGTGCGTATGCCATAACGGGTATAATAATCAGGAACAATATCATGAAAAGCTATAATACCGCCCTTTCTAACTAAAGAACTATATATCTCGAAATCTTTTTTTACGCCTTCATAAGAATGATCGCCATCAATGAAAAGGAAATCCAAACTATTGCAACGAAGTATTTTTTTAACAACATTTAATGTAGAATATGTATGTGAATCTGAACGAATTAAGCAAATTTTTTGACCGAATTTGGCAAATGACTTATATAATGGAACCATAAAGTTAGAATATCCTTCAGGAAGGTCTATGCTAATTATGGTTGCTTTAGGATTTGCGACTCTACAAAATAAGAATAATGTGCCACCGTTGGCAGTACCTATTTCTAAGACAGCCTTTGGTTTAAGTCTGTTAAGTATATTAATTAGAGATTTAATCTCATAAGGTATCTGAATAGGTTTAAAAGAGATTCCTAGCACGCTAAAACTATAGACGAATTTAATCCAATTGTTTATGTTTTCATCTAAATTTTGCATACTGCTTCTTATTCTGCTAACACAATATATAGTAAGTAGAGATGAGATATAGGGTACCTTTATGAATGTCTCAAATACCTGTTTATTTCGTAAGATTTTGCTTACTCTCACATTTACTTTTACCTGTTTAAGTCTGTATACAAAAATTAATATTTTAGGCTATTATAAAGATTGAATATACTTCAGATAATATAATTTATATTGAATAAAAAATATCCAATTAAGTGTCTACATAATTTTAAAGCATCTGTTTTATATTATATAATTTGTCAGCAAGTCTATATTTTCTAATCAAATATATTAATATGTTTTTCATTTCTTTAACCACATCAGGATTTTCTTCTACAATATTATTAGTTTCATTAGGGTCAGACTCTAGATTATATAGCTCCTCGATACCTCCATGAATATATCCACAATAATTACATTTGGCTTTATTTTTGTGCAAAGCCATAATATATTTATATTTTCCAATACGTATTGAAAATTTTCTCTGCGTATAGTTTTCCTCTGCATAAATTATCCTATGTGCTTCGTCAACAGATGGCTCATTATTCATTAAGCCATGTAAACTAATTCCTTCCTGATATATGTTTGTCTTGATATTTAGGAGGTCTAAAATTGTAGGCATTATATCTACATGTTGAACGAAGTTTCTTACTCTTTTACTTCTTGGAATATTAGGTCCTACGATTACTAATGGCACTTGAATACTAACTTCATAAAGTCCGTGGTGATCAAAGTATATTCCATGTTCATTCAAGCTCTCACCATGATCAGAAGTAAATATAATAAAAGTTTTATCCATTAATCCTAGGTTCTCTAATGAATATACAAGCCTTCTTATTTCGGAATCTATATTAGCCATAGCGGCATCGTACATAGCAAGAACCTCTCCTAATGTCGTGTTTAATTCAAAAAAATCAATTAATTTCTTTGACCACTCTCCATTTAATTCTAATATGATATCTTTTATCATTTTTCTATTTTTGGTAGAATATTCATCGATAAATTTCTTATAATAAATTTTCGAATAGTTATATGGCAAGTGAGTATCCCAGTAATGAACTAAAAGGAAGAAAGGACGTTTCTTATAATGCTTTTTGATAAGGCTTATAGCTAAATCGGTGACTTCCTTCGCAGTACAAGGCCATATTCTATATAATTCCTTTCCAGCAATATGTTTAGTCAGCAAATTAAATGATTTTTTTACGGCTCTCATAATCTTTGATATTTTGGTTTGACTATCGTATATTTCAAAACCTCTCCTATGCCACCTTCAAAGTATATCTATGGCTAATGTATAATAATCATGACCCTTTAATAAGTTTGTTAGACATGGAACTCTGAGAACCTTAGAAATCTGGTCACTAGTAATTTTTTCTCCATGAGAGATGATCCCATGGGACAAGGGATATCGTCCTGTAAGTATAGTAGTTAGAGAAGGGTCTGTTGCGTTCGTTACTGAATATGCATTTTCAAATATTACACCTTTTTTGGCGAACATATCTAGAAAAGGAGATGTTGGTTTATTATAGCCATAAAAACCCAAATTTCTTTTTCTTAAAGCATCAACAACAATCAATATAATATTGTATGGGGAATTATTGCGGGAATGGCTTGGCATGCCTACTCACCTAGCTAGATATAGATTTATTTTAGCATTCCTTATAATGCATTAGAGTCACATATTTGTCTAGTTATTATTAATGAAAGTATATATTAAGTTCTTAATCATTTCCTTATGATTCCCATATCAGCATCAACATCTTAGAGCCTCTCTTACAGCTTTTCTTATAGTTTCATATGAATTCCAATTGGGTTTCCATCCTGTGGATTTTAGCTTAGATATATCTAACAGCATAAATTTTACATCTCCTTTCCATCCACGTCCATTTAAGGTTTCAGACTTGAATATATATTTAACATTTCTTAAATCCATTTCCTCTACGATAATGTCAGCAATCTCCTTAACACTTATCCAATCTTCATTACCTATATTATAGATGTCATACTCATTACCAGAATCCTTAAACACTTTGAATAAGTGAAGAGTAGCATCGATAGCATCATTTATATGTAGATAACTCTTTCTCTGAGATCCATCACCAAGAACGTGAAGTTTCTTAGGATTTTTTCGTAGCTTATTAATAAAGTCAACTATTACACCATGATTGTTACGTGGTCCAACTATGTTGGCATAACGGAGAATAAGGCTCCGAATACCATAAAGTTTAGAGTAAGTTATGATTAGGTTTTCACAAGCTAGTTTACATGCACCATAAACACTAATGGGCTCTAGCGGTGAATAATCTTCAGGTGTAGGAATAACTTTTGCATCACCATAGACTGTACTTGTAGAAGAGAAAACTAAATACTTGATATCATATTTTCTACAAGCCTCCAATACATTGAATGTCGTCAAGATATTATCTTGATAATGAATTCTTGGTTTTGTTACAGATAATCTAACCTCTGGATTAGCAGCGAAATGAAAAACGGAATTCACATCATCAAAGTATCTGACCCACCTTTTATCAAATTTCTTTAAGTCCGTTTTTATGAATTTCAAATTGAGACTCTTTAAATAGGGTCTAATGTTATTTATAACTCCTGAGCTTAAATTATCTATAAGTATTATCTTTATGTTTGATTTCATTAACGAATCTACGAGATGACTGGCTATAAAGCCACAACCACCTGTAATTAAATATTTCATTAAAATCATAATATAATCTTTGCCGTAACTATAAGATCCCTAAATCTCATTATACCATAAATTTTATTTAGCAATTCTAGTTCTTTATTGCTTGTTTCGTAATTAATTCTAATACTAACAATGTGGGATCCAGATTTCTTCTAAATCTATTACTAAACAAAATACTATTTGAAATAAATCTAATACGTATTTAATCATAGTTTGATTTTAAATACCCTCTTAATCCATGGGGCCAGAAGATCCACATCAATTCTTTTATCCATTCTCTCAAATATGATATCATAATTTCTTGTTTTCAGTGACTTAGCATTTGAATTTCGATTCATAAATAAAATACCATGAATTAATCCCAAGACTATGTTTTTAATATTTAGAGTTTCTCTATAGATTATAGCCTTAGAAAGAAAACTAATAATTATAGCATATAGCCATAGGAATAAATATTGCAAAAATAACCTTATAGGATAATTTTTATATAGAAGCCATATATTATTCCTTATCATATAGTAAATTTGTCTTGCTTTGGTATGAGACGTCGTACCAAATGTTTTACCACCATAGTGAAACACTTTGGAAGAATAGGAAACAGCAGGTTTATATCCTGCTAGAAGTATTCGCCATGAGTAATCTAAATCATCATGAAGTAAAAAAAGAGATTCGTCAAACCCGCCTATTCTGAAAAACAACTCTGCCCTAGTTATTAAAGCCGCACCAGACACATAAAAAAGTGGTCTATATATATCTCCATATTTTCTTATCTTGGGAAATCCTAATCGACCTATTGAAAAACCTAGGGAAATACTACCATCTTTATTATAAATAAGCGGTTGGATAACTCCAATATTTGGGTTAGTCTCTAAAATTGATACTAAATTATTTAGCCAATGTGGATCGATAATTTCTATATCATTATTTACAAATGCAATATACTTGCAGTCTTTACAAAATATTGCGCCTCTGTTATTTCCACCAGACCAGCCAAAATTATTCTTTAATTCCAAAATAAAAACTCTTTTATCATTTATAGATTTTAGGTATTCTACACTATTATCCGAAGACCCGTTGTCCACAAAACAAATCTTAAGATTATCATAGGAAGTTTTTACTATTGAATCTACACATTTTTTGAAAACTTTTTCGAACTTAGTCATACCATTATAATTTAACACTACTATTCCAACTTTGGGTCTTTTAATATTATTCATCAACCTAATAATTTTCAAGATATAAAATTAAATATACCTATAACATCACGAAAAGTATCTCTAATAGTTTTATCATTTGTATTTATCATATATCCTCCAATTATATCATAAAATTTTTTGTGTAGCTTGCTTTGAAAAAAAATCCATAAATGTGGTTCAATATTTGTTCCTCTTACTTTATACCTCGATATTAGAGTCTGATAATCTGCGTTTAAATAGATTAGTAATTTATTTTTTCCAATAATAAGATATATTAATTTATAATATAATTCCTTAATTTTCCTATTAATGCCTACTTTATAGTCTATATATAAGCAGTCAATAATTGAATCAATAAGATACCTTTCACAAATGATATGATACCCTAGTTTAGTGAATATATGGACTCTAAGAAAAGATAATAAAATCGTTGTAAATAGGTCTATAATAAGTAGTATTTCCCATAATCTCGAAACTAATGTTATACTATATAACCTTATGTTAAGATATCGGGATAGAAATTTCAATAAAAATCGAACTATGAAATGATGCGAACTAAGTTCACGGACTATCTTAACTTTATATTTTTTGATTCTTAAAAAATTATATATAAAGTTTATGATGGTACTCTTACCTGATCCCTCAGGACCCAAGAAATATATAATCATTTTATTAGACATTATATCTTTTATTTCTACTTAGATTTAAGTAAACTATAAAAATGTTGAATGGCATTCAAACATATATATAATATAGTACTATATGATAAGAGTACTCCACAACAGATATTCATAAATGCTCGAGCTATACAAATAGTAAATTTGTCTGGTCTTGAATTGATGTTCCATATTAGTGATATAAGAAGATAAAATATGACAGATGGCAAATATATCATATATGGGATTCTTAAAAAAATAGGTGTTATTAATATTATGGGCAACATTATATAATATAATAGTCTATAAAAATGAAATAAATCACCTTCTCTAATCAAATTAATAAGAAAACGAGAATGTCCTTTTGATAAACAATAATTGAAAAAAATTCGAGGATTAAAATCTTTGAAATGGGTTACTTTAATATTATAGTCCACTAATGCTTTAAATCCATGTTTATCTGCTTCATACATTATTAACATGTCAGCCCAATTTCCTCTCTTTCCAACTAAATTAGAATCTTCCTTAAAGAAACCTATTTTTTCAAAAAAACGCCTTCTAAAAAGCGTAAAACCAAATTCTACTCTAGAGGCCATAACTTCTTTTATTCCTCCTTTTTCTATATTTCTAATTTCATGAATAGTTAATAGTTTGAAAGTTATGTTCATGCTTTCTGGGATACATGGAAAATGGAAAATGTCGATATCTTCTCTTACTGTATGTTTATATATTCTTGATATTGCATCTTTAGGAAATATAATATCGGAATCCATAAAAAGTATATAATCGCCTCTGGCTAATTTGATACATAGGTTTCTCACAGTCGCCAAGTTTCCGGTAGATCGGGTAATTACTACACGCCAATAGTTCTTAGCCTTTTTCTGCCATTTCTTTAATAAATCATATGTCCCATCCGTAGACATATTGTCTACAAATATTATTTCTAATTTATTTTTAGGAAAATCTTGTGATTCGATACTCTTAATTAAATATGATAAACACCATGCCCTATTTTTTATGGGTATAGCAATGCTTATCAGAGGTCTAGATTCTTGAATATAATCAGAATTCTTAATAATTTGCATATTATTATAGCAACATACTAAATATATTCATATTTCATATTAAATAATGTTGCCCATCACTTTTATTATTTTCCTGAAAAATGAGTCTCCAATTAAAGACAATATATAAGCTATATAATATTTTGGCTTAAATGGATACACCCTTATAGCATTTATAATATTAGCTCTACAATTATTTATTGACCCTATGAAAGCATAACAAAAACCTATATATAAAAATTCTTTACTTAATGAAACAGGATTTCTCCTATAAAGAGTAAAATGTTTATATATTCTTTTTTTTCTACCTGTAAGATCTAGAAATTTATTTTTTGATAAACTGTTATCAGAAGGATATATAATTAGTAAGGGTTTATCCAAATAATAGAACTTATAATGTTGAGAAACACGGATTAAGAAATCTATGTCTTCACCACAATGTATATTTTGATCAAAGTAACCAGTTCTTTCGAAACATTTTCTTCTAATTAGTATTGCACCTAAAGGGGGCCATCTGCTTAATATTCTATTAGATAAATTTCCAGAGCCTAAATCATGAAACTCTATTTTTTTTCTTTTCTTCCCTTCAATTATAACAGAACTATATACTACACCAAAAGTATTATCTAAATTTTTAATGCTATTTATCTGAAATTCTAACTTAGTGGACAGCCAAACATCATCTGAGTCTATAAAGCCAATATATTTCCCAGTAGACATATTAATTCCTTGGTTTCTAGCAAATGATACGCCTAATCTTTTAGGGTTTTTGATATATATAATTCTGTCATCGGAAAACTCTTTGACTATTTTTTCAGTATCATCATTGCCATCATCGATAATGATTAACTCGAAATTTTTGAAGGTTTGATTAATAATCGACTTTATTGATCTACTTATTACTTTTGCTCTGTTATATGTGGGAAGAATTATGCTAACTTCAGCCATTACAGGCTTATGAGTTATATCTTAATGTGAAAATAAACAGTAATTTCAAAAATTTTTTTATTGAGCACACATCGCTCAAGAGTGCTCTAGAGACCTTACTCAAATTCAACACTAACTTATTTCTATCGTGTGTAATTTTCTCTATAGTTCTTACCAACAAATCAACTGAGAATGAAGAAACTTCGATTTTATATTTATCTAGTCCCAAATATTCAGATATATAATATTTATAATCATACGGTGAAGCTAGTATTATCGATGGAATACCAATAATGCATCCTAAAATGGCAGGATGTAGTCTGGTCGTAACAATAATATCTATAAAGTTAAGTTTCTTATTTATTTCATCTAGACTAGATAGGTTTATATTGTATATCATGATATTTTGCGTGTTAAAACAGTTCAAAATTAGATTACACAATATTCTATCATCTTCAATGGATTCTATATAACTAAATGGGATCAGAAAAATAATATATCCCATATTGGATAAGTGGTATAATGATCTAGCAATTTCTTTTATGAAATTCATATTACTAATAAATTCATGTGAGCCTTTTAATACTACTCCTAAAATATTCTTTCCCGGATTGTTTGATTTTATATTATTAATTTTCTTCATATTTAAGAACGCTAGATCTGGCTTTTGAATTATATTTTTAGATAATCCTAAGATCGTTTTCAAATAAATAAAAGAGAGATGTTCTCTTACTATAATTAGGTCTACTTTAGATAATATTATTTTTGCCAAGAAACGTAATGATCTATAATCAAGAGGACCTATAGATTGAGGAAGAATAATCACTACTTTTTTGAGAATAAATTTAACATAAAAGATAGATACCAATTGCTCTAAAGCCGGAAAAGCACTTTTTCCCTTAGGAGCAGTTATATAATTTCCACCGATAAGAAAAATTAAATCGCTTTTCTCTAGATTTTCCTTCATTTTTCTTATATTTCCTTTCGTAATAAATGATAATTTCATTATTAATGGATAAAAAAAGATAGATAGGATGCTTATTAGTGTCGATAATTTTTTCATTTTAATCAAATATGACTGCTTATATAGAAAATCCTTTATAATCTTTGAAAAAGCCGGTATAATACTTATTTTCTCAGAATATTTATTGACATATTTTTTGAAACTTTCAGGGTCATATGTGAATATATATATATTTGATATGGAAAATAAATCTTTAATAAGTTCAAAAAAGGCCTCTAATATTAGTTTATCGCCAATATTATCTAATGACCAGAAGTTAAGAACAGCAATTCTTATTTTTTTTGTTTTTAACAAATTTATTGTCCCTCTAAAAAATTAAATTAAAGAGATTAAATTGAGGTATTTATTGAATCTCCATAAGAAATCAATACATTTATTAGTGCAGTAGGTTTTCGGTTTTTTGATATTTAGAATTTATTTTATAAATCACCTATAAACTATCGGGTTAATGATCATCATTGAGCCTTATATCATATGTTTTTTAATCTCATCGATCGTGATAAAAAATCTTGCTCTAAAAGCTCCCTAATGACTTTGTAAGAATAATATTTTGGTACAAGAATATCTATATCGACACCAATAGTTACTAGTTAGTTCCTATATTTAGCTAATATTCCTTTGGCTACACATTCTTGAGAACCTCCGAAGAATTCTAGAAATTGATAAATAGCAATGTGCATTCTATTTCTTTACCAATATTTTCGTTACAGTTTCAGTTAGGTTCTTAAGTACTTGCACATTAATTAATTGATTTTGATAGATACTTAGCGTAATCCCCAAAGCGAGAATTTTCGAAGACTTAGTCATCTTGGTTTTTCTAACTTAGGTAATATGGACTTTAATTTTAGTGAATAGAATATAGATATCCATATATAACCATGGTCAAATATATACATCTAATTGTTCATATTGATATATTACTTGCAAAATATTCATGATCTATTGTCATCTATTATTGCACGGTAGAGCCTTATATACCTTTGTGTAGCCACATTCCAATTGAAATATTTTTCGATAGTTAAACGGGCATTCTTACCCATTCTCTTCCTCTCTTCTGGATTTTGTAAAAGATACAGAATTGCATCCGCTAATGCTTTGTGATTTCCTGGCGAAATTAGAATTCCATTATAGAAATTCTTAATGGCTTCTGGTATTGCACATACATTTGAAGCCACGGGAGGGGTCTCTGAAGACATTGCTTCGAGGACTCTTATGGGCAGGTTTTCATAATAAGTTGGTGCTACATATACATCTGCTATGGCGTATAATTTTGCAAGATCCTCTCTGTATTTCATGTATCCAAGAAATTTATAGCAAGAATTCGGTACATTCATACTCTTAAGTTTTTTTATGTATGGATATGGATTCCCTGGACCCACAAACAAAAAAATAACATCTCTTTTCTCTCTTAACACTATAGGAATAGATTTAATAAGAGTGTCAATTCCTTTGGCAGATATCATCCTCCCTGTAAAAAGTATAGTATATTTTCCTTCAGCTTTTTTCATATATAATGGTATAGAAGAAGGCCTGAAAAGATTCACATCGACCGCATTATGAATCACATAGATTTTCTTTCTCTTAAGCTTTGGATAATAATTTAAAAGTTTTTTCTTCATCCAATTTGATACTGTAACATAATATCTATCTTTTATAAAGTATATGGTTTCTACTGTTCTTAATGCTGGATACATTAAAAATGTTAATTTCTCAGAAAGCTCTAGATCTCTAAAGCTCATTCGCGACTCTTTAGTGCCCTCTCTCTGTCCTTTAATTGTTGTATGGATAGTGGTTAATATAGGTGGTTTGATATTTCTGAATTGTAATATAATATCAGGCATGTGTGCTGTATGTGAATGAATTACATCAATGTTCTCTTCCTTAACAAGTCTAGGTACGAATTTTGCTACTATATACTGAAATATTGCATTATAGAAAAAAGTATCCGAAGCCGTTCCTAAGAAATGTATATAAATTTTTTCTCTAAAGTATTTAGTTAAATCATATTCATGTGATGATATTTTATATTGGCCGAGGCTTTTTCTAAAGGGAGTTACAACATGAATCTCTGCTTCTTCAGATAAATGCCTAACTAACTCAACTGTATAACTTCCTACACCACCCCAAACAGGTAGAAATTCTGGTGCTAACATACATATTCTAATATTATTCAACATCAATTACCTCCGATCTTAGCAAATAAAAGAATATGACATTAAGAAGCTACCACTTATGGCCTCATTTTGTATAATCTATATAAAAGAAATTAATGATTGCGCGCATATAAGACTCTAGTATTTTTGAGCTAAAGAGACCGTTGCTCTCTCATAAAATCCTGCCTTAATAATTTAAAGCATTGGAGTAAGAAATATCTATTATCTCCAACCATATTGACGAAAGAATATTATTAAAACTGGGAAATAAATTGGATAACTTTGCATCAATCTAGATTTACGGGATGATAAGGACCATTAAACCATATATATTCTCATTTTTCAATATGCCCTGCTTTAAGAAAATACTTTAAGTATCCGTTTTTCGGTTTTTTTATTATTAAAATTCCTAAGAATAGAGTCTCTTAGAGTACTACCTATAATCATAAGTTGCTCTCTATTTAACGAAAGTACTTGTTCCATCCTTTCTATAAGTTCATCTATATTGCTTGGATTGAAGAGCATTCTTGCTGCATATGTGTCCTTAACTATCTCTGGAGTACCACCACTTCTGGAAGCAATGGGAATTGTACCAGCAAGCATTGACTCCAAGATTACCGATGGGAGAGGCTCCTCTGTATGGGATGGGAAAAGTAAAGCTCTACTTTGAGAATAAAGAGTCTTTATTTGTTTATAAGTAAGCATATCAGTTACTTCATAAATATTACCATATTTCTTATTTAATTTTGAAAATAAACTTTTCCATTTCTGGTTTCGCACTTTCGCCAACAAAATTCTAATGCTATTAGATTTAAGAAACTCTAATAATCTCTTATTCACAAATATTTCTATGCCCTTGATAAAGGAATCGCCTCCAAGATAAAGAAATAGGTCACATTTTTTATTTTTATGTATAAAAGGAAATTCTGGTAAAGGATCCGGAATTACCAATACTTTCTTTTTCAGGTGTGGTAGTTCAGAAGTGATTATTTGAAATTGTCGATGAGATTCACAGATGATTAAATTGGCATGACTAAGCCATATTTTAGATAAAGTATTTAGATGACATAAAAGTGATTGCGTAATTGCTTTAACTATATTATAATTCAATCTTTGAAACTTTAATATCCTCTTCATTTCTTGAATAGGAGAAGTTCTATATTTTCGCCATTCTTCATATGGATATGGTATTACTGCATCATATGTTATAGGTTGATAATCAAATAAGTGAACTATTATTTTTTTATCAAATTTTCTAGCTTGATCGATAATTGGGTACGCTAGTCGTGGTATATATATCAAATCATGCTCTTTTATTAAGGTGTTAAGACGATTTCCCTGAGCTAATAAATTAATCCATAATTGGATTTTCGGCGAGTAGGGTGTGTCCAGATAGGGGGTATATATATATGTGACATTATCTAATCTCTCAATAACCTTATTACCTACTAAAACAGTTATTTTAAATCCTTGTCTACTCAATATTTTAAGTATGCAATGTATAGCTAACTCTGCTCCTCCTCCATTTGGCCAATACTTCTCAGAAATTACCAATATTTTCATTTTCAGTTTTTATAAATAATATTGGCCTCTTAGAATATTGAAAGATATATAAATTTATAGGGAAAACGAGTTGAAATATTCCTAGACATTTTCAATCTTCTTTGAACTCATCGATATTTTGGTTGTATTTAATAATTTTCTTAGCATATTTCTTTTGATATTCTTTCTCAATTCTAAATATTCAATAATCTTCGTATTGAATGTTTCTTTTAATTTATTATCGGTAATAGGTGTTCTCTCATAAGGATCCACTTTTAGATCGTATATATCGAGGATCGATTTGTCAGCCTCATACAATGCCTTATACCTATTAATTATTAAACTTAGTTTATCATTTTTATATTCGCTGATTACTGGTTTTATTAAGATCGAGGAATTATTAATTAGAGGAATTAAGCTATCACCGAAAAAGTTTGTTGGGCATTTTATCCCTAATATGTCTAGAATTGTAGGACCGAGATCAATTAAACTTACTAACCTATATATTATTTTTCTGGAGTAACCTCCATTATAGATAATTAATGGCACACGTAACATCTCGTTATATAATTTTGGTTTAAAATGACCGTATGAACCATGTTCATTAAATTCTTCTCCATGGTCAGATGTTATAATTATACAAGTTTCTTGTAGCAGGTTTTTCCTGATCAGATATCGCAAAAGGATGCCTATGCAGATATCCACATATCTTATTGAACTTTCATATAAATTTATTAACACTTCTCTCTCTTTATTACTTAACCTAGCAAAACGCATCTTTGAAAAAATAGATGCTCTACGGAAAAGTGATGGATATTTTTTTCCAATAGTAGATTCGAATACATTTCTTGGCGTGTTATATCTATAATGAACATCCATAAAGTGAAGCCATAAGAAAAAAGGACAGGTATCAACCTTTTCTATTTCTTTTGTGGCTTCTTTTATAATTTCAACGCCGTCAACTTTGTCCTTATTTTCATTTAAGACATATAAATTATATAAAATAGAAAACCATTTATATAAAACTGGATATTTCTTTATATACTTATGTATTTTTTCTATTATGATATTAAGTAATCTTGATTTTAATGGGGTAGCAAAACTAGATACAACTCCAGTTGATTCGTAATACATATCCTTGAACACATCAAAACCCTTTCTAAAAATTTTGTTAGATAAAAATGGATTGCAATGAATACCGATGGTTTTAAAACCTTTACATTTAATGACTTCTGGTAATGTTACTATAATATTATTATAAATAGGTAAATAAATGCTTGGATAAATTGAAGTAAAAATAGATATAAAGGATGGAAAAGTTACACAACTGTTAGCATAGCAGTTAAGAAATAGAATACCATCATGTGCTAATCTATCTATGTTAGGAGATGTCCGCTTATGATGTCCGTAACATGATAAATAATCAGCCCTAAGAGAATCAATAGTTATCAATATTAAATTCTTGTGTTTGCTCAAATTACTCATCTTCTACCTTATTTGCAATTGAATTTTTATTTAGCATATATGGTATATGGTTTACTATCTAATACACGATTGTAATCGATATTTATATTTAAGCGGATATTGTTAAGAAGCTCTACCTGTTTTTTAGTTGAATAACCTATTGGAATATTAAAATTAATGAACTCTATGAAAAGTGTGTTCTGCTCACCGTATTTGGAAAAAACTCTCTCTTCATATATATAATTATAATAATTAATATCAAATGTGAGGAAGAGTAAATAGATGTGGTCTGATAATATAGAAAATCCTTCTTTAAGATAATTATTCACAAAAGGTCTAATAGTAAAATAATTTGGGTTTGGATGCCCTATATTAACAAAATCTAGCTTTGAACTATAAAGGTAGATTGGAAAATAAATATGAGAAAATGGGGCTAAAAAAGATATGGTTATAAATAGAGATAAAATTAGAAACCATATTATTTTTGTAAAATACTTATTTTTAAACAAAAGTTTACTATACATTAGTGATCCAGAGTATATTATCATAGGCATCATGTAGTATCTCCATTCTAAAGACCTCCATCCTGTTCCTAGAAAACCAACGATAACTATCGGTACGAATGAAAATATTGACGCTAGATATAGATATTCTTGATGTTTTATTTTTTTTCTTTTGACGAATTTAAATAGATACATGAAGGTGATTAGAACTAAAGGAAACCATAACAATATATCCCTTAATGTAAGTAAATATACATATGGATATGGTCTTAAGATAGTAGGAATAACAGGACCTGCCTTGTACTGATATCTATCTATTTCAAGGCTTTTAACTCTTGGATTTAAAATTATATTGTCCAGATACCATTTAAGATTTCTAGTAAACGGGTTTGGAAATGTCGTGACAAAATTCCAAACTTCAGTAATTAGAATCATTATAAGTGATACTATTAATATTAATTTTAACTTTCTATGCGTTTGTAAATTATATTTTTGGGGAAATACAATTAAGATAAAACTGAGTGAAAATGTGGAAATAATGTAGATGACCGGATAATATATATATGTTAAGGGAATAATGACAGCGAATAATAATAATAATTTTCTTATTTCACCTGAATCATTATATGACATATACCTCAATAGAAGGTATAAGAATATAAAACAAAGAACTAATGAATAATGTCTATGATAAAAGTGCATAGTAGTATAACCAGCGTCAGGGTTAGCAATGAGCAATAATATAGATACGCTAGTGATCAGAGAATATAATTTTTGACCTTTTGCTAAAATACCTGCAAATAAATAGAAAAACAAAATCAATAGTAACCCTTTTACTGATGATAATATGGAAACCAACTTTACGATATCTATCTGTATAATTAACTCTAAAAAGATCGTCAATATGCTAAAGAGAGGATATGTTCCTGGGTTCTCTGGTGAGGGATAAGGAAAGCTTGGTAGATTTAGATCAAAATGTCCATCATTTTTGACTATCTGTATAAATATATACTCTGAATATGAATCATAAAAAGGGATTATTTTAAAATTTGTAGCTAGGAAGTAAATATTCCATATTATCAGCCCCAATGTTACTAATATTGTAATACGCCATTTTTTCCTAACTTTGTTATGGGAGAGGAAAATGAAGAGATAAATACATATTGATAAAATAAATGCTATATACATCCATTGATGAATGATCCGAAGATTTATGAATATGACTAATATTAACAATGTTATTATGTATATAGATAACAGGGAAAGATTGTCTAATTTGAACAAAATATTCATAAATCTTATTAGAGCGAAAGATATATGTTCATTAGCCTATCTACTACATCTTCCCATGATAAAAGACTTATTTTTTTCTTTGGCATAAGTAATTTTAATTCTAATATATTTAATATTTTATGAATATCAAAAGGTAGTATAGAAATATCGTTATTTATAAAACTTGGATATATCTTAGATATAGGGATAGATACTATCGAAGGTGTTCCTATCGCTAAAGACTCAGCGACTAAAGTGCTAAAAGCTTCATACTCACTTGGATTTATTGTTAATAAAGCGTTTGATAACACTTTATAGTATTCATATTTAGGCAAGAACTTATCAAATATTATATCTTTGTATAACCTCATCTTTTGAGTTGTTTTCTTAAGTTTATTTAAATAAGGTCCTTCACCAACAATTCTTAGTTTAATTCCTTTCCTATTGTAATATCTATTCATTATTTTTAATAGAAGAAAAGATTTTTCTATATTCTTATATTTCTCTACTCTACCGGCATATAACATGTAATCACTTTCATTTCCTTTCCATTTATAATTGTAGATCTCTTTATTTACACCATTGGGAATAATTATTATTTTATGACTAGAAAAAGGAAAATCTCTTATTATACGTTGCGATTCTATATTGCTTACACAGTGAATTACATCCGACAAAGAGATAAGCTTTTTTACATAAAAATACCATAACTTCCACATGAACTCCCTAAACAATGTGTGACCGTGGCCATGATAATGCATACTAAAAACAAGCTTTATATTCTCACCAAATGCGCTTTTTACAAATAATCCTGATAATACTGGAAATACTGCATGTGAACAATGTATATGTGCTATATTAATGTTATTTTGAATAACAATTTTCTTTATGAAATTTCGGAGGTTTAATGGTTTATATGGTATAAAATAGGCATTATTACATGAAAATACGGGCCATCTAAATATTATCAGACCCCCTCTTTCTTCTTTTCTTACATTGAATCTATTTTTATCGCCCGTAATGATAACCAATTTGTTAATATAACCAGCACCATCGTTATAATATCGCTTAAGTAATGTTTTCGCTATAGATTTTACAACATCTTCTACGCCGCCTATCCCCGGATAGTATTGATGTGTGAATATTAGTATATTTAAAGTCATTATCAAAATTTTCTGTAATCCTTTTTGATATTAAGTCTTATCTCTTTTAATTGTTATTCTAAATTTTAAATAAGCATATAAAACTATATGAGTTTTCTGTCACTACCGGATTTTATGTAGTCCAAATATTTGCGTAATCCTTCCCTAAAAGAGACTCTGGGTTCCCAGTCAAGTAAGATTTTTGCTTTTTCAATATTAACTATTACTCCTCTAAAATCCCCAATACGCTCCATATCATATTTTACAATCACTTTGTCAAATATTCTCCTTAGTTCATCTATAACCATATTGAGTGTTACAAACTCTTTTCCAGCCATATTCAAAATTTGATATTTTGCCTTTTCACTAAGTGCCGCTATATTACCTTCTGCTAGGTCTTCCACATATATGAAGCATCTTCCCTGTTTTCCATCTCCAAAAATTGTTATCGTTTCATTCCGTAATGCTTTTTTTACAAATATTGCTATCGCCATATTTTCTCTCATCCGAGGTCCATATGGTATTCCATATCTTAATATTGTGTAAGGCATGTTGTATCTATTACTCCATGATATCACTAGATGCTCTTGACCGATTTTTGTTTTTGTATATATGTTATCTGGTGGTGGTAGTGGTGTTTCTTCTGTTACTACGCCTTCTGTTTTTCCATATACCCATGTTGTCGATGCTAATATTATTCTTTCAACTTCATTTGCTGTAGCTGCTTTTAGTAAATTTAATGTCCCTAATTCGTTGACTTTAATACAAAGATCAGGATGGGATATAGCTACATTAACATCTGCTATAGCTGCTAAATGAAAAATATACTCTATATCTTTACAAGCTTTTAGTAAATCCTCTAGGTTAAGTATATCTCCCTTAAACCATTCTACATCATCGCTATATGGTCTGTTCAGATCAAAGACCCTTATTTGATATCCTTTTTCAACTAGTTTGTCTACTATGTGGCTTCCTATAAAACCTGAACCGCCTGTTACTAGGATTACCATTCTTAAATTCTCTCTAATGTCTTTTTAAAAGATTCTATAACATAGTTGACATCTTCTATTGTCATTGACGTATATATTGGGGGACATATCATTCTCCTACATACATCTTCTGCATTAGGAAACTCACCCACCTGTATATTTAATATTTTTTGATATATGGGTTGTAGATGCAATGGCGGCCAATATACTTCGCTGCCGCATTTAACTCCTTTTTTTTTCAATTCCTCTTTTAATTTGTCCCTATTTATATTCGAATCTAAAATCAATACATATTTATAATAGTTATTTACCATGTTATTTGGTGTCCTTATAGGTTCTAATCCATCTATTTTACTAAATTCATTATTGTATAATTTTTTAATATGATTTCTTTTCAATATAATTTCTGACAACCTTTTTAGCTGTACTAATCCTATTGCTGCACTTATTTCTTGCATTCGCCAATTATAACCTAGTTCGACTATTAGATTGCTTGTATAACTATCTTTTCCTTGGTCTCTTAGTTTGACAGCAAAATTATATATATTGACATCATTCGTTGTTATTATGCCACCCTCTCCAGTGGTTATAACTTTAGTGGGATAAAAGCTGAATGCAGATGCATCTCCGAATGACCCTGCCATTTCTCCATTTAAACTTGATCCATGAGCATGAGCAGCATCTTCTACTAGAAATAGACCATAATCTTGACATATTTCTCTTATCGCCTTGATGTCTGGACATATCAAACCACCAATATGAACTACTATAACTCCTTTGGTTTTTGCAGTTATGTGTTTCTGTACTTCTTCAGCAGTTATACATAAGGTATCTGAATCGATATCGGTCAATACGGGTTTTCCTCCTGCAAATATTATGGAAGCTGCTGTAGCACTAAATGTATTTGTAGGAATGATAACTTCATCTCCTGGCTCTAATTTAAATGTTCTTAATATTATTTCTAATGCAGCAGTTCCGGAATTCACAGCTACCGCATACTTTACATTACATAATTCAGCAAATCTTTTCTCAAATTCTTTAGTATATTTATGTAAGGTTAGCATTCCTGAGCTTAAAATTTTTTCTACATGAGTTTTGATTTCCTCAATGTCTTCCTTAGGAAAATATGGCTTCGCTGGAGGAATCATTCTCATTATAATTCTAAAATAATAAAAATAATTATGGCATATCTCTTTTGTAGAATAAAAAATACTATTTCTTTCTATTCATGTAACGTAGTAATTCTTGGTAGCTTCTGTTTAGTCTTGTTTCCATTCTTTTTAGATATAGCGTTAGTATTGCGAAAAGGAAGCTTATTATTCCTAGTGAGGTTACTATTAAGGATATAATTCCTAATACATAATGTTTTACTCCTCTGAATATAAGCTCCCAACCTACGTATGCCATTAATCCTAGTCCAGGTATCAATGCTAGACTCCCTAGCGCAAAGAGGATAAATAGTGGGTTGTAGGTCCAGCTTAGGGTTATTATACTCCACGCGATCTTTACGCCATCTTTTATTGAGGAGATTTTTTTGTCTCCAATTCTTTTTCTATAATTTATGGGTATATCTGTTATTTCTCCTGTTGTTGACGCTGCAGCTGCTATTTCCGCTTCTATGCTGAATCCGTGGCTTCGGCCTATTATTTCTTTGGCTGCTTCGGTTTTTACTAGGTACATGCCGCTACATATATCTCTCAGGTTTCCACCGAATATTAGGTTGAATAGCTTAGTTATTATCCAATTTCCAAACCGGTGTAGTCGGGGTATATTTTCTCTACCTATAAGACGTGCGCCTATTATTTGGTTATATTTGCCTGCTTTGTTCATCATTTTTTCTATGTAACTGGGGTCGTAGGTGTAGTCTCCATCCATCACAAGCATGTAGTCAGTATCTACTATTTTTATAGCAGTAAGAATTGCGTCTGCTTTTCCTTTCCCTTCTTGCAGAACCACCTTTACGCCACGTTTTAGTGCTTCTGCTACCGTGTCATCCTGTGATTTTCCGTCTACAACAAGGATTTGGTTACTGCTATAGCCTAGTTCCAAGAGTTCGTCGATTACTTTTCCTATGGCTTTCTCCTCGTTAAGTGTTGGTATGACTATCGTAATATCTTCTTTATGGACTTTTTCCTGTTCGTCAATGGGAATTAATTGGAGTATATGGTTCCCCTTAGGATCTATGGATATTGTTTTTTCTACTTTGTTTAGTGCTGTAGATTGTTTGCCTTTGTTTATTTGTTGGATTGTTAGTGGTATTATTATTAGAATTAGGCTGATGATTAGGCCTTGGCTCGTGAATATAGGTGCATCTAGTTGGGTGAACGAGGTGAAGGGTGTGGGCATAGTGGTTATGTCTAGGTTTAGCTCTGGTTTTATTGCTGTTCCTATGGTGATTATTCCTTCGGTGGTTATTTTATAGGAATTCTTCATTAAGGGGTACAGGATTGGAGTATAGCTCTGGAATAGGTCCAGGATTGGGTGGCTCATTACTCCGAGGATTATGCCATAGATTAGTGGCTTGGGCCCTCCATATTTCTGTGTTAGGATTATTGCGGTTATTGTGATTATTAGGATGGGTATTATTGAGTGGGTTATGGATCTGTGGATATATAGGAGTGCGTCTAGGTCTGGGATTAGTGCTGCTAAGCCTATTATTAGGGCGTTCCTTGGCCCCGTTATTGGTGTTGCTATTGCGTAGGGTATAGCGAAGTGGAGGAGGAGTTCAGGCATATGTTTTTATTATTTCTTCGTTCACTTCTATGCCAATATGGTGTAAATGTTTGATTTATTAGTGGTTTCGTCGGTGTATCTATAAATTGGGTTTTTTCCTGATTTTGATTTCATCATTATCCTGTTTTGAAGAGGGTATTGGTGTTGTATTCTCCTTTTATGGGTCATAATGACTTAGTCTTTTCCTTGAGGAGTTTGAGGAATTCTTCTTTTGTTAGCCCGGCTTGGTTGATGATCGATAGTAGTGTTCCTTTTTTATCTCTTTGTGCCTTGGTACCGTTATTTTATGGGTTCCATCTGTTAGATACATATGGCTGCCTTTCTGGTGAACGACTTTGAAGCCCTTCTTTTTCAATGTTTTGACGACTTCTCTCCATGATAATATTGGGGTTTTCTTAGACAATTAGTTCCAATAATTCTTTCTTCCCTTTAAGCCTCTTAGCCTCTTCGGGGAATGCTTCTAGATATCCCTTTATAGCTTCTATTATATTGTTGATTGCTTCTTCTCGTGTTTCACCTTGGCTTATACAGCCTGGTAATTCTAGGCATTGAACTGAATATCCTCCTTCCTCCTCCTCTCTTAATATGACGGTAATTCTTTGAGGCTTTACCAACTCTATTCCCTCACTTATCCCTTAACTATCTAGCGATATAAATGTATTTATTAATTGTCTGACCTTTTTAATCATATTATTTTATCTCTCTTATTTATGAAAATGTATTTTAGGCAGGACTATAGGTGATAACGTCTCCGGAGTATCTCTATTCATACTAATCCTTATGGTATCTTTTATATTATTTCTTCGTCGCAGGGTATCTTTATTCCTGTTAGTTCTCCTGTCTCGCTGAATACGAGGGTTATCTTTTTGTGTTGGATTTGGTGGTGTGTTCTGCAGGTTAGGCATTCGAATGCTATGTATAGTGCTTTTCCTTCTTCGTTTACTTCTATGCTTTTTATTGTTTTGGGTAGTTTGAGTTGGTATTTGTTTTCTATTTGGGTTATTAGTTTGTCGGGGTCTATGTCGTATAGGTTTATCTCCGCCATATTATTTGCTTAGTGTCTTTGGTATTTATTAATTACACTGTTATAGGGCGCCTTATTTAGGTATTTACCTAATTTTGCTTTAGAAAGATATCTATTGTGCATCTATGATCCGGCTATACAATATCTATTTTGAGAGCTTCTCTTAGTAGCTGGAGGTTTCTGTTTGATGCTTCCCTGGTCTCCCGGGATTCTCTCTGGATAGTCTTTCTCATTCTTTATGTATCCCTTAAGTTTATAGTCTCTAGCCAACTCTAAATAGAGGGGTCTATATTAGGGTACGGTAACGCTTTTCGCTAGGTTCCTCGGTTTATCGGGGTCTAAACCGTTGTATACCGCTAGGTAGTAGGCGAGGAGCTGAAGAGGCACTACGTATGGAATGGGAGATAGTAATCCGGGTATATCTCTACTCATCTCAATATATTCATCCGCCAATCCCTTGATCTCCTCGTCACCCTCTTCGCATAGGGCTATTATCTCGGCTCCTCTAGCCTTCATCTCCATAATATTCCCAATAACATCCTTTCTAGTCTCGTCATATGGAGCAATAAATATTACAGGGACTCCTTCCTCAACAATAGATATAGGGCCGTGTTTCGACTCGGCCGCTGGGAATGCTAACGCCGGTTTATAAGTTATTTCTAGGAGTTTTAATCTGCCCTCTAAGGCTGTAGCCGTACTTATCCCACGGCCTAAGAATAAGAATAGGTTCTTATCTCGGTATTTCTCCGCGAGTTCCTTTACCTTTTCCTCCGTCATTATTATTGTCTCCTTTATTATTTCCGGCATCCTATAGAGTTTCTCTTTGAGTTCATCTATCTCGTCTTGCGAGATCTTCCCCCTTATTTTTGCAAGTCTAAGCGCCAGCTGTGCCAATACTATTAGTTGGGCTGTGAATGTCTTTGTCGCAGCGACCCCTATCTCTGGCCCCGATTGCTGGACCAAGTAGGCTCTAGATACCCTCGTTAGCGTTGACGCTACATTATTTGTGATTCCTATTATTGTTGCGGCCCTCATCCTAGCGTGGTCCACAGCCTTCAATGTGTCATAAGTTTCTCCGGATTGGCTTACAGCCAATATTACCGAGTCTATACCGACCGCATCTCCATATCTATCTATGAATTCCGAGGCTATTACGGGGTATGTCGTTAGCTTGGCGAGTTTGCTGAACATGTAGGATGCCGCTAGGCATGCATGATATGATGTCCCTGCCGCCACCAAAAATATTTCTCTCCCCCTGTCCAAGAACGTTGTAACTAGGTCTAGGTATTGCTCTTGGAGCCTTAGGGCGTCCCTGAGGCTATCTGGTTGTTCATGGATCTCCTTCAGCATGAAGTGTGGATATCCCTGTTTCTCGGCTTGCTCTATATCCCAGTCTACTTCGAAAGATGTTCTATAGACCACCTGTTCATCTTTTATCTTCCTTATTGATACTCCATCATGGGTTAGTATAGCTATCTCCCTGTTATCTAGTGTTATGAATTTGTTTGTGTATTCTAGGATGGCGGGTATATCGGAAGAGCAGTACATCCCCTCTTTACCCACACCTATTATAAGTGGGCTCTCATTCCTAGCGCAGACTATTTTATCGGGTTCTGAGGAGGATATAATGGCTAATGCATATGATCCCTTTAGTTTTCTAACCGCTCTTAATACCGCGGTATATAGATCATCTGTAGCATTCATTTCTTCCTCTATGAGGTGAGGAACAACTTCTGTATCTGTACGGGTAATAAACTTGTGGCCCTTCTCCTCCAGCTCCCTCCTCAATTCCAGGAAGTTCTCTATAACTCCATTATGAACAACAGCTATAGTCTTAGTACAATCTGTATGCGGATGAGCATTAATCTTATCAGGATACCCATGGGTCGCCCAACGTATATGCCCTATAACGAGTGGTCCTGGGATATCTGTTAAGTCTATTTTTTTGTGTATCTCATCTAATTTTCCGGAGTCTTTCTTCATATATAGTTTTAAATTGTCTATTGAGGCAATTCCAGCTGAGTCGTATCCCCTATATTCCAATCTCTTCAAGGATTCATATACTAGGGGCGCTGCATTTCCCTTTTTGAGTATGATTCCGGTTATTCCGCACATACTATATTCTTATAGTTATATGGTAATAAAGCTTCTTGTTCCGCCGGATTTATGGAGAATGGAATGGGCTCCTTTAGAACGCGTCTTCACGTTGCTCTTGGGATTTTGGGGTGATGCATTAATAGTGTATGTAGGCTCCTATGTCTTCTGACGCTATGTTCTTTATGGCCTGCGTCCATAGGTAATCTAGATTTTGGGCCAGCCGGTAGAGCGAGGCGCTCCTCCTCTCCACCGCTAGATCAAGGAGTTTCTGCTTAAGCTGCTCCATGTGATTTAAGAGTCTTGCTTCATATCTCGTTATTAATCTGTCGAGAAGTTTTTCGACTATCTTTAGTAGGGTGTTGAGGAGGTCCTCGCTCCTCACTCTTTCCAGAGTTCTTATTGTTAGGTTTACTATGTATTTCTCTAGTAGATTGAGGCGATTCCATACTCCACGCCTGAGTGCCCTAGACCTTATCCATCTCAGGTTTTGGACGTCGGTGAGCATGTTCCGCAATGATAGTTTATCGCCTAGCTTAATTAGGCGTAGAGTATGGATTAAAGTGGTGGTCATCACATAGAATAATGTATAAAAAATATATAAACTTTAAATTCCGTAATTAAAGGTTGTTTCTCGTATTAATAATAATAGTTTGTTGAATTATTTGATGATTATTGTTTGCATTATTTAGAGTATTGTTTGACTAAAATAAAGCCATTGGGCCATAATGCTTGCCTATGAATACCCGTCTTTGACCTATGTCAATATAGAAAATAGTTATCACAGTTATAATTCGGATTTACGATACAATTTTTTGGTTATTTATTATTTTTTAGGGGGGATATCTTTATTTTTGACTATCGGCCTTGGTGGTATCAGGGATGTCTATACTTAGGGATATAGCGAGGACTAGCGCACGCGGAGGAATCTACCTTTTTGTGGGTATGACATTAGCTACGTTGATCAATGCGTTATCATCTATTCTGATAGGTAGGCTTCTCGGTCCTGATCAATATGGATTATATTCCTTGGCCATGACACCTGCATCATTACTTCTTCTAGGCACCGGTCTAGGTATATCGATCGGCTTAACTAAATTTATCTCTGAGTCTGGGAGGACGGGTGATTGGAGTAAGATATTGACCTCTATAAATACCGGAATTCTGTTTCAATTTATTCTGACATTCTTTTGGGGTATTATACTTTTCATTTATTCTGATTGGTTCTCTATCTATGTGATTAATAGACCGGAGGCTTCATTCTACGTTAGGATAACCAGTCTACTAGTTATTGGAAGTGGATTATTCCGTGTTCTTAACAGTATTTTTTATGGTTTGGAGCGTATGGATGGAAGCTCCTTGATGAGTATTCTTCAAGCTATAAGTAAATTTGTTCTCGCGGTTGGCCTTATATTGTTGGGTTATGCTGTGACTGGCGCTATCGTTGGCCACGTTGGAAGTTATTTGGTGGCTATATTCCTTGGGATATTAATATTATATCTTCTTATTTTGAGGAAGAAGAAGGTGGAAAATAGATTGTTCTCCAGGGATTTGGCTGTGAATATGGTTACTTATGGATTTCCCGCTTATCTTTCTTCTATTCTTGTAGGTGTCATCGGGGTTTATAAAAATTATTTGTTGGCTTGGTTTACTACTAATATTGATATAGGTAATCTTGCCGCTGCTCTCAATCTTAGTACTGCAATAACTATCTTTATTTTTCCTGTTAGCACGGTTCTATTCCCTAGTTTCTCCAAGTTGGATGTGGAGAGGGAGATTAATGAGGTTAGAGAGTTATTTAGGTATGCCGTTAGGTATAGCTGTATTTTGATTTTGCCTGTATCTTTTTTCATTATGGTTTTGTCTAGAGATGTCATATTTCTTTTTTATGGCTCTGTTTTCAGGGATGCCCCTCTCTATCTGGTTATTGCTGCCTTGCCATATCTATTGGTTGGTTTGGGATCTGTTGTGTTGGGTAGTTTCTTCAATGGAGTCGGTATGACTAATATTGTTTTTAGGATGGGTGTGATAAATCTCGTTGCTTCGCTTCCTCTATACTATTTATTAATCTATTTTTATGGTGTCTTGGGTATTCTTGTTGCTCTTGTCCTGGCTACTTTCTTTATGATTTTCTATGGTTTTTGGGTTGCTAGGAGTAGGTTTGGTGTTTGGGTTGATGGCTATATACTGTTGAGGATTTATTTTGCTGCTTTTTTGTCTGGTTTGGCTGTGTATCTGCTTAGGTTGTTTGTTGATTTTGGGCGTTCGTTGTATAATGTGCCTGTTTTTGGGGTTTTGTTTTTGTTTTTGTATCTGGTTTTTCTTCCGTTGTTTAGGGGGATTGGTGAGGGGGATGTTGATATTTTGTCTATGGCTTTTAGTGGCTTGAGGTATGTCTCTCCTTTATTTGAGGTGTTTTTTGAGTTGGAGAGGAGGATTATTAGGTTTCTCCAGAGATAGATACCTTGGTATATTGAATTGTATTGTTCTTGATGGTGTGATGGTTGGTATCCCTGTTATTATTTGGTGTTTTGAGTATGTAGACTGGGGTTCTTTGACTGATGGTTTTTGTTTGGGGTTGTTTGGGTTTTCTTATATTTTATGGGGTTATATTTTCATTTTTAGTTTGGGTATTTGTGGTGTGTTTGGGTGGGTGTGGTTTGGAGGTTGGATATGTTGTTTGGGATGGTTATAGATGTAGGTATATGTATAGTGCTGGGGATGGAGTGCCGGTGATTTTTCTTCATGGCTACTCATTTACGAGTAGAGTTTGGATAGAGATAGGTATTCCCCAGTCATTGAGTGAGAGGAATATTCCTTTTCTGTTGGTTGATATGCCTTATGGACGGGCTAGTGACTGTACCGGTAAGACCCGTGCGGTAAAGACTAATCTGATGGTGATTGATAATGCCCGGGGACTTCTCGGGTTGACGCGTGAGCCTCTCCTTGTTGGAGCTAGTCTCGGCGGATACATCGCCCTGTATTATGGTCTTCAATACGGGGTTTCCGGTCTCTTGCTGATAGCTCCGGTTGGCACGGATGATGAAAGGATTGTGGAGCATTATAGGGGGAGGAGGGTGCCCATCTTGATTGTTTATGGTGAGAAGGATAGGGTTGTTGAACTTGATGATTTGGTGAGGTTTAGGGATAGACTGGGCTATGGAGATATATATGTATATGAGGATGCTAGGCATCCTGCTTACCTTGATAGCCCCGATAGATTTAGGGAGGATCTGCTGAAGTTCTATGATATTGTCTCCCAAAGGAGTCACTGACCGAGGGAGTCTAGTTGGCTCACTATTTTTTATGGTTCTGGTGATGATCTTTTTGAGAGTTTTTCTTCTATGCCTTTTATGTCTATTATCTTGATGTCTTCATCCTCTATTCCTGCTTTGTCTCTTGTTATGATGATTGGCGCTATTTCCCCTCTCCACCTCTCGATATCCATGAATATATTCACCTTTGTCCTCAGGTTCTCGAGGTCCTTTTTGTTTATGGAGCCCCATTTCGACTCGATGATGTATAGCTTCTTTTTTGATAGGGCTATGCAGTCTATCTCTGTCTCGCTCCACCACCATGGTCCATGGGCGTAGATAGCGTCGTCTATGAGTAGTGGTGTTAGTTCACATGTTATTCTCTCGAACATTCTGCCCATATATCTATTGTGGTCCTCTTTGATCTTATCGATGATGCTGAGTCCCATCTCTAGGTAGACCCTGTAGGGATAGATGTATTTTATTAGGAATATTATTAGGGGGTCCTTGATCCTGTATTTCATTCGTTTGGGGCGTTTCTTATCGAGGTCTGTGGGGGGTATAGCCTTCTCTATTATATCGAGGTTTTCTAGTGTCCGGAGGTACTCTGTCGGTGTACCCCTACCCGCCTTTATCTTGGATAGCGGTAGCCCAGTCTCCCCTAGCTGGGTTAGGATATCTAGGTATGGAGCTACGGTTCTCGTCTCCATCAACAATATGTTCCCGAGCTCGTCTCGATAAGGCGCTGATTTATCTATGAACATTTGCTGGATGTTTCTCCATAGGTCTATTGATGTGTTGTAGTTGGCTAGGTATGCGGGTGTACCGCCCAGGTATGAATATATTTTTATCCTTTCTTCTTCGGGTAGGTCTAGAAAGAGCCTGGCATCCTTATATCTCATGGGGGTTAGCTTCATCACCGCATTGCATCTGCCGTAGAGTGGGGCTGAACCGTTTATAACGAGCCGATTTATTACGCCTACGGTGGAGCCCATCAATATTAGTTTTAGGTTTGTTGTAGATAGCTTGGTGTCCCACTCGCCCTGTAGTATTGTTAGTGATGGCTTGTAGGCGTGGCTTAGCCTCTGGAACTCATCTATAATCACTGTGTAGTTGTCCATGCCTAATTTATGGAGTGATTCTATGAAGGATGCCCATGTATGATCTTTACCTAGGTATTTCTCTATGAAGCCTTCTCCATGGGTATCCTTTAGTGTCCACCTGTAGTATTTGATTATCTCTGTTATGTCGTTCGACTCGGGTGTATAGAGATATATTACCTTCTCATTTTTTCTCGATACCTCTAGGGCTAGCCAAGTCTTCCCAACCCTTCTTCTACCATAAATCAGGATTAGTTTCGGCCCCCTATCCTTGATGAGCCTGGTAACTATATTTAGCTCCTCGATTCTATTTATAAACATGTTTATCATAAATATGTTTATGATAAACATATTTATGTCTTTATCCTCCCAAATCACTAGAGAATAAGGTGATGACAATTGACTGGTCCCAAGTTAGCCGTATTATAAAAAAGAGGGTTATTTACAGTTTGTTTTTTATTATGGCTCCTTTATCAGCCTGCTCAGCTAGGTATGCCCATGCCACCAATGCTCCCATGGTTATCTTCGGCTTAACGGGTCTCCAGTTCTCCATACGCTTATCCAGTTCTTCCAGGGATACTTCTGCCTCGAGCTTCCCCTCCTCTATATCTATCGTCACCATGTCTCCGTCTCTTAGGGCTGCCAATGGCCCCCCGATATATGCCTCTGGTACTACATACCCTATGTATAATACTTCTTCTGCGGTACCACTATATCGACCGTCGGTAACTACGGCTACATCGGTTAGCCCCAGCATCCTTAGTAGGAATATGACTATTACTATCTCGGTCATTCCAGGCGCTCCCCTTGGCCCCTCATACCTTACTACCAGTACATCTCCATTCTCTATTTCCCCAGCTATTATCTTTATGACTGCGTCCTCTAGGCTATCACATATTTTAGCTGGACCTGTGAACCTTAGATGTTCCTTCTTTACCGCTGTGTATCTCGCCAATGCACCGCCTGGAGCTATATTCCCCTTGAGGACCTTCAGGGCGCCCCTCCTTTGCACCGGTTTCTCTAGGCTCCTGATTACATCGCCATCCGGCTCTGGAGCCTCATCAGCTATCTCGAATAAGGTCTTACCTATTACCGTCTCTGTATCGGTGAGGATCGGTTTCAGCTCTTTGAGTAGGGCTGGAACTCCACCTGCCCTATGTAGATCGAGTATTGTGTATGGCCCGTTTGGTCTTAATGGGGATATGAATGGCGTGTCTGAACTCACTTCCTCTACAGTGTCGAGATTCACCCTGTCTATTAGGCCGAGTTCATTTGATAATGCTAATATGTGGATAACGGCGTTTGTGCTTCCACCTATAGCGTTTAGTACTCTGAGAGAGTTGAGGAGGTTTTCTTCTTTAACTAGTTTCTTGAATGATAGGCCTTTCTGTATCAGCTCGACTATCTTTGTGCCAGCTACCTTTGCATACCTAAGTTTCGATGAGTGGTGGGGTGGTGTTGTTGAGGAGTAGGGTATCGTTAGGCCCATCGATTCGATTAGTATCTGCATTGTATTGGCTGTAGTCAGCTCTGGGCATGCTCCACATGTATTTATCCACTTCTCCTCCGCCTTCAGAATCTTATTCTTGAGGGATTCATAGCCTAATTCTCCCTCTATATATTTTTTGATTAGGGGGACTAGTGTGTCTAGGGGGAAGACGGTCTCTTCACCCATGAAGTGTCCGGGTTCAGCTGGTCCCCCGGTTAGGAATATTGCTGGTAGATTTAGTCTAGCGGCTGCCATAAGCATCCCGGGGAGTATTTTGTCGCATGTTCCTATGAATATTATGCCGTCTACTGTGGATTGCTGGAGCTGTATCTCTATGCTTTGGGCTATTACGTCTCTGGTCGGCAGGTCGTATCGATAGTTACGGCTGTAGGCTGCGCATGGCCCTATTACATATGCTTCTATCGTTGCTCCTCCAGCCATATATACCCCTTTCTTCGCCGCCTCCGCTATCTTGTCTAGGTATAGGTGTCCCGGGCTTGTATCTGTATAGCTTGATATGACTGCTATAAGGGGTTTATCGAGTTCCTTATCTATGTATCCGCATGCTTTGTAGAAGAATCTATTTACCTTTACCTCGCTTAATAATGGTAGTATCTTAGATGTATCCAATTAGAACCACCTAATAAATTAATTGGATTAGAGTATAGAAAAATTGATTATCAGATTTCTAATGGTGAGTAGTACATGTTATCCAATATTTTCGGGTAGCCTCATCTCTCTGTATGATTATCAGGATATCTTGATTGTAAAGCTTAAATATAAATAAAGTAATGTATATACATGGTGTCTATATGGATAAGATCATAACTATCCGTATACCCAGTGAGCTTAAAGAAAAAATGAAGAGATATAGGGTTAATTGGAGCGCTATATTGAGAAAGGCGATTGAAGATACCATTAGGAAATATGAGCTAAGAGAAGCTGCAGAGATGGCTAAAGAGGTCAGGGAGAAGACTAGATACGGTGTTTTTGATAGTGTGAAGGCTATTAAGGAGGATAGGAGTAGGGTTGATTGAGGAATCACTAGTTCTAGATGCTAGTGTAATAGCAAAATGGTATAATAAAGAGCAGTATAGCGATAGGGCCTTAAGGTTTATGAATGGGTATATAGAGGGGGTACTTACCCTTAGTGAACCTATTATAGTTCTCTATGAGGTCTCAAATGCTATTTATAAAAATCCTCAGCTCGAGGCATCCGATGCCTTGAAGGCAATTAAAAGTCTAATGAGCTTATTGAAAGATGTTGTTGAAACTCCTTCATCTATGGATCTGTGGGAAACTATGAGATTAGCCAGAATGGTTAAGACATCGTTTTATGATGCATCCTATATATATCATGCTAAGAAGTGTAATTTGAAGCTTGTTACGGCTGATGATGATATGAGTCGGAAGGCTATGGGGATTGTGGAAGTCATCCATCTTAAGGAGATAGATTGATCGACAGCTAATCCACGCTTCTTCCCTAATTCATTTCATGAATAAATTCATAAGCTTTCTTGGAGACATCTTTGTATTTTCTTATAGCTATGATCTAGTCTTAGTGGGAGAGATTTCTTATATTCTTTCCCCCTTAAGAGAACCATTTTTCTTATTTTCCATTATTCCATACTTATATTTGAATTAGTCTTATATATGCCTCAAGACCTTCTAGAAGTAACACTATTATTTTGATTAAGCTAATGATATTATTTTTTTGGGTAATACCTATTAATAATTTGTCGAGAGGGGATGTTGTGGATATAGTTACTAGGGTTTTGAGGGCTTTGTCTGAGGCTGAGCTTGGGGATACTTGGCCCGCCGAGTTCTATGAGGATGAATTGAAGCATATAATTAGTGATAGGGGAAGAAAGATTCTTAAGCTTGCCGCTAGGATGGTTAACTATGCCCCTATACCTAGGTACCTGAGGACCTTCTCGATGATGAGTAGGGATAAGAGGTGGAACTGGATATCCGGGCTTAATAGCGAAGGTATGATCTATGATTTGATTAATGTGCTTGAATTCCTAATGTTTGCCTCCTATTTCGTTAAGCCCGAGAACTATAGGAAGATAGGGTATGATAGGGCTCCACTGAAGCCCCCGCGGGGGGAAAAGGTTGTATGTAGCATATCTACTAGCGACTATTCTATGCTTAGAGATAGGTATGATGTTATTGTCGTTGGTAGTGGGGCGGGGGGAGCCGTTCTTGCTTGGCGTTTGGTTGAGAATGGCTTTAGTGTAGCTCTTTTTGAGGCGGGTTCATCGCCTAGAGAGGAGGATCTGCTTAATATGCATCCCGTGATTAGAGCGCTCAGGTATTATTGGGAGAATGGGTTGACGTTTACTTGGGGAACCCCTGTTATAAGTCTGCCTATAGGGAGAGTGTTGGGTGGGACGGTTACAGTTAACTCTGGCACGTTATTTCGTGCGCCTAAGGAGGCGTGTAGTGAATGGAGAGATGAGGTGGGTATTTCTATACCGATGGATAGATTGGAGGATGCCTATAAGGTTGTTGAGGGGAAGCTTGGGGTAAGGCCTGTACCAGAGGATTTGATTGGAAGTAATGGGGAGGTTATGAGGAGGGGAGCTATGGAGCTGGGGCTTAGCCATGGATCTACACCTAGGCCTCTAGGCAATTGCCTGGGTATGGGTGAGTGTGCCTTCGGCTGTCCCTTCGGGGGGAAGATCGATATGAGGCTATCCTTTCTGAGGGAGGCGATGGATAAGGGGCTTCATCTATTTACCAAGTCATATGTAGATAAGATATTGTTTAGGGGGAGGAGGGCTGTCGGGGTATCTGTGGATATCAATGGTGTAAGGAGAAGAGTTTCGGCCCATGCCGTTGTATTGGCGGCTGGAGCATTAAGTACACCTAAGTTGCTTAGAGCTAGTGGTGTAAAGAATAGGCATTTGGGTAGGCATCTACATATACATCCGGCTGCAGGTGTCACCGGGATCATGGATTATGAGGTTCTTGGCTGGAGGGGGACTATGCAGAGTTATTACGTGGATGAATTATTGGATGAATATCGTACTTTGCTACTCGCGACTTTCCCTCCGCCGGGCGTAGGGTATAGTGCTGGGAGTATACCTCCCAATGAGGTAATGAGGTATAGGTATTTGGCGTCTATAGGTGTTCAGATGAGCGATACTGGGGAGGGTGAGGTTAAGGAGAAGTTCAACTCGATAGCTAGCTACTCTATAGACCCTGAGGATCTCGAGAAGATAAAGGTGGGGATAAGGCTTTCATCTGAGATATTGTTTGCTGCAGGGGCTGTAAAGGTTTATCCACCGTTGAAGAAGAATATGGGTGTATCCAGTATGGGTGAGTTGAATAGGCTTCTGGATGAGGCTGGGCCGAGGAGGTTCAAGTTGAGTGCCTATCATCCCCAGGCTACCGCTAGGATGGGGGGCGATGGGGAGATTGGTGTGGTGGATGTGGGGGGTGAGGTTTATGGGTATGAGAATCTTTTTGTGGCTGATGCCTCTGTTATTCCTACGTCGACTATTGTTAATCCCCAGTTGACTATTAATGCATTGGCTCTTCTTATTGCGGATAATGTTATGGATGTGTTGGGTGGATAGTTCCATGGCTAGGATATGGATTTTGACTCGGGTGGTTGCATCAATATTTCTCGTCGGCTTTGTATTTGTCGGCGTAGTTTTTGCCTTTACTCCTTCATTGGTTATGGGGGTTTCTATCGATGTCTACGCCTCCTTCTGGCATAGCCTATCCCTCGCGTTTATGGCGACGATATCATTATTGGTTTTATTGATACTTTGGGATCCAGGTAGGTATTGGGTATTGTTTATGCCGTTGGGCATAGGGAAGACGGTTTCATTCATCTCTTTCTTCTATTGGTATCTACGTTTTGGGTTGGATGTCTTGTTGATGGGGTTCCTGATCGATATCTCGATAGCCATCATATCGATAGCGCTATACCTATATTTCAGATATATCTTGTCGCTATAGAGGTTTCAAGCCTATTTTTATTCTAATTTTTTAGAATAAAAGTGGCTCTGGCGTTCTATTATTCTAAAATATCCGCTTTATAACGGTATTTCATCATATAGTTAAGCGGTGGTTAGATGACGATGTTGAAGCGTATAATTATGCTTGTATTGGTAGGTTTGCTCTTGACATCGATAGTTACCCCTATAATGAGCCTGGACCTTCCCACCGCACCGACCGGCTCCCATGATGATGACGATGATGACCGTGAAGATATGAGGGATAGAGCGGAGGCTCTCGCGATGCTCAATAGGGCTCAGGGCCTCCTGAGTGCAGTAGAGGGGATGATACAGGGACTAATCGCTGGAGGAGTAACTATACCTGAGGATATATATGTGAGGGTGGATAATGCATCAGCCCTGATCGATGATGCCTGGACAGCTTTCGATGCAAAGAACTATAGTTTGGCGATTGAGTTGGCGGAGAATGCTGTGGATATTCTTGAGGATGTAATGAGTGATCTGGAGGACCTCCCTAGGGAGGATATGTCTCGGGAGCTCATGGGTGATCTTTCGGAGCTTAAGGGGAAGGCTGAGGCTGTCTTGGCTATTATAGAGGGTCTACCCGCCGAGGTCAAGGCTAACATGACTATATACATAGAGATTCTGAATGGTATAATTGAGCAGTGTATAACTATTATGAATAATATCAGCGGCTACTCCTATGAGTTTGTACATGAATTTATCGATGTTAGCATGGATACAGTCGAGGACATCATGAAGATCATTAATATTAAGCATGAAACTTTGGAGGAGGATGCCTCTGAGGTTCAGAAGCACTATAACGATGTAGTCTCAGATTATGAGGAGACCCTGAGTAAAGTTGAAGAGTTAAGGGCCGAGGGCTACGACGTCTCTATACTTGAGAATCTATTGAAGAGTGTAGAGGTGCTCCTTAACGAGGCTAAGGATAAGATCGATAAGGGACTATATATCGCTGCCAGCGCCATAATCGAGTCTGCAGATGGAAAGTTGGAGCTTGTCGAGAGGTTTATCGAGGATATCAAGGAGGGCGTCAAGGGCTTCTCTAGGGATGTAGGCGAGGATTATGTGGTACTGAAGAGGGACGGCGGAGTCACCAAGATTGATTTGACGAAGCCTATCGTGGAGTTCGGTGTTGATGAGGAGGATCTCGTCGAGGGTAAACTTGTGTCTCTAGTGGAGTTTATCGATGTGAATATGGATGGGATTCCTCAGGCAGATGAGATAGTGGCATCCTGGAAGCTTAATGAACTAAGCTGGAGCGTATCTATAGATATATCGGCTCCGGAGAAGGTTGTCATCGAATATGTATATGTTGATCCAAGCTTTACTTTGAGGATCGTCTATACCCTTCATGAATCAACTACTCTCCTTAATGCCTCGGTAGGCCAGCTTAAGTATATCTTCAGTCTACTCGGAGGCGGAAGAGAGGTTAAGATCGATATTTACCTTGAGGGCTATGTATGGGTCTCTGAGGATAGTATGCTGGCTATAACTGGTTTGGTCGATAGTAAGGAGGATATCCAGTTCAAGGGAGTTATATCCGATGGAGACGCAGTTAGAGTGCTCTATACAGCTTCCGGGTATAACGTGAGTATCAGTTATTTGACCGTGGCGGATGTAGACGGCGTGCCAATCCCTGTTAATGTCAATATAACCCAGACCGGGAATAACCTGAGCGTATACTTTGTATTCGAAAAGTTTACCGGTAACCTACATTATGACCCTACATTCTCAGCTGAACCCTTAATTAAGCCTGAGAGCTTCGTCGATGAGGAGGGTGCTGCCAGAGAGTTGGCTGTCGATATAAGGCTATTCCTCGCTGTAACATTGTTCTTGACATTGACGATACTGCTTCTGGTGATAAAGAGGAGGTCTTAAGACCCGCTACCCCACTTCCTTTTTATTTTGTTTCTCTATGTATCTTCTCGGCATATTTGAGCATATTTATTATAAGTTCCTTCCTGATATCTCTCAGCACCGGAGCTGGTGTAATCATCCTTATCCTATTTAGCCTCTCTAGATTGATCGATGCAACGGCTATCCTCTTATCTTCACTCAAAACCCCCGTCTTCTCATAGTCAGTCGTTATTAGTATAGCGGGGACTCCATAGGACTCCTTAACGGGTATACCCTTCAATGTACCCGCAGATAATACGGTGAAGCCTTGGTTCTCTATAGCCCTTGCATGTCCACAGTACCTCAGCCAGTTATATGCACCATAGCCAGGTGCCTGTGCAGGTGCAATTATCCCTACTGCGTCGTCGAGGGCATATATCCTGGCTAACTCGGGGAACCCCAGGTCGTAGCATATCATTAACCCCATCTTTACACCGTCTATCTCTGTAGTTACAGGTTTATTACCCGGTCTGAACCCGATATCCTTATCCATCCCATGGAGATGTATCTTCCTATACTTAACTAATTCTCCGTGTGGGGTGAAGAGATGAGCCGTATTATAATAGTGTCTTCCAATCGGCTCCACAGTTGTCCCCCCTAGGATATATACATTATAGTTCCTCGATAACTCGGCCATGATCTTTATGTATTCATGGTAGTAGGCTGATGTATCTCCCAATAGGCTATCTAGCCTTACATCTTCATCCGTCATATCCATACCGAGGTATTCCGGGAATACTATTAGCCTCGCGGAGCCGCTTAGCCTCTTTACCAGTTCACGCATCCTGGTTCTAAACCTATTTATACCCCGTCCAAGCCTTACATTATATCCTACGGCTGCAATACTTATACTATCCATCTCTAACCCCATCACCCCAGTCCAAATCTTTAGATAGACACCTCCATATTAATAACGATTTCCCTAAGCGGAATGATATGAATAGGTCAAGTTCTAGTCGTCATTCTTAGTTGGCGAATATATTATTCCTTATTCCCATGGTAATATTTTATCTCTTTTATATAGATTAGTGGGTTGTTTGTATAGACCCTTATTTTATCACTTGTATAGGAATAATATATTTTGTAGAGGTGCCTATATTTTGGGCTTCTACCTTATTAGAGCCAAGATAAAGGATAATAAGCTTGAGGGCCTCTATCACTTGTTGGTCGACGGATACATCGAGGCTATAGAACCCTTCGGCGAAGCTTTATCCTATTCCCTCTCAAACGCTAGGGTTGACCCAGAGACTAATGAGGTATTGTGGGAGGAGGAGTGTTACTGTAACCCGCCTCTAGCTATGGAGATGAAGAGCATAATAAACAAGTTCTTTGAGATCTCCAGTGTTGTTGAGGTTGCTAAGGGGGAGGGATGGAGGAGGATACGTGGATATCCTAGGTTATGGGAGGCGAACCGGTTTAAGTAGCTGATTCCCCATCTCTTTTTAAATTTCTAGGTTGAATACTATTCTCATTACTACTCCTATCATGAAGGATACAACGGCTATCCCTAGGCTGATCGCCAGCATTTCACTGAATTCCCGTTTAAAGGATATATCCTTTACCACCGATACAAAGAATGTGAATATAGAAATTATTATGACTACATTTATTAGGGTGAAGCTCAAAGCCAGATAATGATAATAGAATATAAAGTATGGAAATACTAGTATAACTACGGTTATTACATAGGCAATCCCAGTGTACAACGCAGCTTTACCTGGGGAGCCCGAGCCCTCAGACTTTTTAGAAAGATATTCCGAGGCCGCCATGGATAATGAAGCGGCTAAGCCCGTTATCAATGCAGCCACCCCTACCAGAATAGTGTTCTGCAAAGCGAATGTCAATCCGGCGAGTGCACCTGTGAGTTCTACTAGGGCATCGTTTAGCCCTAATACCATAGAGCCGATATATCCTATTCTCTCTTCATCGATCATCCCTATCAGAAGCTCTTCATGTTCGATCTCTTCCTTAATCAGTTCCTTGGCCATAGGGATCTCTTCAGCTACTTTACCATAGTTCATCTGACTTTTGCCCTCCCCTCTCTCCATCAGTTTGATAGCGAATGTTATTCCGAATATCCGTGCAATTAGTAGGTATAGGAATATGGCTACTCGGCTAGGCTTTATCTCTACACCTGTAAACTCCTTCCATTTATTGTAGTGCCTTAACTCGTCATCTGCAATCTTCTTTAGAACCACGCTATTTCTACCACTCGTTCTCTTCGCTAGGGATTCATATATATAGTGCTCAGTTAACTCCGTCCTCTGGAACTGGAGTATATAGTTTCTTGTTTCCTCTGATATCATTTCGAAACTATAAAACACGGTATTCAATATTATTTTATGTATATATATTCATATAAAATATGGCGTAGGCATATAACTCCGATATATAATTCATGTGGAATCAATGATACCTGAATTCTCCATATTCTATGACTGATGCCTTCAGCACCCTCTTAACCACATCTACAGCCGATTCATCGGGGAACTCTTTACAGGAGTATATGTCTACAGAGAAGAACTTCTTATCCTCCCATGTATATATAGCCACACCAGACTCGACCCACCCCATATAAGCAGCATACCCCCTATGCAATCCTTTCCCCCTACCTGTAGGTGAAAATATAATCGGCTCTATTAGTGGGGTCATGGATAGAGCGGTGGATAACTCGGTAAGTAGCTCTTTTAGTATCGATCCATCTATATCCACCTCATAAAATCCCTCTATGAATAGTCTCTTTCTAAATAGCTCCGGCATCAGGTTACGCATATAGACACCTCTAAAAATCTAATTATCGCTACATTATTATTATGGAGTTTGCACCCGATAGATTAATGATTTAATTAAATATTTATGATAATATTTTTTTCGTTGGGAGACGAAGTTGAGGGAATTATGGTATCCTCCAATGGAGCTTATAGAGAATAGTAATGTCAAGAGGTTTATGGATAAATATGGTTTCAAGGATTATAGGGAGCTTGTTAAGAAATCTGTCGATGATATCGAGTGGTTCTGGCGGGTTGCAGCTGAGGAGCTTGGTGTACATTGGTTTGAGCCTTATAAGCAGATACTTGATACATCAGAGGGAGTCGAGTGGGCTAAGTGGTTCATCGGGGGAAAGATGAATATAGCCTATAATGCCCTGGATAGGCATGCCGAGTCGAGGGAGAGGAATAGGGTTGCCTTTATATGGAAGGGGGAGGATGGAGAGGTAAAGAAATATACTTATCGAGATCTCTATGTCGAGGCTAATCGCTTGGCAAACGCCCTTAAAGAGCTGGGTGTCGAGAAGGGGGATAGGGTTGCACTTCTCCTCCCAATGATACCTGAGACGGTGGTTAGCCTATATGCTGCCTTGAAGATAGGGGCTATAGTATTACCGATATTCACGGGATTCGGGTCTTCAGCTATAGCCACTAGGCTGGAGCATTCCGGCGCCAAACTCCTGATAACGGTCGATGGTACTTATAGGAGGGGTAGGATAATAAAGGTTAAGGAGATTGCTGATGAATCGCTGTCTATGGTTAAGAACGATATCAAGACTATCGTTGTCAATAGGATGGGAATCGATTTTCCTTGGGTTGAGGGAAGGGATTATTCTTGGGGTGAGGTCTGTAAGAGGCAGTCCAATAAATGCGATTCTCTGCCTGTAGATTCTGAGCATCCAGCCCTCCTCCTATACACCTCAGGCACAACAGGTAGGCCTAAAGGAGCGGTTATAAGCCATATAGGTGGGTTACTGCAGCCTTCGAGGGATATCTATTTTAACCTTGATTTGAAGCCTGAGGATGTCTTTATGTGGATTACAGATATTGGGTGGATGATGGGTCCCTGGCAGATAATTGGTGTACAGAACCTATGTGGAACCCATGTTATATTTGAGGGCGCCATAAATTATCCCGCTCCAGATAGGATATGGTCCTTGATAGAAGAGTTTGGAATAACTCATCTCGGGGGCTCCGCAACCGTCTTTAGGATGCTGAAGGGGTATGGAGATGAATGGATAGATAAGCATGATATCAGTACCTTGAGAATGACCGGTAATACCGGTGAGCCTCTTGACCCAGATACGTGGCAGTGGCTCCTCGAGAAGGTGGGTAGAGGCGTATGCCCAGTAATAAACCTTACCGGCGGCACCGAATTATTCGGTTGTCTCGTCTTGCCATTGCCGATCATGCCTCTTAAGCCTTCGACAGTAGGTCTCCCTGCTCTCGGTATGGATGTAGATGTATTTGATGATGACGGGAGACCTGTCCGGGGAGAGGTCGGGTATCTTGTTTGTAAGAAGCCTGGGCCTAGTATGACCCGTGGTTTCTGGGGTGAGCCTGAGAGGTATATCGAGACCTATTGGTCCAGATGGCCCGGTGTATGGTATCACGGGGACTGGGCTTCCATCGATGAAGATGGATTCTGGTATTTACATGGTAGGGCTGATGATGTTATTAAGATCGCCGGTAAGAGGCTTGGTCCTGCGGAGGTGGAGTCTATCATTGATGAGGTTGAGGGTGTGAAGGAGTCTGCTTGTATAGGTGTACCTGATGAGGTGAAGGGTGAAGCCATTGTATGCTTCGTTACCCTGAAGGAGGGGGTAGAGCCGAATGAAGAATTGGTTAGGCGGATTCATGAGCGAGTTGTTCATGAGTTGGGGAAGCCTTTCGCCCCTAAGGATATCATTATTGTTAGGGATCTACCTAGGAATAGGGCCGGTAAGATTATGAGGAGGATGATTAGGGCTGTTATGGCTGGTCAGGAGATTGGCGATATATCTATAGTAGAGAATCCTGAGTCGCTTAGGGAGATTGAGGAGGCTGTTAAGGGGAAGTAGCTCTCTATTCCGATTATATTATTTCTATTGCGGTATCCTATATATTTCTTGAGGGATCTATTTTGAGCGATGTATATAAGTATATCTCCAGCTCCTATGGAAAGAACCATTATAGTATCGATAAGCCTTTCCAGATGATACTGAAGTACTTCATCGGATCGGTGCCTAAGCTTACTAGGCTAGGGGTATTTGTAGGTAGGGAGCTATATGAATTGTCTGACTATATCGATAAGGTCTCTAGGCCCAAGCATATTATGTGGGGGATAGATGGCGAGAGGGTTGATGAGGTATGGATCAACCCTGCCCATAGAAGGGGAGTCGAGATCCTGGTCCGTGACTATGGGATTAATAGGCCTCCCTACCACGGTGAGTCTTGGCATATCCATTATGCGATGGGGTATCTCGTAGCAGATCCAGGGCTATACTGTATCATAACGGTTACTAACCAGACCGCATATGCCCTCTACAAATATGGTGAAGGGGATATAAGGAATTACTATAAGAATCTTATCGGTGATAAGGAGCCCTTGATGTATGGAGCTACATGGTTTACCGAGGTCCAGGGTGGAAGCGATTTAGGCTCCAATACGACCGAGGCTACTTATAGCGATGGAAAATGGCTATTGACGGGCGAGAAGTATTTCACTAGTAACGTTGGTTTAGCTGACCTTGCATTAGTAACCGCAAGGACGCCTGGTGCACCTCCAGGGGCAAAGGGGTTATCTCTCTTCCTGCTCCCCAAGTATAACAGTAGGGGTGAGAGGAACTTTAGGGTTAGGCGGCTTAAAGAGAAGAGTGGTACGTTGGGGGTGCCGACTGGAGAGATCGAGATGGAGGCCTCCGAGGCTTATTTGATAGGTGAGAGGGAGAAGGGGATATATTATACTATGGAGGACCTTATGGTCTCTAGGTTATCGAATATCATAGGTGCCGTGGGGGTTGCTAGGAAAGCCTATCTGGAGGCCTACTACTATGTTCAGATGAGGAAGGCCTTTGGAAAGCTTTTGATTGAGCATCCGCTCGTCCAGCGGGATCTATTGGATATGGAGGTTACTCTTGAGGGGGCGTTAGCCCTTGCTTTTAAAGCCATAGATCAGTTTGACAAGGCTTGGAACGCGGTGCCGCCCTATAATGATGCATATCATTACTCTAGGCTACTTACACATATAGCTAAGAATATGACGGCTGATGCATCGGCGTATATAACTAAGTTGGCTATGGAGCTTCATGGAGGACTTGGATTCTTATCTGAGTATCCAATCGAGAGATGGCATAGAGAGGCCCTGATAACTCCAATATGGGAGGGGGCATCTAATATCCAGGCTCTGGATATGCTTGAGGCGATGGCTAAAAAAGCTGCTCATAGACCCATGGTGGAGGATATGGAGAAGATAGTTTCGGGTCTCAGGGATGGAAAGATGGAGGCTGAGGCAGCGCTAGATAGGATTAAAGGGCTGCTTAGGGAGGCCGCCGGCTATAGTTTTGAGGAGACCCAGTTCCGTGCTAAAGATATCCTTGAGGATATTGGGCATGCGATATCCGGTATTGTACTCATTGATATTGGTAATAGGCTTGGTCTAACTAGGTTCGTAACTATAGGAAGGCTTTACCTCCACAAGTATCTCTGGAGGAAGCCGTATAATAATGAGGTTATAAGGAAGGCCCGGGACTTATCGGTTATCGAGGAGACGAGTGAAGTCGAGATAACTCTATAGATAATCTTTATACTCCCTTTTTATTTTCCTAGTAGCTCAGCCAACTTGTTTTTAACCTCTTCTACATGCCCCTTTACCTTGACATTTCTCCATATATATGCTATATCGCCCTTTGGGTCGATGAGATACGTTGTCCTAACTATACCATAGTATTCTCGGCCATATCTCTTCTTTAACCGCCATACCTTATAATCCATAGCAACCTTATGGTCGGGGTCGCTCAATAGCCTTATCTTTAACCCATATTTTTCGGCGAAGCCTCTGTGGCTAGAGCATGAGTCTGGACTTACACCGAGGACTATAGCGTTCAACTCTAGAAACTGATCGAGGTGTCTGGTGAAGTCTATCGCCTCCAGGGTACATCCACTGGTATAATCCTTTGGATAAAAGTATAGGATTACCCATTTACCCCTATAATCATCTAAACAAACTTTCTTTTCATCTTTATCTAATAGACAGAATCCGGGGGCTTTATCACCTATCTTTAATTCCGTCAATCTACATCCCTCTCTTTCCCTTAACTATGAATAAGATAGGGATCACTATTACTCCTGATATATAAATCTTGAATAATGAGATGGGGCTGAACGAGCTCAGTGACTATAATTTGGTTCTTCGGCTTGTCACCTCTTTATATGTACCTAAGGAGTATATCGAGGAATTGCCTTGTTTTTACCCCTCTAACCCTGCCTATTAATATATTATTCTTATCTCTAAATTCTATCGTCGATATGTCTAGGAAATGGGGTATGCCCGGAGCCTTATCTATATTTATATCTGAATAGAGGTATTCGGTATCTATCGGCCCCGGTTTGCCGCCTATAACCCTAATATGGGACTTCCTTATCTCTCCCCAATCCAGTTTTCTAATCATGTTTCTCCCTCTATATATCTCGATGCCCTCACTTGTTATTGCATACCTAACACTCATTGTTGAATGGACCCAGTATAAAGCGAGGAATATGAAGAATAGCCCTATTATAAAGGTGGTTAAGTAGATCAGGAACCTGAATCCGGCGAATAGAAGGATGAAGAAGGGGATGAATACCCAGAAATCCCAGAAGCTCCTCCGGAAAGTTATGGTGGTCATGCCCCTACACAATAAATTTATGAGATACAGCGGATATTATATAAATTAATATACCAGGTTTAAGTGATTAGGGGATGCCTGACTCCATATCTATAAAGCCCGGTGAAGACGAGGTTATAGTGGATCCTAAGGCTATGGTTAAGGATAGAAGGGTTTGTAGGGATGCCTTGGTCGTCTTCACTAGATATATGTCTAGGGCGGTCGATGAGCTGACTATTGACCACAGGGATACAGGTATATTCCGTGACCGGGGCTATATAGGGAAGTATCGTGGTAGGGATATCCTTGTTTTAAAGCCTTGTTTCGGGGCTCCAGCATCTATATTTTTATTTGAGTTGGCGATTGCAGCTGGGGCTGAGAGATTCATATTTTTAGGGGAGGCGGGAGCTATACATAGCGACTTGGCTATTACCGATTATGTTGTTCCCGATTGGGGTGTTAGAGAGGAGGGGACTAGCTATCATTATAGACCTGCCGATTATAAGCCTATTATTAATACGCCGTTGCTAAAGAGATTGCTGGATGTATTGGCTACTTTTCCCCATGGCTATAGGGTCCATAGGGGTGGAGTATGGAGCATCGACGCTCCCTTTAGGGAGACTAGAGACAAGATAAATCGGTATAGGGAGATGGGTGTTTTATGTGTAGAGATGGAGGCCACGGCCTTTATGACAGTTGCTGATTATAGAGGGGTTGATCTAGCTATTTTACTAGTTATATCCGACGAGTTATATGGTGAGGAGTGGAGGACCGGATGGGAAACGAGGGAATTGGAGGAGGCGGAGTATAAAGCGGTCGAGGTAGGGTTGGAAGCCCTACTCTAGTCCTTAACTATATATTCTTTTATAGTGAATATGATGAGTGAAGCTATTAGCGCTGCAATCAGGTTTCCGGGTAGCTGGAACTGTCCATATGCAACTCCCATATAGAGATACCATATTATCTCCCATTTTAGAAATAGTATCGCTGCATAGGAAGTTACTATTATGATGAATAGCGATAGACCTAGCAATAAGAGGACTAGATTAAATATCTTTCTTAGGGTGGCGCCGCGTCTAATCCATGGCCATAGGTAGATGGCCTGTGACAAAAATACTACTGTTCCAAACCTATTGTAGATAAGAGACGCTAGGGTTGCTATGGATAAGATTGATAGGAGCACGATATTTGGGTCGCTCATCTCTCTACGACCCATAATTTTCCTGAGTATTATTATAGCTATTATTGTTGAGATGGCTGTAAGTAGGAGGGCTGGTAGGCTTGGATTATAATGCAGTGGGTGTTTCGGTGGGGGTGGATAGGTATCGTATAAGGGCATAAGCCCTAGGTAGGGGGCGATATAGATGGTTGATAGCCCTATCAGGATGCCTATATAGATTGGGAGTATATCGATTAAGTTTTGATATATTTCTTTCGATCTGTACCTCCTGAGATATATTAGGGTGTGAATGAATATGGGTAAGGCAAGTATCGTCGGCAAGACATATGTCCATACCCCAGGTATATATCTGTCTCGGCTCATCTTTAGATAATCAGATTTATATGGAGGTATCTCATCGGCGTTATCTAGACTTCTAAATATTCTCTCGACATACATTCCATATATCTTGAAGGAGTAAGGCTCCATATACTCCATGACATCAGATACATTATGGTATATAACCCTTGCCCACTCAGGTCTGTCGCCTCTTGTGGATAACTCTATGGAGGATACCCTATTGGCTATGATGGGCCCTTGATCCGTAAAGGATATATCTATGGCCCGAAGAATATACTCATCTATTCCCACAGGGTCGATTACCTCTAGACCCATATATTCACCTACAGAGACGGCTAAATCACGTAGCCATAAGGGGGAGTACCCCTCGAATTGCCCCATAGACTCGAGATAGATAGATTGGATCTTACCGATGGCTAGGTCCTCTACGACGAGTACCGCTTTTATTGGAGCCCCCTTATATTGGGTGATAAATGCTTTGGCGCCCTGCATACCCCATTCCTCGCTATCTACGAAGACGAATAATACGTTTCTATGGGTGTTCTCATTACTGAATATCTCGGCCAACTCAAGTACTACTCCTACTGCTCCCGCTGTATCACTCGCAGCTTCGATACTCATGGGAACCATGTCATAGTTTGTTAAGATAGCTATGGTTTCATTTATTTCCCCGGCCTTAAACGCCACTATATTTCTACCGGTTAACCTCGTTTCTAGTGTAACCTTGAATTCCTGGTATTCTATGTCATAGCCCCAATCTGATAGTAGGCTGGATAGCCATTGAAAAGCCTTATAATTATCCGGCGAACCCACATGCCTCTTAGGAAAACTTTTAGCCAATGTATATGCATAGTTGTATGCGTCATCACCGTTGAAGGAGATGTCTCCCTTATATACCTCTATCCCGCTAGGTATGGGTATGGGTAAAATTAGATGTAGTGTAAGGAAAATTAGTATACACGCTAGGTATGTAGTTGGAATCTTCCATGAAATCATATATATAATATATTGCTCTATGAATAAAAAAATTGTTTATCTGGCTCTAATGATATTTATAAGTAGCTAATTTGTGATATAGATAGCGATAACTCCTTTTTTCCTTTTCTGTTGAATACCGACGTCTTGTATGTCTATTAGGATATTGTATTATTTTGTAGGAAATCGGATTTTTTGGTTAATTCATGGAGTTTGGAAGATAATTTCTCGTCTTCTTTCTTGACGTGTCTATCTAATAGATGTAAAAGTTCCTCGAGAACCTCTATTCCCCCTTGAGAGGTTCTAAACTTGTTTAGTAGATCTTTTACATCTCTATGTTCATCGCCTAATTCGTCGATCAGGGGGTCTCCATGTAAGAGGGGGAATATGGTTTCTTCTTCGAATTTGAAGTGGGGCATCAATAGTTCTTCCTCTAAGATTCTGAGGAATGGTATGATATATTTTTCGTATTCCACCTTGTTATCTACGTAGTATACCTTGGTTTCCTCCAAATATTTCATGGCTGTCTTCTCTAACCATTTATGGTCTTCAACAAGTTGGTTAATAATTTTATTGATATCTTTCTTCAAAAGACGTTATCCCTATTTTGTATGTCTGAGGAATATAATAAATGTTTATATTCGATTTCTTAATTTTATGGAAAAATATTCTTTAGGATAAAGATTAAATATGCTAGTATAATTTTTTGCTATCTCTAACTCTGGCTTGTCCTAATATTAATTTCGTCGGGCAGCCCTATGCTAAGGGTGTTAATCCTCAAGTTCAGATTCACTTATCAATTTACTTAATTTCGGTATCAGCTCTCTATCCTCTTTTCGGGTATGGTTTTCTAATAAGTGTATCAATTCTTTAAGATATCCTAGGCCTGCCCCCCCCCAACTCGGAATTCATTAATTATTTTCTCTATTTTTCTATGTTCTTCTAGGAGTGCATCGATTAATGGATCGTTGGGGAAAAGGGGGAAAACAACCTCCTCTTCAAATCTATAATGAGGGAATAACAATTCTTCTTCGAGTATTCGGAGAAAGGGGGCGATATATTTTTCATAATCAACATCTTCATCCACATAATACGTCATAGTTTGTTGGATGTATTTTATAGCGACCCGCTCCATCCATTTATGCTCATGCAATAACCTATCCAATATATCACTTAATTCCTTATTACTCGGCTCCTTACTCAACAGGGTACCCCCATATTGAATAATAATATAAATTTTGTATGTATAGAAGATTTAATAAATTTTTTTACTTATATCTGGGATGATGGTTCTGGTGCCACATTATCATTAATTATATAAATCGGTTATAGGAGGTTTGAGGTGAATAGGGGATTAGTCGCCTATTTTGGATTAAGTTATTTTCCTAGATACTCTCAACTTTGTTTACGCATCGCGGTTCTATTTCTTATTTAGACCCTAGGTTTATTATGTGATTGTTATTCCTAACCTGTGTATTTATTTGATCAGGTCTATATCGTCCTCTATTAATTTCTTTAATTTGGCGGTTAATTCGGCCTCCTCTTTATCGATATGTTCATTTAATAGATAACTTAATTCCTCAAGAACTTCTAATCCACCTTCTGTTGCTCTAAACTTGTTTACCAACTCTTCTATTCTCTTATGTTCTTCTTTTAATTCCTCTACAAAGGGGTCATCAGGAAATAGTGGAAATATAGTTTCTTCTTCAAATCTGTAGTGAGGGGTCAAAAGCTCTTCTTCCAGTATTTTCAGAAAGGGAATTATGTACTTTTCATAATCGATGCCTTTATCTCGATAATATGACAGTGTTTCTTCGATATATTTTATTGCAACTCTCTCCATCCATTTATGCTCATATAACAACCGCTCCAATATATTGGTCAGATCTTTATTCAATCAGCCGCACCTAAATTGAATAAATATCACATATCTGTATAAGGGAGATATTTAATAAATCTTATTATTTTTCCTAATAACATTGATATCTCTGGTATAAGCATTTGATATATAAAAAATAGATGGAATCACTAATACTTTCTATCATTTATAATTAGGAGATTTGATTTCCCCTTTTAATTTTGTTATTAGCTCTGTATTCTCTTTTTTAAGATGTTTATCAATAATGTCTACTAATTGTCTAATTAGAGTTAATTCTTCGCCTTCGCCCTGCTTTAGCCTTGTTATTAATTCCTCTATTTCTCTATGCTCATTTATTAGTTCTTGTATTAGGGGGTCATCAGGGAGAAGCGGGAAAACCTCCTCTTCTTCAAATTTGTGGTGTGGCAATAATAGTTCCTCTTCAACTATCCTAATGAAGGAATTGATGTATTTTTTGTAGTCTACTTCTTCTGTTATGTAATATGTGAGCGTATTCTGTAGGTATTTAAGGGCCACGCCCTCAACCCATTTATGCTCTTCTAACAGCCTTTCTATTAACCTCTCTCTATTCTCATTCAATCCGGTACACCGTATGAATTGATATTATCATTTTATATTTTTATTCATTTTTATAAATTTTATATTACAAAGTTATGTCTCCTAGGAAACTATACATACTAATTATCCATGAATTTTTAGGATATATATAGTGCTCTATTATACGATGTATCTCTCTATCTCTTTTTCAAACTCCTTTGTACCATAGAAACTTCTCACTGGATTTCCGTTTATTATAAGATAGTTATATCCTCTTTTTATGAATTCCTCCGGATTTTTCCATGCATTTATCAATTCTATCTTTAGATCAACATTCTTTTCATGGCATTTCATCAATATTTTTTCCCTGATTCTGTGTGCAAATATTGGTGAGAAGACACAGAAGGGTTCATAGAATACTATGACTTTGCCTCGGTCCTTCTCTATATTTACATATGGAGGTTTCCTAAGTTTTCGGGGGGGCTCATGGTTTAATGGAAAATAGTATTCATCATTTCCTAGGTGTTTAAATCCGACCCGTTTAAAGAAGTCTATCTGGGAATAGAATTCTCCTGTCTCGAATGGGGCAGCTATGAGGCATTTAGGTTTACCGGTTCCCCTGAATAACTCTTTTTCCCTTGCTTCATCAATGAGTAGGTGTACCAGTGATCTGGCGATACCTAATTTCTGGTATTCAGGGTGGGGGTTATATACACATTTTATTCTTATTACGCCTTCTCTGGGCTTGATTATATAGGGGACGCTTTCCTCCGGATAATAGAGGATTTGGGCTACAGGCTTATCTTCTACATAGGCTATTTTCGCAACTGAACCATATTTTTCCAGTAATTCTATTAGCCATGCCCTTTTTGCCTCTACACATTTATTCATTAAGGGCTTCCTGAGATCTAATCTGCAACATACCCTAATTAGGTCATCTATATTTTCCATCGAGAGACCTGTGATATTTATCTTCATAGCCGCCCCAATAAAATCATTTGAGGAGTATGTTTTATAAAAGGTTAATTTATTGCCTAAAAAATACTTAGATTGTTACCTAATTCGATAGATATTTAAAAGAAAGTGAGAAAAGACAGTCTATCTGTAGGTCCCGATAAAAATTATTCCTTGCCCTCCAAGCACAACTCTTCCTCTATCAATATCTATGAAGAGAGTAACCAGATTTGTATATCCATCTAATCTAAGGACTCCATAGAAGATTACATTGCCTGAATTATCATAGCCTATCCTATCAATCTCCATATCAAATGAAAGAGGTCCATATCTAGAGTTTATTGTTAATGACCCGGAGACACCATAGATTTCCAGCTCACCAACGCCTCTTATCCACCCAGACAATGGATCATATATATGGGCTCTACCATATGACAATATTTCCATTAAGATACTGCTTTTTATAAACCCGAAGGCTTTACTGACTATATTCTCCAACTCTTCTAAAGAATCGCCAGCAGCATATACGAGGTGTATTGATATGGATTCACCTGGTGATAGGTCGCCGAGCATCCATCCATATATAGCCACTCCATCGAAGTAATAGGGGAAGGCTCCGTCTGCAGATATTGAACCATGTAATGCTCCAATGAAGCCCCGGTCGTCATAATCACTCCAATCTAGGTCATAGTTATATGGTGTTTCCAAGGATGCGAAGCCCATGAAGACCTCATAATTGTATGATGCTACTACCAGATTAAGGTCAGGTCGCCTGATATCATCCATCCCCCAGTAATTACTGTAGGTCCCTATCGTGGGCTTCCATACATCCCAATCAACGATCCTTTTATGCTCCACATTAGTTAGGGTTGTCGGGCCAATATTGGTGATTATAGTCTCTACAACGATGAATTTTTCACTGGTAAAGATATGGTATATAAATGTAATGTTTAGCACTCCATCAATCGTGATCAGTGTGATTCTTTCTATATAGCCATACGGTGTTGGCTCTATATTCACATTAGATGTGACTCCTGCTATGTTTCCCCAGGCATCATCAGAGGGCGAGAACCCTGCGTCTTCGCTATTATAGAATATTGACCAGCCGTCGCCCCACCATCCTAATGCTATTGATTCAAAGTTATAGCCGATGGGGTATTGGAAACCTATGTCGTTATAGATCGGGTCATCTATTCCTAATGCACCAAAGTCATTGACTCCAACAGCCAGATAATTGCCTATATACGCTGTCCCCGTATATTGGGCATATACATGTATATAATTTAAGCTGGACAATGCTAACAGGGCTAAGACAGTTACGATAGCTATATACGAAATCGATTTGTTACTCACAAATAACACCTTATAGATTACTTATATGATATATAGACATTATAGATCACTTAAAAATATCTATAGATAATTGACATAGATGCCTAGGAAAATATGGCAATCCGTATAAGCTACTTAAATAATGAGAATACTCTATTATTCATTGGTTGTGATGAGGCGGTGGCTGTCGGAGCCCCCGGGGCCGTGAAGAAGTGAAGCGACTCTGAACCAAAAAATAACGTAGTGAAAACATATTTTTTATATTTTATATTTATTTTTTATTTAAAAATTTTATCATGATGTTTGATTATGGTTTTAATGTCGTTTACGATGTTTTCTACCAGGATTTCCTTCTCTAAGTTAATTATTTCATTTAATATTTTGATGAGGTGGTTGATTATTATTTTATATTTATTGATGTGGGGGTTCACTCTATATTCGTAAGGCTTAAAGATATAGCTTTAATTGTAATGGGCCAGTCCCCTCCCCCCTCCACGTATAACAAAGATGGTGTGGGCTTACCTTTTCTTCAAGGAAAAATGGAGTTTGGAAATATGTATCCTTCTCCAGTCATGTACTGCTCAAAACCAGTAAAGGTAGCTGAAGCGAGCGATGTATTAATTTCTGTGAGAGCTCCCGTAGGAGACGTTTATTTAGCTCCATGCAAACTATGTATCGGCAGGGGATTAGCAGCTATAAGGTTTAATGACAAGAAAGCCGATTATTTATTCTACTTTTACTATCTACAGAAAATTAAGGCTTTTTTGGAAGCGTTGGGAAAGGGATCGACATTTAAAGCAATAGTCAAAGATGATTTGGAGACTCTGAAAGTTCCATTTCTACCTCTTTCTGAACAACGAAAAATTGCTGAGATTCTCTTAACTATTGATAAAAGACTTGAAGTTGAAGTAAAAAGAAAGGAGAAGCTTGAACGAATAAAGAAGGCTCTAATGGATATATTATTAACTGGAAAAATTAGGGTTAAAGTAAATAGAGGTGAAGTTAGTGAGTGATAAAGATTTAGAGGAGATATTGAGAAAGATATTTGGACTGGAAGAATTTAAAAGACGATCGGAGGTAAATGATAGAGTCAACGAATTATGTAGTAACTTTTAATTAAATTATTCCTCAATTTCACCGAGTCTATCTTTTAAAGATATAACCTTTAGTTCTCGATTTTTACTCAGTAGATCCTCTCTAGCAGACTCGTCTAGGTCGTCTTCCCAGCATATGATATAATCACATTTAGTAGGATCATGCCTATGTGCTATAAAATGAGAAGCGTATAATTCAAATTCTACTGTTTTTACATTTCCCTCCCTATCTATTATGATGGCGTCTGGAAAATCAGGTTTTACTTTTACTATATATGGAAAACCAAGTTCTTTATGATACATGGAAAATAAAGCTACTACACCGAGTTCGTTTGCTGGTGAAAACAGAAGTCTAGTGGCACTTAAAGGTTCCACAACTTTAGTGGGCTTAATCGGCTCTGAAGGAGGATATGTCCTATATAGAAAATATGTAAATAATGCATTATCCCACTTTTTGATAGCTTCATGTGAATTTTTAAATTCTAAGAGAATTCTGTTTAAAAGCTCGTATTTTTGACCTAATGATAAATTCTCATAAGATTTTTTATACTTACCTAAGGCTTTTTCATTTACTTTATTCCATAATCCTAGAACTTTATTAAAGTGTTCTAAATGTTTTGTTTTGAATATAGGTATTATTTCATCTGGATGATATAAAAATATAATTTTCTTAGCATAATGTTTATCGCCTCCCCAACCCGGTAAGTTCTGCCATTCAGCATCTATCTTGTCGGCTAAAGAAATATCATTAACCACGATCTTAAGAAGTCTCTTAAATTCATCTAGATTATCTCTAGCACTTCTCCACGGTCTATCACTAGGTACATATATATGCCCTAGCAACTTAAGCTTATGCTCAACATAATCGAGAAAATATCCAGGATTACCAGGGTTATAAATATCATCTGGCGATAAATCATCTATCTTGTCAGGTTCATATTTAAACGGAAACCTTTTTATAAGTTCCTTGTAACTAGTCTCCCAAATATCATTTAACCTTTTCTTAAATTTATCAATTTCATCTTTAAATTCCTCAATCTTATCTTCAAGATTCATATAATAATTAATCGAGTATCTAATTAATTAATTATAACTAGTTTATGAAATTCCAATTGGGTAGCAACTCAATTTTCTCATTTCTCTGATGATTTGGGCTAATGCTAAAATGTCTAATTTATTGGCTATAGATAATTCTTTTCTTGCAATATGGTCCCCTGTATCTCTAATTATACGGTTACATAATATGAATTTGTATATTCCATTTATCCTATAGATGTTGTCCGGGGCTGTGGGTAAGGAGCCTATGATTAGGGTCTTGGGTAGGACTCCCTTTGATATTGTCGATAAAATCAGATTGCTGCTGGAAGGTGATTAGATGGCTAGCGCACTAGAGTCCAAGAAGATAGCTTTAGCCTCTACATTGACAGCATTAGGCATCGTTATCGCTCCCTTTATCTGGTTTCCTTTTATGGGTAGTAGGGCTTATCCTGGACAACATCTCATAAATGCGTTGGCAGGGGGGCTGGTGGGCTGTCTTGATAGCTATAATGGTTGGTACAATAAGGATTAGCCTAGGGATCGGAACGATCTATGCCTATCCCGGCGGGGTCTTTGGGGGGGTGGTGGTTGGATTTGCATATAGGGTTTTGAGGAGGCTTTTGGGAGGCAGGAGGGCACTCATTTCAGCTTTGACTGAGCCTATAGGTACATTATTGATAGGTGCACCCTTATCTCTATTAATTGTTTCACCTATTGCCCCCATATTCGATCAGCCGCAGATCGAGGTCAGGCCAGAGGGCCTCTTTATTACCCTTATATATCTATGGTTCGGCTGGGGTGCGAGCACATTTTCGGGGAGTATAGCGGCTTACTTTGTATTGAATATTCTCTTTAGATATGGGTTTTCGAGGGAGGAGTTGCTGGGTGAATAGCAGAGGTTATAAGAAGTTTATCGATAAGAAGACGTTGATTATAGGTCCATTGAGGGCGGGTAAGACAAGGCTATTATCATCTATCCTTTTCGAATTTATTGAGGCTGGGCTGGAGAAAGACATTATTATCCTTGATTTTTCACCCGATGAGATAGAGGGGTTAGGCGGCCCCTTATCAAGATATATCGATGTGAGTAGAATGATTTATCTTGCTCCTGATAATGTATGGCCGCCTAGGCTTATGGGTAAGACCGAGGAGGAGGTTGATAAACTTGCTGAGGAGAACCGTAGGGTCCTTGAAAAGCTTGTTGATATGGCTATTAAGATTGATAAGCAGATTCTCTTCATTAATGATGTGACATTATATCTTCATCGGGGCAGTCTATCGAGGATTCTCCGGCTTTTCGATTCTAAGCGGACCGTCATAGCGACGGCTTATTATGGAGATGAGTTTGATGATAAGGGCTCTGGAATAAATGTGAGGGAGAAGGTTGCTGTTAGGGCATTGATGATCAAGGCTGATAATGTTATAAGGCTGGGAAGTGTAAGATGAGTAAATCCAGGTTGATTATATATCCCCCTGAATGGGGAATTAAACCTGTTCCCCATAGGCTTAGGATACCGAGGGGGATAGACTACCTTGTTCCCTGGAGTAGCTTAGCTGTCGGCCTCCCCGTTATGCAGACCGGCGTTTGTGGAGATATGGATTAACGGTTCGGTTATAGGTAGTCTGATGTTGGCGTTAGCTGGGGTTATAGGGAGTAGACATGGCGCTTCTATAGTGATTAGTCTAGGACAGGCGTTTGGAAGATTAGGTTCTTATATACCTATATTTGCTATACTAACTACTAACTTCTTCATCTTTGATAGGATATATGTTTATGAGGTTTTGGAAAGATATAATGAGGCTCCGAGAGTCAGGTTCAGTTCTCTCATAAGCTCTATAATTGGCTTTATACTCTAGTTTTCTTCTCAAATGAATTATAAAAAGTTGTATAGGTGGGAACCGAGTATGACATCTATTTCCTTGTATAATTAGATAATATGGCTAATGCTCCGGCTAATACGCCTAGCCCCCCTATTATTACAAATGCAGCTATCCATAATGGATATCCGTAGGGAATTGCATAGAATATATTTTGATGGACTTGACCTGGATTCCAGCCTAAGCCTCCTACTTCGACGGGTAACATAGCTGCTCCAGCCTTATACCCCCCATACATCATCATCCAAGTGGATCCTATAACCCCTATATTGAATAGGATTATATGTAACCAGGCAAACATACTTGTAAGGCCCTTAAACTCTCTCTTCATCACATTCTCTACATAGTTATAGAAGAAGGCTGTAGCTACAGATCCTAATACCCCCACCAATAGATATGATAAATAGCCAAAAGTGAACCAGTTTCCTGCGCTTCCTAAAGCTATAACTCTCGATACAGAGGGTTTTAGCCATGTAATTTGTCCTATAACCACATATAGTGTTATTAGCGTAGCTAGAATGCCATGGATGAGAGCCGCTGTAACGAATCTATGGGTCCAAATAGACTTAACTTCCATTATTATTCTCACCATAACACTGTAATACCTGTTTTCTTCTAAAGTTTGGATATATAATTTATTAAACAATATAATTTAATTATTATAGATATTAATTAGATAGTCTAGCGTTATATAAACCTATATCTGAATACCCTTTATCTATTAATTTATATGAGCAATACAATTGAAGCTGAAGATAGAAGATTTTCTATAGTCTTTAGGTTTCTCGGGATTATAAATGTAATAATAGCTTCTATATGGACACTATTAATAATATCGCCATTTGATCTGTCAACTAATATTCAGAGGATTATTGCCGAGGGCGGGCCTGGCACATGGTTTCTACTAGCATATATAGTATTCATCGTTGGAGGTGTATTAGGATTCTTCATCCTTTCGGTTATATATGGGATATATGAAGTTAAAGGAGTCAGGGTCAATGCGATTGTTACATGGATATACTTAGTGTTGATTTATATAGGTATTACCGTGTCCAGCTTATTGCTAGGTGTAGCTGGGTATATAGGGGGTAGCCATTATGTAATGTTCCATACATCCCCTGAAACAATACATCAGATTCTAAGTCCATATATACCATTTATTAGGCTCTTTGCCGTATTAGCGATAATAGGAATACTGATGGGGGTAATTTCGGTTATTGAAGCGGACTCCAGATAACCCTGTGATAACTAAGTTTATGGCATTATCTATTTCCATAGCGGTATTACTCGGAGTATATCTCTTTCTATCTAGTTATTACGATCCACCCGGGTCCCAATGGATCGATGACTACAGATCATGGGCCCTCGGCATATCTATTGGTGGAAAATCGATTTTGGAGAATGGATTAAGGCTTTCTATGGGTTCGTCGAGCAATATTACAGTCATCTTTACATTGCCAGGGATATTGAAGACGGATAATACCCTCTATTGTATACTGAGTGTCATGACGGAAGATAGGGTGGTCCTACAGGTTGCGATGGGGTTAGATGCCTCTCGTAACAATTGGGTTGTCTACGCTATGATTGTAGAGGGCATCGAGGAAAAAACCAACTATATTCTTTTAGATAAGGAGGATGAGGTGTATGCTGAGCCCTATGACAGGATATTATTATCTATCTATTCAATTAAGAGGGATGGATACTTTATTTGGATGTACAAAGCAATAAATTTTGACAGAGGCGTGATGGAAAGTGGGCAACTCTATACCAGTGAAGTAGGCACTTTTATGGATGGATTGCATGAAGTATTTGCCTTTGAATCATATACGACAAATAACTCTGTTCTCGAGAATCTATGGGGGTTGAGACTAATTGAGGTATTAGTGGACGGAGATAGAGTGATAGACGGCTTCACCGTATCCGATGGATTCGATTTCACAGGTGAACATTTATTCGTTGTAGGTGGAACTAGGAAAGTGCCCTCTTCTGTCTTTATTAGGATGAATCAAGAGGGATATATAGAGTGGGGTTATCGACCTAGTGAATGGTAAATGTCTTGTATCAGTGTAATAATTATTATCTTAATTTATTATTAATTATTATGTTCTCATAGATAATTGAATATTAAGAGAGGGATAGAGATGTATATTTTACCTAGGGAATATAGATTTCTCGATAAGTATCTTATTAGGGTGGCTGAAGAAGTATCTGTAGACTTGGAGGTAGCTAAAAGGATAAAGGAAAGTAAGGGAAAGCCGATACTATTCGAGAATGTGATTCTTAGAGACGATAAAATATCAGAATATCCAGTTATTGCTAATATAGCGGGCTCACGGGAATATTTAGCGGAGTATTTCGGTGTAGATGTTAGTATGCTTTTAGATTTTCTTCTTGAAAAAATTGATAATAGAAAGAAACCTCTGGTGGTGGACCCCGATTCATATAGAGAAGTGGAGGTGGATCTGAATAGACTTCCCATATTATTACATTATCCAAAGGATGGGGGATACTATATAACGAGTAGTATTATTATCGCATACGACGAGGAATATGGGTTAAATGCATCATTTCATAGAATGATGCAGATATCTAGGGATAAGCTTGCTGTTAGAGTCGTACCGAGGCATCTATATGAATACATAGAGAGAGGGCTAAAGAAAGTTGCGATATGTATAGGGAATGTACCTCAGGTATTGGTTGCCAGTGCAATATCTCCAGAATTAGGGGTATGTGAACTCGATATTGCTAATAGTATAAGGGATATTAGACTTGTGAATTTCGATGGGGTAATTGGAACTGAAGCCGAGATCGTTATGGTTGGAGAGATAACTGGCGAAGAACATGAAGAGGGACCCTTCGTGGATCTGACTGGGACATATGATATTGTTAGAAAGCAGCCTGTTGTAAAGATAAGGAAGATATATGCGAGAGAGAATGCATTTTACCACGCTATATTGCCCGGGGATTATGAGCATAAGCTATTGATGGGGTTATCGAGAGAGCCCACTATAATGAGGGAAGTTAGAAAGGCTGGTGTCGACTGTAAAAATGTATATTTGACTATAGGCGGCTCTTCATGGCTTCACTGTGTAGTACAGATTAGAAAGAAAAGTGATGAGGATGGAAAAAAAGCGATCGAGGGCGCCTTTAAAGGCCATAAATCACTTAAACTGGTTATTGTGGTTGAGGAGGATATCGATATATATGATCCACATAGTGTTGAGTGGGCTATTGCCACTAGGGTTCAGCCTGATAGAGATCTATATATCTATCCTAATCAGATAGGCTCCTCCCTCGATCCCTCCGCTAATCAGCTAACTAGGAAAACAGCTAAATGGGGTATAGACGCCACTATACCTGATCCTCATAGGAGAGATGATTTTATGCGGGTGGTCTAAATGTATTTGACTAGAGATGAAGAGAGGATTATAGCTGGTGAATTTGGGGAGGGGATGAGGAAGGCTCTGGAGATCCTTGTAGCTATTGGGAAGATTTATGGAGCTGAGAGGCTTATACCTATATCCTCAGCACATATTTCAGGTGTATCATACCATAACATAAGGGAAGGAATAGATTTCCTGAGGGAACTGGCTTCCGAAGCCAAGGTGTCTGTAAAGACAACTCTTAACCCTGGGGGGATGGATATATATAGATGGAGGGAGATGGGGATAGATGAAGAGTTCGCCGCTAAGCAGAGGGAAGTTATCGATATATATAGAGAGATGGGGATTAATATCACCCTAACTTGTACACCATATCATGTAGGAAATCTACCTAGTAAGGGAGAACATGTTGCTTGGGGAGAAAGCTCTGCAGTAGCATATATAAATTCAGTTGTTGGCGCCATGACAAATAGAGAGAGCGGCATATCTGCATTAGCGGCCGCTATTATAGGTAAGACTCCACATTATGGTATGCATATAAAAGAAGAGAGAGCCCCGATGATCAGGGTTAGGGTAAATATGGATCTTGTGGATCCAAGTGACTATGGTGCTTTGGGCTTCGTATTGTCTAAGAAGGTAGATGATAAGATTCCGCTTATAGAGGGGTTAGAGGATGTCGATGATGAAGGGTTAAAGTTGTTATCTGCTTCGATGGGAACATATACCGGTCTTCCGATATATCATATTAAGGGCATAACCCCTGAGGCTGCTGATTTTGACGCTCCAAGGGAAGTTATAGAGATAGATGCCCAGGATATGAAAGAGGCATATGAATATCTTAATGAGGCATTTGAGGATGTGGACCTTGTCTGGATAGGCTGCCCGCACTCTAATCTTGAAGAGCTTAGGCGGATAGCCGAGAGGCTGAAGTCAAAGACTATTAAAACAGAGCTTTGGGTGACGACTTCGAGAAAAGTATTGTCGGAGGCAGAAAGAAGAGGATATATTAAGGTAATTGAGGGCTCAGGAGCAAAGGTTATATGTGATACATGTGTCGCCGTCGCTCCACTAAAGCATAGATTCAAGACGTTAGTTACAAATTCCGCTAAAGGATGTTATTATGGTAGGGGGGTGAATAAGTTTCTAGTTAAAGTGGTTAGCTTAGATAAGTGTATCGAAGTAGCCCTAAGAGGTGGCTGGGTATGATAGAGTATAGGGGAAGAAGTATCTCTAGAGGATACGCTAAGGGAGAGGCGCTTGTAAGCAGGGACCCCATATCATTTTTTGGAGGGGTTGATCCTGAGAAAGGTATTATTATCGAAAAGGGGCATTGTAGTGAAGGGAAGTCGATCGCTGGTAGAATACTAATATTTCCCAGGGGGAGAGGTTCAACTGTCGGTTCATATATCCTATATAGGTTGGCTAGGAGGGGTTTGGCCCCGAAGGGTATAATAAATTTGGAGAGCGAGCCTATAGTGGCTGTAGGCGCGATTATATCCGGTATTCCACTTGTCGATAAGGTAAATGCAGATATCTTTGAGGTTATTTCAGATGGAGATATAGTTATTGTAGATGGAGATAATGGCGTTGTGAGGTGTATCAAGTGAGGATAATTGTAGGTATATCGGGTGCCTCGGGGATAAGGCTTTCTATGAGGCTTGTCGAGGAACTCAATAACTCTGGGGTTGAGGTTTATAGTGTTATAACCGAAGGCGCTATAAAGGTGGCGGAGAGCGAAGAAGGAGAATCCCTAGTTACTATGATAAAGAGGAATTCGACAAGGTTTTTTAGGCAGGATGATATGGATGCACCTATATCATCAGGGTCATTTCCCGTTGATGGTATGGTAATAATACCATGTTCCATGAATACCTTGGCTAAGCTGAGCTATGGGATATCGGATAATCTATTGTTGCGAGCTGCAGATGTCCAGATAAAGATGAAGAGAAAACTGGTTATTGTCCCTAGGGAAACGCCTATGAGCAGCGTCCATCTACGGAATCTCCTAAAACTATCTAAATATGAATGTGTCTATATCATGTTTCCCTTAATATCATATTATCATAGGCCTAAAACACTTGAAGACATCGAGAACTTCGTTATAGGTAGGATAATGGAGTTACTCGGTATAGAGCATCACCTGTATAAAAGGTGGGGAGTAGATGAAGAAAGATAGGTTGTTTCTCGTTAAGTTGGGGGGTAGCCTAATAACAGATAAGACAAAGCCCTATACCCCCAGGATAGATGTGATAAGGAGACTACTGGGGGAAATAAAGGAAGCTATTTCGATGGAGAGAAGGCTTATACTCGGTCACGGCGGAGGAAGCTTTCCACACGTATCTGCCTCTAAATATCATACCTATAGAGGATTTGTGAATGAGAAGAGCCTATATGGGATGACGGTTGTCCATAGAGATGCTTCTAGACTTAATAGTATTATAATCGAGGAACTGCTAGAAATAGACGTACCTGCCCTTCCCATACAACCGTCAAGCATTACCATCGCAGAGGATTCGAGGATCATAGAAATGTATATAGAGCCGATTAAGCTTTTGTTGGGGCACAATATATTGCCAGTAGTGTATGGAGATGTGGCTCTAGATCTGGAGAAGGGGTGCTGTATATTGTCAACAGAGGAGATATTTAGGTTTTTATCTATCAAACTTAAGGAGGAATATGATCCATATATAGTGATGTGTGAAGTTGTAGATGGGATATACTCTAAGGATCCTATTAAGTATCCGGATGCCGAGTTCATACCTAGAGTCACTAGAGATAACTATTTGGAGGTAAAGGAGTACCTTAGTTCTTCGCATGGAATTGATGTCACTGGGGGGATGTTGCATAAGGTGGAAGTTCTATTTGAACTAGCCAAAGAAGGAATATCCTCTATAATACTAAATGGATTAATTCAAAATAACTTGAAAAGTTTCTTAGAAGGAAAACATGTAAAGGGAACCATAATTCAATATTAACTTATATTTCCTATTGTACAGCGGCTAAATTCGATAAAAATATTATTGGTGGAATATTTACAATTTCCTAGACTTATGTTTTTTGGCTGATTCAATATTTTGAAACTTATTTTCTCTTACTTGGACATCCGATCCCTTTATTATAAATATTGCTGTAAATTTGATGTTTGAATTTGTGAATCCCCTAATTACCGTATCAATATTAAATCCCCTTAGAGTGACATTACTACTTCCTATTGTAATTAGGGCAGTTATCTTTAGCCCCTTTATCGAAAATTTCTTCATCTCATATTTTTTAGGAGCACGAATTATAGGGAATCTGACACCTATTATATTTAAGGGCTTATCTATATAAAGTTGTTCTTCATATACTCCTGGCTTAACAATTATTGTCGACCCAGGATTAGCTGCATCTATAGCCGACTGGATCGTTTGATAATTAGTAGGAACTATAATAGGTGATTTCTCTTTCTCAGGATAAAAAGATGAAAAACCATTCATAATCTAATCTCCAATTAATAATCAAAACCTATATGTAACACCCCCTAATTAAATATTAGAAATATATGAAAGATATCTAATATTTAATCTAATAATTAATTTAAATTTTGCATTTAGAGAAAATACATATGTTAAATTCCTAATACTATCTTAATAATGGTTTATATGAAATGCCCATCCGATAAGGTATGATACTGGGATATTGCTATTTCACATATATCCTCTTAAAATCCACCTGGACCTACTGATCTCCTTGTAATCCAGCCATGCTTATTCATAGTAATTATGGCATATATTCTTACCCAGAACATTAGGAATAGATACCATGGATATAGCAGTATCCAAATCCATTTCCTCGTTAAATGACTTCTAATGACTGGATGGATCCTTATTAATCGTGTTAATGTCAACCCTATCACTAGGATACCGAATCTTATTAATGTACATTGCCATTTGGTTCCGAACCAAAACCAATGGGGCGATACTATGCTTTTTACAACGAGAAATATCATTAATAGCTCTCCCCAAACAATCCAGAAATATATAAATCACTCTTAAGAATAGGATGATAGTTGGATCTCCCAATAATCTCAATATTCAATTAATGTTTTTCCGAAAGCCTGGCCTATAACGCCAGAGCCTATTATAAGGATTTTATTCATTATTCGTCTCCTAGATATGTTAATCTTATTAACATAATATAGCTATATAAATTCAATATTAAAAACGTCTTCCGCTTACATTCCGACCACTATATATATTTAATATCAAATTATATTTAATATCAAATGTTCTGGGTATCACTGATGGATACTATCCTTGTGTTGCTTAGATATGTCTTCAGCCCTCTGCGTCGCCGCATACACCGCTTTCATGAGTCCTCTTCTCAAACCGGTTTCCTCCAACTCAAATAACCCCTCTATCGTTGTTCCAGCCGGTGTAACCACCATCTCCTTTATCTTTGCATAGTGAGTCCCGCCATCCCTAATCAATTTTCCGGTTCCAATAGCCACTTGAGCCGCCCCTAATAAGGCTACATCTCTAGGTATCCCTACTTTGAGCCCTGCATATACCATGGCCTCTATAAAGGTGGATAAGTATGCCGGTCCACTACCTGTTAATCCTGTATATGCATTCAATTGCTGCTCATCAACTTCATATGCCAGTCCCATTGCGGAGAATAATACATCTACAAATTCCCTATCTTTCTGCATAATCTTTTGGGATAGAGAGTAAACTGTGAAACTCTCTCCTACTAGTACCGCGAGGTTGGGCATAGCCCGGACAACTCTAGATTCAGGGAGAATTTCTTCAATCACATTTATAGGTATGCCTGCGGCGACAGATATAATCAATTTACCTTTAGAAGCCTCCTTAATTTCTACTAAAATATCCTTTACTTGATTCGGCTTTACAGATATAAGTATGGCCTCACTATTTTGCGCCGCCCATTTGTTATCTTTGGTGATTATGACCCCTAGCTTCTCGAGATCCCGGATCTTCTCTAGGTCCCGCCTTGTAGCTATTATCTTCTCTATAATCTTTTTCCTCGCTAGTATTCTTGCCATGGCACCGCCGATTATCCCCGCGCCGATTATCGAGATAGAGTTATACATACTCAAGCCTCCAATCAATCATTATAATAATATAGAAAGGGTTATTTTAGGTATATAATTAAGTGGTTACTCGAATTTGAATCCTTCCTTCTCCAATACCCTTATCCTTTCTTCGATTAACCTTATACGTTCTCTAACAGTCATAACGGGAAGTTTGACGCCTAATACCTCCCAGAGATGGGATGGTCTATCTAAGTCATTATTAGCCAGCTTCAGTAATGCTGATACCGATTTAGACTTATTGCCGGTAATAATTATCCCCCACAAATCCGCCTGTATCTCTTGGCTCTTTGTAAGTCCAGCCTCCGCCGGAGAGGAGCCGGCGGTATACTGGAGATATTTTAAGGCTTCCGATGCAAATATCGCTATTACAGCCGGGGGATAGCGATATGCAAGTGAATAGACTGACCCTCTGATTAGATCGGAGAAAAGCCTAATAGGAAGGTGATTCATATAGATATGTGTTGCTTCGTGGGCTAATACAAACTTTATCTCATCAAAATCGAGAAGGTCAATAATCTTTGTAGATATCGTTATAAAGCCGTAGGTGGTATCCATCACTTTCGCTCCAGAAGCCTTGGCTATCGGCGATGAATCTTTAATAATAGATAATTTTACACTACTTTCTTTGGCTCCTAGAGTTTTGAATACCCGGTTTATATATCTCTGGAAGTATCTCTCGAGTGATTCCATATTATTTACCTAAATCTTTATAGCCTAAGTTAGTAGATAAATTTGATATCGCACTCGAAGCCTCCCCCTAAACCCCGCCATAATTTATATATCAAAACCCTGTCTTTTAAGCGCCTCCAGCATCTTTTTATTTCTAGTATATAACCTACCTTTATCACCCAAGTACCTTGTTATCCTTCTCATATAGGAGGCTAATGTCCCTCCCTCCTCGAGAGTCTTCACCGCCCTTTCGATAATATAATTGTCATCAGGGTAATTATCGATATAACATAGCTCATCTATCCCAAGTTTATGTTTCAAGGCAGGCTCTTCATCAGGGATACCTATACATAAACCAAATAGTGGGTAAACGTATCTTGGCAATTCAAGTAGTTCTATCACTCGAATCGGATCATTCTGTAGAGCACCGATATAGCATGTTCCATAACCCAACGATTCAGCGGCCATGACAATATTCTGAGCAGCGATCACGGCGTCAACAACTGATACATAGAACATAGAGAGATTTGGTTCACCCATATCTATTCCCTTTGAAGTACCGATTATCCTGTGTCTACGGAGATCAGCAAGAAATACCAGGAAGTCTGAAGCCTCGATTATCTGACTCTGGTCACCCGCCAGTTCTGCAAGTTTAGCTCTCTTATCCGCATCATCTACTTTGATAACTGAATATGTCTGTAGATTTGCAGAGGATGGTGCTTTGAAGCCGGCGAATAATATAGTTTCCATATCTTCATCAGGTATCTTCTCCGGTTTATACTTCCTTATCGTTCTGTGCTCCGCTATTACCCGTAGGACATCGTTTATAGGCTTCATAGGATAAAATAGTTAACCCCGAGGATTATATAATTTTATTCATTTATTGGTATAATGAATATTTATGGAATATATTATTTCGAAGAGAGAAGTTGAAAAGAGGGTTAGTGAAATAGGGAAATCTATGGATAAAACGGGTATGGATGCATTATATTTGGCTTCTAAGGCAAATATAAGCTATCTTACAAATTTTTTCTTTATACCTACTGAAAGACCTATTGCAGCTATAGTCAAGAGTAATGGGGAGAAGATTCTAATTGTGCCTAGACTGGAGGTAGAGCATGCCGAGAAATACTCTTATGCTGATAGGATACTTTGGTACCCAGAGTATCCAGATGAGAAACATCCTATGAAGTGGATCAGTGAATATATAGAGGAGGAGGGGTTATCACATGGAAAAATAGGTTATGATGTTGATGGATATGGACATGTATTCGGTTATAGAGGAAAAAGATTGAGTGAATACTTACCTAATACCAAATTTAGATATGCAAGGGACCTTGTTGAGCAGGCAAGAGTCATCAAAAGTTATGAAGAGATCAGGTTACTGAGGGAGAGCTCTAGGTGGACTAAATATGTTCATCAACTACTTCAAGAATATAGTAGGCCAGGTATATCTGAAGATGAGGTTGAGCATAGGGCGAGTTTAGAAGCTACTCTAAAAATGGCTGAAACTTTAAGAGATAAATATCTAGCTGTGGGATGGATCGTTGGGGCAAAAGCTGGTTTTAGGGGGCAAATAGGTATTCATTCGTATTATCCTCATTCCCTGCCTAGACACACCATACTGGAGGAGGGAGATATACTTGTCACCGGGGCCGGTGCCTCAGTAAGCGGATATAGTGTTGAGCTAGAAAGAACCATGTTTCTAGGTAAACCCTCTAGAGACACATCTAAATATTTTGATTTAATGCTGAAGGCTCAGAAACTTGCTTTGGATCACCTATCCCCTGGGACAAAGTGTAGTGATGTTGATAAGGCTGTTAGAAAATTCTATAAAGAAAAGGGGTTATACGATTATTGGAGGCATCATACTGGCCATGGTATAGGCCTGGATTACCATGAAGCGCCTTTCTTAGATGTTGGGGACGACACTATACTAGTGGAGGGTATGGTTCTTACAATTGAACCCGGCATCTATGTACCAGGATTAGGCGGATTCAGACACTCAGATACCGTTCTAATTACCGGGGATGGATACGAATTCCTTACAGACTATCCGAGGGATATAGATGATCTAACTATTCTATAGATTATATGATAAAGAGTATTACTAGCGGCTCTTATACTAAGCTAAGGATCAACTATCGTTATTTATTAATTCTGCACTGTTATACTATTCTTAATATAATATTATTGAGGTACTTTGGTGATAGTCAATGGAATATGAGTTAGAGCATAAACCGGCATATACATTGTTGAAGATCAGGCTGAGGCCAGGTGAAAGTTTGACCGTCGAGAGCGGTGGATACATGCTTCATAAAGGCGATGTAGAAATTAAGACTTCGACGGGCGGGGTGTTTAGAGGATTACGTAGAACGTTATTGGGTGGTGAGGCTTTGTTTCTCAATACGATGACGGCTAAGGGTGATGTAGAGGTATGGCTTAGCCCCAGCTTACCTGGGGATATAAAGGTGGTGAAACTTCAGAACACGGAGTTGTATATCCAGGATTCCTCTTATCTTGCCCATTATGGAGATATCGATATCGATGTAGGATGGAAAGGATTAAGAGGATTGATAGCTGAGGGTGAGTTGTTCTGGCTTAAGGCAAAGGGCAGTGGATTTGTATTCATCAATAGTTATGGAGCCATGGATGAATTGAATTTATTGCCTGGTGATAAATTGACTATCGATAATATGCATTTCGTGGCTTTGGATGGAACTGTGGATTGGAGAGTCAGGAAATTTGGGGGTTGGAAGAGTTTTCTTCTGAGTGGAGAAGGATTTGTTATAGATGTTAAGGGACCTGGTAGAGTCTGGGTGCAATCTAGAAACCTACCTGTATTGGCGAAAATCCTATCGAAGTTTATTCCGCATAAACGGTAATCCCCCTTTTTGTTTATTTTATATTGATATATCTATAGTATCTGTCAAATTTTCGTATTATGCATATTCTCCTCTTAATATTATGGAAGATATATTCATAATTTTATGAGTGAAGAACGTAGATTACTAATCTACTTGGCGGTAAAGGGAGTATTCACCCTATTCTTTATAGCCCTAGTAATATTTTCACTTCAGCTTATCTCTAATCCTGAAGGATTCGTTTATTCACTTAATGCAGGCGAGATAACTGAATTCAAGGGATACTATTTCTATGCATCTCTATCCTTTAGCTATCTCATACTGATCGCCATAATATCTGTTATTGTCGCTGTTGACCCGATTAAGTATAGCCATCTAATACTAGTTATTACCGTTGCGTCAATATTCAGCGGGTTATCATTGATAGGAATGTCATCCGTCGAGGGAGGCGCTGTATTTGTATTATTTACTCTAATCAATCTAAGTGTTGCAGCGATATCTATTATTGTATATTTTATTGTTAAAAAAGAATTTGGGGGTTTAGGTAAAAGCGATAGAGAAGAATAATAGTATCTATGGCTTCTTTGATTAGTGGCTTTCTTAACCTGATAATGATTCTGATTGTTGATTAATGAAATAATAGATAAAAAGTTTAGGCTTGGGCCACCGCTAGATCCGCCCTAACCACACCGTATCCAGACTCTGAATCCCATCCCGCTGGTCCAATGTCATCGGCGGTGTCTCTAAGTAGTGTTCGTATATCCTCTACTGTATATGAAACTCCGCTAGAAATCAGTTTGGCGATAACTAAGCCTACTGTTCCTGCTACATGCGGTGCTGCCATTGAGGTTCCAGAGTAGGATCCATATCTACTGTTAGGTAGGGTAGATAATATATCAACTCCGGGGGCTGCTAATTCGACTTCCGGTCCCTTTGAACTCCATGATGGGACGTTGTCGCTTGAGTCTATTGCCGCAACCGCTATGACCTCTGGGAATTTAGCTGGATATGTAACTCCATCATCACCCTCATTACCTGCTGCTGCAACTAGAACTACACCTACGCTATAAGCGAATTTAACTGCTTCATCTAGCTCAGCACTGTAGCTGAATCCGCCCAGACTCATACTAATAACTTCAGCTGCATCGTCATCGGGGTCTCCTGCAACCAACCCATCTCCATCACTATCGAGTATGCCATCTGGCCCATATACCGCGGCATAAATGCCTTCCGCTACATCGATCCATGAACCAAAGCCCGAGTCACTTAGTACTTTTATTGCGTATATGGAGATGTTATACCCCACTCCTACGACGCCTATATCGTTGAAGAGCGCGGCTATGGTTCCAGTGACATGGGTTCCATGGCCATTTTTATCTCTCCAGTCCCTATAATTCTCCGAATAAGTATCGCCTACAACGGATAATCCCCATTTAATATTCAAGGATAGATCGGGATGATTCTTATCGACCCCTGTGTCTAATACAGCAACTTCAACATTTAGACCTGTTGATGTTTGCCATGCATCTGGTGCACCTATCCTAACTAGTCCCCATGGAATCTCCTGAGCAGGTTGAGGGGGGCCTTTTATCTCTGGTGCGAGTATCCAGACCTCGCCTGAGGCTGAGGGCTGTATAGCTAGGATAGGAAGCATTGTATTAAGTAGTAAAAGCACTGCTAGTAATATAGATAATTTATATTTCATTTTATTCAACCTCTAACTAATCAATATAGATTACTATAGCTTAATAATTTATTAAGTGTATAAATATAGTTTTGGTTATCCCGCAATATTTAGGGTATTGTTATGCTGAATAGTTATAAATAGGGTGGATTGTGATAGATTATATTCGAGATTGAGGGCTAATATGCTATTACTTCAAATATTTTTGTTATAATATGTAGTTTAATGATAGTGATACTATGAATAAAGTTGATGGATGGGAGAAGATCATCAAGTCCATTGAGGTTTTGGAGTATAGATATGAAGTCGGAACTGAATTGATAGGTGCTTTTCTACCATTCTTCACGAGGAGACTTCTTACATGCCTATATGAACCGGAGAAAGTTATTCTTGATGTGGGGGCGGGGACCGGGGCATTAAGCCGTACCTTATTATCGAGTCATAGGGCTTATTTGGTGATGGTTGATGTGAGCCGTAGGCTTATGGAAATAGCCATAGAGAAGATGAATAGATATGATGGCCGTTTCGATGCGATATTGGCATCTTCAGAGATGCTGCCTATAAGAGCTGGGGCTATAGAAGCTATATATACCTCCTTCGTGTTTAGGGATGTAATTGATCACAAATCTACATTATTAGAGTTTAAACGTGTACTTATAGAGAAGGGGAAATGGCTTTCAGTCGATATGGGAAAGCCAGATGATAGAATTAGAAGGGATATATTACTTGTACTGCTAAGGCTCAATATAATGTTATTCGGTAAATTATTATCATTAGACGGTGGAAATCCCTGGAAACTCTTAATCTATACTCTTCATAGGGTTCCAAGCAACAATATTCTATATAACCTAATTAGGGAGATATTTCCATTATCCAAGATGTTTTCGTTTTTAGGGGGCTTTGTCTATATAAATATCTCAGCTAAATCATAGGAGTGTCTCAACAAGATATCTCCGGTGCCATTCTCCACCACTAACCGCTTCCATCATAAGGACTTTTTCAGATATCCTATCCCATAATAGATCTATAATTTCATTTGTATCATGCCCATCCTCTCTCAGCTCTCTAATTCTATTTTTGAGATATTTTATATACTCTATAAATAGAGGTATCTCATCCTTTGTAGTAATTATGTGGCCTCCATATGCCTTCTCAAAATCTAATGTTAAGACAACATTTTCTACCGATTCCAGGATCTGGCTATAATTATCTGAATAGAACGCTATTTTAGGCTTCAAACTACCGATGAGGTCTCCTATAAATATATAGTCATCGATCTGAAATACCACATGGTCTTTAGAATGTCCAGGTGCCTTATAGACTTTAATATCGATACCCTTAATATTTAGTTCCTCTTCCAGAGGTAATGCATTTATGGGCTTAGGCTGACCCCACACAATCCTTCTATACTCCGGTATATCTGGTGGGTTCCTCAAGATATCGATAGAATGCTTTGAGATATACACGTCGAACCCTTCATTAGATAGTATTTGTGCCAACCCGATGTGATCCTCATGATGATGTGTCAATACCACCGCATCGATATCACCTAGATCCTTTACAAATTTATATGCTTCTTCAGCGGTGTTTGGGCAGCCGCCATCTATAACTATCCCTTTGCAGTAATAGAAAGTTGTCCACATAAGGACATTTCCATCAATAGGAGTCCCTGTCTTGATGATAACCAATTCTCCATCTTTAGTGGACTGTATCATACTAAGAATATTTATTGTCGGAATAATCTTTATATGATTATCATCGAGGTATTACCACACCATTGGTTGATATCCTTCTCTTATTAGAGCTGATATTATAGAACCTACAAATTCGACGTTAATCCCTATCTTTAGTAGTCTATCAGTTATACCTTCATTATCTGCTATAAATTTGCATGCTGTAATCTTTTTCTGGTTAGTTATTTGTTTGGCTAACCCAGATACCTCTTCATCTTCGGCCAATAATTTCTCGGAGGGACCGAAGAAGAAGATTTCAACATCATCGAGCCAATTGAATTTTAGGATTCCATATGCATACATCAAACCAGATAATATCTTCTCTTTATCCCTTGAAGAGAGAATTATTAACAGCTTATTCGTCATTTTACCCCCTACACCAAGACCTATATTTATTTTATTTCTCCAGTGACAGTTATTTATTATTGGGAAGAGTAGATAGTTATATAAAGTGTGGGTTATGGGTTTATATTTCTTCTAATATTGAAGTGAAGAAGTCTAGATGATCCTCTTCCTCAACGAGTATATGCCTGAATATCTCTGATGTCGTCAAATCCCCTTCTTCATCCGCTTTCTTAATTATTTTCTTATATAGGTCTATCGCTTTCTGCTCATCCTTTACATTCTGCTCAAGCATCTCCTTAAGATTCTTACCTACATTAACTGGAGTCGGCTCTGTGGTAGGCAATTCGCCTAAGAAGAATAGCCTCTCGGCTATACTCTCTGCATGTTTCATTTCAGATATAGCTATCTCCTTGAATTTTCCGCTAACCGCATAATGCTTTACACCCATCCACTGGATATGCTGCCACATATACTGGATCGAAACTTGTATTTCCATCGCTATAGCTTGATTCATCATCTCTAGAAGTTCTTTAGATGCCATACAAATCAACCTCAAAAATAATAATTAATTTTCATATAGATATATAATTATCCCTCTCACCATTATGGCAATAATAGTTGTATATAATTAATTGAGATAATTAGTTTCAGTGGCCAAACAATTCTTGATTAAACCGTCTAATAGTTTCTTCTAGCCTGTCGAGCCCAAGCCATAGAAGATCTTCTTCAATGGTTAATGGGGGATAGATCCGTATATGCGGTTCATCATCCCATATTGCTCTAACACCATTCTTAGTTGCTTCAACAAATATCCTTCTGGCTAATTCCGGGTCTTCAACCAGTTTATCGGGATCTCTAACTATGGTTATTCCGAGTAGAAGACCTACTCCCCGGGCGTCGGCGACCAGTTCATACCTATCAGCCCATTCTTTGAGTATCTTTAGAGCTTCCTCACCTAACTTGGCTGCCCTCTCTAGGAGACCGTCTCTTATTATAATATCAAATGTTTTGATCGCAGCTGCGCATCCCGCTGGCGACCCTGCGAATGTACTTCCAGAATAAGCTGATTTCTCCCCCATATACTCCTCGCTTCCTACTACAGCACCTATAGGTATTAACCCTCCGGTGAGCCCTTTTGCTGTTATTATGGCATCTACATCTACTCCATAATGCTCTATACCCCACATTTTCCCAGTTCTACCGATCCCGGTCAAGACTTCATCGCATAGTAGAAACCAGCCGTATTTATCTGCTAATTTACGGAGCCCCTCAATAAAGTTTCTGGGTGGAATGAAGTTTCCTCCCTCAGCAAGCATAGGCTCGAATAGAACACCAGCTATCCTGTCAGGTGTAGTGATATGTTCTAATACTAAATCATCGATATACCATATACAGAATTTTCCATATTCTTCCAGGGTCATTCCCATCGGTATCTTAAAGCTTTTAGGATATGGCGCAAATATCACCCCTCCATGCATAGCCTCGAAATATCTTTTCCTTTCGCCTTCCAAAGCCCCTAGATTTCTTCCCCCTATAGAATCCCCATGATATTGCCCGGTAAAGCTTATTATGAGGGGTCTTTCCTTAGTAGTAATTGCTTGAGAGACCGCTGCCTCTACAGCCTCGGTTCCCGATACCTCGAGTTTAACCCTCTTTAGGTTAGTAGGAGTATTTTCAATGAGTTTTTCCGCTAATTGGAAGGCTATGGGGTGGTTATAACAGAATCCAAATCTTTTTAATGCGGTTATAGCGGCATCCAACACCTCGGGATGAATGTTCCCTACATTATTAGATGCCCATCCACTCGAGAAATCTATTATTTGATTTCCCTCGACATCAGTAATCACCGCATTCTCTATTCTAGATACGGTATAGGTTAATATCGTCTCAAGCTTCTTTTCAGCATCAGGGGAGAGGCCCCCTGCGAATAGATTCATAGCCTTCTCTCTATATGATTTATTTGTCTCTGAGAAAAATCTAGACAAACCAATACACCTCTATAATTTTAGCCAGTAATTCAAAATATGGATTGGGGTTAGGGGGTAAATATACTTTTATTAATTGCAATGATACGGTATAGATAATCGTATTAATAAATTATCTATTCCATAAGCATAATATCTCGGATAATATTCGATGCTGTCAATATATCCTTTATTTTTACATATTCATATGAGGAATGGGCGGTGGATATATCGCCTGGTCCGAAGACGGTTGCTCTCACCCCGCCCTTGTGATATAGCTCGTTTGCATCACATTCACTTGTGAAGTGTGCCTCTGCGTCTTCCCTACCAGTATGGAGAGAAGCTACTTTAAGCATATTATTTACCATAGGATCATCGGATGGTAGCGAATATCCATCGCATCCATGTATTACTTCAAGAGATATCTTACTCTTATATTGTTTATTCTTCTCTTTCACGAATCTCTCTAGCATTAGAGATACATCATCATATTTATAGGAGGGAATGAAGTGTAGAAGAAAAATCGCTTCTGCGTTGGGAGGTACCACCCATGGATTTAATCCGCCCTCTATAACACCGACATTCAGAATATTTTGCATGAACCTCTTACTTCCCTTTTCTTTCATAAATGGAATCTCGGTTAATTCTTTGATTATATCCAGTAAAGGATATATTGCGTTAACGCCTGAATCGATCGCTGCGCCATGGCCAGATAGTCCGGTGGAATTTATCTTGAACTCTATACATCCAGAGATACTTGTACATAGGTATAGGTTTGTAGGCTCTATGATTACTCCGTAGTCCCCTCTAATTCCGTGGATAAGGAGGTCTTTGGCACCCCTGCCATATAGTTCTTCGTCAACTGTGAAGGCGATCGTTACTTTTCTATCGGGCTCTAAATTTTTTCCCGCTATTTCTTCTAAGGCTAATAATATTGATGCTATACCGCCCTTTGTATCTGAGGCCCCCCTTCCATATATCTTGCCATCCTTAGTTAATGGTTTAAAGGCATTCTTCATGTCGAATTCGGGTACTACATCCATATGGGCCTCTATTAGTAGCGATGGATATCCATGGCCCAGCTCTATAACTATGTTTTCGCCTCCTTTATATGCTTCATATAGCCTTGGTTTAAACCCTATATCACCTAGATAATCATATAGATAGATTGATATATCATGTTCCTTGCCGGATACGCTTTTCAGGGAGATGAGCTTCTCCATTAATTCCACTACTTTTCTCTTATTATCCATTGTATGTCCCTAATAGATAAATAATAGTTGGTTTAATTATACCTCGATATTCGTTTAGCCATTAATATTCTATGTATAGCTATAGAGAGAGATACTGTTAACATTAGCATCATTATGTTATAGGTTGAGTTTAGCTGTATATCCAGTTCGCTATCGATATAACTCTTGGTTGATACCCTTTCTCCTTTCTTTATGATGAATGAATCCATAATCTCCCCAGTTTGAGAGTTTACCGCCTTTACCTCCATAACTCCTCCATCCACGGAGACAACAAGTATGGAATACTCCGCAGCTCTGTAATATGACCATTCTGGAGAGGGAGACTGAAACTCTTTGTATAATCCTCCTCCGCCTCCGCCAGCCACTATGTATATAGTTCCTTCTATACCGCTATATAGAGTTGAATTAAAGGATACTACCATATCATTCCTTATTGGATATGTTCTTTCATAGTTATGTTCATGACCCGCCAATACCAAATCAACACCATATTTATCAAATAAGGGAATCAAGGGTTGAGCGGCGGGTGAGCTTCCATGAGCTTTACCCGAGCTATAAGGAGGATAATGGAGATACACGACTATCCATTGAACTAGGGGGTTATTAGCAGCTTCAATTAATTTCGATTCAACCCAACTTATTAGTTCTTGACTTGCTGGGTTTGATGAGGATGGACCTAGATCTACCGTTAAGAAGTATACGTTGGACCATATGAATCCATAGTTAGTCTCATCATTGGGCGCTTCAAAATAAGTCTTTATATCTGTTAGGTCGCCGGTCCCGTCATACTCATGATTTCCTATAGCATACATATAGGGAGATTTGCTTGCCAACGGCTCTATAATCGTGAACCACTTTATCCATTGACTTACCTTAGCTCCTCCATAAGATAGGTCTCCTAAATGTAGATGTAGACTTGGTTCATATTCTAATGCTCTCTCCACTGCAAGACTGGCATAACTAGTTATTCCCTGATCACCATACGCAGTAAATGTAAATGGCACTATTTCGTCGGGCGCGGTTCTGAATACAAATTCCTTTGACATCTCTAGTGAAGGATCTCCAACTCGATACTTATATTCTGTATCGGGTGTTAAGCCAGTTATCCTAACGATATGCCAATATCTATCATTATATTGTACTGATTCCCCAGTATAGTTTTCTACCGATCCATCTGGTAATGTTAAACTTACAACGCTTGTTTCAGTTTTATCTTTCGTAACCCAGATTATGACGACTTCATATCTTGGGTCCTCAATAAATGAAATGTGCACTCCCTTAGGTGTATAGTCACCTAGCTCACTGGGTTGTTCTGCCGGTGGAGCCTCCTCTCCTTCCGGAACACCTTCTTCCTGAAGCATTGTATTATATATGAAGAATCCTGTCAAGAGAATGATGAGCACTATTACAGGTATAACGAATTTAATAGATACCCTCATAATCTATAGATAACCTCTGAATATTTAAAAAGTATTTTTAAATATTGTAGAGTAATTTATGCTATATTCAGTTTTAGAGTATAGGTATTATTTATATAATGATTCATTTTGGGGTGGAACCTAATTATATAGATATATGATTCAAAATATGATTTGATTGTAGATTAGATTTGGGGGACAATATAGATGGATAAGAATAGCCAAGAGACATATCAACGAGAAATTAATTGGCATGCTATCGATGTAGAGAAGGTATCGGAGATACTTAGTGTTGATATTAATCTTGGATTATCAAGAGAAGAAGTAGAGAAGAGATTAGAGAAGTTTGGGCTTAATGAAATTAGGGAAGAAAAACGTAAGTCCCCTTTCAAGATCTTGTTAAGCCAGTTTACAAATATCCTCATATTAATATTGATAATAGCGACTGTTCTCTCCATATTTGTAGGGGAATTTCTAGACGCCATAACGATTATAGCGATTATAATAGCTAGTGCAACTCTAGGTTTTACACAAGAATATAAAGCTGAAAAAGCTATCGAGGCTCTTAAACGTATGGTGGCGCCAACAGCATGGGTAATTAGGGATGGTGGCGAAAAAAAGGTTGTAGCCAAAGAATTAGTGCCTGGAGATATCGTAATCCTAAATGTAGGTGACAAGGTCCCTGCCGATATAAGGCTCATAGAAGCGATTAATCTAAAAGTAGATGAAGCTGTTTTAACCGGCGAATCTATTCCTGTAACAAAGAATACTTCTCCCTTACCCCCAGATACCCCGGTTTCTGATAGGACGAATATGCTCTTCAGCGGGACGGTTATTACATATGGAAGGGGAAAAGGTATAGTTGTGGCTACGGGCATGGCCACAGAGTTTGGGAAGATAGCCGAGATGGTGCGGGAAGAGAGAGAAGAAAAGACTCCGCTAGAGAAGAGGATGAATATAGTTGGCAAATGGCTTGGTATCTTATCTCTCTCAGTGGCAGGGTTGGTGGCTTTTCTCGGTTTATTAAGGGGTTATGAATTACTCGAGATGATTATATGGGGTATAAGCCTAGCTATAGCAGCTGTTCCAGAGGCCTTACCTGCGGTTGTAACAGGCGCATTAGCTATAGGAATGTATAATATGGCTAAACAAAGGGCGATAGTAAGACGTTTACCGGCAGTGGAGACGTTGGGAAGTACCTCGGTAATATGCTCGGATAAAACTGGTACGATGACAAAAGGTGAAATGACTATTAGGAAGATATATGTAGGGAATAAATTAATTCGTGTGACGGGCAGTGGATATGAACCTAAAGGGAATTTTATATATGAAGAAGCGAATCCTACTGAGGTAATCGAAAAACCTCTTGAGGAATCTGTAGAGCTAAGGTTGTTGCTATTAGCGGGTTCTTTATGTAACGACGCCAAGCTTATTCATGAGGATGGGCGATGGGCAATAAAGGGAGATCCGACTGAAGGCGCTATACTTGTGGCTTCAAAGAAGGCGGGGCTAGAAAAGGATGAATTGGATAATTATAGTAGGGTATTCGAATTTCCATTTTCGTCCCAACGGAAACGTATGAGTACGATTCATAGGACGCCTGATGGAAAAATCTATCTGTTTATGAAGGGAGCTCCTGAGATTGTATTAGAAAGATGTAAGTGGATTATTGTTGATAATGAGTTAAGGGAATTGAGAGATGAAGATAGAAAACGGATACTTAGGGTAAATGAAGAGATGGCTGGTGAAGCCCTTAGAAATCTGGCGATAGCATATAGAGAGCTCGATGAGGTACCGACAACTGAAGACGAAGATAAAGTCGAAAATTACCTGGTATTTCTAGGTTTAGTTGGAATGATGGATCCGCCTAGAAAGGAGGTTAAGGATGCTATCCGACTTTGTAGAAATGCGTATATTAAGGTGATTATGATTACTGGCGACCATAAGTTAACTGCCGTTGCAGTAGCTAAAGAATTAGGTATGTTAGATGGAGATGATATGGTTCTCACCGGTGTCGAATTGGAGAAGATGAGTGATGAAGAGTTAGAGGACGTTATTGAGAATGTAAAGATATTTGCGAGAGTCTCACCTATTCACAAGGTTAGGATTGTAAAGGCTCTTAAGAAGAAGGGATATATAGTTGCCATGACTGGTGATGGGGTTAATGATGCCCCGGCACTAAAATCTGCAGATATAGGTGTTGCGATGGGTATAACTGGGACAGAGGTTACTAAGGAAGCTTCTGATATGGTACTTCAAGATGATAATTTTGCGACTATAGTAAATGCGGTTAAGGAGGGAAGAAGGATATTTGATAATATCAAGAAATATTTGATATATCTTTTACAGGCCAATATTACAGAGATCTTAGCCATGCTCTTCGGTACACTAGCGGCTTTGCCGCTACCTTTGACAGCGATCCAAATCCTTTGGGTCAATTTGGTTACTGACGGTTTTCCCGCTATGGCGTTGGGTGTTGATCCACCGGAGAAAGATGTTATGGAGAGGAAGCCTAGGTCTCCTGATGAGCCGATATTCAATATTAGAAGTGTATTGATATATCTCGTGTTTATGCCACTTGTATTTGCTTCTATATTAATAATTATGTTTAATAACCTGCTTGTTACAGAATCATTGATTAATGCAAGAACACAGTTATTTACCGCATTAGTCTTCGGTGAACTTGCTATAGCGATATCTACCCATTCTCTATCCCGTCCGGTCATTAAGGCCGAACCATTTAATAATAAGTTTCTATGGATAGCTATACTTGTCTCTGGTCTTATGCAGTTAGCGGTACTTTATATTCCACAGTTGCATGGACCTTTTGACGTGACATATCCTACTATGAGGGATTATCTATATGCGTTTATAGTGGTATTAATTATATTTGGATTATTGGAATTTCTGAAGATTATTTTCGGGGAGAAAGAATAAGGATTTTGTAGTGCATAGAGCATTGCTTTTTTATTGATATTTTTTTATTTTTTCAGGATGTTTTTTTTACATATTATGCTATGTTTTTTGATTAATAAACTCTTTAAATTATATATCGTCATTAATTTATTGTTACGAATCCTATAGATTTATCCTACATAAAAATAATATATTTATGATTTAATACTTTTTATCTGGAGATAATACGATGAAGGTCGTAGCCATTGGTATCGATGGGCTGGAGGCGAATATTCTATATAATTTTTTCTCCTCGGCCAAACATGTGCTACGCCGGATTTTTGATAGAAGCTTAAGATTTGATTTATTTTCTACTACTCCTCCAATGTCCCCTCCGGCATGGTCATCCATTATAACTGGTTTAAATCCCCAGAGGCACGGGATATACGATTTCTATATGTATGATAAAGTAAATGATAAACTTAAGATAATATCGGGAAAAGAATTGAAGAATACGGTATTTGACATTATGAATATGGAGGGGAAGAAACAGATCCTAATTAACATACCTTTCCTTGTAGCACCTAAGGAGGTAAAAGGCGTATTTGTTTCGGGATTGCCCTCTACCTATAATAGCTTAGCTACATTCCCGAGGTATCTTAGAGATGAGTTTGAAAGAAAAGGTCTGATTGTTGGGGAACCGCCATGGTCACTTAACAGGTCATTATTGACAAAAAGCATTAGAGATAGAAGCGAGTTTTCTCTCGACTTAATGAGCAAGGAGAACTGGGATTTCACAATGATAGTGTTTAGGGAAACAGATATTGTTCAACATTTTTATTGGGGAAATTGGCCCGCCATCTATAAGATATATGAGGAGATAGAGAAATCTATGATTAAGCCATTGATAGATATGGCTACCGATAAAAAGGAGGATATGGCTATAACAATATTTGGAGACCATGGTTTTACGGGTGGGGAAGGGGTATTCAATATCACGAACTGGCTCTATTCAAAGGGCTATTATACAGTTTCAGATTCGATTAAAGATAAGTTGAGGGTACATCTGATGAATATAATTAAGAAGATTTATGGATATAGGAGAGTTATGCCTCTAATACAAACATTCCAAGAGATGTTTTTAAAGGGTGGATTGGAATATATAAGTCCAGGTCTACTCAGTAATAATGTCCTCCTGAGTGCAGGCGGAATAGTCGATGGAGGAGGCTTACTGTATCTTAATCCCAAATATCAATCTAATAAGAGCAAGATCACTAGGATATTAAGAAATATGGTAAAGGATACATCTGTAATTCAAGCGGTGAAAGAGATAAATGTTGGTGATGGAAGAAAGAGATACTCACCAGACTTTATATTAAAATTAACTGATGGTTTCATATGTAACCCGTATTATAGCGGCGATGAATTCATCGATAAGAAAGTTCCACCATCAAGATTAGGTGTGCATAAGCAGAAAACTTTCTTAACAATGACATTAATTAATAAAGGTGATTTAATAGAGCTAAAAAATCGAAAGAATAGACCATTACATGTAGAGGATGTAGGAACAATTATACTATATCTAAATAATTTGTGGCCGCCAAACAACTTGGATGGAAGAGTTCCGCCAGAGATCTTCAGATATATGAGGAGATATTTGGGTTTAAAACCGTCTCCGATCTCGAGGAAAACATCAGTTTATATGAAAAGCAGAAAGATTATGAACTAATATTACTCTGCCCATTTTTCTGGGCCTACATTAATACTTAGTAAGAAGAATTATCGGTTATACCGATTATTCAGTATAGCTAGTATTAAGGCTGAAATCCCAAATATAAGACCATAGTTGAATGAGAATTTTATGGGTATCTCTAATATTCCAGTCATATCTGAAATTATTAGTTCCGAAGGAATAGAGAGAGTGATCTCCTCTCCATATGTTATTTTGATTGGTGTAAGGAGGTCTAGTATTATCAATAATAGGATAGGAGAAAAAACACCGTATAGTACTATATAAATTATATTATTTCTCGTTATCTTGCAGAGGATTAATCCGATGTCCCATTTGGCTATTACCCCCGATACAATAGCAAGAAAACCGACTATTAGGAAATAGTAATAGAATATCCATCCCAATAAATCTACTTGAGGGATATCTATAGCTTCATTATTGAATATTATTGAGGGACTGTATGGAGTGAGATCCACTCTGAATAAAGGATTCTTCTCGGCAATAGGAGCGAATCCTATCCATGGAATATTAAGCATAGTTGATATAATAATTAGTAGTCCTGATGATATAGAAAATAGGTTTATGTACTCTCTTATAGCCTTCATATCGTCGCCTCAGATATCTAATATTAAGTTTTCGGGGATATTATCAAATATTTATTCTCTAGATATATGTCTTTAACGATATTTTAAACTTTTTCATATGAGCGGATTCTCTTCTTATTATATATTATCGAGCTGTATAAAAGCAAAGGTCGATTAGGATAACATCATTATTATATTCTCATAGTATTATTATATAGTGGTTTAGAGCGGGTATAAAGAGAATGAAAAAGGACCTTACTAGTGAGGCTATATTGATACTCGATAGGTTTAGAGATACTTTAAGTAGATTCGAGGCAGGCGAGCTCCTCGAGCTAGACGTTGTATCTTATGTAGAGAGGTTAGCGGAGATTGTTGGCGAGATCCTCCTAAGGTCGTTAGAGGAAGAGGATAAGAAAGCACTGTTTGAAGTAATCAAATTCGCTTCGAGCGTTGATGAAGGCGAAGTGACATCAATAATATTTAATATGATTACTCTGCAGCTCAACGCATTACTCACTGTTCTAGCAAGCCCAGAGAGGGAGGATCTAATGGACGAGGAACTAATGAATAAACTTAGAAATGAAGACTTTGTTAATTTTTCTGCAGACGCTACCATTAAGGCTCTAGAAAGCGGAAACCTTGAGGAGGCTATAGATATATCGATATCCTATTTGATGCTGGGGTTTTATTCTGCTATAGTGGGTGACGAAGTTTGTCTGGATAATGCCATTGACTACTTTATCTTTACAGGCCTCAAGCTTGTTGATGAGGCTGACGCTCTAGTTATACTTTTCAAAACACATATCTATCTCTCATACCTGATTATAACAGAGGTCAGCGAGAAAGATGATGAACTCCTTAAGCATCTATATAAGTATAGAGATAAGAAGATGATGAGAACATTTATAGCCAGAACATTCTACAACCTGATATCGAAGAAACGTGTATTTGATAAGATAAAGATAGAGATGGAGGTAAACGATAGATTGGCGCGTCTAATAAGAAAGAGCCTCCAGACAAAGAGCGACTGGGGTCTATTAAGGGAAATGAGGAGCCTTAACTGGCTGTATCGAAAATACTCTAAATATTATTCAAATATACTGGATAATTCTCTCTATGCCTTAGAGGGTGCTCTAAGGGCTTTCAGCAAGAATCCTGAGGACATCAATATCTCAGAGGATGTACTGGAAAAAGGTGTACAGTATGAGGATGAGGATAGGACTATAATAGCCTTATTCTCTACAGCTTTGAAGATGTATAAAATGGGATTGAAGGATGCATACAAGAATGTGATTAATGGGATGCGCAGGTTATCGAGGCAAAAGAACAACCCTGCTCTACATAGGCTGGTTGAGATACTGGAGAGGATAGATGAGGATAGTAGATATCTTGGTCCAACATAACTAAATTTAAATTTTCTTGGTAGTATTGCTATTGGTTTTAAATATAAAATCAGTTGAATATTATATTTTTAATATTATTAATGGGTGCAACCCGTCTATGGATAAGGTTATAGTCGTAGAAGGCGTCAGTAGACGTTATGGGGGATTTAAGGCATTAGATGAGATTTCTTTTGAGGTTCCAAGGGGTTCTATATATGGATATTTAGGCCCCAATGGTGCCGGCAAAACCACCACCATAAAGATTCTTCTTGACCTTATCTCGAGGGACGGCGGTGTTGTCGAGGTATTGGGCTACGACCCAATGTTTAATAGAGCCAAAGTTCTCCAAAATGTCGGGTATACCCCTGAGTTACCCAGTCTCCCCAGATTTATGACTGGATTCGAGTTTCTGGTGTTCTCGGGAGTTCTGGGCGGCTTAAGTCAAAGTGAAGCTAGGGGTAGGGCTAGATATCTTCTCGATCTGGTTGGATTGTCATCGCCTGCAAATAAGAAAATAGGGAAGTATAGTAAGGGGATGATGCAGAGACTCTCTCTAGCAAATTCTCTTATTACAGGTCCAGAGTTGTTGATTTTAGATGAGCCGACTCTAGGGATGGATCCTATTGGGAGGGTTGAGGTTAGAGATATACTTATTGAGGTGGCTAAGCAGGGCGTCACCATATTTCTTAGTAGTCATCTTCTTGGTGAAGTTGAAAAGATATGTACTCACGTAGCTCTGATCAAGAAGGGCAGAATCATATTTAGCGGAGAGATGGAGGATATGATCAGAATGGCTGGGGAAGGATATACTATCGAGGTGACTCTAAGTAAAGCGGTCCAGGGATTAGACACTAAATTAACTGAGATGAGTTATGTAGATAAGGTGGAGGTCGATGGAAATAGATATATTATTCATATAGTGGGGAGTGAAGATAGACGAGTTGATATCGCTGATATCATTAAGAAGTGCGATGGATTGATTATCGAGATGAAGATGAGTCGATATGATCTAGAGACCGCTTTTCTGAGGCTGGTTAGGAGGGGTGGTAGATGATGGAGAGGATATTCGGCGGTCAGAGAGAGATGAGTATAGCACGGGTTATATGGATATTAGCGGTATATGAGATGAAGAAGAATATCAGGAAACTTCTTGTTCTTGCGCTAGTTATCATAGGCATACTAAGCGTATTAGGTTCAGTAGTCATAGTTAACTTGATATTGGGGTCTCCAGATATCCCCGAGGTTGTTAAGGCGCCTTTCCTAAGATATAAATGGTATATTGTATTGTCGATGCCCCAATTTTTTGTTAGCCTGATTAGTATAGCTATTGGGGGAGGACTGTTTTCATCGGAATATGAAGATCGGACGGCATATGTATTATATACTAGACCCATAAGTAGGTTGACTATATTCATATCTAAATTCAGCGGTGGATATCTACTTATAACGCTTTTAACATTATTTTATGCGGTGCTAGCTATCGGAGTGTCAATCATCTTCTTCGGCGAAACCCATGGATTATGGGCAGCACCATATATAGTTCTTGCAACCATATATTCACAATTGATTATCTATTCCTTAACTCTGATGTTCAGCCAACTTACGAGACGGACAATTCTCGCCATGCTTATCGGGGTAGCAATAATTATAATATCCCCCCTAGTCGAGGGACTATTATTGACGATAGAGTTTCTATCTGAATGGATCCTATATATATTGAGGCTATTCCCCACGTGGGCTATGGCCTTACCCGATTATGTAGCATCAACACTATTACCAGACTTTGTAACACTTGATTATACAGGAGACATCTTGACAGCTGTAATGATAATATTGGGATATTTCCTCTTAACATCCTCCATTACGATATATAGTCTTCTTAAAAGCGACTTAGTTGTAGACTAAAGATATTTTATTCAGGCCTACAGATGGGGCATGAAGGCGGTCTATGGAGAGTAATCAGATCGAATGTAAGGTATTTTAGGTCGATATACAGTAATTTCCCCTTTAATGTATTACCGACGCCAGTTAACAATTTAATCGTTTCAAGGGCTTCTATGACCCCAAATACTGCAGGTGTCGGTGTCAGTATGCCTCTATCGCATGTTGCTGGAAGGTCTTCATCACCTAATCCTCCAAATACGCACTCGAAACAAGGTGTGTCGGGGGGATGAAAGATAGCTATATTTCCCTCTAGACCTATAGCTCCAGTGAATATAAAGGGTACACTATGCTTAACCGAATATCTATTTATAGCATACCTACCCTCCATATTATCTAGCCCATCCACTATAACATCAACGTTTTCCAGTACATCTTCTACGTTATCCATGGTCAGCTTCTCCCTTATACCCTCAACCTTAATCAAGGGATTCATCTTAGCCAACTTGTCTATCGCGATATCCACTTTATAGAGCCCTACATCCTCCGGGTCATAAAGTATTTGTCTATGAACATTTAGGAGCTCCACCCTATCATTATCTATAACTAGAAGCTCACCCACTCCAGACCTAGCTAGATACATCGCTGCTATAGCGCCCAAACCCCCTAATCCAACCACCGCCACCCTGCTATTTTTAAGCTTCTTCTGCCCCTCTTTACCGAATTCTGGTAGAGTTACTTGTCTGAGATAATAGAAGTCTTCTGTGACGGGGACTTTAAGCCTCATATCGATACACCACAACAATAATTATATCGCAATAGAAAAATATGATACTTTATATGTTGCATCGGGAACCCCTAGAATTAATAAAATGAATATATTTTTATATTACGAGTCTATCGATTATATTACTAGTGAAGACATATGGAGCCCATTGAACAACTCTTCATCTATGGTGTATTAGTTTCATCGATAGCTGGACTAGTGTATGCTCTGCTATTAATATTCCAAATAAATAGATATGACGAAGGAACAGAGGACATGAGAAAAGTTAATAGAGCGATTAGAGAAGGTGCAGATGCATATCTAAGAAGCCAATTCAAAAGCATCATTATACCACTAGCATTCCTATCAATATTCCTATTCTATACTGGTACTTCACAGGATATATCGATAGCCTTAGGGAGGGTATGGGCATTCCTTATGGGATCCCTATTCTCCGGTTCGGTAGGATATATCGGTATGACGATGGCTGTAAAGGGAAATGTTAGAGTGGCAAATGCGGCTAGAAAAAGCTTTAACGAGGCATTAAAAATAGCATATAGAAGCGGTACTATAACGGGGATGCTTACGGATGGACTGGGTCTACTTGGTGGAGTAATTATATTATTGGCCTATGGACCTGAAAGGGCATATGAGGTATTACTGGGATATGGATTCGGTGGTTCATTAATAGCTCTGTTCATGCGAGTAGGCGGCGGTATCTACACAAAATCAGCAGATGTGGGAGCCGATATTGTCGGAAAGGTGGAGGAAGGAATACCTGAAGATGACCCTAGGAACCCGGCTGTAATAGCCGACCTAGTTGGAGATAACGTAGGTGATTGTGCAGGAATGGCGGCAGACATCTTCGAGTCGTACGAAGTTTCAATCGTTGCAGCGATGATATTGGGATTAGCAGCTTTCCCCGGAAGTGTCAAGGGAGTAGTCTATCCCTTAGTGGTAAGAGCCATAGGTATCTTCAGCTCAATAATAAGCACTTATTTCGTTAGTGTTAGCGGTGACGTAGGCGATGCTATGGGCGCAATAAAGAGAGGATATAACCTTGCAGCCGTCATATCAATATCCGGCTTCTCAATATTGGCTATGTATTACATGGGTGACTTTAGAATAGCGGTTGTAACATTCTGGGGCATAATCCTAGCGGTACTAATCAACTATATAACCGACTACTATACCTCACAAAAGTTTGGGCCGGTAAAAGAAATAATATCATCTACACAGACCGGCGCTGCTACAACTATACTGTCTGGACTAGCCGTAGGATATGAATCAACAGTCATAGCTATACTGGCTATAGCTGGAACGATCATAGCTTCATCGATCCTATTCATACAAGAAGGATTCTTAATGATTGCTTACGGTATTGCATTGGCAGGCATCGGTTTCTTGACACTCACAGGAAACAACGTCTCTATGGACACCTTCGGACCGATTGTGGATAATGCACAAGGATTGGCTGAGATGGTCGGTCTAGAGAAGGATGCAAGAAAAACTTTGGAGCACATGGATTCTGTCGGAAACACTACAAAGGCAATTACGAAGGGGATAGCTATCGGTTCAGCCGTATTGGCCGCAATCTCACTTTATAATGACTATTTCCAGCTAACCAAATTAACCACGCTACCCCTTATAGAGTCCCATGTATTCGTCCTCTTCTTCATAGGATTATTGATAGGAGGAGCCATACCCTTCCTATTCAGCGCAATAGCTATTAGAGCCGTAAGCAGAGGGGCCTTCGGCATGATTAGAGAGGTACGTAGACAATTTAGGGAGAACCCCGATATCCTCAAGGGTAAAGCCAAACCGGACTATGGAAGATGTGTAGCCATAAGCACCCTATCAGCACAAAAAGAATTATTGACCCTAGGTGCAGTAGCCATCCTTGCACCCATCGTGGTGGGGTTCTCACTCCATGAATTCGCCTTAGCCGGATTCCTTGCAGGAATGATAGTCTCAGGGCAGTTGCTGGCGGTATTTATGGCTAATGCTGGAGGCGCATGGGACAACGCGAAGAAGGCTATTGAGGATGGATTATTTGGCGGGAAAGGCTCTGATGCCCACAAAGCTGGAGTCGTCGGTGATACAGTTGGAGATCCCCTCAAGGATACTGCAGGCCCTGCGCTAAACCCTATGCTTAAAGTGATTAACCTAATTACCTTGCTTGTGGCACCGGTTATTCTACTCTATAAACAGAATATAATGGTTAACATGGCGGTAGCAATACCAGCGTTCATCATCATGATTGTCGCATTATGGTACAGTAAACGTCCTCCAAAGATGGAGGAGTAACACTACAAAAAACCCATATTTTTTATATTAAAAATATCATTAGAATATTTACCCGGCTTCAACCCATTCTGATAGCTAATGTTGATTTGGGCGGGACAGAAATCCTTATTCTCTTCCCTATCTCGACATTAACTGTAGGTTCAAGCTCAACTATGAATTTTACTCCATTAGCTTCAGCCTGAATCCTCTTTCGGTCGCCAAGGAATGATACGTGATAAATACTGACATCAAATAGGTTTAGCTTATCTTTGACACCAACCTCGAAGCTTTCCGGCCTAATGGCTATCAAGACACGTTCCCCTATCCTAGGCTTGTTGGTGGGGTCGCTAGGTATAGCCTCGACTTTGCCTAATCCACTCTCTAGCTCTACGACCAGTCTTCCATCTTCCTCTTCAAGCACTTGCCCATGGATAAATGTACCCTGACCAATAAAATCGGCGACGAATGGGTCTTTAGGTCTTAGATATATTTCTTCTGGCGTCCCGACTTGTTTAATGACCCCTACATCCATGACAGCCATTCTATCGCTTATACTCATCGCTTCTTCTTGGTCATGGGTAACATAGATGGTCGTTATTCCCAGCTGCTTTTGAAGTCTCTTAAGTTCAGCCCTCATCTCCAGCCTTAATTTAGCATCTAGATTAGATAAAGGCTCATCTAGTAGCAGTACGCGGGGGTTAATAACTAGGGCTCTTGCTAACGCGACTCTCTGCTGTTGCCCACCGCTTAGTTGGTGGGGAGTCCTCTTCTCCATCCCCTCCAGATGAACAAGCTTCAAGACTTCTTTTACTTTTTTATCAATCTCCTCCTTGGGAACCTTCCTAACCTTCAATCCATACGCGATATTATCATATACCGTCATATGGGGCCATAAAGCATAATTCTGAAAGACCATACCTGTATTCCTCTTATAAGCCGGTAAGTATGTTATATCTTCATCGTCGAAATATATTCTACCTTGATCAACCATTTCAAATCCGGCTATACATCTTAGGAATGTGGTTTTTCCACATCCACTTGGACCCAGAAATGTGAAGAATTCTCCGTCTCTAATATCTACTGAGATGCCTCGTAGGGCCGTAAATTTACCGAAACGTTTCACTATATCTACTGCTTTAATTTTGACCATATTTATACACCGATTAATGCTGTTGCTCTCTTCCTCAATAGTAAATTAGAGCCTACTATCATAATAAATTGTAAGGTCATTAATACAAATCCCATCGCCGCCGGCACGAATAACCCTCCCTCTAATCCTTTGAATAGTATGTCGTACATTTTCCATGTCATTGGGGCGGTATCATGATTAGCATCTCCGATGACTATTCCTGTACTGACCTCAGACATTGAATATATAAAGCTTAACATGCTACCTGCCAATATGTTGAGAACTACTAGTGGTAATGCGATTGTGAAGAATACCCTGGCTCTATTGGCCCCTAGGTTAATCGCTGATTCTTCCAGGGCTTTATCTACCTGCTCAAATCCTGCAAATACCGCTCTAACTGTAAATGGAAACTTTCTAACTGTATAGCTGATAATAAGTAGGGGTGCGCCATTAATTATGGGGTCTAACGGTGTCTTTAGGAATAATAGGAAGAAGCCTGTCGCTATAACTATACCAGGTATAGCTATTGGAAGCGTGACAAGCGCGTCTAAAGCTTCTATTCCCGGTATCTTCACCCTTGATACTAAGTAGGCCGCACTTACCCCGAGAACAATTATTAGGCCCATAGCCGTTATTGAGTAGGTGAGGCTATTAGTGATTGATCGGAATACAGCTGCATCTCTAAAGAGAGTATAAAAGTTTTCTAAGGTAAAGTATCCGGGGAGCAGTGTAGGTCCCCATTCACCTGCAAAGGCCAATAAAACTACTCCTATATGAGGCTGTAAAGCTAGGAATAGGGTGAAGAAAGCCACGACATAAACGAGTAGTGATACTTTAAGGGAGAGCTTTCTAGTTCTAGGGCGCCATATACCTCCCTTTGTGAGCATGGCGTACCTCCTTAGACTAACATACTTTCTTATGGCAAGGAATATTATGATCGACATTGCTAGCAGGATCATGGCGAGAGCTGTGGCTTCCCCTGAAATATATCCTGTAGGTGTAAACATCCTTCTAAATATCTGATATGTGAGGACCTTCTCTGCATTTGTACCTGTAAATACGATAGGGGTACCTAGGTCCTCCAGACTCAATATGAATACTAGAAGCGCGCCAGCTTCAACGCCAGGTAAACTTAGTGGGAGAGTTACGGTCCTAAATAGGTGGAATCCGCTTGCTCCGAGATTCTCAGCTTGTTCTTCCATAGTTGGATCTATGCTGATAATCGCGGTATATGCATTCAAAAAGATGATTGGGTAGAAGATTAGTGTCTGCACCAAGACGACCGCCATTAGACCGCTAGGCTCTATCTTGAAGGGCATAATACCCAGTATATCATAAAATAAGGTGTTTATAACGCCTTCGCTTGTAAGCATCTTCTTTAGCCCTATGGCTCCAACGAATGGTGTGGATAATAGTGGTGCTAATAATATGATTCTTAGCGCTTCGGAGCCAGGGAACTTGTATCTAGCGAAGATGAAGGCAAAGACAAAGCCGATTATCGTGCTAAATACTGTCGTCATCACCGCGACTAGGACGGTATTTGGTATTACACCGAGGTCATACCCTACCAATAAGATTATGGTCTCTACACCTGTATCTGTAGGCCTTTTAATCACATTAATCAGTGATCCAGATATCCCTTCGACCGCGATATAGGGAAAGGTCTCGGTGAAAACTATTCTAGGAGAGAAGTAATAGGGATCTGTAAATACCTCTACAAACCATCTGAGTGACAATGAGCCTCCATAGATGAAGGCATTAAATGTTATACGGAATAGGGGTACTATTAGAAAAAGGATGAAGATTGTCAATACGACAACCAATTGGATAAAAACAAATATATCGAGGTTCCATCTTATCTCCCTTAGTCCTCTTTTTAGGTCATCGATGGTGGGTATCGTAGGTCGAGGGACCTTCAACTCTATGGTTAACCTCCTAGCTGCTCGATAATCGATTGATATCTAGCGTTAGCTGCTTCCCTCCAGATCTTCTGGTATTTCGACAATAATTCTCCTGTACCTAAAGCATCGTTAATGGACTGTGCAAATTCTAGGGTGAAGGTAACTATCTGTCCATCCTCCTCCCATGATAATGGCTTACCCAACTCGTAGGCCCAATACTCAAATTCTTCCTGACTCATCTCGCCATTTAGATATTTAGTTACAATTAAGGACCATGCCTGCACCAATTTGTCATGGACATCCGCGAAGACAGCGTCGAAGTAGTATCTCATCGAGTACTCTATACTTAGGGCTAGATTATCATCGAATGGAATCCCGATATTCGCTTTCGTCGCGTTGTAGTTAGCATATAGATCTGGCCTCTTCCTTCCTTCCGGCGTCTTGAAGACATCTTCTCTCACAGGCATCCTATTAACAGATTTATCCAGCCATATCTTCTGGCCATCCACAGATATTATCCATCTAATAAAGGCTTGGGCTGCATCGGGATGTGTAGAAGTCTTTAGTAGGGCTATCGGGTCTCCATTAACTATTGACTCGTTGAATGGAAGTACATATTTGGTCCCTGGGAATTGTACTTCGGATGAATATCCATAGAAGTCTATGGCGATAGATACCGCTACCTCACCGCTTTGGACTGCGCTTAGAGCCTCGACGCTACCTGAGTATGGCCTTCCATTAGCCGCTAATCGGGCGATAATAGCCCATCCCTGATCCCAACCAAACTTCTGCAATATAATTTCATAGATTCTGGTGTGGGATGTTGATTGAGTAGGTCTCGCGTAGGCTATTGTGGGTTTCGGTAATAATACACCGAATTCGGGAGAAGCTAAGTCTTCCCATAGCTGTGGATAGGGTAGCCCCCATTCATTTAGCACCGGCTCGTTGACGATGAAGCCGAATGACGAGATTGCGCTTGCAACCCATAGTAACTTACCATCATCATACCTCTTTAGAGGCGCGCCTCCGAACTCATCGGGTATCTCTGCTACTACAGCGAGGGTCTCCTCATCGTTTATCGGGGCTACGAATCCGAAGGATATCAATTCGTCGAATAGGGTTGGTCCCCCTCCCCAGGCTATATCAAGGTCGCCGACCGCCTCTATGGTCTGCCTCCATAATACAGGGTTTGGGCCTATAAAGGATAATCCAGTAATATTATATTCCTTGGCGATATCACTTGTTAGGAAATATTTTTTGGCGAGGTTCCATATAGTAGAGCTGTGCCTTGTAATTATCTTTAGAACTATTCCCTCCTCTTCACCTTCTTGCGGCGGTGTCACCATCGACTGATAGGCATACCATCCGCCTACAATAGCAACTATTAGTATAACTAGAACGGCTGTTGCCTGAATCTTCGTTAAAGCCCGAGACACTATATATCACCTATAGAAAAATATTAGTTAATAAGTTAATAAATTAATTCAGGTATTATTAAGGGTTCTATTTTGTAATAAAAATAAATAGTGAGTGGGTTGGGAGCTACTTCCTCCTAAGAGCGAAGGCCGCTATCCCTACTATAACGATGATCACTATTACGCCAATGATGGCGTATCCAGTCATATTAGGTTCTGCCTTGATCTCCAATCCCCATTCAAATACATTCATAACGAACTCTGGACCCTGTAGCTCAATATCATGATATTCAACGTTAAAGACGTTTCTATCACCTAATAGGGATTCGCTGGTTACAATTACTTTGCTGTATACTATTGTGAATAAGTCGCTTGATACAGGTATCTCCTCCGCTGCTGCTAAGTAGAATCTTCCTGTCTCACCCACTTCATATGCCTGTGGTACGACCGCGTCATGGCTTGCTACTACACCATTTGGCCCTGTTCTGGCAAGCCAGAACAGATTATCATCGAATACCTGCTCAATAGGTACAAATGTTCCGTCAGAAACCCCTGCTAAACCAGCTGGTCCGTGGAACAATATTCTATCGACACCCGAGGTTATAGCTGCTGCCTTACCCTCAGTATTAATTCCACCGACGCTTCTATTGGCTACGACCCTGTAGGCAGCTCCAGCATTATTTTCAGGGTCCTCAACAGACATATAATCTATCCTTATACGTGAGCCTATAGCTTCAAGAACCCTATTAGGTTCTTTGGCCTTGAAGGAAGTGTCCTCGGGATTTAGGTAGGGCTCTGTATAGTCGCTATCTGCTCCCACCCATAAGAATTTACCACCTTGCTTAAACCAGTCAGCAATCGCCTGAATCTCTGAAGAAGAGAATCCGCTAGTTTCATTATACATTTTTCCTATAACTAGGGCGTCTAAATCCTTAAGGGTTGAAGCAGTTATCTCTGTCAACTCCACAACTTGATACCCAGCTTCGGTGAGGTTACCCTCTAGATAATTAAGGAGCTTCTGGGACCACTTGTTATCGATATCTTTGACTCTCCCAGGCGTTAAATCAATTCCGATCTTCTTTGCTTGTGCATGGGAAGGTATAGCCATAAGTAGCATAGGACTCAATAGTAAGACAACGAGAAGCAAATACGTTATACGTCTCAAGATAATTCACCAATTACAAATATTGATTAGACATGTATTTATAAGTTATACTCAAAAAAAGGGTAAAAAAAGGGTATTTTAGCCTTTTTTTCTAAGGTAGAAGATGGCTACCAAGACAGCAATTATTACTAATCCAGCGATCGGTAATAGCCGTGTAAGGTCTATTGCCGGAGGCGCTTCCGCTCCTTCTGCGGGTTCCTTATGTAATATCAAGGAGTAATTCATAAGTCCAGAGTCGAAAGTATTACCCTCTGCATCAGTTAATACTATCCTTAGTCCAAAGCCATTATCAACCTCATGCCTAATCTCTGTATAGTATAGGGTATTAGTTAATCTGTAAACTACCGGTTTTTCCCATGTCTCATTATCTAATGTATAGTATACTTGGATATCTGCGACCCCCGAAACATCATCCCATACAGATATATATGTTATCTCTGTAACTCTCTTACCCATAATGCTCTCCATACTAATCTTCTTGATAATAGGCGGTGTATCATCTTCAACACCATATATCTTTATGACCCTTGACTCTCCAGACCGCACTAATATTTTGCCTCTTAACTCTAGGTAATCAGGATATTCCGTAGCCTCCAACTCATCTAATGAGATGCCTTCGGTGATAAATGTATCACTATATTTTATCCGCGCCGTTATATAACCCTCAATGTCTATAGCCATATCATTCTCGACTTTGAGATAGTATCCTTGGTTACTCCCGTTTTGAAGTTGATATTCATATACCCGTAGATCAAAGATGGGATATGGATCCGGTGTATCGTTGTATTTCCATTCTATTTGGTCTGGGCCTAGGATATATATTAACCTAAAGCCGGAGTATGGGGAACCTCCCTCATATGCATTAGGATCTGTTAATCTAAAGGGCACTTTATCATCTTCCACCATCACGTAATGCATATGTCCATGCAATATAAGGTCTACATCGGTTGTACTCAAAAATTCTTCTAAGCCCGTCTTATTTGATTTGGCCGTCTCATCCAATAATGAAAAGGGGTGATGAGAAGCGATTATTTTTACCTCCATATCTCCATACTTCTGGAGATCTGTTTTTAGCCACTTAATCTGTCGATTGGTCACAGTGCCGCCCAGACTTCCTGGACCCATGTCCATCACTATAAGGTGTAATGGCCCTATGTTTATGCTGATGTTGGACGGCCCTAGATAGTATGTAAATAGGTCTTTCTCGAAATGGTGGTCATGGTTTCCCGGTACCATTACTATCGGTACACGAAGCATAGCTATCATATCTTTGAGGAGATTTTGGTAGTTATCATCGGTCGCCGAATTAAGTATATCTCCTGTAATAATGATAAAGTCGGGATTCAAGAAGTTGGCCTGCCAGATTATTTTTAGGAAGTTGTCTCTTAATCTGATTCCAGACCTCCTATTGTCATAATGTGTATCGCTATACCTCAATATTGTTAAGGGATAACTCCATTCTTCTTTAAGCGCTATAGAATTATGCTCCACATATACATTGCTACTCGTCTCTACATATAAGCTATAGAGACCCGGATAAGTTTCCGGAATTATAGTTGTGATGACTAGTTTGTTATCCAAGGTGGATATATCTTTGATATCTAGGTTTACTTCTAGGCCTCCTTTATAGAGATAAGCCTTGAGTATATCTCCCTGTATACTCGGGGCATACATAACTATCTCTAGGGTTGACCCTGGGGTAACAAAGGCGGGGAAACCTATGCGTGGAAAGAGGAAGCCTGTATAGGTCTCTTTAGGGACTAAAACCTCGATGTCAATAATATCGCTGGACTCCATCTGGGCATTTATGGGGATTAACGGGGTTAATGTAGAAAATATTAATATTAAGATTAGGCTTATCGAGAGAGTCTTCATCTTTTGACCCTCCAAATAACATATCCTACGATTACTACCAATAATAATATTATTATAGCCAAGTACTCTAGCTGTATTGAAGGCTGCACCGGCTTCTCCTCCGGGCCTAAGCCTAATTCAACATAACCATAATAACTCGATTCTTTACCTGCGATGTCTCGTGCCACAATCTTATAGTAATAGATATTGTATTGAGGCGTCTTCATAACAAATATTAGAACTTCGTCCTCAATTTCGGGTGTGAACTCTGTCCATGACTCGTTATCTGGACTATAATATACTTTTATTTCTGCTACTCCAAGGCCTTCATCAGTAACTATTGGCCTTATCTCTATCTCATTTACCGTGGCTGTAACTATGGCTCTTATGCTGGGCGGGATCGTATCTTGTTCTTGATAGACCTTAATAGTGACCTCTTCCTCAACGGGAGTCACGGAGATATATACAGTTCTGAGGCCGTTGAATACATATTCAGCTGTTTTCTCGGCGCCTTCAACTATCGCTTCTTTTCCGATGTCTTTTAGCTTTATTATTAGTGTTAAAGGCATATTTCTGTATTTGACTATTGCTGTTTGGCCAGTTGAGGTATAGGTGTTCGGCTGTAAATACTCTACATATGTCTCATAAAGATTTCTGCTATTCTCTTCATACTCAATTGAACCGTCCTCGTATAGCGTCAATATTCTGAAGCCACGGTATAGATTGGTTGTTGCTGTTGATGTACTTACAATTGTTGTAAAAGGTGTCTCTGGAGGTGTCTTTATTATGTCATTATGGAAGTGTCCGTGTAATGCGAGGTTTAAGCCATAGTTCTCTGCCCATTCAGCCAGTTTATTTATTACTTTTTCTGAGGTCGAGTTGGGGTCGAAGCTTGGGTAGTGCTGGATATATACCTTGATATTAGCATCTATATTCTTTCTCAGTACATCTTCTATCCATGTAATCGTGCTGTCTGGAAGGTCTCCGTTCCTGGCATTAATAGATAATATTAAGATATTGTTGATCCTGATACCCGCTGAATTAGGAGCAAGATATTTCTCCCAGTGCCACTGGTTACCCTCCATTACCGAGTAGTCTGTATTTCCAGTGCAGACAATAAAGGGTACTGATAGTGTTGATAGCCAATTATAAACGAATATATGGAAATCCTCATCTCTTATACCGTCAACAAAATCTCCTGTTGAAATTATCAGATCTACACCTAGCGCTTCTAATGTGGCCAAAGCACGGGAGAAAAACTTATTCTCTTTCATGTATTTTGACTTCTGCCCTGGCCCAATATGGTTATCACTGATATGAGCTACAGTGATACTATCTGGATAAGTATCTCCGAATACATAGAAGCTATTCGGCTCCTCATAACGAGAAGCTCTCTCCAGAACCAAGTTGTATAATGCTCTTTTTATGCCCTGAGGTACCTTTACATCTATCGCTACATATTTATTGACGACATTTTCCTCTCTATCATCTGTCACCCATCTGACATTAATAACTTCTAGAGAATAAACTTCTCCGGTGATCTTATTTAATAGAGAGACGCTCCATCCATCAAGCGCATTGTCGGTGGAAGCAGGATATATGTATATTGTCTTTATATCGCCAGAGACCGCAAAGATAGGTGCTAGAAGACGGGGGTAAAGTATGTTATTAACGGGGATTATATGATAAGAGTCGAAAGGAACCACTTCGCTCACAGGAGTCATTGGCTCAACATCCTCACCATATATGTATAGAGGGCTCAGGAGAGGCATTAGAAGAATTGAAAGCGTAAAGAATAGAATTATTTGCTTGGTATTCACATTTAGTCACCAAGAATATTATGATTGGATAGGGAGATTAAATCTTTTATCTATTAAGGATTGGATAGAATTGGCTGTTTTCTATAATATTTTTGATTATTAATATTTAAATACTTTTAGAAAGATTTATATAGTAGTTTATGGCTATAAATAAGGAGTGTGATTTTATTATGGCTGAAGAATATTTTGATCAGACTTGTCCAGTATGTGGATCTAAAAACTTTATATTTGATAGGAATAAGAGAGAGCTTATCTGTACCAGCTGTGGATATGTTATAGCGGTTATGGATATCGAGACGGGTCCAGAGTGGAGATCCTTTGAAGGCGATGAAGTCGATAAATCTAGGGTCGGACTTCCACCTAGCTATCTACTTCAGGATAAGGGTCTCTCTACCATTATCAGTAGTGGCGATGAAGACTCGATGGGTAGAAAAATCGATGTAAAGAGGAAGAGGGATTTCAATAGGCTCAGGAAGTGGCAACAGAGGATTTCTGCATATAGCAGTGTCGAGAGAAACCTTCAAAACGCCATTACATATCTTAATCAGCTTGGAGACAAATTAAATGTCCCTAGACCTATTCTTGAACATGCAGCGTATCTATACAGGAAGGCATTAAAGATGGATTTGGTCAGGGGTAGAGCTATTAATTCAATAGTGGCTGCCGCATTATACATTGCATTGAGACATTATGGAGCGCCAAGGACTATAAAGAGTGTAGCGAGAGCTGCTGGTGTCGACAAGAAGGAATTGGGCAGATGCTATAGACTGCTTGTAAGAGAGCTGAGGATTAAGATGCCTGTCATAGATCCCAATCAGTATATCAGGAGGATAGTGTCCTCAGCGAACCTAGATAGCAGGGTTATTCTTGAAGCTGAGAATATCATTAAGATGGCTAAAGAGAAAAAGATTACCGCTGGTAAGGACCCCGTAGGATTAGCGGCTGCGGCTGTTTATTTTGCTGCTACTAAATTAGGTTATAAGATTACTCAGAGAGATATTGCTTTGGCGGCTGATATAACAGAGGTTACCGTTAGGAATAGATGCAAAAGCCTTGCTGAGGAGTTAGGTTTAGAGGAGCCTCCTAGGTCAAGTGAAAGGAGAAGTAGAAGAATTTTGCAACGCAATAAATAGAATTTTTAATTCTTTTTTATCTTAAGGTTTTTAGGAGAAAGTGTAGAATAGAGACTTTAGGCTTCTATCTTTTCTCCAAGTGGTACGAAGTCTTTCCAGGATGGCGGTGATTCTGATAATCCCTTGCGTCGCCTAATATCTACTATTACATTGTTCAATAGGCTCTTAGGCACCAATTCCCAATGCGAGAATTGTGACTGCCAGAATGCACGTCCACCTGTGGCTCCCCTTAGTACCTGCGCGAGATCAAAAGTTTCTGATACAGGTATAAATCCATTTACAACCGTATAGTATTCTCTTTGGTCTACAGATGATACTGTACCTCTCTTACTTGCTAGGACAGAGGTTACCGCACCGATCAATTCTGATGGTATCTGCACTTGAATCTTCATTATAGGCTCATATATACTTGGTTCGCTAGATAACTGTGCACCTAATATAGCCCTATGAACCATAGGTGATACCTGTGCTAGTGTTCTATGGGCGGGGTCTTCATGGAATTCTGCGTCTACCAATACTACTTTAACGCCTCTAACTGGTTCTCTTGCCAACGCTCCTTCTTTACAAAAGTCATGGAATGCTCCTATAATCATCTGCTTTGATTCCTGCATATACTGTACTCCCTTCGTTAAATCGATAAGTATATTTCCATATTCATTTATTGCCCAAACATTCCTAGCTTCCTCATGGGTGAATCCGTGTTCAAGCAGTATACGCGCTATCTCTTTCCTACCATATATCTCTTTTAATTCTCCTGCGGTGATAAGGTTGACGACGTCTTCATTGAGTCTCTCTACATAAAGTTTCACTCTATTGTGTTTATTGGGTGATTTACCGGGGAACACCGGAGACCGCCTAGTCACGGTTTCTCTATATACTACTATTGGTGGAGATGTAACTACCTGTAGACCCATATCTTCAAGCGCATGGATCGAGATTTCTAGATGAAGTGTACCCATTCCCGACATGAGATACTCCCCCGTCTCTTCATTGATTTTAACATGAAGATTAGGATCTTCGATAGCCAATTTACGCAGGGCATTTATGAGTTTGGGTAAGTCCCTAGTGTTCTTTGGCTCGATAGCTATAGTTACAACGGGTTCGCTAACGTATTTAATGGCTTCGAATGGGAGCATATCAGGTACTGTGGACACAGTCTCTCCCGCCATGACATTATCTAATCCAAGTACGGCGGGTATGTTCCCAGCAACTATATAATCTACTACTTCTCGATAAGGCCCCATATACATCCCTACTTGTAGGACCCTATCCTTGGTTCCATTGTTGATTAGGTATACCTCTAACCCTGGCTTTAATGTACCTGATAATAATCTTCCCGTCGCAACCAAACCAGCTCTTTCATCTACAATAACGTTTGTTACCATGAATGCGATGGGGCCATCTGGGTCACAATTCAACATGGCTCTACCTATCTCGCTATCCAGGTCTCCTCTCCAGATCCTCTTAGTCCTATACTTTTGAGCCTCTATAGGGTTAGGTATGTGGTCTACAACCATATCTAGCACTGCTTCATGAACTGGGAATAGCTCTTTGAGTTCATCGATCCTGCCCTCCTCATAATACTTTAATACATCATTGAATGTAAGGCCTTTCTTTATAGCCTGCTTTAATGTGAATCCCCATCTATCCTTTGCAGAGCCGAAAGCAACATTATTCTTTTCAGGTGATACTTTCCAGCCCTTCTTATATTCTTCCTCACCGAATATATCAATAAGGTGGTTGAACCTCTGGATTATTCTTCCCAGTTTTTTCTGGATCTCCTGTGGACCGAGTTTAAGCTCGGTTATCAACCGATCTATCTTGTTAATGAATAGGATAGGCTTTACCCTTTCCTGTAAGGCTTGCCTAGTCACGGTCTCTGTCTGAACCATAACCTCTTCCACAGCGTCTACCACAACCAGGGCGCCATCTATAGCCCTCAATGCCCTTGTAACTTTACCTGTAAAGTCCACATGCCCCGGGGTATCAATTAGGTTAATTACATAGCTATCTCCATCTTTTTCATGAAGAAGGCTTATGTTCGCCGTCTTTATAGTAATTCCCCTAAGCTGCTCCTCCTCAAGATAATCTAGGGCTCTTGCTTCACCCGCTATGGTGGGCGATAGTAATCCCGACGCTGCCAACAAACTATCACTCAAAGTTGTATTATGGATGATGATTCCGTTTGCTATGAATGTGTGATTTATTGGTACCGTTAGATCGTAGACATCGAAGTCGCCGACCAATACCTCTTTATCCATAACTTTTATGAAGATTATATCACTGGTAAGAACCTGGTTCCAGTAGCCGAGAATATCTCTAATGTTATATACGACCTCTTTATCGCCATTTACAATCCTTTGCCATATATTAAGTATCTCTTTTCCATCACCGGTCGCTCTATATGAGTCGCCTGTCTTTTCGAGAATCCCATCCTTCACTAGCGATAATACTACGCCATTATTTTGATCCACCTGTTCTTCATTATTTATGATATGGTTGACTAACTTGATTCTATCGGTGATCCTCTCCTTACTACTATCTATATATCTGTTTAGAGACTGAATTATCTTTGTTAGTGCTCTACTTGTTATCGCTTGAGAGCCGCTTTCATATTTACTATAATCCGGTATCTTTAGCTCATTTCTATTTAATCCTAATGCTAACCTTAGAGCCTTGATTTCCCTAGGCGATATCGGGAGATAATTAGCGACCCTTCTTCTACCCTTACCCCTCATCAAAACCTTCAGCTTCTTTTTCTTCTTTGAATCGGTGAATCCTATGTACTTATTGAATAGGCTTAGGCTACTGCCCGAAATATATAGGATGTGATAAGGTGATTTTCTATGGATTATTGGTATAATGCCGAATCGATATAGAGCCAGTGCCATCATATCTATAAGTTCATCGGATGCGGATGATACACTTATTGAGGATCTTTCGAATTCAACTTTTCCGTCACTATCAAATATTCCTCTCAGAAATGCTGCAAGATATTTATCTTCCATTAGTAAAACAATTTCAGGAATCTGAAGATTCTTACTTTTCTTCTTATTCGGGTATCCAAATACTTTTTCTAGGAACTTCTGGAACGCCTTTCCTGACTCTATCTTGAATGCGTGATATAGATTACTTCTGTAATTATCTATTAATTCGGGGTCTTTGTTGCTCAATATGGCTCGCGATGTTCCGTCTCCCCATAGCATACCTATGACATACAATGCTGACTCAAATTCCTCCTCTGACTGGGGCAATGAAAATAGGCTTCTACGTCCACCCCCTCTTCCCCCATTACCTTTATACCCTATGTATTCAGTGTTCTTATATATATCAAGTATATCCAACTCGAGTATCTCGCATATTTTCCTTAGCACGATACCTTTATATCTACCATTATAGAGAGAGGATTGTAAGGCTTTGCTTGAAGAAGGTACACCGGCTTCAATAAGCTTTGATAGACCGATTTTCCTCATCTTATCCCTTAATTTCCTACTTAATTTATCGTTGAGATAAATATAGAAGTCGTTCTCCATTATCCTATTCATTATCAGCCGCTTTATCTCGTCGAGTGATCTGCAGTTAATTCCGACTCTCTTCGGTATGGCTATGTAATCCCCTATAGAGATATCTTCAGCCTTAATAGATGATAATACACCCGCTTTCGATAGAGTATAGAATGGATGTTCCGGTGTCGTCTTAATTTCTAGACCATTTCCTAATTTAATCCGTATTAACCTGTTTGATTTAAGCCTCCATATATGACTGGCTCTAGATGTCTCAATGGATTTCTTCTCAGGATTAAACGTGAGAATATCTATGTCTACCGGCTTTGCACCATATCCTCGATCTATAACTAATTCATTATAAAGATCTTTAATCTTTATAATTCTCCCATCTCCAAGGTAGACAAGGCTGTCGCCGTCAACGCATTTCCCATGATCGACATGAGCTATGATTCCCATGTTTCTTACTTTGGTTCTATCGCTAATTAGCTTGAGTATTTCTGATGTTTGTTTGTATCTCGGCATATCCTATTCACCATTATGCTCTCTTATTTAATCTTGCATGGCTATTATATAAAGAATTATATGGTAAATATAAATTGTCGTGGTATAATTCATACTCTACCTTTTTCCTTTAGAGTTTTTGATATCTCTTTGAGTAGTTCGCGGGGGCTCTTGATGGGGTATTTAAGGCTTTCTAGGACATCTTCTATGGGGATATCATATATCCTTATTCCTTTAAGCCGCTTTAATAGCTCCGTCTTATCGACCGGGAAATCTAATCCCCGTATTCTACTCATTAGAACCACTGCCCACTCAACTCCAAGGGTCTCCGCCGCCAATCTATAATTATCTATCTCTTCACTAAGGATTCGTTCTCTAAGTTGTTTATATCCGAGCTTGGCTAACCCTCCTGCTACATGATCATCTATCCCACGCTCCACCTCATCACCAGAGAGTTTCCTCAGTATTTCTTCCGGGTCAGCCCTTAATATTTTCTCGACGGTTGATTTTGTAACTCCTAGTTCTCTGGCTATCGATTCATGGGTTAATCCGGCTTCCTTGAGCAGGATTGCATAGCTTGCTTTCAGTATACTCGGTATCCATGTAAGGTTTCTATATTCAATGATCCTCCTGGGTCCTCCGAGGATATCTATAACCTCCATTAATATCCTTAGAGCCTTCTCATCCCGTTTCTTATCTATATCGATAGGCGGAATTATTTCCCTCATTATTTACCCCTCCCTTTTATGAAATCCTCTAGCGGAGACAAGATCTTAACTAAACCGGTATCAGTAATCTCAAATACATATGTTCTTGTATCATGCCCTGTGACTCTACATCCATCTATCCTCATCAACCGAACTACACTTCCTATAGGGATATTAAAAAGATTCATGTCGTATTTACTCATAACAAGTTTCTTATAGAGAACTATAGTTCCATCCACTATATGGGCCACTCCATAGCCTCCAGCTGCCTCTGCAGTTAATTCCTCAGAAGCGGATCTCTTCTGGGAGACTAATAACCCGGTTTGATGCCATTTCTTGAGGAAATTGTAGAACTTTCTTACTATCGATCTAGCCATGACCTCCTTAGCCTCATAAAGACCTGTTATCGAGTCTATTACGACTGACTTGATATCATACTCTTTTATAGCATAGGCCATTGTATCGAGTAATGCATCGGGGTCTTCCCTAAGCTTTGTTCTGGATGCAGCGTCTATTATAAATAGGTTATCCTCCACCTTATCTAGTGATATAGCCATAGCTGATGCTCTTGACTGAAGAGACTGAACCAGGAATTCTCTGGGGGTCTCGACCGTCACAAATAGGACTCTATATCCCATCGAGGCCTGTTTAACCGCAAATTGTTCGGCCATTAGGCTTTTACCTGTATCAGCTATACCTGTAATATTAATAATCCCCAAGTATGGATATCCCCCTAAGGATTTCTTTATTGGTTTACCATCTACAATTTCTATCTTATAAAATAGTTCGTCTAACCCCTCCACCCCAGTGGGGATTCCAAATAGTTTTGGGGTATATGCTTTTAGATCTGAGAGTCTGGTGACCTCTTCCTTATGAGTATATTCTCTAGACATATGAATCACCACCATAAGGTATATATAAAATACCAAATATTTTTAGTAATTTAATTAATATTATAAAACTTTATATAAGTGATGCCTATTGGCATGTATTGAGGAGATCATTGATGGCGCCACTCTACGAAGAAGAATGGGAGGAAGAATGGGAGGAAGAATGGGCAGAGGACTGGGAGGAAGAGGAATGGGACGAGGAATGGGAGGAAGAGTTTGAGGAAGAGTGGGAAGAAGAGGAGTGGTGACATTCTTCAAAGTTACCATAGATTTTTTATTATACCACGAGTTCCTTAAAATATTATTGATTCTTTACCTCCTATCTTTATTATTAGATATATGGCTATTATGCTGGCTGTAAATATCAATACCGATACAGCGTTGATTACCGGAAGAATCTTAGGGCGCCTTCCTAAAACGCTCCAGACCCATACGGGGAATGTATAGCCCTCGCCTATAGTAAAATATGTAATTATAAAGTTGTCAAAACTCCATGCAAATGTGATTATTGCAGCGGATGCGATGGCGGGGAATAGTAGGGGTAGGGTTATATTCTTGAATGTGGTCAATTCATCAGCCCCGAGATCCATGCTCGCTTCTTCTATCGATGGATTTAATGCAAATACCCTTGCAGAGACTATAACTGCTACTAAGGGAATACTATATGTAACGTGGCTTAAGATGACTGTGAGGTTGGATAACGGCATCCCTATAGCAATATAGAATATCAAGTCTGCTACACCTATCAAGAGCCAAGGGATTACAAATGGGATCATTAGGTAGATAAGGTAAGCTGTTCTAGCCTTGGCCTTCCACCTAATGATTGCGAATCCCGGTGGTATACCGAGTGCTAGGGATAATGCTGTTACAGCTGTAGCTATCCATATAGAGTTCCAGAGTGCATCAGCTATTTCAGGTATCTCCAGTAATGCTTTATACCACCTTAAGGAAAAGCCTTGAAATGGGACTGTGAAGTATGGTGATACATGAAAAGAATATATGATGAGAATTAGTATGGGGAGGTATATGAATATGATTATCGCTATACTGGTGTATACAGCCAGGATCTTCCTTATCAATATGTCTATTCTCTTCGTCGAGAGCTTCATATACCTTCACCTTTGATAGAGAGACTCATATCCAAGTATTTTTACCATTAATGCGGTGATTAAAAGTGACAATCCCAATAGTACAAAGCTGATGGCTGAGCCGAGCGACCAATCTTGTTGGTGCATAAATGCATCGTCAATAAGATTTCCTATCATTACACCTGAGGTTCCACCCACCAGGGCGGGAATAGCGAATTCTCCTAGGGTGGGGATATATACAAGAAATAATGCTGATAAGAAGCCTGCTTTACTTAATGGGAGTGTTATTGTCAAAAAAGTCTTTACTCTACTTGCGCCAAGGTCATATGCAGCTTCATAGATAGATCTAGGTATTCCTTTTAATGAAACATATAGGGGTATAACAACATAAGGAAGCCACTCATGTATCGTAACAATTACAACAGCGAACCAGCTATAGAAGAGAAAGCCGATGGGTTCTCCTATAAGACCGATATTCATCATAAATGAATTTAGTATACCGACTGGGCCTAGAATCGTCCTCCACGCAAATATACGTATAAGATAATTAATCTCTACGGGGATTATCATGAATAAAATGATTTTATCCCCCCACTTCTGATTCATCCTGGCAAGGTAATATGCTATTGGATAGCCTATGAGTAGCAGCATAGCGACCGCTGTAGTAACGATTATCAAGGAATTAAGAAATATTTTTTGATATAGTGGGTTTGTTAGCACATAGATATAATTCTCTAAAGTGATTGTCCAGACAATCCTATACCTGATTGTTTTGGTAAAGCTGATGCCGAAGAGAACAGCTACCGGTATGTAAAATAATATCAACAAGTATATGACTGATGGTAGATTAGTCAGGGAAAAGATTCTCCTCTTGAATCTTTCTAGAGTTCTCTCTTCACCGACCTTCTTCTCTTCAGTCTCTATGACTATAGTTCTATTCTTCATCTCCTAGTAAAAGCACCCCTGCACCATGCTTCCAGAAGATATAGATCCTATCGTTAATATCGTAATCCGCATCGACAGATAAGACATTTACCTTTATAATCTCACCGCTAGGGATCTTTACTTCATACCTCACCATATTACCTTTGTATATCTCGTCTACAACGACACCTTCAAAAAAATTATATTTATCGCTATCTGGTCTAGACTTTGAAACCTTTATTAATTCAGGGCGTAGAGCTAAATAAACCTTATCTCCTCTATAAACTCCCTTTTTCTTTGAAATAATAAGGGTCTTACCCCTATAATCTGCGAATAGCTTTTCCCGGCATTCTCCCTTCACTATACATTCCAATATATTTATATCACCTATAAAGTCCGCTACAAAAAGCGAATTAGGCTTTTCATATACGTCCCACTTATCGCCTATCTGGATAAGCCTCCCATTATTAAGTATACCTATTCTATCGGCTAAGGTAAGCGCCTCTTCCTGATCATGTGTTACAAATATCCATGTATTCCTGACTTCCCGATGAAGCCTAGTTAATTCTATATGCATTTCCTTTCTCAGCTTCAAGTCTAATGCCCCCAATGGCTCGTCTAATAATAGAACTTTAGGTCTTAAAACCAATGAACGTGCCAATGCTACCCTCTGCCTCTGCCCACCACTCAGCTGAGTAACTTTTCTTTTACTTAGCCACTCTATCTGCATCATCTCTAGGGTCTCTATAACTCTTCTCTCTATCTCCCTCTTTGGCAGACGCCTTATCTTTAATCCATATGCAACATTATCGAAAACGGTCATATGGGGGAATAGAGCTAAATCTTGAAATACCATCGCGATATCCCGTTTATAGGGGGGTAGATGGGTTATATCTTCACCATCCAGATATATTCTTCCCTCATCAGGTTTTTCTAAACCGTCAATTATCCTTAGAAGTGTAGATTTACCGCTTCCACTAGGGCCGAGGAGAACTAAAAGCTCTCCATCATATACATCGAGAGATATTTTATCTATCGCTGTAAAGTCGCCGAAACGCTTGGTTACATCTATGATTCTCAATATAATATTTTGAGACATTATGTGGGGCACCATAAAAAGTAGGGGGGTTTAGGCGAGCTTAACTTCGTTCCATATCTCCTCCCATCTATCATAATTTTCAATAGGATACTCGAAATGACCAATAGCCAAAGCCTCCTCAGGCTTATCTAGCAATAGATTCTCTACAAGGTCAGGGTCTTCTGCAGCCAGTTCTTCCACTACAGCTTCATTTGTAATTCCATACCAGTATTCCTCGGCGAAGAATCTTTGAGAGTGAGGAGCTAGGTAATTATCTACTAAGGCATGGGCCAAATCCTCTTCCTCTGTCCCCTTGACTATCGCATTGCCACATACAAATACCAATGCACCCTCTTCCGGCAATACATATTTTACGGGGACGCCTTCATCCAATAACTCTAGGGTCTCCGGCGCCCATCCTATAGATATCCATACTTCACCTGCAGCCATTAACTGGGGTAACTCGACGTCCACCTCATCCGAATATTTTAGAACGAGCGGCTTCTGCTGGATAAGAAGCTCCTTACATTCTTGAAGCTGTTCCTCAGTCAACTCCCACATACCGTCATTATCTGGATCCAAATCGAAACCTAAAATCAGAGCAGCTATGGCTATCCCATAGAATGGATCATCGGCCATAAGTATTTTTCCCTCAAACTCTGGGTCAAATAGATCGGCCCAACTCGTTATCTCCCTTTCAATCATATCTGTTCTATAAGTAATGCCCTCTGTTCCATAATTGGTGGGTACAAACCATATATCGCCGTTTATCTTGACCATAGGCGCGTTTTTGAATGACTCAAACATATCATCCCAATACTCTAATTTAGAGACGTCTATTGGCTGAATAAGCTCTAATTCACGTAATACGGGAATTTTATCTGTACAGGGGGCTATTACATCCGCTTTATAGCCTGCTCTAAGTCTAGTTATCATTTCATCTTGGTCTCCATAAATTCCTATCTTTAAATCCACATTAGGATATGCGTCTCTGAAGGGATCGAGAAATTCATCTAGTGTTTCTTCTTCCCATGTAAATAGCCTAAGAGTTTTAACTTCAGGGACCTTAGTCCTAGTCATATACCAATATAGTCCTCCTCCTATTATAGCAACGCCTATCAATCCGCCTGCGATACCTAGAAAGGTACGGCGTTTCATATCTAAACACCAAAATAGGAAGCCTATACAAGCTTATCATAATACTATATTAATTGATATGTTTTTGGGCTTTTATAAAATTTATTCTAGATAATAATTATTTTTTCCTTTTAATATAATATAATTTCATAAGTAATGGTATTTCATTCATTTTATCTTCATTAATATATTCCCAATATATGCCCTTGGGCCTAGGAGCCCTATCCATCACCTCTATTATCCTAGTGGGTGTCACTATTATATCTACACTTACATCAAATTTATCCCTAGGTAAAGAATCTAATACTTGAACATCATGAACATTAGTTATAATCGGTATGTCTTCATCCACTTTATTGAGTTCCCTTAATATCGCAAACTCCAGTTCGCTATAACCCTCTCCTTTTCCTATCCTATCTCCCTGCTTGGAGACCGCTACGGACCCCGTTATTATCAGATCTATGTTGGGAAGATCCTCGGGATCTATAAGCTTACCATATCTAAAGGCGCCTTTAATGGTAGAGGCTGCTTTATATCTACCATATATTGCCCGCGGATTTATCATTAAGAAGCCTTTCCGGATTCTGGGTGTGGGCATTATTAGAGTCTTCTGGTCACTAAGGATAATCTCACGGATAGCACGTTGGGGGGAGTCAGGGCTGACCTTGATTATATCCGAGTCCCTATACACAGCAAGGCTTCTTATTCTTACTGCGGTTTGCTCAGCACCGATAAAGTTTGGAATTCTATTATGGGGTGGTAGGGGAAAGCTGGCGATCTTCTCCTCAACCATCTTGTTCCATATATACTGTCTAATCTCGTTTTTATCTATCATGCATATAGCCACCGGGTTATCAATTAAATAGAATTTCATGGGACCTATTTTTGTAATTATTTACATTATTATCAGGTCATACAAATCTACTTATGGGGAATCTTCATTGCCTATAATCTATTTTCCATTGGAGAAGATGATGGATAGGAATTTAAAGAAAATATTTTTGGGAAGAGTGGCAGCTCGGTATGTATTAGATATATTAATTGAGGAGGCTAGAAAATATAATTTAAGGGAGGTAGTTATCTCAGTTCCCCATGCTACGCAGGAGATTATTGAAAAGGTTAGTTATAGGGATATGGATATTATATGGTTACATAACTTGTATACGGAAAATGGGTTGAAGGGTGTATTTGATAATTTATGCCGAATAAAACCTTTAGATGAAAGATTGATCATTAATTTCGGTGCCTTTATACCATATCGAACATTGAATCATATTGTTAATAGGGATGTAGATATCCTAGTTGCCACGGAATCTGTAGTTTGGAACATAAAGCCTCCCTTCGGGATATTGCATATTGGAAAAAAACTTATATTCTGTGATCTAGTAGTAATTAAACTCGCTCTCCTCAGGGAGATTCTTAGAACAAGAGTAAATATTTCATATAGCCAATTAAGTGATGTAATAAATGGTTTAATGGATAAGCTGGAAATTATTGTTATAGAGCCTGATAAATGGATCCCATTATATATAGATAAAGCTCTGGAATTGTTGAGTAAGTCTCTAACTAGAGAGTAGCTCCATAACTTCGCTGAAGAATTCTCCAGCCTTCTTATCTATATATAAATCAACTATCCTCGTTATACTGGTAACCTCTGGATTTATCTCTATAATAAAAGCTCCTTTACCCTTAGCTATTAGCGGTAACATAGCGGCGGGCATAACTACCCCGCTTGTACCCACCACAATATATACATCTGCTTTACTTGTTTCATCCACAGCTCTATCCCATTCCTCATAGGGCAATGCTTCGCCAAATAATACGACGTCGGGTCTTAGCATCGCATCACATTTAGGACAGTACGGTGGTATATTATTAGGAACCATATTTATTATCTCCCTGTAGCTGCATGCTGTACACCTTAGTCTCAAGGTGTTTCCATGTACCTCAATTACATTTTTTGACCCCGCTTTTTGATGTAAATTATCGATGTTTTGAGTTATTACGCTCTTTACATATCCCAACGATTCCAGCTCCGCTATCGCGATATGAGCCATATTCGGCTCTACCTTAAGAATCAATTCTATGCCCATAGCCAACCATCTCCAGACCTTAACCGGATCCCTTTCAAAGGCTTCTTTCGTGGCATATTCATCCGGATCATATTTGCTCCATAATCCATCTTTTCCTCTAAATGTTGGTACACCGCTTTCAACCGATACCCCTGCACCGGTGAGTACCACTGCGTATCTACTTTTCCTAACTATATCTAAAAAGTTCTCTGCTAGCTTCACACTCCCACACCAATATTAATATCCATGGATTATTTATTCAAAGTTTCTATCAGGCATAGAATTTAGCTCGCCATATATTTCTTCGAAGAATAGGGATGCCCGCTTAGGTATCCACTTAGAAATGCCTTTTTCCGACAGAAATGTTTGATCGGGATTTATTTCAATTATCTTGGAATTATTTTGATAAGCGATGAGGGGGATATTTGCAGCAGGCATAACCAACATGCTTGTCCCAATTACCAACATTAATTCACATTTCTCAGACTCATTTAGTGCGTCCATCCAACTCCTACTTGGAATCGGTTCACCGAACCATACAACATCAGGCCTTAATAGACAACCACATGATGGGCATTTCGGGGGTATCTCTTCTGGGGGAGCAGATAAATCTATCTTATATGGACATGATGTGCATCTAGCTCTCCAGATATTGCCATGGAGCTCAATCACTCTATTTGATCCGGCTCGTTGATGCAATCCATCCACATTTTGGGTAATTACACTTTTTATGTAGCCTTTTTTCTCCAATAATGCCAGTGCAATATGGGCGGTATTTGGCTTTGCTTTATGTATTACAGCCATCCTCCATCTATACCATTCCCAAACTGTATATGGATTCTCTCTAAATCCCTCAGGAGACGCCAATTTATGGGGGTCATATTTAGCCCACAGACCATCTTGCCCCCGGAATGTTGGTATTCCGCTGTCTGCCGATATACCTGCTCCTGTAAATGCAACAGTATACCTGCTTCTTTTCAGTTCCATAATGAAATCAGTCTTCATGTAACTCCACCTATATCATCGGCTTCTAATATGGTAATTTAATGGTGGAATTATTTTATAATATGGATTAAGGCTACTCTCGATTACCTATTTAAACATAAAAAGTGAGAAAAGGGTATAATTCGTCTTTATAATTTCTCTATACTTCCGTTTCTACCTACATTTAGCTGTACATTACCTTTAAATTCGTTAACGTATCCGTTCTTTACAAGGACTTTATCTCCAACGTCAACCAGCTCTACTTGTCTATTCCATAATACTAATATAACTTCCCCTGAGTCATCCTTGAGAACAGCTTCTGCAACCCATACTCGTCTTCCAGTCTTCCTAGATATAAAAGACCTCGTCTCGCTCTTACTCGTAACCGTCCCCTCGACAGTCACACCATTCATTCCAACTTTCAATTCTCCTATCTTCAACACTAATCGCTCCACAACAAAAATACAAAGTTATATTATACCTCCTTATATATAAATAAGGTGAACAGAGGGAAATCAGTGTAGATTATGTTTATATATCGGTCTGAGAAGGTTTGATCCCGGGGGGTTCATTATGAATCATGCTGAAGTAATAAAGCCAAGGTCTAAGCTAGGGGAAAAAAGAGTGGGCAGAGGATTTAGTGTTAATGAACTTAAGGAGGCGGGATTGAGCCTAGATGAGGCCAAGAAATTGGGAATATATATTGATAAGCGGAGAAAAACTGCGCATCCATGGAATATAGAATATCTAAAGAAGCTCAGAGCAAGTAACTAGCTTTGCTACCTCTATCTATTAATTGTATATAGGCCTTAAATGGACAGATGGATGAATCATCTATATCGATTATTCATAAATCCTTTATTAAGTGGTGGGAATCAAGATACCGGTGAACAAATGTGAGTAGGAACAGATTGGTGATAGTTGCATTAGCATTAGCCATCATAGTAGGATTGTCTTTCCCGCTATATACTAGTTACGCATCCAGTAATGATTCTACTACTACATTCAACGTAGCTCTTTCCATGGATGGAAGAAGCGGCATCGGTCTCATTGAGGCGGATGGGGAATTCACCATGGTTTTAGAGGGTTCTAAAGATGGATGGAACATCTATAAGGTTACAGATGGCTACCTAACTATAATAACTGAAGATGGAGAAATTAGCCTTAATATAGCAAATGGAACTATTGCAGCCCATAGATATAATCATAAGGTTAAAGCTAGACTAATCTTGAATTCAGATGCGTCAAATGGAGGATTGGTGTTCCATGGTCTATGGATACAGGGAGACGCCGAAGGTGAATTCTATGGATACTTTGTATTTGTATTCAAAGTAGATGATTTTAGAGGAGTGGGCTCCGGCGAAGCTATCGCCATTAGAGTATAGCCTATCAACCCCTCTATATCTTTTTTATATCTATTTACTCTATACCTAATAAGTATTTCACCTATTTTATAGTGTCATTGACATTATTATTTTTGTGTTCTAAAATGAAGAGGATATCAAAGCCTCTTTTGATGATACCAGGTCCATCCGAGCCTTATCCTGATGCTCTAAGTATTCTCGCATCAAAAGTTATGGCTCACTATGGTGAAGAATGGATAAAGATATACAATAAGATACTGGAAAAATTGAAGCTACTTTTCGGCACTAAGCAAAGAGTATACATATATCTTGGCCCTGCAACAGGAGTGATCGAGATGGGTATCAATAGCGTCATAAAGCCAAACGATAATGTCTTAATTATTAACAAGGGGTTCTTTATAGATAGATTCAAATGGATAGCCGAGATGTATGGAGCTAAGACACACCAGATAGCCCCCGATAATTATGGCGATAGAGTCGATCTAAATGAGTTAGAGAAGGCAGTAAAGAGATTATCTCCCAAGATAATAATAATGGTCCATAGCGAGACATCCACAGGGTTACTCGAGGATATAGATACAATCTCTACATTGATTCCGCGGGATTCTTTCTTTTTCGTTGACGCTGTATCATCTTTCGGTGCTATGGAGCTACATTGTGACAAATGGAATATAGATTTATGCGCTGGATACGCATCTAAGGCGTTAGGCGCCATAAATGGTGTTGTGCCCTTTATGGTTAGTGAACGGCTATGGGATCATGTAGACCCGGAAAAAAGATCTCCGAAGGGCTTTATGAATGATCTGGGAACTTGGAGGATGTATATTGAGAAATGGGGTAAGACACATCCATATCCGATATCTATCCCGTCGCCGCTTATTATAGCTCTAGATACTGCACTCGATATAGTGTTGGATGAAGGCATCAAGAATGTGGAGAAGAGACATTATAGAATTGCTAGAATAGTACATGAGTATATAGATAATCTCGGGCTGGAACTAATTCCTAAAGAAGAATATGCATCTCCAACCGTCAGCGCTATTATGTTGCCGAAAGAGATCGATGCAAGGGTTGTAATGAGAAGGATGGAGAAGGATTTTGGTATAATGGTTTCTAGTACATGGTTGATTAAGGTTAATGGGGTTAGGATTGGGCATATGGGTTACACAGCACAAGAAAAATTTGTTATCCCCACTTTGTACGCATTAGAGAAGATAATCGCAGAGTACCATTAGTTATTACCAATAATACCTGTTATAATCCTCACTATCCGTTATATATATGAGATCTCGATAGATAGGTTATCCTCTATAAATTCCCTTATTTCTATCATATCACTATGGGTCATCTTGGTTTTAGCACCAGATTTATCCATTATATATCCCTCTATATAGAGTTCGTCAATCCCAATTTTCTTAATTATTCCAACTAATCTTCTCATGGACTCCTTATCTACATTACTTGTATACTCATATGGTGAATCCAATAGGGTCAATATTCCCTTCAATATACCAGTATACTCCATTGAAAACTCCATCATCCCATAAATAATTTCTTCTAAACGAAGCATCGAATGAGCCCTATTAATAGACCGGAACCTCTTTTCATCGGGTGAATCCAGCCTAATAATTATTGTTTCCGCGGATAACAATGTTTCCCTGATACTACTATGTATAAATGTTCCTCCCGGCGCATATATTGCTAAAGGAATATGTTTATTCAATGTACTTCTAGCTATTCTCATGATATCCTTTAGATACGGATTTAGAGTGGGGTCTCCCTCTCCATTTATAACTATATATTTAAGGTCATCGCGCGAAATCTTAGATAGAATATCACGGTATCTAGAAGCAAAATTGTCTATATTGAAATCCATTTCAACGGTATCGAGGTCATAAACCTTTGTAAGGGTAGAGCCATAAGGACAATAGATACAATCATATACGCATGTCTTGGTCTCAGGGCATACGTTCAATAAAATTATATCTCTAAACATCAGAAATTGATCGAGTCTATGGATTTTTCCAGACATAGACAACTATAATAATAGCCTATAGAGTATAATAATCATATTTTAATTGATTATTCCTCTATTAATTAGAGGGGGAGTAGGATTTGTATGCGGTTGTTAAGACCCGTTATCAACCAGGCCTAGATATATGTACAGTAGATTACCCGAAAATAGGTGAGAAGGATGTTCTTGTGAAAGTTCGGGTCGCCTCAATTTGTGGCACCGATGTTCATATATGGAAATGGAGTAACTGGGCCAAAGACAGGATCAAAAAGATTCCATTAATTGTTGGACACGAATTTGCCGGTGAAGTTATTGAGACAGGGAGCTCTGTTGAGAAGGTGGCGACAGGTGATTTTGTATCTGTAGAATCACATATTGTCGATGGCACATGCTACCAATGTAGAATGGGGAGGATGCATGTATGCAGAAATCTGAAGATTTTTGGTGTAGATATAGATGGAGGATTTACTGAATATGTTGCTGTGCCAGAGTTGAATGCATGGATAAATGATGAATCTTTACCCCTAGAATTTGGTTCTATACAAGAACCCCTAGGGAATGCTGTTCACGCCATCTTTCCATATGATGGACATGAAGATGTTTCAGGTAAGAAGGTAGCTGTTCTGGGCTGTGGACCCATAGGATTAATGTCCATCGCCGTCTTAAAGGAGATGGATGTAGATAAGATAATTGCTAGTGAAATAGCGCCTAACAGGAGAACGCTGGCTAAAGAGATCGGTGCCGACATAGTTGTGAACCCCATAGAGGAAGATTTGGTTGATATTATTGATAGCGAGACGGATGGAAATGGAGTTGATCTTGTTCTTGAGATGTCTGGAGCGACGTCAGCTATCAAACAAGCATTAGAGATCGTGACGCCTGGGGGCCGGGTGTCCCTCCTCGGTCTCCCAGGCGAAGAAGTTTCGATTGACCTTAATAGGCACGTGATCTTTAAGTCGGCTAGACTGTTTGGAATTACTGGTAGAAGAATGTTTGATACTTGGAAGCAGGTTAGGCGTTTATTATCTATACCTAGGTTTAGATCTAACATTAGGAAAATTATTACTCATAAAATTCCTATTAGAGATATTGATAAAGCGATGGAGCTTATCGCGAAAAAGGAGGCGGTAAAGGTTTTGCTTGAGCCTAAGTGGTAGATTTATTTTCCTTCCTGATGAATATTTTGATGGTGATATTATGGTTGATAGAAATCCTACGTCATTCTTAAGAGAAGAGTATCTCAAGCTAGTTGAACAGGGATTAGATTGGAAGATAAGGAACTTAGGTGGACCAAGTTCAACCTGGAGTATTGTTGACGGTAGAAAAGTCTTGATGCTATGTAGCAATAACTATCTTGGTCTAGCTAATCATCCTAGGGTAAGGGAAGCTGCCAAAGAGGCTATAGATAAATACGGTGTAGGCGCCGGGTCAGACCGATCCATAGCTGGTAACATGGATATCCACATGGAGCTAGAGGAAACACTGGCTAAGTTTAAGCGTGCCCCCGCTTCATTGGTATTTCAGACCGGGTATATGGCTAATGAAGGGCTGATTCCTCAGTTAATTGATAGAGGCGACTTAGTGGTTAGTGATGAATTAAATCATGGCAGCATAATCGATGGAGTTAGATTATCACGAGCCGATAGAGCTATATACAAACATTGTGATATGGATGACTTGGCTAGGGTTCTTGATGAGGCAGAGAAACATGATCCACCCTATAAACGTATATTAATAGTTACTGATGGGGTGTTCTCGATGGATGGCGATATTGCGCCGCTCGATAGAATAGCTAAATTGGCGGGGGAACATGGTGCAATGGTATATGTAGATGATGCCCATGGAGAAGGAGTATTAGGGGAGGGAGGAAGGGGAATCGTATCGCATTATAATCTAAGTAGAGATGAGGTTCATATCGAGATGGGGACATTTTCTAAGGCCTTCGGAGTCATAGGAGGTCATATAACTGGAAGTGAAGACCTCTATAAATTTGCATATAATAAGGCTAGGACCTGGCTTTTATCAGGGGCTATGACTCCGGTCAGCGCTGCAGCATGTAAAGCTGCCATCGAGGTATTACAGGATGAATCTTGGAGGGTAGATAGGCTTTGGGAAAATACGGAGTATTTCAAGAAGGCAGTTGAAGACCTGGGGTATAATACTGGAAAGACGCAGACACCCATTATACCATTAATCGTCGGTGAAAGCTACTTGGCCAGGAAGCTTGCTGAAAGGTTATATGAGGAGGGGATATTCGCCTTGCCGATATTCTATCCAATGGTTCCTAGGGGAACTGCGCGTATAAGGCTGCAGATGAATACAGATTTGACGCGGGAAGACCTTGACTTTGCTATTGAGAAGCTTGAGACAATAGGTAAGGAGCTAGGTATAATCTCCTAAATATTTTTACCTAGTATTTATATAACACCTTTTTTGGTTGAATGACGGATATGAATATAGGTTTTATAGTGAATCCCATAGCTGGGATGGGGGGAAGAGTCGGTCTAAAGGGTACAGATGGCGTGGTAGCGCTGGCTAGAAAGTTAGGGGCTAAGCCCGTGTCTCCATATCGAGCAAGAGAATTTATCGATTGTCTTCTAAATACCATAGGGAAAGAGAGGCCAGCACCAGAATTTTTTACTTGCAGCGAACCTATGGGTGAAGATATACTTTTGAGATACAACTTCCCGTATCAAGTCCTCTATAGACCAGTAGATATGGAAACATCTAGGCAAGACACTATCAAGGCAGTACATGAAATTATAGATAAGGTAGATATCTTGGTCTTTGTAGGCGGCGATGGAACAGCAAGAGATGTTTACGACGCATTAAAGGAGGCTGATAAACTTGATAAACCTATACTAGGTGTACCCTCCGGAGTAAAGATGTATAGCGGGGTATTCGCAGCCACCCCATGTGACGCGGCGGAAGTTCTATACCAAGCCTTCCATAATAGGATTAGATATGAATGGGCTGAGGTTATAGATATCGATGAAAATGCATTTAGAAGCGATAGGCTTGAGGTAAAGATCTATGGACAATTAAAGGTTCCCTATATTCCTATGGCGATCCAGAGCGGTAAGACCGCAACCATACTCACTGAAGATGAAGTAGAGAACCAGCGGGCTATAGCCCGGACGCTCATCGAGGAGATGGATCCAGAGGCGCTTTACATATTGGGTCCAGGTACAACGGTTAAAGCTGTGGCCGATGAGTTAGATATAAAAAAGACTATATTAGGGGTGGACGCATATTACAAGGGAAAGGTCTATAATGATATAAATGAAGAGAAGATAAAGATGTTAATGCAAAAAGCGGGGAAGACGTATATTGTTATAACCCCGATAGGCAGACAAGGATTTATACTAGGAAGGGGAAATCTACAGATAAGTCCAGAAATCCTCGAAAAGATACCTAAAGAAAACATAATTATACTGGCGACACACAAGAAGCTAGGTGAGATAGAGGGAGGAGTACTACGGGTAGACACACACAGCAAAGATCTAGACAAAAAACTAAAGGGATATATGAAAGTTATTATAGACTATAAAACATGGAGATTAGTAAAAGTAATATAACTATAAATAATAATCATAAAAAAAGGGGAAAAACGCCCTACAAAAACCCGATAAGAAACAACCTCAACAACCCAAAAAAATACTCATCAGAAACATCGGTACAAACAATATACACCCGCAATACCACAAATTAACTATCACAACAAAACCCCCACAACCAAGAAAACACCAACAATAAAATAAACAAATAACAAAACATACCCACCAAAGAACCTCAAAAACTATAAATACCGAAAAACAATAAATAATAGGAAAACGCCGGGGTGGCCGAACGGAGAGGCGGCGGGCTGCAGTTTTGTGGGTATTATGAGCTGATGGCGATGATTGGCGGATACCCGCTTTATCGGGGTTCGAGTCCCCGCCCCGGCTTCAGACCATTGGGTTTAAATCCCTATCACCTTTTAAATATTCTGTCGAATATTGATAGTGCTATTGAGCGGCCCTTATATTCTTCTATGATTTCTTTACCTGTGTATTGCTGCCATAGCATTCCGAAATCATTCTCTATCTGCTCTATAGAAACCTCATCCTCAAATATAATTAGGTGCTCAACGTTTTTCCACATTCCATGTTCTGTTAAGTTTGCTGATCCTACCACAGCATAACTTCCATCTATAGCATAGATCTTAGCATGAATAAAGCGTTCATCGACAATCTTTATATCGATCGGAGGAGGTTCCCATCCCTTCTTTACCCTGCCCAGCCAATCCCTTGGAGGCTTCAAAGCCTTCTTAAGCATATCCAATGATTTTTTGTGGTTCGGCTCATCCTGATGACTAGTCAAGATCTTAACTACAACACCTTTTTCAGCTAATTTTATAAGTTTCTCGGCATAGAATGGGGATATCCAGGGGCTGCATACCAATACGTATTGCTCGGCTCCTAAAAGCCTATTTTCTATGTAGGCTCCAACCCCTCTGCCTGCATAACTCCTCAAAAATAACCACCAAAAATTATTTTCAGTTACTAAAAATAAAAATACTTATAGGTCTTTTAAAGAGAAAAATCTCCTTATATATAATGCAATGGACCGGCCATATAAGCGTGGTTTCGAAGATGCGTTGGAGCTACTTCTATTCTTGATTGATCATAAGAAGATGGATTGTAAAGAGGCTATCAGTCACCTAATGGCCATGGTCAAGGAAGATAAGATCCATAAATTAATGAGGGAACTAGGCTTACCCCTCTAACTCCTTTTTTATATTTTTCAAGAGCTCAGCTATTCTCATTCCCTTGTCAGTGAGGAAATACTTGGCTATCGGTGGATATCCCTTGACTTCCCTCCTTAATAGACCTGCATACTCCAACTCATTTAAGGCATCTCTCAGTATGCCGTAGCTCATACCTATTATTTTGCTTGTCTCTCGGAATCCAGAAATGACTCCGCCATTACTATGTATATACAACAATAACTTGATGTTTCTGGCTTTTAATACTCTTGTTATCATCAATATTTCAATACATTGAAGCTACATATTATTTATGTATATGTTGCTTCTAAATATCGAAGCATTTATAAATGAATAGTTACAATAAGTTATTATTGGTGATTGCCTATGCTTCAAGAAATTGAAACAAAAAAATTTATAGCTAAAGTCTTCCAAAACGGGAAGATAACTATTCCCTCCGAACTAAGGAAAATGATGAAAATACGTGATGGAGATTTTGTCCAAGTAATAATTCTGAGGAAAATCTCGGGTGAGAAACATGCCTGAGGAATATATCAAGATCTCGAGAAAAGAGCTACAGGAGATCCTTGAAGTTCTCAGAGAAGCTAGGGAAATTATAAGGAGTTCTAGAGGTGGTAAAGGTGGCTAATGTAAGGAGAATGATCAAAATCACTTTGTCTCCGATCCAATGTCGTTATGAAAATATTAAGGCTCCTAACCTGCGGCCGCAGATCCGTGTCCAACTTCTTAAACCCAATCAGCAGGGGTATGGTCCGGTGCAGATATGTTTTGATTTAAAGAATAATGATGATCCTAAGAAGTCGAAGCCTTTGGCATTTGCTAATTTGTCTCCTGCTAATTCCTTGGAGTTGGGTATCCAGTTACTGTTTATCGGTATGAGGGCTTATGGGATGAAGATCGATTCAATAGTAAATTATGTCAGGAGGCGCCTCCAAGAGATCCAAGGAGAGATCTATTTCAAAGCTCATGAGGTGGATTAGGTATGTGGAGGCGGGTTAATATTTGTTTGGCTGATATAAATGGTTTGTTGCAGAGTTTTGAGCCTCAAAAACTGTATGAGTATTTTCTGGGATTATCTAGAGACGAGCTTATTGAGCTTAAACGGAGGCATCTTCAGCTGCTTAGGTTCGCATATATAATGGATAATGAACAGACGACTAATATAGCCGCCAAGATAAAGAAAACTATTGACCTTATAGATCTAGCCTTAGTTAACATTCCCGATTTCCCGAGAGAAAGAAATAGTAAACTACAATTCAGGGTTGCCGATAATGCCAAGTATTAATTTTATTACTAGTAATTTTTTTTTGACTCTAGATTTCTTTTACCAATCTTTTACTTTTATTTTGACTTTCTATGGTGTTTGAGCTATGCCTAGAGAAAATAAATCACGTTATCAAGCGATATTATATTTAATTGCATACGGGCATGGCGTTCATGATATACAAAAAACACTCAAAATATCCAAGCAAGTATGCTATTATTATATAAAAAAGGCAATATTGAAGGGTCATATAGAAAAATTATTTAATGGATTTTATAGGATCACTGAAGAGGGTAAAAAATACATTACATGGGGTAATGGGGAGGATTTTTTGGTTGACATGTGTCATCATGTTTCTTTACGTTATTTGTTTGTTAGAGGGCCTTGTAGGAGGCCGCCTGTTAGTTGGAGGGTTTATAGGCCTTTGGGGGGTAGGTGGGTTGGGTATGTGGGGAGGGTTAAGGGTTGTACCGTGTTGGTTACTCCTCGTAGTGTTATTATTTATGGTCCTTTGATTCGTTGTAGGGATCCTTTGGTTGCTGAAATTCGGGGGGTTGCTAGGATTCATGAGGTTGCTAAGATTGTGGAGGGTTTGTTAGGCTGTAGGTTTGCTGATCCTTTGCCTAATGGTAGGCCTCATCATGGTTTTAAGGATCCAGCTGCTACTGAGGCGGTTTTATCTGGGTTGGAATATTCTTCTCAAGATCTTGATGTTAATAATAGTCAAACTTTGAGTGGGGAGAAGGAGTATAAGAATTGGGTTTTGGGGAATAGGGATTTTCAGGAGAGGCTTGATAAGTTTTTCCATATTGATGCTATTGTGGATGATATTTATCGGCATTTGAAGGAGATGAGTAGGAGTATAAAGTTGTTGGCTGAGAGCCAGAGGGATACTGCTGAGAGGCTTAATGAGCTTATAAGCTTATTTAAGCCTGTGCAGCCTAGTGGGGATAAAGATCTAAATCCGGAGGTTGGTTTCTATGGTTAGGGTTGAGGATATTAGGTGTAGGGTTATTCGTTGGGGTTATAAGTATTTTCCGTTTGGGCCTCAGCGGGATGAAAATAGGTATTTTTATATTGCTTCCCTTGTTAATCAGCACCTAGAGTATTTCCTATCCAAGATATGGTGTAATTCTAGGTATCGGGATGATACTGAGAAGCTAATCAGGGCCTTCTGGAAGTACATGGAGTTGCTGAGGGAAGAGTATGATAGAAAATTGGCTGCTATAGGGGAATTTTGATGGTCAATATTTATTTCAATATTTATTTTTTGAGGGGGTGTTGAGGTGTTATCAACACTTGATGTTGATGTTTCTAGGTTGATTGGGAAGCTTAAGGATCTGGGTTTTAGTTATAGGGATTTGGCTCGGATTCTTGGTACTGATCATACTAGTGTTTATTATTGGCATGTAGGTAGGTGGCGGCCTAGGGATGCTGATAGGGTTGTTAGGGTTTTAATCGGTCTTTTGGAGGATAATTCTTTTAGGTCTTTTAGTGATGGGGAGTTTAGTTTGAATCATAATGGTCCTCCTAATAATTTTAGCTCTTCTAGGGATGATGATCGTTGGAAGATTAAGATGGTGTTGCATAAGATTGTTTTTTATGGGCAGCTCTTGGAGTTGAGTGAGAATCTTATTGATAACGCTGCTTTAATCGTAAGGCAGAATAGTGATGTATCGTTTGGTAGTTATAAGGATTATAATTATGTTGCTGTTGCAGCTATCTTGGTTTCATGTCTTAGTTATGATACTCGGTTGGCTAAGGGGATTATGACTAGGATTAAGCAGCTTAGGCTGTTTACTTGGGAGGAGTATAATAAAATTCAGGGGTATTTTGAGCGGTTTAGTAATTTTGTGTTTAGGAGTGTCTTCCTTGACTCTTAAGAGTGTTGTTATTGCTAAGAATAGTATTGGGTTTAGTATTGCCTTTGTTGGAGCTATAGTTTTCGGTGAATCTATATTTGTATTGTTTACTGATAGCGTGTTTTTTCTTCTTAGTGATAAGCGGTTATTTATAGTATATTGTGCATTTAGTTATTTGCCTTATTTTATTGGCTTACCCCTCTGGCCGCTACTATTATCTTTTGCAGTTATATTCTATACTGGTCTTATCTGGATTATAAGTCGATTTATAAAGAAGATCCTGTTGAAGTTGGATGTTCATGAGGTTAGGGTGGCCTTGTCTTAGGTGTTGATTTTCTCCAAGTTTTATCTATTGGTGGTATTATGGCTAGGAGGAAAACTTTATTTGGGCAGCCTACTTGGCTAGTGTACGTAGGTGTAATATTGGTATTTGGTATTGTGGCCTATGGCGTTATGACTGTTGCTGTAGGGTTACCTGTTTATACTGCTGATGATTATTTGTCTGTTGCTGCTTATGATGCTGCGGGTACTGCTGTAACTGTTAGTGCTGTAGATGCGGACCAGGGGGTATTAGAGTTTACATTAGCTGCTGCAGCTGCGAAGATTCAGATTACATATGACTTTACTATTGATGATATGCTTAAGAATGGTGTTTCGCAGCTCAATATAGATATACGTGGTTTAGAGACGCTTACATTTGACCTTATAAAGGTATATCTTAGTGATGGTACTACAAATATATTGCTTGGAAAGATCTATGATGACGAGGTTGCTAAGAGTTTTGAGATTGAGGAGGATGACCTCGAGACATTATCAGACTTCCAGGATGCTCAGCTTTATCTATGGATATATGATGACACTGGTGCTTTGACAAATGCGTATGAGGCTAAGGAGCATAATTTGGTTACTGACTTTACTAGGGCAGGAGGTATTTCTAATGCTGCAGGGTTGCTATCTGCGGGAATTATATCTATAATTGCTACTGTTAGAAAGGTGATAGTGGGTATAACATCTGCTATAGCAGCGTTCTTTACGGCTCTCGTCACTAATGAGGTTATACTTATCTTCATGGTGGGCCTGGCGGTAGTGTTGATATACTTCTTCATTGCAGGTAAGAAGGCCTGGAGGTACTAGGTGGTCTCCATGCCACGCAAGAAAAGCAGGAAAAGAAAGACTAGGCGGAGAAAAAAGAATAATCCACGTCGGAAGAGGAAGACTAGACGGAGGAAGCGGAGAAGGTGATTCCGGTGTATGTACCCACTAAAATATTTTTTAGGAGGCTTATCTTGGCAGCTCAGAATCCCTCTGATCAACTATGGCAGTTTTTGACTTGGCTTTGGAACCAGGTATCGGGCTGGATATATAGATTAGGAGGTACAATTGGAGACGGGATAATTAGGTTTGTCCAGAGCGTTATCGATCTGATCTTGGCGCCATTCAAGGCTGCGCTAAGCTTGTTCAATAGCTTTACTTCTGGTGCTTCATCAGCATTCAATAAGTTTCTTAATATTGCTCCTGGATGGGTTTGGTTGATACTATTTGGCGTTATATTTGTTACTGTGCTGTTGGTAATCATCAAGTGGGCCACATTGGGCCGAGGGATATTTTAGTTTGCTTGGTGCTTGGCCTACCTGTCTGGGGGGATGATCCCAGCCCCACACCTTTTTTATACAACTTTTATCTTTTGGGGTGTATGAGTTGAATCTCGATGTTATAATGGGAATTATAACTATTATCGGTATTATTATGGTTATATTTAAGATACTTTATGCAACTAGTGGGATTAGTTATAAGCTTAGTAAATGGCTTCTACTTGGTTTTGGCTTGATAATACTCTTCTGGGGAATGTATAATATGGTTGGTAAGACGTTCGGTCTATGGGATCCCTTATCATTAGATGCATATTTGGAGAGTATCTTTGGGCCGCTGCTTGATCTATTAGATAGAATTAGAAGTTGGTTTTTTGAGTGGCTTGATAAAGCTTTTCAGGTGATTATATATGTTTAGTAAATTGTTTAGTCGGAGGAAAAAAAGGGAGAAATATAGTTTGGAGGAGGCGGTGTCGAGGGGATGGATAAAGCTATTTGCTATGTTGCTCATCGCTATGTTTGTCTTTCCATTTTTCTCTTTAGATGTTTCTACAATTGATTATGTCAAGATAGATCATTATGGGTTGAAGTTTATACTTACTAGGGATAATGCATATTTTATTTATAATAATACAGAGTTTAAGTTTAGTTTTGTAAGGGCTGGCACGTTACTTTCCGGCGGAGATATAATTAATCCCAGCAGGGAACTATATGTATTAAGGTTTATGGGTCCCGGGGGCAAATTGGAAATTAATGTTACTTTTTATTTGGTTTCTTTTTTGCCTAGGGTTAAACTTGGGTACCATGGATCACGGTTATCTACAAATTCATTTAGTATTATTGTCGAGAGCAATATTAGTTTGAGTTATAGAGATATCCGGCATGAGCTTTCTACAATTTCTGGCTTGTTTTATAATTGGCGGGATAGCATTGATCAGGGCTATAAAGTTATAGTAACTCCCAATGGCCGCAATAGTTATAGGATAAAGTATATTGATCTTGATAGGGATTGGAGTATTGATCCGTTGGTGGGGGCTAGTGAGGGGCCTTATGATGAGCAGAGGGTTGAGGCTATTTATGACTCTTCTGATTTATACCTGCCTGTATATAAGTATAATAATAAGTTTACGGTTGATGACCTAAATGATGTTGTTGCATTTAAGTACCTTGGCCAGGGTAGTATTGATTATGTTAGGGTTTATGTATCTAGTGTTGTTGGTAGTCCTAGTATTAAGGTGGGTATTGCTTATGATTATAATGGGCAGCCTGGGGCAATCATTAATGAGGGTAGCCTGGCGTTATCGGGCTCTGGATGGATCGGGGTAAACATTCCTGCTAGTCTTAATGTTACCCAGGTTTATTGGATAGTCATAAGCGGCTTAGGTGTGGATGCTAATAACTACTTTAAGGTTCAGCTTATTAGTAATCCAGGGTTTGACGGTAAATACTTTTATAGTAATGACTTGAGTATGGCTGATGCAGCTATTGCTACAAGCATGGATGGCGGTACCACTTGGTCAATAGATACCTCTATATGGGGGGTATTTAAGACCGATTTTGGGGGAGCTGTTAAACCTAGCCAGGCATATGCCGATCGGGCTGCATATGACCCTCCAGTTACATATTGGTTTAGGCCTGTTAATAGGACTCTTGTAAATAGTATCAGCTTTCTACTGAGGTATAGCGGCTCTATCGATGTTAAGATATATAATAATGATACTGGAAAGTTGTTGGCTTATAATACTAGTTATGTTGATACGGGTACGGCGGCAGCCGTGGTAAAGTTATCTCTCAATAGCACTATACTGCTTAATCCCAATGTTATGTATAGGATTGAGGTTGCAAGGATATCCGGTACATTTAAGGTTATTATATTATTTAGTCTTGATAATGGTGCATATACGTTTGGGGGGCGTAGTTATTATGTTAATATTGCAGGTATTGACTATCCAGATGGCGACCTTCCATTTAAGTTTTCTGGTGCACAGATAACTAATTTTACTATTACTTCTGGGGCTTATTATTGGGCCAATAGCACAACTGTAAAATATAAATATCCTTTCAGCTTTGATTTTCCAGCTGGGAGTAAGAATAAGCAGCTAAAGTTATACTACCCGTCTCTCCAGACGATAATGTATCTTTTGGCTGATGGTTCTCGGGAGCTGAGTCAGACGGAGTATTTGGTGCAGAGCTATAACTCTAGTCATAATGTAATTATACTATCGGACTATACTTTACAGAGCTATGGATACAGCTATGAACTATGGACTAAGGCACCGAGTGCAGTAACCCAAATCACGACAGACCATACATACTATGATCCCGGGGACACCATAACGGGCCAGGCAATCCTAAAGGATCCAAATGGAAACCCGATAAATCAGTCGGCAACAGCAGAGTTGATTCAGGGAACCAGCACGGTGATAAGAGACCTAAGTGGAAACCAGAATCACGGCACGGTATATGGAGGGGCACAATTCATAAACACAACATATGGAACAGCAATCGAACTAGACGGAACAGACGACTACATCGAGGCAAATACTCCGAATTTGTTGACTTTTACTCTTGAAGTTTTGTTTAAAGCTAATAATATATCAGCGAATGGTGTTTTTGTTAGTAAAACTGTAAAAAGCACTTATGAGGATTGGAACTATAATTTTAGGATAAGGTATGATAAACTGTATTTTAATATTTATAATAATAACACACAGGACGCTCTTATTGGCTCAACAGTTTTATCTAATAATGTTTGGTATCATGCGGTTGTAACTTTCGATGAAAATAATAATACAATAATGTATCTTAATGGTGTTGTAGATGGGCAAAAGACATTTGCCGTTAAACCAAATCTTGTAAATCCTGTTACTACATGGATTGCGCGGTATCATTATCAGGTTGATGCTTATGCTGGTATGTTTAATGGTTCCATCGCTCTTGTTCGTATTTATAGTCGTGCCTTAACTTCATCGGAAATCACCCAGAACTATTATTCTGTTGTTTATGATAATACTACATTTGTTCGTGATGGGTTGGTGCTTTATCTTGAGTTTGATAATTATGTTTCTGGCACGGTCATTAGTAGCTTTAGTGGTAGTAGTGTGAATGGTGTATTTGATTTTACTTTGGATATTCCTTCTGATGTTGTTGATGGTACTTTGTATGTGAATGTTTGGACTAATGATACTTATAGTGGTGTTAATTATGTTACTATAATGGTTTCTGGCTTGAATATTACTTTATCTGTATCTGATAGTCGTATTGATGTAAGTTCTACTGCTATTATTGATGTTGATGTTGTTTATACTGTTGATGGTTCTCGGCCAAGTGGCCAGGTATATATTAATGGTAGTATGGTGGATGTTTTAGATGGGTCTGGGTCTTATGGTATTAGTATGGCTAGCGTGGGTAAATGGAGTTTTATTGTTACTGCTGCATCGTTTGATGGTGTGAATAATTATAATAGTAACTCTGTTAGTGTTATCTGGGATAAAGTATCTATAACCCTGGCTGTTGTTGATGATCGGATTGATGTGGGGTCCACGGCTAATATAACAGTGTCTGCTGTTTATGCTTATGATAATGCTGTGTTTAGTGGTACAGTTAATCTTAATGACTCTTTAACTAAGAGCTTGGTTGGGAAATACTATTATGCTGTTGCTAATATTAGTGACGGGCTATATGGCTTAACTGTATTTGACAGTAATATCGTATATGTAGTTTTTGATAGGATACAGTTTATCTTGTCTGCAGCTGATGATCGGATTGATGTTGGTTCTGCAGCTAGTATTGATGTCAATGCTTATTATGAGTATGATAATGCTGTTTTTAACGGTACATATTCTTTTAATGATACTCTTACCAAGAATCAGGTTGGGAAATACTATTATACTATTAGCTCAATGATAGATAATCTCTATGGTTTATCGGTGTATCAAGCTAACACTATCTATATTATTTTCGATAAGCTTACTGTTTCTATGGCTGCTAATGTTACACAGCCATATATTGGTGAGGCCGCATTTATCAATTGGACAATAATATATCAATATGATGGACAAGTTGTATCCAGCTTTAACATTGAGATCTATAGAAATGGATCTATGGTTTATTCAGGTAATGCTTCTGGGTTTACTGAGGCCTATAGCAATCCAGTCAAGTATCGCTATACTGTTAATTCTATAATTGATAATCAATATGGAATAACGGTATTTGACAGCAATTCTATCAGCATCACATGGGTTAAGCTTAATATAACAATTGTATCTGAGTTTGTCTCTGGATCTAGTAATATACCTACTTATCTCCAGCCAGGAGAACAGTTTAAATATGTTATAAGGGTTACTTTGGAGCCTAGTGGTTCTGGCTTGAACACAACTGTCAAGGCATATTGGGATACATTACTATTAGTATCTAACACGACAGACCAGAATGGGGATGGGGTTTTAATATTTAATGTACCACGAACATTAAGTTATAGTGTTAAGATCTATGCATATTATGGATCTAATAATGAGAGTGTATTGGCCGGATCCTATAATGTTAATGAGTTGATAGTAAGTGATTTCTATGCTGTGGGCTTCAATCCTACAACTGTTAGTTGGGATCTTGATGTTATGCAGGGGCTAGTGCCAAATGTATGGGGGGTGATAGCAATTATAGAGGATGGAGACGCTGCATATAGAATTGATAATCTGGATATCGCATTAGCCACTAATGTTTATCTAAGATATATTGAGATTAATGATAGTAGCATTTATCCAGGCTATAAATATACCTTAACAATTTATGTAGAGAATTATGGATCGGTTGCGTATAGCGGCATACTAACTATCAAGATAATAGTTAGGAACTTGAGTGTTATTCAGACTTTGAATATACCTATAGAAGTTTTACCAGCTAACTATAACATAACCACATATCAATTCACTTTCACATGGAATTATACTCTGCCGCTAAGATCCTATCCATTATTATTTGATATTAACGGGCAATATTATCCAGGAATATTATTAAGTAATAATTCTATTCATGTTGTGTATGCTGTTGAGGTTTCTGGTACTCAGGCATCGGTGAACTATGATATCCAGGGTAAATTGGTAAAGTGGTATCTAGCTGAAACCTGTAATGTAATGCTTACATTTGAATATATTAAATCAACATCGGTTTCCGAGAGCAGCTTAGATATTTCTGTCTCTGCATCAGATACTATTGTAGAGTCTGGTGATAACGTCACTATCACGGTTGATATAACTAATACCCTACCTGTACAGCTAAGATTCTATGTTACATTTTCTACTCCCTCTGGATCCTTTAGATCTAATCTGTTGGTGCTTGATTATAATGAGAGTTTGAGTATCAGTAGTAGCTTTACTGTGCCTGATTATCCTCTTGATCAAGTGGTTACATTAAATATTGAGGTTATCATAGTTGATGAAAATAATGTTCAGTTGACTACGAGCACGATTAAGATTATGGTGTTTAATCAGGCTCCAAGAATAACGTTATTGGAGCCTCCTGAGGGTAGCACTATAAAGGGCAATCTTACTATTAGCTTTGATATTCAGGATAGCAGCGGTATATCCTATGTATCATATTATATTGATGTTGAGGGGGTATGGCATAACCTATCAAATCCATATGAGATCTTTATGGATACAAGGAAATATGCAAATGGCCGTATAATAATCATAGTAAGAGCGGTGGATATCCATGGAAACATGAATCAGCAGAGCTTCTATTTCTATATAGATAATCCAGAAATGCAATCAGCATTTTATCAGATGTGGATGAGTATAGGGCAGTTACTAAGTAGATGGATCTTTATACCCGGAGTGGTCACGGCGATTTTAGTCTTGGGGCTTGGATTTGTAATAGGTAAGTGGACTAGTAAACGGCCTAATGTAATTGTAATTTCAAAGGAAGAATTGGAAAAAGAATAATCGAATCATACGTTCGGTTATTCAATCTTTATTTTTTGAGGGGTCATGAAGAAACTAGTTGTTACTATTTTGTTGGCGGCATTAATTTTTGTTATCCCTAGTGTTTATGCTCAGGAAAATGAGTTTAAGGCTGATCTTATGGTGTTATTTACTACTGATGAGGGTTGGACTGTCTTGGCTCAGCCTAATGGCCAGGTTAAAACTGTATTTAATATTATTATTTATGTTAATAAGCCTGCCATTATGGATCTAAAGGTTAAGGTTGGGGATCAAATTATTTTTCAGACTAAGGAGGATGTAGAGTTTAGATATACTCATCAGGTCAATATTAAGGAGGGAGGTAAGAGTCTTTTAATTACTGCGGATTTTGAAACTACAGCTGGAAAATATCATGTAGAGTTTCAGGGAGTGGTTGTTAAGACGCCTGTGCCTGTGCCCAGGGATCTTAGTGGCTGGATATCCCCTAAGCAACTTTCTAGGATTCTTGAGAATGTTACTTGGACTACCATTATGATTAGTATGATGTTTGGGTTAATGGGTATTGGGGCCGCTATACTGAGTAAATATTATTTTATGCTCTTGGAGCCTTTTAACGCAATATATCTTACACTTATAGGCGCTATATTCAGCTTATCGATTTTCATGAGTCCTGACTACGGACTTGGATATGGCATTATAGCCATCTTGGCAGGATTCCTTAGCTATCATTATTTACGTGGCCCGAGGTTGATCGGCATTATTGCTGTAGATGAGGATAATAGAAATGTCTGGGATGTTAATTTACCTATATATTTTACTGAGGATGGCCCGGCTGTGGCTCTCCAATCTACAGTGTGGGCCCTACGCAGAATATTATTTAATCAGCATGCTATGCTGGAGAACAATAGTACAATAGCGACTTTATGGAAGCGTAACCAAGAGACTGATCTTATATTGGCGAATGACGCTGATATACAGAGGCTTGAAAAGGCTGTGGAAACTGAGAAGGAGGGGGTAAAGAAGGTGAAGGGCCGCTGGGTGATGCGTGTCGACTCAATGGATGTGCATGAGTTTAATGACTTGGAGTTTATGAAGGCTAAGGATAGCTTTAAAAAGCTTAATAAGGCGTATGAGGAGCTTAAGGCTAAGCTGGTTGAGATGGAGAGCACTTTTAATGCCAGAGTTCTAGAAGAGGCTCACAAGATCTCTAAGCGTTTTCTTGATAGGCTTTGGGCCGCTATAGAGCCTGGGGTAAAGGAGGAGAAGCGTCTTGATATATTGCCTGGGGGCGAGAAGAAATGAGTAAAAAATATGATATAGATACTGATGAGATAGTTTATGCGGCTAAGAAGATTGGGTTCGGGTTACCCAGCACCTTCTATATTGGTTCAAAGGAAACATTGGAGTTGCTGCATCTTGCTGAGGTTTTAGGTGTTCATGATCATCCTCTTATACAGAAGATCTTGGCTAGGCAGTATGAGCGGGATACCAACAGTTTATTACGGGGGGTAGAGGATATTGGAGCCGCTATCTTCTATAGTAATGTTATCTTTTCTGCGGCTGAGTCGCTTAAGCTTGTTGAGAAGTTAGATGGTAAGGAGGAGAAAAAGCATGTTAAGATTAAATCAATTGGATCCGATTAAGTTACCCATCCCATTGTATAGTAAGAGGGTTACTAAGCTGGAGAATATTACTGAGGATGTATTGGATACGTTATTTCCAGATGAGAATAGGTTTAAACGGGCCGTCTTGTTTAGGCATTGCACTATTGTTGGTATGCCTGAATCAGGTAAAACTGTACTTAGTAAGTGGCTTGTTTTTAAGGCGTATGAGCGTTATGGACAGAAGCATGTTAATGCTGTCTCTGGCATGAGATTTGGGGATCTAATAGGCTTTATTGATGAGCGGCCGGTACAAATAATTATAGTTGATGATGCAGTTACCTATCAACACAGTAGATCTAGATCTCATAATATCGATATCCCCGATTTTTTTAGGATAAGACATATATTTAAGGAGAAGCGTAAGAATGGAAATGTAGTAGTAATATTCATTACCCAGAGATTTAGATCTCTTGATATAGTATTTAGAAATGCCCAGGTATTAATATTTAAGAGTACACTTATCGATCCCAGTGATCAGAAGCTTATTTATGACTATATAGGGGATACGGCATACAATTATCTTATGCGTCTGATGGAAAAGATGTATGGCTATGGTGATCATAGAGCCAAATCATACTCTATAGCTAAGATCTTATGGCTTGATGATGCGGGGATTCTTAAGAGTAAATATGTAGATCTAGATCTAAGATTTATCGAGCCTATTATTGCTGCAGCCTCTATACCTGGAGGCGATGGTAGAGCGATACCCTCGACTCAAGGAATCGTCATAGATATAGAGGATATAGATCTTAGGGAAGCGTTGCTGGAGGCAATGCATAAAATGGGTGCTGAGAGAAGACACATCGATTGGCTCAGAGAATATTTCTATGGATCTACTATGAGGGATATAAGCAGTAAATTTGGCTATGCTCCAAGCACCATTGCAGAGTCGCTTAAGAAGATCCGTGAGAGTCTTATGGGCTATGCATGGGAAGCCGTCTTCCACGAGATCCTTAAGAAACGTTATCCCAAAGCTGAGATAATAAGAGGCGGCCGTAACACAGCGGAACCCGACTTCATAGTTAAACCCAAAAACCAGCAGCCTATAGTCTTCAGCGTAAAATGCTACTATGACCGTAAAAAAGTAATAACCCTACCATTAGAAGAAATAGCCCAAAGCGAATATCAATATGCCAAAAACCATAATGCAAAACTAATAATATCACTATACAATCCATATTACAACAAAATAATAGAAGCACCAATAGACGTTCATTCATTCAATCAATCACAACACATAACATTCCGCTACCAAACGGACAACCCCACATCCCTCAATGTCTACAGGCCGTGCTCCAGGGCCGGAGCCGGGGAAGAAGTAGGGGGGGTTGGGGTTGACCGGGGGAGGTGATTAGTGTTGGGTGTGTTGGAGGATTTATTTGGGCAGTTGGTTGATGGGTTGATTGCTCTTAGAGATTTGTTGCTTAGTTTGTTTGGGTGGTTGGGGGATGCTCTGAAGCCTGTGTTGGATCAGATTGATAGGCTTATTAGGCCGTTGGAGGAGGTTAAGGATAATCTTTATGATTATGTCTTAGATTATTTGGAGGGTGTTTTTCAGCCGTTGTGGAGTGGGTTCTTCGGTGGCTTGGAGGATAGCTTCAGGGGGTTCTTCGGTGGGCTTAGTGGTGCAGCTAGGAGCTTGGCTGATGGGATTGTTAATGCTGGTGAGGCTATTGGTAAGGCATTGGGTAATAGTAATGCAGGGATTCTTATGGCTATAATTATAATTGTAACCGTTATTGTCTTGATTGCACGTGCTGTTCTAGCCGTTAAAGTCACTTAAATTCTTTTTTAGGAGCTGCTCAATTTTCTCTTCTAGTTTATGTATTTTTTCTTCCAGCAGGATCCATTTCTCTGTTTCATCTCTAATAAAGTTATACCCGCATTTTATACAGGTTTTTGCGTCTTTGATGTTTATTTCTTTGCATCTAGGGCATAGTATATGTAGAGTATCCCCATCTGTCTTTATTCCATATAGTTTTAGCATAGCTGTTTCTACATCTTCTGATACTAGGTGGGCATATACTGATGGCATTCTGCTGCTTAGAGTCCATCCAAATAATTTTTTTAGTATAGCCTCAGCTAGTTTTGGAGCTAGATGAGTATATCTTGTATGTCTAAATAGATGGGGATAGACCTTTTTTGTTATCCCGACTCTGGCCGCTATTTCTCTAATCGATTTTTCTAATGCTCTTATTTCTAGGGGCCTACCATATTGATTGATCCATAATGGTTCATCTGGCTTCTTTGTTTCTCTTTTCTCCAAGTATTTTTGGAGGTATGGTGTTGCTAGAATCAAGGGTATCGTTCTTATACCTGTCTTCCCCTGGACAGATATTAAGGTTATGTTTCCTTTTATGATTACATCCTTTACCTTCATACCGAGGAGTTCCCCTGCCCTTACACCACCTTCATACATAGTTATTATTAGGGCTTTATACATCGGGTTGTTTGTAGCTTCAATCATATCGATTATTTCCTTCATAGTTAGTAGATCGGATCTCTTGAGCTTGTTTCTCTGTTTTATCCTGGGCTTTATGTATTTAGCTATATCTTCTCTACCGATAGTCTTAAGAAATTTCTTTAGCATTATTTTATAAGTGTATTTGGTCCATTCTTCGAGGGGGCTTGACTCTATCTCTACCAATAGATCTATCAATTCATCTTTATTCATAGATAGAAAACTATTTTTCTTAAAGTTAGATATCTTCGTAAGTCTATATGCATATGCCTTTATTCGGCGACGAGTTATTCCTTCAGCTGCAAGCTGCTTAATAAACCGTTTTAGGACATCCCTATCCTTATGATAAGCATTTTTATCTATATGTTCAAGAAGCTTTTCTATCATATTCTCCCCTTTTTATAAGCATTTAAAAAGGATTTAAACCCCCACATCTATCTCCCCGCCCCGGCTCTATAGGAAATATTTAGAGCCTATTTGATATTTTCTTTATTCGATATTTAGCCCAGACAATATGGTTTCCTAAGAGTATTCTTTATCATTGAAAAATTAGTGATGTTCGATTTTCACTAATGATATTACACTGTATAGATTATTATTATATTTATATGCCATTATATTTTTAGGTATGCCTAAAAATACTATCTTGAGCTGCAGTTTAATGCTATAGTCTAGATCTATGGTGTGGTTTATGAGTAGTAAGAGCGTGGAGGAGTATCTCGAGGCTATTTATAAGCTCTCTAGTGATGGGGAACCGGTATCTACTGGTGTACTCTCTAAGTATTTGGGTTTAGCCCCAGCTAGTGTAACGCAGATGCTGCAGAAGCTAGCTGATAGGGGGTATATTACTTATTCTCCTTATCGAGGGGCTGTTTTAACAAGGAAGGGTAGATTAATCGGTGAGAAGATCACTAGGAAGCATAGGTTGTTGGAGGTATTTTTGCATAAGATACTGAAGGTAGGTAGAGATTTGGTTCATCATAATGCTTGTGAGATGGAGCATTCATTGTCTGATGAAGCGGAGATGTCTTTATGTAGGTATTTGGGGCATCCTGATAGGTGTCCCGGGGGAGAAGTTATACCTGCATGTAGCCTTGACTTGACAAGCTGTGAAGAGTGTTTAGGTGGAGGCATAGCGTTTGCGGGGCGACGTAGCTCTAGTTTAGTTCCTATAAGTAGCTTAAAGGAGGGCAGTTCTGGTAGAATCAAGTTTATTAGAGGAGAACATAGGTTCCTTAGGAGATTATTGGATATGGGTTTGACTCCTGGAACGGATATAGTGGTCTTAAGGGTTGCGCCTCTAAAGGGGCCTGTGGAGATCGCTGTTAGAGGCTCTAGACTGGCTATTGGGCAAGATATAGCGTCAAATGTATTTGTAGAGGTTCAGGGAACTGAGAAGTAGTGATGTATTTATGTCTATATCCTGTCATCCCAGCACATCTAGGAAGAGGGAGGGGGTCTCCGCGGATAAGGGTAGATTGACTATTGCATTGGCTGGAAATGCGAATGTGGGTAAGAGTGTTATATTTAATCAATTGACGGGTTCGTATCAAATAATAGGTAATTGGCCCGGCAAGACTGTTGAGAGAGTTGTTGGGGACCTCTACTTTGAAGGCTATCATATTACTGTAGTCGACCTTCCAGGGATATATTCTTTGTCAACATTTTCTATTGAAGAAATTATATCTAGGGAGTATATTGCGAAGGAGAAGCCTGATGTCGTCGTAAATGTTATAGATGCGTCGGTCTTGGAGAGAAATCTATTTTTCACTCTCCAGCTGATTGAGATGGAGGCACCTCTCATAATCTGTCTCAATCAGATGGATATCGCTAAGAAGAAGGGAATGATTATAGATATCGGGAAATTGGAAGAACTATTGGGTGTTCCCGTTGTACCTACTGTTGCAGTGAAAGGGGAAGGTATATATGAATTAGTTGAAAGTATAGTTAGAGTTGTAGAGAATAAGTATGAGGTAAAGAGGAGTAAAATCAGGTTTAGTGATGAGCTTGAGAAGCGTATAGCTAAGTTAGTTGATCTAATCGAGAAGGAAGGGCTTGACCTAGGCTATTCGTCAAGATTTATAGCAATCAAGTTACTTGAGAATGACCCTGAGATAAGGACACTGGTATTATCAAAAGCCGAGGATATAGTCAAAGCGGCAGATAGATTTGCATCGGAAATATCTGAGATATATAATGACCAGCCATATTCAGTCATAGCATCGGAGAGATACCTTATAATTAATAGGATTATTAGGGAGGTCCTGAGGCATACGAGGGTTGAGAAAACGATTTACGATTGGCTTGATTGGGTTACGACACATAAAGTTCTTGGATACTTCACTTCAGCCGGTATTCTAGTAGGCCTTTTATTATGGACATTTATCGTTGGGGATTTCCTCTCGTCTCTATTCGAAGAGGTATTCAGCTTCCTCCAGCCTGTTGAACCAAATATCAGTGATTCACTAATCGGTGTTATATTGAATGGTCTTTATGGAGGACTCGTAGCTGGTGTAACACTTGTAATTCCATATGTAATACCATTCTATCTCATATTATCCGTTATCGAAGATTCCGGTATATTAACAAGGATAGCTTTTATGTTGGATAGCTTAATGCATAAGATAGGGTTACATGGAAAAGCGATAATCCCACTAATCCTGGGATACGGATGTAACGTCCCTGCTATATATACCAGTAGAATTATGGAGACTAGACGTGAGAGGCTTCTAGCTGCATTCGCAATCACCCTCATACCATGTTCAGCGAGAACAATCATAATATTAGGCTTAGTTTCCCAGTTCTTAGGTATTAAATGGGCGCTTATTCTTTATGCTGCTGATCTGTTAATTGTATTCTTCCTTGGAAAAATCGCTTTGAAACTTGTACCTGGTAAAACAACGGGCTTAATAATGGAGATGCATTCCTTTAGGGTTCCCTCTTTAAGGGTCGTGAGTAGGCAGACTTGGATTAGAACTAAATCTATCATTTACCTTGTATTCCCTATTTATATGGTGGGAAGTGCTGCTGTACAAGCATTATACGTAACCGGGATACTTGATTTCATTAGTTATGCTATGGCTCCATTAACTGTTAATTGGCTCGGCCTCCCGGTTGTAACGGGGCTCCTCCTGATCTTTGGGTTTATTAGAAAGGAACTTATACTCTTGTTGCTAGTAGCCATATATGGAACAACCAACCTGCTATTGTACTTGACGCCTATTCAACTACTAGTTCTAGCATTCATAAGTATGTTATATATACCTTGTATTTCAACCGTCGCTGTTCTCATAAAGGAATTCAATTGGAGAGAAGCCCTTTATATCTCTATAAGTAATATACTCGCGGCATTTATCCTGGGCGGTATCGCATTTCACTTATTATCACTCTTTCTATGAAGATAAGAAACCCTGTTTTATTAATCGTTGTAATATAAATTAATTCTTGGATCTCCTATCTAAAGCTTGGGAAAATCTATCTATTAACAATATTATTAGGCATTGTAGCATCTTATATGTATCTAAATAGTCCCGCCCTTCGTAATTATTATGTATGTTATATTAATGAGGATGGACAGATACCTTTTTATATTTAAGACGGAACCCTATACATATTGTAGCAATAGCTATTCTAACCGTATTATCTGTATTATTTCTATTGAAGAGGAAAAGAAGGGCATAGCATGGTAATTAATTAGATAATCACCTTATTTGGAAAGGTCTTTGACTTCTAAATTATAATAACATCTATATAAGATACAGCTTAATCCGATTTATGGTGTTGACTTGAAATAGTAATCTAAAAGCCTCTTCAGCCCTCTTCTAAGGCTCTCTGTCAGTGAACTAGAACTTACGCCCAACATATCCGCCAGATCTTTTATCTGAATTTTTCTGGGATGATCGAATAAACCCATTCTATATGCGATATATAGAACTTTCTCTTGGTTGGATGTCAATAGCCTACTGCCCCTTGAGCTCGTTAGCTTAATCACCTCATATTCAATATTTGAAGCCTTAAGTTTGGATAGAATATCCTCATAGCTAGCGTCCCGGGGAACTATAAAGCTGAACTCCATTATCCCATTTGGCAGTATTAATCCTCTGATGAGAAAGGCTTCTCCGAATGCTAGTGGTCTGCAAGCGTCGCATCCAGAGCTCATGAACCAGCCTGTAGCTCTGTCTCCCTCTATTTTTATGCTTTGAAGTACTCCACCAGTAGACTCAGCTAATACATTCAGTTCATCAACAAGTTTACTTGATACCTCTATTAGGTGAGCCACCTTGTCTCCATGGCTTCTTATGTCAATTACCTTTATGAATTTTCCAAATTTCTGGCTTAAGATGCAGACCGGAGTAGGTACTCTTATAGTGATTTCCAAAAGCACGTCTTCCATATTAATCGAGAAAATATATTTGGGAGGTTGATTATAAAAAAAGGTATGAGTTTTATTTAAAAACATTTATTATCGCTTTTAATCCATAGGTCTTCACAACGTTGATGATGAAGACTAGGTATCCAGAGGCCATCAATAATCCCCCTATGATAGCTGTATACATATACATACTATACTCTCCATATGGGTATAATGTTCGCCTCAGCATTCCATCGACGCCGGCAAACCCCATTGCGAGTCCCATAATCAATGCGCCTGTAAAGAATAATATAAGGTGAATATCTGCCAGTCTTTCATTTAATTCTTTACCTGTTATTAGAGGTGCAACCGCATAAATCACGGCAAATAATGTTAGTGAAAGTCCAGCTAGCAACTGGACGTGGCCATGTATTCCTATGACCCATTGGGTGTTATGTAGGTATCTGTTGATGGCATAGTTAGCCTGGAGGATACCTGCTGATCCCCCTATGGCGTAGCCGAGGATTGAAAGCAACACAAATTTTAGTGGCACGCTATATTTGACTGGTCTTGCTAGCCATATAGTCATAAGCACCGCGAACATGGTCAGCCCCATAGTAATGAGCTCTCCCCACGTGAATATCTGCCCTTGAATCTGCAGAATTAGTGGCTGAGGTGTATCCGCCAACATATGATGATTCCATACAAAGAGCGATATGAGTAGGTCGGCTAGAATAACTGTTCTTACTACCTGTTCACCAAATAATCTTCTACCCACCAATAGAGGTACAAGGAAGTACCATGAAGCAGCGGTAAATATTAGTACATTCCCATCAGCGATTAAGTCTAGCCCCCACCAAAAGATGTTTTTGTAGATCAGTGGATCTATGATGCTGGATGGAAGAGATAAACCGAGTAATGTCGATACCGAGAAGATAGCTAGTATTCCAGCGATCCCTCCCATTGTCAATGCATTCAATGTTGTATCAACACATCCACGGAAAACGCCAACAACAAATATCGGATACTTATATACACGTGGAAGATAGTCTTTTGCTCCCTTACTAAACGACTTTATCTTATCCAAGTTAAATGACAAAGTAAGCAATTCGCGTGCAACATAGCCAGCGCCTTTATCGCCTTCCATCGGTAGAAATATCGTTGCGAACATATTGAAAAAGAACATTATCACCGCTGCGAATATCATAATCATACCGAGGCTGAATATCAAGGTCGATATAGGTGGAAAGCGTTCAACAGGCAGGGGCCAGTATAAGGTGTATAAAGCACCGAACTTTAATGCAAAGCCGGCTAGCCAAGTTATTAATACCCCGAAGACAATTGTCCAATAGCTGTAGTTTGCAACCCTCTCACTATATAAGTCTCTTTTTAATACATAGGGGACAAGGTAATAGAAGGCGCCCATGACAGCCATATAAGCCCAGCCATATATGCCTACGAACGGATGGACTGTCAGCATACTATAGAAATGCTCCGGTGTATAGATGTCGATGAGGAAGTTGGCTATCCTAAGCCTCATAAGCATTCCTTCTATTCCAGCTACACCTAGCCAGAAAACAGCTGTAAATACATACCTTAAGGCGATTTTTTCTCTGACACCCATAGCTACCCACCTTCCTCAACATATATAACGTCGTATAGAACCATCTCAGAATGCCTTGGTCCACTATACTCTGTACTTCTAATTGTGTAGTAACCAGGTTCGTCGAAAATCCATGTGATTCTATTCTCGTAATTAGGTAGGACTTGGATCTGGAATATTAGTTTACCCTCAGCATCAAATACCCCGAATCCATATGTTACATCATCTGAATATATGACGAATTCTACAGGTTGGCCTGTCGACACACGGATAATGTCGTTGGGTAGATGGAATGTATAGTTGCTCATTGTGATATATATTGTATCTATTGGCTGCTCATCCATCCAAAGCGTAGTTCTAGCTGACGGGATCAATGGAGACAGGAAAATTGCATTACCTATTATGGCTATAATTATGAGGGTAAAGAGCCATGTCTTTTCGGAGCGCTCCATTCGAGACGTCTTAGATACTTCACCACCATCTCTAGATAGTTCCTTTGAAGATCCTTTGGATGTTAAGTAAATAAATGATACTATGAAAACTATGTATATTATGACCAGACCGATGTAAAATGTCTCTACGATATCTTGTATATACATATTCTCCCCGAGTATATATCTCAAATTCATTGGTATAAATAATTCCCTAACTAGTAAGGGCATAAATATTTCTGAAGATTAATATATGTATTATGCCCCGCTTCTACTGATAGGAAACCAAATATATGTATAGCATATGTCATAAACTGAGTCATAGTTATAAATCTATCATTATAGATAATATTTTTGATTACAAATGTATGAAGCTTGTATAACCGGCATATTCCCGAGGGACGATAGGCTAATAAGGACCTGGAAAGACCTAGAATGGGAAAGAATAGGCATCAAAGATTTTATACCAGATTTACGCAGAAATATTAAGGAGGTCATTGAGCTCCAACAGAAAGCGGGCTTAACCTACGTGGATTATCCTCAAATTGAGTGGCATGATCTTTTTAGGCCTTTCACTGCATTAGATGGAATAAAGATGGGGCCCTTGACAAGGTTTTTCGAGACAAATACGTTCTATAGAAGACCGATAATTCATGATGTTGTTAGGTATGAGTATGGACTATTATATGATTATATACAACGTGATTTAATGCCCCCAGATGCTAAATGGAAGATTTCTTTACCTGGGCCCTATACCTTCCTGAAGTTGTCTAGCTATAGAGAGCTAGATGAAGCCATCGTATCTATCTCCAATATTTTGGTTGGAGCGGTCAATGAACTAATGGAACTTGGCTTCACCATAATTGACCTTCATGAGCCTGCTTTAGTTTATTATGAGGATATTGACTGGGATGTCGTCTATCAGTTATATAGATCCATTAAGAAAGAGGGATATAATTATTGGATATACCTATATTTTGGTTCCATAGACAGGAAGATCAGCAGATTAAGACCTATTATTGGAGATGGGCTATCTGTTGATTTGTTTAGTGGAGGATACAGTGCCTTAGAAACCTATGATATTAATAGACTGATATTAGGTGTAGTTGATGCCGAAAACACCCATATGGAAAATATCGAGAGAATAAAGAACGTGATTAGTGATAGTGAGAAAAGGCTGGCCACCAGCATTATAGTCCTATCCAATAATACTCATATGGAGTATCTACCCTACGATGTTGCTGTTGAAAAAATGATGCTTTTAGGCAAGTTATTAGATGATTTATCTGCCAGTCAATAGTAATAGATGGATTTAAGTATTTTAGAGATAAATTTGGCGTCGTATTTGTACCATTTTATAGGCATAAGATGTATACCTAGCCTTCCAAGATTTTAAGAAACTGTACCATTATTCCCCCTTTATAATGTTGTCTATTAATTTTAGGATATAGATTAAGAATGAAGATATGTATTTAGCTATACAGTGAATGTCTATATTTAAGATAGAAAATATTAGTAGTAAATTGATATGCTTAAGTATATTTATATTATAATACCGCTCGAATGAGGATAATATTATTGATGTAAGATTATTATTGAGGTGTCTGCGTTTGGAATTGCCTCCCTTAGCTACTCAAGACATCGGGAGTTTCAGAAAACCAGATTATTTAATTTTCAAATATAGAGAGTTTTTTAGCGATAGAATTAGTAAGTCTGAGCTTAAGAAAGCTATTAGAAGAGCTAGTATAGAGACTATTAGGCTGATGGAGAATGTAGGTCTAGATATTATCTGGGATGGAGAGATGCATCGATGGGAGATGTATTACCACCCAGTTAGCAATATTAAGGGAATAGATTTTGTAGGGCAAGTTAGGGTTTTTGACAATAGATATTTTGTTAAGGGAAGTGTAGTAAAGAAAATCTCGCTCAAAAGAAATTATCATTTAGATGAATTCTTATTTATCAAGAAAAATACTGATAGGCCTGTTAAGATCCCTGTTACCGGTCCATATACACTGGCCGATTGGAGCTATAATGAGTATTATTATAATAAGTTCATTAAGTCTACTGATGATATAAAGATAGCTAAGTATAATGCCAAGAGAGAATTATGTGTAGCACTGGCTAGAAACGTGATTAATCCCTTAATAAAGGAGTTGGCTATACATGGGGCTTTCAGGATCCAGATTGATGAGCCCGCTGCAACAACTCATCCATTGGAGATGGAGATATTTATAGAGGCATTTAACGAAGCAGTTAAAGATGTTGATACTATTATTACAACCCATATATGCTATAGTGACTATAGTATCCTAATGCCCTATATATTCGATATAAACACGTCTCAATTCGCTATAGAACTGGCAAATAGAGATAATAAAACATTGGGTACAAGTGATGATGATAGGCCGGGATACCGCCTATTGAAAGAGTTCTATGAGTATGGGTATCAGGGAGAGATAGGATTGGGAGTTGTTGATGTGCATACAGATTTTATAGAGCCGGTAGAGCTTATCAGAGACAGAATATACTATGCACTGAAATATGTGTCTCCTAAAAAGTTGTTTATTAACCCTGATTGCGGGTTGAGGACTAGAAGTCGAGAGATAGCTGCTGAAAAACTTAGGAACATGGTGAAGGCGGTGCGAATAATTAGGGATGAATTAGGAACATAAATTATTAATATATATATGAGTTTCGACTATCAGCCTACTCTTAAATAAAAGGGGGTTGGGTAGGCTTCATAGTATGCTCCTTAGATTATATGATTGGGTCTCTTAGTATAAGCAACAAAAATAAATTAATTGAATTGTAATTTTTAGCGTGAGGGACAGACTCTATGTCTTATCCAAGAAGAAAGATTTCCCCATCGTTCATAATAATTATTCTTATCATTCTTATTGGAGGCTATTATATAGTAGGCCCATATTTTTTATATAGTGGAGATATAGAGATCTCAATTAAAGGTTCGGGAGCCACATTCCCATACCCCCTTATACAAAGTTTGATAGATCATTATACACAGATAAATCCTAATATCATGATAGATTATGTGAGCATTGGCAGTGGAGCTGGACAGGCTAATCTTCTAAATAAATTGGTTGATTTCGCTGGGACCGATGCTCCTCTAACAGATGAACAGTTAGAATCCGCTGAGGAATGGGTTTTACATATACCTTATGCCATTGGGGGAGTAGTATTAGCGTATAACTTGCCTAACTTCGAAACCACGCTTCAATTAGACGCTGAATTGATAGCAAGGATATTTAGCGGAGAAATTAGAAGATGGAATGACCCTTTATTGGTGGAGACTAATCCTGCTCTATCCAATTACGATGAAGAAATATTTGTTATTCATAGGTCGGATGCCTCTGGTACAACATATATATTTACACTCTTCCTATCTAAGGAATCTACGTTATGGAGAGATAATTTTGGTACTGGCAAATCCATCAATTGGCCTACATTAGATAGATTTATAGGGGCCAAGGGAAATGAGGGAGTCGCCAACCTCATTATGCAGACTCCATTTTCAATCGGATATATAGAGTTTACGTATGCGGTGGTAATAGATATCCCCATGGCTGCTGTGAGAAATAGGGCGGGCAACTATATACCTCCCACTATCGAGAGTATATCTAGAGCAGGTGAACTTAGGGGTATAGTGTTGGATCCACGGGACTTGAGGATAAGTGATTACATAATAGACTCATATGTTGAAGATGCATACCCGATTTCTGCACCTACATATTTTATTGTATATGAGGATTGGTCTGTTTATACCGGAGATATGGATATTATTGTTAATAAGGCAAGGGCATTTAAGAACTGGGTAAAATGGATAATATTGGAGGGAGACCAGTATTTCGTTGAATTAGGGTACTCACCCATTCCCGAGGCGCTGAAGAATAAAGTCCTCGAGGCTTTAGACTTTATTTCATATTCAGGGGTTAAAATCGGCTAGAAGGGTGAGAAGATGGCGAAAGGTGACCTGATGGAAAAGCTCTTCAAGTATGTATCATCTGTATCGGCTTGGACTATCATCTCGGTATTTACAGTCTTTTTCATCACGATATTCTATGGTTCCTTGGACTCAATATTCTATTCCGGCATTAAATTCATATTCATCAGTATATGGGATCCCGTGAAGAAGATCTTCGGGGCACTTCCCTTTATATATGGAACCCTTCTCACAAGCCTGGTAGCGCTTATTCTAGCAATACCAATAAGCCTAGGCGTCGCGATAGCCTCAAGCGAGTTATTGCCATCCAATCTATCAAAGGTGTTAGATCCAGTTATCGAACTTATGGCCGCTATACCGAGCATTGTATATGGGATGTGGGCATTGTTCGTGTTGGGGCCTGTACTGAGAGTATATGTTGAGCCCTTTCTAAATGAATACCTAGGTTTTCTACCGTTATTCCAAGGCACTATTAGTGGATATGGATACCTCAACGCCTCAATCATCCTATTCATTATGATTTTGCCTATAATATCCAGTTTGTCGAGGGAAGCTATACGTGCCGTGCCTAATGAAATTAAAGAAATGACGTTAGCCCTAGGCGGTACTGAATGGGAGGCTATCAGAATGAAGATCTCTGTAGCGAAGAGAGGTATTATTGGCGCCATTACACTGGGATTTTCCAGAGCAGTAGGGGAGACTATGGCTGTATTATTAGTTATTGGAAATAAACCGGTGATCTCAGCAAGCCTATTTAGTAGCGGGGCAACGATTGCAAGTATATTGGCGAATGAGTACCCTGAGGCTATAGCGGATCCTCTGCATACCTCCGCTCTAAATGAGCTTGCCCTTATACTCTTCCTCATCTCTCTTGTAATAAACATTATATTTATAAAGTTGGTTCGGCGGCGGGTGGGTGTTATATAATGGGGATTAGGACGAGGCTGATGAAGCAAAGAGTCATGATTTCTCTATCCTACCTCTCCATATTATTAACACTCGGTATCTTGGGGGCTGTCATCTTCTTCACATTTCTAAATGGAATAAAGAGTTGGAATCTCGCTTTCTTCACGGAAGCGCAGAAGTTTCCCCTTAACCCCAGGCAAGGGATATCACATGCCATTCAGGGTAGCCTAATATTATCTCTAACTGCTTCGGCGATTGCTGCACCCATCAGTATTCTTGCCGCCATATACCTAACTGAGTATGCCGATGAACGGCTTAGAGAGAGCTTTGACTCTATTCTCGATGTAATGGCTAGTACACCTAGTATAGTTGTTGGAGTGGTTAGCTATATTCTGATAGTTCTACCCCTTCAAGGATTCTCCGCATTATCCGGCGCCGTCGCTCTAGCTATTATGATGATGCCTATAATGACTAGGGCATGCGAGGATGCCTTGATGAGCATCGAGCGGAGATATAGAGAAGCTGGATTGGCACTAGGTTTACATAAATGGAGAGTCTCGTTGAGCATTATCTTAAGAATGGCTAAAGGCGGGGTATTGACGGGATTCGCACTGGCGTTTGGAAGAGTTTTTGGCGAGACAGCGCCATTATTAATGACGGCATTAGGCAGTAGAACATTCTTCTCAGGATTTTTCGAGCCTGTTAGTAGCATTACATTATTAATATATGAATACTCCAAATCTCCTTTTGAAATATGGATAGACATCGCGTGGGGGGCTTCCCTACTACTCATGTTACTAACATTGGGCATTAATGTTTCGATTAGGTTGTGGATGGGGAAGAAAGGTGGGTGACATAAAACTTAGGGTCAGAAACTTAGATGCATGGTATGGAGATAACCATGTATTGAAAAACATAAACCTTGATATTCTATCGAGGGCTATAACAGCGATAATAGGGCCAAGTGGATGTGGTAAAACAACGCTTTTGAGGGTAATTAATAGGCTTCATGAGACGGTGCCTAATGCTAGAGTAAGAGGTGAGGTAATCCTTGACGGTAAAAATATATATGACCCAGATGTGAATCCTGTTGAGATTAGGCGAAAGATAGGTATGATTTTCCAGCAACCGACGGTCTTTCCTCATCTTTCAATCCATGATAATGTTGCCATAGGTTTGAAGTTAAATGGGATAAATGATAGAGAGCTATTAGATAAGATAGTTAGGAAGAGTCTTAGGGAGGCCGGATTATGGAGCGAGGTAGAGGATAGATTATGGGACCGAGCCACCGATTTAAGCGGTGGCCAAAAGCAGAGGCTGGCCATAGCAAGAGCAATTGCTCTCGAACCTGAGGTGCTATTAATGGATGAACCCACATCTGCACTTGATCCTGGAGCTACATCACGTATCGAGGCATTAATGACTAATCTCAAGAAGGACTATACAATCATAGTCGTGACACATAATATTCAATTTGCAGCTAGAACAGCTGATTACATAGCCTTTCTATTTAATGGAATGTTGATCGAATATGGGGTTGCCCAGGAGATACTTGAGAGACCTAAAGAGAAGCTTACAGAAAGATATTTATTGGGGGAGGTAGATTTAGAAAGGTGGTTATAAATTATGGATAGTAGGTTAATCGATAGTGGCTTACAGGAGCTTAATAAGATGCTTATGGAGTTGGGCCTTTATAGCTATGCCTCATTCAAGAAGGCTGTTGATGCGCTACGAAACTGGAAATATATCGGTGAGGATTTGATTTCAAGAAGTTATCAGTTGATGATGAAGAGAGAAGAGATCAATTCTCTAGCCATAGAGTTGATAGCAAGGTATCAACCTTTGGCATCCGATTTAAGATATCTGAAGTCGGCTATGGAAATAGCATATAACTTCCTTAGGATAGGGAGATATTCCGCGGATATAGCTATGAGCCTTATAGATTTTAGGGACGCGGAGGGTAAGTGTGAGGTCGATAAACTCGAGCCATTAATCGAGGTTGTATATGAAATGCTCCAGTTAGCTATGGAGTTGATCGAAAATCCCGACTCAACTAAAGCCGAGAATATTTATAAACTTGATTCGCAGGCCGATGAAGAGTATAGAAGGGTCCTCGAGATAATCATTAAGCTAGATAATATTAAGTGTGGTTTGATGCTTGCTTTGGTAGCTAGATATTTAGAGAGAATCGGGGATCATGCATACTATATTGCTGATAGTGTTTATTATTATCTTAATGGGTATAGAATAGCGAAATTCTAGGAGAGTTATATTAGTCTCTCCTTAATTATCATTTATTAGTGATCACTTATGGACTTAGGGTTATCGGGTAAAATAGCTTTAGTTACAGCCGCTAGCAAAGGCATAGGTAGAGGTATAGCGACCGTATTAGCCCAGGAAGGGGCGGATGTAATAATATTATCTAGGAACAAGGGGAATCTATTAGAGGCTCAGAGAATCATTAAACGGGAGACTGGGGTGAAAATAGATATAGTTGAGGCGGACCTTACTAAGAGAGAGTTAGTTACAAAGGCTGTCAGTGAAATTAAGGGAAGATATGGGGGAGTGGATATATTGGTATTTAATACAGGGGGCCCTAGACCCGGCTACTTCTCCGATTTGGAGATGAAGGACTGGATAGATGCGGTAGATATACTGCTTTATCCTGCAATTCAGCTAACGAAGGAATTTATAGATAGTATGGTTGAAAAGCGCTGGGGAAGGATTATATATTCTACGAGTATCGCTATCAAAGAGCCTATTGATGGATTAGTGCTGTCTAATGCTGTAAGGCTTTCTATGGCAGGACTAGTTAGGAGTCTTGCTAGGGAATATGGTGCATATGGAGTCACCGTTAATGCGGTTATGCCCGGCTATATCAAGACAGAGAGGGTTATGCAGTTGGCTAGGGACCGTGCAAAGCGGGAGGAGAAGGATGTAGAAGAGGTATTATCTGAGTTAACGAGAGATATACCTAGTAAGAGGATGGCCGATCCACTTGAAGTCGGGTATTTGGTCGCCTTTCTATCGTCAGATAAGGCTGCGTATATCAATGGAGCTGTAATTCCCATTGACGGCGGATATCTCAGATCGGCCCTATAATCATATTTATTTATACATACATCTCTTTGGGTGGAGGTCTTACTCTGCCCATAGCGTTGAATAGAGAATTCTGCATCTCGAATTTTATGGCGAGTGCCTTAGCGAGATCTGAAGCCGTTATGAGCCCAACTAGTGAACTTTTTTCATTGATGACAGGGAGACGCCTGACACCGTTTTTAGCCATTATATCCGCTGCATCTTCGATAGTAGCCTCTTCTTTTACTACTATTACTGGCTTGGTCATTATATCTCTAACCAGGGTTTCATGTGGATCTTTATCTTCACAGATTACACGTCTTACGATATCTCTTTCAGTAATAATACCTACTACTTTATCTTCTTTTCTTATTAATATGCATCCTACGCCGAATTCACTCATTGCTTTGGCAGCCTTGTATACTGGTGCATCATCTTCTATTAATGCAAGATCTTTTGTCATTATATCTTTTACCTTGATGTTGAATATATCCTCAAGACTAATCTGGGCCATCTAATTTCACCATAATTATTATAATAGTTATAGAGGGTAAAAAGGCTAATAAGGAATTGCTAGTGGGAACTCTATTCTTCCCATCTAAGCTGTGGAATCGCGTTGTATGCTATAGATAACAATGGCGGTCCTAGTATTATTAGAAAAGGTATTTCAGTGACGAAGGTCCATACAAAGAATATTATAGCTGCATAAAACGCTAATTGATATCCGCCCCCTACCACCGCTGGTAATGCAAATATTTGGCTGAATCCCCAGACGCCTATTCCGATAATTATGCTGCCTACTGTAAGGCCGACAAAGCTTCCTACGACATAGCTCCTCCATCTTTTTAATATATAGCTGACGGCTATGAAGGATATATAGGTTATAAGTATAGTGAGTATGAAGATTGTGAATATATCTATCCCTAGATATCCACCGGTGTATAGTAATAGAAGGACTATAGATATCGCCAGATTGATTATGGTGGATGAGGTAAAGATACTTATCCAGCTGAGTTTTTTCCTGCTTAAGTATCCTAATAGATAGAAACCCGCGAAGTTTGCTGGTACACCCACAGTTAAGCTTAACAATGCATTTCCATGAATCACCATGTCGCTTATGAAGATTCCTATAGCTGCTCCTATGGCTCCAACTAATGGTCCGAAAAGAACAGCGAATATGGCGGGTATGATTACAGAGGGCCAAAATCTTACTACCCCGAATACAGGTGTAAAGAGACCTAGATATGTTAGGAATCCCAAGCCTGCATAGAGAGCTGCACATATACTTATTGCCGCTATATCTAGTGCTTTCATCTCAATCAATATAGATGAGGTCATCAGAACTTAAGACTTGTTTAGAGATTATATATCTATCTATAGATATCTATATAGGCATATCCACCGCCTATATAATTCGATTATAAGGAGAACACATAGATATGTGTCAGTATATTTCCATGTAAAACGACTAAGTCTCGAGTTATATTATAGCCTGCCTTGGTTAGAGCCGACTTCATGGTATGGTATGAACCAGAAATCACAGCTCCTTTTATTACACCTACATCTTTCAAGGAGGCTATAATTTCTCTATAAAGGTGTGGAATGGCTCTAGGCCTGGTTAATCTGATGCCATAGGGTGGATTGAATGCAGAATAATAGGAATTTCTTGGAACAATATCATATATCCTCCTCGAATCTCCCGTGAAATAGCTTACTATTCTAGATACACCGGCGGCATTAGAATTTGCTTTAGCCCACTCTATATACTTTGGAGAAGCGTCTATCCCAAAAATAATCTTTTTTTCTATGTTAAATTGAGTCTTGCTCTTCGCCGATTCTCTTAATTTCCAATAATAATCTGTATCTATGAATCTGAGGTTTGTTATTTTATGAGTCTCCCTAAATATGCCTGGAGGTATATTCATCGCTATCATAGCGGCCTCAATGGGTATGGTCCCCACACCACACATCGGATCTATAAGTATAGTTTTCCTATCCCATCCTATTAGATATATCATTCCTGCGGCTATTACTGGGTTGAGTGAAGCTGGATGATTATATACTCGGTAGCCTCGTTTGTGTAGACTTTCGCCACTTGTATTGATACCTATAAGATACCTATTATTTATTATCCGTAAAACTATCTCTATCTCTGGATCGTCAAGACATACCCTAACACCTCGTGACATTAACTGGCTATGAATAACGCCACCTATTTCTCTAGCAGCATCAATACTTCTAAAACTATGCCTACCGATCCTTTCACATCTAACTCCGAAACATTGTCCAGCATCGATGTATTCCTTGAAGGATATCCCCGATATCTTATTTTTTAGGTCCCTTAAGTCTATAAATTCGCCTTTATCTATGATGAGAATAACCCTTGTTATAGTCCTAGCATATATATTCAGCTTAGATAATAGATGCTCATCGACATTAGATTCAATATATCCTCTACCCTCAATTACATTGGACACCCCCAAATTACTTATCTCCATAGATGCTATAGACTCCATACCCCTTGGGCATAGAGCAAGTACATCGTATCTAGGCATTTCTCATTCCCAATAAAATAGTTATATTTTGTTCATGCCCATCAATCTTAATATGGAGATGCCGCCTAAGATAGATTCTCTAGAATTATTGAGGGAAAACGTCATATCTTGCAGAAAGTGTCAGAGACTCGTTAAATATCGGGAGGAGATCAGTAGACGTAAGGTTAAAAGGTACATCGACAGGAGTTATTGGGGTAGGCCTCTCCCTGGATTCGGGGATCCAGATGCTAGGGTTCTAATCATAGGATTGGCGCCTGCTGCTCATGGGGGAAATAGGACAGGCAGGATGTTTACCGGAGACTCATCCGGCGACTGGCTTATAAGGGCCTTGTATGAAGTGGGATTTGCCAATCAACCATTATCTATAGATGTAAATGATGGATTGAAGCTGAAGGATGTATATATAACTGCTGTAGTCAGGTGTGCACCACCCAAGAATAGACCTTTGGCCATCGAGATAGCTAACTGCAGACCTTATCTAATAGAGGAAATTAGGTTATTAAAGATGTTGAGGGTAATGGTTACGCTGGGAAAGATATCCTTTGATAATACATTGAGGACGCTAAATACTCTTTATCCCGAGTTTAATTATAGAGCTTACCGTTTCGCTCATGGAAATATTATTAGCGACAAAGCCATACCATATAGAATATTTGTTTCATATCATCCTAGCAGACAGAATACGCAGACAGGTAGATTGACTTGGGGGATGTGGATCTCTATATTTAGAAAGGTTAGAGAAGCGATCGGCTAGTTAAGACTTCTTATTATTAAAGTATTTTATTAGGTAGTCTTCATTATTCTCGGCTTTAACCTCTACTGGAACATTCTTTAATTTAGTGGCTTTATAGCTTACAAAGATCCATTCACCTACATCTAGCTCCGTAGATTTGTCTATGACGCTTCTACTTATGGAAAAAGCGTCTGAAACAACGTTCCTATCATAGGTTCTGGGGAGAGTGCTTACAAAATAGCTATGCAGTTGTTGAAGGGCATTAGTGTTTAGATGGGCTAATCTCTGTGTAGCGATCCATGCGGCGGCAGAGTATTTTCTCCCTTGCCTTAATAGGGCCTCTACAGAGATATTTGATTGATGAGTATAGTCCTCACTACGTGTTCTATCGGGGATGAATTCCTGGGCTTCATCCATTATAATAAGAAGTTTATTACCGATTCCATATGTCTTCTTGACCCTGAACATCATATTTATGAATTCTGCTATCGCCATTCTTGCCTGTGTAGGATCTGGAATATAGAATATCGATATATCTTCATGATTGGGGTCCATAACAGATCTATAGGCTATCTCTGGAATCGATAGTGTATCCTCCTCAACTTCGATATATCCTCCTTCAGATAGAACGTTAAGGTCGCTATAGAGATATGACCTCTGCGAGAAGTTGTCCCTCAATTCTCTAAGCAATGCTATCAATTCTTCGGCGTCATCCTTATTTCTTGTTAGGAGCTCGATAAACGGGTAGTTTGGAGGATATTTACGGATAATCTTCATAGCCTTATTTACCAAGCCTACGACTACGGGTTTAGTGTCCACAGCTCTATTCAAGATATTTATTAATACATCTAATGTCAACCTCTTCTTTCTAATTAGTATAGGTAGGTAGTTTGCCTTGGCTAATTCACTTCGGATTTTATCTTCATCTATATTTTCTAATAGTGATTCAGGTATTACCTGACTTTCTAAGAAACGCTCTTTAGTAAGAGATTCGGTGGTATATATAACGCCATTGCGATTAAGCAGTAAATCTAAGAGATGAACCGAGTATTCACCTGCTATATCGAATATGAGTACCTTTATCTCACTAAATTTCTCTAATACTTTCCTAACTAATAGACTGACTAGGTTTGATTTTCCACTTCCTGTGAACCCAAATATACCTGTATGATACTTGTAGATGCTATATATATCGACTTGCAATGGAATATTATATCCTTTTAGAATCCCTAGCGTAGAGCCGTTTTCAATACAAACCATTTCACGTATAACATCTTTTGACATTATATGGGCTTCACTACCGGTCAAGGGACCCAGATTTGATTTTTTGAATAAAAATTTATTGTCTTCTATCTTGAGTATATATCCAGTATGAACAGCAATAACCTCCATCCAATTTTCTCCACCTTCAACCCAACTTTCCTTAATCCGATCGAGGTAATCCCATTTCAGGACAGGGGGGACATCCGGGGTTAAACTCGCACTTTCATAATGCTTTGGTCTAACGCCCAACGCTTCAAAGAGTATATAGATATCCCCACCGCCGGAAGTTATGCGTTTGATACCTATCAAACTAGGTTCATGCAATTTGTCGAAGATTTTGAGGTTAAATAACGCGTCAATATATGCAATCCCCTCTTTGAAGACAGCTTCTCCCTCTCTCAATCTAGCTCTCTGTGACTCGATAGCGTAGTGCCTCAATTTAGCTTCGAATTCATTATCTAATTCGTCATAGAGCCTATTCATCTACGTCTCCTCCTCTCAACTATCCTTCTAAAGTCTCTAAATCTTCTAGTCACTATGAATATTCTTCTTTCTCTTATAATTCTGTTTATTCGTGAGTCGGCTGAATCCATAATCATATCCCTAACCAGATTAATTGTAGTCTTGACATCCTTATCCGCCAAAAATAAAAGATAATTATGTCCAGTGGCCTCAGTAATTTCTGGATTATCCATTTTACTCAGTAAATATAGAATCATATTATCATATCTATTCAACTTGTTTTCGAAATAGGGTTTTATAGTGACTTTATGGTTTCCCTCTATAGCGTCAATCTCATGTCTAAACTCAGAGTCATATTCATTCTGGAATCTATCGTAAAAGAACACAGGGGACCTTACTTCGACATCGTCCGTCCCCTTTAGACTCCTCAGTTGATAGTAGCATCGCACCAAAACCCCTTCTTGATAAATTACTTTTCTTGCCGCTTTAAGTGGAGCTTCCTCAGAGTCTTTGATTAACGTTGCAAATGCGGCGTCGTATCCAGCGAATCTCCATGGAGTTCTAAAAGAGTCAGGGTGTAAACTGGATGATAAGGTTAGGAGAGGTCTATCACTCTTAATTGGTAATCTAAAATCTCGATCTATAATCTCTTTATACTTAGCAAAGGGTATTACAGACCTATATAAATCTGTAACATACGTATCCTTCCCGATACCTACTAATACCAAGCTCTTCTCCTTAATTAAGCGGCCTAACTCGTATATCACGAATAATGTCGCTACATTGAGCTCATGGGTACCTAGCCATCGTCCATCATTGAGGTATAGAGGATGCTCGCTTTCATCGCCTGCAAATAACCTTCGGCCTAAATCATTTATCAACCTCCTGATTCTAATCCAATACTCTCTAGCACGGGGGTTTATCCTCATGCTGAAACCAGTAACTTCATCAAAGAGACCGCCACCTAGTATATTATTTAACCGATCGAGGCTCTTGAGGAGCTTGCTCATCTCTGCATCTTTGAGACCAAACTCTTGTGAGATCTCTTTCGTATATAATTCCCCATTATTATTGAGTATGTATTGTATAACCGCGTATGGTATGTAATACCCCCGTCGAGGTATTTGAAATATATTTGGCCCGATATATGCCCCTAGAAATATGTCAGTAAGGGTGAGTACGTCTCCATTAAGATTATAATTAAGTAAAGCTCCTCCCTTTTCCCTAAATATGAGTTTTCTAGCGTCTCTTCTATAGGGATGTATACTGCTCCCTATCGGGCGGTCTAGAAATATAATTTTTGTATACCCTTCAGCTGCCTTCATCCCTTGGTAATACTCTCCGAAAGTCATGACTGAGAAGGGTATGCTTTCCATGCTAGTCTCTAGGCTTCGGAGGCCACCTACATCGCTTAGCTTGAGAATATCATTTATATCCTCTATCCACACTGGAATAACTGTAGAAAAAGTGTATTTATCTTCTCTCTCGATCTTCCCCCAATCCACCTCGATATTTCCGGAATTATCTATAGATAATGTTGTTGAGTAGCCGGAGACAGCTACATATAAGACCACAATTTCCATTCTCTCCTCATAACTCATAGAGCCGTCTATACCTATAGCCTTATAATCCCCCTGCCCCAAGTATTCCAGCAGCATTCTCCTGGCGGCATCGGGGTCTAAAGGTTTGACGAGGGGGCCTAGGTTAATATCATTTTTTATTTTATCCATTCTATTACTCAGTAAAGCCCCTAGAAAATCGATTTCGCCTAAAAATCTTTTGAAATCCCAAGACATTTTCATATTACCTCTAAAATGAGTATAGGATAGGATATTATTGAAGTTAGGGAAAGAGATTATATCTCTTCATGAAAAAATTAATTTTGATTTATAACCAGTCTATATCCATCGATCTACATATCGTGTCCTATTTTGTAGTACAACGACCCTTGACCGGGGAGCTTCATCCATAAGGATATAGCCATCGAGGCGATCTAATAGTTTTAATGAATACTGCTTGATTTCTTCATGTGTCAACATATTACTTTTCTTGAGACGTTTTATGGACATACCTATATGCATATATGACTTAACCTCTATAAAATGGGGATTACCTATCCGTATGAGACCCGCATATTCATCTATATATTCTTCATCGCTATTCAGATCCTTGATCATAGTCATTCTAATTACTGTTCTCGTAGGCATTTGGGATAATAATCTAAGGCTCTTCATCCATCTATCCCAGCCATCTTTATATAGAGACTTAGTTATCCATTGAAATAGCTCTGGATTTGGCGCGCTGCACGACAAATATAATTGTGTAGGAAGCGCGTCCTCCTTAATCAGCCTCTCTAGCATATCAGGCTCAAGGCCGTTTGTAACTATGAATATCGATTTTGTATAGGGAAGGGTTTTGAGGTACTTGACAAGCTGGGGCAACTTCGGATATAATGTTGGTTCTCCAGAGAGGCTAATTGCATAGTGGGTCGGTGTTAAAGATTCTTTATATTTCCTCATATTTGTCTTCGGGTTTCCAGGATATCCTGATAATAATCTTCTTCTCTCTCTTAGGATGCCTTCCATAAGTTCTTCCGGGTCATCTACCTCATCGGCCTCCATATGCATCTTCTTCATAAACTCCATTGGTCGCCAGCAGAATATACATTTCATTTCGCACATCATCCCAGCGGGGCTGAATTGTACACATCGGTGGGTGTCTATTCCATAGAAGATATTTTTATAGCATTCGCCCTCGTTTTTGAGGCTTTTCTTTGTCCAGTGACAGACCTCTACAGTTGAATGATTATATATACCATACCCTGCGTTTTTCAATTGTGATTTTATTCTACCGGGTATGCTAATCGATTTCCTTTTCTCAACGACCCCTTCATTCATACTGTAAACCTTTTACACCAATATTCTATTATGGTTGATATCCTGATTATAAATAATTATAGTTATTATTATGTGGCTAAAAATATTTAATTCCAAGATAACTAATGTGTTGATGAGAGTATAATGGTTGTGGGATGGTTGATAAGGAAGTGAAGTATACCCCAATTTCGGTTAAAGAGATTTTGAAGCGGATGAAGAACCTCTCTGAATTGATGATAGACCTCTCCTACTGCTCATTACTATATTACGATGATAAGTTGATAAAGAAAATATATGAGATGGAAGAAGAAATGGATAATTTAGAAGCTTTACTTATGATGCACGCCGCCTTGGCGACGAGGAACACTAAGGAGGCAGAGAGAATCGTTAGTATCTATAATCTAGCTATATCTACTGATTACATTAGTGATGCCGCGGGCGATATAGCGAAGTTGTCGAAAGAGGGTGCTAGGATAAGTGCAGGGAGATCCCTTATGGCGAGTGGTTCAACAAACATAGTTTATTATATAGAGATAAAGGATGGAAGTCGTCTTATAGATAAATCGTTAAGCCAGGTTTATAGGGAGATAGGCGAGATATTTGACGTTATCACAGTTAAAAGTGATGGGGAATATATATTTGAACCTGAGCCTGATTATAAGATACATGCTGGTGATATATTGTTTATTAAGGGATTAGCTGAGAATATAGATAAATTATTAGAATACTCTAAGGAGAAGGAGGTCGAGGAGATAACTACTTATGAAGAGGGTATCCTGGATAATCTTTTGCAGCTGAAGAATGTCTCTGAACTTATGGTTGATTTGGCCTATTCAGCGATTTTTACTAGGAGTAGGGAGATAGCTGAGGAGATTATGGCTATGGAAGATTATATAGATAGCTTATCGGAGGAGTTGAAGGAAGATGTATTGGAGAGCACAGAGCTCTCGATTAGGGAGAAGATAGGAATGATTGGTTTAGCTGATGCCTATGAGGAGATAGCGGATGCAGCTGTCAACATGATCTATAGTATTATAAGAGGGTTGAAGCCGCATCCCATAATTGATGATGTAATTGATGAGGCGTTTGAGCGTATAACCCTTCTTGAGATAGGGCCGGATGACCATGGAAAAACGATATATGATTTAGGGTTGGTTGAGAAGAGTGTAGCGGTGCTGGCTGTAAGAAGAGGTGGTAAATGGCTTGTAACACCTCCATATTCAAAGTTTATACTAAACAAAAACGATGTATTACTAGTAAGGTATTACTCAGAGGCGGAGGAGGATATAGAGAAGATTGAGAATGAAGATGTCATATCTGAAATAAGGAGGGAAGAAGAATAGTATAAGATTTGGTGTTTATTATGATTATAAAGGATTATGTAGATACCAGCTATGAACCCGCACCCGAGGATCTAATAGCGTTATTTAGGGTCGAACCTGCGCGTGGATTCAGCTTTGAAGAGGTAATTGGAAGAGTCGCTTCTGAATCAAGTAATGGTACATGGACAGAAGTCGTTACTATGAAGCCTCATGTAAGAGAACTAAGTGCAAAGGCATATTGGTATAAACCACCATGGGTTAAGATAGCATATCCCATCGGGCTTTTCGAACCAAATAATATGAGTCAAATACTGAGTTCTATAGCTGGAAATATATTTGGAATGAAGGCAGTTAGATATCTAAGATTAGAGGATGTCTATTGGCCTAAACCAATTATAGATGTCTATAAGGGTCCTAAATACGGGATAGACGGTGTTAGAGATGCCTTGAAAGTTCTCGATAGACCCATATTGGCCACCGTACCGAAACCTAAGGTGGGGCTATATCATGATGAATATGCGGAGGCTGCTTATGAAATATGGATAGGTGGAGTTGATCTAGTTAAGGATGATGAAAATCTATCGAGTCAAAGCTATAACTCTTTCGAGAAACGGCTCAAGCTTCTAATGAGATTAAGGGATAAAGCTGAGAAGGAGACAGGTGAAAGGAAATCTTATCTTGTTAATATCACAGCTCCATATAGAGAAATGATTCGGAGGGCAAAGATGGTGTCCGACTATGGAAATGAGTTCGTTATGATAGACATCTTGACTGTTGGTTGGGCTGCATTACAAGAATTCAGAAATGAAGATTTCGATCTTAGAATACATGCTCATAGGGCTTTCCATGCAGCCTTTACCCGAAATAGGAGACATGGGATGTCGATGAAGCTTGTTGCATCAATATCCCGATTACTCGGGGTGGATCATATCCATGTAGGTACCGTTGTTGGCAAACTGGAGTCTCCATACCATGAAGTTCATTCGCTAATTCTTATTACAAGAAACATGACTAATAAAGAAATGCCTCGGTTGAAGCTACTTAAAAAGGAGTGGGGCGGTATAAAGCCTGTTTTTCCAGTTAGTTCAGGAGGGCTACACCCAGGTCTTATGCCGAAAATCTATGAAATTTTCGGTAAAGACGTGATTATTCAGGCAGGGGGAGGAGTATTGGGGCATCCGAAAGGCATCAAAGAGGGTGCAAAGGCGTTTAGAGATGCGATATACGCGGTTACACATGGGATATCATTAGACGACATGGCAAAACAAAGTGGTGAACTCAGAGAAGCATTGGAGTACTGGGGATATAAGACCTACAAATAACTTATTCACTCCTCTATCGGCTCGACTTTCAAAGTCAACCCCTGTACCGATACAATTCTTACCTTTGCATCTTTAGGTATCTCTACATCAGCAGTAGCTGTCCATATATCGGAGGCTACAAAGACCACCCCCGGTTTCGATGGAGAGATGGCTTGCCTAACTATTCCTGTCTTGCCTATTAGTTGTGTTATCTCATGCATCTTCTCTTTCTTTAGGAGAACTTCCCTTATCTTATGTAGATAGAAGCCTGTTACTCCCATTACAGTTAGGAGTAGGACAGCTCCGCCTATAAGCATACTCCGGTAATTAAAGGACCAAATGAAGTACTCTTTTTGATACATAAGTAGGATTGCAAATAGCGTAATTATCGCGCCTCCTATAGCCAACTCTCCTTCTCCATACTGTGTCTCTAATAAGATGGCTATGGCGCCTATCAATAGCAGTATCAATGCAGCTGAGTTTATTCCTATCATCCCCATACCTAATAACGCTAAGATCAATACTGCTCCGGCCGCTATTCCCCCCAGAAATGTGGGATGAAGAATCTCGATTAAGAAGAGAAGCGCAGCCAAGTCGATAAGCAGTCCAACTATGAATGGATCACTCACAACAGATAATAACGCTGCTCTCACGTCTTTCTCCCTTTCTTCTATATCTAGTGGACTTAATCCATAGTATTCAAGTAGCTCTGTGTATGAATTAGCTATGGCATCCGCTATTCCATGTCTGACGGCTTCGGACCCGGTAATATCTATATTTTCAACTACCATTTTAGAAGCTATTGTGATATTTCTTCCTCGTTCTGCTGCTATAGCCCTAATCCATGCTTCCATTGCATTAGTTACTTTAGGATCACGGTCTCCAGTTATCGTTCTTGGCTCGGCGGAACCTATAACCGATGAACTTGCCATTATTAGTTCATGGGAAGCTAAGGCGATATATGCGCCTGCTGAAAATGCACGTCCCCCAGGCGGGATATATACAGTTACGGGGACCTTTGAGGCAAAAATTGAGTCCACTATGGCCTGGGTAGCTGATAGATACCCACCATTAGTGTTTAAGATAATTATTATTCTATTTGTCGTTAATGGTATATTTGATATTGTTCTACTTATTAAGTCGGCATACCCGGCGTCGATGTTTCCTTCAACCCGTATGATTATTGTATTGGCGTTGGATTTGGATGCTACTAAGCTTACAGAGATGATTATTATAAAAATGAAAGTGAGTAGAGCTATGCTACTCTTTCTCACCCTTTTCACCCGATATCTCTTTAACGAAGTCTGAAAGCGGTTCGATAAGCTTTGTAAATTCCATAGGGAATATGAATTTCGTCGAGGGGCTTTTACCTATCTCTTTAAGGGCCTCTAAATATTGTATTGCCATAGTCTTCATGTCTACCTCTTTGGCTATCTCAAATATTTTACTTAGAGCTAGCGAGTACCCCTCAGCTGTAAGAATCGAAGCTTGCCTTTCTCCTTCAGCCTTCAATATGGCTGCTTGTTTCTCGCCTTCCGCTACTAAAATAGCGGATTCTTTCTTACCGGCTGCTTCTAGAACCATTGCACGCCTATTTCTCTCAGCGGACATCTGCCTAATCATGGCGTCCTGTACCTCTCTAGGTGGAACTATCTCTCTAATCTCTACACCTGTAACCTTTACTCCCCAGCGTTCAGTAACTTCATCGAGCTTCACTCTCAGTATATTGTTTATCTCTTCTCTTCTAGCTAAGACATCATCAAGTGGGATGTCTCCTACAACTGCTCTTAGAGTGGTTGTAGCTATTCCTGTTGCTGCCCCTTCGAAGTTTTGGACATTCAGTACGCTCTGTATCGGGTCTACAACCTTAAAATATATTATGAAATCTATATCGACTGGAGCGTTATCCTTTGTTATGCATGTTTGATGTGTTATGGCTAGATACCTTTCTCTTAGGTCTACTCTGACTGGTATATCTAGAATCGGAATTATAATTACGACGCCAGGTCCCTTAGCTCCAATACATCTACCGAGTCTGAATACAACTATTCTCTCGTATTCCTTAACTATTTTTATTGCCGATGCTATTAAAGCTACTATTATAAGAACAGCAATTAATACTAAGATTAGGTTTACTATATCTTCTGCAGCTTGTAATACGATATTGGGATACATAGAAATCCCCTAAAAATAGTAATATAAAAAGCATTATTTATTCTAAAAATCATTTGGCTTCTTGTTCGGGGTATATCCCACATTCTCATATTCGAGACCATATTTGTCAGCCTCCTCTTTAACTATAGAGGCTGCCTCATTATATCTATCGATCAAATTATTATATTTCATCGTTCTATACTTTAGGGATAAATCTGGCATAACTTCCTTAAGATGTAAAAATATATTTTCACGAACACCCAACCTAAATCGAAGGTTATCTACATATATTTTTTTGGCACCCGCATAATATGCCTTGGAAACTATTTCCCTTAGATCACCCGGACTATCTGTTAAGAATGGTAGGATTGGCCCTATGAATATCCATGTGAAGATTCCCTCGTTATTTAGTATCTTGACAGCCCTTAATCGGGAAATCGGTCTGGGCGCCAGGGGTTCCAAAATCGAAGCTATATTATTATTGAGAGTTGTAATGGTAAATCCTACATTCATATTTCCATGTTTCTTCATTATATCTATATCTCTAGTTACCATTGGAGACTTAGTCTGTATAGAAACCTCTAGGTCCTTTCTATCGCTTAATACCTGAAGGACCTTCCGCGTTATCATGGCCTTCGCCTCTATAGGTTGATATGGATCAGTAGATATTCCTACGCCTATTACGCTTCCTTTAGGTATCCGTTTAAGCTCTTTCTTAACTATATTAGGAAGGTTCAACTTGACCTCAATATACTCCCCCCAATCATATTTTAGGCCTCTCATTAACAGGTACTTCATTGCATAACAATATATGCAGCTCAGTCTACAGCCGAAATATGGATTTATACTATAATCTATATCGGGCAACCTTGTTCTGTTTATGCCTGTTGATACGTCTACATATCTAATTATCATCTCGATCAACCTAAGTATTTACTCAGCTTTTCCTGTTTTAATAATAGTCCAAGAATATATGACGCGTTGAACCACCTCTCTTTAGATATCTTTAGCTTAGAGAATACATATTCTAGGGAGTCTGCTATTCCCCTAAATCTAGTAGGTGGATTTCTATATGCACGTCTCACACTTTCCCTTACACTCCATACACCGACTGGGAAGAGGTAACCTGGATAGGCCTCCCTAAAGATTATGGCTGTGGCCTGTCTATGCATCTTAGTTAGATATTCTAAGGTTGCTAGGCGGGCTGCGTAGTAACATCCACCTATCTCTGCATAATCTGTTCTCCCACGGTAGAGTTCGTAGTCGCTATATATAATGGGTACACCTGCATATCTATTCCAAAAAGTCCCAGGGTACCAAGCCTCGAGAAACTCATAACTCCAGTGTCTAGGCATCAGAAGAGCTATATATCTATTTTCAAGAGCAGAATATTCGAAGACGAGATATTCATCAATTAAGGGGTAGGTCCTGACATATTTTAACAATCTTTTACCTATTATATCATCAATAGCTGTAATGCTCCATCTAGTCGGCACAATTTTCCTGTTTTTCCTCACCCCTAGTCCTCCAATACTGAATACCCTTTGAATAGTAGTTATCGGTATATCATACTTATACAATTTATATACTGCATCTTCAGCCTTCATATCATAGTCCGATACCAACCTATCTATCCTATAATCTATTCTAAGGGTTCCTAACCTTAGGTTTTCCAGGGGCCCTGAAGGCCCGAATGGAGTAGAGTCTTCAGAGAACACTATGTATTTATAAGGTCTCTTATTCAAATGCATCTCCACCTCCGGACTATATTTACTGATCGCTATATCCAGCAGCTCTAGATAGAACCTATCTTCTCTTCTAGCTGCAGATACATCTAGCCTTTTATGTCCATATACAAGCTTACTGGTTAACATAAGGATATCGTCAATAGACTTATTTATCCATTTTTCGGGTTGACCATATATACTGGTATCTCCATATTCAGGTGGGACCAGTGGTCCTAGGGATACCTTGGGATATCCATATCTACCTATAAATAAACTAGGCGGAGAGTTTCCAATAATATCTTTATCTAATGCAGGCATTATATTCTTCATATAGATTTCATAATCCATTATAACCGGGCATCTAGGCTTACCACATAGTAATTTACTGCCTCTACATAGAGGGCATAAACTTTTCCAGTTAACCCTCACTCTGACGAATTGGGCGCCCCTGAAACTCATATCCTATCAATAAATTTCTATATGCTCAGGCTTTATTTTAACTAACCCCTCATGGTTATACCAAAGCTCAATAAAGTTTTAAATAATATCAATATGATTTAATGGTTATTATAGGAGGATAATACTTTATGAGCGAGTCGTCAAAGGATAAAGTTAGTATAGATAAGATTATAAAGCGGGACGGTAGAGTTGTTGCTTTTGATGTCAAAAAGATCCAGAATGCCATATGGAGAGCCATTAAAGCGACAGGCGGCAAGAATAGAAGATTAGCTAAGAAATTGGCACTCGAGGTAGTCAGGATACTAGAGGAGACCCTTAAGCCGGGTGAGGTTCCGACAGTAGAGGGAGTCCAGGATATTGTTGAGAAAGTTCTCATGGATAATGGTTTGCCAGAAGTGGCCAAGACATACATTTTATATCGGCAGAAAAGAGCGGAGATGAGGGAAGAAAAGAAGAAGATTTTACAGAAGGATACATTGGATGAGGTCGATAAAGTCTTTGATCTAAATGCTCTCCGTGTCTTAGCTTCAAGGTATCTTAGGAAGGATGAGAAGGGTAGGATACTAGAGACACCTAAACAATTGTTTACAAGGGTAGCAATTCACGTTACATTGCCAGAGTTGTTATACGATAAAAGGGTCTATAATTTAAAAGGAAAAGAAGAGACTAGAGAGATACCTGAGTTTAAACCATCTGAATGGGAGGGGAAGATATCTATTGGAAAATATATCCTTAACCGACATCATCTCGAGGGCCTCTATAGACTCTTTAGTAGGATGAATAATGAAGGAAAACTAAGGATTTCATGGACTGATTTTTTGAATATGCTCTTAAACCACGAATTTGACAAGTATGAGAAATATATAGAGGAATACTATAATCTGATGGTATCGAAAAAATTCTTACCCAATACTCCTGCGTTAGCTAACTTTGGCAATCCATTAGGTATGGGTTCTGCATGCTTCGTCCTTGATATCGAAGACTCTCTAGATAGTATAATGGAGACGCTCAAAAGAGCCGCTCTGATATTTAAAGCAGGAGGAGGAGTAGGATATAACTTCTCTAAACTTAGGCCGGAAGGGGATTATGTCAGCACTACATCTGGAGTGGCATCTGGACCAGTAAGCTTTATGAGGTTATTCGATGTTATGACAGAAGTTATAAAGCAGGGTGGCATTAGGCGTGGAGCAAATATGGGGATCCTCAATATAAATCATCCGGATATCGAGAAGTTTGTCAAGGCAAAAGAGGGTAATAAGGCGTTGCGGAACTTTAATATATCCGTATTAATTACTCCTGATTTCTGGAAATACTATGAGGAAAATAAGCCTTATCCACTGGTTAATCCTAGAACTAAAAAAGTTGTAAAGATGATTAACCCTAGAATGTTATTCGATATGATTGTATATCAAGCATGGTCAAGCGCCGAGCCAGGTGTAATATTCTTCGATAATATAAATAGGTTTAATCCTTTCTACGAATCACTAGGTCCAATAGTATGTACAAATCCATGTGGAGAAGTGCTTCTATATCCATTCGAATCATGTAACCTTGGGTCTATCAATGTATGGCGCTTTGTAAAGGAGAATGAGGAGGGTGAAAAAGAGATAGATTGGAAGCGATTGGCCAAAGTTGTAAGGTTAGCCGTTAGGTTTCTCGACAATGTGATTGATATCAATAAGTATCCATTACCTCAGATAGAGGAGATGACCCTCAAAACAAGAAAAATAGGGCTAGGTATAATGGGTCTCGCCGACTTGCTGTATGAGCTAGAAATCCCATATAACAGTGAAGAAGGTAGGCGATTTATGGAGAAACTAATGGAGTTTATTAATTATTACTCTAAACTTGAAAGTATAGCCCTTGCCAAAGAAAGAGGAGTATTTCCATACTATGATAAAAGTTTCTATAAAGATGGAAAGCTACCATTTGAAGGCTTTTACGAGAGGGAAAGCTGGAGCTTTGATTGGTCAAAAATAAGCGAAGACGTAAAGAATATCGGAATTAGAAATGGCTATACAACTGTAGTCGCTCCGACTGGAAGCATCTCTATGATAGCAGGGACAAGCTCTGGCATCGAACCTCAGTTCAGCTTGGTATTCGAGAAACAGGTTACTGTAGGTACATTCTTCTATGTGGACCCTGTCTTTGAAGAGAAGATGAGGGAATTAGGATTGTATGACGATGTTCTACTTAAAGAGGTCTCCTTAAATAGAGGCAGTATACAGAACATCCCCTATATACCTGAAAACATCAAGAGGATATTTGTTACCGCATTAGATATAGACCCTCTAGACCATATAAGAGCATTAGCTACTCTACAGAGATGGGTGGATAGCAGTATATCTAAAACCACAAACTTGCCTGAGAACGCATCGGTTGATGATGTGAAGCAATTGTATCTAATGGCATATAGACTGGGAGTAAAGGATGTAACAATATATAGATATGGATCCTTATCTGAACAAGTATTGGTTACAGGCGAAACCAGAGAGAATAGTATGCCTCAGCTCAATCCCCATCTAGAACTTCGGATAAAAGAAGCCTCCGCTCCAACCGCAGATAGAAAGATATCTTCATGCCCCGTCTGTAATGGGCCAATAGTATATCAAGAAGGATGTAGCTCCTGTCTAAACTGTGGTTGGAGCGTATGTGCCTAGTGACCACCATAAAACCGCAACATAAATAAATTTTTTATATATTCTCTTATCTCTTTACTTCCTAGTTTTGAGGCGCCGCCTTTTCTCCTTGTAAATGTAAATGGCACTTCACTTATCTTTAATCCTTTCTTTTCTAGTATGTAGAGCGCTTCAACCTGTAGAGCATAGCCCCTAGATCTAAATTCATATTGATTCAGAATCTCCAGTGCTTTTTTACTGAAGCCTCTAAAACCTGATGTGACATCCCTTGGAGATAAGCCTAAGATAAATTTGGCATACATATTCGCTATTTTGCTAACCATCCTTCGATAAAAGCTCCATCCCTCAATACCTCCATTCTCTATATATCTTGAAGCTATAACTACATCGTACCCCTTCCTCAACTTATTGATTATTGAAGGGATAACCTCTGGGGGATGCTGTAGATCCCCATCCATCTGGATAGCATAATCGTATCCGGCCATTAACGCGTCTAAATACCCCCTTTTTAGAGCTGTTCCTAATCCTCTTTCACCCATTCTTACCCTCAACTGTATCCAATCCCTTTCATTGATTAATTCCCTTATCAATTCATGGGTACCATCGGGACTATTGTCGTCTATAAAGAGTACATCAAATTTCTCTACTTTTCTAGCTCCCTCTAACCTACCTACCAATTCATAAATGTTCTCCCGCTCATTATAGGTTGGAATAATTACTATTGTTTTATACTCTGAGCCAACGTATCCATTCATCCCCAATTTCACCTTTATGTACCTCTACCTTACCGTCACTTCTAATATATAATTTCGGTGTCCCGAGTTTCCTTGACGATACTCCTCCCAATGCATAGATTTTATTGACGATATTCTCTGATGCCAATCCTCCACCTAGGAGTTCAAGGGAACTACCTCTAGCTCTAGTCTCATTATCCATTATCCTTTTATCTTCCCTAAAATTATAGACCCAGCCGCCATCTATTAATTCTGCTCGAAAGTAATCTCCAAGGAAGTATACCGACTTGCTTAAAACAGAAGATTCTATGGCTACTACATCGTTATCTGTATATATGTATTTAGAGTGGTAAAGTAGCGATAGATGATCGATATAGTCGAGGGATTCGGTGAAAAGTATATCATAATCCATCATATACTTGATATATTTGTCTTCCTCCTCTAGCTTGACCCTCAGGTCTGGATCTATGGGGACTATAATAGGCATTTCATTATTCTGAGTAATGTTTATGATTTTATCAATATATGGTAATGATGAATCCCTATCAATATATAGCATTATGTATTTCCTCTTTTCTATGTCTAGTTCGTTGTGTATGGTTGAGGAGTTTAGGGAGCGATCTATATACCTTATTACTAAGTCGGCGATGGGGTGGCCAGTAAGAAATATCGTGTTAGGCTCTATGCCTTCATTAATGAGGTTATGTGTCGATGTAGGTAGAGAAGTCATTCTAATCGATGCATATTGGTCTATAAGTTGACGTAGAACCTCGTTCTTATCACTGATATTGTAGCTTCTCACCCCTGAATCTATATTTATAGATGTGACACCTATCTCATTACACGTTGTTACAGCTAATAATGAACTGTATGATGCTCCACAGGTAATAACGAGGTCTATCTCATTATTAATGATGAACTCCATTAGCTCATTCTTCATGTCATCTATACTTTCTAATCTAAATTTTATGGAGTGGTTGGGCTTGGGATATTCAAGTGTGAGATACTGTTTTCCTTTTTCAAACCATCCTTTTTCTTCAGAGATATCTATAACGCTAAATGGAAAATTTGCTCTGGATAGTTGCATGAGTACAGATGCTAGTGTATATATCTCGTCTTTAACTCCTACTATGAACGTAAGTTTTCTGTGACTCATGACTAGAGAAATAATTGAGATACCTTACTATAAAATATTTATATGATGGCATTTTAGATTATATAGTGATTGTAATGAGTGACGTATTTGATATAAAGTCAGCAAAGATTAGGTATAAGTGCTTAAGATGTGGCCATGTATCGACAGCGGAAAAGATCTCTGCTAGAAGAGATTTTATGTGCCCAAATTGCATGTTTAACATTCTCGAGAAAGTTAGAGGAGAGGTTGTAAGAGAAACAGAAGCTGTCTAGAACTATGGTTCTAGAAGCATTATATATTCTCTAAGATTATCTATCGGAACTATCCAGACCCCCTCTGCGGTCTCTTCCTCATATGGTAGTAGGGTGACGATTATCGGGATAACCCTATAGTCATCGAACTTCCCTTTGAGCATTTTTGTCCTTTCTAAGTGCCTTGAAACTATATCCTTCATTTTAGCTGAAGATATTTGGAGATTCCAATTTTTACAGTCAACAGCTATAATCATGCTACCTTTACGGGCCAATACATCTATCTCTCTTCTTGGCCGTTTTAACCTATAATTCCTTATTACTTCATAACCTAGTTCTTGGAAGATACGGCTCGTGACCTCCTCAAAATCTTTCCAATCTAGAGCGTGGGAAACATCGGAGATATCAAATCCGAACCGTATAATCTCGGAAATCCACTTAAATTTGAATTCAGGATCCTCTCTTAGTTTCGTTATAAGTTCACGTTTTGACTGATGTATGGTTTCCAGCCGGTAGAGAGGTACCAAGAACCTCGCCGCGGCTTCCTCTACCCCTCTTTTCAAGCTGTATATTAACGCTAATTTAAATCGGGGAGAATATTCTTCCATAGCTAGGTCTTCTCCATACTAAGGATTAGTATCGGCTTGGTCACCCTCGCCACTAGTGCTCTACTTACACTTCTACCCAGAAAACGAGGCTGCTTTCTCCTCTTAACTAATACTATGAGGTCATATGGCTCCGATGATGCTTCTTCAACTATCGATTCTATAATATCTCTACCAAAATCTATTCTTGAAGTAGTCCGGAGACCGAGATCCCTAAATATCTTCTCAGCCTTCTCGAGTTTATCCCTTACCCTCTTATACTTTTCCGTGTCTCTCAACTCTGATTCAGCCTCTAGCGTTGTTGCAAAGGGAATCTCTATAACACTATATAGTGTAAATAATGTGGTTTTAGATGAATTAACAAGATCTTTTACAGCATAATATATTGTTATATCGGTATCTAGACCTATAGGTACCAATACATTCTTTATGGTTACTTCCACTCACCCAATACAATTGAACTTTCTGTTAATTTTACCCCATTTATTTTAAGTATCTTATTCTTCATTATATCTCTAAACTCTTTTACACTGTTTACGTTGAGCTCAACGAATATGTCGAACTCTCCTGTCACTTCATATACAGAAATTGCTTCATTTAGCTTAGATAGTTCTTTGCATACGGATTCTAGTCTAGGAGGATCGACAACGATCTGGACTAACACCTTCATAGACATAACACCTATTCTGATAAAAAGATAACTTGCGCTCTTCTTTTAAGTTTTGATGTTTCGATGGTCTTCTTTTTCCGTCTTCTTTTAACTATAGGGATGCATACTTGATCTATATTATTTTCTTCCATATATCTCAATAGGCCATCTTCAACTGTGTCGTCGATTACGACTGCATATTGACATTTATATTCGCTTAAATCTTCACATATTCTGTTTAATGACAATGAGACTGACCTGCTTAGGCTTGCTATTTCTACATCTCCATTTTCTACTTTTCTAAATAGTCTTCTAGGTATAACCGTAACAAGATAAAGGTCGTGGATATCTCCTAACTTCGCCTTTATTAGCCGTTTGATAAATGGGTAGTTAGCGAATAAGGGGAAGTATACCATTGTTTTGATGTGGGGCATAGCCGGAGTTAGCATTTTAAGCGCCAGGTCCTCCTTTATACTCTTCCCCATATGGAACCGATATATTGCGAATATAAGGATACCTATTATAATCCATGATAGACCGAGGATCCTACCATCTGGATGATATATTATTATTAATGTAAATAGGATTGATGTCGATATTAAACCTATAATTGAAAGCAGGCTGACCTCATAATTCCCCACATTTATATTGAGGGGGGTTTTCCATGGTCTATATGCCTCGGAATCGAGATTTCTTAATTTGATATGACTATAGTTTACGAGCATATATGATAAAAGTGCTCCGAAGTTATAAAGACTGGCGACAAGAAATATTTCTCCGGTAAAGGCTAGAAGCCCCCCTATTAACCCGAAAATTATTATACTGATATATGGAGTTGCTCGTTTCTTATGGAGTTTACTTAGGAAACGCGGGATTAATCTAAATCTACTCATGCTATATACTACTCGGGATACTCCTATGACACCAGTATTTGTAGATACCATACTGATAGAAAATGCTACAAATGCCACGACGACGGCTAAATAGTTTCCAATGATGGGGATAGCGGCAGCAATACTTGCAATCGGATTATATACGTTAATAGCCAGCCCCTCCCACCCCAATACACCGAGGCCTAGCACAGAGAACAGTAGTGTGAGAGCTACAACTGCTATTATAGAGTATTTGAAAGCGCGTGGTAGATATTTCCAGGGGTTCCTCGTCTCCTCAGCCGCTTGTGCAATAGATTCGATTCCAATAAAGCTACTCATCGCTAAAGTGACTCCATAGATAAAGTTCTCGGATTGTGTATCCAATAATCCTGTATAGAAGACGTTTGGTAGCCTTATATCTACCCCACGGATTCCCAATTGGAATACGAAAGATTCTGGGTTGAATACTAATAGATATGCTAGGGATAATACGACTGCCTCGGTTAATAGCGTTATAATTACCAAGATTTGGTTGAAGAAACTAGATTCTTTAATGCCGATAATATTCAGGATGATAAGAGTGATTACGATGATAAAGGCTGTGAGACCAATCATATTGATATTGACGGCGAATGAGCCTACATGTAGAGGTATTATTCCTCGTAGGGGGCTGAATATGAAGCTAAGGTAACCAGCAGCTGCAATCGAAAATAACCCTATATTCAATACATAGTCAAGTAATATGGCCCAGCCAATTATGAATCCTAACTTATCACCACCTGCTCTAACACCAAATATTTGTCCACCACCGGCATATGGGTACAAAGAGGTTAATTCTGCATAAACTAGTCCGGTAGTAATGTAGCATATGGATGCCAGTAAGAAAGCGAAGGGTGAGAATCCAGCGGCATATGCAGCCACCAGCCCGATAGCGAGAAATACATCGGCGCCTACGTCCGCAAAGCCCATGGAAAAAGAGCCTAATAAAGATATTTCTCTTCGAAGGCCTCCATCATATTTCCTTGACATAGCTTATGCACCGTATCAAGACCATGCTGTAGTCTCTTTATTTTAATTATATTTAAATGCTATATTGTACTAAAAAAATATTCCGAAAGTTGAATATATAGTTAGCATTCTATATTTCTACGTTCTCCTCAGTAAATCTCGGGATATTAATATTGAAGCTACCAGAGGAACCAGAATATATAATGTATAATGAAGCTCCGTGATATAGTATTGAGTATTGGTTAAATATACTATCGTAATATAGACAACTAAATATATTAACGCCGCCATAATAACTAAGAGGGTTCTGTATTTTCTTATTAACCTTTTTTCGATGGGCGAAAGGGGGTGTTTAGGCAGATACCTTTTCTTATAGATAAAGGAGAAGCCATATGCCGCAAAAACAATAAGAAATGTAAATATAATTAATTGCAAAGATAGTCTCCCGACGGCATTATTGAATGTTTGTCTTAGGAATGTGCCTAGTGCATTAATGATTGAATACTCCTCTATTCCTGATTGATTTATAAGTTGTTCTATAAAGCTAATGGTCTTCTCTGCCTCTATGAGGGTCGATGCATAGTCGGAGTAGCTGTCTAGTTTGTAATCAAGAATTACAGTATAATAATTTCCTTTTATAATCGGTTCTGAAATTAAGAGGATGCTATAATAAGTATCTTTATCGATGAGAATGTATATAGGAGGCTTATCCATCAGATTATATCTTTCTTTAGTGGTTTCTATAGGTACCTCTAATGGTAGACCTATATATTCATTAATAGGTCTGACATCAAGATATTGTATATTATATATGAATGATATTGAGTAGGCCCCTGTGAATAATGAGATTTTCTCTTGCCCACGGATTAGATTGAATATGGGTTCATCCATATCTTTATATCTTGAGTCTAATAATATTGTTGCATTCCCTGTTGCCGGCATCTCTAGGTTCATTTGACTTATGAATTTTGAATCATTAAGATATAGTAACATAAATGGGGGTCTAAAACTACTATAGCCTAGGAAGTACCTCGCATCTAAACCGCCTATATATAGCCCACTCATTATATAGCTGCTTTTGAACATCCATGTGGTTTGTGGAAGAGCAACATATAGTGATCCATAAGAATTAACTTCAAAACTATTAGGTATACTAAAGTCATTGGTGAAGTTTTCGATATTAGAGGAGTTGGAGGACAATCTAATTGTAATTCTTTTTTGTTGGTAATCTGATAATTTATCCTTTACATAATTATCTACTATAAGGCGATTGCTAAAGGTTACGGAGAGGCCGCCGATAAGAAATATTATGGCAATGAACACTATAGCGAGATATATGCGCTTCAATATTATATTCCCCACTCTAACCTAACTATGGAATGAATAATTTTGTAGAATAAAAATTTTTGGGGTTTATTATTATAAAAAGAGGCGGAGGTTCTTTTTTATCTCTTTCTAAACGATAGTCCAATGGATACTAATGACAATACGATTGCTACGCCTACTAACATTGTTATTGTGTTTAATGGGCCGGATAATGCATCTACACTGTCTCTAACGCCTGTTATTGACGCATCTAGGGTGCTCTTGACATCTTGTAGTGATGAGCTCAACTGATCTATTGAGTCGGATAATTCACCGAATGCATCTGCGATTGCGCTGGACATCTCTTCGAACCTTCTCTCCAACTCTGATATTGTACTTGGGTTGATGATTATAGATGCTGTACTAGTTACGCCCCATAGACCTCCTACTGATGCGAATACGCTTATGGTATATGCACCAGGCTCAAGGTCTAGTGTTACATATGAAGGTACTACCACCCTGAATGTACCTGGACTGACCAATTGGGCTGCTTCACTGAATACAGTTCTTCCATCAGGAGCTATCAATTTAATTACTACGTCGCCGAATGTCGCTGGTTCATCTCTGACCTCTGGGTATGTCTGTGTGTAGCTTACTAATGCTTGTACCGCGAATGACTGGCCGACCTCCCTCTCGGCAGGTGCGATTATCGCATCTATTCTCATTGATGCGACTACCAGCCTCTCTTGCCAGTATGTTGTTGTGAATGGATAGGTCGGGTCTCTAAATGCATCTAGCTCCATGAACCTCTCTTCTGGCCTGTAATCCTTAAGTACGAATGGTCCGTTGCTGATATACATGTGGCTAAACCTTGTTCCGAAGTCTATTGCAGCTGCATACCTTGAATTGGCGTCTTCAGCGGATATCCAGTCAGCTGCATATGGCGGTATGTATGGAGCGCCAACATCTCTTGCTGTCTGCTCACCTACAACTACAGTCCAACCTGCTTCTTGTAGGTTTCTCAGTCCGGCTACCATATCTGCTGCGTGGCTCTTTGATATTAGGTCTAGTCCTTCAGCGCCTTCTATTGTCTCCCAGTAGTAGGGTGTTCCTGTCTCCGGACCGCCCTCTATAACTACGTACTCCATCGCTGCCCAGACTTCCCATGGCAGGTCTGGGAATACATCATAATACCATGCTATAACGTTGTCAGAATACGGATGGAAGTATGTTCCGTATACCGCTAGTGATGTCTCGTTAATTACTTCGATGCCTATTATTGTACCTAAGAATGGCAGTACATTCGATGCATATGAACTGTCATAGAATGGATCTCCTGGGAAGTCTTCCGAGGACCATTCATATGCGAAGCCGAGTGTGTTCAATATGTCGGCGATATCCATTGGTAGACCGTGGTGCCAGTTGCTGAATATGTAGTTGTATGTTATTTTAACTACAGCTTTTTGACCAGGCCCTATTGGAACCCATTCTTCAGCTACTGGATCAAATACCATGGCTGTTGCTGGCACTTCTAACTGAGGTATTATCTCCAGAGTTGTTTCGTCCACCTCGAAGTTCCTCTCTACCTTCCATGTGGATCTTATTGGTATCGGCTCTCCTGTCGCTGGGTGTGTGAATCCTCCATAGTCTCTTAGAGCCATCCTAATTATCTCTGCGTAGTATCCTGTGAATCCGAGGACTGGGTTCCATACTGTTAGGAACAGTGCTCCCTGAGCTGAGAACTCGGTTATCCTCATTATACCATCATCTGTCGACATTGTCCTATATGGCCATATAGTTGCTGGTCCTGTTACGAATCCACCCACTAGGTTCTGGACTCGTGGGTTGTAGGCCCAGTATTCTATTGTGTTTACAGCGAATATCCTAACGGATTCTTTTAGACCCAATTCAGCTATTTCACGTATGATGCGCTCATACTCCTCTGGACTGGGTATAGCACCGGTCTCTATCAGCTCTGCAAGCTCCTCTATCGAAGCGTTTCTATATACTAGCCATGCTTCGATTGGGAATGCTGGTACGAATCCGTGTGGCGGTGAGTAGAAGAAGCTGAAGTCGAACTCTACATATGGATAGTCTGAAAGTGATATCCATCCTTCTGTGTAGATGTTCCAGAGGTAGTCTGCTGGGTTTGTAATGTAGACTGTGAATATGGCTCTCCTTCTATCATACTCTAGCCTATCTACCTTTATACCTGCCTCTTCTATCCAGTTAGCGAATGAGAGACCTCCCTCACGCCTCTCGTCTTCTATTCTAATTATGAACTTTACAGTAACAATCTCTTCTCCATCGGGCACTCCAGGTCCACTGAATTTCCACCAGAATCCGGCTGGTGCAGCTGGATCAGCTACTTTCTCGAGTGAATAGGGAGTACCTGCTAATTGCTGTGATACTTTTGTTAATGCCTCGTCAACCATTTGTATACCTAATTCCCTGTTACCCTCAGGTGTGAAACCTAAGTCAACTATAATGTCGGCTATTAGGTCTATGAATGGGTTAGCCGGCATTATGGGGCTGAACATTGGCTCTCCTCCGCCAAGCAGTATGTTATCTATCAAGAACTTTCTATCTAGTATGAAATTCATTGCAAATCTTACTTTCCTAATAGCAAACGGATTGAAATGCACCTCCCCAGCTGTTGTATTTATTATTCCAGGCCCTAACTCAGGTGTATAAGCTGGATTGAATACATATGACCAGAATGCAGATCTAGCTTCGGCAAGTTTCAGATTCTCCTTGACCGCAGATGGTAGCCTCTCTAATGTAGCGGGTGATACACCCCATAGGAAGAGGTCTGTCCTACCTGCAGCTACGTCTCCCAAACCTACGTCCTGTGACAGCCTTACATCGATAAATATCTTATCTAGAGGTGGACCCGGTTGATCGGCTTGTGATAAGGTTGTTAATGTGTACCCTGGTACCAGAGCTAATACGAAGAGTAGAACTAGTAGAATTGCTTTGACACTTCTAACCATAATATTACACCTCATATATACTTCTTTAGTTTGGCATTATATAAACTTTATCAATCATTAAGTAAGTAAAATATATTATTAATTTAGATAGATTATTAAGATATAACGTGTTGTAATAACTATAAATAAATCATATTTAAGTATATAATATATAACAAAATACAACTATTTTATTTATATAACCAGCATGATACGTAATGTCCTTTTTCCACCTCAATAAGCTGAGGCTCACTCTCCCTACATTTAGCTTGAATCTCAGGATGTTCCTCATAAGCCATGCATCTAGGATGGAATCTACAGCCTTCAGGTATATTTACAGCACTACTAACCTCTCCTTTAATCCAAATGTCCTTCATCTTCTTCCTCATACTGGGATCTGGTGTAGGGATGGCTTTTATTAACGCTTTAGTATAGGGATGTAGTGGCTTCTTGATTACGACATCAGATTTACCCATTTCAACTATCTTACCTAGATACATCACAGCTATATATTCACTAATGTTACCTGCTAATGTTAGGTCGTGTGTTATGAATAATATACTTATGTTATGTTTTTCCTTCAAGTCTAGCAGGGTAATCAGTATTTCTGCTCTTAAAGATACATCAATCATAGCTATAGGTTCGTCGGCCACAATGAACTTAGGGTTTAATAATAATGCACGTGCTAAGACAACTCTCTGCCTTTGCCCCCCGGAGAGCATATGTGGAAATCTGTTGGCTATGTCTTCTGCAGGGACTAGTTTTACTTCTTCAAGAGCTTTAAGGACCATATCGTACCTTTCATCCTTCGAGTCCCCGATTCCGTGGACTTTCATGGGCTCCTCCAATATATCATAGACTTTGTATGCAGGATTTAGGGAGGAATATGGATCTTGAAAAACAATCTGCAGATCCCTCCTTAATGGTTTAAGCCATTTTCCAGGTATGGTTGCCAGGTCTATATAACCATCATATTCCATTATTCTTCCATTAGATATTTCCCGTAAGTCCTTTAATGTGTCCTCTTTGGGTTCGAATAATACGTGTCCACCTGTCGGGTTATACAATCGTATTAATGTCATTCCTGTTGTCGTCTTGCCACAACCCGATTCTCCTACCAACGCAAATATCTTTCCTTTTGGAATGTCAAAATCTATATTATCCACAGCTCTTACGAACCTTGATGGTCTCCTAAATATGAAGTCTGTAAAGCCGCTTCTAATAGGGAAATATTTCTTTAGCTCACGAACAATCATCAAATTATTCTGGTCTATATTCTTAACCAATTCCTTAATATCTGTAGTAGCCATCATATGATCACCTATATAACCAGCATGATACGAAGTGCTCCTTAGCTATCTCAAAGAATGGGGGCTCCTCCTTCCGACATATATCCATTACCATGGGACATCTATCAGCAAATCGGCATCCAACGGGAGGATTTCTTAAGTCGGGAGGTAAGCCTGGAATATAATTAAGTTTTTTCTCGCCGAGTTTGGGGATGCTGGCTATTAAGCCTTGAGTATATGGATGAGAGGGCGCCGAAAATATTACGTCGCTTTTACCTAATTCGGCAACTTTTCCTGCATACATCACCATAAGTCTATCAACAACTTCAGCCATGATACTTAAATCGTGGGAGATAAGGATTAATGTGACCCCAAGCTCTCTTCTTAATTTCTTTAATAAATTGAGAATTTGTGCTTGGACAATGACATCTAAAGCTGTTGTAGGCTCATCAGCTATTATGATATCGGGATTTAGAATTAAAGCCATAGCGATCATTACTCTTTGTTTCATTCCTCCGCTTAACTCATGAGGATATCTTCGTATTATCTCTGGACTAAGACCGACAAGTGGAAGTATCTCCTGTACTTTATTGAGGGCCTCTTTATAACTTATTGCTGTATGTATTGTCAAGGGCTCGGCCAATTGTTTTCCAATAGTATAGACTGGGGTTAATGCATTCATTGCCCCTTGGAAAACCATACTAATTTTTCTCCATCTTACTTTTTTACGAAGATCAGATTCATTTAGCTTAGCTACATCCACATTATCAATAAGTATATGGCCGTCTACTATTCTACCTGGGGGAGGCACTAGATTTATAAGGCCATATCCAAGTGTAGATTTGCCACAACCGGATTCTCCTGCGATTCCTAGAGCCTCACCCCTATATAATGAGAAATCAACTTTATCAACTGCTTTTACAGTTCCTCCTGATGTAAAGTAATATACTTTTAGTCCTTCTACACTCAATAGCTTTTCAGACATCTTTATTTGCACCTATTATCTTAATAGTCGTGGATTCAAGACCCTATCTAATGCGTTACCTACTAATACGAAAGCTAAGCCCGCGATGCTTATCATCAGTCCGGGGGGTATTACCCACCACCACATTCCGGTGAGAACAGCTGAATATTTCTCTGCGTCATTCAATATTCTGCCCCATGTAACTTCTAATGCTCCCTGGTTACCCAATAGGAAACTTACACCCGCCTCTGTAAGTATAGCTCCAGGGACCGAGAAAGCGACTAGTGCAAAGGTATAAGGCAAAATCTGTGGAAGAATATATCTACTTATAACCCTCCATGTCGAGAGGCCTATGGCTTTCGCAGAGGTAATATATAGTTGCTCCCTTATCTGAAGCGCCATACTTCTAATCGTTTTAACGGGACCCGGCCAGGAGAATATGACTAGAAGAAATATCAGGTTCCATACAGAAGGCGTAAATACATATGCCAGTATTAATAATAGAGGTAATACAGGTATTGAGATTACGAATTCCTGTATTCGTTGTAATGCTTCGTCGGTCCAACCCCCTACATATGCACTTAGTGTACCATATACTAGTGCGATAGCCACGCTTATAATAGCTACGCCTAACCCTATGATTAGAGCGATCCTTGATCCCCATACTATTCCGCCGAATAGATCTCTACCTAGGGCGTCGGTTCCCATAATTCCATAAACACTTCCAGCGATAGTTAGTTTGATATCGTTTAAGGTATTCTCCTCTGTCAATCTGTATACAATTATATTGAAGATATATTCACCGTTTAATGGCCCTGACCGTCCAAATACTATGCCTTCCTCTGCTACACCGAATACAACATCCATTGGGTTCAGGACACTCAACAATCCTTTCTCAGTTATCTCTCTACGGGTTTCCTCGGTCTCGAACTGTAATCCGAAGACGAATATTTTCTTAGGAGCATCAACGGCACTCCTCAAGCTTATCTTGACGATAGATTGATCTGATTGTACATCTACTACACGGTATATTCGTAGTCCATCTGGCCTTATTATATCCATAAAGATGACCATCTGACTTCCTTCCGTGATATTGGAGAATATATCTATAATAATGTCATATGGCGGTATATCCGCAGTATATTCATACTTAAATGTTATATTATATAGTAATGCTGATGGTTGACTAATTTCAGGTGTCAATACTGCTTGAGTTGCGTAGGTCTTATCTCCAAACATATTTATCCATTCTGGTGGGACACCTTTAGGTAAATTTTGGGCGGCCCAATATGTAGGTTCATACCATTTATAGAACACGTCTGTAGAGCTCAATACAGGTGCAAATATCGCTAATCCAACGAGGAATATAAGAAGGATTAAGCCAAATATGCCTCCTTTGTATCGCATGAATTCTCTTATTACTCCTCTCCATCCTAGTACATACATTTTCTTTAAATCACCTGCTACACTCCGACTTTAACTCTGGGATCCAATAAACCATATATAAAGTCTAGTATTAGAACAGCAAATACATACAGGAATGTAGTGATATATACTAATCCCAAGACTACAGGCATATCTCCGCTGCTAATAGCCATCCAGTATAGCCTCCCGATTCCTGGCCAAGAGAAAACGGCCTCAGTAATGATCGCTCCACTCAGCGAATATATGAGTGAGAGTACCATAGAGGTGACAAGTGGCGGACTTGCTGTCCTAAATACATGTCCATATAAGATGCTTCTCTCTGGAACACCTTTGGCCTTAGCTGTAATTACGAAATCTTCAGTCATAACATTGGTGACTATGCTTCGAGTCATATATGACCATCCCCCGAAATTAACGAATACTATTGTGATTGTTGGTAAAGCCATATGCCATAGCACATCCAAATAATAGGCGAATCCTTCAGGGGGAGGAGTGCTAACTATCCCACCCGATGGGAATATGTTTAACATATAGGAGAAGTATAGGATGAATAATAAGCCTGTCCACCACATTGGTAGGCTGTACGTAAAGAGCGCGAAAGTTGATATAGTTCTATCGAATAGAGAGCCTACTTTAACCGCTGATTTCATCCCAAGGATAATCCCAATTATAATTGTTATAATTGTAGCTGTTGTAAAGAGGAGTATGGTCCTTGGTAGAGCCTCCAGAATAATATCTACAACTAATGAAGAGCCTGTTGAGCTCCTTAGAGTAACAGCTCTACCGAATTTAAATGTGAGCGCATCATACGCTCTATACAATACTCTAACTATATAAGGTTGATTTAATCCATATTTAGTATAATAAAAGTCTCTTCTAACTTGAGCGATCTGCTCCTTTTCCTCCGGAGATAGCTGGGCATATTGCGGATTTCTATACACCTCTTGCTGGATTATGGATTCAATCTCCGTTTTTATCGTGTCCTCTACATATTGATTCATAATTACAGCTGTAATTAACAAAACTAGAAAGAGTATTACTAAAGCGTTTACAACACGGTAGGTGGCGTACTTGGCTAAACCCATTAGGGAGACACCTCTATTATACTATAAAGAATGCTCAATTTAAATATTAAAATATTTTCTAGCAATTTAATAGTTAAAAATAGATTCTTATTATAGATTATTGGTATGAGAAAAATAGTCATACTCTTGCTCATAATCACATTATCAAGTTTATTAGTATACCTATTTTCTGAGCAAGTAGTATCTGTCGCTTTCAGCAAATCTGTTGAATATGAAATTTCTCCATACCAGTCAAAGATCTCGGCCTTTCAAATGGAGAAGGGAGATACGATAGACTTCACTTTATCGACAGGTGAATACAGTATCTATCTAGAGATAATTCAAACGGCTCCCAGTGCATATGTAGGCGGAGAATTCCCTGTTATAAAGTCTAGAGAAAGAACAGTATGGGGACCGAAAAATGTAACAGGATCATTATCTCTAGAGGTAACTGCTGATAGATGGGGGATATACATATTTATATTGGTGAATCCTACTGATAACCCGGTATCTGTTTCTGCATCATACAACATAAAGAAATTGGATATTCCGGAAACTAGGATTAGAACCTTTAGTTTAATCACTCTATTAATATCCTTCTTCTCATTAGTCCTTGTATATTTTGAGCCCTATCAAAAGTCCTGAGCCATACATAACTCATTACTTTATAGTTATCTGGAACTATAAGAGCTATCATATGTATAATGAGTGGTCTTAATTTATTATACCTCGCCTTAATATCCTTTTGGGGGATGATATACAAAGCAATCTGAATAATGATGATGCTTATGAGTGTTGACCCCTACATACTACAGGGGATATTCAATTCATTTATATTTAAATTACCTTCAATTATTTCTATTGCGGGGGGTGAGTAGATAATGTCAGCATTGCCGCCACTTGAAATGGATCAAATAATCAATATTATATATGCATTGTACTACTTTGTAAGAGAAATTATAGCTGATTTCTTCGAATTAACGATATTTAAGAATAATCCGGATATCGCATTATTATATGGCGATGCCTTCACTATTTTGATATCATTGACGGCTGTATACCTTATATTAGAGCTTTTTACTGTAGCAAAGAAGTTTGTCCGGTATTTATTAATAATTGGTTGGGTATTACTAATAATATCCATTTTAGCAGGGATGGTATAATTGGAGCCCCAAACGAACGCTAATAAACCCGTTAGAAAGGCCATTACGAGGGTCTTAATCTCTATCGCGATAGCCATTCTAATTTTTTTAGTATTCATTAATGGTGTTAAGCTTGTATTTGGAACCCAATATCCATTTATGGTTGTGGTCTCCAATAGTATGTATCCGACATTAAAAGTTAACGATCTGATAGTTGTATCGAGCGTGGACCCTTCAACTTTAGATGTAGGGGATATTATAGTTTTCTATAATCCATTCAATCCATCTGAAAGAATTGTTCATAGGATATATGAAGTGGTTAGTAGAGACCCACCGATATTTAGAACAAAAGGTGATAATAATTCATTCCCAGATGCGTGGAGAGTAACAGAGGGATATATAATAGGTAAGGTGGAATATGTAATTCCCGGAATAGGCATAATCCCGAGGTTATTACAGCCGCCGTTCAACTATTATCTTATTGGAATTATTATTCTAGTGATATTCTTATTGGAAGTCTCGGATGAGATTAAAAGAAGCAAATTGAGTGAAGAAGAGTATATTAATGAAAATAGGGCTGAGGTAGATTAGTTAATTATATATCTTTATAAGGAATAATTAATATTTTCCATTTCCTATATGGTAATGTGGTGTCGAGATTTGAGCAGTCCTAAGCCCGACGTAAAAATTGAGAACGTAGTTGCCAGTGTAACTATCAATCAACAAATTAATCTGAGGAAAATCCTGGAAAAATTCCATCACGCAGAGTATGATCCAAGAAGGTTTCCTGGATTAGTTTTTAAACTAAAGGATCCTAAAACAGCAATATTGATTTTCGGTTCTGGAAACATGGTCATAACTGGAGCCAAAGCCGAGAAAGAAGCTTATAAAGCAGTCGATAAAATTATTAAAGCGCTTGAGAGCAAAGGGATAATAAAGAAGCCCGAGGTAAATGTGAAGATCCAAAATGTCGTTGCTAGTGGTAATTTGAAGGGAGAGATCGACTTGGAGAGAGCCGCTGAGGAACTAGAGTATGCTATGTACGAACCTGAAGAGTTTCCTGGGTTAATATATTCTATGTCGGAACCAAAGGTTGTATTGTTACTATTTGCAAGCGGCAAGATTGTTTGTACAGGCGCACGGAAAGAAAAGGAAGTATATAAGGCGGTGGATAAGTTAAAGGAGGAGCTTGAAGAAAAAGAATTAATCTATTACTATTAGTCCCCAATTAATATTTTTCTTGTGGTTGTTATATTAGCCTCCTAATTTCTTTTCTAATTAAGACTATGCCTATTGTCATTATGATATTTGTAAATAGAACTACTGCGGAAGGTATTTCTACAAGATAGCTAAGTACCTCAGGTATCTCGATGAACTTCGATAATTGTTGCTTTGCAATTATAGCCATAACTGCCGCTGCTAGACCTCTGCCATACATAAATGACATAGCTGTAGCTGCAATACCTCTACCAATGTTAAAGCCTAGAATCTTTGCTGTACTAAATGAAGGTAGGAATCTAGCTATCAATAGTAATAATGAAAGTATTATCGATACAATTATTGTATCAACATGTGTTAGATTAATTATTAACCCAACCTCTACGAAGAAGAAAATCCTTAATAGCAGTGTCAGCTCTGAGTGTAGAGTTTCTAGATTATATCTTTGGAACTTAACTATTTCTATCATCTCGTTATTCTTGATAAAACCTGTAAATACACCTATATTGGAAAGTATAATGCCTGCCGTCAATACGCTAATGGCGCCGCTACCATTAAGGAACTCTGTTCCAGCATATAGTAGAATAAGGAAAGCAAAAGTCATTGTATAGAGGTGTTTCTCCCTCCTTAATCTATGTAAAATATTTGAGAGAAATATCCCCGCTATACCCCCTATGACTAGGCTGACTGAGAAACGCGATGCTATGAAACTCCCTATAGACCCTAATTCAGTAGTCCCAGCGGTAATAATAGATAGTATAGTCAACGCGGAGACAATAACGTAGACATCTGTTAATACAGACTCTATACTTAGAGTTAATTGTATATTACTGGGGATAGCTATTCTTGTTGCTATGCTGGCAACAACCGCGCCGCTACTGCCTCCAATAATAGAGCTCAACAATAATGTTACTAAGACATCTCCTGTGAACTGGTAGAATCCAAAAATCGGTAATACATAATATAATATTATATATGTAAGAATAGTAGAGAGGAAGAATGAAAATATCGATAATATTAATGCTGGTCTAGCCGTAACTATTAATTCATTTATGTCGATGTCAAGGCTGCTCTCAAACATTATAGCGATAAGAGCCAGTGCTCCAATTACCGGGGCAATATTCTCGAATTCCGACGGAGAGAGAAAAGGTTTTCCAAATATTAATGCTGAGCCTGATCCGAGAAAATAGCCAAAGGCGATTAAGAATATAGTATCGGGTATGCTGTATTTATTTAATAGGACGGAGCCAAAAAAGCCTATAAATATTATAACTGATGCTATGAAGAAGGCAGGTATCTCTGGACTAATCAACTATGCATACCACCCCTCAATAATCAATATAATAAGCCTAAATTGATTAAAATGTTTTGTTTCTCTCTCAGCTATTAATTTAATAACATATCTGTTAATGGTATTTATGGTGAGAATGAGGTTCTTATCGTTAGCCAAGTATTTCGAGAAATTAGAATTGACCAGTGGACGTATAGAGATGACTAATATACTTGTCGATCTATTTAGAGAAGCAAAATCATCCGAGGAAATCGCTAAGATAACTTATTTATTGATAGGGGAAATACATCCTCCATACATAGGTCTAGAACTAGGGCTGAGCGAAAAACTTATCATTAGATCTATTGCTATTGCAGCTGGATATGATAATAAAGAGGTTGAGGATTTCTTATTAAAAGTTGGGGATATAGGTAAAGTAGCGGAGGAATTCATATCTAAAAGGAAGCAGTATAGCCTATATATAGAGGAATTAACAGTAGAAGGAGTATACAATACCTTTGATAAAATTTGTAGAATAAGTGGGGAAGGAGCGATAACCGATAAGGTGAACTATCTCTCAGGATTATTGATTAATGCCGATCCTTTGGAAGCGAGATACCTAGCGAGAATAGCCGATGGAAATCTTAGATTAGGAGTGGCTGACATGACTATCCTCGATGCATTATCCATAGCTTTTGGTTCTAAGGAATGGAGAAAGGATGTGGAGGATGCATATAATGTTATGCCTGATATTGGTAAGATAGCTAGTATTATATATTCGGGGGGTTTAGAAGCCATAAAGAATGTGGATGTTACAATAGGGATTCCCGTAAGACCAATGTTGGCGGAGCGATTACAGAGCCCCGAAGAAATCTGGGAAAAAACAGGGGGTAAGCTTATACTTGAGTATAAATATGATGGAGAGAGGCTCCAGATACATAGGGATAATGATAATGTTTATATCTTTTCTAGAAGGCTTGAAAATATTACTAATCAATTTCCAGATGTAGTTGAAGTAGTGAAAAGGAATATACATGGAGAACGATTCATTGTTGAAGGAGAAGCTGTAGCGGTTAATCCAGAAACTGGGGAGATGCTTCCTTTTCAAGTCCTAATGCATCGTAAGAGAAAATATGACATAGATAGAATTGTAAAAGAGATACCTGTAACTCTAAAACTATTCGATGTTTTATATCATGAAGATGAAGGTAGCCTAATTAAGAAACCTTTGCTGAAAAGACGGAAACTCTTAGAGCGGATGGTGGAACCTGATGATTCGATAAGTCTATCCGAAATGATGATACCCAACTCCATTGATGACATTTGGAAATTCTTTCATCTCGCTATTGAGGCAGGATGTGAAGGATTACTATGTAAATCAGCTGGAGAAGAATCTATCTATCAAGCTGGTGCTAGAGGTTGGTTATGGATAAAGTTCAAGAGAGATTATAGGGCGGAATTAACTGATACCCTTGATTTAGTTGTTGTAGGAGCACTTTATGGTAGGGGAAGAAAAGGAGGAATACCCAGTTCATTCTTAATGGCGGTCTATGATAAAGAGAATGATGTCTTTAAGACTGTATGCAAGGTTGGAACCGGATTTACAGATGAACAGCTTCAACTGATGGATAAGATGGTAAGGGAATACAGGCTAGATAGGAAACCTGCTAGGGTAGAGTCTATAATGACCCCAGACTTCTGGATAGAGCCCAAGATTGTATTAGAAATTACCGCTGCAGAGATAACTATAAGCCCAGTACATACCTGTGGATATGGAGTTATTGAGGATGAGGCTGGCTTAGCATTAAGATTTCCGAGATTCACAGGTAGATTTAGAGAAGACAAAGCTCCGGAGGACGCAACGACCGAAAAAGAAGTCATTGAAATGTTTAGAATGCAGAGGAAAATTATCGGTTGAAAAGTTTTATATTACGGTATATTGATTAAATATAGGTAAATAGTAAGGGTGTGAGTTATGGGAGGACAGAAAAAACCTACAATAACAAAATTAAAAAAGATGATGGCTAAAAGTAGAAGTCAAAAAGCCAGTGAAGAGAAGAGAAAAACAGTATATAAATATAACCTTCCCTCAGGAGAAGAGAAGGAGATAATGCAGTTTATAATGAAATCCAAATATATTACGCCTTATATCCTAACTAAGAAGATGGATCTCAAGATAAGTAAAAGCAGAACTATTTTGAGGAGACTTGCTTCCGAAGGTAAATTAAAGCTGGTGGAAAAGAATAGGGATTTAGAAGTATATGTACCTACAGCAGCGTAAATTTAGCGATAGCTGCACGGGGATACTTAGTTAACTCCTCTATATTACCCTCAACAGTCCCAACTTGAATCTGATGCTTGCCAAGCTCCAGTTTCTCGAGAACTATACCCAACGCATCTTCAGCTGAATCATATATCAGGGTTCCAGGCTCAACTTCTTTTTCCTCTGCTGTGCCACCTAAACCCATTCTTAACTGCATAAAGAAAATCTTATTTTTAATATACGAAAATGCAGTGAAATTCCCCCTGTGAGATAACTTGAGAAATAGATCTGTATGATAATATCTTTTTATTGAGGCCTTGAATCGCAGTCCTCCTATAGTAATCTCATATAATAACTCTGCTTCACTCATTAAACCATCACATATTGATATAAAATAATAGGTTAATCCCTAATTAAATCATCAATATATTCCGATAGATTTACTGATAATAATACACTACACTATTAATTCTTATGGCTTTTTACGCCCGATACCTTTTTAAGTAGCTAAATATTTATATTAGGTTATGTAAATAGCTCTAAAGTGAGCACAATGAAGAAAAGAAAGTCCTATAAAGATTTAATTCCCATAGGCCCTCCTAGACTTACAGCATATGAAAGAGCTAGGATAGTGGGGATAAGGGCGATACAAATACAATTTGGTTCACCCCTATTTATCGAGGGTATCGAAGAAACAGACCCGATCAAAATCGCTGAGATAGAGCTGGAGAAAAGGGTATTACCGCTGTCAATAAAGAGAAAACTATTTCATAGAGAAGATTTTCCACCTATCCCCGTCAATTGGCTTCTTAAAGCGGAGGAGGAGGATTTACATATAGAAGTTTAGATATATTTAGCCATATTTTGTATGTATAAATAGATCGATATACAGTAAAGATTTAAATATCCGTATTCTCAAGATAATGTTAATGTAGGTGTAAAGCATGAGTGAGCCACCAGCAATCTTTGTTGGACGAAAGTCAGTAATGAACTATGTACTCGCAGCACTTCTACAGTTTGATAGCGGCGCCGAACAAATAGTTCTAAAAGCTAGAGGCAAAGCAATATCAAAAGCCGTCGATGTAGCCGAAATTATCAAGAGGAGGCTACTTGAAGACAAAGTTGAGGTCAAGGATGTCAAGATAGGTACAGAACTAGTGGGAGAAGGAGAGAACGCAAGGAACGTCAGTATAATTGAGATAGTGCTTGGTAAGAGAGGTGAATAGATAGTTATAGCTTCTCCATAGACCCCGGGATACTTGTTTTTTATAGTTAATTACCCTTTTCTTAATTCAATACATATCTATATTTCATATTTTTATATCATGATTATTTAAAAACAAATTGTAATTATATATTCAAATCTGGAAGGTGACCTTTATGGCTAGAAAAGCTATAATTATGGGAGCGGGTGGAAGGGACTTCCACAACTTTAACGTATATTTCAGAAACAATCCATATTATGAGGTTGTCGCATTTACCGCAACACAGATACCCTATATCGAGTATAGACATTATCCGCCTGAGCTAAGTGGACCCTATTATCCAGAGGGAATACCCATATACCCCGAGGCTGACCTCCCAGAGCTAATAAGGAGACTCGGCGTATCTGATGTCTTCTTTTCATACAGTGATGTCTCGAACCAATATGTAATGGAAAAATCCGCTCTTGTCAACTCCGCAGGTGCAACATTCCACCTATTAGGCCCCAATGATACTATGATTAAATCATTGAAGCCCGTTATTGCTGTGGTAGCCACTAGAACAGGCGCAGGAAAGAGCCCGGTATCCCGTTATATTTCACGTATATTGCGTGAAAAACATCTAAGTGTGGGTATTATTAGACATCCCATGGCCTACGGAGATTTCAAGATTCATAGAGCTATGGAGCTTTCCTCGATAGAGGACCTTGATAGATACCAGCTAACCATAGAGGAAAAGGAAGATTACGAGCCACATATTCTAAATGGATTTACAGTATATAGTGGAATCGACTATGAAGAAGTGCTTGAAATGGCTGAGAAGAAAAGCGATGTAATACTATGGGATGGGGGCAACAATGATTACCCGTTTATTAAGCCTGATATCTATATCACGGTAGCTGATCCTTATAGATGGAGGCACATAGAAACCTATTATCCAAGTGGAATAAACATTAGGCTTGCAGATATAGTTGTAGTCACAAAAGTAAATACTGCGTCCAGAGATGATATCAATAATTGTCATATGTTAATTAAGAAATTAAATCCGAAAGCAACTGTAGTTTATGCAGGAATAAAGGGCATGGCCGATATCAAGATGGACCTTAGCGGTAAAAAGGTTCTGGTTATTGAGGATGGTCCTACAACTACACATGGAGAAATGCCTTATGGCATGGGTTATCTATATGCTGTTGAAAATGAATGTGAAATAATAGATCCACGTCCATATGCAGGGGGATCCATAAAGGAAATGTATAATAAGTATCCCCATATAGACAAGGTATTACCTGCGGTAGGATACAGCGTAGAGCAGATAAAGGAGCTTGAGGAGGTAATTAATACTGCTCCTGTTGACTATGTCATTTCAGCAACACCTACAAACTTGGGGAGATATTTAGATATAGATAAAGAAATTATTAGTGTACGGTACGAGTTAGTAGATATCGATGAACAACTTAAAAGTCTAGTTGAGGAATATTTAAGTAAGGTAACTGAAAAGGTGAAATAATTGGAGATAGATGATATCCTGAAATTAAGGGAGTATTTGGTTAAAAAAAAGGAGGAGTTGGAGGGAGAATTAAAGACTCTTGATACTTTAATCTCTTTATTGGAAGAAGTGCTTAAAAATAAGAGTTTTATGCCTGCAACTGAATTATTGGAGGAGAAGGAAGTTAAGAAGGAAGCCGTAGAGGTAGCACCAGCACCTTCTGCACCAATTAGGTCTATAACATTAGTCAAATATCAAAATAGAAATGCATGTTATGCCGATATATATGAAGATAGAGTCGTTATCCATGTATCTCGGGAGATAGAGATGCCTACTAGCGATAGATTAGTAAAATATATTATAAAATCTTTGGAGAAGTATCTTGAGGAGGACCTGAAGGCTCAGGCTGAGGGGAGAATATCGCCATCAATGAGGTTCTACTTTTCGATGGATGAAGATGATAGAGGAAATCTTGTTAAGATAGAATTTGTTGATCATGGAGTAGAGGATAGAAGAAGAGAATTAATTAATAAAATAAGATGGGCTGTTAGGACTTTTGTTAGCGAAAAAGAAGGCTTTAGGTGATCTTTGGCCTAAATTTTGTACCATAAATAATATGGCCGCTCCTACCATATTCATATAATATTCTAAATACCGCCTCCAACTTTAGACCGCTCTTTAGCTCCTCAAGTGAGACGTCGACTACCTGAGACAATATGTTCAATCCATTATTCAGTCTAATAAGCCCAAGTACATAAGGTGTATATTTTCCGAATCTCTTTGGCGCTGTCCTAACTATAGAATAATATAGTAATATGCCTTCTCTAGGCAGAGAAATCTGTTCAAAACTCTCGCTCCTACAGTTAAGGCATCTAAATCTCTTTACATTATATATCTTTCCACATGATGTACATTTATATCCCTTAAATAAATACCTATCTTTTCTTCTTCTCCAATCTGTAATTTCAGGCATATCTATCACCTACCAATTATAAATACAACTGAAATAGAATCCAACCCGCCGTTAATCTGAGATAGGCCAAATTTTGGGTTAGATACCTGGTTTTGTCCAGCTCTACCGGTTAATTGTAGATATATCTCAGATAATTGATATGCCCCCGTGGCTCCGACGGGATGGCCTCTTGCTTTAGAGCCGCCAAAGGTATTTACGGGATGAGAGCCCCGTATACTTGTTTCTCCATTCCTAATATGTTTGGGAGCTTCACCGTGCCTATATAAGCCGATAGCTTCTAACGCTAAAATGCCTGTAATACTGTAATCGTCATTAATTTCTATTATACTCATTTCATTAATATCTAGATCGGCTTGAGCTAAAGCCTTCTCTGCTGCTCTTCTGGTAGAGACGAATTCTATGGGGTCCTCCCTATCCGTAATAGTTGTGGTATCTGTAGATACACCCATACCTACTATCTTCACATAGCTTAACCCTAGATCATCTGCAAGATCTTTATTCATTAATAATAGAAAGGCGGCTCCATCACTGATAGGCGAGGCATCAAATATTGTCAATGGATCTGCGATCACGGGAGAACGCATCGCCATATCTAGGGATACTCGGGATTTGAACTGAGAATGTTGGGCGGTGGAAGCGTGTTCATGATCTTGTACAGATAGGTAGGTAATATTTTCTTTAGGCACTTTATATCTTTCCATATACATAGCCATTAAGATGGCTGCAACGCTGGGGATGGAGAGCCCTGATCTAATAGCTAATTCACGATTCATGCCTAGTGTTAGGCCCTCCACCGCCTCATCGGTTAATATGTCCGTCATCTTTTCGACGCCGCCAGCTAACACAACATTATTCTGACCGGCGTGTATCGATAAAATGGCTTGATATACCGCCATTCCGGAAGAGGCTTCAGCTGCATCTATCGATAATGCACTTATATCCCTATATCCAATAAGGTCAGCTATATATGCCCCTAGATTCCCCTGGATACTAGAGTAACTACTTAACATATTACCAATATATAATGCATCAATATCGCCATCGTATCCATCTAACGCCTTCTTTATAGCTTCGAATGCGATATCCTCTATATCTTTATTCCACAGCTCACCTACCCTAGTGAATCCTGCATTTACTATTACAGCTTCATTCATGAACATCTACCTCTCTAAAGGAATAACTTATCTCTACTCTTCACATATATAGAGTAGTCTCTAATAATACCCTTCGCCAAATACCTAGCTATGGATTTCGATGGGCGTTTTTCTTCTATTTTATCAGTAACAACCAAGCTCATAGCATCGCTTCCAGCTCCAGATCCAAATGAGGCTAATAATATCCTTTCTCCAGGCTTCGCTACATCTAGGATTGCGGCTAAACCCAATAAACTGGAACCCGAATAGGCATTGCCCATTATTGGACTTAATAATCCCTGCGAAATTTTATCCTTATCAAAACCAAGTATTCTTGCTACTCTCTGAGGAAACTTTGCATTGGGCTGATGAAAAACTGCATAGTCGAAATCCTCATTACTGAAACCATATTCGCTAAATAAATTCTGCACCGCAGATATTATATGATGAAAATATGCGGGTTCACCTGTAAATCTAAATAGATGTTTAGGATATTTCTCTCCGCTTCTCCGCCAAAAGTCAGGGGTGTCAGTTACATATGATGATGTGGCCTCTATCTCTGCCAATACGCCTTTCTCTATTTTACTAATAATAAAGGCCGCACCGCCTGCTGCGGCTGTAAATTCAAGTTCATCTCCAGGTCGTCCTTGGGCTGTATCTGACCCGATAGCTAATCCATACTCTATCATCCCCGAAGAGACCATTCCTATTATTGTTTGAATGGCTTCTGTTCCAGCCTTACAAGCGAATTCAAAGTCTGCGGAAAGGGTGTTAGGGGCTATCCCTAGAGCTTCAGCGAGGACCGTGCCGGAGGGCTTCACGGCGTAGGGTTTCGATTCACTGCCTATGAATACAGCCCCTATTTTATCTAGAGGGGCACCGCTCGATTCAATTGCGATCCTAGCGGCTTCATACGCAATTGTTATAGAATCTTCGTCAATTGACGCGAACCTCTTACTTTTTATAGGGGTTGTGAGCTTACCCCAGACTGAAGCTATAGAACCTGACTCTACTATATACATAGGGATGTAGGCTCCATATCCAAAGATGCCTACTTTGGGATTCGGCCTCATTAAACATACACCTAGCAATCCTAATAGTTATTTTTTCTATTATCAGAATACTATTTAAACTTTAGCTAGCTCCTAATTTTCAGATATACAACTTCCTAAGTTATAACAAGCTCCTTAATTGGAGGAAATTTCTTAACCATTTTACCTGGGACTATTAAGTATGGGGTGAATCCATCCAAATCGATCCTCCTAAGCATCGGTGATAGAAACTCTTCTTTACTCATCATATTTATTGTTGATCCCGGGGCTAACTCACATGCAGGGGGAAGAATCATAATATATTTACCATATATCTCTCCAAACAAAAATGCTTTAAATTTATGGTAAATCCCTGTTGCATCTCTAAGTAGAATAGAGGGATGTTCATTGCCCATTAATATTATATTTTGCAGTTCATCTAGCTCATAGTCTTTATGACCATGTACCAGTGTATATGGCGGAAGATCAAGCCGATCTTCATGAAAAGGAATATTATACTTACTTAAAAGCACACCCAAATAATTATCGTGATTCCCTCTTACAACCTCTACCGAAACCCTTTTATTTATTAACCAATTAAATAGCTCTTTTAGTTCCACCCATTCAGATACCTGCAACAATGAAAATCCGTGCTTAACATCGCCCAAAAAAATCACTTTATTAGGCGAGACATCCTCTATAGCAGATATCACCAAGTCCAGTGTCGTCTTACTTACTCTTCTAGGCAGATATACACCTTCACTAGACAAGATGCCTTCAATACCCAAATGTAAATCTGCTAGTATTAAGGCGTCATATTCGCCTAAATATACGGCGGGCCATGGGTCCGTTATATATAGCTCCTTATATATCTTTATCAATCCTTTTGACACCGTCTACCATTATCTAATTATCTTATCATAGTGATATTTATTGATATGATGCTTGTAAAACTATCTCTTATGCCTATCACCTTTCATAATCAATTTCTGGATCTCCTTATATAGTTGCTGGATAATTTTTACTCTATCTTCCATCAATACAGCATCTTTCATTCCCCGTAGTATGGGTCCATGTGAAAACGGCGAGGGTATATTTGATGGTGGCAATACGACCCAGCGTCTAGCGCCATTCTCTATCTCTCTCAATACCTTCTCAGCATTAACTATATCCATCTTATCTTCTATTATTTCTCTAACAGCTTCTTTTACGAGTGGAAAACCCTCTATGCCTCTTATAACCTTGAAAATTGTTTCTGAATTTAACTGTTGTCTATGAATCCTTGTTTTCCTACCCTTATAGTATCGCAGTATCATAAAGCTCCTTGTAGCTACATGCCTGAATATCCGCCATATATACTGTGAATCGAGGACTGCCTCAGATATCTCCTTTCTTAAATTCTCTGATGTCAACTTATCTAGAATACTGGATATATCGATTAAGTATGGAACTTTAATAGCAAACCCGTGGTCATCAATCAATAGACTCACGCTTATATCTTCAGTTCTTCTTATAATATTTGCAATAGCACGTGCAAGAACATTATTTACTCTTCTACCGAAAACCGTGTGAAATATTAAATAGTAGAAATGTTCACGTCTATCTCTATAAATTTCTATAATCAGATTATCTCTGCTATGAAAATCGTTATAACCTAGTGAGGATAGATATTTTCTCTGCATATCTATGTATTTAATAATGTTATTAGCAGCGTATTCATTAGCCCTTAATTCCTTTATTATAGTATCATATGCCTCATTATATCTATCATCTTTGAGGTACCTGTATATCTCATATCTGAAATCTGAGATCGCTTCACCTAGATCAAATGTCAATGGAAGTAGCTCAGATACCCATCTAGGCACCGTTGGCCGCATACCATCAGCGGGCTCTACATAAGCTTTCATACCCCTAGCCCATTTGAAGCGATATACCTTGCCCCCCAATATAAAAATATCTCCTGGCATCAGCTGCTCTAGAAACTCTTCTTCTAGATAGCCTATGCGTCGTCTTCCATGATAGACAGTTACACTTACTTCCTCTGGAATAGTGCCGATGTTTTGAAAATATATCGGTCTCAATAACCTACCACGTCTACCGAAAAGACCTTCATCTTCATCTAACCATATCTTAGCATATACTTTCCTATCTACGAGTTCTGAGTATCTACCCGCTAAGTACCTCAATATACTAATATAGTCGTTCCAATCCAATGTATGGAAGCAATAGCTCCTCTTTATAACCCTATATGCGTCATCTATTCTCCATTTTTGTGTCAACGCCATTCCTACAATATGCTGTGCCAACACATCGAGGGGGTTACGTGGTATCGATACATTATCCAGTTTCCCATTATAAGCCTCTCTAATCAAAACACCATCTTCTATCAAATCATCCATATCCATTGCCAGAAAATATCCTTTGGAGACCCGAGATATAGTATGTCCACTTCTACCTATCCTTTGAAGGCCCCGGCTAATCCCCTTAGGCGATCCTATCTGTATTACGGCATCTATATGCCCAATGTCGATACCTAACTCTAGGGATGTGCTTGTAACAACACCGCGTATCCTTCCGTTCTTTAACCTATCTTCTACATCGAACCTCTCTTCTCTTGAGAGGCTTGAGTGATGAGCCCCCAACTCGTCCGCGTCCACAAACCCTAGTTTTTTAAGGTGGAATACAACCCTTTCTGTTCCAGACCTCGTATTTGTAAAAACTAGTGTCGTCTTAAATCTACTGATAACTTTCGAGATATAGCTATACATTGATCTAGAGACGTCTTCAGCTGATGTAAATATTAGATCTTTCACTGGACACCGCAACTTTAGATCCATAGGCTTTGAAAATCTCGCGTCCACAATATAGCATTCCCTCTGACTTCCATCAGCGTTATATCCGACGAGATACTTTGCTACTTCATCAAGGGGATTTATAGTTGCCGAGAGACCAATCCGTATGAAATCATGGCCGACGAGTTCTCTCAATCTTTCTAGCGTTAGTGAGAGATGGGCACCCCTCTTATTTTCACATAGACTATGTATTTCATCCACGATGACCCATTTTACCCCCCTAAACTTTTCCTTGAATACAGGTGCTGTTATAACTAATGCTAGACTCTCTGGAGTGGTAATAAGAATGTGTGGGGGCCTACGTAACATCTTAGCTCTATCGGAATTCGGTGTATCCCCAGTCCTTACGGCTATTCTAATCTCATCTAACTCAATGCCTCTATTTAGAACTTCCTGGGTTATCTCCTTTAGTGGAAGCTCTAGATTTTTCTTAATATCGTTATTAAGTGCTCTCAATGGCGATATATAAATGGCATAAACCCTATTTTCCAACTTACCTTCCTTAGCAAGCTTAAACAATTCACTGATTATATATATGAAGGCTGTCAGAGTTTTGCCGGAGCCGGTTGGAGAGGTTATTAGAACATTCTTACCTTCAGATATAGGTTTGATACCATATTCTTGTGGAGGCGTCAAGCTCCCGAACTTCGCGAACCATTTAGCTACATCCTCATCAAGTAGCCTAAGTATATGATCCATCCCTATCTTTTCCCGAACATACCTAAGCATTCTAGTGACGCCTCCACCCATCTTCAATATTTTTAGAGCGCAAACTAAAAATTTCTTCTTTACCCTGAAGTAATTTTAGTTCTTAATATCATAAAAATTCACTATATACTAAATCCCGGCTTTATAATTATCCTAGTTTCATATTGATTTTTGAATATAACGGTATGTATCCCCTTTTTAACCAGCTCGCTATAAATCGTGAAAAATGACTCCTTATGTTTTCAATATAGTTTCATAGACCAATATAAAAATACCTAGGATAATGAGGAGCAATCCGAGTAATATCTCTGGTCTACCGACCAGTAAGTATAATCCAAATATTAATATTAATATTCCTGTTAGGCTTGATAATAAAGGGAAATTTTGTGTATATTTATAGGTTATATATGATAATATAAGCATTGTCACTCCTGTTCCGATGGAGAACATCACCAAGAAATCGACTCCCGATAATGTAGATAGAATTATTGAGGCGCCAAGCCATATTGTAATTAGTCCCCATCCGATATTTACGATTCTAGCGTCTTTAGACATACAAAAAATAGAATATCAGTTGTTATATTAATTATGTATCCAACGGTTGCTCCAACATGGAGTATATTTTGCATTTTATATATGGTTATAGAAATATATAATGGGCTCTCAAGGTGTCACAAATGATTAGAGTAGCCGTCATAGACAGGGATTTATGTAAACCTGATAAATGTGCACATGAATGCCAGACTTTTTGCCCAGTCGTTAGAATGGGATTACCCGCCGTTGAGTTTAAAGATGATAAGCCGTATATTAATGAAGATTTATGTAATGGATGTGGCATATGCGTCAAGAAATGTCCATTTGAAGCGATAACAATCGTAAATCTCCCTAGTGAGTTGGAGGAGGAACTTATACATCAATATGATATAAATGGATTTCGGCTATTTAGACTTCCGGTACCGAGTAAGGAGGGAGTTCTCGGCATTATCGGTAGAAATGGAACAGGTAAATCAACAGCGATAAAGATCCTTGCTAACAAACTAATCCCGAACTTAGGGGATCTGATGGGGGGTGAAGAAGATAGAGTCTTGGAATACTTCAGGGGACACCAGTTATATTATTATTTCAAGGAGCTATATAATGGGAATATTAAAATTGCCTATAAGCCTCAAGAGGTCTATTTAATCCCTAAAGTAGTAAGAGGTAAGGTTGAAAAGATTCTTACCACAATGGATGAAGTAGGTAATTATGATTATGTAATTGATAGATTGGGGTTAAAGGACTCGGTGAATAAGAGTGTAAGGGAGTTATCTGGAGGAGAGATGCAGAGGTTAGCCATCGCCGCGGCATCACTAAAGGATGCAGATGTATATCTATTCGATGAGCCATCATCGTATAACGATGTATATCAGAGAATGGCTGTAGCTAGATTTATCAGGGAACTTAGGGACAAAGGCAAGATCGTAGTAGTTGTGGATCATGACCTAGCTTTCCTCGATTACTTAAGCGATACAATAAGCGTGGTATATGGTGTTCCCGGGGCATATGGAATATTTACAAGGCCAGAAAGTGTTAGAACAGGTATAAACATATTTCTAGACGGCTATATACCTGCAGACAATATTAGGTTTAGACAAAAGCCGATCACCTTTGCCAGAGAAGCAGTTATCCATTCAATAGAAGGGGTACCAGCCATAAAATATACAATGCTGGAAAAGCGATATCCAGGATTTAGACTCAGGGTTGAAGAGGGGGAACTATATTTTGGGGAAGTTGTTGGAGTGATAGGGCCTAACGCTATAGGTAAAACTACTTTTATGCGTATATTAGTGGGGGAGATCGATATGGATATGGGAAGCATCATGCTTAAGCCTGAGAGCATTGCATATAAGCCACAATACCTTTCGATGGATTACGATGGAACTGTGGAGCAGTTTCTAATTGATAAGGCGGGCGAGATAATCAAGAGTCCCCAGGCTAATGAGAGTCTATTGAAGCCTCTAAATATCATTAACTTGCTAGACCGTAAATTAAATACACTTTCAGGTGGAGAACTGCAAAAGGTTTATATCGCTGCAACATTACTAACTGATGCAGATCTATATTTATTAGATGAACCATCTGCATTCATCGATGTAGAAGATAGGTTGGAGGTAGCTATGGCTATTAATAGGTTTATTAAGCTAAATGGAAAACCCGCGCTTGTAATCGATCATGATCTTATAATTATTGATATTATCTCGGATAGAATAATGGTATTTGGCGGAGACCCAGGAGTTGAGGGTAGAGCATCTAAACCTTTAACTAAGAGAGATGCGATGAACATGTTTCTTAGTGATGTGAATATAACGATGCGTAGAGATAAACATAGCGGTAGGCCTAGAATCAACAAACCCAATAGTAGGCTTGATAGAGAACAAAGAGAGAAAAACGAATATTATTATGTTACGTAAATAAATAATTTTGTTATTGAAATCTAAGGTGTTCAGCACATGAAGTTATTTAAGATCGCATTAGACAGAGAAATTAAGGAAGGTCTAACAACAGATATATACTTTATTAGAACCAAGAAAATATTAGAGAAGTTAGGCCTTGACCAAACTAGGGTCATTCTTGATATATCATTTGATGCATATCCATATAACTGGAGTTGGGGAGTTATATCAGGAATATATGAGGCATTAACATTGATGGAAGGTCTACCATTGGACTTATACTTCATAGAGGAAGGAACTATTCTTCCCCCTAGAGACGTAAATGGATATAGAATGGTTATAGGATACGTTGAGGGGGCATATGGCCCTTTTAGTATTTATGAAACACCATTATTAGGATTATTATGCCAGAGCTCCGGAATCTCTACATATGCAGCTCATGTAAGAGTGAAAGCTTGGAATAAAATGCTGTTATCGTTCGGAGCGAGACGTATGCATCCATCAATAACGCCGATGATAGATTATGCAGCATATATCGGGGGTTTCGACGGTGTGTCATCTGTTTTAAGCGCAAAAATGATGGGGCTGAAACCAATGGGGACGATGCCCCATGCACTAATCTTGATAATTGGTGATCAGAAAAAAGCATGGGTAGCATTTGACAAATTTGTCGAGGGTGATGTGCCTAGAATCGCGTTGGTAGATACTTTATATGATGAGAAGATAGAGAGTTTAATGGCAGCTGAATCTCTAGATAAGAAGCTATATGGGGTTAGGCTAGATACGCCTGGTAGCAGGAGAGGTAACCTTGCAGACATAGTTAGGGAGGTAAGAATGGAACTAGATCAAAGGGGATACAGCCATGTCAAGATATTTGTATCAGGGGGAATTAGGTATGATAATATTACGCCGTTGGTTGAGGCGGGTGTAGATGGGTTTGGAATAGGTACCGGGTTGTCGAACGCTCCCACTGTCGATTTCGCTATTGACATTGTTGTTAAAGAAGGTAAGCCTTATGCAAAAAGAGGTAAAATAGCCGGTAGAAAATATTTATTTAGATGTCCCGAGTGTTTTGTCCATAAAATTACTTTTGATGAAAATGATGATAAATGCCCCAAATGTGGTGATCAGATGCTAAGTCTAATCAGAAAGGCTATCGATAATGGTAAAATAATAATTAAGCCGAAGACACCATCTGAGATTAGAAATTATGTCTTAAAACAATTGTCTAAGATTATGGAGTTGGGGTGGGGGGATTAGGTGTCGACCCTAATTAAGGAGATAAAGAAAGTTAATTACAAGCTTCTTCTCGATGTATTAACAAGAAAATTTAAGAGTGCCTATGAAGTCTTTGAGGCGGAGGGCGTTTTATTAAAGGTTGATAACACTGTTCCTTCTTTGATAAATGTAGTGATTGCCGTTAGAAGTATCGGTAGATCCAATTGTTATGTGATACATTTTTCGACTAGACATAGTAATCTCAAGAATATCCATCGGCTACATACCTACGGAAAGTTTAATTTTTCACAAGTAGATATAAATCATATATATAGGTATCTCAAGCGGAATATACCTGATCTAGGTTATAAAAGCCTTAAGAGAGAACCGATGATAGATGACGATATTAAAGCATTATTTATGCGTCATTATGCGAGAAAGTACAATTTCATCGTGAGTGGAGATATAGATAAGAGTGAATGGATTACCGGGTCATTTAGCAAATATTACGCTGGTTGTTCGGATATTCTTCCTCTCACAGGCATATATAAGACCCAGTTAAAGAGCCTATCTAGAGCGTTGCGTGTGTCACATTTAATGAAAAATACCGAGGAACCTAGACATTGGAGTATGTTTAAGAATAGCTTCAAAAGAGTTGCGATAACAGACGAAAAGATCGATGCAATATTATATGGATTGGAGAAAGATTGGAGTATAAGTGATATCGCTGATGACATACAAATCTCTAAAAGCGTTGTTAAGACGATTAGAGATAATGTCGAAAAATCTTATTATTTCAGAAACTCTCCGATAACATTCTAGGTAGATAAAGGATCTGTGGTTTACTACCAGAATCGATGTATAATTTATTATCTATTAATACTTGACAGTGTCTCTTAGAATCCGGTATTCCTATACCGTTGATATGTACGGATTGCCTGACGGCGATCCTATGGAATCCATACACGATATAATTCCTCTCGATTGAAAATCTAAATTTTATATCATTTATATCTATACCTAATTTTTTTTCTCTATCCAACTTATGTTCTTCTATAGTATTTTTATTATATAATATAATGTAATATTCGGCTTCGTCTTCTGTAGAGAGGTCCACAAATGGAGTGATTACTATGCATTTTCTTCCTTTAAACTGGTTTTTTATAAGGGTTATGTAGTCTCGTAGAGATAAAAAGTATCTAGATAGGTTTCGTATATTAATTAATGGATCCATATTATCAATCTTATAGAGAATATAATTAACAATATAGCGGTAATCATCATAATCCAATTCTTCTTTTACTAATCCATAGGGATTTAACATAGTAATCAATATGGAATCAGCTGCAGGCTTAACAGGTAGCTTAAGCCCAGTAAAGCTTATTGGTACCGAGTGGTTGTAGATATATATCTTAGGAATATCTAACTCGACTTTCCTAGCTACTTTAATAGGCGGCCTTTGCTGTGGAATATACAAATTAGATAATGAAAATAGATAGTCAAATCGGAGGTCATGTCTGTTATTAAACGCAGGAGAAATATCTAAAGCTTTCCATTGTGTAGTGTACACCTTAAATGATTCTATATTTCTCATCACATGTAGCGCTTCATCTCCAGGGTAAAATAGTATTAGGTAATAAATTTTTTCACCAACCCAATATAGATCTAATACTATTTTCTCTATTTTGGATAAGTATCTATTTAGAGGTTTACTATCTATTATAATATCAATTAAATTAGTTTTTGAGACAATGTTAGGGTCTATTTCCATATAGCCTATGACCATATTATGATGGTCCACATATCTATAGATATATCTATTTCGCAGTTTCCTAGATCTATTGAAGAGGAAATAATTATATTTTGTCATCAGCTAGTAATCACATCTAAGATATTTATCCATGCTTCTGTAATATTGTGGATATTATATCCTCCGCCTCCTAAAATTACCAATCGTTGAGATGTCTTGTCCGCTAGAGACTTGACTATTTCAACAGCTTTTCTATGGCCATCAACTGTATATTGCAGATGAGTAATTGGGTCTCCAATAATCCCGTCTGTACCCGCCTGTAAAATAATTATATCAGGCTCGATCTCAAGTCCGAATTCATATGCCTTATCCATGGCTCTCAATAACTCATCATCACCAGATAATGGATTTAGAGGAATATTTACCTTTGTCCCCTCAGCATCTCCTTTACCGGTCTCCCATTCAAATCCTGTTCCAGGATATAAGTATCTACCTGTTTCATGTACATCAAAGATATATACTTGGGGATAATCTTCAAATGGATAATATACACCATCTCCATGATGGGCATCGATATCGATATAATATACCTTCTCCACTAGCTCCTTTCTTAATAGATATTCTATAGCCACACCGATATCATTAAATACACAGAAACCTCCACTTCTATCGCGTCTAGCATGATGCCAGCCTCCTGCAGGGTTAAATGCATAGCTTGCTTCGCCGGAAATGACAGAGAGGGAGGCGTCTAGGGTAGCTCCTACAGAGTGCAATGCAATCTCGAAGACACCCTTAAATGCTGGCGTATCGCCATAATCTAGAAGGCCCGTTCCCCTATCCGACATCTTCTTAACGAAATCGATATGCCTAGGTGTATGAAATAACTTGAGGATAGATAATTCAACAGGTTTACTCTGTTTTATGACCAGGGTGTTCTTATTGAGAAATGATCGTTTACCCGCTTTTTCCAGAAATACCTTAAACCTATCTGGATTCATAACATGATTGGGAAAGCCATATTTATATAGAATTTCACCTTTATAGAGAATCGCTTTATTCATGTATATTAAACCCTTTTCCTCGTAGCTGTAACAAGATGAACTATGTCTCTGTCATGTAACAGATAATCTTTTGGTAACTTCAATCCTGTTCTAACGTCAACACCATAGATCAATTTTTTAGCTAACTCCGTATGTATTTCACCCGCTAGATCCATTAGGGACGCGTCTCTTGGTAGCAAAAATACATCTGGAAGAACTTTACCACTCTTATCACTAAGGTTCTTAGTATCCTCGACGGGGTAAACATACTTAAACGCCATTACCTTGAAGATCAGTGTGTTCAAGGCGAATTGAACTCCGGTACGCATAATCTTGGAGAATACAAAGCGCTCCATGTATTCCAATGCTCGTTTTTGCTTTTCATTTAGAGCTGATGGGTCTTTTACCCTGAATTCTTCGTCTCCAGGTATATACTCAACTAAGCCTTTATGCTGCGCTCGTCTGAGAGCCAACTCAGCATCTGCACTGGCCGGCACCACTACGACGTCTTTTAAGGCTTTACTCAGCCGCGTGTAATTTTCTTCTGCGCCTTCCAGATCTATTTTATTTGCAACTACCACGGTAGGTTTAGATATGTCACGGATTATATATGCGAAATTACGGGATTCTTCGATGTCCCATTTCCTAAAAGGTTTATCCGATAACTCGCTTAGTGCTAATGATAACTCTATATGCTCGACGCTAACTTTGCTTCCTGACAAGACTGTATGTAGCGCTTCTACTGTACCATATTTTTTCTCATTACGCTCGATATTCTGGCGATTGCCTTCAATCATCTTTAGATACCACATAACAAGTTCCTCCTCAGTATCAAAATAGTCGCTGACTGGATCTCCGAATCCGGGTTCCACGATATTTCCTTCAGCGTCTATACTTCCAGATGCATCAACTAGATGAAGTAGGGCATCTGATTGTGAGGCTACACTTAGGAATTGGTTGCCTAGGCCTTTACCTAGGTGCGCGCCTTTTATTAGTCCCGGTAGGTCTATAAGAATAATTGGATGGAATCGCCATCCATTTATACATATGCTGTTTCTGGGATTATCTTTTACTTTAAATTCTTTACATACACATGGTGCAGATACATGTGCGACACCTATATTTGGTTGCTTAGTTGTGAATGGATATGGCTGTACCTCTGCATATAATAATGTCGCTGCATTAAAGAAGGTCGTTTTACCGGTATTTGTCTTGCCGACTAAACCTATCTTGATCTTAGCCATTCAAAACACCTATGCAACTATATAACAAATTATTATTCTGGAATAAAATATTAAATAAATTATAGGGTTATAACCTTGATAGCTGAGGGGATATTGTGGATATCAAGATACGAAGAGCTGGAAGCGGATTAATTGTTGAGACGGCTAAATATAGATATGCTATAGATAAGGCTTCAGGGGTATCCGCCGATTATCATATTATTAGCCATGCACATAGCGATCATCTGCCACGTAACGCTTTAGGTAAACTCGTAGCTTCTAGAGAAACCTATGAGCTAGCAGTCAAGAAAGGCATAAAGATGGGGCGGCTGGTTGAGAATATAGACAACATTACTCTCATTGATTCGGGGCATATATTGGGTTCTAAAGCGGCTCTAATAGAGGATAGGATATTATATACGGGTGACCTTAATATTAGATCCAGACTGTTCTTGGAAGGATTTAGGCCTAGGGAAGCCGAGATCTTGATTATAGAGGCGACTTATGGAGACCCTAAGTATAAATTTGATAGCTTTAATGAATTGGCTAAATCGGCTAATAGCTTGATAATGGAGCTATTAAGAAAGAATATTAATGTTCTTGCTATCGGCTATTCACTGGGTAAGGCCCAAATTTTGACCCAGTTACTAGATTGGTATAATAATCTATATGTCAGTAATAGTGTGTACAAGTATAACGAGGCTTATAGGAAGCTGGGAGTAAAACTAAATAGTAGATATGAACGGTGGAATCAGGATGTTGAGGAACCTTTCATATTAATAGCCCATTCAACCAACAAAGACGCTAAAGACGCTATTATGCGGTATGACGCTATACCCATATATTTTACAGGATGGGCGGTGAGTAGGAGCTGGGAAGATAGAATAGGGATAGGATTGAGTGATCACTCTGATTTTTATGATTTGATGCGTGTAATAGATAGGGTTAATCCATCTAAAATATATACAATTTATGGACAGAAAGTAAGGTTTGCCAAGATACTGAGAAGCTTAGGATATGACGCGGAATCCATATAAGTACATGGTAATTAAGTTCCTTAGCTTTATTAATGGATTACCTCTAACTCATCTTCACTCGAAATGAAGATTTCCTCATTTCGATTATCGAGATAAACCTTAAAGCATCAGATCAGTAGATATAAGTTATATATAATATTTTTTAGTTTTCGAATGTAATTTTCTATTTGGCTATGAGGGTAAAAATGGTTAGGGCTCATGTACTTATTAGAGGCAGAGTACAGGGAGTTTTCTTCAGAGCATATACTAGGGATTGGGCTAGGGAATTAGGGGTTAAGGGCTGGGTAAAGAATAGGTCTGATGGCACAGTAGAGGCTATCTTCGAGGGAGAAGAGGGAAGGGTAAAAGAAATCATTAATCGGTGTAAAAGAGGCCCTCCTATGGCAATTGTGGAAGATGTAAAGATAAATTGGGAGGAATATAAGGGAGAATTTAAGAATTTTGAAATACGATATCTATAATATTTCGTAATATATCCCGGTAACCCTTACCCCAAATAACATCTAGATAAAAATGTAATAAGCTAAGCAGGACTAATCAACAGATTATTTTTTACCAATAAAATTTACAAACGATTTTAATTTTATTATATATCTAATCTATAATTTGTTAAATAAGACCATCTTATTTCAACAACAAGATCTTCCAATTGAGATGGAGAGATATCAAATGATATTCCTTTGAACATAGTGGCGTAAGATGAAAGTGCGGATGCGTATCTTCCCGCTAATAACGCGTCTCCATATTTAAGGAATCCATATACTAATCCCGAGAGGTAAAGATCGCCTGCCCCAGTCGTATCTATAGCATCTACATCCAATGGATAAATCCTATATAGCTCATTTAGATGTGAATTAAGATACAGTATGGAGCCTTCCCTCCCGAGAGTAATCCCCACTATCCAAGGTCCTTTACCCAGCTTTTTCTTAAAACATTCCCTTATAGTTGTATCTGTGCATTTAAAGCCTACCTTAAACTCTTCTATATCGGCCTTGAGGATATCTGCCTTTTCCACCGGAAAATCCTTATCTAACGGCATAATCACTATTTTATCATTTTGTATTTTACGAACGAATCCTTGTAGCTCTATCACAGTGATCAAACCGTTATCTCTTAACCATGGAATAATATCATGGTCTATTTCACCGAGAACAGGAGTTACTATCGCCACTTTAGAATTCAGATATTCTTTGGGTATATCATCAATAGAAATTTTGTATGACGGAGCGGTTGCTCTTTGAATTCTAGCATCTCTCCTATAGATGTTTACAAAATTTATGTTATAATCTTCATCTACGCTAATACCGCTTAAATCTATAAATTCACCTTTCACTAGATTTCGAAATTTCTGATAGCTTCTAGGGTTGCATTTTGATACTATGCCTATTTTGACGCCTAGCTTCATTAATGAATACGCAATATAGGTTACACCCCCTCCTATTGATTCATATTTGGAGCCGTTTATGATGTTCGTATCCTCAGTTACTCCACCTATTATAATTGCCTCGAACAGGGGCTTCATAATATATTTCACTTGAGTTATTTCACTTGAGTAGCTGCAGACCTACTTTGGGATCATATTCTCTGTAGAGTTGTGTGTCAATCTCCAGAATCATATATTCTACGGTAACACCGACACGGGTCCCTAATACCACATGCCCTGAAAAGGTATTTCCCGACTCATCTTGTGTAACTATGTGTAAGTGTAGTATTAATTCTCCATCTTTGTTTAAGGCTATATTCCCTACTCCAGATGTCAGCTCAACCATCCCTTCATGCGCCCTCTCTTCATAAACCTTCTTCTCAAGATTGTAATATGCAACCCGAACTCTGTCCAGCGCTCCCAACACAAATACTATTCCACTTGTCACGTTATTTCTCTTGAGGATGTTGATTATACCTTGGTAGAGATCTTCTCCTTTCGCCAGCTTACCTATGATAATACGGCCTATTTTTCCTGTTATCATTTTATATACCTCCAGAGACAGCCGGTGAAACTATATATATCTTGACTGGATAATAATTTTGCTATTAATGAAGAACATATCCATCCATCTAATCCATCTTCTAATAAAGGAGATAGCTTTATTGTATCTCTAAAAATAATCAGTAGACCATCTTTTGCGAGTATTATCTTTTCATAAGGAGGAATGGATACAAGCTTTTCAAATCTGGACCTAAGTTTCCTTATGTTCATAGAAATTCTTACATTAGACTTTGTTATTACATAGATCCCGGCTATACCCCTATTGAATAACTTTTTTGCAGTCTCCATATTATCCACTTTTATTGCACTTATCCTCTTTAATCTCGTTTTATCCTTAAGGTAGTCTTCAACAGCATCCATGGTTAAGTAGATTATATCAGAATCATATACATCTTTAGCATCTCGGCTGATAATTAGTTCAATATCTAATTCATTAATAAATGAGATGATTTCGCTACATAATTCTTGTTTCGCTATGGGCATATTGGTGACTAGCTTTATTTTTTCCACCTTCTTATACATAGATTTATTTAACGCCTTCCAATCACCAGGTCCAACATATAATTCAGCTTCAAGCGGAATCCCTATATCTTCAACGATAATTTCACCCGTGTATACCCGTCTCTTAAGAAATCCCTTTTTATATCCATGAAAGGTTATTGTGGCGTATGCTTTTACGGCTTCACCATGGATTTCCCCAGTAGTTGGATTTAACCCTGTTGGGGTATCTATTGATACTATCGGTTTACCGCTTTCATTTATCATCTTCACTATAGTTCTAATGGGTTCCCTTAATTCTCCTTTTACTCCTGTTCCTAAAATGGCATCGATTATAAGTACTGATGAATCGATATTTGATTTGATATCTTGGATAGAGGGGGTTTCGATTATTTCCACTGACATATTCAACTTAGTAAGAGCCTCATAATTTCTGCGGGATTCTTCTGTCCTTATATCTTTTGCCTCGCCTAATAATAATACCTTTACATCTGTATATCGTGATAGATGTCTAGCGGCTACAAAACCATCGCCACCATTATTGCCCAGTCCTGCTATAATACATACATATCCATCTTTATCTCTTATGAATCTTTTAGCTACTCTAGCAACAGTGGCTCCAGCATTCTCCATCAATTTATCCCGTGGAACTCCAAGGTACTCAGCATTTTCATCTAGCACCATTATATCCATACTGGTATATTCCCGAGATGGGAGGAGCATATTTATTCACTAATAATATAGATAGTCTGAAGCGTCTAATTAGATATATATCCAGCTTACGGTTCAATATACTATTATGAAGATTTTAGAGGAATTCATAGGCGAATTAAGTGGATATGCAGAGATAACTAAGCTAAATCAATATAAAACTAATAGAACATTGTATATCAAACTACGGAGGAGCGATTTAAAAGATGTGTTGAAGATAATAGAATCGATTTTGTTAAGATACGAGTCCTATGGAGAAATCATCTCCCTATATGTAAATCAAGGCGATTTTAAAGACCTCGGGATTAAAACCATTATTGTCGATAAAGGATTTATTTGGGAATTATATCTCTATGAATCAAATATTCATCTATTCATTAGATTACTTCTCTTATCAAGTGTTTTAGAGGGGGATGAATGGCTGGCCTTATATATAGATTATAATCCGGATAGTGCATGGTGGACTGCCGATGAAAGACAAGGATAATATCAGGGAGTAACAGTATATTATAATACTGGAGCTTTTTAGAGAAGTTGGAGTGGACTTATCATGAGGATACTGGTTCTGGGGGTAGGTAGGATAGGTAGAATAGTGGCGATAGACCTACTAGAAAAAGGATATGAGGTATATGTAAGCGATTTGGATAAAGTGAGTATCACTCATCTAACATCTCAATACGATGTCAAAATGATGGATTATGGTAATGTATATCGAGAGGCCGTAAATAGGGCTATCGATTTGGTTTGTACAGCCATACCCAGCACACAGACCCCGATGGTTATCGAGAAGCTTATATCTAATGGACTAAATGTGGTTGATGTCACTGGCTTTGGGGATATAGATCCATCGAAACACGTCAAAATGGCTCAGGAAAAGGGGGTTATATTAAGCCTTTATAATGGTTTAGCCCCGGGTCTAAGCCATATTTTGGCTGGGCGCCTCTATAAAGAGATAGACAATTTAGAGTCTCTTGAGATTTATGTCGGTGGTTTACCGGAGACGATAGATCCAGGGATAATCTATACATTTAATCCGATAGATTATCTTAGGCAATATATAGAGCCTGCACGACACATTAAGAATGGAGTAATTATTACATATGACCCGCTGGATTATAGCGGCATTATAGATATCCCGGATATAGGCTTATTGGAATATTTCCCGACTAATGGTCTATATAGTCTCTTATGGAATCTAGAGGATGTCAAGAATAAATCAGAGTTCACATTGAGGTATATGGGGCATCTGGATATTATGAGAAGCCTTAGACATATTGGACTACTTGATACAGATAGAACTGTAGTGGTTAGAGGTCTTTCATTAACGCCTCTAGAGATACTGGCAGAAGTAACAAGTCAAACTTCCAAAACTCTGCGCGATATAGTGATTTTATATGTAGTTGGGCGTATGGAGAACAAATCTGTGGGCTATATAATGATAGATAAGTATGATATGGAGAAAGGAATATCAGCTATGGCAAGAACAACGGGTTACATGCACAGTATAATTGCCCAGTTATATCTAGAGAAATATCTAGACTCTTCTATCCACTATCCTGAGGAAATAGGATTGAGGGACAATATGTTTAATATAATAATTAGAGAGCTTAAAAGAAGGGGAATAGCAATTGAAAAGAGAACTGATATGTCTAGCTAAATAAGTCGGGTTCCAGATATTTATAATGGATATATAGGGGTAATAGAAGGTTTTAACTTTCAAACCTTTATCTTGATGCTAAAGCGATATCGCAATAGTATGTTTTCTTGAAACTAATTAAATACTAGTGAGGAATTTATATATGGCGATGATGACACATTCTTGACCAATTGGTTGATTTTTATTACATTACAATTTAAATATCTCCATTTATATCCTATTTTTATGATTGGTCTCGAAGAGATTAGGGATGCTTTATCGAGAAGGGGAAAGACTTTATTGCCTCTATTAGATTATGATGAGATATTTGTCTACGCAAAGTATATTTGGAAAAAGAGTGGTAGTATAGAGTCTTTGAGGACTAGTCTCTATGCTGTAAGGGATTTCCTTAACTATATAGGTTTGAATCCGAAGGAGCTTATAATGTCTATCAATAATGGAGATATTGATATAGTTAAGGCTTTAAACGAATACATAGATTATCTATTCTTCAATAAAAGGCTTAAGGCATCTACAATTAGAAACGGAAGAATACCCTATATCAAGACCTTCCTAAAAAAGAATAGGATATCCATTAGTATGGATGACTTAGATTTACCTAGCGTATATAAAGATACTGAAGATAGGATCCCTACAAAAGACGAACTCAAGGACCTAATCAATACGGCAGACTTGAAAACCAAGGCTATCATATTAATCTTGATTTCAAGTGGCATCAGAATAGGTGTATTAACAAAACTCAAATTGAGAAATATTGATTTTGATTCTGAGCCTATAAAGATCGTTATTCCAGCAGAATTAAATAAAGGAAAAAGAAAATACTTTACATTCATCACACCAGAGGCATCCAATATATTAAGATTATATCTCGACCATAGAAAGAAAAAAGAGAAATTAACCGAGAATAGCCATTTATTCACAACAAAGTATGGGACTCCATATAGTGAGAGAGTCCTAGAGGAAGTTCTTAGGAGACATATCAAGAGGCACATAGCTTTAAAGAGGCTTGAAGGGACAAAAGACAATAGATATGACATCCATATACATAGTTTCAGAAAATTCTTTAAGACTATGCTCGAGATCTCTGGTGTAAAGAGGTCTTTTATTGAATTTTTGATGGGGCATAAGGGACCTTATCTAAATGAAAGTTATTTCAGACCTTTTGAGGAAGATGTTAAAAATGAATATAAAAAAGCAATTCCAAATCTTACAATTATTGAAACAGTTAAACAGGATATAGAAGAATTAAGGAAACAACAGCTATTAGATATAGCCAAATTATTAGGTTTTCCAGAGGAAAAGATCAAGAAAATGGAAGATATTCTCGCAAAATCAAGGAACATAGATGAAGCAATAGAAGAAATAAAGAAGCTTAATCAAGAAGTCAATAATCCAAAGAGGGATATATTAGTTATCCATGATGAAACGGAATTGATCAAATATCTTGGGGAAGGATGGAGAATATTAAGGGAATTATCAGATGGAAGGATTATAATAGAGAGGTAAAAAACACGCTAAATATGGCTTTTTAATAACAATATTGTTAGATAATGTTTTTTGGTCACCTTAGATGCATAAGGTGACATTTAACCATATAAACCATCATCCTAACTTAATAATTTATCAAAAAGATGACGAATCCAATCGAGCACACAATAAAACAGTAAAATCTACTAATTGCACTACGATAAATCTAATCCTTCCTATCTCTATTAGGTTTGCCGATAATAATAGGCATATGATCTGCATCAATAACATATCCTTCATTCTTAAGTATGCTCAATAACAAGGGCATATAGTTATACCTTATATTGTGGGGTGAAGTTTTAAATTCAACGGCTAATTCATATATATCTAATTCTACAAATTCCTTATGCGAACTCTCCAATTCCTCCTTAATATAGTTGATAACCCTCTTAATACGCATGTGATATTCGTAACTTTTCCGATTCATAGTCCTCAGAAATAATCTTTTTTCTATAAATATATAAATATATTGAATTTTTTTCTCTCTAAAAAAAGTATATATAAAAATATTATCGGTAATTCTTCTTTCGCTTTATTTTAACACCTAATTTTTTAGCTAATTTCTCCGTATATTTACGAAGCCTTTTCAAAAGAATAATCTTGTCCTTAGTGTCTTCAATCTCTTTATTTATCATCTCAATAAAGTAATTAAAGAACCTTGTATTTTCATTTCTACTAATCTGTTTGAACTTATTAACTAAATGAATCTTAAAATCATCGCTCTCAAACATGTTATTGAATACAGAAATTGCTTTTTCTCCTAACGTCTTCAAAAAAATCGACATAAAGTTATCGATTAGTTTTTCATCTGATTCTATTATATTTGGGTTAAGCATGTATATTGTTTTGTCGAATGCCTCAGATATTAATTCCTCCATTTCGTTATTAAAGTATATATACAAAAAGTTGAAGAAATATCGTATATTCTCATCACGCATCGTCCTTAAAGCTTTATCTACTTCATCTAATAGAATTTTCGTAAATGTCTCTTTATATTGGATATTTTCCATCCTTATTCCTTTTTTGACTATATATATAAGGTATTTTTTGGGTCTTATGTAACTACGATCATTCAGCTTCAATAATTTCTTATCCTCAGAAAGTTTATTAATTATATAATAGACCGTTCTTCTTGGGACCACAATATTATTGTAGATAAAAAGTTTCTCTCTTCCTGATATAGTATTAAGTAATTCATAAGGTCTAAATGGTCCTCCACCTAATATCTCGTCTATATAGACTTCAATAGCCTTATAATTAGCCTTATCTTTTTTCATTATTATCATTGCACTAAGTATTATTTTGTGCAATGCTAATAAATCTTTTTGGGGATGTGAAGAGGTGATTATCCAATTGACGAAATATAAGTCAATCACCAATAATGATGAGGTTTTCAGGAAAGTTATGAAGATTATCGAGAAAGCTGGAAAACCCGTCTCAATAGACTATGTCGCTCATCATCTCGGCGTTGGATGGAATACAGCTAGAGCCATACTCTTCATGTTAGCAATGGAGGATAAGATAGTCGCAATAGACACAACGAAATCATGGATATTCATCCTAAAGGGTGATATTGTAAGTGAAAAATGAAGAGTTAAAGAAATTTATTGGCGATATAAGAATTAAAGAGATAAATAGAATCTACAGACAAGGCTATGAAATCATCCAAGAAAGCGATCAACTATTTGATGAAACTTTAGATTACATATTCAGTCAAACTCTTTTGGCAAATAAACAAGACTTTTTAATGAAGTGCTTATGTAATAAGCTAGGTAAACATATACCTAAAAACTTATTATTTATCTCTAAAGAAGAATTATCAAAGCTTATTAACAAACTACTAGTGAAGAGGGGGTCCTATCCATATGAATGGATGCAGAAATTGATGTCAACAAATGTTTTTGTGCATGTGTGCAAGGTATCCGAGAAGAGAATGATAGATCTAAATTTATTCATAAGATATAGATATAGTTATAGATATTCCTTATTTATTATTTATTTATTATTTATTATTCTATATTCGATAAAACATGTTCTTTATGCAGAAGATGACGTCATAACATCATTCATGACATCAAACCGTCAACATTTGTTGTCGTCAAGTTTTGCAACGGTGATTCCGAATGTCTAAGAAAGTCAAATATACGATTTATCTATCTGAATATACACATAAAAAACTCATTACATATATAGATAGTATATCTAAAAACAGTCATTATGGTCTCAAGAGTATGATTATTGAAGAGGCAATTCTAGATTTTCTATTTCGGCACACACGCACACAAGAACAAAACTTGACATCAAGACTTGCAGATAAGGAAATATCCCTACCTAAAAATATGAGCAGTCAAACCAAAAACAAGATCTATGATTTCATCAATTCAGTTAAGTCATTAGGAATAAAAAAAGGGGAGAAACGGACCAAGAGAGATATCTATGGGATCCTTACGAGAGAGATTGGTATAACTGATAAACGGACTCATGAAAAATACCTAAAGTTATTCCTAAAATATGGAATACTCGAGGAACATCCGAAGCTCCCAAATATCTACATCTTTAAAGTCGGCTTAGAACAAGGGGAGGCGCCAATTAATGATGAGGATTGAGAGACTCGAATCAGAACTAAACAAGATCCTCAAAAGATTCGGATATGAATATAAAGCCATAATAATAGATGATCCTAATAGGGATAAGTATGGAGAGATAGACACCAAGAACAAGATCATATACATCTACACATCAGATGAGAAGAGAGTATATAGAATTCTTCTTCATGAAATCATCGAATTGGAGCTTAATCCCTTAATAAACAAATATATTAGGTTTATAAACAAATTGATGGAATATATCCAAGAAGAATTATATAGAGATAAAGAGAGAACCATAAAGGAATTTATCGAAAAAATAGGAATAAGACTTATTAACGAAAGATATAGATAATAATATTACGGAAGGATAAGGGATAATATGTAATGTAATAAATTCCAACCGTATCAACGGCGATGATGACACATTGCAGCATCGAGTCAATGGGACGATGAGATTCGATGGGCAGACTGAAGCCAACTGAAGTGGAGTTGTTGTCTATGTTGCTTGAGTAATATATCCCTCTAGTCTAAGAAGATGTTTTTTTAGTTCTACACCTCCTTCGGAGGAAAATCCACCTATGGAACCATCGCTTCTTATGACTCTATGGCAAGGTGTTACTATGAGATGCGGGTTTTTGGATAATGCTATTCCTATTGCCTGATATCCTTTATAAATACCTAGTTGTTCAGCCACCCACTTATAACTTCTAATTTCGCCATATGGTATCTTCCGTGTTATGCGCCAAACTGATTTCATGAATTTCGTTCCATATGGATAGATTAAGTGAATATCATCGAATAAGACCTTCTTTCCTTTGATATACTCTCTTACCTTAGATACTATCCAATGTCCAACATTATCATCTTTATCGGTCTCAGCTATATTATCAGTTCTGCTACTATATCTTAATTCGTATAGGGAGTCTTTATCAATTTTTATGATTAGCATGCCCTTATAGAAAGGAATTCTGTATATCTCCATCTAACGTTATCACCGTACAATTCAATTATATATTTTTTGGTTAAATAATGTCTTTTGATGAATTATGCTGCCTATCAAAGATATCAACAGACCGTCAAGACCTGCCATAGTGACCAAGATGCTTATAGCCATAAATATAGTGGTGTTTGTATACACATATTTAAAACCCTTACGGGTATTCCAACAGATAGTCTATGAATATGGTGTTAAACCGGCGCTCATACTTCAAGGAAAAGAATTATATACATTGTTTACCGGGATGTTTTTACATGGGGATATCACCCATATATTTGGAAATATGCTCTATCTATGGATATTTGGTGATAACGTTGAAGATAGGCTCGGGCATACAACCTTCCTAGTCTTCTACATTTCATCTGGTGTAATAGCTTCGCTTGTGCAAGTCTTCTTCACGCCCTCAAGTATGGTTCCCATGATAGGTGCATCTGGTGCAGTATCCGCTGTTTTGGGGGCATATCTAATAATGTTCCCCTGGGCCAGAGTCTTAACCCTAATATTCGGATGGTTTATATGGATGGTGGAGATACCTGCCTATTATTACTTGGGTTTCTGGTTCTTGCTTCAGTTCTTATATGGATTGATTTCCCTTAGGGGTGTAGCTCTATATATAGCCTATTGGGCACATATATCCGGGTTCATATTGGGAATTATAGTGGCAATCTATGCTAGATACAAGTATAGACGTCGATTATACAGAGAGCCATACGAGGTTATATGGATATAGATAATTTTTTCTCTATAGAATGTTTAATTTCTCAAAAAGTAATATTTATCTTCACCAGATGTAATAAGGAGCCTCGGGGGGGATTCGAACCCCCGACCTGCGGCTTACAAGGCCGCCGCTCTAACCGCTGAGCTACCGAGGCATTAAACCTATTATCAATAGATAACTTTGTTTATTATAAAAATTTATCTTCTACATATAAGTGTGGCGGCTTTATCGTAAAATTTTTGGAAATCGATGTGGAGGGTTACGTCTCTTCGGATAAAGTTATTGCTAGGTCTGCTAGGTCTACAGATTCTCTTATAAACCATCTTATTAGATCCGAGAGATTCCTAGCGTTTCCCTTTAGATTATTTATTTTATGGTTCATCTCTCGCTCAAGATTCTCTATTATCTTTCTTTTATCCATACTCTTCTCGAAGAATATATCAACAGCTAGCCTATACATATCAATTACTTCATCGAATATAGCTTTTATCGCCTCATCTTCTATAGCCTCCCTTATATAGGGCATTAGATTAGCTGCTATATCGCCTATGCTCTCTATGGTTTTAGCCGCAACTCTATAATCTAGGTAATCCAGCGGATTAAGGTTATATCTATCAGCTAACATCGGGTTTCTTAAGGCTCCTCTTAATAATCTTATAAGTAGAAAATATACTCTATTAACTTCTCTATCCCTCTGAGTTACGAAGGACGCCAGACGGTTATCCCCATTTAGGATGGCTTTGAACCCGTCTCTAAGCATATCCTCCACAAGATAAGCCATACGCTTTAGCAATTTACTGGGATCGGTATAGGAGGGATCTAAGATGGATCTTATTATTATTGTGCGCTCTGATTCGTCTAGCACCTCAAGACCAATAAAAAATTGGACAAAACGCCTAATCTCCTCTCTATCCTTAGGCTCAATTCCATCTTCTAAAGAGATGACTTCAATTATATCATACCCCAGTAGATAAGCGCCCATTATGATATCACTGACGCTACTCATTTCGCCATATCTATATGGAATTGTTACCTTATTCTCTTTCTCTCGCGAGATATGGCTAGTCGGATATATTATCAATGCACCGTCCTTTCTAATCTCTATATCAACCATATCTCCATGCTTAATTTTATTCATCTCAATCCAATTTTTAGGTAAGGTCACGAAGTATGTCCCAGTCGTGGTTTTCTGGATCTTTCTATACATAGAGACACCAAATATATCTATAGTTCTATATAGATAGATAAATATTCTATAAACAAGTTTTAATTCAAAACAGTGTTAATCGTTGTTATGGAATGGATTCAATAACATTAAAGCCGCAATTTACAAAATTATTGGAAAATAGAGATGTGATTAAGGTAGTGAGGGTCTTCTCGCCCGCACCCGTATCTGGCTTCTTTAGCCCAGTTATAACGGATGATACTTTTACGACAGGGGCTAAAGGTGGTGGTGTAACCATAGATAGGGGAGTAAATCTATGGCTCCTAATAGAGGAAGCACAAAAAAATTTTTCAGAGAATTATATTAATGGTATCAGGATTCACAATTCTATTGCAGAGTATGTATTAAATAGATTAGTCACTAACGGGCTGAATAACCTTGGAATAAGGATATTTCAAGAGATCGATGTGCCGATCTCATCGGGGTTTGGTACTAGTGCTGCAAGCGCGTATGCTATGGCCATCGCTGTAGATAGGGCTTTCAACCTAAATAGAACTTCTCTCGAACTTGCACAAATTGCACATGAAGCTGATCTTAAGTTTAGAACCGGTCTAGGTTCAGTAGCCGGATTAGTCTCACCGGGATTCATGGTTATAGAGCGCGCCGGAGCTCCTGGATATGTCAAAATAAGAAAAATTGTAGCGGAGAAGGATTATACAGTCTTTGCTGTTTGGAGAAGTGGAATGGATAAGAAAAAGTTATTAACGAATATGAAGAGACTTGATGAAATAGCGCTAATAGGCGATCGAGCGCTTGAAAATATATTGGCTGACTTGACTCCCGAGACATTCTTCAGGGAATGCTGGAGGTTTACCTTGAATGCGGGACTCGCTAGTGAATGGGTAAAGATTATGGTTAATAGGATAAGTAAGGTGGAGGGTGTTGTTGGAGTGACCCAGACCCAAATAGGAGAAGCTATTTTCGGGATGATAGATCCACAGTACAAGGAATATTTAGAGAAAATATTGCGGGGAGGTAATGGGGTACATAGCTACTTTTATTCTAAAGTTTATTCTAACCAAGAATTGTTTATAGAAGAAATAAAGTTGTAGCTCTAGCTTTAGTTAAACATTTACAACTTCTTTCTCATCGTAAAGCCATTTTCCACTCTTCAAATATTCATCTATGTAAATAGCGGCATCTTTACCGCTTTTCAACGCAGGCCCTATTAATGATGCTCCATGCTTAACATCACCAGCTGCAAAAACACCTTCTCTGCTAGTCCTGTGCTTCTCATCTGTCTTAATAGTGTTCCACCTAGTTAACTCGATACCACATTTATCCGCATCTAACGGGGGGGTTGCCACCAACCCAGCTGCTACCAATACATTATCAATCTTAATTACTTCTTCAGAGCCGGGTATCGGCTCTGGCCTTGGTCTGCCACTGGCATCCGGCTTACCTAGCTTCATCTTGATTACCTCTATTCCAGTTACGTGCCCACCGTTACCCAAGAATCGTAGGGGTTGTGTTAATTCCCTTATCTTAACTCCTAGTTCACTCTCCAAGTTATTGAATTCTTTTACTCCTGCCGGAGCCTGTTCACGTGTTCTTCTGTATAGCAGGGTAACTTCTTCTGCTCCTCTATCGAAGGCTATATAACAGGCGTCTATGGCTGTAAGGCCGCCTCCGATAACTGCGACTTTACCATATAAATCGGGTGCTTCGTTAAATGGTTTATACCCGTATTGAATCAAATGTGTATTTATGATATAATATAGTGCGTCATATACTCCTGGTAGGTCTTCACCGGGTATATTTAACCTATTGGCTCTCCATGTACCTGTAGCTATCAAAACTGCGTCATATGATTCGATAAGTTTATCGAGAGAAATGTCTTTTCCTACCTTAACGCCACATTTAAATTCTACACCTATATCCATCAACTCTTTTATACCTACCTTTATTCTATCCTTAGGTATCCTAAATTCAGGTATCCCAAATATAAGTAATCCTCCCGGTTCAGGTAACATATCATAGACAACAACTTTGTGCCCTCTACATATTAGTTCTCCTGCGGCTCCCAAGCCAGCTGGTCCTGCTCCAATTATAGCCACACTCTTTCCTGATGAAGGTATCTGAGCCGTGTCTCTACATCTGGCGAACCTCAATACAATCCTCCTCCACTATAAAATTACTTATCTCCTTAAATTATATCTATATATGTAAATTAAAAAATTATATAAATAATATAAGTCGGGTTTTCTAGGATATACTTATGCAAATATAACTTTACATAATATTAAATCCAAAGGATATTAATCAACCTCTTTATAGTTAAAGACTAAATTATTTATTTATGAGAATCGTTGTAGGTAGTGACCACGCCGGCTATAAACTAAAGGAAGCCATAAAAAAGTTCCTTACCGAAAGATACATCGAGGTGATAGATGTAGGTACACATTCGGAAGATTCATGCGACTATCCTGATTATGCCGCTAAGGCTATTGAAACGTATAGGGTCGAAGAGCTCGATGGCGGAATATTAATCTGCGGCACAGGGATAGGTATGAGTATTGCGGCCAATAAGCATAGAGGCATTAGAGCCGCATTAGCGTACAATCCAGAGACCGCCGAGCTATGTAAAAGACATAATCACGCTAATTTCCTTTGTTTAGGAGGTCGTACTACAGATATAGATCTTGCGTTAAAGATCGTTGATAAGTGGCTTAATACATCTCCAGAAATGGGAAGACATTTAAGAAGAATAAATAAAATTACTGAGTTGGAGAAGAGGGAATGCCGGTAGAACTTCAGGTAGCCATAGACATAACAGAAAAAGAAAGGGCTATAGATTTGGCAAAGGACGTATCTAGATACGTCGATAGAATAGAGGTTGGAACGCCCCTACTAAAGAAATATGGTTTATCAATCATAGAGGAGGTAAGGGGGGTAGTTCATGGCAAAATTATAGTTGCTGATATGAAGACGATGGATACCGGGTATCTTGAGACAAAATTAGCCTTCGAAGCTGGGGCAGATGTATCGACCATATTAGCCTTGGCAGATGATGAGACTATTAAGGGAGGAATAAGAGCTGCCGAAGAGTATAACCGTGAGATTTATATTGATATGATAGGCGTCGAAAGAAGATTTCTAGAAAAGAAGATTACTCATATACATGGATTGGGCCCTAAATGGTTTATAATACATGTGGGAATAGATGAGCAAAAAAGGGGAAGTGGACCTCTAGATAAGCTTAGGGAACTTGCTTCGTTGAATATCGATGTAAATATAGGTGTTGCTGGAGGGATAGATATACACATGATAAAACGGCTTAAGCCCTATACCTTTATAAAACTCGTTATAGTAGGTGCTGCCATAACGAGCGCTACTGATCCCGTATCTAAGACTAAAGAAATGGCTGAAGCTCTAAAATAGTTGATTAAAGATCTGCCTTATCAATCTCCTCATCACTTATAATAGTAAAGTCCTCTTTTCTCAATAATGCGGCGGTAACCCCATTCCAAGGCATTAATTTGATGTCTTTCGCTTTATAAACCCCATTTATTCCACAACTAGGACTACGAGATTTAAGTATAATGATATCTATTCTACATAAGCGGGCTAATTTTACAGATTCCTGTGCACCCTTAATATAATATTCAGTTACATCTAATCCTGATCTAGTTATGACCCTTGCTTCACCATTAAGCACTTTGACTCCATCTCCTGTAAGATCGGCGGGTTCCCTCGGTGTAGGTAATCCACCTAATTGCTCTGGACAAAATGGTATAATAACTACATCACTTCTTTTGAGTAATTTTGCAACTTTATTGTTGAAATTATTTGTACCATCATACTTGGTATTAAGGCCCAATAAGCATGCACTCACTAAAATTCTCTTCATCCAATATTGTAATGAATACACCCGAATTATAATAATACTTAATAAATATACTGAAGGATTATTATTCGAGATATATTCAGATATAAAGTTTCCTGTTTAGTATTCTGATATGAATATCTTGCCATGGAGGTGTATACAATGATTCCCAAACTTATCCTTGTAAGCAGCTCTCCAAGGCGGATAGAGCTATTAAAGAAACTAAAATTTAATTTTGAGGTATTGAGGCCGAGGGTAGAGGTAGAGGAGAAACACGTGAGACCACATGAGGCTGTTATTATTAATGCAGAGAGAAAAGTTAAGTCGGTAATTACTCCTAATTTGCGGGGTATATTTATCGGTGTAGACACCATCGTATATATCGATAGGGAAATATTGGGTAAACCAAAGGGTATCGATGAAGCTAAGTGGATGCTCAAGAAACTATCAGGCAGAAAACACCACGTATATTCAGGTATCTACCTGTATGATACCTATAAATCCATAAGCAAATCAACTTATGTAAAGACACAAGTCTTATTTAAGGAATTGGAAGAAGAAGAGATAGATTGGTATATATCCACCGGGGAACCCTTTGACAAGGCGGGAGCCTACGGTATCCAAGGCTACGCAAGCCTATTTATAACCGAGATAAAGGGGTCATATTATAATGTCCTAGGATTCCCTATAGAAGCATTTTACAGACTTCTAACTGAGATGGGATACAATCCTCTAAACTTCATAAACCTTGAAACTACTCATAGAAAATATTAAGCAATAATAAAAGCCAGAGAGCTACTAATATAATTTATAATCTCTACATAATAATGTCATTTCTATTAATTCTTCTACAGCTAAAATTAGCAACAATACTAATCAAGAAAGTCGTATCAATCTCCAGTCAATAAAAGAAAATAATTTTATATATCATGATTGAAGAGATTTATATAGAAAGGCCGCCGTAGCTCAGAGGTGGAGCACCGGGCTGTTAAAATAGCTGAGACCCGGGGGTCGCCGGTTCGAATCCGGCCGGCGGCGCCAACAAAAAAGGTTCGAAGCCCTTCTAATGATTTTGTGGGTTCTTTTAAAGAAACTTCTATTTATAGCGATTTGGAGAGGCGGTTTATGAAGTTACTTAGGGATCCTGAGCTCAGGGACTTCAATACTTTTCTATTACTGCAGAAGCTGGGTTCTAGCAGGAGACGAAAATATCTATACTGTATAAATAAGTTGAGGAGATACTTCGACCTTATCGCCAATCACAATGAGATAATTGCATGGATATGGGATAATTATACCAGCTTTACACGAAGAGACTACCTCCTATCCCTAAAATATTACTATAAGTTCATAGGAAGAATGGATCTTGCAGATAAGATCAGAGCACCAGTAAAAAGGAGCGAGGTGAGAAAACTTCTACCTACAGAGCTACTTACACCAGAGGAAATCCAGAAAATGATTGGTGCTACCAAGAACCTCATGTACAAAACGTTAATAGCCGTGTTATGGGAGGGAGGCCTAAGAATAGGAGAACTCCTTAGCCTAACTAAAAACAATGTCGTTCCAACAGTATACGGTTTCAAGTTGATGGTAAATGGCAAAACTGGGGTTAGGGGAGTACCTATAGTTGAGGCGGCTCCATATCTAGGTAAATGGCTCGAGACGAACACGGAAGAAAAGTTATTCCCAGTAAAGTACGATGCTGTAAGAATCTTCCTAAAGAAGTTGGCGAAGAAGGCCGGTATCAAGAAGAGGATCTATCCGCATCTCTTCCGCCACTCTAGATGTACATACTTGGCCAAGTCGATACCTGAAAGCGTCATGAGAAAATACTTCGGATGGACTCCCGATAGTACGATGCCGGAAGTATATGTTCACCTAGCCGCTCACGATGTTGAGGAAACCATATTATCATACTACAATATGCGTGAAGCAGAGAAGGAAAAAGAGGTACTATGTAGATGTGGCCAACCTAATCCACCAAAGTCAAATTACTGCGTTAGATGCGGTTCTCCACTATTCAAAACAGTCTTGGAACAGATGACTCGTGACGATGAGTTGGCGAACAAACTGAGAGAGATGGAAACGAAACTGGAGAGATTACTTAGTAGGGGCTCAATCTGAGAGATGTTCCCCCACCAATTTTTTTATAGCTTTTCTACTCATCATGGCTAGTAATAATGAGGTTATGCTTATCATAATTATTGTACCAGCATCACCAGAACCATAGCTTATGTTTAGAATTAAGTTATATGATGCAAATAGAAAAGTATCAAGTATCTTATCTATTATATTCTTATCAAAAATCATAAACGATATGATTACAGTAATTATGAATAAAGCGTATAGATCGTTCATTATTCACCACAATATAAAAAGTTGGGGGATCGGGGTTCTCGCCCCGCACACATCCAGCCTAGTCCTCCCTCCGCCTAAAGTAATACGCCAACCCCAAGAAGCCAAGTCCAGCAACACCACTAGCCATATAAACCGGTATCATTACCGCTTCTCCACCTGTTGGAGGAGGAAGAACGATTGAATCTTCAAGTATACCTATGAATTGAGCTGTGACACTCCAAGTGGTTGGACTCTTGTCATAAGGATTCCTCAGTGTCCATACCCTTATAGTCACATCGACTACATCTTTGCCGGTAACAAGACTTGTTACATCATATCTGAGGGGATTATCACCGTAAGGCGATATAACCGCTGTATAGTATCTGGTTCCTTTTTGTGCAGGATTTACTACTTGACCGTCAATCTCAATGGTTATGTATCTAAACCAGTTATCATCAGTACTCTTTACATTCACCTCTATAAATATCTCCTTGGCATTTTTTATATCTGATACAGAGACCGAGAAAGACTGTGGATCATTGTATGTTGAGCCTACAAAGTCAACAGTAGCTATTGGAATAGTCACCTGCTCCTCTGCATAAACATATGCTATAGAGACCGACGCAGTTATTATAGTTAGTAGTATAAGTATAGATAATAATTTGGATTTAATCATAATGCCACCTCACGGATTAGCAAAGACAGTTGTAGAATTGGAGACAACACTATCTTTTATCGTCATTGAAACTGTGAATGTCACCTGGTGACTAATCGATGTATTCTGGAAAGTAAATATAATGTCCAAAGAAAACGGGGAATTAGTCACGGGGATTGAGTATGTAGCGTTACCTATGCCACCAGATAATAGGTTTAATGGTAGATCGCTGAATATATCGATCTGTGCAGCAGGATCATCAGTAATTATATCCAAAGTAGCATTCACTAAATAGTTATTTGGAGATATTGTTAATGTGGCTAAGCCTTGAACGGCACTAAAGTTAGCACTAGAAACCCCTATTATATCTGCAACTGATAATGTGTCCAAGTAGCTATCTGCAGGAGCCATATTTATCTCTGGAATCATGTAGTAGCTGTACCCTGCGAATAACAATAATATTATACCGAGCAATGCAAAGATTTTATATTTCTCCATACGGATCACCTATCACTAAATAGATTAATCTTCCTTGACGAAGACCAGTATCGCCAGGATAATTCCTATCGCAAGTATTAGTACCATGAAGCCACTTCCATCTTGCATATTGAATAGGCTTTGGGTAGAGCTGGAAGCTGTACCTAATGAAACACTCAACTCGCTCTGTTTCCAGTTCCAATAACCTATTACATCGCTACCATAGATGTTTGATGCAGATGCCTGGATAGGTTGACCCCAGTAGGTAAACGCATCTACAGTTACCGTAACCTCGTATTTAGGCTTATAATCAGTATCTTGTGCAGGGGTTCCACCCCATACATTAGAGTGGATAGTATCTATGCTGATAAAGTTGCTCTGGATAGTATCAGTTGTTGAACCAGCAGTCTGCGATGTCGGGGATCCCACCTGGTATATACTTAAGCTATTGCTGAATACCGAATAACTTCCAGTTGCAGCAGGAGCTTCAGCTTTAACAGTAGATGTCACAGTCAAGTTTATATCCTGGAAACCATCGCCATTAAGATCCTTTAGATACTTGCCTTGTATTGTAACATCGAAGCCGAACCTTACATCGGTAATTGCAGTCATTGTAGCTGGCACCGTCCATGTTTGTGCTGTATATGGAGTTAATGTTCCATCTGGATTTACCCAGTATTTACTTCCATCATCCAGATATACTCTAAGTATCCTACCATCTTCAGATCTATAGTCTATGAATGGCCTTGCAGTTAGCCCCGTTGAGCTGTCGCCACTAGATGCATCTGCAGACAATATCCCGCTCCCAGCGAACCAGGTAAAGTATACTACTCCACCGATCAACACTAGTGCAATCAATATCGCTACTTTATACTTTAAACTAAGCTCTCCCAACATATCCCATCAAAAAATAGAATGTTTAGTCCTGTCTGGTTCGCCTCTGGTAAATTAAAGTAGATAGTATGATTATAATCACTAAGATAATAGATATTGGTTCAATTCTTGTAACTGGCTTTAGGTTTGTATCTGTAACAGTAACGAATCCATTGAAGTTTGCTATACTTTCCCAGTAGAACTGATCTGAAAGAATGAGATACGCAGTATTATTTATGCGATTACCTGTAATAGAGTCGAAGGCCTCCACAACCACCTCGATTTTATAGTAATAGTTATGCCAACCAGAAGTATATGTGCCTGTTAAAAGTGCGGTCCATGGAGACTGGTATGTCGTAGTTGCCACTTGAGTAGAGTTGACATATGAAACGCTGTGTGCTAGAAACCAGGTCTGGTTATCATCAACATTGTGATAAATATTTATAGTATAATTGAAGGTATTTAGCGACTTGCCTATGTCCCCTTGATACGCAACTGTATATGTAGGAGTAATATCATAGTCAAAAGTTATTTGGAACTGGCTTATACTGTCTCCTCCAGAGCCAGTATAAACATATACATTGTCGATATAATGCGTGACCGTGAAATCGTTATTATATGCTTTAGATGACCTCACTCTAAATTGGATCTTATTTGCATATACATTAGGATAGAATGTAAATGTTTTTGCCCAAGTATCACTATAGATATTTGCATTGTACCAGACTTCAACACCAGACGAATCGAATAAACTAACTCTAAGTGGGAGATACGGACCATTACTGCTCACATCTTCAAATTCTATTTTAGAAATCAATAGATCAGTAGAATCAAATTGCTGGTATACCTTTGCGGTGCCCCGCACAGTTGCGTCATTATCATATACACTAAGCTCCCAATCACCCCAAGTTGTCCTGTGTTCACTAACAACCTGTACTGCACTTCCAGTACCATCGCCATCGGCAACCTCTCCGGTCCAATTAGTGGCATCAGTAAAAGTGGGGTTCTGCAATACATTTGTATATGTGGGAGCCGAAGTATACCAGGTAAATAACAGAGAGGATAGCGATGAAAATATGAGGTTATCGTTGATCACGGATAGCTTTGTCCGCCTATCATATTCAAACACCTTTATATTCGATATTGAGATAGATGAATCGATATATTCAGTCTTATACCCCAGGCTGATAACAATCATTGATAATAGCAGTATGACCGTGAAATAGAGCAATTTAGATTTCATTATAAGCCACCCTATACTGGGTTAAGCCAAAGACAATCCATGCAAACATCGCCATAGGAATTATCAGCTGAGGATTAGAACTAACTATAATATTATATAATCCGTGGGCTAAGATCGCTCCCAATAAGCCTCCTTTAAAGCTGAATCCATCCGCCTCTTTATTTCTAAGCATCCCTATAATGAAGTAACCCAGTATAAGGCTCATTACACCCGTAACGGCATAAATCACATATACTAGGACATTTTCTATCTGGGACTGGTATAGGTATCCTATCATGCTGAATAGAAATACTATAACGCTTATACTGTAATATGCTAGTGCATCCATTGGCATCTCCCACTCTCCAGCATCTCTATCGCTAAATAAGTACACCGTTAAAGTCTGTATCACGCCGCCTAAAACCGCCACCATAATAAATTCCAAATTTTGTTGATATGCCCACCAATGAGCCATGCCGAACATCAATGCAGCTAGAAAACCCGAAATTACATATGGCAAACCAGAGAAGTATATTATTACTAAGGGTATGAAGAAACGGAAAATTATTTCTTCCGTAGGGCTTACTATCAATAAGTGAAAAGCCATTGTACTTATATCGTTTAACTGAGCCTGAGGAGGAAATAGTAATAGGTTAAAAACAAGTAATGTGGTAAGCATGAGAGATAAGCTAAAAGAAAAGGCTCTAACTACATTATAACTATACATCAATTACCCACCAAGAAATAGAAGTTAATCTTGGATCCTCGCCCAACCAAACATTCCCACTAGCTTTACTAAGCCATATTGAAGGAGAAATAAAGCGAAAAAACCCAATCCACCCAATAATATACTTAAACCCTCAGTAACCCAGTCCAGCAACAACTCGAAATACCTAAGAATATTCACAGGTATAGATTCTGGAAAAACGACTCTAAGGAAAGCCAGGGGAGACGCATATAACAACATCGCTCCCAACAGGCTACTTAGGAAAATGTAGATCTTGGCCCAAAAATCACCTTTGAATATCCTTATTGCAACCGGTAAAACGATGTAGAAAAAGATGAAGAAAATGGGTAAGCTTGAGAGCTCTATAGTTACTATCATTTCAAAATATAGATTTGAGATTAATCATCACGCCCATACATGCTATATATAGATGCGATAGTGAATGTAGGGATAAAGTCGGCGAAAGGAACCAACTCAATTAATCCAGAGAGCATAACCAAATCTTCAGTAAGATAATATAGTAAGCCGATTCCTATGAGATCAATAAAGTCCCCTGCTATAGGGATGAAGCCGCCAATAAAATCGATTGCATCTAAAATGAGAGACAAAAATATTGCAAGGAGTTTCCTCATCTCTCTTCACTACCTATGAGGCCGATCTCTTCATAGGCATACCCAACCCCTAATATATACAGTACCCCCGTAATCCAGTTGAATGGAAAAGGTATCGACATGATGATCTCTCCTACTCTAACTAGAACTATACTGACTACGATGCCTATCAGTCCCTTGAGAGTAATCCTCTTTAGGGTTGAGTCCATAGCATCTCTCCAACTCATAATCTAATCACCAATAAATAGAAGATGTTTAGTAGCTCCGGGAGCTCGTCTAGGAATAGTATAGCTCCAAATCCCATCAGAAAATAGCCGATTCTATAATCCTCTCTAATAACATATCCAATAACTAGAAGTATTAGACCTACAAACCAATGCTTTATCCTAACCCCCAGTATGTAGATTTGAGGACCAGTAGGAGATAATAGTGAAAATGTAACTATATAGGGCGGTAGCGAATTAAATATTATCAGAGATATTATGGCTATCACAACACCAATAATTAAATATAGATAATTGTTTTCCTCCACTAATCTTGTTCACCTATCCTTTCGCCTATCCAATATGCAACTAGAGCTATTCCGCCGTAGATCAATGCTGATATGATGAACTGGATAGCCACAACGGATAAGATTTGAGTTACAGCCATGGCGTCAGAGGCTTGTCCGATTAATGGTATCCATCTAAACCAAGAGCTAGATTCTGTGTATTGGCTCCACATTTTTAGGTATGCTAAATAAGTAACATATCCGCCTATAAATACAGCCCCGGAAATAGCTGCAACTATCTTATTGGCTATGCCTCTCCAGCCTAATAAGAGCCCCAGTCCAGCGGCTAAAACATAATATAGTGAGGGAGACATTAGTCCTCCTCTCTACCTTTGTAAAAAAGGTAGCCCCCGAAAGCTACCAATCCTATACCTATAAACGGTGTAAAGGAAAAGGATTGAGGATTCTCAACGTAGAAAGTAACTAATTTTAGCGGCTCATATCTACTAGAATAATCAAGCTCTACAATAACTTTATATGTGCCTCCCTCAAAATCGATGGTACCACGATACCCCCTATCCGTCTTGGAGAGAATCTTATGCTGGGGATTACTTATCCATTTACCCTCAATAGATGGATATATAACAACAACCCCGCTCCTTGTATATCCACTTTCCACTATGATCTCGATATTTAGCCGCTGCCTATCCTTGAATACATGTCCATCTGATATGGATTTGCCCTCGACAAGTACACTCGCCCTAGGTGTTTCCCCTCCAAATACTATGTAAGTAGTTAGATATACGGCTCCATCCCCTATCCATTGGAACTCATACAGTACATTATCGTATAACCGGGGGATATAGCCCTTATAGTCATATTCCCACCAACTGGATGAGGCCAACTGAAGGTCTATTGTACCACCACCTGCACTACTAGAATACCTCAATTGTACACTTGAGAACTTTTCCTCGCTGGAAATCATAACCTCAACATTAGAATACTTGCTTAATGGAATATTATCTGGCCTATTGGCATTAGTAGAGCCTATTAGCTTACCATCTATCGTCGGATAATTAAATGGATTATAAATCGTCAGCAATGCAAATGGATACGATATCACACCAGAAGCCAATAAAAAACCGAATAAGATAAAGCCAATACCAATTAACTGCTTATTATTTATTCTTAACATTATCTACACCAGAAAATAGAATAAGTAATTTAAAGACTGAGGAATTAATATTTAATACTGGTTCTAAAGTATATTTATATTTTTTAGCTTTTTCTAATCATTTCACCTACTGATCCTTGCAGAGTATTAATCACCTTTCTAACTAACTCATCCCATAAAAGTGTAGACTTAGCCCACCACAATATGTCATCCTTATGATAAGACATTAGCTTTAAGAATTTCTGCCAATTGAACCCAACGGGTTTTAGATATTCTTTCCATGAATTCCATAGATAACTCTGTATACGCTTATAACACCATATAGCTAGATGATTCCATTTGAAATCGCCTCCTTTTTTCTCAAAGCGTTCTATTTCTTTAACAATTTTGTCTTTAATGTTGTGGGGCTCCTTAGGAAAAGGCAGATCCACATGTATCATTTTTCATCAATAAGCATATTTAATTATCCATATTTAGATGATTAATTTTTGTAAATTCTTCGATAGTAATATAAGATTTAATTCCTCTATTGAGCTAAATCGATATACACTTGTCTTATTAGCTAAATCGTTCAAATACCTCATGACGCCAAAGGGATCGTTCAATTCATAATTATCTGGCTCCGGAGGCTCTATTAGGTAATATCCATCATTTCTTATTATTACAGCATATCTGAATACATGAATATGTTTATTGGTATCACAAGATAATATTAGGGATAGCGGTATTGATCCTTTACAGTCATAGTGATATGCGTCTGAATGTTTATCCCACACTACTTATTCCCTCCACATCCATAAGATACTCCTTATATAGCTGGTCCAGGTACTCCTCCTCCCGCTCCCACTCGTCCATAAGGTCCTCACTCATCCCTCTATACTGATACTTAAGGTCTTCCTCCGAGGGGCCAAGGAACTCTATTAGCTTCCTCTTATTCTCTCCATATGTCAAAGCGGGATCAATGTGTTTATCAATGTATTCATAGATAATGTCCCAATCCCATTCTGGACGATACTTCTTGACCACCCTAAATAAGTTCTGGATCTCTATGGGATTGATATTATCATTATATTTCCTTAAGTAATTATATAGTTGCTGGGCCTCTGGGATCCACCAATCTTTAATTATCCGTCTAGACGGCATAGAAGAGATAGATGCCGATTTAATTATCTCCCTAGCTTTCCTCTCCGGTAGGGGATTAACTATTTTCTGCTTGACTCTAATATGTTTCTTTTTGCGTTTTGTTATAGGTCTAGTTCTTTTCTCCTTATCTTTATAAAATCCGATAGGCTTTTCCGGCTTCTCCCCTAATATCTGGATAATATATCGCCCATCCCGATATGTCACATTATATATGTGTCTTCTCATCGTCGCCTACCATAATGCCGCTTCATCAATCTACTCCTATAATGGTCAATGATGTTTAGTGCCTTAGTCTTTAGCCTCGGATGATTAGAATCGAAATCTTGATCTCTAGATACGATCAGACTTAAAAGATTAAGCCGCCTTATTGCCTTATTATAACTAATCTTATGAGTAACATAATCTTCATAGATAGCCTTGGCTATCCCCTCAACTTCCACAATCTTATCAAGCCCCGGCCCACCCACATCTGGAACCCTAGAACCAAGATATATATTTCTTCTACCCATCAACTCACCTACCTCTTCTTACCTCTCCGCCTTTTCTTGTAGGGCCTATCGCCAGTCATACCTTTATACGGCTCAGGTATATGACTCGCCTTAATAGCCCTATCTCTCGCTATATTCCTCAATGCCCACTTACCATTAGACCGTCTATAGAACCCGATCATATCCTTGAACAGATTGCTTTTGGTAACCCGTCTTCTCACTACAGAGCCATCTGGAAGCTGTACCCTAATATAGACATATCCACGCTTCTGTATCCTATCTAAATCCTTATCACTAAGTGGAACCCAGAAGACCTCGCTATGGCCGGACCTCAAGGGAGGTAAAAAGCCTCTCTTTATTCTCGACCTACCCATAAATTCTCACCAAGAAATAGAGCGGGGAATCCAAGGCTCCATCTAGCCATATACCCATCATATGATAAGTCATCTATTTCTTGATACTGATGAACCTGCCCTTTAACCAGATAATTTGTGGTAATGCTCTTGATGTACTTAAGACATTTCCAGATAGTAGTATAGACTGTGTAATCACATCTCCACCATACTGGGGCTTAAGAGAATACCCTAGCGATGCAGAGATTATTTGGGCAGGAAATCCAGATTGTGCTCATGAATGGGTTAAGCATGTAAAGCCTAAAGAAAGGGGTGGATATGGGGAAAATAGTTGGAGAAGGCCATCAAGGGATCATGAAGCTAAATGGAGACCTCAGTTATCATCGTTCTGTACCAAATGTGGTGCATGGTACGGTCAGCTGGGGCTTGAACCCTCTCCAGAATTATACATTGATCATCTTATTATGATATTTAGGGAAATATATCGTGTTTTGAAGCCTACTGGTACTTTTTGGCTAAATATTGGAGATACATATGCTGGATCTAACTGTGGAAGAAACGATTATAGAAAGAAAACTATGATTGGCGTTGATACTTCCAGGTATCAGAAAACAAGCCCTCAATCACGAGTTACATATAAAAGGAAATCATTAATGCTGATACCTGAAAGGTTGGTATTGAGATTAGTTGATGAAGTAGGATTCATTCTTAGGAACAAGATTATATGGTATAAGCCGAATCATATGCCTAATAGTGTTAAGGACCGGCTTACCAATACTTGGGAGTATGTATATCTTCTCGTCAAAAAGCCACGATACTATTTCAATCTAGATGCTATTAGAGTGCCACATACTAGCTTAAGGGATATAAGAAGGTTGAAAAAACATGGAGGTTTAAATGTCAGATTAACTTTCAGAAAGAAATGGAATGGCCAAAAAACACAATCAGCCTTTATAGCCATGAATCCCAATGGTAAGAACCCTGGAGATATTATTGGCACTAAACATGACATAGCTGTGGGGAGAATAGGTAGATATTCCTATAGCGATCCACTACATGTTAAGGATTATCATCCAAAGGGTAAGAATCCGGGTGACACCATTAATTCTAAGTATATGGATGAACAGATTCATGTATATGCCCCCGCATGGAAGAAATATGCTCCGAGAACTACACACGAAAACGAAAGTAACCTTGGGGATTATTGGCCTATGACAACTGAGCCGTTTAAGGATGCTCATTTCGCAGTATTTCCCAAAAAGTTAATTGTACCTATGATACTTGCTGGCTGTCCCCCAAATGGGATTGTATTAGATCCATTTATGGGTAGTGGAACAGTAGCTGTTGTTGTTGAATTAATTAATCGAGGATTGTGGGATGACCTTAACTATGAGCCTAATAAAATAGCAAAGAAAATCAAATGGAACCTTAAATGGATAGGTATAGAGATAGTTAAGGAATATGTTGATATGGCTTATCGGAGACTACATCCCCTTAGAAACTATACATTGATAGAAGAGATTTTCGGATTGAAAAAGATGGTTTGTATAGGTTAGGGCGTTAGTATAAAGTTTTTTTCCAACTCTTCCCTGGATACTGTAATAGGTTTCTTGGATCTAATTGGATTTCCTTTTTTGTCGAATACTACTATATCTATTGATTTAGCTGATTTGGGTATCATCTTTATGTTTGTGATGGATCTTGTAGGAATAATATATCTGTTGTGCTTTCCACTTTCATATCCTACAACTCTCGCATAAATCTTATTTTTATATGTTGCCAACTTAGATATATCATTTAGATCTATTTCTTTCATAAAAATCGGAACACTCAGTTTAATTCCTAATCGCGTATTTTCAAGCTTCTCTTCAATAACAGCAATATCTGTACTACTAATGCCAGTAAGGTTCTCTGCATATTTATCAGCTATAAGCTCAAGATAAACCCTATTTCTGGGATTTCCAGTATAATACATTTTCTTTCCATATTCCTCTAGCTGTTTTAGATGAGCTACTTCATGAGCGATACTGAATCTAACCGCCTTATCGGCGAGTTCTGGATCTATATTGTACCACGACCTTATCTTATCAAGATTTATCGCAAACTCTGGTCTTCCAACGAGGATACCCCTTTTAGACATTATGAGCCTTACATGAGCGATCTTCCTTTTCCATCTATTGTTGACCGAGATTTTAGGGTTCGTCTTAACACCAGCAACATTAATATACTCTTTGAGGATCGATTTGACATAATTCAGCATTTCAGATTCCGATGAAGTATTAACAACACTTCTCACGATTTTCTTTTTCCTTTTGGTTAAGGGGCGGATTCTACCATCCTTATCGGTATAGAATCCCCTTATCTCGTCTTCATCTATAACCTCGAACCTACCATTACGATAGATTACCTTTTCAGGCATAAAAAACACCATATCCCCTTTTCTAAAAGGACGCCTTAGCCTGTTTAGCTATATTCCTTGCTTTCTCGGCGTCAACTAACATTTGGATAGTTGCATCTAAGCGATTTAATCCGCTATTCATATAATATCTTACAACTGCCTTTTTGGTACTTTCTCTTATATCACCATATGTAGCGATATCACCGAGGAAAGCCTTTAAAGGATCATAATATTTATTAAACCTTGCTCGTGCCATCTCCTCGTCACCAGTAGATAGATGGGACTTTAGTCTCTATTGATGGAAAGAAAGCTCTATACTAGTCTAGCAAATTATGTTTATTTAGAAAATGGTTTTTCATTTTGGTATATTCCCATGATCCTATACCTGTAATTTTTGTTGCAGTAAGCTGTGCTTTTGAATATGTTGTAGACCTCTCTAATTCTTGAGCTATTAATCTCTTATCCAGCACCGTAGGTAGCAATTCCTCTAACTCTTTAAGCCTCGTCATTTCATGCACAATGTTATACTCTATTAGTTTACTAATTTCACTAAGATCATCTGTCTTATTTATTATGGCATCTAACACAGCTTTCAAATACCGTACATTCACATATATTCTCGGGAGTTCATCCATGCCTACTCCTAAATAAATAAACTGGTTTTGTGTATTATTGGAGCTATAAACTGGTACAAGAGGTACATCTAGAGTTATTCCAAGTATCTTCTTGTATGCGTTAATTAGAGGACTAATAAACTCAATGACTATCTTTTCATCCCCTTTCAATTGTGGAGAGGATTGTTGTTCTGATGCTAGATACTTTTTTATCGGTCTTTTTCTACCTTCATTATCTGTATAGAAAGCTATAGCTTCTTCTTCCGGGACTATCTCAAATCTTCCTTCTCTATATATTATTTTCTTCGGCATATCAATCCAACCTATAAATTACATATCTATCGAGTTTACCCTGCCGCTTTCGTTTAGACTTATCAATCGATATCACATGAACTGGCATTGAAACATCCAAATTCCCGTTATCGTTGATCTTTCCTCTCAATGTGTGTCTTACAACTTTAAGCCTAGAATACTCTGGATGCCTATGTTTCAATTCCTTTATACTGGGGTAAGGCGGAGTTAAGAATTGCATAGTTATCGTTGAGAAGACCGCATAATATCTCTTACCATCAATAAGAATGGGTTGGATATATCTAGGCATCAACAAATCACCAATAGATAGATTACTTGAGAAATTTCTCCAGATTATCAGTCTGTTTATGTTTCAATTTCTTAGAAATCAATTTCAAGTCTCTTTTAGCTTTCCTTTTAAATCCCTTATACATATCTGTATATTCTATATCTCTCTTAAAATTCTCAGGGTTCTTGGCGTAACTTTTGAGTATTCTCTTGATCTTCTCCAGCTCCTCTATTCTCCTCCTATATGCACCCATATAATAATCCTTTGAGGCCACTCCGAATATCGAGCGGGAAATCCTTCTTAAGAAATCCTTTTGACTCATCTTCTTTAGCTTTTCTATTTCAGTTTTATATTGTCTAATTAATGCATTTACCCTCTTTATGGCTCGGCTATAATCATAGCCGGACTCCTCAAGGATCTGGAGAAGATTACTGGCAAACTGTCTCCGTGCTAACTCTCTATAACTATATTTCCTATATGACATGCTTTATCGAGAAATAGATTATGCTATTCTATGGAGGGACTTATGACCGAATTAGTCGAGGAAAAACATTATGAGGAACCTATGATAGAATATGAATATGACTATGTATTGGGTTGGTATAATGTAATTAAGAACTTTGCGAGGGGGGAGTTTAGGGACGCTATACACTCAGCATCCAGATTATTCCGCAATTTCGGCGTCAAGGATCCTATGAAATATTGGGTAAAAGCCCAGTTACTATTCGATGAGTATAGAAGGCCAAGCACAATCTATAAGCGGATTGAACTCAACAAACTCTTGGTACCAAAATCTAGAAGCAACTGGAGAAGAATAGACAGCCTAAAGAATGGATTGATGATGGAACATCACGCTTTTAAAGTACTATTTAGGGGGCTAGAGGAACTTAAAGACATATTCGAGGAATACTATGGAGACGATATCTGGAGACTAGCACCACCCGGCTTCATAGACGACCTCACAATACTACAAGCGGGGTTTAGCGGAAACCCCGGTGGATACCCTACAGAGTTATATGATGCGTGTCTAACAACAGCTATGGCCATGGTACTAGGATATCAAGAAGATGTACCCCCGCTAGTAAAGATGGCGTTGTGGATTCATTATTACATGAGCATGTCCAGAGAAGCGAAGCTGTTTCCCAGAAGATATATAATCAAATATCTACATATTAAGGAGAAATTCGATAAGATCTACTATGAATTTTTCAAGGAACTCCAGCCTTATAAACAGAGAATAAGGGAGATAGAGGAGATCAGCATAAGATATCGATTCTCGCCACTCTGGATAATGATGGTCAATAAAGATCCATATAGGCTACATGTACCCTTCTTTAGGATACCGAGATCCGTATGGGCGAGTGGCACGATACCGCATAAGGGACTGGTGATGCTGGAACCAGTCAAGAATTTCGATCTATTCCCAGTTGGGAACAGAGCCATGCTAAACGCAATATATGGAATAACAGGCTCAGGCAAAAGCTCATTAGCCAACAGCTTAGCGATAGCGAGACTGGATCACGGGGGATTCGGGTTTAGAGCAGAGATAGACATCGATGAAAGGATGCAGAGCCAGATAATGGCCGTACCATTATCTAAGGACCACCCAGCATATAAATGGGTGGTTGAGGAAGAGAAGCTTAAGCCGAGGGGCCTCATCGTCAAAAAGGAGAATATGAAGCCTAACGAGATAGAGAAGGAGCTTAGAGATCCAGACCTAATAAGCCTAGTAATAATAAAGAAGGACAGCGACCTGAAATACGTATACCCCCCACTAAAGTTCGATAGAATAGTCTATGTAGAGGATCCCAGAGCCTTCAAAATAGACTTTAGCATACTGGCCAAGCCAGGCAGGCTCGTATGCATGAGGTTCGTCGAGGACCACCTTACCAGGAATGCCTTCAGATGCGTAATTAAGAGCTTCATGGAGTGGAGAAGAACAAACAAGAGAATAAAGGCCTTCTTCCAAATTGATGAAGGGATGTTGGGGGCAGCAGCTATGCCGTCTATGATCTATGGGGCATCATCGGTTAGATCAGCTGAAGAAGTAGCGGTATTATCCAGGGGAGCCAGGGGCCTAGGATTAGCCGTCGATATCAATACACAGCGAGCCTCCTGGTTGGTAGCTGGTGCGAGGAGCCAGATGAGCAATGTATTTACTGGGCATGTAGGTGAGAAGAAGGATCTAGACGCCATATTATCGAGGATACCGTATGGAGCAGATAAGGTCACGATAGAGAGCGTATTGCAGCATAGCGAGATAAGCCAAGACAACACCTACAAGTGGTTCCTATGGTTCGACTATTCAAGAGGGACGATAGAAATGATTCGAGCGGTATTCCCACCAGTAGGGGCAGAAATAACCACTTACGACAAAGAAGACTATTTCAAGCCATACGAACTATTAACCGACTCATGGGATTATGTACCAGTATTAATTGATGATAATGGCTACGGAACCAAAGAAAATCCGTTACCAGTATATGAACCCTATCTAACTGAAAAGGAGAGAGAAAAATATATTAGGAAAATGAAAAAAGAAAAAACACTTCATGAAGAATCTTATGCATCTGACATAATAAATGAGTTATGAGGACAACTATTCATAATAGCCCTCAAGTAGAAAATATATCTATAATCTAAGTAAATATTAATCTTTGTGACCAAGAATGCATAACCTTATCAGCATAAGGAGAGCAATTTATCAAGAATTAGAAGATTTTTTGCTAAATATAGATTTTAGGGAAATTAGTGATAGAAATATTGACCATATACTGCTTCGATATTTTGAAGGACAAAAACTTAAGAGGACAATAAATGGGTATGACATAGAATTCATGTTTTTGGAGCCAAGGGATACTATATATAGAGCAGAGGGGGGGCGAACGCCTTATGATATACTAATAAATGGAAGGATAGATAATTGTCCTTTTATGATCTTCTTGAATAATAAGGTTGGAAATTTAGAGTCATCAGCACGTAATGACACAACGACATATAATAATTTAATCAGATTATATCTAGGTATAAACAGACAACGATTTAAGAAAGAAATCACATTAAATAAGCGCATCATATTAAATCGTATTCGAGGTGATGAAATTATTTCCTATGCTTTATTTGTAATAGACATAAATGTAAGAAAATCCAACTTTTTCCTATTAGAAGAAATAGATGATGATTTTTATGTAAATCCGAGAAATAATATGTTTCAAGTTAAATATAAGCCTACATTACGCAAGAAACCTAGAACTTATTTCGAATTTGTTGATGAGCTACTAAATGCATCGATAGAAGCAATAAAGAAAGCAATTAACTCTTCTAAGACCGAATTACTTGCATTAGAATATATTAAGAGTGAAATCTATTTATTGGAAAATGAAAATGAATAAGGTCTCTTTTGTAAAAACACCATCAGAAATTTGTGAATTAATGGTACAATTGATTACAAAGAAAAATGAAGCAAGGATCTTAGATGCAGGATGTGGTGACGGCGCATTTATTGAAGCTTTATTAAAACATGGATATAGAAATATAGTTGGCATAGAACTTGATGAAGAACTTGCAAAAATATGTAGAAAAAAATTTGATGATGTTATAATAATCAACACAGATTTTCTTAAATATGTAGATAACAAAAAATTTGATGTAATAATAGGTAACCCTCCCTATGCTCATTACAATAGCCTTCCTCTCTTCTTAAGACAAGAAGTTAGAGATATAGTCGGTACTGCTGAAAGTGATATTTATTACGCATTTATAATTAAAGCTATCGAACTTCTGAAAGATAACGGAGAACTTATTTTTATTACTCCTTACACTTTTACATATAATACTTACGCGAAAAAAGTGAGAAAAAACCTAAGTGGCGGAATAGAAATTTTTATAGATTTAGACGAAGTTAAATTGTTCGAGGGCGAAAACCCAGAACCGGTCATTTTCAAATTTGTAAAGAAACAAAATATTGATACGATGAAAGTTCTCAGAATAAGGAATAGAAAATTTTCAGCTAAAAAAATAAAGAACGCAGCATTAGACTCTCTTAATAAAAGGAAAAGCAATGAAGTTTTTTATTATTTTGAGAGGAAGCCGTTTCAATCTAATGAGACAGTATGGTCCTCGTTCGAATCATTAAGATTTGGTGCAAGTACTAAGCTGGGAAACATATGTAAAGTTGGGGTTGGTTTAGTAACAGGTTTCGATAAAGCGTTCAAGGTTAATGAGAAAGAAATTATGATCTTCAATGAAAAAGAAAAGGAAATAATAAAACCTTTTGTAAAAGCTAAGAATTGCAAAGGTTTTTTTATTGATGGAATAGAATATTATATTTACACTAATCATATACCAGATGAGGAAACACTAATCAATAATTATACCAATATAGCTAAAAGACTATTACCCTATAAAGAGCGGATGATTAAGAGATACTTACCAAAAAATAAGTTATGGTTTCATTGGCAAGCGGTAAGAAATATAAAACTAGTAGAAAAAAATTTACATAGGCCAAAAATATTTGTTCCTGTTCTTGACAGGTCTAAACGGAACCGTTTTAGTCTGACTTATGAGCCCTATTATCCTGCGGGGGATGTCTTAATTCTAATACCTAGAAAAGGATATGAATTTTTCCTTTTAGGCTATTTAAATTCAAACCAATTCAGAAAATATTATTTATACAGAGGGGGAAGACGTGGGGGAAGAATCGCATTTACCCAAAGGCTTTTGTCTAATATAGAAATACCATTATTTGATGATCAAACGATTAGAACAATAAGTTCAATAAGTAGGAAAATATATGAAAGCCACAATGTGGAATATTTGAATGAACTAGATAATACGATTGAAGAGGCTGTAAAAAAATCTAAATATAGGCAACTTACGAGCCTTGATAAATTCGTAGAGATCTAGATGTAATTTTGGAAGATAATAGATATCTTTCATAAAGCAATCTTATGATTCAAGTTGTTTTTAGAGATATCATTTTTCTTTCATAGCTTTTGATACTCCATTTAACTTGTTGATCTAATGGACTAAGCCAATTATATTCATATAGAATTGATTTAGCATCATCACCACCACTTGGAAGATTCTCAGGCATCATCGATTCTATTAGGTCTAGAAAGTTGATCTCTAATAAAGAAGTAATGTTTGGATACTTTCTCACTTTATAGACCTTGACATCTGGCTTTGATAACTTTATGCCCATGTACTTTGCTATGCTTAAATTTCTATCCTCCTTGGCATTAGACGACAACGCTTTTTTCCTATGATATTCTAGATATATCCTGTAGGCCTCTGGGTTAATCGATTGCCTTGGAGCCGTCATGTAGATTATTCTACCTTTTTTGTCCACTCCAATATTCCTAAATACATTAACCAGCTCGGTCCTATACTTTCCCTTACCTAATCCTAGCCTATGGATCGTAAATATCTCTACATCCCTCACTTTTAGCTCTTCTCTCTGAATTATTCTATCCGCTTCTCTCCTCGCCATAGCCATCAGCTTCTCTAGGTCCCCGAGATTAGAGGGCAGCCTAGCCTTCATGATGAAATAGGGCTTTATTACTGGATCTAGGGTTCTACGCTTATACCCAACGACCTTCTGTAGATATATGAATATCAATATATCCCGCATCTTCACAAAATAGAGGAACCTTATCGTAATGGGGTTATTAGAGGGGGTATAGAAAAGTCAAGTAGTTACTTTAAGCCTCGTACTAATGCTTTAATATTAAGGAAAAGTTGTGGATAAGTGGCTAATGCCTTATTACGATAAGCACCACTAATCGCAATCTCTTTTTTAGAGGGGCAAACACAATTGAGCAGTCAAATAACTCTCACAGAAGAGGAGAAAAAGTGGTTAATGAACCAGTTAGAAATTATAAAGAAGATCCATCCAAATCAGTATAAAAGGATAATGAAAACCATAGCAACATTGAAAAACAAAAATCTCCATGTGGCAAGGATATTTACTAAAAACCTAATCCCAATAATCGGCTTCATATCAAGATTTCACCAAAGAAGAAATACCAGTAAGAGTTACCTCAATGTATTAGTCATCTTTAACAGCTACATAACGGTAACCTTCAAGAAGCACATAATGGAGATTGGAAATAGAGAGCTAGAGGCATATTTTAACTATGCAAAGGAGAAATACTCAAATAACACATTAGTTCTTCATAGAGATGTCTTAAGGGCATTCTATAGATATAATGATAAGGTAGAGATGGCAAAAAAGGTAGGTCAATGGAAATTCATAAAAGAACATAAGTTCAAGGTGGACTTAACCTATGAAGAAATAATGAGAATTTTAGAGAATGTCGATGATGCGAGAGTCAGACTTGCAGTATTATTCATAGCTTTCAGCGGAATGCGGCCATCGGAGGCGCTTGGGATATGCTGGGGAGACATCGAGGAAACAGAAGATATGGCATTAGCCAATATAAAATATAGACCAAGCATAAAGTATGGAGCAAAAGGGAAAAGCGGAGAGAGAACAGTGCCCATTAGTAAAGAAGCCATCATAGTACTCTCATATTTAAAACAGAAATACATCGAAAAATATCATACCTTACCATCTCAGGGCCAGAGAATTATAGATCTAAGCTATACAATGCTGAGAAAGAAATTCCTAAGGGCCGTGAATAGAGCTGGAATAAAGAATAAGCAGTATCCCATAACACTACACAAACTAAGACACTTCTTTGGACATTATTGGATGGATAAAGTTAGAGATATAGTTAAACTTAAGGAGATAATGGGGCACAGCGATATAAAAACAACACTGATCTATACGAAACCAACCAAGGAAGAAATAATACAAAAATATAAAGAATTAAACGGATAACTCCTATTTTCTCTCCTTAATTTTTACTACAATATATGAAATTATAGCCGATATAAGAGTTATTGTTAAACCTAGTCTAATTATGAAATTAAGATTAGTTAGATTTATTATGTTCTCGATTTGTGAGTTAAGATAATTAATTGAAATACTGGTGCTTTCCATAAACCTCTTGAATTCTCTTTCTTCACCCGCTTGCAATAGGGTAACTCTAAGAAGATCTATTTTCTCGTGATCAACAACCATAAAAGCATATCTATCTGTTACAGGTACCTTATATTCAAAATCGATTTCTTGTTGATATTCCTTAAAAATTAGTGCTAAACCAATCTGAGGAGACGCACCATATACATAAGATTCTGCATAAACAATAAATGCATCATATTGAAATAGGTAAAAATCTCCACCTTGGCCAGTCTGCTTTACATAGACATTAATGGTATCATTTTGATAAAGCTGAATAACCCAATAATTAAACTTGCCAGTTTTGACAAAGTCCTTAACCTCGAACAATACTTTAGGATATCGGTTTTCTGAGTTAATATGTAGTGTCATAGGGATTGTAAGAAGAAAGGCTACTAATATTATTAGAATCGTTTGATATTTCATAAAAAATTATTAGTATAATGATTTCTAATAAATGTATAAAAAACAGATAATGATAGCGAAAATTCAAATATCGTTTATTATTAGAAAATTACTTTTATTATTCAATGTATAGCGTTGAGGGATCGCATATTGAACATAAGCGTTATCATCCAGATAATAGGATTATTATTTGATGTAATAGCAGGTGCTTTTTTTGTATTTGAGTTACTAGATGAAGCCATATCCTCAATTTCTCAATACCACAAGAATTTGGATTCAGGCCTCAAGAATCTTTTTGGAAAAAAAGAAATATTTAAGGGAGATAAAGGATTTAAAGAACTACTAGAAGTCTTAAATTTATCTCATAAGAAATGTAGAAAAATAGAAATTAGAGAAAAAATCATATATGCATCATGCTCGATAACAACAAATGAAATTATATATTTTAGTATTACTACCGAGGAATTGCTAAGAAAACAGGTTAAAGAAATTTTTGAAAAAAAAAGGCATCAGTATGGGTTTATGATACTTTTAATAGGATTTATATTACAAGTGATCGGGATGCTTCTATTCTTAATGGCTTAATTCTCTATTCAAATGACGGTGATCTACGCCAAACCCACAGAAGAAGAAATAATACAGAAATATAAAGAGCTTGATAATTACTGATTTTTGGGAGCATAGATTGCCTAGTCTAGAGCATGGGTTAAGTAGGGCAATAGTAGAGACGATTCAAGGTTTTGTTATTATAACATTTTTGAATGCGATATTTACAGTATTTGATTATAATGTTGGAATTCTCTATTTAATCATACGAGTCATAGCTATAGGTGGCGTACTGGAATTGCTTAATAAAATGAAATATTGGTCATCAACATACCTAACGGGGTACATATTTGGTCTAGCCCTCTTATATCTTATAAATATGATAGATTTTACGGAATTCGTCGTTTTCCTGGCTGTCGGTGGTCTATATTTGCTCCGAAGATACTCCAAATAATTATTTTGATAATGGCATTCCGCTTTCTATTGCTATTATTTTTGCCATCAGGTCATTTAGTATTTGTTCGGCGAGGTCTCTTCTTCTTTGGAGTGATGATATTATGTAGTTGTTTGCGTCTCCAGCTAGTTTTATGAGTTCTGTGCTGAAGTGTCTTATCTCGAATTCTAGCCTACCCTTGTCTTCTGGCGAGTCTTGAAATGATATTAGGGCTCTATGCCTCTCGTATTCGTAATAGATCTCCCCTAGCTTGTCGAGGATTCTATATGCATATTCTAGGCTTGGTGTTAGATTGACTTTTTCCGGAGGCTTTACAGTAGGCTTTCGTTGTACTGGAAATAGCCTTCGCAATAGGCTCTTTTTATCCGAGTTCTCCTCCAGTTTTACTGTTTTGGTTGGTAATAGGGAATATTGTTCCCTTAGGCTATATATCATTTGCTCGATATCAATCATGTACCTTATTAGGCTGTCAAATCTACTCTGGAGATCAAAAAGCCGTCTCTTGAATTGATTGGGATATTCAAATAAGTCTGGGCTCGACACAAAGTCTACGAATCTACTTATCTCTTTCTGCGTCTCATCAATAGCCTTATCGACTAAATGGATCTTACCTCGTATATCATCGAAATAGTCTTCTAGGCTCATTTATACCCACCTATTCTAGATTCTATTTCAGCCAATATCTCTCTCAGCTGGGAATCACTTAGGATAGGAAGTATCTCCTTCACCAATCTCATTAACTCCTCTACGGTAAATCTAGGGTGTCCTTCCCCCTTAACCCTCTTTTTGTCTCGCATAACATGATGTTTACCGTCGAAAAAATAGTGCCTCTCAACAACTAGGTAGATCTTATATTTATTGTCATGAGCCTTCTCAAGCCTGAATCTATAGGAGATCACTATTTTTCACCAAAGAAAAGGTAGAAGATGAAAGCACCGAAAATGCTACCCACAAATACGCTAACAGCGATGTCAAGGCCAAGGATGCCGGGTAATAATGTCATGCCCAGAGCTTCCCCAAAAAGTATGCTCATAAGCATCTCCATATACTTAGCCTGAATAGGTCTAGCCTTAGCAATCTTAGCCTCTTCCTCCGTCGGCCCCCATATAGATTTGGCTGACAAAGCGAGACGGGCATTGTCAAGCTCCTTACTCAGCCGAGCCAACTCCTTTTGTTGCTCCTTGGCCCTATCTCTTAATGCCTTTATTTCCCGTTTTAATGCTCTATTTTCAACAGTTAGTTTTAATGCCGATGTAATTGTAGATCCAAGGTATCCTAATGCATTTACCGCATCATCAGTCAATTGATATAGTTTAGCCTTGTAATCCTCTTCATCAGGATCTAATATGGGCATGAAGATGTGAACCCGTAGTTTTCCTAACCCTTTTGCTCTAACCGGTTTTGGAAGGTCGTATCTAACTCCCCATATAGCCATCCGCCTGATAAAGCTTAGGAATGCCCATTCAAAACTGACAAGCTTACTCGGTACAGCATATTCCTCAATAGGCTTCTTTGCCCCAACAACTATCCATATATGTTTGATAAAGTCCCTCCGTGTACCTAAAACCTGGATATAATCAGTTATATCTTCCCCCTTTATCATACTCTCCAATGTAGATTTTAATTTTCCGAGTGTCCGCTTAGCAACTTCATTTGGGGTAGTTTCTATCTCCTTAGAGATGTTGCTATGAGCAAGCTTTAGAAATTCAGTTAATGTATATGGATTAAACACCGAATCAGTTATATCGACCATGAGACCTGCGAACCGCCTATAATAGCCTATTGGAAGATGCCCATAAAATAATAGGATCCCTATAATTCTGCCAGGAAACGCAGGTCTTTTATTAGCATATATCCACCATAAGAAGACTATAAGGGCTATAAGAGCTGTATATCCCACAACAGGATATTGATTAAAGAGCAGATCCACTAGCTCCATTTAAATCAACCTCCTCAGAAACTCAAAAAACCAGTCAAAAATAGGGATGTCAAAGAAGAAGTGTAGCAAAATCGATATAGCCAACCCAGCCATAAAAACAACGAATACTATCGGCCAGATAGATCCACCGGCCTTCTTTCTCTTCCGCTTCTTAGGTTTCTCCAATTCAGCGGTTATAATAACTTCTTCCTTGGATCTATAGAGAGCTAACATACTTATTCCGATAACCACGAGAAAACTGGAAATTAGTATTAAACCTATCCATGTGTTTCCAAATAACCTATACATCTCGTTTGTAGTGGTAGTTAAAGCATCAGAGAAAGATGATAATAGGTTTGTAGTTGAATTCGAAGACTGATATACCGTTCTAGACAGATTCTTGAACTCCACATACAATTTAGTGTTTAACTGTGCAATCTCCTTAATAATATCATTCTTAAACTCCATTAGCAATTTTGTTTGAGCCGCAGCAACCTCCTCCGGAGTAGGATAGTGAGGCCCAACTATAGCCTCAACCGTTGCAAGTATCTTAAGATTCTTCGAGTAAAATGAAAACCCCTGGACAGTTTTCAGGAAAGCAGTTTTACTATAAGTTATTAGGCTTCCACTATACCAATCAAGCCTACGATAACTAACATCGATATCAATGATATAGATATCGCTTACATTCGCCTCAAACTTGATAATATTATTCTTAACAATAAGCGTGTATTCGGTACCAGGCTTAAAGGTAACGACATTAGCAGAAACATTGTCAGCTTTCTCGAAAGTCAATATAAAGCCACCTGGAGTCCAGATAGTCAATCGTAAGGGCAAGGTGTAGGTCTCGATAGGCAAACCATACTTGGCAACGAAATTCACCACAGTAGTATGATTTAGATATATCGTCTTACTGTCATTCCAGACACCATAACTAACTATAATAGTATAAGTCTTATTACCTGGTAACTGAAATATCACCTGGCCATTCTCATCAGTAACCCCGGATTCTACAAAAACATCATCCATAGATATATTGACAAGCACACCAGCAATAGGAGTACCATCGGAGAGAGTAACATTAATAATCAAAGGAATAGTCTTCTCGGCAGAAACAGAAACAAACGAAACTAATAATAATAAAATAATGAGAATAGCTTTACATCTCACTTCTCAACCACCTCAAGCCTAGAGATCTCCAAAGTAACAACAGAACCACATCTAATCCCATAAAGCTCCCTAAGCCACTTAGGAATAGTAACTCTACCCCTTCGATCCAACTTAACCGTCAAGGTAACTATACCCTCTTTACCCACAAAACCCACCAAAAAATAGAGAAGCCAATCGAACTCAATCTTACAATAAACAACTTATTTAGCATATTTTCCATCTTTGAAATAGATGGAGAATTTCAATAAAAAATTGCAAAGATATACAGGTTATTTCATATCTGGACTGTTCATAGCTTTAATTCTTAATATCGCCCCATCTCAAATCGAGATACTTGTAGCAGCTAAAATACTCAGTAATGAAATAAGTAAAATTTTAATTTTTATTAATCTTATTACTCCAATACTTATAGCGGTTTACAAGGAAACATGGCTGTTGAAAGAACTCATATATAATATTGGTTATTGCGTTGGACTTATATTCTACTTTAAAAGTGGATTATTCTCTATCAGCCTAATTAATTGTATACTAATCATTTCATATTCATTATCAATAATAATACTTGTTATTAGAAAGTTCGGTTAGCAACTATATAAATCATTCTAGAACGAGATGGTTATCTCGCCATAGATTCCTCTTCTCCTCAAAGATAACTGGATAGATTGTTGCCACAAGTTGTTTCTCCTCTATAAATGCTGAAAGCTCTTTTAGATAATCTAAGTATATTTGAACACATAATTTCTTTATTCGATATAGGAGGAGAAATGCATTTTCCCATCGTGGCAATCTAATCCCAAGTTGATTCATAGCAACCTTGAATAATGCGAGTACGAAACTCTCCATATCACCGTTGGACACCTTACTAACCTTCAGAAATTCTAGCCCTATTAATGTTGCCGTCTCAATCAACTCCTTATTATAGGTATCAAGCAGATTAGCGATATAGATCACTTTTCTCTTAAAATACTTCTGTTTAGAGGAATCTCCAGGCTTTATCGAGAAATGATTATTTGGAGGCCCATTATGATTAAGACTGTATTCACAATTACTAATATTATTAGGGGAAAAGTTATCCTCATATAACTTGTGAAGAACATGTAACACTTTGTTAGGAAATCTAGGCTTTCTCTTACCTTTAGCCCAATAATAGACAGCCATGTGGGAACAGCCTAGGATTCTACCCAGCTCTCTATAGCTAAATCCAATCTTATTTAATTTGAAGATGATTTCGCCGACCTCATCCGTAAACATTATTGTTTACACCAATAAATAGATAGATGAGTAGGTAACTATCTTACAATTTCTATCCTAACCCCCCTCATATAACCCTAGTAGACGCTTATGATACCTATCCCATATCGCTACCCACAAAAAATTTAGAATCATAAAGTTACACCTCCTTCTTCTATGACATGCTTAACAATAGATCTATACTCCTCGGCCCAACGGCAATAAACCGTATCAACTAGATCCAGATAATAAGGGCACTCCGGGTTACAATCGATACAGAAACCAACTCTAACCTTCATGCTCCACCTCTTCAATCCTCATAATCTTAATGGATACGCTCCCCCAGAAGAAACAACTTATAATCATATTCCTCACGGACAACCTCCATAAACTTCCAAAACATTTTCACAAGATTATCCTCTGACTTGTTCTTAGCAAAAGGCCATATCCTATCTAGAAAATAATTCATATGAAGCCTCACAAGTCTTAGAATATAGAGATATCTCTCTTTACCTAATGAGGGGCCATATCGAAAATTAGTATAGCCATATCTAATGATTCTCTTGATTAAACCTTCACTCATTTTGCACACCTTTACATAGATGTGTAGGGGCAGGGAGATCCGATGGATCGTTAATCATTTTTATAAAACAGAATCTAGGCTTTCTACGGCCATGGTCAAGATATAATTCATAGCTAGATCCGCAAAATCCAATAACTTCCCTTACCCGGTATATCCCGTATTTTCCGCATTTAGGGCAAATTGTTCTACCAAATTTTTTTCTCATCCACTTAACAAGGCGGTAACTAGGCAATCTAGGTCACCTCAGCCATAAAAGTCGCCTCTAACCTCCTTCTCATTAGAAAGTTTCCCAGATAATAGTCCTTCAAGGACAGTAGCCAACTTATCCATACTCTCAGTAAGCCTAGCTAGATTACTCTCCAACCGCAACACCTTATGATATAACGACTCGACCATATCCGGTAGATCCTTGAACTTCTTTGCATCCTCGGCTGCCAACAAATAATTCTTCCTATTCCTAAAGCCAAGCTCCCCCTCGCTAGGGGGACTGCTATCAACGAAAAGCTCAGAGCCCTCCTTATCACTATAAGCGATATTCTTGAAGCCGCTAATGGTAAACGCCTTAGCAAGGGGATGATCAACAAACTCGAAACTAGGAGATCTATGAAGCTCAGGCGGACCAACCCTATACCCAGTCACAGAAACAAAATAATTAATGAACCTCAACGCCGTGTCATAGGCATAAGCAACACACTTAAAAGGATCATCACTAACAACCCTCGAAACATAAACATAAAGAAACCTCGTAGTCTCCTCAACCCGCAACCCACCAAAAACAGCAAAACGCTTAACCCAATTCCGCAACAAAACATCCCCATCCCAACGAAAAACACCCCTACCCAAAACAGGAAACCTCAAACAAAACTCATCCATCCTCACCCTCAGCCCCTCTGAGAAATTTTTGACACTTCGCTCATGTAACTCATATAGTTCTGTGAGAAGCTGATGTCCCTCCTTAGTTAGTTCATATATACTTCCGTTGGAGGAGCGATATACGAATCTGATGTAGCCTAAGTTATGTAATTTTTTAATATAATATGATATAAGTTGCTTGGTAATACGCCTATCAAGATCCTGCGATATCTTTATAGCAAGTTTAGTTACGGTCCAACCTTTAGCAGGATTCTGAGAGAGATATTTTAACATCATATATGTCAAAAATTTCTGTAAAAATTTTTGACTTCTAACCACTTCAAAATCACCACATGCAGGACATAATTAGAGGCACTTCAGAGCCTCCTAAAGAAAAACATCTAGGGGGGAGAGCTCCTCCTCATGCATACAATGGGGGCAATATAGAAACACCCTGCCACCAATACGCTTAGAATAAAGCCTTCCACCACACCTCGGACACTCCTTCACAGACCTCTCCCCGCTTTATATTGACATTTCAAGGTCGAGCAAGGAATCCACCAGCTGATGCAACTGATCCAGATTCAATACGATGAATCCCCTGGACACCCATGTCTTAGGATCCTTTCGATAGTAACATAGATCCTCGACATGAAAGTTTCCTAGAAAAACTATCTCCACCTCCCCGGCCCCTCTATTTGTCAATTTAACTAGGATTCTGGGTTTTTCACCGGACTCTCTTGTGCAATCAACCTCTTTTTTAATCTCTGGAAGATAAATTCTGATGGCATCAATATCGATTAGGTATCTCTTTATGGCGGGAACTACTTTAATTTTAGACAACATATCACCTTAGAGAAAAATCGATGTTCTGTGGGTTCTTTCTATCATGATTTGCTTTTTTCATAAGAAGTATATCCAGAAGAGCTAAGGTGTTCCTTAGGCGTCTCGGAATGCTTGTATTTAACTCAGGATCTAGTATTAGCGATATTCTATATAATGTATCGTGTTTTTTCTTTAGATCTTTGAGCTTATTAGGATCTAGTTGCAATAACTCGTATTGCAGCTCTATACCTTTGGCTTCTAGGCCACCGTGATTATAAAAAAGGTAGGGTTTCCGCCTCATAGTTAATCCCTCTCGTAAGCAAGGATGATCTCAACTACCAATCGGTTTATTGTTTCTTTGGTAGGCTTCTCATAACTTAGCTCTAGTACCTTGTATCCCCTTCTCCTCAATGCATCTCTAAGCTCTTGATCTCTATCTTCTCTACCACTATGAACAGGGCCATCTATGTATACAGCGAGTCTTTTATCTGGGAAGAAGAAATCTGGTATAGTCTGCTGAATAACTATGGGATGCTGAGTCAAAAAACCAGTTATACCGGATTCATTTAATGCATTAGCAATAGCTATCTCAATATTAGACACAGGATGATGCATTCTATCCCTAATAATCTCTTCGGTGATAAGAACCCTTTCTCTCTCAGGCTCCATCTCGCCTTTATCCTCCTCAACCTCTGTAGTTTCCTCATATTCTGTATGTATGTTTTCAATACTTTTTTCAGTAGGGTGAACTAGTTCACCCTTATGTAAATCCGATATATGCTGTATATCAGGTCTGAACTCGACCTGCTTATACTCATCAGGCAATAATTCCAATACATACCTCTTCGAGTAAGGCACATACTTGCTGTATATCTCTGAAGCAATCTTTTCTTTTGGTACTCCTTTTTTCTCTAGTTCTTTAGCCATCTCTAGAAGCATCCTTTGAGTCTCCTCCCTCTTCATCCTTCTCTGAACATTGCTATGTAGCTTAATCATGAGCTTAGCTATCTTCTCCGGGATCCCCAACTTCTCAGCTATTTTTCTTGAATCAACCTCATGAATTATATTTGCTCCAGCTTTAATTCGATGCCTACCAGACAATATCTCGCCATCATAATCCCTTATCACCGCATAAATCTGTCCAATCTGCTGAAGCGACCGCTTAAGGTTTTCAATAGTCTCCCTATCATACTCCTCAACCAATGCTAACACCCCCGCTCCTAGTAGCCTCATTAAACTTGCCTATAACCTCAAGATTCTTAACATAATCCATGCCATCGGCCTTACCATAGGGATTAACAGCTAACTCGAACCTAACCCTATCCCCAGGCTTAACAACATACTGGACATATCCATCGTCATCTGGATATATCGGGCCACGCAAAATAAACCAGTTCCAATGAACCGCTATAGGCCTATTTCTACCATGAAGAAATATCCTGAACCATCTCGGCCTAATAAACTGTATAGCCTTGACAATTCCCTCCTCTATCATTCACTCTCACCTTCAAGGATCCTTCTAGCCTTAGCTATGGTCTCCTTAATCTCCTCAAGGAACTTTTTTGGAACAAGAACATACTCCTCATTCATCGTTATCACCATGATAGGATAAGTAAAGCTTGACGGCCTTCAGGAGAAGATTGTTTATAGATGTTGCCTTCTTGAAAGCCTCTTCCTCCAGCATCTTATACAACTTCTCATCAACTATAAGTGGAACCAGATAGAGCTTATTTAGAAGCAATGTAAGTTCCCAGTGATGCCCTTCGTAATCGGTGGGGACAGCATAAATTGCATTTAAACCATAATATATCGAGTTATATTTTAACCACTCATTGAGTTCTCCAGGTATGTCGTCAAGATGCAATCCACCATACATGTATAGGTCAGATGTTTGGAGATTGAATATTTTACCTGGAAAAGTCTTTGACATCGATGAATCGCTCATTTAACCGTTCACCTCCGTATTTCTCGGTATCTTTGAGATCGTTACTCTCACTATGTCCCCCTTATCTATACCCAAGACTTCCCTCACTTCTTGGGGAATGGTTATCTTTCCTTGGTCGAGAACCTTTGCCGGAAACTCCATTATTTCGATTTTTCGACTTTCCATAATTTCACCTCATATAATAATAGGGGACGGCACAATATATAAGGTTTTCGATTAATCGAAAAATCAACCTTACGAAGCAACAATTATATGTATATATAAAAGATAGAAATATTGGGTATAAAATAATGATAGAGAAACTTTCAGGATCAATGATGAGAATACTAATACTCCTACACAATCACGGCGGAGAAGTAGAGAAATGGACCATATTGAAAAACGAAACTCGATTCAGCAATAGCAAACTAAATTCGGCGATCGAGAGGCTTATAAGCCTTGGTTTAATAAAAAAAGAGAAGACCTCTACGGCTCCGCCTACAACAGTAATAGCCCTCACAGAAAAAGGAGAAAAGGTAACTGAGTGCCTAGTAAAGATTGAAGAGTTAATTCAATCCTAGTTCACGGAGTATCGACGCTATCTTATCATCCTTTACACCGATTAGTAGATCATCTAGTATCTCATTTATCTTGTCAGATAATAACTTGTTGGCTCTAAGCAATGCCTTTACCACCTCTATTGCATCCTCGAAGCCCCTTCTGTAGCTAGTTCTATCCATAAGTTTCACCGTCTAACTATCGTTTAACACTTTTCTTAACGCCTCCAGACGCTCACGTAGCCTCTTTATATCTATTCCTTCATTAATGTACTCCAGCACGATCTCTATAGCCTCTCTAAACCCCGTCATATATGCGTTTTGGTTAATTAAAATTTTCTTCGGCATATTCAATCCTTATCGCTATGCATCCTGCATTATTAATAAGCTTAGTGGATAAAGATGTAGCATAAAGAGGATAAAGCATTATCACGGGCTATAAATTTGACATCAAGAGTGAGGAAAATTAAAGTAATATAGAAAAACTTCAGCAAGATAGGCTATTTATCTTATTTGTATCAACTGGCTATATCCAATTCGTCACTAGATTCTGGATACACCTTGTTTATGCATATTTCTTAACAACTATTATAATCATGAGGGAACCGAAACTTTTATCCGATATCCGGCCGGCGGCGCCAACAAAAAGGTTCAGAGTCCTTCTAGCTTTGTAATATTAATCCTCTACTCCTCGAATCTCATTATTATGCCTAGGAACCCTACTAATGATAGTGAGCCGCCTATGAGATAACCTATATTCTTATATTCGACTGTTAACTCTGGGCTGTTCATAACCATATATAGGAGAATCAGCCCTATAACTAGGAAGAAGAGTGATATTAGTTTTATTCCTATAGATGCTTTCGATGGGGGAGCGCTCGACATTCTTTTACACCTATATTAAAGATATAAACTCTACTTCTTTAAAAACTAAGTTCTCTTTATTCCTAAGAATCATTTAGTTGATGGATTATAGATGATGGCTGAATATATGTATGGGGATATAATTGGGATTTAATAGATATATCAATATCTATTGATGATGTTAATTATTAGTGTAGAGGTGAATCTTTGGTGGACCCAATTGTCAGGAGACGAGAAGTGATTAAGAAGCTCTCTAGGCTAGGCTTAGATGTATGGAAAGAGTTAAATGATACTAGGTTTCCATCTATTAAGCTACCGAGTAGGAGTGTTAGAAATATTGTTTATGATGAAAAAGAGAGAGGATATGTATTAGGTGATTTATATAAAGTCCGTACAGCAGCTAATATTGCCCATCTAAGGAAATTTGCGCAATTTATGTGGGTAGCTTATTTTGCAAAAGAACTAATTAAAAGTAGAAAGACAAGTACTCTTAGGGATGTGTATTATTCTTCTCAGGCCTATGAAATATCATTTGATGAACAGAAGGAGTCTGACGATCTGATTACCGATCTAGAGGCATATATTCGGCATCCTAGGGAGGAGATGAATATTTTCCCCGCTGAAAGAGCAGCCATCTTCGGGGAATTAAAGATCGAATATACGGTGCCTGGATATGAGGGGCGGGTGGTTGATTTGAGTCAACACCCGGATGGGTTGATGATTGGACATGCGATAAAAACCGCCAAATTCAATCAATGCAAAGCTGAGAGGGTCTTTGTAATAGAGAAAGATGCTATCTTCAACAGATTTATCGAAGAGCGGGTCTTTAAAAAATATAAGGCTATTCTAGTAAGTACCTCTGGACAGGCTCCTAGAGCCGCGAGATATCTTATAAGAAGATTGAATGAAGAACTTGGTCTTCCAGTATACATATTTACTGATGGAGATGTATATGGGATGCATATCGCGGGAGTTATAATATATGGCTCGGCTAACGCTGCTCATGTGAGGGAACTCCATACTCCAGATGCTAAATGGATAGGTGTATGGGCCTCTGACATAGAAGCTTATAAATTGCCTTCAGATCCATTTACCGATAAAGATCTAAAGCGTCTCGATGAATTGCTTAAGGATCCAAGATATAAGGATGATCCGTGGAGAAAGGAGTTGAAGAGGTTTAAGAAGCTGAGGAGAAAATCTGAGTTAGAGGCATTTAGCCGCTATGGACTTACCTTTATCGTCGATAATTACCTTAAAGATAAGATGGAGCATTTTATGAGTGAGGAGAACTAAACTTTTATCTCCTTTTTCACTTTATACTTCTCTTCAACTCTTGAAATTAGTTTTGTGACGTCCGGTGGCTTTCTACCCGCCAATTCAGCTGAAAACCGCGCTATCTGCGGTAGATATTTTTGGTAGATTCCCAGCCTCTTAACAGCCTCCTTCTTCTTTTGAACTTGTCGGGTGTATCTCGTTAATCCCCGAAGCAATTCTCTCACCGCTAGTTCTATTTCTTTTTCCACTTCCGGAATATCCGCGATAAATTCCTTGCCTACGCTCTTGAAAGGCACTTTAGTGCTACAGATGTGTATGAAGAAAGCGGTTGGGCCATCCATAGGCCTCCGATAGCTACTCCAACTTAGGTTGCTCAGAATCTTTTTTGAGACATCGCTCCCTTCGTCGTATAATAAGGGTATTTTATTTGCATATCGGAAGAGAACTATTTCTCCAGGTCCACCCGGTATTTTGCCTCCATAGGCGACCGCTGCCTCTACGATAAAGGGGTGTCCCTTATAACTTGAGGAGGGTCGTACCACCACATCTACATACTTGGGCTCGAACTCTTTTATTATACCCTCTTTGAACGCTTCCTTACCTATTGGAGATAGTATATTTGCGCTTGGGGCTAGGAACCCATCATAATTCTGGAGGGCACGGTATAGCCGTTCTATCAATTTTCTGTCACTTGTCCTTAAGAGTTCCTTTATAGTCATTTCTCCAGGTATTCTAGCATATGCCAGAAACTTCTTTGCAATTCTATTTCCGACCCTATGAAATTTATTGGTCAAGAATTCTAGTAGTGTCATATCTTCGTCTGATTCATAAAGCATTTTCTTCAGTATCTCTATGTCGATTCCATGTGGATGAGGCTTAGTCTCCTTCGGCGGTTTCGGCAGCTTTGTAGTTGTCCTCTTAAAATAGAAAAATCTACCTTCAGGGTCGATAAATGTTATCTCTGCATATGGCGCGATAGTCGCTGTATATTTCAGGTACTCTACTATCTTTGTCCTCACTCTAGAATAATTTCCTTCTAGCATAAAGTCGATTATCGTGCCATGCCATCTCTCTTTATTCCGAAATCTCTTGAAGTCCTTGACATCAGCCCTATTATTCCTAATATCGATCGAAAAAGTGTATTGATGCACCTTTCTAGATCTGAGGGTGGCGGACACCACCTTTATAGGCTGATTTGTCGTAATCTGGCCATATAATAAAGCCATAGTCCCTCCCAAACCAAATGTTCCTCTACTCTGCCTAAGAATATATTTTGATGAATATAGCATCTTACCCAGGGCGCCTAGAATATGCTCCTCAGGTATTCCAGACCCATTATCCCTTATATATAATCTGTAAATTGAGACTTCATTACTTATCTTCTGTATTTCCCTGAGGATTATAAGTATATCAGGGGGTATGCCGTGCAATTCACAAGCGTCCATCGCATTTTCAAATAATTCCCTGACAGCCGTATATAATGACCTACTAGGGTTAGTAAACCCTGCTAATTCCCTATTTCTATAAAAAAATTCACTTGGAGATAACTCCTTATAGCTCTCTACCACCATAATTCAGCAGTCCTCCGAAACCTCCTTTGGTTAAATAAATATGAATATACGGCTTTATGAGGGGCACCCTCGATAAGCATCTTAATGGCTTCCTTAGCAACTAATATATTATCGAAGGTCCCAATAATAGATACATAATGGCGATATATAGATATATAGACCCCCGCAGATTCTTCTATAACTCTCCTGGCCTTTCCCCTCTCACCGATTAGCCTACCTAACACTCTCTTTAGATGGGATTCCGATCGCCTTATAAACTCATATATATCTATGATATGAAGGTTGTAATCTGTATCTAGAAGCCTAAATGCCTTTTCAGGTGAGAACCCTAGGTTAATCGCCTTAATAACATTAATCGCCGTCATAACATTTTCGAGATTATCCCCTCTAACTCTAACTTGCCCAGTCTCGCTATCTATAGAAATCTCTGTATTAGTGGCTTCCGATAGTTGTTGCTTTACTTTACCTGCTCTGCCTATTAATACCCCAACACGATCGTCATACATATTGATTACTTGTTCATACAAGGTGAAGTCACCCCTTAATATACTCTATTACATCATCAAGCGTAGGTACAGATACCCCCCTCACCCGAAAGAAATTCAATATATTGCTTATATCTCTAACTAAATATACATCTGCACTTGGATGGGTCGTTAACACCCCCTGCCCAATATCAAAAAGGATAGGCTTCCGTTTATAATAAAATATATTATATTCACTTAGATCTGCATGAACCAGATTAGCCTTACTATATAAAAGCCTGACTTGTCGTATGACCTGATAAAACATATAATCGGATACATAAGATAATTCCTTAAGTGTGGGGGCTGGTACAAACTCCTTACCTATGAACTTCATAATCAACACATTTTTTTCTTGAATTATCGGTTGAGGTACATATACACCCGCCCTAGAAGCTAACTCCAAATTCTTATATTCCTTCGAGGCCCAAGCATAGACGATGCCCCTGGTCGTCGGAGGAATACCCTCGAAACGCGGATCCCCTACGATATATTTAATCCTTCCTTTCCTAAACTCAGCTGTTTTAATAAGGTATATTTTGACCGCAAGCTCTGTTCCATCCGGGGCAGTAGCGGCGTATACTCTGGCTTCCTTACCAGATGAAACTACACCGTGAAACTCATCGATGACCCCTTTATTCATAAGTTTATACAGGGTCATGATGGTAGTTCTGTCAAACACTTCTTCGAGCGTTTCATCTAAATCCGAGTCTTTACGGAGCATTCTCTGCTCTTTGATGTAGCGATTTATACTCCTTTCTAGCTTATCCACTACTCTCTTGTCTATCTCAAAGTCGTCTACGCTGTCCATTCTGGTAGATACCCGTTATCTATTAGCCATTGCTTTTGGGCTTTCGTATATTTACCTATAACATCTCCACGGGTATCATCTTGAAAGCCCCATAACTCAACTAAAACTGCATCGCCTACTCTGATCCACACCCTTCTTCTAATGCTTCCTTTAATTCTACATACCCTGGTCTTCCCATCAGCACATAAAACTAATACCCTATCTGCACCGAGTAGTTTTTTAGCTACACCTAATATCTGGCCCTCTGATGGGAGGGGAGTATCCTTTAATTCCTTTTCTGTTAGTACTTTTCTTTTACCCATTTATATCACCTTTTTTATCTACCATATACTATTATAATAGGCTTAATATAACTGTCAAACTTGGTGGTTCCTTACGCTATTTGAACCCGAGTTATATAATCATTAATATGCAGCTAATAAGTTTTTATGAACATGGCGACCTTTACTCCCTTAAGTTTCTTGACGGCTTCTGGATGAATATAACCCAATTTGATGCCAACCTTTACAGCAGATTCCCCATAGAAGGTTATTGATACAGCGCCTCTAATTATATTCTTAATCTCCTCTATACTACATTTTCTGTTATATTTGGCTTCTTTAATCTTCTTATTTATAATGACATCCTCATCATATATAGATACCATCATACCTATGTGAGTATCTACTTCTTGTACATAGAAGCTACTCGACATTTATTCATTTAACCTCTAGCACCGGGGACTCAGCCCCACATATCTCACACTTTATCATCCAATTCCTCTTAGTTATAATTAATTGTGTATCAGGGCCCCCACATATTGGACATATTACATACTTCCTTACAAAATAATCTATAGCTGACTGTAGGGTCTGAGGGTCAATTCTGCTATGGAAGATTAATCTGCCATTAGATGGAGATGTGGGGGAAGCGAGCTCCTTAGCCAAGAATGTCCTAAATATCTTATAATCTCTATTTATATAATCAGCTATCTCCTTAAAGTTAATAAATACAGTTTTATTACCTTGATAAAAGAAGCGTGGATAAGGAACTCTAAACCGCCCTTTATCCACTTTTTTAGGCTTAATCTGTTTATATATCTCTTCCAACATGTCGTAATACTTATCATCGCTCATCAAACAATCCCTCCATTCATTCCATTCTAAATAGATATCGATAGTCAGTGATTTAAATATAGTATGACAGATATTGCCTTCAACAAATATAAATAATTTCTCTATCAAGGTGTTTTAAAGATATTTCCTGCAGGGTGTATACTTATTAATATTAGTTTTTACTATTGCAGAGATATTATGTATATGAGGTGGCACCATTGAGGATTGGGGTTATCGGGGGTTCTGGACTTGAAGATTTATTCGATGAATTTGCAGCGAAGAAATACTCCACTCCATATGGAAAAATCGATATATATCTAGGCTCAGTAGAAGGGGTCGAGGTACTCTATATTCCTAGACATGGGCCGGGACATAGATATCCACCCCATAAAGTCAGGTATAAAGCAAATATATATGCTTCGAAGAGACTTGGTGTTGAGTGGTTAATAGCTACTAGCGCAGTGGGATCTCTAAAAAAAGAACTTAGGCCGGGATATTTGGTTATACCTAATGATATCATTGACTATACTCGTAGATCAGAAACATTTTATAACGAAAAGGTTGTACATGTGGATTTCACTCATCCCTATTGCCTAACTATAAGTGATATACTCTTCAAATCTGCATATGAATCTCAAGTGGATGTTAGAAAGGACGCGGTATATATTTGCACTGAGGGTCCTAGATTCGAGACGCCTTCTGAGATCCGGATGTTTAGAGATTGGGGAGCTGATATTGTCGGCATGACAAATATCCCCGAGTGTGTTTTGGCCCGGGAGTTGGCTATTCACTATGCCCTACTTACTGTAGTAACTAATTATGCTGCGGGTATGCAGGATAGAATCTCACATGAGGAAGTTTATAGCGTTATGAGAGAGGCAAAGAAGCATGTTCTCCGCATTTTACATAAGTCCATCGTTAAACTCGATAAAATTAGAGATGTAATTGATGACTGCGTATTTTATAAGGAAGAGGCTGAGAAGCTCCTCCATGGGTGAGTAATATGAATCTCCTTGTCAAAGGTAAATACGTTATATCCGATAAAATCATAAAAGATGGCGCTATAGCCATAGAAGACAACATTATCATGGATGTAGGTGAGGAAAGAAAGATTAAGAGGTCCGTGGGTAGAGGCTACGAAGTTTATGGTGGGGAAGAATACCTTGTCATCCCAGGTCTCATTAATAGCCATACACATATCTCAATGACCCTACTTAGGGGTTATGCCGATGACTATAGTTTGCAAGATTGGCTTGAAAAATGGATTTGGCCAGTAGAAGCTAAGTTGAGGCCAGAGGATATTGAGGCAGGAGCTATCTTAGGTGCAGTGGAGTCTATATCTATGGGAGTGACTACAGTATGTAGCCTATATCACTATTATCCAGATAGAAATGAGGCTAGTGGATTACTTAAGGTGGGTATGCGGGGAACCATCGGTACAGCCTTATTTAGTTGGGATAAAGAAAAGTGCATATATAATTTTAGGGATGCCCTGCATAGGTGGCATGGCAAAAATAACCTTATCCGTATAGCCATAGGTCCTCATGCTCCTTATACCGTAGACCCAGACCTATGGATCGAAGCCAAGGAACTACTAGATTATGCAAACAACAAATATGCTGATAAGGGCGACATCATAATGACGACACACATACTAGAAGATGATAAGGAACCTGAGTTAGTAAAGGAAAAGTTTAATGTAGAATTACCCGAAGGAAGCGTAGTTAGATACCTCGATAAATTAGGAGTTCTTGATAATTATATGCTCGCAGCACATATGATTCATCTACATAGAGATGATATTGAGATCGTGAAGAAGAGAGGTATAAATATAGCTCATAACCCCATCGCTAACTTAAAACTTGGGATGGGGATAGCCCCCGTATCAAGATATATTGACAGGGGAATAAATGTCTCGTTGGGAACCGACGGCCCCGCCTCTAATAATACACTCGATATTTTTGAGACGATGAAGATAGCGGCACTGCTACAAAAGGCCATTGATAGAGATCCAACTACACTTCCGGCTAAAAAGGTTTTCGAAATGGCCACCATAAACGGAGCTAAAGCATTACATTATGATAATTTAGGGATGATCCGCAAGGGATATCTAGCGGATATAGTCCTCATTGACCTCAAGAAACCCCATCTAAAACCCATCTTCGACCCATATAGCCATCTAGTATACAGTGTACGCTCACTTGATGTAGATACTGTAATAATAGATGGTAAAATAGTATATGAGAAAGGAGAATTTAGTACTATCAGTTATGATGATATTTATAAGAAAATAGATAGAATAATAAATAGGTTAATGAGTGCATAAGGTGATAATTATTGGTTAGTATAATTAAGGACCCGGGCTTGAAGGATAAAGGTGAGGCGATGGTTTCTTGGGCTGCAGAGCATATGCCTGCACTTAAGGAAATAGTCAAAAGTTATAAGGATAATAAGCCCCTCGAAAATGTGAAGGTAGGTGCATGCCTACATATAACTAAGGAGACAGGGGCCTTCATGCTAGCACTCATGGAGTTAGGTGCGTCTGTCGCTCTATGCGCTTCTAATCCCCTAACGACTCAAGACGAAGTGGCGGCATATTTATCGGATAATGGTGTAGATGTATTCGGCTGGAGAGGTGAGAATGAGATAGATTATATGGCCATGATACACAAGGTTATCGATAGTAATCCAAATATTGTAATCGATGACGGAGGAGACCTTCACTCTACGATACATAAAGAAAGGTTGGAGGCATTGCCTTACATATGGGGAGGAACCGAGGAAACCACTACAGGGGTGGTTAGACTAAGGGTAATGGAGAAAGAGGGAAAACTTAAGTACCCTGTTATCGCTGTTAACGATACACCTACGAAGAGAATCTTTGATAATAAATATGGAACTGGGCAGAGTACCGTTGATGGCATACTTAGGGCTACATCGTTATTAATTTCTGGGAAGACCGTCGTGGTGTGTGGATATGGATATGTAGGAAGAGGCGTGGCTAGTAGATTCAGAGGCATGGGTGCAAATGTAATAGTTACGGAGGTAGATCCGATAAAGGCATTAGAGGCCCATATGGATGGATATAGAGTAATGTCCCTCTATGAAGCGACTAAATACGGAGATATATTTATTACTTGTACGGGTATGAAAGATGTAATCAGAGAAGAACATTTGCGGCAGATGAAGAATCATGTTATATTGGCAAATGCTGGTCATTTCAATGTAGAGATAAATATCGGTGCTTTGGAGAAAATGGCAAAGGAGAAGAAGAGGATTAAACCCTATGTAGATCAATACATTCTGGAAGATGGTAGAAAGATCTATTTATTAGCCGAAGGGAGACTGGTGAATCTTGTTGCAGCCGAGGGTCATCCGCCGGAGGTCATGATGAACTCTTTCTCTAACCAGTTATTGTCAGTAATTTATATCTATGAAAATAGGGATAAACTTGAACCGAAGGTATATGATGTACCCGTTGAAATAGATAGGAGTGTAGCAATGTATACATTAAAGGGATGGAACATAACAATAGATGAGTTGACTGAAGAACAGAAAAAATATTGGGAAACCTGGTGACTATCTATAGGCTTCAGATGGAGGGCGCCTTTCAAATTTCCTTCTTGACAATTCATCAGCCAACTTTTTATAGTCTTCAATTAGCTGGGGAGTTAGTGAGGGCCCAACTGTTTCTAATGCCTTATCGAAATGCTCTTTTCTGACAATCTTTGCTTCTATATCCTCTCTAGCCGCGTTTAGAGCTGCCTCTATACATACAGCCTCTATATCTGCACCGGAATACCCTTCTGTTCTTTCCGCCAATTCACGTAAATCGACATCATCAGCCAGCGGCATCTTCTTTGTATGTATCTTAAATATCTCATATCTAGCTTCTTTATCCGGTGGTGGTACAAATATTAGTTTATCGAATCTTCCTGGTCTTAATAAAGCAGGGTCAAGTATATCAGGCCTATTGGTGGCTCCAATAACTACAACGCCTTTACTTGTGGCAAGGCCATCCATCTCCGATAATAATTGATTAACGATCCGCTCAGTAACACCGGAATCACTATATCCATATCCCCGTCTTGGAGCAATAGCGTCTAATTCATCGAAGAATATTACACATGGAGCGGCTTGTCTAGCCTTTCTGAATATTTCGCGTACAGCCTTTTCGCTCTCGCCTACCCACTTGCTAAGGATCTCTGGTCCTTTTACAGCTATAAAGTTTGCTTGACTCTCTGTTGCCACAGCCTTAGCCAACAGAGTCTTACCTGTACCTGGCGCTCCATAAAGCAATATACCTCTAGGTGCTCTAACACCTAGACGCTCAAAGAGATCCGGATACTTTAAGGGCCATTCCACCGCTTCTTGTACACTCTGCTTGGCTTCGTCCAAGTCACCTATATCCTCCCATTTAACTTCAGGTACTTCGATAAACACTTCTCTTAAGGCGGATGGCTGAATATCCTTTAATGCCTCGTAGAAATCGTCCATAGTTACTTTGATCTTGTTTAGAACTTCGGTCGGTATCCTCTCGCTCTCAAGATCTATCTCAGGTAAGTGGCGTCTTAATGCATTCATAGCCGCCTCTTTACATAGTGCCGCTAGGTCCGCTCCCACAAAACCATGGGTTATACTTGCAAGTTTATCAAGGTCCACATCATCGGCCAACGGCATATTGCGTGTATGTATCTCAAGTATCTCTTTCCTACCATTCTTATCCGGCACAGGGAATACTATCTCTCTATCGAATCTTCCTGGGCGCCTTAAGGCTGGGTCTAAAGCGTCAGGCCTATTTGTTGCTGCTATTACTATGACTTGTCCTCTACTTTCTAATCCATCCATTAAGCTTAGCAACTGCGCGACTACTCGTTTCTCAACTTCACCTGTTACCTCGCCCCTCTTAGGTGCAATAGCGTCGATCTCGTCGATAAAGATGATGGCCGGTGCATTCTCCTGAGCTTCTTTAAATACATCTCTGAGACGTTTCTCACTATTATGAGCAAAAATACCTCCAAAGCCTGCAACGAAGTTTTCCGTCGGGTTAACCGATAAGTCATATACATACTCATCTTCAGTATCGACCATGTGGATTTTTTCAACCCTATCTAGGTAAATATCATTCTTGATAAGAGTTGAGATATTATTATCTCGTTCATTTTGAAGATATCCCTGTAACATATCCCCATGGATAAATCCATCATTGATGAAATTCTTTATATTTTCCGCGCCCTCAAACACCACATTATATATGGTTTTGCCTTTTCTCTCCCTTTTCTCATACACGCTGGCCACTATCCCCATGTATAATAATAGATATAATAGGTCGTTCGCCAGCACTTTACTCTCTGTAGAGACTCTTATTCGGACGGTTCCATCCTGATCTCTATCTATTTTTCCATTCCCCGCGTAATACCATCCTAAGAATTCTTTTATTAATTCCGTGTCGAGTGCAAAAATAAGTTCAGGTATTCTTTTATGCTTGGCTCTACCATTCATGCCCAGAACCTTACTAAATAGAACCTTAATTGGTTTCGAAGAAATAATAATGTTTCCATCTTGATTAGTGCTATCCAAACCTAACTTCTCCATATATCTCAGCAACCTATCTGTTATATCCGTGTTTTCTACCGATATTCTGAGACCCTCTCTAGTATAACTTCCTTTAGCGATCCAGATTCCTAATAATGCTATCAAGGGCTTATCTATCTTTATTAATCCTGACAACCCATTCCTTCCCGAGTCATCAGTTATTATAATATCAGCCGGGTCATACTCTACTTTTGCATCATTAACTAAACGTAAGAAACTTGAAACTTTAACAGCGATATTTTCAGATATAATGTTTAATAAATATTCCTTCGAGACACCTAATATATTAGCAGCATTGTCGTACCCTAATTTCTCAGAAGCCTCCTTAACATAGCGACCTATGTTTCGGGCGGCTAGGCCATAATCATCATCGCTTAACTCCTCAATAAAATTGATTTCCTTAGTTGGAGGAACAGGAGGATTGATCTTCCTCGGAATGGCTATATAAGAACTACCCGGAACAAGTTCACCCGCCTTCACACTTTTGACTTCACCATCCTCCACGATAAAGAGAGAGTGATCATCAGTAACCTTGATACGTCTACCCGTTTTCGTCACAATCTCAATTATATCTTTACTCCTCCTATGTCTAATAAAATCGGTGACCCTCGAGAATTTAACATGGCCCCCAGAGTCGAAGGCTGCGACAAACACCTCTGGATCCTCGGTATCCATATATTTTTCAACTAGATCACCTATCAGCATACGGGTAACTTTCCCATCTACCTTGACCAATACCTCTTCGTTATAAGGTAGAGACTCGCCATACCACTTACTCATGATCTCCGGACCATTTATTGCTATGAAATGTGCACCGGTCTCATTTGCAACCGCCTTAGCCAATAAGGTTTTTCCGGTGCCCGGCGGACCGTACAATAATACTCCTTTCGGCGGCTCTATTCCTAGATGGGTGAAGAGCTCGGGATGACGTAATGGTAGCTCTATCATCTCACGTACCTTTGCAATTTGTTTGCTGAGACCACCTATATCCTCATAGGTAACACGGGGTATCCTCTCCTCAACCTCTGTAACTGGAGATTCAGAGACTTTAACCTTGGTTTCAGGAGTTATAATCCCACTATTTCCAGGGGCTGCTTGGACTACACGCATTTCAAGCGCCTGACCCAAAACAGGGATTATAACGATATCGCCTTTAGTGACGGGGGCGTCTATAAGATGATTTCTAACATAATCCTCGAAATCAGGTCCAAACCTAATAGGAACAGTAGGCGCAATTACCACGTGACGGAGACGTTTAACATCCGCTTTCCGTACCCTAACATAATCTCCAGTCCTAACCCCAGCATTCCGCCTAATGATTCCATCTATCTGTATAATTCCCGATTCCTCGGTGCGTGACGGCCAAGCTTTTGCCAACGTGCTTTTTTGACCTATTATCTCAATAATCTCTCCAGGCTCAACCCCAAGTGCCTCTCTATCTCGGGTGCTGAGCCGGGCTCTACCAGTACCAACATCAGATCTATAGGTATCACTAACCATCAATCGAAGCTCTCTCGTCTCTCTACTCCTAAACATACCGCATCACTATTATTCTTAACCTAATCCATAAATAAGATAATAACCTAAATAAAAATCAAAAAATATAATCAGATATCTAAGCAACTTCCCAAAATATTAAATATAGAAAGAAAGAACAATTAATAGATAGAGAAAAGCGGGGGTTCCCCTAGCCTGGCTAACGGGGTAGGGCTTAGGGGCGTATTGCTGGGAGACCCTATGGCGTAGGCCTTCGTGGGTTCAAATCCCACCCCCCGCACCACGATTCAATTTTGGTGCTTGTACTTTACCCATACTTTTCCAGTTCCATTCTTGCTCTTCTCCGAGCTTCCTTCTCCACATACTCCATAAGCGCTTAAATATTTTGAGCTTTGCGTCTCATATTACCCTATCTCTAAGCACAACGTGAGAGAGGAGCTGTTTATATTTTCTATCCGGCCAGAAATTCTGGGGTAGGTTTAAGTCGACTTTAACTATTCCGAAACATTTTGAAATTCGAAGAAGTGATCAGAAAGTATATCTAAATGATGCAGATTATTTCCCTACGAAGAGGGTTTTACCAATAAAATAAGGGTATTCTTGTTTTGTTGAGGAGAAGAAAGGGTTCATCAGTTAGAAAATCTCGATTTTTCGGCTAAAAAGAATAAATATTTCTAAAGGGAAACACCTTCAATGATATATGATCCTAAAAATAATAATTTAATGTATCTCCACGAAGTTTGAGAAGAACAAAAGAAAAGAGTAAGTATCTTGAAAGGGATTTATCTTAAGCGATATAATTTTTTATTATTGAAAATGTGTGAATTATTAGCTCTATCATTTAACTTACCTGTTGCTCCATGCGTCTCTTTTAAAGGGTTTAGAAAAAGAGGTGAGGATAACCCAGATGGATGGGGACTAGCGTTTTATCCCGATAAATCAGTGCAAATATTTAAAGAACCCTTAAGTGCGAAAGAAAGCTTTTTATCAGAATTTGTTGAAAAATATCATAAAATAAAATCTCAAATATTTATCGCTCACGTGAGAAAAGCTAGTAAGGGGAGTGTTTACTTTCGAAATACACATCCATTTAATAGAGAATTAAATGGGAGAGAGTATGTATTTGCTCATAATGGAACCCTCTTGAATTACGAAAAGAAACTGAAATTAGGTAGATTTAGACCTATAGGTGAAACAGATTCAGAATATGTTTTCTGCCACCTTCTCAGTTGTATAGAAGAAAGAAAAATAAAGGAATGGGGAGAAGGGGATTTTAAATGGCTATCCTCAAAATTAAGGAAAATAAATGAATTTGGAAGTTTTAACTGTCTTCTCTCAGATGGAAAGCATCTTTTCGCTTACCATGACATGAATGGCTATAATGCACTTCAGTTTCTACATCGTAAACCGCCTTATAGTGAAATAAGATTAATTGATGAAGATTGGAGGATCGATCTTGGTGAAGAGAAGGACCCTAGACAAAAGGGTTATATTATCGCAACCAGAAGACTTACTAACGAAGAATGGAAAAGTTTTCGTTACGGTGAATTGATGGTTTTTAAAGATGGAGAATTGATTTATTCCAATAAGAGAAAAATTATAAAGTATTATCATAGCAAGCCTACATAAAGTATCATTTAAGTAGATAAATCAAGTAAGCTGGTCTCTCACATCGAGCGTGAAGGAAATTATTTCTACACTTTGGGAGAATAGTTTATAAAACTGGATTCGAGAGACAAAGTAAAAATGGCTCCGACTAAAAACTACATTCTATACTCATCCTTATAAAAGAAAATAAGTCGAGTAAGTTATAGCATGTTATACTGTGTGAAGTATTCGTTAGCTTTCTCTACATAACTTAGAATAATTATGAAGATAACTATTCTTTTTTTGTTACTTTCTTTTAATTTGCTATATGAATTGGTTGGGCTACTAATTATATTATAACATATTTCTTTAATTGTGACTATATGAATATTATTTTTCATTAATTAACAAATAGTCAAAAAATAAGTTATTAGGGAAGTAGAATGCTTCGTTTAAAGTCTGCGTTTATAGCTACAAGGCCATGGAGCTTTATTATGACGGCTATAGCGATTACATTCGGGGCAGTGATGGCTTATTTCTTGAATAACACTTTCAGCCCTATCCTATATGTATTGACACTTATTGGTGCGATAACTTTGCATGCGACTGCTAATATATTGAATGATTATTTTGATAGTAAGTATGAGGTGGACACTCCGGATGCTCCTACGGCACGGTATAGACCACATCCAATTATTACGGGGTTTATGTCGCCATCGGACTTGCTGAAGTTATCGTTATTATTTATTTTGATAACATCAATTATAGGTATTTATCTCACTATTGTGGCAGGTCTATTTGTACTGGTTTTAGGAGTAATCGGATTAATACTGGCTGCTACTTATACAGGTCCACCTATTAAATATAAATACATTGCGCTTGGAGAATTTGCTGTATTCGTAATATGGGGGCCTTTAATGGTTCTCGGCTCCTATTATGTCCAGACAAGCAGTATATCAATGACTGTAATATACACTTCACTACCTATAGGTATACTCGTCTCTGCAGTGTTATTAGCGAATAACTTGAGAGATATTGAATTTGATTCGGGGAGAAATATAAAGACACTACCCATATTGCTAGGAAAAAAGCGGGGACTGTTAATATTTGATGGAATGATATTATCTGCATATGGCATTGCATTAACTCTGTTTTTGATGGGGCAATTATATATAACTGTATTATTAACATTGGTTACATTGCCTAAGGCTATAAACCTATTGAAGACTTTCAAGAAAGAGATACCAGATCTAGCTGATCCTATGACGGCACAGCTGGTTATGTACTTTGGCATCGTATATATAATAGCTATAATTCTCGGGATATTATTATATTAGCAATACATATTTTTTGTATTCTGGTGCTAGGATAGAATGGAAGAAAAGCGAAATATAAATAAAGTGGACCTCCCCTATTTTCTGCTTCCATACATATTATGGATAATCACATTCAATATATTTCCTAAATACTTCTGGTTTCTGATGCCGATATCAACGACTATACTAGGATTATATACGTTATTCAAATATAGGTCGTTTATTAAATTTGGTTCTCTAAGAGTAGGATTGATAGCATCGATCTCATTATCTATAGTGTTGTATCTCATTTTCTATTTTGGAAATTTTCTACTGACATTGATTTCTATGGCCAAATATGTAGAGAATATATATCTAATGATCCTGACGGCGCCTAACCTATTGAGCTTAAGCCTAATATTACTCTGGATAGGGTTGATGGAAGAAATTTATTGGAGAGGCGGCCTCCAAGAAATCCTAAAGAATTATGGATTTAGTAGGCCGTGGTTAGCCTCAACTATATTATATACACTTGTTCATATTGTTACATTGAACCTCATATTGATTTTTGCTGCATTTATAGTAGGTATTATAATGGGAGTCTCTGCATATAAATACGGCTTGTTTACACCGATTTTATTGCATATTATTTGGTTGCAACTTATTATAATCATTATTCCTGTATATCCATATACCTTATCTTGATTCGTCAAGCTTTTTTAGCTTGTCGATATTCTCTTTTTCGCTAGGATCTATTTTTGTTGTTGAGAACCAAGCATCTATTATCTCTTTAGCCACTTCCTCTGAAGTTAATCGCCCGCTCAATACCAAGACATTGGCATCATTCCATAGCCTTGCTCCCTCCGCTGTTTTGGCGTCTATACATAAAGCGGCTCTTACACCTTTTACTTTATTTGCTACTATGCTGGCCCCTGTGCCTGTATAACATATTACGATTCCGTATCTATATTTTCCATCGGCTACTGCCTTAGCAGCTTCATATATAGAGTCAACCCATGACTCCAATTTTCCTGTTTTTATAGCGCCGTAGGAGTCAACTTCAAAACCCTTCTCTTTTAGATACCTAGCTAGAAAGACGGCTACCGGATATATATCATCTGAAGCTATAGCTATTTTCATGTTCCCACCCGATTTTAATGACAGTTTAAGGTTTCTATCGGCGCAATATAAGAATAGCAGATACTTTTCTTATTAATTCATATAGGCTAATCCCGCTTATACCTTATTTTTTCTCTATATAACTAACAAATTCCTTGATTTTATTATACATGGGGTGAGAATCGGGTATGGTATCTACCCAGTGGCTTAGCATAGAAACCACCTCATGCATTATTAATTCTATATTACTGCATATATTCTCAATAATGATAGCTGGGATATTATCATAATCGATTTTCATATTGACCGTTTTGAGGAAAGGAAGGGTTTTACCTATAATTGGTGAGGATATAAAAATCCCTTTATCCGTCAGGTATATAGCTTTGTTCTCTATCTCTCCCAGTTTAAGCATCCATTCCGGGCCTGGCGGAATATAATCTTGGAGTGCCTTTAATAATTCAGGAACCAATTTTCTATTCCTAGTCTTCTTAATCCTATCATACAAGTTGTATAGAGATCTAGGATCCATGGTTAATAAGAATAGTAAGCTAATAAATTATATTTTAGTTACTTTTTAGCTTATATTATTCATTTTGAATTTTTCTGCTTAGGATTATCATCTAATAACCTATTTAGCCATTGGTATTGCTATATGATGTTGATACCGAATATATTCGGGTAAGATAATTTAATGTCAAAATCAGATTTTCTATGGTGACATTATGTTCAAACATTGCCCTGGGATTAAGAGTATAGTTCAGCCCCAAATTATCATACGGACATGTCCACATTGTGGAGAAGAAATAGAGTTTTTTGAATATGAGACGATGCAGAAATGCTATTCTTGTGGAAGAGAGGTATATAGAGAACCTTCGGAGGTCTGTATTACTTGGTGCAAATATGCGGATAAATGTATTGATGAGTTAGAAGGAAAGAGCATGATAGATCACGAGAGAGCCGAGGAATTAAGAAAAATGTTGAGTGAATACAAGGCATAATGATAAAATGAAATCGTATATGTTCGGTATCTAGATAATTAAAAGGAATAATTATATAGTTTGTAAGGTTGTAAGTACAAACTATTATATATATAACACTGTTATTATTTATCCCAGTGGTGAAACTGCTGTGAACTCTATTATTAAATCGTGCTTCATAGATTATGAATTATTAGTCATAAGAAATAGAGAGAGCTCTTTCGATCTAAGTAGTTATTTTATGTTGTGCCTATTCACTCATGGTGATAAGTAGTGATAGGTCAGTTATTAATAGTTCTAAGAGAAGGTTTCGAAGCCGCTCTGATAATCTCAATCATAATGGCTTACATAATAAAAACAGGAAAAAGCCATCTAACACGTTATGTATGGTATGGTGTGATTGCATCTATTTCAATAAGTTTTTTCTTAGGAGCATCCATTTGGATCTATTATGGCACTCTGTCAGAAGCCACTCAGGTTCTCTTTGAGGGATTGGCAGCTTGGTTAGCGGTTGGTGTATTATCCTCAATGGTATATTGGATGGCGACAAAAGGGAAAGAGATAAAAATAGATATTGAACGGCGGGTGGCTGAGGCGACTACACGTGGTACGTTATTTGGGTTTTTTACCCTTTCATTCATATTAGTCTTTAGGGAGGGGCTTGAAACCGTTTTATTCCTTACCCCATTCCTATTGAGTGATACTATAGGTACAATAATAGGAAGCGTAATTGGAGGAGTAATCGCCATTTCATTATCGTATCTTATATTTGTAATAGGAATTAATATCAATATCCGACGGTTTTTCTATTTTACAAGCATTTTATTAATCTTATTAGCGGGAGGATTAGCAGGGTATGGAACCCATGAATTGATAGAATATGCAGAAATTTCTAATATAGATTTAGCATGGTTATCTGAGTATGCGTATAAGTTACCCATTGATACTGATAATCCATTACATCATAAGAATATTATAGGTTCCATTTTAGCGGTAATGTTTGGCTATACTGTTAAAGCAGAGTGGGGACGTCTACTTATTCACCTGTTATATCTATCTATATCTATTCCAGCAGTCGTATATGTATACAGAAAACAATGATTTTTTGGACGTCACTTATTCTGCTGACTAGTAACTCTAAGCTTTGATACCAGTTGTTCGTATCTTATTGAATATAATATTGATGAATCAAATGGGTCTGCTTCTCTAAATATGAGGTATATCGCATTTTGGGGACATACAGCAATACATGAACCGAAACCGTCACACAGCCTTTCATTGATTAATAAAGCTTTATCATCAACTATTTCAAGTGCACCCGTTAGGCAAGCCTCCACACATTTAGCGCATCCAATACATCTATCTTTATCTATTTCTATAATTAGACGCTTCATAATTATCTAACACTTTATCCTACTTCCCCTGAAATTACGTGGATCATATGGCTCTTCAGCGCCAGTATCCACCCTTATGATATAGTTCTTTATCTCTATATCTTCTTTACCTAAGTCAGTCAAGGCCTTCTCCACCATCATATGAATAACGTGGCAACAAGGCACTTCCATCGAATATACATTCAGCGTCTTTGCCGAAGTATTTTCGATAATCATCTTAATTTTCATAAATAATTTGTCTGGATTCTCCAACAGAGGACATCCTATCAATACAGGAATGCTCTGACCAAATTTTTCCCTTAACCCTTTATTTAATAGAACCCCACAATCCGCTGACAAGTATATAACATCTTTCTTGAGGTACTCTGCATATGGATGCACTAATAATATTTTAACAGGCCACATAATGTCCAATCTTATCCCAGTCAAAACTGAAATTCATGAAAAATATTAAATATAACCCGAGGATATTAGGGATTTTGTATGACATATTATATTGATGAACCGATACATATAGTCTTGGAAATTCAGAACAAGGAGTGTAAAGTCCTAGAGATATTGAGGTCATTAAATATCGATAAATTCAAGCTTATCGATATACGTAGCCATACCAAGGGCTCTATCAGCCATCTCCTTAAGCTTGAACCAGATCATCTAAGAAAAATTCTGCATTCAGAAATTATTAAGACGAAAAGCCGTAGCTATGCAGATACAGATTATGGTATATGGATCGAAGGAGAAGGCTGTAATGTATGTAATACGATATTATCGGAGGGTGCTTTCGTTATATCTGGAGCCAACCCAAAAGGCGACAGCTTCATATATAGTTTTATAGCACCAAATCATGATGTATTCCAGAATATACTGCATTCTCTGAAGAAGAATGGGTTTAATCCGAAAGTATTAAAGGTGATGAAGTATAGATCAAGTGGAAGAGTGCTCACAGAAAAACAAGAGATTATCCTATGGATAGCCTTACACTCTGGATTCTTTGACTATCCAAGGAAAGTAAAAGTTGAGGAGTTAGCCCGGAGATTAGGGATTAGCTCATCAACATTCTCTGAGATTACCCGGAGGGGACTGAGGAGACTACTAGAAAAATATTTTAGTGAATAATCATCTCTCCTGTTTACGGATAATTATATAGTCTCTAAATATTTTCCTGAAAATTTCTCTATCTATTAATGTTCTTCCCTTTTCATCCGAGATAATCTGTTTTGATGGAGGGCTAATCTTGTATATAGGGATCTCCTCTGAAAGTCTATCCTCAAATGTCGATATACCTGTATTCCTATAGAATATACCTATAGGTATGCGGTCGCCCCACTCAAGGGATTTTTCCCATGCAGCCAGAAGCTTTTTATTAGTTTCCTGTTCTTCACCTTTGACATCAGGGCTCCATCCCTCATCTTCTAAATTATAGACTCTTTTACGATAGAATTCCACTGTATGAATATCATTATAGGTTACACATGGCTGCAATACGTCTATAAAGGCTGTGCCTCTATGTTCAATGCCTGCTATAATTAGATTCTTTAGGTGCTCGGCTAGCATCGAGTACCCTCTTGCTACGAATGTATATCCAGATGCTAATGCTAGCGCTATCGGATTAACAGCATCCTGTATATTTGGTTTAGAGAGGGATTTAGTTAATACGCCCTTAGATAATGTAGGAGAAGCTTGTCCTTTTGTCAATCCATAGACACCGTTATTATGCAATATTATTAGTATATCTATATTTCTACGGCCCACTGCAACAAAATGACCTGACCCTATACCAAGCAAGTCGCCGTCACCACCGTTTACGACTACAGTGAGCTCAGGATTTGCCAGTTTTATACCTACAGCAAAAGGTATGGCGCGTCCATGTAAAGTATGAACACCATTAACGTTAAGGAAATGGGGCGTCTTACCTGAACACCCTATTCCTGAAACCACTACTGTCTTTGCCGGATCAAGATTTAGTTCCGAAAATGCTCTATACATCGCAGCCGTAATCCCGAAATCTCCGCAGCCCGGGCACCAATCGATCCATACATTAGATTTATAATGACTCGGTTTAAGCACCATAACTCAACACCACCCTCATCTCCCCCTCCAAGATTTTTCTTATACCTATAATCAACTCATTCACATAGATCGGTCTGCCTGTATACTTCACTATCATTCTATCTATTATTGTACCTGTATTCATCGCAACTATTTTTCCTGCTTGTGCAAGATAGTTATGCTCCACTAGTATCACCCTATCGCTATCAAAACTACCGATAATACTTTTTACATAGCTTGATGGAAATGGAGAAAACATTTTTAGATGTAAATAGGCTCCATTCAGTCCTTGGCTTCTTAACTTATTAATAGAATCAATAGCGACACCCTTAACGAACCCCCATCCTACCAATAGATAGTCAGCAGAGAAATCTCCATATAATACGGCTCTCTTCTCAGGGTCTATTTCTTTATCTATCAGATCTAATTTCTCCATCCTCTTATTATACATCTTTATTCTATATTCAGGGTCTTCCGTTATATGTCCATACTCATCGTGCTCATCGCCGGTATACCACATTACTGCCTTGGAGCCTAGGTTGGCCCGAGGGGAAATAGGTCCGTTAAATTCATACCTCCTATAATCTTCTCCATCCTCAACAATCATCCCTCTATCAATATATATCTTTGAGAAATCAGGTATTCCCATAGTGATAAAGCTATTGGCCAAAAATTTATCGAGTAAGTGAATAACAGGTAGCTGATATCTCTCTGCATAATTCATAGCCTCTATGGCATCGTAAAACGCCTCGATATGATCTCCAGAAGCCAGTACTATACGGGGAAATTCTCCATGAGAAGCGAATAATGTAAATAGGAGATCGCTTTGGCCGCCTCTAGTCGGTAATCCGGTGCTAGGCCCACCTCTTTGATAATATGTTATTACTAAGGGGACCTCGCTGTGACCTGCCCAGCCCAGGCCCTCAACCATAAGGCTGAAGCCTGGCCCGCTGGTGGCTGTTGCTACACGAGCACCTGTTAAGGAGGCTCCGATTGCGGATGTGATAGCGGCTATCTCGTCCTCGGTCTGGAAGACGACTATCCCACCGATAGAGTCTCCATCCACTTCAAGTCTCTCGAAAGCCTCTATAAAGAAGCTCTCGTCTGAAGCTGGTGTAATAGGATAATAGCTCTGATACCTCAATCCCCCCACGATCTTAGCCATAGCAACTACATCATTACCCATAACAGTCAGCATCTCATTCAGCGATAACCGGGAATTATCAAGTTTATATGGAGATCCATAATTCTCCCTGATATAATCGGCAACATAATTAACTAAAAATACATTATGTTCAATAAGCTTCTCCTTCTTCATAAACCTCCTTGAGACGCCATATTTCACAGCCTCCTCATCTATATCTAATAGGCCGCATACCGCACCAACAAGTATGGAGCTTACGTATCTCGATGCTTGTATGGGTTCAGGCTCAAACCTCTTTTTAAAGGTGTCTAGGATACTTGGGAAGTCGAGGGCAACTATTTCAGCCCTACCGTTAGACGCGAGGTAATCGACTAATGATGATACCTTAGCCTCCACACCGAGCCTCTTTAGTCTCTCCGTTATTCTATTCTTTAAGATAGGCTCCATGCTTGCTATTGATGACAGAGTCCTATTATCCGTAGATGAATCATATATCAAGTATCCACCATCACCAAGATCCTCAAAATGAGTAAATATGGTCTCAGAATCCATCGCTCCAACTATCTCCACCGGATAGCTAAGGGATAAAGGGATCATTTCAGCAGATATCCTCGCATGAATATAGCTATGCCTACCCTTTATATTCGAGTAATACTCCCTATCAGCTAAAACTCCATACCCCAAATATGCAAGTGACGAGGTTAGTATCTGTGCAGTTGTCTCTAACCCTGCTCCCTGGGGCCCACCTAAAAGGATATTAGCTTCCTTCACCGACATCTATATCACCCTTCTAATCGGCGGCCGGAGACTCTTCAGTAGCAATAATGTCACTAAAGAGCTTATTTCTAACCCTATGGTCAAGATGTAGCTTTAATTCATCTGTGAAAAAAATGACTTCCCCACAATCTATGCAATATAACCAGCCTCCTGTCTCAAGGGTCTCCCAAAGCTCCCCTCTATCAATTGGTGAGAAGTGGTTGCAGGTTGTTCTATATACCATCATAAGCTCATACTTAACTTCACAATATCCCATATACCTATAGATATCATGAAGCTCTATGTATCTACAGTCAATACAGGTATCTCCGCCATTATGGACATATTCCATCAACCCCACCTATTTATTAATTACTAATCGCTATCTGCTTATATCTGTATATATAGAAATCTCACCAAGTTTATGCATACCCTCCCAATAAATACATAATGTTAACACTATCCAGAGACCCGGGAAATATTCATAGGTCTATATAAAGCTATTAAAAGGTTAAACTATTCTGATGAAAAAAGAAAGATTAGCCGAAGAACTCATAGAGATATATAGAAAGCGTAAAGACCTAGATATGAGGAAGACGAGGATTATCAAAGTGATATTGAAGGATCTACGTAGCTATATCACTAAAAATGCTCCTATAGATCCGCAGGAAGGAATTAGAGCTTATGTCAATGGCTTAGGATTGGAGGGGGAAGATAGGAAGATACTGATAAGGGTAATAAGATATCACCTGGCCAAGACACGTGGCACCAATAAATGCATACCACTCACAAGTTTTATAGATAAAAATAATTGACACGAATTACATCAGATTATCATTAGAGAAGTCATTCAATTTAGGTACATCAGACTTATATTGTTTTTATATAAGTCTGATTAGGAAACAATATATGCTTATTATGCTTATTTATGGAGTGTTTTAATGGTGCTCCGGCCGGGATTTGAACCCGGGTCACGGGCTCGAAAGGCCCGTATACTTGACCTGGCTATACTACCGGAGCATTCAATTTTCTATATTATTCACTGTATTATTAATATTTTAATGGTGAATATGTTGTTCAGAAATGGCCCCGAGTACCTGCCGTTAAAGAAGATCTTGATGTACAGACCTGGTGACGAGCTCTTATCTGTAGACTCCAATAACTATAGGGATTATTTGTTTAAAGAGCCTGTCGATAGGGATAAGTTGGTTGCAGAATACGATGAGTATATAGAGAGCCTTCGTAATCTAGGGGTAGAAGTAGTCCTCCTAAATGACCTATTCAGAAAAATAGGATGGACTCCTAGGTTTATTCCGCCGAATCTTCTATTTATGAGAGATGTGATGGCCATTATAGAGGATAAAGTTGTATATGGCTCGATGCGTTTCGAGATTCGGCGTATGGAGCCTATTATACTGCAATATGTCTTTAAAAAGTTGGGTTGGGATTACTCTATCGAGTATAATTATGGGGGATATTTCGAGGGAGGCGACCTTCTATATCTTGATAATAAGACGATACTCATAGGATACGGGCCTAGAACGAGCTATGAATATGCATACTCCCTCGCAGGATATATTAATAGAATCGGTCTTGCCTCAATATTAGTTCCTTTACCCAAGTTTAGGGTGCATCTCGATGGAGGAATGATGGTTTTAGATGAGGATCTGGTTATAGCTCATATACCCTCTATTAAATATTATCCGAGTCTAGTGATACATAGCGATGGAGAAATTGATGTGATTACCCTTTATGACTACTTGGTTAATGATGGTTACACAATAATTGGCGTTAAAGACGAGGAGTCAATGAAATTCGGGGCCAATAATGTTGTCATAAGGAAGAATCTAGTGATATCGTATTCATGGAATAAAGAAGCTATAAATAGTATGAGGGAATTCGGTATTGATGTTATATCATTGGAGGCTGAAGAAATCAGAAAAGCTGCCGGAGGACTCCATTGTCTATTTAATATTATATTTAGAGGGTAGAAAATCTGTTCCTTATTTATTCTTTTGAAATAATCGGGTCTATCAATTCTCCCTTCAATACATCTACATATCCTTTATTGGTTAGTTTCAATTCAGGTATAACCGGTAGTGAAACGAATAGTAATTTTAGAAATGGATTTATTTCATGTCTACCTATCTTTCTATATGCATCCATAAGTATACCGAGTTTCTTAGCGACCTTCTCACATGGAAGCGGAGACATTAACCCGGCAATATTCAGCTTAAGTGAGGCTAATACCCTTCCATTACCTACAACCGTAAAGCCACCTTGAATTCTAGTAATCTCTTTGATGGCCAACCACATATCATCTATAGAAACGCCTGCTACAATTAGATTATGACTATCATGTGCAACCGTCGAGGCTAATGCACCGAATTCTAAACCCAGTCCCATAATAAAGCCGTTTGACCATCCTCCACCCTTTCCATGCCTCTCTATAACAGAAATTTTGGCAATATCTTTATCAGGGTCGGCATGCACCTCACCCTTGATAACCTCCAGTTCTACACTAATATCTCTGGTAAATAAACCCTCCGGTTTCATAACATGTAAAATAACTTTTGAAGCACCATCTACTGTAAACTTGAGTCCATCTGACGATAGCTCACTAGGAATTTTTACAGTTTTAAGAGCCCAACTCGGATATCTGGGTCTCCGGCGGGGCACATCAATTATGCTACCATTATAGACTATTATCCTCCCATCACAAAGAACATGTTTTACATTTATCTTCTCTAGATCCTCAAATATCACGATATCTCCAAACCTGGGTGGAGCTATGGAGCCTAATTCTATAGACAATTTATAATGTTCAGCTACATTTAGAGTTACAGCTTGTATAGCAGCAACGGGATCCATGCCTGAATCTATTGCTAATCTGATTAAATGATCGACATGCCCTCTATGTAACAAGTCTTCCGCTGAGACATCATCAGATACCAATATTATATGTCGAGTGTCAACCCTTTTACTCAAGAGATACCTTATGATGGTTTTGAGGTTCTTAGAGAATGATGACTCTCTTACATATAGATGAATGCCCAGCCTAAGTTTACTTAGTGCTTCCTTACCTGTGACACTTTCATGGTCAGACGTAATACCTGATACAAAATAGCTGGTTAGCTTTTTCTCGTCTACGCCTACTATATGTCCCTCAGCGATATATCCCATTTTTAAGGTATTTTTGATCCGCTCGATTACATCAATATCTCCTGATATGACGCCTGGAAAATTCATCATTTCACCGAGGGCTATGACTTCCCTATATTTTAATCCATGAGCTATATCCTTTACGCCTAAAATTGCGCCTGATGTATCGATATCTCTAGCTGCGGGAACACAAGACGGATATGTTATCAATATTTTTATTGGAGTCCTATAGCTATCTCTGATCATTAACTTGATGCCCTTATCTCCCAGTACATTAGCTATCTCGTGAGGATCGATAAAGACAGTTGTAGTTCCGAATTTAATGACTGTCCAGCCAAAGCTATAGGGGGTAAGATGGCTACTCTCAACATGTATATGGGCATCCATAAAGCCTGGTGCAGCATATGCACCATCAACATCAATCACTCTTGTTCCATCTCCGATCGTATGACTAGCATCTCCTACATATGCTATCCTATCTCCCTTAATTGCAATATCAGTTTTCTCCCTTATTTCTCCTGTATTAACATCTATTAATGAACAGTTTTTTATGACTATATCCGCTTTTAATCTTCCCATAGCGGTATCAATAAGTGAAGGAAAAACTTGCCATAATTTACTCCTACCCTTAAGAATTAAGCTGTTAGGCGGAATGTCTGATACACCTCAGACTTATATTCTACTTAAATATCTAACTAACTTTGATTTGTCTTCAAAAACCTTTGTCGAGTAATATTGAAAAAAAGGGCTCATACGATGTGGGAAATATGCATATACATCTTTTTGATGAGTAAAGGCATATATCATTTCACTCAAAACTCCAGCTGAAAGTTCCTTGACTGGATAGAAAACTATCACCATATCACTCTGGTCTATAAGCCTATAATCCCTAACAACAGTTTGTTCAATAATATACTGCTTAGCTTCTTCTACCTCATTACGTGGAATAGTTATGGATAGCTCTGGAACCTCAAGTTCGGATCCGCTCTCCTCCAAAAGATCCACTAAAATCATATCTTCCACAGTCGCGGGATCAAATATTATGATGCCCTTATTCCTTAGCTGCTTTAATAGTTTATTTTTGTCATCGGTAACTTCTCTGCTCTTCCTTATCATTGTCATTGGGTAGCTCAGATAGGCTTTTTTCGCCACTTCTCTGCCTTCTTTTTTAGCCTTCTCGACATCATATATTATTTTATATAATGTCTCCGGTATATCGCTTCCGGAAACGATATAATGAGGGACTCCTTGAAAATCGGCTATGGTTTTAGTGGTAAAGATTTCCTCATCTTGCCATATAAGTATTTCTTTGAGCGTTAATCTTTCACGCCAGTGCATCAAATCCTCTTTTGTCTGGATATTTTCCAGTATATTATGCACAGAGTTGATTATTGTAACATAAAAATCCGGCTTTATCTCTCTAAAGTAATAGAAGTCGAAGGCTGGAAGTAACACTTTTCTCCATCTGAAACTGGCATGAAGACTTATGATAAGGTCTTTATCACCATCCTTATACTGATCGATATTTCCTAAGACTTCCTCGAATGTGGTGGCTCTCAAAAAACCTAATGCCAAGGGATCCAGATCAAGAATCTTGTTTACGGGAATGTCGACCCTAAGTTGATCGGCTTTCCTAAACATTTCCGGACCTATATCGATATAATCGATATTCTTACCTTCTTTTTTCGCTATTTCTACGACTTCCTTTACGTAATCTGCTCTCCTAGACCCTGTAACTCCAGTGGCAATTATAATCATATTTTATCACCAATTTCATTCTTCTATTCTAATATATTTACTCCAGTCAACCTTTAATACTATTACTATAGATAATATAGTAATTATTATTATGGCTAACCCCATAATTATAGATTCACCACCCGTTATATAGTCGAGGATATCTATTGATAAACTACCTGCATATGCGATTCCACCTGTTAAAATAGCTTTTCCAGCGAAACACGCGATAAATGTATAGAAAGCATTGTATTTCATCAATCCTAGTATGGGGTAGAGTATGTCATCCGGTAGCGGAGTGACTGCAAATATAAATATAGCTAGCCAACCATACTTGTCGAGATAACGCCGCATAATATCCAAGTTCTTGAGTTTATTTGGGTCTACTAAATGTCTACCTCCCCTTCCCAAGACATATAAGAAGTATTCTCCAAATGTAGCTCCCAATCCACCTAGGATTCCTATCAACACCGGATTATACGCTTTAGAAGCACCCATAATGTAGATCGTTATTAGGTAGGGAACAGGAAATATTACGGTTAATGTGCCTAGTAGGCTAATTATGAATGCACCGATATATCCTAGACTTTGAACAATGCTAATAATGTCTAATACGGGTGGATAATGCATATTACTCTTCTTCCTCCCGAAGGATCTTTTCCAGCTCCTGCATCAATTCATCTAGCTCTCTAGGCTTCCTAGGCTTTCTTTCACGTTTAACCTTCGGCTTCTCCGGTTTCTCAACCTTAACTTTCTTCTTCTCTACGGGTTCTACAACGGTAAGCGCCAATGCTTCACGTAATTTCTCTATTTTACTAGAGATATCCTCCAATTTTTCCCGGAAACTTCTCTCAATATCCTCCTTCTCTCTCATCAGCCTATCTAATTCCTCATATTTCTCAAGTATACCTATTCTTTCCTCTACTTTTCTAAGCTCATCACTCGCTTTCGAAACAATCATATCCTTGATATCTTCACTCAATTCACCTTTGGAAGTTAATTCGTAGGCTCGTGCAATCATATGGGATAAAGCTTCTCTTTTTAGCCTTAGATCCATAAGTTCAATGATAGCGCTGGATATATCTGTTGGAGGCTCTCTAAATGTAGGTATAGGTTTGGGTTCAGCAGACAACTGGATACTTAAATTCTTTATTCTAACGCTTAGTACTACTAAAATTAATGTTGCGATTCCCAGGGACGTCAATGAAATAATATCCTGAATATTAATTATAGTAACCACCCAGTTACCCTGACGATTTTACAATAATATATATATTTAATCATTATATTTGATTTTACTTTTTATTTAATTATTCTATCATTTATGATTCCCCAATTTTTTCAGGTTCATAGCTATAAACATATCTATGAGTATAACCGCATCTAAGGCATTTAACAGATACACTCTTCTTGGGACGGCTTCTAACCCTGTAAATCCCTGTTAAACCAGGCTTCAGCACCCGTTTACACCTTCTACATATGAAAAGCTTCAGTCCCCGCGGTATAGAAACCCTAGCACGCATACCAAGTTTCCTAGCTAATTCTACATATCTATCTGCATAGACCAATGGTGTATCGGGCTTTAAAGCCAAAGATATGAAATAATGTATCTCTCTAACAGCGCGCTTTCTAGTCCTACGTTTTCTGTACATTTCCAAGCCTCCATTTAAAGGATACCATGTTAAAGTTATTTATAGATATGATATCAATAGTCCTGGTCGAAGCGGGTATAGAGATCCCTCCTCAAAGCATAAGGGGGCATCCAGCGATAAAAAATGATGCGTTAAGAAGAGGCAAAAAACCCGGGGAAATTCTGCTTTATAAGGCTAAACATAGATTTGCAATGGATAAGTTAGGGAACGTTGATAAAAGAGGTAGACCCGACATCACACATAGAAGCTTACTAGCTATCCTTGACTCACCCTTAAATAGAATGGGTTATCTTAATGTCTTTGTCCATACAATAGAGGATATAATAATATCTTTTGATCCGAAGGTAAGACTTCCGCGAGACTATTACCAATTTGAGGGGTTAATGGTTCAAGTCTTAAAAAAAGGCAAAGTCCCGCCTATAGGCGACCCTCTTATAGAGATTGTCGATATAGATATAGAAACCTTTATAGAGAAACACAGATTATCTATACTTTTATCCGAAGACGGCGAGAAATACTCTCAAGAGATAGGGAGGGACATAATCAATAATGAGTCAATAATATTGATTGGAGCATTCCCCAAAGGCAAAATTAGGGAAGACATTAGTAGCAAGGTGGATTTAATAGTAAGAGTCAGCGACTACGCTCTCATGACCTCCACCGCCATATGTAGACTACTTACCTTATTAGAAGGATCTTTATAATAATAAGACCTCCAATTTACGCTATTTTTATTACGTTTAATATAGACATAAGTGTGTCCCTCTTGATAATGTATCTTCTCTTTATGTGCAGACACTTATACCGATGGTTATTGTATAGTCATAAAAAAGATTTTTATAATTCATGGTGCGGCCGCCGGGATTCGAACCCGGGACCTCTGGCTTGGAAGGCCAGCCTAAGCCCCCTTCTCTATGGGAGTGCTCGACCAGGCTACACTACGGCCGCCTAGATAAATATATTTTATCCACAATTTATTTAGGCTTAATGAAACACCATTTTTCTATGGGGTTGGCGGTGGCTAGCCTATCTTCCTTGGCTCAGCTGGTTTAGACTCGAATGGAAGTACTATTCCGGCTTCAGGGTCCCATGTTAAATAGACCTTCTCTCCTATTTTATACATCTTCATTGTGGGGCTTATATTTGGAACGAACACTATGATTTCGTCTGATATGTTGGCACTTATCCTGTACTCTATAGAAGACCCTTTGAAGACCATCATCTCAACCCTACCCTCAACACTATTCATCCCTCTAGGAGGAGCCTTATCTCCTATCATAATTCTCTCTGGCCTTATAGCTATCACCGACTTTTTATTAATTGCATCAGGATTATCGGATACCCGGAGCACCATCCCACCCTTAGCCTCAAATTCTTGGTTACCTTTATATACTCCCTCAATGAAGTTTATCTGTTCACCTATAAATGAAGCTACAAATATATTCTTGGGCCTCATATAGATCGTATCAGGCGAATCCACCTGTTGAATAACCCCTTCATTCATAACAGCTATTCTATCGGACATAACCATAGCCTCATTCTGATCATGTGTTACATACACAAAGGTCGTCCCAACCTCTCTCTGGATACGCTTCAGTTCAACCATCATCTCCTGTCTTATCTTCAGGTCTAAAGCACCGAGAGGCTCATCCAGTAATAATACTTCCGGCTCCATTACTAGCGCCCTCGCCAAAGCCACCCTCTGTTGCTGGCCACCACTCAACTGATTAATTTTCCTCCTCTCGAAACCCGGTAACCGTACAACTTCAAGCATCCTCTTGACGCGTCTCGAGATATCATTGTCAGAGAAGCCCCTCATTCGAAGGCCGAAGGCTATATTCTCATATACATCCATATGTGGAAAGAGGGCTAAGTGCTGGAAAACCATGCCGATGTTCCTTTTATGAGTAGGTATATAAGTTACATCTTGGCCGTGAAGCTTAACTACACCAGTATCAGGCTTCTCAAGTCCAGCTATAATCCTTAGAGTTGTTGTTTTACCACATCCACTCGGCCCTAGCAGCGAAAAGAACTCGTTCTCTTTTATCCTCAGAGAAACATTATTGACAGCAACCACCTGCCCGAACCTCTTGGTAATATTTTCCAGTTCAACAGAATATTTAATCATCTACATCCACCTCTCCATCTTGATTCTAATATACGCGAAAAATATAGCTATAATGACTACAATGGTAGCCAAAGCATTTAGGTCTACAGTAACACCCCTTCTTGAGGCCATACTCCATATATGTACTGGGAGAGTTGAGAATCCACCGGGCCTAGTGAAATAGCTCTTAATGAAATCGTCATAGCTTTCAACGAAGGCTATTAATGACGCCGCTATAATACCGGGCAAGAGAATCGGTAAGGTAACTCTAAAGAAGGTCTTCAATTCATCAGCTCCCAGAGTTCTAGCAGCCTCTTCATATTGGGGATCGTAACCTGCCATTCTAGCCTTAATAACAAGATAAGCAAACGAGATATCGAAGGCTATATGACCTATTATTATTGTCCACGGGCTTAGAGGTATACCAATTATTATGAAGAATAACAATAAGGTAAGTGCTTCCACGATCTCAGGAATGATTATCGGTATAAGGAGAAGCATATCTAATATATCCTTACCCTTGAAGTCATATCTAGTGACAGCGTATGATAGTAATATAGCGAAGAAAACAGAAGCGATAGTTACCACTATGGCGACCCATATAGAATTATAGAAAGAACTCCAAACCCGCTCATCTGCAAGGAGCCGATAATAATTCTCCAATGTAAAACCTGTAAATACCGCTCTATTCCTAGAATTATTAAAGGAAAACACTATTAATACGCCTATAGGGACGTAGATAATCCCTAGCAACAGTATAGTATATATTTTCAGGATAACATCTGATTTACTCAACCGAACTGCACCTCCGCCCCTACTAGTTTAATGTAGAGATAGCTCAGAACCATGATGAATATAATGTATATTAGTCCTGCAGCTGAGCCGATGCCCCAGCCGGCTTCCCCCCTAACCGTTATAAAAAAGCTATAGATCAATGTTCCAAGGGTAGTCGTATTAACTCCGCCGACCAACATCGGTATTATGAACTCTCCTACTGCTGGGATAAAGACTAGTAGAGAGCCTGCTATAATTCCTGGTGAAGACAGTGGTAGCGTAACCTTTAAGAAGGTTTTATATGGACTGGCTCCTAGAGTCGCCGCCGCTTCCAACAACTCTTTATCCAGCTTCTCCAGAACTCCGTATAATGGGAGAAACATTAGGAACATATAATCGTATGCCATGACGATAATCACAGCCAAATCGGTTCCTAAGAATCGTATAGGTTCCTTGATTAGTCCTAGAGTCATTAATAAAGTGTTGACGAGCCCCTCATCATGGAGGACGAATTTCATAGAATAGGTTCTAAGGAGAAAATTAACCCAAAATGGTATTATAAATAGTAGTACTGCAGTGCTTTTATACTTGGGGTCCAATTTAAACCCTATATAATATGCAGCTGGATAGGATAATAAAAGAGTTAAAATGACGGTGACTATAGCGTAATAGAAGGACCTCTGCATAGTCACAAATATCCCAGGGAAGTCTAGTAGCCTGATGTAATATTCCAAGCTTATTCTCGGAACAAATACATAGGTATAAACAACCTGCTTAAACATATTGAAGCTATACATTAGTGCGATAATGAAGGGTGAAAAAAAGAATATAGCCAAAAAGATAGAAGCTGGCGCTAACAAAACTATTATCTTTAACAGCTTACTAGCCCTTATTCTATCTAATATCTTAATATGAAATGGCTTTCTCTCTTCCTCTAACCTTGACATCAAAAGATCCCCAATGGATAGAAAAAGGGGTCTAAGGATAAGATAACTAACTAGCCAGTCATAACCATCGTCCAATACTGTTCTCTAAGGGCCCTCTCCTCGGGCGTCATGGGTCTACCTATGAACAATCTATCCCATACCTCTGGAGGTGTAAATATCATTGGGTCCTCCTTTAACTCTGTTGGGGTGTATTTTAGACCTGCAGGATAAGGATATTTAATGGTTATACAGTGAATAGCAGATATAACTGGATCGAGGAACCAATTGATAAATGCGTGGGCGGCATTAATATTAACGGCGTTAGCCGGGATAACAAAGTTGTCATACCAAGCTATAGCTCCCTCTTCGGGAACCACATATCGCAGATGCTCATAATATCTCTCAATCAATACCTCATATTCATCAGCCGCATAAACTGCTCCCGCTATATCTCCATTCCATGCATGTGAAATTGCATATGGAGTTCCAACCGGTAATACATCCATATAGTCCTCGGTAGATTTATATCCATATAAGTACTGCTTCTGAGCTAATAATACGTCTGCAGCCTCCTGTAACTCAGATTCATTTACACTATCAGGATCATAACCAAGGTAGATCAGGGCAGCCCCGAGAGTCTCGCCCGAATCGGGCATCATCGTCACTTTCCCAGCATATCTTCTTATATGACTATCGGGGTTATCTACATCAAATATATCCTCCCATTTCGTGATAGGCTTATCTACAACCTCGCTGTTATATCCTAAACCTGTCGTTCCATAGCTATAGATTACGCTAAATGTATTATCGGGGTCATACTCAAGTCCCTTGAATCCTTCAGGTACATGCTCAAAATTCGGTATCTTGTCGAGATCTATCTCCTGTAGATACCCTTCTTGGTATAACTCTTGAGCCTCATTGTCGGAGATAACCGCTACGTCATATACAGGTTGACCCGCCCTAATCACAGATAATGCGGTATCGAGATCCTCAAAAAACTCGTATACTAATTTGAGTCCATGTTGCTTCTCGAAATCCTCTATCAGGTTTAGATTAGCATACCATGTCCAGTTATAAATATTAAGATTATCTTCGAGCTCAATACCTATCTTTGAAAGGAGTTCATCAACCCTTTTGCGAAGGCTTAACACCTCACCTTCTCTGATATAATATCCGGCTCCGGCGCCCACTGCTAGGCCAGCTGCTCCTACAAATGCTACTCTCAAAAAGTCTCTTCTAGTACTCAAAAAGACCACCTATAATAATTGGTATAAGTAGCTTATAATTTAAATTTATAAGTTACTTATTTAAAGGCGACAACTATATATGAATTTCTCAGTATCTTGGTTCTAAACCCTGTTCTTGCTAGTCTAGAGGCCACCGTCTTCATTAGATCCATTCTTCTAACTTTATATCTGGGTCGACCAGTGTAATGCGCTAACCTACCCCCCTTCTCCAGAACCCTATACAGCTCACTATAAAATTTTGAGCTATATAGTTCTCCTGCCAATGATAACCTTGGTGGATCATGAATAATAAAATCAAAAGACGAATCTCCCAATTCAGATATGTATACGGATGCATCAGCTAGTATAAGATGTATCTGGGGATATGATAATTCCCTGGACCATGGATTGTATTTAGCAATTTCAAGAACATTGGGATCTTTTTCAATCGATATAATACTTTTTGCTCCAGATAATAAGGCATGAATGGCTGTATATCCCAAACCAGTACATATATCTAGACCCCTTTCTCCCTCTATCTTACCTAGAATAGCGACCTTTAAGGCGGCATCATCCCATGGCAATATATCCTTCGTTCTATGCATCCGTATACCGCTTATTTCTAATGTCGGCGCTGAATAAGGGTCGATTGAAAGTAACTTATAAAACTTATTATCCTTGAAGAAGCTTATTCTTAAAAGGCCATCCTTAATAAGAGCATAGATATATCCATATTCCATTTTTTTACTGATATCATAAAGGTTTAGCTCTAGTGAACCAAGTGCTATAGTCTTTTTATGCTTTTCAACATATATATAGTCCTTGCCTAGCGAAAGGCTTATCTTTATTTTGCCATCTTTTAACCTAAGTATATCTGTCACGAGTTCTTTTGTCAATACTGGATATTCGTATGGCTTGAATCCATATGTGGACATCTCTAAATATAAATGTCAGACACGGCAAACAATAAATTAAGGGAGAAAAATCGTGAAAATATATAATACGTTAACTAGAAGAAAAGAAGAGTTCAAACCACTAAGAAATAAGGAAATTAATATATATGTTTGCGGACCCACTGTATACGATAAATCTCATATTGGCCACTTCAAGACCTTTACAGTCTTCGACTTCTTAATTAGATATCTAAAAGAGAAGGGCTATACAGTTAGATATGTACTCAATATTACCGATGTTGACGATAAGATAATTGAGAGAGCTAGAGAAAAAGGTCTAAGTATAGACGAGTATACTAAGCCATACATTGAAAGTTTCATCCAAGATATGGAGGCGCTTAAGATAATTCCCCCAGATTACATGCCTAAAGCTACGGAACATATTACCGAGATAATAGAGGTTATAAATAAACTGATTACAAAGGGATATGCATATCAAGGGGATGGAAGCGTATACTATAGTGTGAGGAAATTCGAAAAATATGGAAAATTGTCTCGGATCGATATTAAAGAAATAAGCGCCGAACCTGGTGAGGGAAAATTAGATAAAGCCGATTTCGCCTTATGGAAGGAGCATAAACCTGGAGAACCTTATTGGGAAGCACCATGGGGCAAAGGCAGACCTGGCTGGCATATAGAATGTAGTGTCATGTCTATGAAATATCTGGGTGAAACCATAGATATCCATGGAGGAGGAGCCGACTTAATTTTCCCCCATCATGAGAATGAAATCGCTCAATCCGAAGCCCTTACAGGAAAAAAGTTTGTGAGATACTGGATTCATGTAGGTACGCTTAATCTCAAGATGGAGAAAATGTCCAAATCTCTAGGAAATATAATTTGGATAAGTGAAGTCTTAAAAAAATATGAACCTGATGCACTTCGGTTATATTATTTCTCGCTTCATTACAGAAAACCAAATGACTTTGAATGGGAACAGTTAGACGCTGCGAGTAAGAATCTAAGAAGAATAAGAAATACTTATGCCATGTTAATAGAAAAAATGGAGGCCTCAAGGTATAATGAAGATGTTGCTCAGATAGATAAAGTTAAAGAGTTTAGGTCAACGTTTATAAATGCTCTAGAAGATGATTTTAATACACCTAGGGCGTTAGCGTCAATTCAAGAATTTATACGGTGGTTAAATAATTACTTGACTCAGGAAACTGATAAGAAAACCTTAGAAGCCGCCAAATCTCTATTTGAGCTATTTTTCAGGATCACAGGTATTGAGCCGTCTAAAAAAACTGTAGAAAAAGAGGTAGAACCCTTTATAAGATTACTCATCGAGGTAAGAAAAAGGCTTAGAGAAAAAAGGGAATATGAATTAGCGGATTACATTAGGAATGAGCTAAAGGACCTAGGAGTCATCTTGGAGGATGTCGGCAAGGAAACCAGGTATAGAATAATCGAATGAAAGCATACTTTCATAACCCAAAGTAACAGTTTTTATGGAAGTATTCATATTCAAACACTTATGTTTACATAGGAGATTAAAATGCGACCTCAATAAGGATATAGCTTGTAAATCATTGTTATCTAATGAATATAAAAGGAGATCTATAAGATGAATAATCCAGTCCTCTAACAACTGATCTTCAAGATCTAATTCACATATAATTTTTTGTGATAGCTCTTCATCCATTAGAATATATTTCAGGATTAACATCTTCAGCTTAATATGCGAATCGACAGTCATAGGGACCCAGCAAAGTTAAAGTATTATTTACATTTAAAAGCTCCCATAACTCAATTCAACTACCCAGTGCCTCATAAATAGCTCTAACGAGAATAGGGAGAAGAATCGTGGCTTCGCCCCATACCGAGACATCCTTACCTTCTTTCTTTATCTTACCCCATGAGACAGCTTCACTGAGTCTAGCGCCGCTTAAACTACCATCAAATTCGATGGCTGTAGTAATTTGAACAGCATAATCTAATCCTCCTCTAAACTGATTCCACCATAATACATGATGTTTAGAAATCCCTCCGCCGATTATTAAGGCCGCTGTTTTCTTAGCCTCAAACACGATGTCACTAAGTAGAGACTCGTCTCTATTTAGATTAATATAAAAATCTTTATGGGTTTGTTGAAAAATCCATATTTGACTACCTACGGCGCCATCATATGGACCCGGGATAATCACGGGTATTTTCCTTAGATATGCTTGTCCGAGTATCGACTCCTCTCCCAACCTCTTCCCTATTTCCCATGACAGCTCGTAAGTTGATATTTCAGATACTCCGTTTTCCCATATTTCATTCAGGATAATACTCATTTTTTCCTCTATCAGAACGCCATAATCTTTTCTGGGCACAAATATGTTTCCAAGTCTATGTATATCCCTATCCACTAGCTTCCGATCGTCCTCATAGAATGTACCGATATAGTATTTTCCATAGGTCCTAGCCAGATCATGATCCCAAGTTCCACAGGTTGTTACAATTATGTCGATCCAGCCCAGCCTGATCATATCTCTAATTATGCCTCTTAAACCAGTTGCAACGATATCAGCAGGGAAACTCATAAAGAAAGTTACTTCGGTATCGGCTATAGCCTCTGCAAGTATCTCATAGGCTAGATATAATTCTCGAGCCATGAAACCACCCATAATATCATAGTTTTCTAGTAAGTTCTTCATTGTGGATAGGTCATCTATTTTAATGTCCTTAACAGGTTTTTCAGACATATGTTTTACACCATATACACATCTAATTTTAATCAATATTCTTAATTAATATAATAATTGGTGGATTTACAGTGATATCTTTGTCGATTGATGCACGTATGTCTAGAGAATTGTCTCCATATCTTGTATATCTTGTTATCAAGGATGTAAATGTCAGAGAAACCGATCCTATACAAAGGGTAGATATGAGAGAGTTAGAAGATCAGATAAGAGATAAATATAAAGATATAAGTCGATTGTTATCAGATCCTATAGTAAGAGCCTATAGAGACTTCTATTGGCGAATAGGAATAGACCCCACTAAACAAAGGCCTAGTGGCGAGGCGCTAGTACGAAGGATATTAAGAGGCAAAAGCATACCTACTATAAATAATGTAGTTGACAGTGGAAATATGGCGAGTGCAGAGACCCTGGTGGCAATCGGACTGTATGATATAGATAAACTAGCCGGAAAAGAGCTTATTCTAAGATATTCTGTACCAAATGAAATCTTCCATCCCATAGGTGGTGACGAATACTATCTCAATGGTGAGCCAGTCTTAGCCGATAATGCAAGACCTATACATATATTTCCGCATAGAGACTGTGATGAAACCAAGATCTCTATGGATACAAGTAGCGTTCTGATAGTTGGATGTGGTGTACCAAAGCTCCCTATAACAAAAGTTGTAGAGGCAGTAAATACCACTAAGAACTATATATTAAAATACGCTGGAGGACTCGTTTGGGAAGATATAAAGAAAGTTCTATAACATCGACGGCCCGAAATGAATTCAAAACCGGATTAATATAAATTGAAGAAGATAAATTCTATCATTCTGATGAAGTTAAGTTAACAAGAGAGTAAGAAGCACCCATTAATATCAATCTGAGGAGGATTATAGAAAAACTAAGCTTCTATTTGAATTTGATAGGACCTCGCAGCCGCTCTTAGTAACAAGTATATCTTCCTCGATTCTAACGCCTCCTTTGTTAGGAATATATATTCCTGGTTCAACAGTCAATACCATTCCTGCTCGTAATACTGTCTTATCTGTTTTAGACAATCTGGGTGGTTCATGGACATTTAGCCCAATTCCATGTCCAGTAGAGTGAATAAAGTATTTCCCATATCGATATTTATTGATAATCTTTCTAGCTACCTTATCGACCTCTAACGCGGGGATGCCCTCCTTAACAGTTGATATAGCGTTTTCCAACGCTTCAAGCACTATTTTATAGATCTTTATCAGCTCTTTGTCAGGGGTCCCTAAAAAAACCGTGCGGGTGATGTCTCCATAATACCCGTTATATGATGCTACAAAATCGAGAGTTATAGCTTCGCCTTTCCTAATCTTTTTATCGGTTGCCCTACCATGTGGTAGTGCGGATCTTTCCCCCGAAGCAACTATTAAGAATTCATATATTTTTTCGGCGCCTTTTTTCTTCATATAATATTCGGCTTCGACGGCCAATTCACTCTCAGTTATACCTTCTGAGATAAGTTCTATGGCATAAGAGACGCCTGATTCAGTAATCTCAATAGACTTACGCATAATGTCTTGTTCCCATTTAGATTTTATGATTCGAGAGTCAGTTATCACATCATCTGCATTAACGATTTTGTAGCCCCTTAATTTGCGTCGAATAACCGTATAACTTTTATGGGTCACTTCGCTAAAGGGAATACCTATTACTGCTTTTTCACCGGTCAACTTATGCATTAGAATCGGAAGGGCTTGATAAATACTACGTGCTTTTATTACATCTCTATCGGTTTTTGAATAGGGATTATAACTATATACAGTATCTACCCATGTTACATCGCTAGCCCTTTCTTTCTCCAATATACTGCATAAGACGCCTGTAGAGCCTTCTTTAGTTATATATGCCATAGCATAGTCAACTGGTTCTCCAGCGATATACCTGATATTTTGGGGGGATGATACGATTAGAATGTCGATATCCTTTTTCTCCATATTAGCAATAAGATTTTTTAGGCGGAATTCATCTCTATGCTTCATAAAGATTAGATATAAAAACATCTTTAATAGAATTTTTATATAGTTTCGGTGATTTGTAATTGAATATCAGAGAATTTCAGCAGCATATTTGGCATATATATGGACATCATGACTCTAAAAGAGGATTGTCAAAGACTTATAAATGGCTTCTTAGAGAAGTCGGGGAATTGGGGCGTGCTATAGATAATAATGACATTCTTAATGCAAAAGAAGAGATCGCTGATGTACTGGCATGGCTTTCAAGTGTGGCTAAGTTATTGGCTATTGATATGGAAACTGTAGCCATAGAAAGATATGGTTCTGGATGCCCTAAATGTAAATCTATCCCATGTAAATGTACTTATAGGGAAAAATAGTGTCGGGGTCAAAAGCCCGTCGTTATATTTACATTCTCTATCGCTATGTATGGAGTATAAGAGGGGAACGGTGTATCCCACCATTTGATCCAATATCTTTTCTTGGTTAATCCACGTGTTCTCTGGAATATATTTATTATGTTATCGCTAAGTCGCGCACCCTTGAATCCACTTTTAAACTCGCCATTCTCAATATAGATACCTATATCTCTCTGTAGGGTCGAGAATTCACCTAACCTATAGTTCTGAAAACGAGTATACCATACATTAGTTATTAATATACCATTACTAACTTCTTTAGCCAGCTCTTCTAATGAAGAAAAGTCACCCTTACCTACTATTAGTGAATGGGCAGATGGAGCAATTATTCCAGCGTGTCCAGTGCTCTCTACATTATATTTTTTAGCTGTCGTAGTATTATGAAGATATGTTTTCAATACCCCATTTTCAACAACTACCGTCTTAACAGTAGGAGTTCCTTCATCATCAAATGGAGTTGCCGCGGGATTACCCTTCATGGTAGGGTCGTCGATCAACGTTAGCTTATCTGAGACAACTTTTTCATCGAGTTTACCAGTAAACGGCGATATACCAGTGTCTACAGTATAAGCAGACGCAAATCTCATATGCCAACCTAGAAGATTAGCTGAAACGATGGGGGAAATAATTACATTGTATTTACCCGGAGTAATAATCTTTACATTGTTCAAGTTACTTAATGCAAGGCCTAATTCTTCACCTATCTTTTTAAAGGGGATAGCATCTAGCTTGGTTGATATAGCACTCATCTGATAACTAATATCTTTTTCCTTGAATCCTCTCATGTTAAAGGAGATAATAGTCTTCTTAAACTCTCCATTTCGCCCCCCACTAGTTTTCAATACAGTTTTTACCCCTGATAAAACCAGTGTTCCAGCTACACGTTTAACTTTATTGTCCAATGCCGAGTTTATAGAGGCCTCTAGTTTATCAACAGCTTTATTTATATCAAGAGACTTAGAATCGAATATACCCAATGGCTCTTTATAATCAACAGCTTTATCCGGGAGAGGCGTATAATCATTATATTCTGGCAATTCTCCTATAGATCGTAGAACCTTATTTAGTTGCTCTGTAATTTTTTCTTCTTCAATCACATTAATAGCTGTTAAGGTTCTCCTCTTATTTGCTCCAACATATATATGCATTACGGAGTCGTCATATGACTTGACTGTAGCTAAGCTATTATTATAAAATCTGAGAATAACTCTATACGTTCTTAATCCCTTTATCGCTATATCCTCCGCTCCATTATCAGATAAATATTTATATGCCCGATTCATCAAGTCCTCCAAAAATATTGTAGACAAATTAATAGACATCTTTATTACCTCCTTCTAATATTTATATTTCTAAACCTAAGGTGGGGGCCTCCTAGCCATACGGGCATGGGCTGAGTAGGATCGCCTTTTCCACAGGTCCCCCAATAAAACTTTAAGTCACGACCTCGGGCATCCAATTTGGCTAAGAAGTCATATGTCGATATCTCTATTACCGGGTTCTTTACAGGTCTCTTGATAGAGCCTTTTTCAATCAAATAAGCTTCTAATCCGGTATATCTCTGGTTTAACCGCGTATCATCGATATTCCACTCCATAAATGTTTTAATGTATATTCCATGTTCGATATCTTCAATCAATTCATCTAACGTATAGTCGCCTGGCTCAAAGAATGTATTAGCCATCCTAACTATAGGTTCTCTGTCATACGATAGGGCTCTAGCAGCACCATTGCTTTCCACCCCAAGATGCGAGGCAGTCTCCTTATTATGCAGAAATTCATTTATTACACCTTCCACTATTAATTCTCTCTTGCGTGCTTTAACGCCCTCATCATCATATAGGTAATATCCTCCTGAACCGGGTATGGTAGGATCGTCAGATACATATACTTCTGAGCTGCCTATCTGCTCCCCTATTTTTTCAGGTTCCATATATGACTCACCTGCCTGTGCTGCTTCTCTGCCCAATATCATGTCTGCTTCAAAAGGATGACCTACTGATTCATGGGCAATGATTCCAGCAACTTCATTTCCCACTACTATGTCCATCTTTCCAGTGGGAGAGGAGATGCCTTTATTTAATAGATAGTCAATCGATTTTGCTGTATCAAGGACTTCATCCTCAAAATGTAGGTTCTCTATATTTTCTAATCCTCCAGCGCCACCGACAGTATTAAATTTTTGAGCCAGCTCTCCTTTATTTATACCTGACAATAGATAGAATAGCCATGTACGTGGTATCTGAGATTTTATGAATGTACCTTCGCTATTATAGATTATCTTTTCTTCTAGTAACCAGTTTAAGCTGAAGACACGGGCGGGAAACTTCACCTTGTATTCTCCGTTGACCAGATTCTTGTCAATACCCTTAAGAAAACTTATTTTATCTGATAAATCTCTGTTATACCATTTATTCTGCTCTGCTACAATATACTCCACCTCAAAAGACTCGTATTCCGAAAAGTTTATCGAATTTATAAATAGCTTTTTTGAGGCCTTAGCCATCTTGATAGCTCTATCAACAGCCTCAGTTAGACCCTTTTCAGTTAATATATTGGTCGATGTAAAGACCAATGCACCGTCTAAAAGGATTCGTATTCCTACTCCCTCGCTTATATTTGAATTAACACCCTCAACTATACCATTTCTCAAGACAATATTTTCTTGTATACGTTTATGATACCGAAACTCAACAAAGTCGGCGTCCGATTCTAAGGCTCTGTCGATTACCAACCTAGAATGGTCCTCCGCGTCTATCATTTTCATACACCTAGAAAGTATTTCACTCTTTATTAATTCAAATCGTTAAATGAATAAATAAGTTTAATGATAAAAATCATTTGAATAGCGATGAGTTATAAACTAATTGTCTTTGACATGGATGGTACATTGATAAAGCGGCCTAGTAGTTGGGAACGGCTTCACCAGTATTACAATACTCAAGACAAAGAAGAAAGATATTTAAAGGCATATCTAAGGGGAGAGATAGATTATCGAGAATTTATGCGGAGAGATATTAGAACGTGGGGTAAAAAGCTACATATAAATGAGATAAAAAGAGTATTACTGTCCTATGAATTTATGGAAGGCGCCTATGAATTAGCTTCATTTTTGGCCAATAGAAAAATTACTAAGGGCATCATAACGGCGGGACTCGATATTGTGGCGGACGATGTGACACGTAAACTGAATTTCGATTTTTATATTGCGAATGGATTTGAGGTTGATAATAACGGATATCTCACAGGGGAAGGCATATTAAGAGTGGAGCCCCTAAGGAAAGATGAGGCTATAAAGAATATAATGAAGATTTTGAACGTTAAGAAAGAAAACATCATTTCGGTCGGGGATGCTCATTATGATAAAGGGCTTTTTGATTACTCAAAGGTTAGCATAGGAGTAGGTGATGATAAACTAAGACCCTATGTTGATTATATAGCTAAAGATCTTAGGGATGTTCTGAGATATCTCAAGAAAATCCTTTAACACCTCAAAGTATTTCATTATATATTTCTGTAGGACCGGTATAATTAATTTTTGAAATGAGAGAATTTTTGGAAGTAGGAAACATAGAAGAGTTCTATAGATTAGCGGATGATAAAGAGTTTATTCTACGGGTTGATCCCTTTCTAATGATTTTTCATTATGGACTTATATTTTATATTAACATGGTTAAATTAGGTTCTGATGAACGCGGCAAATTGCTGAGTAGGCTTAAACATAAAATAGTTTATATTAGGGATGTAAAGTCAGAAAGAGGAATTCTTGAATTTATACAGAAAGAACGTGCTCAGGAAAAATGATAGGTATTTATATCGATAAGAAGAGATGGAGGCAGAATAAGAAGAAGGCATTATATAAATTATCTAGAGATATTAGAAAGGGCAGAGTAGATAGAGAAATCATACCATTATTGAAAGCGATAAATGAATTGGATGATTTTTATACCTTAAGTAGTTGTTATGGCAGAGTTGTCTTAATGGAAATCGAAAATATAGGTGATAAATCTGCTGGTGAATTCTATAAAGCGTGGCACAGTCCTCCTCCAATTGATGAATTAATTAAAGAAGCATCCGAGTACCAGGGTGACAAAATGTTATGGCTTCTTATCCAAAGCACCATTCTCCACATCTCAACTCATGATTTAAATAAGGCTATTGAAATAAGGAATCTAGCATTAGAAGCGGGGTACAAATATTCTAAGATACTGTCGATATCTCATAAAGGAATAGTTATTGAAGTGTTAGGCACAGAACGATTAGATATTCCAATTTATATATATGGTAAAAAAATTTTAAATCTAGATTATTTATATTTTCTCCAAAATGTTATATATGAAATGTTCGATAGAATAGAAAATAGAAAAGAACGATTTATCAATAAAATAATAAACCGAAAAATTTAAAAATAAGTAAATCAGAAAAATTATAATGGGGTGAGGGAAGATGTCAGAGGAGTTTTTCAGGGAGTTTGATAGATTATTTAGAGAAGAAATGCGTAGAATTAGGAAGATGATAACAGAGCTCACTAACATTAGCTCCAGAGAGTGGGAAGAGCTAAGCAAATCTAAACGACCTGTTGTATTTGGCTTTACATATCGCTGGAGCACAGGTATGGAAAAGCCAGATATAAGGTTCTTTGGCAACGTGAAGCCAAAGACACCGTTTGGGATGAAGATAGAAGACACCGTGTCTCCAGCATATGACATAATTGATAAAGATAACCATTATGAAATAGTAATAGAGTTGGCAGGTGTCCGCAAGGAAGATGTAGAGTTAAGTGTCAGAGACGACAAGCTACACGTAAAGGCAACGAGTCCATACCGAACCTATGAAGGCATGATACCAGTTCCACAAGACGCAGTCACAGAGGACATAGAGGCAAAAATGAACAATGGAATACTTGTCATAAAACTTAAAAAGAGCAAGGATAAACGTGAGAGGAAAATAAACATAGAGTAGTACGAATCAATATCCCTTCTTTTTTATATAAACATATAACGAGACAACAACTATACTTATAAAATATATTATTATTGCACTATATGCAAGTATATTTATACTTTCACCCATCAGTTTAGCGGTCTGCATCAGGTGTTCAGCAGCTGTATATAGATGTCTGCCTGTGGCCAGCAGGGATGACAGGTATAATGAGTATATTATTAAGTTAAAGGGAAAGATCCAGTCCGGTAGGGAATCAAGAATATCTTCAACTTCTGTTTTTATGCTTTCTATATTAACCGTAGCTTCTATATAAAATCCGGTCTTCTTGAAATAATCATACATATCATCGGGAACTAATGAATCGAGTACAGAGACGAAGATGTAAGTATCAATGCTCTCATATTCCGAGAGTCTTCTAAATAATTCCTTATAAAAGTCTAGACCGCCATACCTTTCCCCTATATCGTCAAATATATAATAGGCCGCGGCATAGTAGTATGCTGTATCTATTGGCTCCATACCCCACCCCTGTATAAAGCCTAAAGAGTCTAGCTGTGCCACTAACATATTATATGTTTCTCTATATTCCTCTGCAACCGTCGAATACCCCAAATAATCCCCTATTTCAATACTTAGATAAGTAGCAAGTCCTTCATGGATCCAAAGTGTTCCAGGGTCTACACCCATTGCCCATATAAAATGATGAGCCAATTCATGTATGGCTGTGATTTCAATGTTTCCCTTTAGAGTTCTAAAATATATCATATTTAGATTTATAGCTCCTAAAGTTCCACTTTCAAAAGGAACAAATCCGGCGATTCCTGCTATGAAATCAGAATATTTAGGTGGAAAGAGAATTACTTCTATTTTTTTAGATAATTCGAAGCCGAACAATTCATGGAATTTAGGGTAGGAATAGTTATATAAATACAGTATCTTTTTGGCCAGTCCAATGTACCGGTTTGGAGTATAGATATAGAAATTATTTAAGGTTAGATTAGTATACGCACCCAGATAGGTAACTTCATATTCTATGGCTACCCGATCTATATTATTTATTTGATTGAGGTATATTATATTGAACTGTTCTGATTCCTTTAATTCGAAGGAGACACTGCCCTGGCTAAGTTCATAGACTATGTAGCTATCTACTTCAGATTCTTTGGGTAAATAGATATATACTTCTCCTTTAGCATCACTAGAAAAACCAATTTGAGGCGATAAGAAGAAGGCATAGGGCTCTACGACAAGGGAAGATAAATTAAATATATAGTTAATCTCTAAAATGAAGTCTCCTGTAATTCTATATATAAAGCTGTAGTTATTGTAAAAGATGTATTCCTGTCCATTATAGACGGCGGGTCCTAAGTGGCTGGAGACAATCTTTCCTTCTAAGACTCTAATATCGAGAGAGAGGTTTTTAGGTATCATGATCCACCCCTCTCCTATGATGCCGCCTGAATCAATATATCTTATTGTTATATTTCCAACACCATCTTCATCAACGATAAAGATGTACTGTACCTTCTTATTGGGAAGAACTGGAAAAGCGCCATATGTAGAACTAGCTATTGATGATAATAGTAAAATTGCTATAATTATGGATGAATAGCCTATTCGGTTACGGCTTCCACCATTTGAAGACAAGATACTTAACATCTCCTGTCACTATATTCGGAATCGCTATAATAAAACGTTTTCTAACAGAGGTGGCAAGCCTACCAGCCCTAATCAATTCATCTGTGTTTATAATCGATTTTATATTTAATACGTCGACAATATATGGTGCATGTTCTAATCCGGGGCCTTTTTCGTATACTGCGAAATCAGTTCCGAATTTTAATCCTGATATCACGATATAGCCTCTATTCCTCAAGTCTTCATAGACAAGGTATTTCTCTTCGAACCGTTCATAGCTTTTCTTAGCATATTTTATTATATCATCTACCTCTAAATCTTCGTTAGTAGTGAGCGCCTTTACCCGTAATATTCCTTTCTTCATTAAGTATATAGCTTCAATTAGATCAAGAAGGAGAGGTTTATTGAATGTTGGAGCTTTTGGTTTACTTATCCCCATAGGTTTTCCATAATAACCTAATGACCATATCCTATGCCCATCCTCTATATCAGGAATAATAACCCGCGTATCCATCAAGAAACCTGTTATCTTCTCCATGACAACAATCTCCTTTTAGGTTAGGAGAATACCCACTAATCTATCTACAATCTTCTCTGAAGTGTCCGATGCGTTTTCTAGCCTCGTGGATATCTCCAGAACCTTCAAGAGATCTATTGGATTAAATTTCTGGTGAAAAACTTCTACTATTAATCCTCTATATATATCGTCCATCATGGTTTCATACTCCAATACTTTTTCTGACGCAGATATTACTTGATTTGGATTGTAACTCATCATATATATACATTCTCTTAATGCATTAATCTGATCGAATAATATCATTGCCATCTTATGGATATCTTCTAAATATCTAATTGTATTCTTATCAAGCTTAAAGTTGGCTATTCTAAATGCGGCACCATCAATAGAGTCAACTATCTCGCCGATATTACTAACTAATGCATAAAAATCTTCTTTATGCGACAATACAGGTCCCATACTAAATAACTCTCTTACAAATTGTTTCTTCATTTCATCAGCCTTTTGATTAACTTCTTTTGCCTTTTCATATATCTCTACTGCTTCTCTTTGATCGCCATTCTTTACTGTTTCAGTAATCTGCACGACAAAACGCGTGATTTCCACAACAATTCTAATTAAATCTTGAATAAATGCTATGACCTGACGTCTAGCCTCGATTTCCGCGCTAGGAAACATTATAAAAACACCTCTCTATATCCTCCTAATTATAATTATAGCCTCCAACCTTCATATTTTTATAGGCCCATAGATTTAAGGCTCATAGCCTTCTAAATACATATCATCCTTATTTATGTTCAAGTTGGATTAAGAAGATACATAATGGAATATTTATAACTGTATAAATCCTATAAAAAAATGTAAATTAAATTTGGTAAAGAGCTATGAAGAGAGGTGTAAAAATGGAAGAAGAAAAAGGAATTGTTAAAATTAAAGTGTTCGATTTAGAGACAGATGAAAAGATAGTGTTGATTAGAAGGGATGATGCTGAAAAGCTGGACCTTAAATCTCAGGATAAGATTATCTTACAATCTAAGGAGGGCAAGCGAGTTTACGCGACTATCTATATAAGTAACGTAGTAGAAGAGAAAAATCTAGTGCTTGTATCTAACAACCTAGCAGCAGAGATAGATATTAAGGATGGAGATAAGGTTAAGATTTCATTAGCACCGATTCCAAAGTCAATCCAGTATATAAAGAAAAAGATTAGTGGACAAAAGTTAGATGCCAATGAGATATACCAGATAATTAGAGATATAGTAGACGGCCATATAGGGCCGGTCGAGATCATGGGTTACACCCTAGCTGTTAATTATGTAGAAATGGATATGGATGAGATTGAGGCTCTTACACGCGCGATGTATGAAACGGGAAACATAATCGAGTTTGACGCTCCTACATATGACAAACATAGTATAGGGGGTGTACCAGGAAATAAAGTAAGTTTATTGATTGTCCCGATAGTGGCAGCAGCGGGTCTATTAATACCAAAAACCTCTAGTAAAGCCATTACGAGCCCCACTGGAACTGCAGATACTATGGAAGTCCTAGCTGATGTCGAGTTTGATGTCGATGAATTCAAAGAAATTGTAAGTAAGACTGGTGGCGCCATAGTTTGGGGTGGAAAACTAGAGTTGGCACCTGCTGATGATATTATTATCCGGGCTGAGAGAACATTAGGTCTCGACCCGATACCCCAAATGATAGCTAGCATTATGGCTAAGAAAATGGCTACAGGCATAAAGCATCTTGTTCTAGATATCCCTGCGGGTGTAGGGACAAAGATGACGACAGTCGAGGAGGCTACGAATATAGGTAGGCTATTCATAGAGTTAGGGGATAGGCTGGGAGTACGTGTTCAATGTGGCGTTACATACGGTGCACAGCCGGTAGGCCATGCAGTTGGTCCTGCCCTAGAGGCGAGAGAAGCTCTACAGGCACTTATCAAGGATGGCCCTGCCAGTTTGATTGAGAAGGCGACTTCCTTAGCGGGAATATTATTAGAGATGGGTGGAAAAGCCCCGATAGGTTATGGATATGCTTTAGCGAAAGAGATCCTGAGAAAGGGAGACGCCTACAGTAAGATGAAGGAGATAATCGAGGCGCAAGGAGGAGACCCTGATGTAAAGCCTGATGAGATACCTGTTGGGGAGTATCATTATGAGGTTTATGCACCGGTAGATGGATTTGTTACAGACGTATCCAATATAGCGGTATCTGCTATAGCACGGGCGGCTGGAGCACCTAAAGATAGGGGAGCGGGAATCATATTACATGTTAAGAGAGGACACAAGGTAACCAAGGGTGATAAGATTCTTGATATTTATGCTGAGCGTTCGACTAGGCTACAAGATGCCGTCGGAGTGCTACATAGCACAAGACCAATTATTATAGAGGGAATGCTTCTAAAAACAATACCCGAAAGACCAATATATACCTACTTCTCCCAAGGTTCGAGCTCAGAATAGAAGGAACCGAACATTTCTCTTACTACTAGAGGAAATACGCTTGGCGAGAATACCCCTATTTCTGTAATTAAAATATCTATATATTCAGGAGGCGTCACGTCAAAGGCGGGATTTCTTATCGTTAAATGTTTATATTTATTCACCCAACTTTCCGGAGCGACTTCCCTATAATCCCTCTCCTCAATTATTATTAGTTTTCCAAAGAGCGTGTCTGGACTAAATTTGTATGTTTCGGCCGCCACCATAAATGGGACTCTTGCTTCGTTGGCGGCGAGAGCTAAGAGAGAAGTCCCTATCTTATTTACGACCGCTCCATTTGCGGCTATCGCATCCGCGCCCACAACAACTTTATTAACTTTATTTATGAAATATCTCATTGCAGAGTCCACTATCATCGTTACATCGATACCTTCTTTATTCAGCACTTTGACAGTTATCCTCCCTTGGAAACGGGGCCGTGTCTCTGTTGCATAAACACGTATATTTTTGCCCATGCGATATGCATTCACTATGACGGAGAGGGCTGATTGGCTATTACAATGTGTCATTATAATGTCTCCATCCTCTATTCTACCTGCACCATATTTACCTATCTTTTTTATTGCCTGTAAAGAAGATTTTATAAAGTTATCTGCGCTTTCAACCAGTACACTCTTCATTTCTTCTACCGAAGCACCAGATTCATATGATTGTAACACCCTGTTTAATACATATCTAAGTCCATTAGGGAGGGATACTGCTGTAGGCCGGGTGTCAACAAGCTTTTTCGCTGCATCCCTAAGAATAGATATGTATTTGTCTCTATCCTCTAGATCTATGTTTTCACTGACTAATTTAAGGGCTTTTACCGCTTCTCTAGCGATTCTGCCTGCCCCCCGGATTTTCATGGTTCTAATGCCCTCTACAACACTATAAAACTTATCTGGGTACATTTCACTCAACCTTCATTAAATATGATATAGATGCGGTCTATTAAGACTATAATACTTCAACTAGTGAGAAGCATTATTAGATAAGGTAGATAGACGGGTATAATAGGATGTCCTGTTGAGGCTTGAGTAAGTAATTCATACATATATATCGATGTCGAAATTACATATGTTACTCTTTTTTTAATCGAATAATCCACAATATGTTCATAATATTTTTTATTGAAGTCTCTAGAGACGCCAAGTGGAGGCAAGTCTGGAGCAAAAGGATACTCTACCACGGAAAGGTCAGGAATAATATCCATAATCCTTTCATATGATTTGATGCAATCCTTGTTATCCATCTGAGAGAGGGGGAGAAGCATGATCGCATTACCAGTCACTTGCCGTTTGAACAATAATTTTGCCTTTTCAATAGAGTCAATAATAATCTCTCTAAGAGATACGAAGGGTAGATCGATGTGTTTTTGGAGTATATAGTGGGTCGCATCGTCTATAGCACATACCTTAACGATATCGTTAGCCTTAAGCTCCTCGTTTAACTTATTCATATTGTTCTCCATCAACAAGGGTTCAAGAGTATCACAGTAGTAGAATCTACTAATATCAATATTTATTATGAGGGAGATCTGTTCTTCCAGCTCCTCTACCCACTCAGAAACATGCCTATAAACCTTATTTGCCATCTTTAATCTATATTTTGGTAAAACTAGAGCCATCCCATTCATTTTGGTAGTAAAACGCCGCAAACTGAAATACTGTGGATCCCCTTGAAGATTCAGTTTCTCCTTTAACAAATCTCTATATAATAATGATAACGATGTAGACATATCTATCTCGAGAGGACACAAATCTTTATAATGAGTATAAGTTAGTGCTGATAATAAAATATTTATTTCTTTTCTTGTTACGCGTTTGTTGGATGCTATTCTATCCATAATAGCTATCAATCCCCTCATGCTGAATTCTTCGCCCAATACATCCAGCGGAGACTTCCCTATACATATCCCGCATCGAATGCAATCGATATACGTTTTCACGCTAAAACCCCTCCCCAAACAGCTAGGGATATAGTAAATGAGTATCATAGGTCTTCTTATAATAAGAGATGCTATTTAGCATTTCGCCTTCAACGAGTATCTTACCATCTATATTGAGCCTTAAAAGTCTAGTTGAAGTGTTCATCGACCGTAATTGCTTATATACCTTTTTTAGATTGATATTTTTCTTAAGAGACATGTAGATTCTATTTGACATAAAGTCTATGATAAATTGATCGGCTATTTTTGGTGGATCATTATGGAAGATATAGGGAGGTTTCAAGTCGATTTCGCAATGTCTTATTATGCCATCATCTGATAATGTATTTACATAAAAATTTTCTACATGAGATTGAGCCTCACGTACAAATTCATCTTCATATATATTTGTGTTAAACATCCCCTCAAATTTATTCAATAGAGAATTGAATCGCTTTCTAACTCTTGAGGAACTCTCTATATAGGTGATATATAGAAAGTTTCTGTCTACATAACCAATGCATAACATAAATAACGGTGAGGCACCGAAAGCATAAATCTTTTTCGCCATATTTATGATATCATTATAATTATCTACCTCTAATACAATACTACGTATTATATCATTATCGATACATCTAACTTTACATCTAACCAATACGCCGTACCTCCCTAAGCTACCTATAAATTTATTGATATCACGTCCATGTAGAACACTCCTCTCGCCATATAACGTCACTTCAATACTATCAATGAAATGATTAATTCCTATTGGGCCATATCCTATAATCATCCGCCTCTCAGATAAGGCCCCTCCTATCGTTTCTCCATCAAAATGAGTCGATAGCATAGGAAAGAAAAGTCCTCTTTGGGAAAGAAATTTTTTGATAGTGCTTAATTTAGATCCACATGATAAAATCACATAGTTACTGGATATATCAAAATCTTCCAGTCTCGACAATATAACCATATTACGTCTTTTGCCATATATAGGGTATGGACTGGTACCAGCGCCTCTAATAGAGATAAGTTCTCGATTCTCCGCTAATTCTTCAATAAGGCTATATAAATCGTCTATAGTAGATGGAATATAGGCATTCTTCATCTTTATCTTTTTGGATGCCATGCAATAAGTATAGACATAGGAAATTCCTCTATGAACCCCCACTTCATAAAACACCATAAGGTAGATAGAATAATTTATTATATTTATATGAATACTCATCATAATTTTAGGCTTATAAAAAATTGTTCATCATGATTTTAATGGAGGGCTGAGGATAATAGACAGTGGTGATGCGGTATGAGCAGCACAATAAGATTCGAACGTGTGGGTGCACATACCCATATCCGGGGACTCGGGGTAGTAGATGGAAAAGTCCAGTTTAATGCACAGGGAATGGTCGGTCAAGTCAAGGCACGGGAAGCAGCATATATAGTTGTACAAATGATTAGAAAAGGATTGATGGCTGGAAGAGCCATTTTACTTGCGGGTCCTCCCGGCACCGGTAAAACAGCTATAGCAGTTGCGATAGCCAGAGAATTAGGCAGAGATGTTCCATTTATATCTATGAGTGGATCTGAGATATACTCTACAGAATTGAAGAAGACTGAAGTTCTCATGAGAGCAATCAGAAAAGCAATTGGAGTTAAGATAAGGGATATGAGGGAAGTTATAGAGGGCGAGATAAAGAAGATGGAAATAAAGATGTCGCCGCACCCCTATAATCCTTATCAACAGGTGCCTCAGGAAATTAAGTTAACCCTAGTGACTACTGAAGAAGAACGTACATTCACGGCCGGTACCTCTGTTGCACTATCATTTATCCAACAGGGAATCAAGGAGGGTGATGTGATTATGATAGATAGGGAAACAGCCAAAGTAGTCAAACTAGGTCGGTCTAAAGAGGTTCCAAGTCCATATGAAATAGAGGGAGAGACCATTGTTGAAAGGCCTAGAGGACCCATAATCAAGGAGAAAGAATTTGTATATGTAATGACTCTTCATGACTTAGATTTAAGGGAGGCTAGGGGAGGAAGTATATTCGGCTTGTTCTTTGGAAGAGGCGAAGAAGAAATAAGCAGCGAAACAAGGAAATCTGTGGACGAATGGGTAAGAAAAATGGTTGATGATGGAACAGCGGAGATAATACCAGGGGTACTATTCATAGATGAAGTACATATGCTTGATATAGAGGCATATGCCTTTTTAAATAGAGCATTAGAAAGCGAAATGGCTCCAATAATCATATTCGCATCAAATAGAGGAATAGCGCAGATTCGTGGCACAGAATTAGAGTCACCCCATGGAATACCCATGGATCTCCTTGATAGACTACTTATAATACCCACAGATCCATATAATAAAGAAGAGATGCGTGAAATAATTAAGATAAGGATGAAAGAAGAGAAGCTTGAGATGGATGAAGATGCATTTGAGTATCTACTTGACCTTGCAGTCAGAAATAGCCTAAGGTATGCAATAATGTTGATGGGACCTATAAAAGAGATCACTTTGAAGAATAGGAGAGTCAAGGCGACTCTTGAAGATGTCAAGGAGGCTTCGAAGCTATTCATCGATTATAAGACTTCCTCAGAAATATTGAAGGACTATGAAAAACTATTTCTTAAGTAAATTTTTATCATTTTTACTATAATTCAAATAGAATTTATAGGCTATTTTAAGTGGTTTAAATTATTCTCAATTATTTATTCCTATTGTGGGAACTATGAAGCTAAGATACGGTGATAAATTTATTCTTTCCGATAATAAAGGTAATACTTGGCTCATTACACTTAAACAAGGAGGGGAATTCCATACTCATTATGGAATAATTGATCATGATGCCTTAATAAATTTCGAGTACGGTGATGAAATAAGGTTAAAGGGAGGTAGTTTATGGATTCTCAAGCCCACCATCGAGAATTACATTCTTAAAATAAAAAGAAAAACACAAATAATGTATCCCAAGGATATTGGTCTATTGATTCTCAGATGTGGAGTTAAGAATGGCGATTATGTATTAGAAGTGGGTACAGGAAGTGGCGCCTTAACGACGGCCTTAGCAATAGCTGTACAGCCGGATGGCAAGATTGATACCTATGAAAGGAGAGAAGATTTTCTTGAATTAGCAAGAAAAAACCTAAGAGAATATGGTCTGGATAAATATGTAAAGTTCCACCATATGGATATACTGAAGGCTAAATTGAAAGCAAATAAATATGATGCTGTCTTTGTTGATATTGATTCACCTTGGTTGATTGTCGAGAAGATTTGGCGTGCTCTCAAAGGCGGCGCAACAGCTGCTTTTCTGATTCCTACCTATAACCAATTGGAGAAACTTCTAAATCAGCTGGATAATTATTTTATAGATATAAACTGTATCGAGGTTTTCTACAGAGAAATACTGATGCGTAAGGGTCGTATAAGACCCTCATTCAGGATGATAGGATATACAGCTTTGTTGGTAACTGCTAAAAAAGTTAATCGAGATGTTTCCACTACCTAATATAGAAGATATATAGTATGGAGAGCATGCCCACCAAGCCGAATAGGAGGAGAAATATAGATGGACCCATCATGACTCTAATTACCGCATAAATCAAGAATAGAGTCAAGATCGATAATCCACTCTTCATATTTCTATCTATATGAATTACTTTTTCGAATCTAATTGGTAGTATAAATGAAACGATAAGTATTATAAGGTTATACATTAGAATGAATTGAGATTCTACAAGCAAAGATAGTCCTGCTCCGAAGCCACCTGATATTATAGATGCTAATATGAGGGATACAAGTAGATTTATTATAGCTATAATTGTAAAAACTATGGCTAAGGGATAAATTTTCTTTAATTCGTTAGTCTCGGAGAACCCGAGAACCACTAAGAAAAAACCTATATTAAATGATAATGAGCTGAGGATAAATAGGATCGGGTCTTTCCCTATATGGGTAAACATCTCCTTTGATAATACTTCATAGCCCAGGGTTAACCCATAAATTATCCAAACAAACGTCAATACATATGGGAGAATTAATAGGGAAGTCCCGAGGTCTAATTTGTTAGCCATACCATCACACCACACAATTAAGATGAACCATTACTCTATAAAGTAATTACCAATTAATTTAAATTTTTATTCCTCACGGCATTAGGTCCGTACATGTTTATTCAAACTCTAATAGTATAGTTTATGTATTTTTATTTTTTAATTATCCTCTATAATTTTAATTAGTTATTAAGTGGTGTGATGGTGGATATATGATGCTACGGCCAGCTAGGATGAAAAGGTTTTATCTAGTTGCTCTTCAACGCGATGAAGATAAGGTATCGGATATTCTTGGTTCGCTACGAATCGTTGAACTAGAGAAGGAGAGAAGCGAGATAGGGAGGGAAGTTGAAGAAGTTGAAGATTACGCTAGGTTTCTAAGAAATATAGATAGATTGCGTGGAACACTCGCTTCACTTACACCTTATTTACCGGTGGAAAAGACTGAAAAGAGTTTTACCCAGAAGATTAGAGAAGCATTCGGTTCTCGTAAAGAGAAGAAGCTTAAGGTTGATAAACTGAACAGAGAAGAGTTTATTAAAATCTCGGAATACTATGAAAAGATAACAGATGAAGTTGCATCTAATGCAGACAAGATAACCAAAAGGATAAATGAAATTGATAAGCTTATTAGCGACATTAGCCATTTCGAAAAGAATAATATATTCCTAGATATCTCTGGCGACTATATGCATATTTTTGTGAAAGCCGGATTCATACCTATAGTCAATATACCTAAATTACTTGACTTACTAAGGCCATATAACGTGATATATTCCGTGTTAGAGGGAAGACCTAGAGAGAACTTACTTGTAATCGCGGCTTCTCAAAAGGATAAGGCTGATATAGAAAAGGCATTGACAATATTGAATTTCGAGGAATTCGTGCCACCGGAAGGGATAGATAGAGACCCATCTAAAGCTATAAGTGAACTTAAGACTGAGAAAAAGGAGTTAATAGATGAGATCAAGAATTTGAAGAATGAAATTGATAGTTTACTCGAGCGAGTCCAGCCTCTTACCAAGTATGTAAAATTTGTATATAAGGTAAAAACCGCCATCTTAAGAACAAGGAATCTAACGATATTTGACGGTTGGATTCCCGCCGATAAGACAGGTATCCTCGAGGAACAGCTAAAGAAGGAATTCGGTGACACCGTGTTTATCCAATTTAGAGATCCATCACATCATGATAATCCACCGACGTATTTAAAACACCCGCCAATTCTCAATAAATTCGAACTTTTAACCTTTAAAGAGGGAACGCCAAATTATAACGAGGTTAATCCTACGCCAATATACACTATACTCTTCGCGATAATGTATGGCATTATGTTTGGGGACATTGGTCAAGGCGCCATACTATTAGTATTGGGTCTATTACTAAGCAGGCTAAATAAACCACTTCTAGGTATCTCTCCAAGAGGAATTAATAAGTTGGGGGGAATACTTGCCTTCAGCGCCCTATTCTCAATATTATTTGGGTTCCTATATGGAGAATCTTTCCTGGTACATATCATGGATTCATTATGGCTAAATCCAATCAAAGATATAGTTGACATCATGGTATTCTCTATAGTATTTGGGCTTATTCAAATAATAATAGGGCTTTTGCTGAACATCATAAACCTTATACTTCACAAAGAATATTTGCATGCCATCTTTAGCTGGAAAGGTGTAATAGGCTTAGTTTACTATGTAACAGGTATATATCTGGCAATCCAGTTTATTATAGGTGGCTTAACTCTTTCTGTATTTGCCCAACCCCAGAACCTGCCTTATGTAATCATAGCATTAGCAATGTTAGGATTAATATTCTTTTCTCCAGCCATAATAACCTTAGCTGAAGGTAAGAAAGAAGAGTTGGGTATGAGTCTAATGCTCGGCTTCGGCGAGTTCTTTGAAGGATTCATATCCTACTTGACTAACTCGATATCCTATGTACGTCTAGGTGCCTTCGCAGTAGCCCATGTAGCATTGGGAGAAACAGCCTACATACTATCCGCGTCAATCAATCCTTTACTCGCTTATATCCTAATGAATATTCTAGTAATCATATTAGAAGGCTTCGCGGCAGGAGTACAATCTATAAGGCTTATATACTATGAATTCTCAACAAAGTTCTACATGAATAATGGTAGACCTTATAAACCCCTAAAGATATAGCGAACTATAGTTATTTATAATTCTATTTTTCATATTCTTATCCAAATATTGATAGTCATAGATATAGATGTTCCAGAGAAAGCCTCAAATATTTATTATAACTCGATTATATAGAATAATTTATATATTTAGAGAATACTTCTACATGTTTATTGTAGGTGTAGTAATATGAAGAACATAGAAGAAATCCTATTTTCACTGGCACGGAAGATAACTAGAAATCCTAAGAAGACAGTATTTGCTCTTATAGCAGTGAATTTATTCTTAGCTGCCTTAGCAATTGTTCCAGTTGCAGCTCAGGAAGCCGCTACACCAGAAGCGGGACTCAAGTATGTGGGAGCAGGAATAGCTGTGGCCGGCTCAACATTCGGCGCGGGTATAGCGCTTCAGGGAGCTACATCGGCAGGGTTGGCTGCGATGACAGAGAAGCCCGGATTAGCTGTATGGGTACTTATTATGGCTGGTCTGGGAGAAGGAGTAGCTATTTACGGACTGATCATCGCTATACTGATATTGGGTGCTTAGACTAGTAACCCCCTTATTTCTTCTTCCTCTAAACCTAATTCTTTACCCTGCGTTATAGCCACAAGGTTCTTGTATTCTGCCTCAACAAGTAGCAAATAGGAGAGAGAATACACGAAGTTCAATGGTTTCATCATCTTTATTCTACGTGCAGCATCATATAACGCTTTCTCCATCCGTCGGCTAAGCAATATCACGTCTCCCTCGGTGATAGGCTCATTAACGTAATCGACAAGCCACGAATATTCAGATGCTGAAAGCCTATCAAGAATTATGTCCGGTCTCAAGCGGAGAAATTCTTCAAATACCGTTCTACTTTTAGATCTAGTTTTCACCACTATAGAGCTTATGATCTTAGGATCTATCTCTAGTAGTTTTAGGCCTAATATATAATATATGCTCTTTAGATCTGACTCCAGGTTTATGAAGCCAATTACCTCTCTCTTATCAGGAAGATCTCTAGAAGCATAAATGAGTCTCTCATAATATACTCCTTCAATATAAGCTTCGAGAGGGATAATCGAATTCACTTCTTTAGAGGCAGAGAGATATTGCGCCGCCTCTGTATATATCGATACCGTCAAATAATCCATTAACGCATCAACATTTGGAGCTTCAATCATAGCAGAGAAATTTATTATTTCGTACTCTCTAGGGATAGGGATCAATTCCCTCTCATCGATTTCTCTACCCCCAAATTTTGCTCTTAAAATTCTCTTGATATTTTCAACTTCGATTCGTCTACTGAACATTAACATAAATGATTTTATTTTGCCGCTAGCAATCTTTATGGGAAAAAATATTCTGTCTGAATATGTCTTTGCGTATATCGATTCTAGAGAGTGGCTAGATAACTCGGCTGTAGGTATAGCGCCGACGGAGGGACCATAATCTGTAGGGAGAAGTATCTCTACGAGGGAGCTTATATTAGGTGCCCGAGCCATCGCCGATAATTTATCATCTGTAAGTAGATGAGTATATAACCCATGTAATCTAGTTATAAAATATATTATTGATGGAGACCTCATTTACCCTCAGCCTGCCTAGAGATTATATATTTTGTTCTTACAAATTCTTCCAAGTCTTCCTCCATCAGCCTATCCTCTATATACCTAATTAATTCTTCGTATGCGGGTATTACGATCTTCTCTAATGCATTGACTTTTCTATTGGTATCCATAAGCTCGATAGCTATCCTCTCTACCTTAGCTTCAATGATTGACAATTCAAGGAGGGCATTAAATATTTTATAAAATTTTTTCGCTATGTCGATAATTACCGGACTCAGTATCATGTCGATATTCGGCTCTCTAGCTATCGATATCTCTGGCTGGATGACCCCCATAATACTTTTCTCTAGGTATTTGGTCTCCATAGGATTAACCGCTTTACCTGCACTCTCGAATTCAGTTATTCCTCTACTTGCAATAGCTTTCATGAGCTCTTTATATAACTTGGTGAATTCTTTTTCCAGTTCTGGCCTACGCCTAAGTTCCGGTAATAATTTATTTATGTCACCAGCTAGTCTATCACGTTTCATCTCAAGAATTTCTTTCCCTTTCTTTATGAAAGAATATTGTTGTTTGACTCTCTGAAGAGTGCCCTTAGTCGCTGAAACTCTACCTACAAAACTCATCCCTTCACCTCAACCCTTGACAACGCCGGATAATAGTATTTATCTATGGTCTCTTCCTTTACCCTCACTAATTCTTCTGGCGGCAATATTGTCAATATTTCCCATGCTAGGTCTAGTGTCTCATCAATACTTCTATTCTCATATTCACCCTGCCTTAGGAATCTATTTTCAAATACATCTGCAAATCTAAGGTAGAGACGTTCTCTATCGCTTAACCCCATTTCACCTACAATTCTGGCTAAGTCTCTAGCCCTCAACCCCCTTGAATAAGCGTCATATAACTGGTCTGAGACCTCCCTATGATCCTCACGTGTCTTCCCCTTACCGATACCGCTTCTCATAAGCCTACTTAATGAAGGAAGAACATTTATAGGAGGATAGATTCCTCGAGAGTCTAAATCCTTATCTAGTATTATCTGTCCCTCAGTAATATATCCAGTAAGATCGGGAATAGGATGCCTTTTATCGCCACCAGGCATTGTGAGAACAGGCATCTGAGTCAGACTTCCCTTCCTGCCTGTGACTATGCCGGCCCTTTCATAGATAGTTGCTAGATCGCTATACATGTATCCGGGATATCCTCCTCTCCCGGGAACCTCTCCTCTCGCCGCACTAATTTCTCGGAGTGCTTCACAGTAATTCGTCATATCACTCAATATTGTCAATACGTGATACCCAAGTTCAAATGCTAAATACTCTGCGATGGTTAACGCTATCCTTGGCGTAATTAATCTTTCGATTGCTGGGTCGTCGGCCAGATTTAGAATAATAACTGACCTCTCTATCGCACCCGATTCTCTAAACTGTTCTATGAAGTACCGTGCTTCATCGTTTTTGAGACCCATTGCAGCGAAAACAAGTGCGAATTCTTCCTCTTTACCGGGCACAGTAGCTTGTCGGGCTATTTGGGCGATTATTCTATTGTGAGGCAGACCGGATTCTGAAAATATGGGTAGCTTTTGGCCTCTTACAAGAGATAACATACCATCTATAGCGGAGATACCGGTTTGAATAAAGTCATTTGGATGTATACGTGCACGGGGATTTATGGGGCTACCATTAATGTCCCTAAGCTCACTACTATGAATCGGGGGCATACCATCTATAGGTTCAAACCTACCGTTGAACATTCTGCCTAATGCATCATCCGATACAGGTATTTCGAAAGTTGCGCCTGTAAATTTCACTACACTATCAATTTGGAGACCCATTTCATCCCCGAAAACCTGGATAACTACACTATCTTCCCCGACCTCTAAAACACGCCCCAGCCTATCTACTCCATCGGGAGCCCTGATTAATACTACCTCATCATACTTTACACCAGGTATTCCCTCTAGTATAAGTAAAGAACCCCGTATCTCCTTTACACCGCGATATATTTTCCCATGTATATCTCTAAAATCAAGTACCAACTTCACCACACCTCCTTTATATCACCAAACTATATTCCTCCGCCAATTTTGAGAGGCTATCGATCACCTCTCGATTTACTTCTTGAATATGTGTTATACCCTCGGGATGATATTTCATACGCATTAGCTTAGATACAACAGGTAAACCATTTATCTTTTCGATCGGCACATTATTCATAATAAGCTTTGAGGCTTTATCATGGAAATCAAGGATTACTTCTAGAATCATTACTTGCTTCTCAGGTGGACAGAAAGAGTCTACTTCATCATAGGCAAACTGTCTAAGAAAACCTTCTTTTAGAAGCTCTGCAGTAAGGAGCACTAACCTCTGGTCATCTGGGAGGGCTTTCTCGCCTATAATCCTAGCGATAGACTCGATCTCAGCGGCCTCGCTCAATATTCTTAATGCGCGTTCTCTATATTGTGGAAAGTCTTTAAACTTTTTGGTCCACCAGTCTTCAAGTTCTTTTGCGTATCCACTCACACTATATGCGAAACTGGATATTAACCGGTCGGCGTAGACACTATAACTCTTTAGCCAATTGATGGCTGGGAAATGTCTACTATAAGCTAAATCTGGGTCTAATGCCCAAAACACACCTGTAAACCTAAGTGTATGAATAGTTACAGGCTCATTGAAGTCTCCCCCCGGAGGTGAAACAGCCCCTATAACTGTTACGGAGCCCTCTCTTTCCGGTCTACCTAAGGCTTTGACACGCCCAGCTCGTTCGTAGAACTCAGCTACTCTATCAGGTAGATATGCCGGATATCCTCTTTCGACGGGCATCTCCCCAAGCCTACCCGATATCTCTCTAATGGCTTCTGCCCAACGTGAAGTGGAGTCCGCCATTAAGGCAACATCATATCCCATATCGCGATAATATTCAGCGATGGTAATGCCCATATATATACTGGCCTCTCTCGCTGATACAGGCATATTACTGGTATTGGCGATTAAAACTGTTCGTTCCATTAATGGCCTATTTGTCCTGGGATCCACTAGTTCGGGAAAATCAGTCAATACCTCAGCCATCTCATTACCACGTTCTCCACACCCTATGTATACCACTATCTCAGTGTCACTCCACTTAGCTAGTTGGTGTAACATTACAGTTTTTCCCGTGCCAAATCCTCCAGGAATACATGCTGCGCCTCCTTTTGCAACTGGGAAAAATACATCTATAACCCTTTGTCCTGTAATCAATGGCTCTGATAGAGGGAGACGACCGCCCTCCATAAAGGGACGAGGAACACGAACAGGCCATTCTTGATACATGAATATCTCTTTTTCCCCTCCATTCGTATTTAATCTGGCGATAGGCTCCTCTATGGTATACCTACCTTCCTCGATATGGGTGATTACGCCAGATAGGCCTGGTGGAATCATTATTTTATGGGTTATCGAAGGCGTCTCCTCTACTGTACCGATGATGTCGCCTCCCTCCACCTTGTCCCCAACCTTTACAACGGGTTTAAATTCCCATTTGATGTCTCTAGGCAACATATTTACCTTTATACCTCTAGAGATAAAGGGTCCTGAAAGCTTTAATAGGTCCTCTAGAGGCCTGCCTATACCATCCAAGATTCCTGATAATAATCCTGGGCCCAGCTCAGCAACCAACCTTTTTCCTGTAGCTGAGATTACGTCTCCAGGTTTAAGTCCACTCGTAGGTTCATATACTTGGGCTATAAATCTCTCTTCAGCAACCCTGATTACCTCACCTATTAATCTATCCTCTCCTACCTCAACGACCTCTCCTACCTCCACATCATCTATGCCTTTACCGACAACGACCGATCCGCTGATCTTTTCTATTTTTCCTACTCTCATGTCACTCACCAAATAATATGTTTATTAACTCATTTCTCTCGTCTTTAAAAATTCTCTCCAACCTAGAGTCAAGAGAATTATTATATATTATAGTGCCATCTCTTGATGACACGACTACTCCACCAAGTATATTCAAAGGGTCATTAACAACGTGAATTTCAACATTACCTACTTCCTTTGCAATACTCTTATAAAATTTATTCCAGTTCTTCTCCACAAATTCCTTATCTTTATGATTTAACTGTATATTTATAGAGCTTGTGCCTACTGCTTTTATAGCCTCAACAGCTAATTTTATCAGTGAATTCATATATGCATCATCTCTTGATATATTAAGTAATCTTTCCTTGATTTTATCGTAGAGATCATTGATTATAGATTCCTTAACATCTAGAAGAAGCTTTTTACCTTCAATATTAGCGAGAGAAACAGCGGCACTTTCTTTCTCTAACAATCTTTTTTTGACAGCTTCTTTCCGCCTAGCCTTCTCCAGCTCTGCTTTATTTCTGGCTTCTTCTAGAATCTTGTTTGCTTCTTCCTCTGCTTTTGATAATATCTCTTTTACCTGCAATTCTGCATCTCCAAGAATCTCTTCTTTGAGCCTATCCAAACTCATGCATCCTCACCTAACACCTTATTTATAACATATTTAACGGCGTCATCTAAACGCCTAGCACCCTGCTCCCACAGCCTATCCGCCTCATCCTTAAATTTTTTCTTAATTTCCTCCACCTTATTTTCAATATTTTTCTTATATTCATTCTCTAATTCCTCAAATGTCATAGACCTTGCTTCCTCGAGTATCCTCTGTGCTTCTTCACGTGCCTTCTTGACAAGCTCTTCAGCCTGTATCCGGGCATCCAGTATCCTCTTCTCAGCCTCCTTCTCGATCTCAATAAGCCTACTTATTTCATCACTCATTTTCTATTCCCTCCCTAACTCTAATCTTACACCTACAGCTTGACTAATCAGATTATATATATCTTCCAATCTCTTTCCAACGGCACCCTCTATCGTGGGGATAACTGCTATTACAGGCCTAGCCTTACTTTCACTCCATTTGCTTAAGCGTTCAGTACCAACTTCCATATATACGTCTTCAGTTATAATCAACATATCAAAGGTTCCTTCTTTGATAACTCGTTCAACCTTCTTAACGGCTTCATTAACATCCTCTATAGGATACGTCTTTATACCTATAAGTCCGAAACCTGCACAGAGTTGTTTGCTGCCGATGAAAGCTACAACCATCTATAGCCACCACAGACTTCACTTAATCAATTATGTTACACCACTATTTATAAAATTAGTATAATTAAAATTAACTGGATAGCTTATATCTATTTTATTTACTCTTATAATGAATAGAGTCTTTTGGAAAGATTTTATAATCATCCTATCGATATATTTTATCCATAAATGACATATTAATTCCCGTGAGGTATAGAGATATGAAAATACTTTCATTAATAGATAAATATCTAAAGGTTCTATCCGCCGTTTTTCTGGTCGCCGGAATATTTATGCTGATATTTGGGGCAATAATATATCCACTCACAGTTAAAAAAATGATAGAACCGGTGGGCTATTATATGGTAAACTATGAGATAAATATTATACCCGACTTATTGTATCTTAAACCAATAACTCTGACCGTTTTCATCATAGCTTTAGGTTATCTATCGGGGCTGGAGGTCGTCGATAGGTCAAACAGGAAATTTTCACGGTTCAGCATCACGATCATCGTAATAGGTTCACTATTCTTCACATTTCTCTCACTATATGAAGTATTATTTAATTTTATGTTATGGGGAAGTCTGATTAGTAGCCTAGCTGAAAATGGTAATATAACAGCCAATATCGACTTACTCTCAAATTATTTTCCTAATCCAGATAGACCATGGAACCTTGTATTTGCGACAAAGGTTTTTACTTTGCTATTCTTTGTAAGTATAGCCACATTAATATACGGATTTAGATGGAAAGATAAGAAAGTCGCTTAAGAAAGATCAGACAATATAAAGATTACGTTTGATACCGAGATAATATAGAAGATTATAATTAAAGCTAGAATTTGTGGCACAAAAGAATATAGCGGTAATAGCGCTGTCCCTAAATACAAATATATTATTAGATTTGTTGTCAACGCACCTATTATCATAGGTCTATAAATGTATCTACTAACAAGTTTACATAATACTCCAGCTATCAGGGTTATTACCCCAGTAAACAACAAATATACAATCATATACGGATAAACACCGAATACTACATCGATTAAACCGAGAACAAGGAGGTAGTAAGGTAATAAGCTACGAAGCATACTTACTATAGACACCCAACATCACCAAATCAATAACCCTATATTTACTTAACTGATTATTACTATTAGATATTACTATTAAGTCATTAATATTTTTGGTGTACCTTGGATGTATCCAACACATCTTGATTGTAGATTCGGTGGATACGATGATGAACATGGAGGCATAGTATTATTTGGCATTCCATATTACCCCACAACTATGGGGGCAAAACCGGTTTTAAGCTCCACGGATATACTAAGGCTATTCTCTAAACAAGCGGAGGAAAAGAGTGCATCCTTTGATATATATTATAGTGAGATAAGCTGCATAGACATAGGGGATATTATAACAACCAGATTCGAGGATATAGAGATAGATATCAATACCATAGTTGACAAAGCCAATAATCAAAAGAAGAAAATTCTAATGATTGGTGGTGAACATACATATACATACTTTACTGTAAAGAAGATCAGGCCGTCGACTCTTGTCGTCCTTGATGCACATCTAGACCTTAAGGATACTTATATGGGATCCAAATTGACACATGCCACATTCTTAAGAAGAGTATTGGAGAAAAATTGTGTAGACAAAGTGATAATAATCGGTGCGAGGGGCTACGATGAAAGTGAATGGACATATATCGCAGAAGATGGTAGAATCGATATCATCGATAAGAATGGGGTGTTCGATAACATAGAAAGCCCTATATATATCTCGATAGATCTAGATGTCTATGATACTTCTATTATGAAAACAGTGTCTTCACCGGAACCCGATGGCCTTATGGCCAAAGATGTATTCAATATTCTCAGAATATTAAATAAAAAAGGTTCTGTAGTAGGAGGGGATGTAATGGAGTTTACACCATTTACCATTGACCCTACTTCTTATTCCTTAGCAGTTAAAACAGTATTCGAACTACTCGCAACACTTTATTATTAATGATAAGATTAGGTATAATTGAATTGTCTGATTTGTATATGGATAATTGGCGAATTAAGCGGCATCAACGCATATAATCTTTAAATTAAACAAATACTTTATCCATAATGGATTTGATTATGGGGGAACTAATTAATTGGATTCAGTATACTAAAGAGGATAAAGGTTATCAACGGAATACCTCTCAAAATGAGGATTATATTAAAGATAAACAGACACCTAGTAATAAAGCCGATAAAGATGGCTTACTTATTCTAATATCAGCAGATTATGACCCCGAAGAAAAGAAAACTTTTCTTAAGTTTTATGATATTAAAAAGAAGAATATCGCCGTTCTTTACGATAAACTTGGTCATAAACCATACGCATTTAGCAAAGAAAACATCGAAAAACTGAAAAATAATGAACATATTCTTAGGATTTCAAAAAGACTTGTTGGATTGGAAGAAGTAGTAAAACATGATCCCATCACAGATTCAGATATACACGTAACTAAAATAATTGTTGAGGATCCCTTGGTTATAGGTGGAACGGCCGCATCTCTAAGAAATCATATCAAGTTATGGGAAGCCGACATAAAGTATTATGCAAACTATCTATTCGACTCCAATCTTAATGTGGGGAAACACTATTTATACACGAATGGTTGGGTAAAGGAAGTTGAAGTCGAACACGAAGAACCAGTAAGGAAATATATAAAGAAATATTCTTCTGAGCCGCTCTTAGTTGAATGGATAAAGCTTCTATCAGAAGAAGTACCAGAATACCGGATGTTGGCCGTGGATATAGAGGTATATGTACCAGACCAAACCAGGATGCCACAACCCGAAAACCCGCGTGACCCTATATTTGTATTTTCCTTACGAGGTACAGACGGCTTAAAAAAAGTATTGATCTACAATCTAAGAGAAGAAAAGATAGATAAAGAAGGTATTAATGAATTCTCTATAGAAGAATTCAAGGATGAACGCGAATTAATATCTCGTGCAATGGAGATAATGCGTAAATATCCTATTATAGTGACTTTCAACGGAGACAACTTTGATATGAGATATATACGTAGAAGAGCAGAATACATCAATTTCAGAGAAACAGTTAAAGATATAAGGCTCGGGAGGAATGACGCAAGAATCGACTGGGGAGTACATATAGATTTATATAGATTCTTCAAAAATGTGTCAATAAAGAATTATGCATTTAGCGGGAAATATGACGAGATTACACTGAATGGAATAGGAAAAAGTTTAGTATCCTTAGAGAAGATTGAACTTGATAAATCATTTGACGAGATGACACTTAGAGAAATATGCATCTATTCCTTCAGAGATGCCGAGATAACCTTTAGACTCGCTAATTTTAATAATCAGCTAGTGATGAAGCTCATCACAATTATAGGTAGAATTGCTAATATGACGCTGGATGATGTCTGTAGATTATCTGTCTCCAACTGGATCCGCAATAGAATGATCGACCTACATAGAAAGAAGAATTATATTATTCCTCTACAGGAGGAAATAAAAAACAAGGGAGGAGAACGTCATTTTGAGCCAGTTACCAAAGGTAAGAAATATAAAGGTGCAATCGTCGTATCTCCAAAATCAGGTGTCCATTTCAATGTATATGTCCTAGACATAGCAAGCCTGTATCCAAGCATAATGAAGGAGTATAACATTTCCTATGAAACCGTTAACTGTCCACACCCTGAGTGTCGCGGAAATCTCGTTAAGGGAACAAAAACATATATATGTAAAAAGCAGAAAGGAATTGTAAGTGAATTCGTCGGGTTAATTAGAGACATAAGAGTGAATATTTTTAAGAAGCTGGCTAAGGACAAATCATTAAGTAAAGATAAAAGAGAATTTTTCAATGTAGTACAGAACACACTCAAAGTCTTCATCAACGCAATATATGGAGTATTCGGCTCCGAAGAATTCTTTCTTTTTTACTTACCTGCTGCAGAAGCTGTAACAACATTAGGTAGACATGCTATTGAAGAAAGTATATCCGAAGCTGAGAATCTAGGTCTAGAAGTAATATACGGCGATACCGACAGCTTTTTCATAAAGGACCCACGTCAAGAAGCAATAGAAGCATTGATTAAAAAAGTGAGTAAGAAACTCAAGTTACAATTAGAGATAGACAAGATATATAGATATGTCGTCTTTAGTCAACGCAAAAAGAACTACTTTGGAGTACTTAGCGATGGTACTCTTGATGTAAAGGGTTTAGTGGGTAAAAAAAGTAGTACACCAGAGTATATAAAACGTGTCTTTTACAGGATCCTAGAAGAGCTAAGGCATATTACTACACAAGAAGAATTCGAAAAAGCAAAAAAGAAGATCACAAACATAATAATGGAAGCAGAGGAAAAACTGAGAAAACGCGATGTCGATATTGAAGACCTAGCGTTAGCAGTAACACTAACTAAACCTCTTAAGTCTTACACAAAAACGACCCCTCAACATGTGAAAGCCGCCCGACTAATAGAACTATCAACAGGTAGAAAAATACTACCAGGTAGTGTCATAAAATATGTTAAGACAGTGGACCAGAATGGGGTTAAACCGATGGAATTAATTAGAAATAGAAAGGAAATAGATGCAAACAAATATATTGAATTATTGTGGTCTACCCTTACACAGATAGTTGATGTATTAGAAATAGAACGGGTGGCTACAGCTAAATCGCGGCGCCTAGACCAATACTTTTTATAGAACTTTTTATACTATCTCTGGTCTATCGCTTACTTTGATTGGGTAGTATAGGGGTAGTTTAGGCATCTCCGACACTTCATCAAGAACCATCTTAATTATACCCTCTAAATCCAGCTTAACTGTATCACCGTCTCTAACTCTTACCTTATAGACCCCCTTCTCCAGCTCTTCATCCCCCACAACTATAATATATGGTACCCATTCCTTCTCCGCCTCTCTAACTCTCTTAGAAACAGTTAGTTCCCTATCATCAACATCACATCTTAAGCCATATGAATTAATCCTTTTAGCTGTTTCAACAGACCTATCAATATGCTCTTTAGTAACAGGTATCAACCTAATCTGTGTTGGAGATAACCAGATGGGCAACATCGGCTTCTTGCCCTTCAAGCTAAGTTTATGTGCTTCCTCTAGAAACTCATATAAAAAGCGTTCGAGACTTCCATGTATTGCAGTATGAATTATGACAGGATAATTTCTGTTACCATCTCTATCAACATAAGTTATATCGAATCTTCTTGAATTACCCACATCAATTTGAATAGTCGCCGTCTCAAGCGGCTTCATCTGAGAATCTATATAATTAAACTCGATATTGATTCGCCAATAATATTTATTAGGCTTAACTGTATGTATTAACACCGGCTTATCTTCAAATCTAACCAATGAGATTATGTAGTTCCATTGACTTCTTAAGAAATCTGGATCTAAATTATATAGGCTATAGTAGGTCCATCCATACTTCTGAGCCTCATCAAATATTAATTTATATAACTTAAAGAACTCGTCTTTAGCCTCCTCTAGATCTTTAATGAGAACATGCATATCGGGCATAAAGAACCTTCTTAGCCTAGCCAATCCTGTAACTTCGCCCCTTTGTTCATATCTATAACTATCCGCTATCTCTACAATCTTGAGAGGGAGGTCTTTATATGAAAGATGATGTCTTTTTAATAGAGAAAATTGGCCAAAACAAGCAGCATATCGCAATACGAAGCTTCTTTTTTCAGGTGTTACTTTATACATTCGTTGACCGAAAAGGCCTGCATGCTCCTTAATCGCTGGAATCTCAAGATCATACAGAATTGAACTTTTAACCGGCATGGCCCCATAGTCCATAGCTACCTGAAGACTACGTTGAGCCAATAAATCCATAATTAATGCACCCTTGGGTAGATAAGTAAGGTGTCCAGAATCAGTATATGGTTCATACTCTGCAATCTTTAATTTTTTCATTATCCGAATATGTGGGGCTACACCCCGCTTAACCTCCTTCTTAAATACCTCTTGTTCTACAAGAGATTTGAAGTATTCGTCTTTGAATTCATATTCCTCTGGATAATAAAGTTCACCATTAGTATCCAATATATAGTATTCATCGGAGTATATCTCGTCTAAGGATAATGACATTCACATCCACCTCCATCTCTCTAGTCTATCGATTTTCTTCCTGGCCTTCTTATACTCTTTATAATGTTTCTTACACAAATATATCTTTCTTCCAGCCCCTCCTTTTAATTCCATATTGACTACACTAAATTTATCTCTAGAGACCGTTTTAACGGCGGCATCATCGCAATCTTTTACACTACAGATTTTATTATGACTCATCGTTATCGAACCACTCTCCAGATCAACTATTATAAATAATAATTCTATTCTTAAGCCTAATAAAATAATAATACGGAGACGCTTTGATCATTACCTATATTATTTAAACATCTATAGGACCTTATAGTTTTTAGGATGGTGCTTAGCAAGATTAAAGATAAGCTGAATCCATATACTATGTCGATAGTTAAGCAGCTTAGTCAGATGGGGCTATATCCTTGGCATTTATCTTTCCTTTCAATAATATTTGCTCTATCATCTCTATCAGTACTATATTATTATGAACATCCTAGTCTATATACATTAATGGCCGTATTATTATTTCTCTTAGCTGGTCTAATGGATGCGTTAGATGGAGCTCTAGCTAGGTATAGGGATATGGTAACAAGTTGGGGAGCCTTCTATGATTCATTTATTGACAGAACGGTGGAAATTATCTTCATATTTGGATTATTAATATCTGCTTTAATATCATCTATTCCAGCCTATCTATACATAGTTACATCTATCCTGATAAGCTATTCTAGGGCTAGAGCTGAAGGATTAGGTATATCCTTATCGGGAATAGGCATAATGGAAAGAGCAGAACGAATAATCATATTATCACTATTTATAGTATTGTATATTTTTGTACCCTTTAACCTAGACTTAATAATCTACATATTGGTGCTCATCAATTCAATCACCATTATTCAAAGAATCTATAAAGTCTATACAAAATCTAGATCCAGATATGATTAAAGACCCTTTTAGTCCTACCCATAGGATCAAAATTAGACCTAAGTATTTTTATTGTTATCGGAAGATTATTCACCGCTTTACCTACAACAAGACATTGCCCTATCTGTAAATCTCTCGCTATCGATTTAACCGTCTGAGAATCTATATTGGACACCTTGGCCAGCATATCTAGGTCATGGTCGTTCATAAATCTAAATATAAATAGATTATCCAGTTGTCTGAATACCTGATGATCTAGGGAATCAGGTTGATTAGTTATAAATATTACATATAGTCCAAAATGACGCATTCGTGTTATAATATCTTCCCAATAAGTATCTCTTATATACATATGTGCCTCCTCTGCAAATAAGAATAAGGGAGGTATCATCTCTTGTTCCAAAAGACGAACTAATTTATTTAGCAAGATTTCGACCAACGCTTTCTTCTCCAAACTCGATAAACCTTTGAGAACTATTATAACTCCTTTTGTATCATCAAAAATCGATTCGAGTGGAGTGGCATCATTATCTCTCATAAAACACATCGACCGCAATATCAATAATCGAGATACAATAGCATCTCTGATCATTAAATTATTGATAGCTCTATTAACAAAGGAGATCATCTCTGAGATAGTAAGGAGATTTTTCTCTTCCATGATAGGCCATAATTCGTTAAATATATTAGCTGAGACACCCGGTAACCCCAAGATATTCATAAGGACTTTAAGAAAGGACTCTTTACCCAAATATTTTGGAGAAAACACAAGATTTCTACCAGGTATATATACCTGGATATTTTCCTTGCCAGTTAACCCTATATATTCTCCGTTGAGATCAAGAACCAGTACAGGAGCCCCAAGCGAAGTGAGCGAAGAAACCAGTATCTTTGCCAAATGAGACTTCCCCGTGCCTTTCATACCGGTGATTAGTGTTAGAGCACCATCTAGTGCATGAGCATTAAGCGAAATAGGTGTTTCTTCCTCATCGAGCCCAAGGTTTATTCCTAGGAAATCTTTCGAACTATTATTTAACTTTGTTACTGAGGCAGTAGATATCTTCTTTACTATCGAGGCACTTCGCGAGGGAAGTTCAGATATGCTAGGTACTAGTTTATCTTTCATAATGGCTCCTCGCAATACACATGTTAATAGTTTAGTATCTCTTAACAACATTGTTGTCCTTGAAACCTGATATGGATCCTCATCCATCAATTCATTGTTCAGGAAAAAGCCTTCTCGAATCAACTCTTCTAGTAGTCCAGGGGCATCTATATAATTTATTTCTATGACCTGTAAGAGAAGCTTTATATCTCGCGATTTATCTTCCACAACTAGATATCCGCCCTTATTTATCTCTTCCCCGGGAAATGATAATATTTCAAAGATTTTTCCACTTTTTCTATAGAGCAGCATTATTACTCACCCATTCACCTGGAGACTTGTTAAATGACCCGAATAATACATCGCGAATTCGCGGAGACTGAATAAATTTGCCGCCTAATCTCTTCACAAGAATTTTTAAGGCTAGTATTTCATTTCTAAGGAGCTTTGAAGATACATGGGCCTCCTTTAATACATCGGGATAACCAGTATTTACTGATATACCTGTATAAATATGATCTAGGATAGGATATGGATTGTCAATATATTTTGGTATGTCTATTCTAAGAGGAACTGAACGCTGCGAAAACCGAGCTAAAAATATCCAGTTATGTGATGATCCAAAGCGAACTAGCCTATTAGGAATCCTCACTATCGTAGGTCCTCTACTCATATATAATGCCGAAACATAGTGCGGATACCTTTTATATAATTTGCTTTTCTTAGATACTCCAGCTACACATCTATCCCTACTAATCATATTATATATAAAATATTCATCGAGAACCTTCTGCCCTAGAACACTTCTTGAGAGTGATCCATCTATAAGAATCAATGTATCTTGTGGCATAGTCTCGACGGCTTCAAGAAAAAGAGTCCTTTCGAAAAGCGTGATAACTATTTTCTTCGAGATAGATATGTCCTCTAATACCCTAAATCTTTCATACTTACTTAAAGAAACACTATCAAGGATATCTTCTATATTTTCTCTCGATAAATAAAATAAGAAGGGGCCATATCTCCTAATTGAAACTTTATAATTTATATCTGCAACGATTGCCCCCCTAATAGCGAATAGAAAACCATTTCTGCTTTCTCCAATGGGATGAATTGTAGAGTCAATTCCAGCTATTCTTATATCAGAAAGCTGTCTTGGGGAATAAATTAAGTCATTATCCGTTTCACCGGAATATGTGTTGTATAAAGGAGAAATAGAATATACACCATCATAAGGGTCACGGGGTACAAATATTTCGCCTTTAATATGATTAAGAGAGTCCTTTATCACAGTATACATTCTATCTATAATCTGTTCTTCTATTGATTCGGTGTTAAAGACCAATTTTTGAATTGTTTTATGTTTTTTCATGATTTTCATGAATTATATGTATTTAAAAATATATAAAGCTTTCTATATAATTCTATTCATGAAGAATATGACCGGAGATAAGATACGAGTTAAAATAAAGGTAAGGGGAATAGAGGTGGAGGTTGAGGCCCCACCGGATCAGTTGGAAAAGGCCATTTCAAATATCATATCAGGGATAGAAAAGGTTGAGAGGAAAAGTGAAGAAGTTGTAGGAGTTATACCAGCAACATGTAAGGAGGCCGTTGAAATGTTATGGAGGGAGGGATATTTCAGTCAAGCTAAACGGTTAGCTGAAGTATGGAGAGAATTAAGTGAGAGGGGATTTAATTATGACAGAAGTGCATTGTCTCATGCGTTATCAGACTTAACGAAAGAGGGCATATTAACGAGAATTGGGAAGTCTAGAAGGTATAGATATGTCCAGAAACTACCTTATATAAAAACAACATAAGAAATATTATATATTTTTTCTTTGAAATGCAAGTATTCCTTTTAAAGATACCCTATACCTAACACCATCGTCTCCACGCATCTTCTCTATATATCCTTTTGAATATAACTCACTTAACCGCGAGGAGGCGGATTTTGTAGAGGATGCAACTATATAGGATAGCTCTGATAGTGACATGTAATCATCAGTACGTATATTCGATAGCTTCATTAATCTAGCGGCTATCAATGCGGCCATTATTTTATTACTTATTGATAACCCTTCACCTGTTGGGGTAAATATTATATGGCCCGCTTCTGTTATATGTAAAAATGGTTTTAGCATATCAATCAAGTCGTTTATATCGATATTGATAACTATACGCTTCGCTAGATTGTATCCTGGATAAATTTCAGAAAAAACTTTATTGATAGCTCTAATAACATCTTCCAATTCCCCTTCAAATTCATAGAAATGTCCCTCCAATTCCAATTTAACTTTTATAATGTTATCCTTCAATCATCATCACCTAATGGTGGCTTTACAGGAACATATAAATAGACGCCATCTTTACTTTTTATTCTTCTCAACTCTCCCCTTTGGACAAGTCTCTTTAAATTTACCGCTACAGTCGACTTCTGGTAGTATAATCCTATATTATTCAATGCTTGCATAATTTCCGTCAGAGATTTGGGTTTTTTCGCCCATGGGGTACTAAATAGTTTAATTAAAATACGTGAGACTGGCTCTTTTTTTGAGATCTTAATAGGGGGGACCACAGATTCATCAGTCGGCTTCTCTAGATCTTCTATCGATATCTCTTCCCGGGAGAAGGATTTAATGATGTATGGGAGATATGAAGATAGAAAATCTTTTACATCATCTTTATTTCCTTTGATTTCTATTTCATTTCCACCTATCTTGATCCGTATTTCTATATAATCCTTATACAACACTATTCACCTACGACTTCATTTACTAAATTTATAACAATTCTGGGTTCGATCAACCCCCTATATTTAGACATTACATAACCCACAATCTTTTTTCTTTTTATATCAAGAGGTGCCTCTGTAAGCTCAGGATGCTCTTTTAATACATCAATAATGTAGTTCTTTATCTCTTCATTTGATGGTTTACGGCTTATCACGAATTTCTCCACAGCCTCAGAGAGAGAGATTTTTTCTCGGCATATAGCTTCCCATATTTCCGGTATAACTTCTTTAGTTATTTTGCCTTCTTCAACATATTTGAATGTATTATATATAGTTTGGTCATCAAGAAGCGAAGTGTCTAAACCTTCTCTTTCCATAGATTTAATAGTTTCAGTGAGTAATGTAGCTATGTGGGTCGGTTTAACCTTCTTTACAGCTCTCACGATCTTCTCATAAAGAATTAGGAGTTCCGAATCGTATAGGTTCCATGCAACTTTCTTATTTAATCCATACTTAGTAGTGAGACGTTCTATAATGGTTTCAGGATCGATTATTTGAATCTTTTCAGATGCTTCAAGAATATCTTTAGATAAAGGTATAGGAGGAATATCAGTTTCGGGGTACATCCTAGCCATCCCTGGCCTAGGCCTCATATAGAAGGTGACTCCATCTTCTTTTGCACCTCTAGTCTCCTTAGGTACCCCATTTATAGCCTCCAATGCTCGTTCATATATTTTTTCTAAAGCAATCTTTGCACGTTCTATATCAGCTATAACCATAACAAAAGCATCATCTTTCCCACAATTTAGTCTTTTACCGATCATTTCCACCTCTTCAGCAGATATTCCATAGGCAGGTAATTCATCTGAATGAAATATACCCCCTAAACCCGTCCAAAATCTTACTCGTTCGGCCATCTCTTTACCTAAGCGATAATCAGGCGCCGTCTCCTTAGAAAGTAATCCAGAAAATCCTTTTAGCTTCAAGCCATAAACCTTCTCTCCTTTGCGTAATAATTTCTTTATGAGCTTACTATTTGTTTTTTCAAAAATATCTGTGAGCTCGATAGGATTAAACTTAATGTCATTTTCCGTAATCCCTTTCTCCCTGAGGGTATCAGCTATTTCTATTAAGCCCATTTGCCTTTTCATTTCGAACTCAATGACTTTTTTGAGTTGAGAAAGCTTCTGTATGCCCTTGACTTCAACCACATTACCTGAACCGAGAGAGATATTGACGTCTTGCCTTATAGAGCCTAGTCCTCTTCTTCTCATGCCGGTAGCACTGACGATTCTACCCAGCTTTTCAGCTACTTTAAGAGCTTCATCTGGATCGTGAATATCTGGACCGGTTGCAATCTCTATTAAGGGAATACCCAACCTATCAAGAGAATAAATCACTTTATTACCTTTACGGTCTATAATTCTGGCAGCCTCTTCCTCTAGACTAATTGTTTGGATACTTATTTTTTTATCATTTACATAGATATGACCGTCAAACGCTATAACAAGTGTTCTTTGAAAACCCGTAGTATTAGATCCATCTATCACAACCTTCCTCATCACATGAAACTCGTCAATCAATCTGCATTCAAGATACTTAGCAATAGATATTGAAGTGGTCAGAGCCTCTAAACAAATAGGATGCGGAGGTTCTTCATCTAATTCAACTAGACAGCATGTATTTTCCGGGGCGATATATTCAATCATCGTACCTTTTTGAAACTCAAAATATGCGGCGGGATCAATTTGCCCTAACTCACTTTGTGTAGGGCGTAATCGTCGAATAATACGGGGCCCTTCAGGTTCACTCATCTTAACTTGACAATGGCAAAATAATTTTCTATCGGTTTGTAGCTGGAAATGTATTTCGAGGCCCACATTTAGCCTGTTTGTAAATACTTTGGCCAAGCTTAATATCCCCTCTTACTCGAAATAGGCGAAATGGGTGTAAGCTCACCTTCAAATTCTGATAACATTATAGATGGCAATTCGTCCTTCGCAAAATTACCCAATGCCCACATAGCTTTCACCAGGGCAGTCTCAGCAATCATATTTTCTAGTGGAACAACACCTATTTTCAATAGTTCTCTACCAGTATCATATACATTTAGATTTACTCTACCCCATATACACTGAGATGTCATAAAAACATGTACACCATCTCGTATGGCTGTCCTTATTGCATCAAACAGGGATTCGCCTATATGACCAAGACCGGTTCCCTCGAGAATAATAGCATCATAATTATCTAGAACAAGTATATCGATTAGTTTCTTATTCATGGATGGATAAAACTTTAGTAAAGCTACTTTCTCATTGAAGAACTTCATTAATGAGGTGGTTCTATTATGGTCTCTAGTTCTATATTCGTCTAGCATTATCTTCAAAGCTTTACCATGTTCAACATATGCTATTGGTTCTGTATCAATCGATTGAAAAGCATCTCTTCTACTAGTATGATTTTTGCGTATACGGGTTCCTCTGTGCAGTGCAACTCTATCGTCGGAAGGAGAATCATGCATAGCCACTAATACATATGCAAATGGTGATTGGGCGGCAGCTAAGATTGCCGATATCAAGTTTAGTGCAGCATCACTACTAGGTCTATCCGACGACCTTTGTGATCCCACCAAAATTACGGGTTTAGATAGATTTCGAAGAGCGAAGCTTAGAGCGGCAGAAGTGTACCCCAGTGTATCGGTTCCATGTAGTATTACAACTCCAGATACATCTTCTCTAATAATGTTATTGTAAGCTTCTTCCGCTATTTTTTCCCAATCCCTTGGTGTTAAATGTTCACTATACTTATTCATTATGATTTTAGTCTCTATATTTGCTATATCTATTACTTCAGGTAATATCTCTAATAATTCTTCCGCTGTCACTGCAGATCTCACTGCTCCAGTCCTATAATCAACCCTACTCAATATAGTGCCTCCAACACCTAAAACAACGACTTTAGGAAGACCTCTATTTTGCTCCCTCTCCACAAGATATATATCTTTTGAGGAGTTATCGTCTTCGATTTTTTCTAATTTTTCGATTTTATTAATATCCAACCCGACATTATATCCAGAGGGCAACTTTATTATTAATATCTCGTTTTTAGAAAGCATATGTTTAGGCATAATTATACCATGTATCTCTCTACCATCATCTAAAAGAATTTTTACCTTGTCGCCGTAGCTTACCTTAAATTTATCCATAAATAAATCGATTATTTTTCTTTTAGGCATACTCATCACACTAAGACGATTCTAGGCTTCACAATTAAATTATCGGATTAAATAAAAAAATAGTCAACTAAACAATAGTCTTCGATACATAAGGGCCGTCACGAATATACCCCAATTTATAGTAATATTCCCTTACTCCCACTCCGCTTATAACCAGTAATTTTTCACCTCCTTCACTTGACACTATATCTTCAGCAGTCATTAGTAATTTAGCGCCTATTCCTCTATGTTGCCATGATAAATCATCTTTGACCCCGATGGGTAGAGCTTGTCCATATACATGCAGCTCTCTCACTATGTATGACTCGTAATTGATAATTTCTTCCCTCCATGCTTTTTGTGATGGTCTCCTTAACCTTAGAAAACCTATAAGGATATCATTCTCGATATCCATCGCTGAAATAAAATATTCAATTCCTCTATTAGCATAAAATTTTTTGATGTTTATCTTGACAGCCGAGGGGTCGACATCCTTCTTCACAGCTCGTTTATGCCCCACCTCCCTACATCTAATGCAGCGGCACCTCAATTTATGTGCACTCATATATCTCTTCACTAATTGCCTCAAGTTGGTTTTATCAACACCCGCTATTATCTCAGTTGAGGGGATATCTCTATTAATCCGCATTATACGTACATGCTCATTAATGAAGTTATGTTTAGCTACCGCTATTAGCCTTATTGCATCATCCGTATTAAGAGGTCTATAAATGTTGAGCTCATATAATTTAAGTATTCCTGTATAATTCAAAACTAAGGTTGGATATATCTTGAGATGATCAGGTAAATAACTTGGGTTATTGAATACCTCATCAAACATCTGAATATCAAAACTAATATCGGTTAGTGGTAACCCTGGCATAAGATGATACGTTACTTTAAGTCCAGAATCCTTAAGGTACTGTGTGGCTTCAACCACATCTTTGATGTAATGCCCTCTGTTGACAAAACGATATACATCATCATATATTGTTTGAACACCTAACTCAACCCGTGTAGCACCTTTACTGAGCATCCAGTCGATATCTTCCTTTTTACAATAATCTGGCCTAGTCTCAAAGGCCAAACCAACTATTCTGTATTTACTTTTTTCAGCTGCCAATAGTCCATTCTCGTAGCTATCAGGTCTATATCCAAGTATAGCCTCTAATACCCCTAGCATAAATTGCTCTCTATATTCTATTGGAGTGGCATTAAAAGTTCCTCCTTGGATTATAATATCTATTTTATCGGTAGAATGCCCTAGGGCCTCAAGCTGAGATAAACGTTTTCTTATCTGCATAACCGGATTAAATTTATTGTCAATTCCCCTTTTTGCGCTGGGTTCCTTACCGGTGTAAGAAATAGGTGCACCCGGAATATGTGGGCAATATATACATCTCCCATGAGGACATTCGAATGGCTCGGTCATGAGGGCAACAATTACAATACCAGACAAACTTCTTACAGGCTTTGTCAGAAGCAAATTTCTAATTTCTTTATATGAAGGGTCGATATAGCGGAGGATATCGCTGTTCCTAGGAATCCTCTTAAGAGAATATTTATTTGCTACTCTTTTCTTAAGCTTGCTAATCTCTCGTAATGATACTTTATCTGTAGAAGTTATTATATTGGCTAGCTCTTTACAAGCATTATCATACTTTTCTTCCTCATTGAGTACTCCTATACTACCCACCATCCTAGATTATTCTTTAGAATGTAAGCTTAAATATATTAATCTCCACACATATTCCCCTTACCTTATCCAAAAAGTTAACACTTATATACCAATTATATTCATAATCGTTATCGGAGGTGAAGGCTTATCGGTACACACGGTTCGATTACAAAGGCCGGTAAAGTTAGAAGTTTAACTCCAAAGATAGATCCTAAGCCACATCCACCTACAAATCCTAAGAGACGTAATAGAAGAAATTATCATAAACGATTTATCCTAAATCGGCCGAGGGGCCAATTCAGAGGTTAATATCATACACTTCTTAGAATAAATAGGTTATTTAGAAGTATCTAACTCCAGGATTTCTTCGATAAATATAGATATTTTTTTAAGCAATGGATCTTTAATTATAGTTCTTATTTCATGAGTTGTAGATTCTATTATCTCTTTAACATCTTTGAAACCCATGTTATAATATCGTCTTGCTTGTGTATATGTCGCTAGTAATTCAGATAATTTAGATATTTTTGCCTCCAAAGATTTACTTTCTAAATATTCTATAATAGCGTTCCCGATGGTTCCTATTTCAATCATAGACTTTGCAATATCCAATTCTACTTTATCTATCTCTCTGTCACGCTTAACTTTTTTGACTATATCTCCGATATATGCTTCTGGTAAATCATGCACTAATGTAATCAACATCACGCGCCGAGGATCGAGTTTTATCCCTTCCTGCAATAATCTTTCCCCAATGATTGCGGCGTAGAGTGTAGATTCAAATATATGTTCAGCCACACTTTCTGATAAGGATGCGGGGACACCGCATACAAGCCAACCGGTACGGGGGATGTTCTTAAGTGTACCTATGCCTTTAATGATACTTATTAGGCTCATTTTTATACACCATACACCTATTATCAAGAATTTATATAATAACACAATTATAGTCCTAAATATCTGATAATGTATTAATTATATCTACACGCCCGAATATATAATTATTATCCGATAATACCATTTTTAACCGATTTATAATTTTTTTATATATTAGTTTTGGATATAGGGATTATTTAGTTAATATAGACATCGGTGACCAGCTAGTGACGCTAAAAAAAATCAACTTTACATTGTTAGGCAATGTAGGCTCAGTGCTTCTTCAACAACTCACTATTTATGGAATAAGCCTTATCACCTTTGGTGTAATTGCTAGGGTACTTCAGCCAGAATTAATGGGATTATACGCACTTGTGGTATCATCTGTAAGCATAGTATCTGCAGTGGCCAATCTCGGTATTAAGAGATTTAGTGTTAGAGCCATCTCTGGTCTTGAAGCTCTCTCAAATATTAAAGGCAGAATCTCAGTATTTTGGAGCAGTATACTGCTTTCAACACTTTTTATAGCGGGTATTTCTGGGCTTACCACCTATATCTTCAAATATTTTAATTTATTCTCAATTTCCAACCCAAATTTGGACATATATCTCTTTTTTACTCTACTCTTTCTATACTCCATGAAACTAACGATAAGCGGGGGATTAGAGGGACTAAAACTATTTCACAGAGTAACTGTATATGTCTCCTCCGGCTTCCTTCTATATAGAATAATGATGATATATGCTGCCGTTGCAGGATATGGTGTAACAGGCATTATGCTGGCTTGGTGTATAGGTGAAGTATTTAGTATAGTGATGATTCTTAGGGACCTTATCCCCAGATATAAGCCTATTAGCCTAGATACAAATGTCTCTGGAATTATTAAGGAGTCTCTTCCTTTAACGGCTAGCGACGCAGTTTTAGCCTCATTAGATTGGGCAGATAGAATTGTCATATCAGTATATGGATACACATCTTTAGCTATTTTCTATGTAGCTACAACCGGCGTTACATTCTTGAGTGCAATTGCACAAGCCATTTACAGTGGAATGCTACCTCACCTCTCTGAAGCATTTCACACCTTTAGTAGAGATGGTTTTTCAAACGAGATAAAGCAGATAAGCAGATACATATTATTATTTACATCGCCTATATACATGACGGCGGTAGCATTAGCACAACCTACAATCCTTATTTTGGTAGGACCGGATTACTTACCGGCTACTATTGTGTTTCAAATCATAGTATTAAGCCTGTGGATTACATCTCTTAACCCACTTTTACATACAGCCTTGATAGCTGCAGGTAAGAACCTTGAGCTTATGTATATTATGGTGATTTCTCTTTTAATTGACATCATCTTTCTCTTGACGTTTTATCCGATTCTAGGTTTGATAGCGGCAGGTATAGCCAGAGGATTACTACTCGCAACATCATTTTCTCTTTCAATCCTTATTTCCCAACGAATAATTGATGTAGATATAGATATGGATGCATTGATAAAAAGTTATTTAGCCGCTGGCATTATGACGGCGGTATTAGTTTTACTATGGACATTTATAAGAAGTCTGTCTTTATATCCCTTATATCTTGGGGCAGGTTTTGTTGTATATTTCGGCACACTCAGGCTACTTAAAACCATTAAGGTTGAAGAAATAATTACACTCCATAACTCAATACCAGATAAATTCAAATGGATAACCAAATTGATATGTTACATATATGGCATAGAATATAATAGAATTATTGAAGTCATTGAAAGTGAGGTGACCGAATGAAAACCCTTTTCTTAACCCCTATCGGAATCCTTGTTGAAGAAGAAGACACATTAGTTGGAAAAATATTGTTTTCTAAAGACATAGATAAGGCTATCCCGATATATAAAAGGATATTAGATGGAAATATAGATGAAAAAATTATTGAAGAAATCTCTAATTACGGAGATTCCTTTATAGTTTCATCGCCCATATTATATGACGCATTACTAGAGGCAGGGTTCCATGTAGAACTTGTAGAGAGAAGCCTTGACCTCCCTACAATACTGGTGAGAGCAGGATGGGCCAAAAATCTAAATGAGGCTGTTGAAATAATTAGAGAAGCCTATGATAGGTTAACGAGACTTAAGCTTCAAGAGGATCTTGCCAATAAGGATATAATGGTGATACATTCTGTGAGTGCATATGAGGAGTATACAGAGACTATCAATATTATGTATGAAAGACTTAGAGAATGGTATGGTGCTTACTTTCCAGAGCTCAGTGATATTATCCGTAAAATGGAATCATATATTAATTTGATAGCGAAATTCACATCCAAAGAAGAATTTAACAGAGAAGCACTTCAAAAGCTAGGTTATTCTGAGGATAAAGTTAATAAAATTATTGAAGCATTACAGCGATCGGTAGGGGGAACCCTATCAAATCATGATTTAAAAATGATCAAAGAGTATGCAGAAACGGCAAAGAAAGTTATAGACACCAGGGATAGAATCGATCAATATATTAGAGAAGTCATGGAGACCATCGCCCCTAATATAACGGCGGTTGCAGGATATAAACTAGGAGCTAAATTGGTAACAAAGGCAGGGGGGCTATCACGGTTAGCTATGATGCCGGCAAGCACAATACAATTATTGGGAGCAGAAAAAGCGTTATTTAGAGCTTTAAGAAAAGGAGCTAAGCCCCCTAAACACGGCTACATATTTCAACATCCATATATAAATCAATCTCCTAGATCCGTTAGAGGAAAGATAGCCCGCATGATGGCAAGTAAAATCGCTATAGCTGCAAGAGCAGACGCATTTGGAGGAGAATACATAGGAGAAGAATTAGCTAATGACTTAAAGAAGAAAGTCGAGGAGTTGAGGCGGTCAGCAAAAAAGAAGCCTAAGGTAAAGAAGAGAAGGAGGAGACCGAGATGAAAAATCTCGTTATAAAGAGGGAGGATGGGATACAGATATTAACAAGAAATTTAACACCTGGAATAACATATTACAAAGAGAAACTTGTTAAAGTAGGTGAAGAAGAATATAGAGTATGGTCACCTTATAGAAGCAAATTGGCTGCAGCATTGGCAAAAGGTTTAGAACCATCGATACTCGAAGGAATTAACAAGATTTTATATCTCGGTGCAGCAACGGGCACTACCGTAAGTCATCTTTCGGATCTATATCCAGAAGGCTTAATATACGCTGTCGAGGTCGCCCCAAGGGTCATGATGGAATTCATAAATAGAGTAATTAAATATAGAAAAAATATAGTTCCATTATATTTTGATGCCCGAAATCCGAAGCTATATAGCGATGTAGTAGATAAGGTGGATTTACTATACTGCGATATTGCCCAACCCGACCAAACTGAGATTGCCGCATATAATAGCGATATATTTCTAAAAAAAGGAGGAAAAATGCTATTAGCGGTAAAATCTAGGAGTATAGATGTAACTCGGGAACCGAGAGACATATATATGGAGGAAGCAAAGTATCTTGATAAACGAGGATTCAATATCATAAATGTAATCGACTTAGATCCCTATGAAAAAGATCATGCTATGATTTATGCGATTAAGAAGTAAATATTACCTTACTTACTCTATTATTACCTAAAGTATGGTAAATGAAATGACCTTATAATACTTACATATTGATAATTGAGACCTGTGAATCCGGAGGTCAGCGTTACCTCTCCTTTTTCAGGATTATAAGCTATAAAGTTGGCGTGAGATGGCAACGCCCTATATTCATGATGCAGAACGAGTAGTTCCCCCGATATATCATCTCTTGGATTAACCTCGAGAGACAAAACGAACTTCTCATTATCAGTGTCATACCATACAAATGGTAGGTACATCCAGCTATCTAGTGTGGATAAGGATACATTAGCAAGAGAATTGACATCTTCCAACTCAACTGTCGTTATTTCGTATTCTACTTTATTTAAGTCGATATAGTTATGAGGAACTTGCTTGAGATATATGGTGTACACAGGGAGGTATGTAGAAGACTTAATGAATCCTTCTTTAATGGATTCGCGGCCTGATTCATTGGAGGAATATGAATATACAGGTCTTAATTTTTCCGCTATTCTTATGTATGGATAAACCGCCGATAATTCTTTAGAAAATGGAGGTAAATATAGTCCAGCTTCATATAAATTTTTATTTATGGGATATGTAAGGATAACAGCTTTTTCTCTCTTTAAGCTTATCGCTAATCTAATTAAATCAGATAATCCTTTCAGCCTAATACCCAATACCTGCATATAGCTCACTATAATTATTGTTTAGACCTCGTCATTAATAGAAGTTTTTTAGTTTACAAAGGGTTAAGAATTCTAGGCATAGGAAAGAATATAAATAATATACTTTAATAATTGGTTAGATTGGAGGATGAGTCTAGCATCTATATCTTTGAGGGATATCATATCAAAGACCCCGCCCATAATTTCACCTAATGATGTAATCGCTAAGGCACGTAGATTAATGATTAGACACGGAGTAAAAACCGTCGTCATTGTAAAGGATGATAAGCCTATAGGAATATTAACCGTTAATAGAATTAGAAATATACTTTTTGACAAAGAACTTAAAACTAGGCCTCTTGATAATCTGATGGTTTCAGATTTTATGGAAACTGAATTCCAATCTTTAAGTCTACATGAGAATCTTATTACTGCTGCTGAAGCTCTATTAACCTATAGGTCGCCTGCAGTAGTAGTTGAACCGGATGGTTCCGTCTACGGTATTGTAGATGCTTATGACTTACTAGGGCCCTATTCACGGCTTAGTAAAAGTGATACGGTGGTCAGTGATGTATACTATAAGGATCCGCCTGTAGCAAGCCCATCTCATTCTATATATAACGTTATGGATAAGATGTTGAAGACAGGTTACGAAGCAGTAGTTATAATTGACAAGATGAAGAGACCTATAGGGATAATAACCTCGACTGATCTAGCTACTATACCACCAGTTATTTATCAAAGAACATCGCACAGGATAATAAGGGATAGTGAAAGAAGAAGTATCTATATAAAGTATTCTATGCCAGTGGCTGAAGATGTTATGTCCTCACCGGTTTTTGTAGCAAATATGGACGACCTATTAATAGATGCAGCTTTAAGGATGTATGTCGAGAGCATCGGTACATTGCCTGTGGTTGATGATGCCAATAGGCTGGTAGGAATTATAACAAAGTACGATATACTGAAGGACCTGGTAAGGTGGGAAAAACATTGAAGGCAAAAGAAATTGCTGACTATAATTATCCAAGAATACTAAAGGATCGAACTGTTAGAGAAGCATTAAAGCTAATGAGCCGAGAGAAAACTAGTAAACTAGTTGTATTAAAAGAGGAGGAATTATATGGAATAGTCACAGAGTATGATATATTCTACAAATTATCCCTTAGGCCTACGAAGAAATTTACTCCCTATAACATTAGAGTGTCTAGCTGTGCCACATTAAATGTAGATGTTGCATATGAAAATACACATCTAAGAACTATAGCTAACAACTTTTTGATCAAAGGATATAGCAGTATGCCTATAGTGGATTCGGAAAATAGACCCTTAGCACTAATAACTAAGCGAGGTATAATCTCCTTATATAACAGATATATTAAGGAAAATTTGGCTGTATCCGATATAATGACTTCGAGAATTGTAAAAGTCGATCTATTTGATAAGATCGCTTTGGCCGAAAGTAAGATGAAGGGCACAGGATATAATACTTTGATAGTGACTCACAGTGATAGGTTCATAGGTTTAATTACAGCTAAGGAAATGGCAAGGGCCTTTTTTATGCTACGTAAAACAAGTCTCGCCTCACACTTCGATTATAAAATGAAAAACATATTGGTAGCTGACCTTGTCAATAGAAATGTTTTTACAGTAAAACCCAATGATAACCTTAGAGAAACGGTTGAAATAATAATAAGGTCTACTCAGAATCTGGTTCCTGTATTAGAGAATGATGAAGTCGTAGGCGTTGTTTCAAGAAGAGATATTATAGGTCTATTATTAGAAAAAAAGGTCTTATAATAAAGGGGAATAATGAAAAGCTCTCTATACCATAATTGTAGAGTATTATGGAGAAATAGATTTTATAAATGGGTAATCGTCAGCGAAGGCAGCATAATAAAGTATATTGGCCCTAAATCGAGAAGCCCAGTAGCCGAAAATAATTACAACCTACATAATAGTTATGTGATGCCTCCATTTACTGAAATCCTGCTAGATATCTATATAGATAATCTGGAGGAATATATCCCACGCCTTATCAGGGGAGGGATAGGCTATGTAGGGGTACTTCTCAAACATCCGGGTGAAAAGAAAAAGTTAGCCAAACTGGAGAGTCCAATATACTTATTTCCGATAAGTGTTGGATGGGACGAGGCATATACTGTCTTAAAGCTTAAAATAGAAGATGTATCACATGAGCCTAAGGCAAACAAGATTATAATTGATATAGGGCTACATAACAAAGTATCAGAAGAACTCTTTTCTCTCGAAGAATTATTTGAAAAAATTAAGAGATGGAAAAAGAAAAGGATGTTGGTATATCCTATAACAACTATTCAGTCAATTCGCAAAATTAATAAATTTAGAACAGCTGGTGTAGATGTTAGGCCCGGAATATATATTCACAATCTCCTAATGAATACCAAGGTATTTGGGAAAAGGAGAGATCATGGTTCACTTCTAATTAGGAGTTCTACCCATACACGTTTACTATGCAAATGTATGAAAAGCGATTCAATTTACCTAATTAGTAGTGGCGATTCCCCCACTATAAACCTACTTCCTTATGCATCTCAACTGATATTTAGATTGATTGATGAAGGCAGGATTACCTTCTTTGATTTAATAGATAAATATTATACTAATCCATTAAAATTTATCGGACAACCAAATAAAACTGAATTTAGTCAAGGAGATTCAGCTAATTTCATTATTATTACATACCCCTCTCAATATAAAATTTATGATAGACAAAATGTTTTCTATGATTGGAGTATGACAGCCAGTATTATAGGAATGGTCATTAATGGTAGATTATTGTTTTGGGAGGGTTTAAGAAATGATACCTAGATTTCTATGCGATGAAATGAATGGTGATGTAGCTAGATGGCTTAGGATAATGGGTTTCGACTGCAAATACATTATAGGTGATAATTTAGATGAAAAACTTATTGAGATCTGTCGGAGGGAGGGTCGGGTTTTAATTACATCCGATGTAGAGCTTTCTATCCGGGCTAGTAGTAGAGGAATTAGGTGTATACTAACAAATGGATTAAATCGTAGTCAAAAACTAAGGAAAATAATTGATACGTATGGGCTAAAGGATTATATAGGCAGAAAATTTAGGTGCCCAAAATGCAATACCATATTAAAAAAAGTTAATACTGATGATATCATAGATAAGATACCGCTATATGTAGTTGAAACTTATGATCATGTGTGGGAATGTAAAGGATGTGGAAAGATATATTGGGAAGGAAGCCACTGGAGGAATATAAGCGAATATATCGAGAAACTATTATCAAGCCGTTAAATGAATTTAACTTCCCAATTGATTTTTGTTATGTATTGTATCTGTGGTTCTATATATATTTGTTACAGACCTTAATTATTTGATAGACATTAAGTAATAATATGTAGGGGTAAGTGTTGTATAATGAGTGTATATATTAAAGATATCAAGATCCATAATTTCAAAACCCATAAATCATCAAAAATAAAGTTTACCCCAGGTATCAATGTAATAACAGGTCCTAATGGGTCAGGTAAATCCAACATTATAGAAGCTATATTGTTTAGTTTAGGAGAAAGAAATCCACGTAGATTTAGGGCAACAGCATTCGACCAGTTAATTAATAAAAAGACAAAAGACGGATACCTTTCAGTAAATCTCACAATTACGGACGGCGAGAGAGAATATATTTTTAAGAGGGTAATCACATCAGTAGGTAAGCATAAATATTATTTTAATGGTAGAAGGGTATCCCGATCCACCTATTTAACTGAGCTTTTGAGGGTAGGGGAAGAGGGATTTAGCTTTAGATACGTACCCCAAGGGAGCGTCATTGCAACTGCAAATATGTCTCCTTCCGAGTTAAGACAACTAATAGATGATATTCTAGGCATAACAGAATATAACGAGAGGAAAAAGAAGGCCCTAGAGAATCTTGACGAAGCACGAAGAAAACTTGGCGAAGTTATAGCTAAAGCAGAAATAATGAGGCACAATTTATCGACTTTATATGAACAGATGGTTAGGGCATCCCGGAAACAAAACACACTTAATATACTAAATAAATTACTTGCAGCTGAATTAACAATTAAGATAAACAATTCTAATAGAAAATTGAGAGCATTAGAGAAAGAGAAAGAAAATATAGAGAAAAAGATTGAACGGCTTGAACGAACCATCGATAAATATGATAGAGAGATGGATAAAATACGTATCAAGATATCTGACCTTGAAAAAGAGAAGGATGATAAAGGGGGAAGGGAGTATAGAGAAAGATTAAAGATTTTGACTGATATACAACGAGAAATAAATGCAGTCAATCTTTCCATCGAATCTCTTGACAAAGAAGTGAAACGGGTAAACCATAGACTTAAAGAAGAGTTATCTAGGAAAAAAGAGTTGTCAAAGAGAATTAGAGAACTCGAGAGAGAAATAAATAGACTAAATAAAAATAGTGAAGAATTAGAGAAATTAAAAGAAGAATTATCCGCAGAAATTAAAGAGAAAAAGAAAACACTAAAGAAGCTTAAGTATCAATATGATAAATTAAATACACAACTTAAGGAATTAATCGATGGTTCCCAGAAAAGGGTTTTCCAAGCATTAAAGAAAGCTTCGGGCTATATCTCATCCCAAGAAAGATATGACTTACTTATGGGTGAAAAGGAAGCTATAGAAAGAAGGATGGATGCAATAAAGAAAACTATTTACAGTATGAAGGAATACATAGACAGGCTTCTTGAAGAAAAAGACGGTATTAAAGAAAAAATAAAGACTCTTAAAGACAGACATTACACTTTAAATAAATCTATAATAGAGATGGAAGAAGAATTGGATAAAGCTGATGGATTATATTCACTCGCTGAAAAAGAGGTTGTGAAGCTTAAGACATTGAGAGAAGCCGGGGCCCCTTATGAATTAGAAGAAGATGCACAATTTATTATCAATATGGCTAGGGACCTTAACATTAAGGGCGTTCTAGGCATTATGTCTGATAAAGTCTCTGGACCCAGAGATATTTTGTCCATGCTCCAAAGAATTTTGGGCGTACGGTGGAATAGCATCTTAGTACGTGGTGAAGAGCCTATGAGGATGCTGAGCGAACTAGCCATGAAGATGGAAAAAAGAGTTGTCATTATAAATGTATCATCTGTTGAGGCTACAGACATCCCAGCTGAATCCATTCTATCCCTATTGAAGTATCCGAAATACTTAGAGAATCTACTTGGACGGCTGATCGGGAGAACCCTTATCGTGAATTCGATCGAGAGAGGGATAGAAAAAGCGATTCAAGGGTATGATGTTATAGATAGAAAGGGCCGGTTTTTCATATATAACCAAGAATTTCATATTGGCGAAAGATGGATAAAGAAGAAGGGAAAAGGAAGAATAAGAGATTTAGAAGGGATACTTAAGGATTTCAAAGAAATGATAAAAATAAGAAAAAGAGATTTGGCTGAAAAAATAAGAGAAAGAGAAGAAGTCAGGGACTCAATTATTAAAGAAGAAGAAGCGGTTAAAAGGATAAATGAGATAGTTTCTAGCCTTAGGATTAACGTAAAGGTATTAGCCAAGGTGTTAAGCTCATATACCAAGAGACATCGGAAAATTAGGTCAATGATACGTGAATTAGAAATACAGATGAATCAAAAAGAGAAGGAGATAGTCTCTCTGGCGGAAATATTGGCGAAAGAGAGAAGAGAATTAGAAGAGCAGATCAACAATGTACACGATGAAATAAATGTAGTTAAGGATGAAATTGGAGAAATAGAGAGAGAAATCAAAAGGATAAAGATGATAATAAAGAATAATGGACATACCGTAGATACCACTAAAAAGCTAATTGAGGGCAGATACGTTAAGGAGCTCAATGAAATAGAAGAAAAGATAATGTCGTATAAATCCGAGCTAATTAAATTGGTAGAAGAGAAAAAAGAGAAAGCTAAACAATTAACTGAATATAAAAAGAAGGAAATTAAGATTCAGATGAAAATAGATGAGATTGAAGATATAATTGGTGATATAAATAAGAAGATTTCCGCATTGAAAGAAGAAGAAAACAATTACTATGTAATGAGGAGAAAAACAGAAAACGAGAAGTCCAATCTAGATAGGCAAGTATTAGACATTCAAAACAGGATTAATCAGGTAAAATTGGATATTAATAGATTTAGGGAAGAAAGAAGGGCGTTAGGATATCCATCGCCAGTATATATAGAGACACCCAAAAAGCTACACAAACTAATAAATGACCTTCAAGATGAACTTAGAGAGATCGGGGAAGTTAATCCACTGGCTAAAAGTTACTATATCGAGAATGTAGAGCCATATAAACATTTCTCTATGAGGAGGGAGGAGTTGTTAAGAGAAGAGAAAGCTATTCTCGAGTTTATAGATGAAATCGATAGACAAAGAGAAAAAATTCTTAGAGAAGGATTAGAAAAGATAAACACTAAAATGAATAGATTATTTAAACAAATGTTTGGAGATTCAAAAGTCAATCTTGAGCTTGAAGATCCTGAAGATATTGATAGTGGGCTAGTGCTTATGGTTGAGTTGCCGGGCAAACCTTTGTTGCCAGCATCATCCCTAAGCGGTGGAGAAAAGTCGCTTGTGCTGGTCACTTTTCTAATAGCCATAAATGCTTTGAATCCAAATACAGTTTTGCTTTTAGATGAGATAGATGCCCATATAGATCCTCATAATTTATCCTTATTCACAGACGCCATGATTAGCGAGAAGATCAGTAACCAGCTTATAATGGTCTCCCTCAAACCATCAGTAATCGAGATAGCGGATAATCTTGTTGGGGTTACTATTAGAGATGGTGTAAGCAAAACCATAACATTACCTAAGACACTCATAAGGGTTAGGGAAGAAGATGAATAGAAAAATTGTTATACTTGAGACCTCTGAAAATATAAAAAAGGTTAATCCTTGGGAGATAAATATAGAAGAGGAACTCATTAAAGTTCTGGAGATTCTTGAAGAGAAACTTAATTTTATAGTAGCAGGTTTAGCTGTAGAAAATTCCTCTCTAATCTTATTGGAAAAAGTTGAGAGGATATTTCAATTAACTAAGGAGAGAAAAAGAAGATATCCTATAATCAGAAGACAACCACAATACGTACCGAAAATTAGCATCGCTGTAACTACAGGAAAGATAATGATAGATATCTCTGATATCTTAAATAAACTTGATGAATTGCTTGAGAAGAGATTTACTGCACGGACATCACCACCGACACACCTTGATCTTCCTATGGTTCAAGAAGAAGAAATGTCTAGATTAGAAGAGATTAAGAATAGAATTGGGAGATTGATTAGAAAATTCATTGAAGCGTATAATAGAAAATTATCGATATTTGACATATTAGATACTCTACGAGAATATTCATTCGGCGTGATATTTCTTGCATTACTATATTTATACATGGATAACATCCTAGATTTGGAGTTAGTCGAGGAAGGTGATGAGATAGTAGATGTCAGAATCGGAATTCCAGAAACATAAATCCTTATTGGATGCTCTATTTTATGGATCTTACAAACCTATATACATAGATCAATTAAAGAGATTATTAGGCGTTTCTACACGAAAAGATGTCAGGAAAATTCTGAGGAGATATATAAAGGAGTTTAATAAATTCCATAGCGGTATAAGAATAGTAAAAAAGAAAGATTATTATTTCCTCACCATCAAAGATGAATATATAGATAAGGTTAAACGCTTCCTGCCATACCCGCCTCTGACACCTAAACAACTCGAGATCCTTGGGATTGTATATTCAAAACCACGTATATCCTTAATAGAACTAAGGGATTATTTCGGCCCAAGAATCTATGCGGATATTAAAAAGTTAGCAAAGATGAACCTAATTAAAAGGGAGAATATTAATGGTAGATACTATGTCTCATTAAGAGAAGAAGCAAAATTATTAATATTAAGTAGAAGAAGGGGCTAGTATACTCAGTTCTAATTGATAATACTTTTATATCTCGGCTCTAATTGAGGTTTAATTGAGGGTTAAACGATGGTTCAATGGCATAGTGATCTACATAAGAGAAAGAAAACCGGAGGTAGAAAACGACCATGGCGTAAAAAGAGGCGATATGAAAGAGGTGGAGTTCCTATAGAAACTTTACCATCTGAAACTGTGAAGAGAAGGGTCGATAAAGTTAAAGGAGGAATAATAAAAGTTAGACTTTTGAGAGGTAATGATGTCAATCTGTATGTTCCTAAAGAAAATGTTGTTATTAAATCTAAAATTACAAGAGTGTTAGAAAACCCATCAAATAGAGACTATTCTAGAAGAGGGGTAATTACAAAAGGAGCAATTATTATGACGGAACATGGAAAAGCCGTCGTATCATCTAGACCCGGTCAAAATGGAGTTATAAATGCAAGGTTGCTTCAAGATTGAAGAGAAAAGATGTTTTAGTATTATGGAGAATATATTTCGATTCAACCGTTTCGAGGAGGGAGGGGCGTAGGCTACCCCTCAAAGAAACTATTCCCAATCCCACACTTGAAGAGTTAATTCAAGCCTGTCAGAAGCTGAAGTTAGTTATAGCTGAATATCGAGAGGCACGTTACCCACGTGTCTGGTGGAGAGAGTCAGGATATGTAATGATAAAAAAAGATAATCTCAAGAAGAGAGATTTATTAAGACTTGTAGCTAAAGAGTTACGCCGCATAAGGAGTTAAGATATGAGGTGATATTTTGAAAAATGCAGGTAAGATAATTCATTTCACTAAGAATGGGTTATATGTGATAGAGGCCAAAACAAAGGTTCTTCCAGGCACTCAATTATATGACGCGTCAGGCAGGCCCCTTGCATTAGCTGTTGATTTAATAGGACCAATCAATAATCCATATATTGTAGCCAAACCTTTGGCTGAAAAGCCCGAAAAGTTTGTGGGCGGAATAGTCTATTTTAGATTAAAGAGAAGAAAACCGAGAGGCGGCTGATCTAAGTTGAAGAGTAATATGTCTATTAAATGTCCTAGCTGTATGGGTAGTGATCTAGTATTTAATAGAGATAAAGGTGAATTGATCTGCCGTAAATGTGGAACCGTATTATATATGGATAATATAGATTTAGGTCCGGAGTGGAGGGCATATAGTGAAGAGCATGTGGAGAGGCGTAAGAGAATAGGTGCACCCTTATCTTATATGAGAGTAGACCTAGGTTTATTGACCTATCCCACTGGTGAGGATTCACGTAATATAAAACAGTTGTCTCAAGTCCACTTATCCTATAGAGAAAGAAAATTACAGAATATATTAAATGAAATCGAGAGATTAGGGGAACGCCTTAAATTAAGGAAATTTGAGAAGGAAACGGCTGCTCAGATAGTTAGGAAGACTGTGTCGCAGTCACTAGTCAGAAAAAGATATCGTCCGGCTACTATCGCTGCAGCAAGTATCCTCCTTAGCTGCCGATTGTATAACTCACCGGTTTCGTTAAGAGAGATCATCAAGGCTGTTATGGATCCAAAGGTCAAAGATACTCATGTGAGTAAGATATATCGAAGTTTAACAAAAGCGTTAAATATTAAGGTTAAGTTTGACGCAGATCAACAACTATTAAATTTGGTTTTTAGAAAAATGGATAATCAATTTGACCCTATAATATATAATACAGCGGCTGAAATATTGAGAAGCGCTAGAAAAATCAGGATTGGGACAGGTAAAAGTCCAAATAGTCTTGTAGGTGCTGCTATATATCTTTCTCTAAAGTTAAATGGAATCGATATAACCCAGTCTGAGATAGCCAAACTGGCGAATACAACTGAAGTAACCGTAAGAGCTAGAATAAAGGAGTTAATGTCGAACCTTGATATCGTGCTCGATATCTAATTCATACTATTGATATAGCTAATGAAAACATCGTATTCTATAACGTAATAGATTTAATTTTATGTGTAAAAATTATTTTTAGCTGATTTATCGCTATAGTGCAGGTGCAACATATGTATCAATCTGTAAATTAATATAGTTATTGGCGATAGAGAATGAAAAGAAAAAAAGGGAGGGGCGATAGGAGAGACGGATATTATTGGTTAGCCAAGAAAATGGGCTATAGAAGTAGAGCAGTATATAAGCTTATAGATATAAATAAAAGTTTCGAGGTCATCAAGGAGGGAGATAGGGTTTTAGATCTCGGGGCAGCACCGGGTGGATGGTTACAATATATATCTGAGGCTGTAGGTATCGATGGCTACGTTTTAGGCATCGATATTAGACCTATTAAGCCTTTGGAAAATAAAAACGTAGATACAATTACCAAGGATATTTTTGATGATGATATTATCGATACGATAAGAAGTAAATATAATAAGCGGTTTGATGTTATTACAAGCGATATATCAGCTAATATTAGCGGCATATGGGATGTAGATGTAATTAGAAGTGTAGAGCTAAATAAAAGAGTAATTGATCTAGCTGATAACTTATTGAGAAGAGGAGGAAACCTGATAATTAAGGCATTTGAAGGGAAAGAAACCTCAAGACTATTTAAACTTATAAAAGAGAGATTCAGGGCTTATAGAATATATAAGCCAAAAGCATCTAGAAAGAGAAGTTCTGAGATATATATTATATGCTTCGGTTATAAGCCTCCTAAAACATCTAAGAAAGTTCTATAGTCCGCGTTAGTCTTTATACCTGTCCCACGGAAATGCGTCCGAACACATCTATACCCAACTGATTTTAGAGCCTCAATAACCATATCTAACTTAGGCACTGATATGCCTAGCCTCTTAGACGCCCTATGTAGATCATAAAAATATGGTGGAAAGTCGGTTTCCTCCTTAAATATAGATAATATCTTATAGAGCCATCTTATATCGCTATCCACGGCTCTCAATCCATTTATATTGTCGAGAATTTTGGATATATAGCTGAAGTTATGGAGCGGCCCTATCCATAGAGGCCCAGCAATCAATAGATTTTTACATGTAATATGTTGGCTAATCATATCTTTTAATTCATCCATTCTACATGATTGAATCATAAGGTGATCCTCACAATGTATCAGATAACCAATATTATCATGTGGATAACCGCGTTTACCCTCTACAATACGGGCATATACCCTTATATATTGATTTATGAAATGACCTGAGATTAGGTCTATATACCTCATATGTCTACCAGCTGCTTCCGCTAGAGATTTAATTAAAATCCTGACTGCTATTTCATGGCAATACTCTGTATGTATAGAAATACTACTATACTTCCTCAATGTAGGTCGTTTATAAATACCACATAATGGTGCGAGGTCGGTAGCTGTTATAGCTATTATTCCATTATTTTTAACTGTTGATACGGCGGAATCTAAAAAAGGGGACGGTGTTCCATAGGGATCTACATCTATAAAATCTATCTGATATCTATTCTGATGCATAAATCTATTAGCATCCATTCTAGTTAATTGTGATAATATGTTTATACCATTATTCTCTATATTTTTTGCTATAACTCTATATGCTAGCTTAGACTTATCATTAAAGAAAGCTTTGGAGACATATCCAGATTCCAGTACATATCTAATACCTCTAACACCTGTTGCAGCAAGAACATCAGCTATAACCAATTCATTATTCCTAAATAGACCTTCACCATAAACAAAAGCCACACCGAGAGTTCTAGTCGGTTTAGCCAGCGGATTATAGAATACTTTGTATCCATCCATGCTGATTGCTATTCTTGCTTTGCCCTCAGAAAGAATATATTCCTCAGTCATCAGCGGATACTGCCCCTAATATTTATCACAATCGCCATCTTAATTATTTTTAATGATAAAAATATTTTTAACTGGCTATCCTGGCATAGGAAAGACAACTGCTATACAAAAAATAAATAATTATCTTAAGCTGAGGGGACTTAAAACCGGGGGATTTATAACCATTGAAGAGAGAGATACACGTAGAAGAATTGGATTTAAGATAATTGATATCTCTAATTTAAATAGTGAATGGATGGCGCACGTCTCACTATTTGAAGGACCTAAAATAGGTAAATACAATGTCAACATCGATGCCATAGATAAGATAGGTGTAAACGCCATCCTCTACGCATTAAAGGAAGCTGACGTAGTTTTAATCGATGAAGTAGGTCCTATGGAGATGTTATCGAGGAAATTTAGGGACACACTTAATCTCGTTATGAAATCGGATAAACCAGCGGTATTAACACTACATAGATCATATACCAATAAGAAGCTTCCGGAGTTAGAGACAGATAAGGAAGTTATCACACTCCAAATTAGTAGGTCAAATAGAGATGCTATTCCTTTAGTCGCTTCAACTGAGATTTTGAAGTGGATCTAATATGTTTATAGGAGGAGTAGATGAAGCCGGGCGGGGACCCGTAATAGGCCCCATGGTTATTGTAGGTGTAGAGCTGAATGAAGATTTATTGGCGAAATTAGAAAAGGTAATATCTAAAGATTCTAAGGGATATAGTAGTGGCCGAAGGGAGAAATTATATAATTGGATAATTGATATGGATGTTAGCATCTATCCTCTTATCATATATCCATTCACAATAGATATGTGGATAAAATTTTTGGGTGGACTTAATGAGATGGAGGCATATTTTATGTCTCAGATAATCAATTTCATGAAAGCCCAAAAAGTAATTTTGGATTCATGTGATAACGACCCAAGGAGATTTTCAGACAGATTACATAGGTATCTAAAAAGAAAAGTGGATATCCTGTGTGAAACCAATGCAGATGTAAAGTACACTGTTGTGTCTATAGCGAGCATCATAGCTAAAGTAATAAGGGATAGAGAGATAGTCAGGTTAGGCGAGGAATTTGGTTTTGAGGCTTCTGGATATCCATCTGATCCTAAGACGCTTAATATAGTTGATAAATGGATAGAGAAGCATGGCTACCCGCCGCCATTTGCCAGATGGGAATGGAAAACTATAAAGAAGAGGTATCCGAAAGATTTATTTTAGACTCTATTATCCGGTCTATAGAGACATTTACTTCTTGTTTTTAATCTATATCATTTGGTTAACACTTATATTTATATAATTAGGCATATTATGGGGAGATAAAATGTTTAAACGGTTCAAGAGGATACTGATGGGAGGAGAAGAAGAGCTATTCAAAAAGCTTTTAAGGATTGTGAGATATAGCCTGACAGGTATCAATTTGCTTATTGAAATGAGTAAAGAAGAGATACAGGGGGGTATCGATAGATTAATTCTACTTAATGAGGAAATTAGCTCCTTAGAAAAGAAGGCTGATACAAAAAATATAGAGATAGTTAATTATGTAATGAAGGGATCGATATTGCCGGGTCTTAGGGGACAATTCATATATTTGGCAAATACACTGGACGATATTCTGGATACTATACATGTTGTCTCAAGGGAGATATTACGGGTTAAGAAGCTGTCAAATTTGACGCCAAGTGAAGACATATTATTTATTCACAATAAGACTGTATTTCAACTTGAACATTCAAAAAGAATGATCGAACTTCTACAAGATCTTTTTGACTGTTTAGATAAAACATGGGATTCGATCGTCTCATTGTCAACTTCTATAGAAAGATTGGAGGAAGGGGGTGACGCATTAAAAGAGGAAAGCCTTGATATTCTATACAATATAAGAGAGAAGATGGATTGGTTCACATTCAGTTATTATAGGAATAGAATTTACTTGATAGATGATATTCAAGATAGATGTGAAGATGCTGCGAATACTTTTGTAATGATTATTAGCCAAATATTATCTTAGGTGTATAGATATTGCAGAGTATCGACATCTTAGTTCTATTACTCTCCCTAGTGATCGGTGCGAATCATGCATCTATCCTTGTAGCTCCGACTAGGCATACCGGTATACTCCCCAGGAGAATACTTATTTTAATATCTTTTCTAGGGGCTCTCATAGGATTAGTGTTAGAAGGTTATAAACTGAATGCTCCCAGAGTATTATTATTAGGTCAAGAAGCCAGTCCGAACATCCTCGCTGTAATTTTATTGATTTCCATATTCTTAGTTATAGTTTTTAATGTATATAGAGTTCCTATTTCATTAACACAAATATTGCTTGGGGCCATCTTAGGTGCAGCTTTAGCTCTTAGGGTTGATATGCCGATGGACTATGTTTCTCTAGTAGTGGGGTCATGGATTTTTATACCCATATTGTCTATACTTGTTTCTTATATGTTGGTTAAGACCATGGCAAAACTTTACTTTAAAACCCCTATATTTACTACACTCTTATATTTAAAGGTCTTAACGCTAATCTCTTCATTCTACATATCATATATTTTTGGAGCTAATACAATAGGGTTCTTAGCCTCTTTATCTATTGAGAGAAGTGTATATTATCAGCTGTTAGTTGTCATAATTTCTTATATTGGAATCTATTTCTTTGGAAGATATATTGAGACGATGATAGGTGAAGAAATATTTACATTAGGCATAGAGGCCTCGTTCGGCTCCAATACCTCAACGGCGATACTTATTGAGATTATGACACAGCTCGGTGTCCCCATATCTATATCACAGTCAGTAACCACGGGATTAATAGGCACAAGCTTTACTAAGGAACTTAGACTTCCAGATGTCCATATAATTGCATCGATCCTATTTCAATGGATACTTGCACCTCTAATTTCGCTTACATTGACTATAGTTGGTCTCTCTATACTTCAACTCTTCTTTTAATGTATACCGCTATTATTAAAGTAATTAAGACCATAGGCAGGAAATAGAGCCAGTATCTTCTGACCACGTCCTCACGAAACGTAATAGATAGCGAATCAGGTTTCTCCACCACATCGTATAGAGAATATTTCTCGCCTAGAAAATCAAATGTAACTTCAGGTGGTTCGATGATGTATGAACCAGGCTCTGTTGAAGTTATATGTAGAGTAAGAAGACTTTTATCCTCTACAAAGGAGACCGTTTTAGATATAACATTACTTCCGTCTTCAAATATTAATCCAGTTGGAAGCTCCCAATAGATGTTAACATTAGCTACTAAGTCGGTGTCTCTATTGAACTTAATTATTACTTCTAAAGGCTCTCCTTCTTTTACTGAGCGGGGATATTCCATATTCATGCTTAGTCCTTTATAGACCGTTATGTTGAATCCTTCTAAAGAGAGTTTAGATTCCTCCCCTCCATAAAAGTATTTTATTATCGGCGGCGAAATAGTGTAGAGGCCTGACAAGTCTCCCCATATAACATTACTTATTTTCACTTCTTGTCCTCCTTCCAGTACCTCGATAAATAGGGCGGATTCGTTACTAACAGTTAATCCTCCATAATCAACCTTAATTTGGATTGAATAAATGTTGTATTCATCCAGATTCTTTATGATGAAGGAATGATTGTATTTTACTCCTTTTAGTATGATTTCCCCAGGTGTTATTTGGAGTAACTCTATGGCCGCCATATAGACATGAGTGTTAGGTTTATACTCTATTGTGCCATAGATATTTTCTACTTGAATTAGGAGCTCAGGAAGCAAAAAGGAGGGCTGTTCAATAGATGATATATATAATGTAATTGTCTTAGCTTCTCCAATTCCTAATCCAGCTAGCATCCCCTCAAGTCTATTGCCTATTCTAGACAAATTACCTGTATATGATAAAGTTTCATCTATGAATCCTGTCAGTAAAATATTATCTATATCCTTGGTTCCCTCATTTTTGATGGTATATTCTATTACTACTCCATCTACAGTTTTAGTGATATTTTCTTCAATAATTATATATGGTGATAAAGTATTTTCCGGTGTAAATAGTAAGGGTAAACTCTGTGTACTTATAATAAATTCTTGGGCTCCATATACATACCGTATATTCTCTAGGTATATACGTTCAGGAATGGACTCATTGAATACAGAATAAGTAGACCTTACTTTACGTTCTTCACCAGGCTCTAGGGTTCCTATATATACATTTGCGATAACAAGATCTTGTATAGCTGCATTCCCTAAGTTTCTTACAGTAATATATGCTTCAAATTCATCTCCAATATTTATATTAAACTTTTCTATATCCTCTAAAGTAACAGATAAGAGAGGTGTATCTGTACCTATATGAATTATGCTAGAAGAAGAAGCATAATACAATGTTTTAGATCCATCCATAATATCTAGTGATGCCGATGCTGGTGATATTAAGATATTACCTTGGGCCGATTCATCTAATTTTATTTTATATCTAATGGTCCGAGTGGCACCTGGATCTAGATTATCTATAAGAAGAGATGTTGTTCCAGAGACATAACTTACGAAGTCATAATTATCCCACCACCTAGATTCTTCTAGTAATAAGTTTATCGCAGGTAATGAGCCTATATTGCTAACCTCTAAAGAAACCTGTATGTATGAGCCGGGAACAAAACTAGTTACATTAAATGTTCTCTGTATTAATAACTCGGGATAATAATAATGAAACTTCAGTCTTATATCAGGAATTCCTTGTCCCACAGGGACGGTCTGTCTCAAAATATACAATGAACTATCTTTGTCATATTCCATAGACAGACTATCCGGATACTCGCTGATATAGACATTCTTCATTAGAAAAACGACTTCTGTAATATTAATGTCATTACGTACTGAAGATAAACCTAATAGGGGAAAGACCGCCCTAAGGCTATAGTCTCCAGTTGCACTAATAGTTTGATAATTCATACCGGACATAACAAGCTTAATTACATCTTTTTCCGCATCGATATATAGCTGGATAGATGAATAATCTCGGCTAGCCAGGTTGAGAGTGTTTGTCAATGAAAATACACCTTCAAAACCGATATTAAATGTCTCGCTAAATTCATTATAGTTATATGTCGCATTCAAGGCCGAGACATATCGATATGACGATTCACTTGCATTTATAAGAAAGAACCTCATTCTTAGCAAATCTGATAAATATCTAGCTATATTATTGGCTACTGTGAGATCAGGGCTTTCACCAAATAAAATCCTCAATTCAGCATAATTGGAGGGTACTTCCGTCAGGTTAGTATTGGTATACCAGACGCCTTCAATAAAATAGTTGTAGACATTGCGCCATCTACTAACGCTAGATAATTTTATATCAATAAGCTTAATTCCGTCATTCCTGAGTCTTTCTGTAGCTAACGCATCCGGGATAGTTATGATAGGGTCATTAGATATCATTACCCAATAGGTCCCCCCACCAGCTATATATACATATAACCTTTCACTAGTCTGATTGGGGCCGAGCGCATATGCATTGTTGAATAGGGAAGACATCAAAGGAAGAAGAAAGAATAGTATTAATACTGAAGCAGATACCCTTTTCATCCTCTGTTCACTCCTAAGATAACTTTCTGTTAATATATCATATTCTAGAGCTGTCTATAAATATCTTTGAAAACCAAATTACGCGGGATCTTTAATTCCATCAGGCGATATAGAGAAAACCGCTTCACCAGGGGGATGTCTAGGACTATCTACTATACTCGCAATCCTATTGGTTCCCTTAGCCTTCCTGAGATATATTCTGTATGTAACAGCATGTGCCACAACATGCCCACCAATAGGCCTAGTGGGATCGCCAAATAATACGTCGGGCGCTGCCTGAACTTGATTAGTAATTACGACAGCAACATTATATAGTTCAGCCATCCGTATGAGATCATGCATCATGACATTTAATAGCTGCTGCCTCTCCGATAAATGACCTCTCCCTATGTATTCCGCTCTGAAAGGGGCCACGGCAGAATCGATAACAACTAGCCTCGCCTTAGTCTCCCTAATCCGTTTAGGCAGGTCCCTTATAAGTAATAATAAATGGCTAGCACCTCTTGCTTTTGCAACAGTAATTTTCTTTAGAGCTTCATATGGATCCAGCCCTCTGGCTGTGGCTATTTGGACTATTCTTTCAGATTTGAAAGTCATCTCCGTATCGAGGTAAATCGCTGGACAACTCAAACCACCCATATCCGGCGGGAGCTGTACGTTAACCGCAAGGGTATGGCAAATTTGGGTTTTCCCTGTGCCATACTCACCATAAAACTCTGTTATCGCCCTAGTCTCCACACCGCCTTGTAATAAATTATCAAGATTTTTAGATCCTGTCGATATATAGGCAACTTCCTTCGTTTTCTCATAAATCTTGTCAGCTGTAACAAACTCTTCTTCAAGAAGACCCAGTTGCTGAAGCTTCTTCCTAGCCTCCTCCTGTAGCTTAAATACTCGCTCTACCGAGCCACCTATTACTTCTGCAAGATAAGTAGGTGAATATACAAGTAAGTCTACTATAGTATAAATACCCGCTGAAGTCAGCTTTTGCTTGGTAGCGGGGCCTATACCTGGAAGCGTATCTATCTCCATCTCTTCCTCTCTCTCTTCTTCACTCATTTTCCATTTACCCGAATACTTTAAGTATTTCAGAATTAATAAATACTCTTTTTCCCTTCAAAAAGATAGATATCAGCCTGTTCCCCTATAGTTTATGGATGGAGACGGGCGGGAGTCCTGGGGAATAATGTAGAGTCTCTTATGTGCGGTAGTTTCAATAACCAAGTTAAGACACGCTCTAATCCCAACCCGAATCCCGAGTGAGGAGGCATACCATATTTCCTTATCTCAAGATACCAATCATATTCTTCAGGATTAAGACCCATCTCTAAGATTTTATTATATAGTTCTTCATAACTATGAATCCTCTGACCTCCACTCGTTATTTCTCCATAGCCCTCAGGAGCAAATAAATCTGATGATAATGTTACTTCAGGTCTATTAGGATCCTTCATGTGATAGAAGCTACGTGTCACTACCGGATAACCAGTTACAAAAAAGGGTTTATCAAACATTTTGCTCAATGCCCGCTCTTCTCTAGCACCAAAATCATCTCCCCACTCAATATCAAAGCCCTTCTTCTGCAGCATAAATATGGCTTCATCGTATGATAACTTCTCATATGGAGGTTCCAAAGATGAAGGCAACTTACCTTTTCTTACAAAATTTATCTCGTCAGACATTTCTTCAATTGTCTTATTAATCATATGGGATAATAGCTCCTCCTCTACTTTCATAATATCCTCATGAGATGCAAAAGCAACCTCCGCTTCAATATGCCAGAACTCTGTTAGATGCTTTCTTGTACGTGATTTTTCTGACCTAAAGCTCGGTTGCACGACGAAGACCTTCTCTAAAGCACATATAACGGCCTCCTCATAGAACTGTGCGCTCTGAGTCAAATATGCTACTCTACCAAAATATTCGACGGGAAATAACGTGGCGCCTCCTTCAACAGCCGAAGTAATGAAAGTAGGAGCCTGTATCCATACGTAATCATTCTTTATGAAATAGTCTATAGCATTCTTGAGCAACGCGGCCCTTACAAGCATTACAGCTCTACTCTTGGGGCCTCTTATAGTCAAATGCCGCTTATCAAAAAGAAACTCGGGAGACTTCAACGCTGATAATGTAATTGGCCACTCCTCAGATTTACTAATGACTATAAAATTGCTTAAATGAACCTCAGCGCCACCTGGAGCCCTAGGGTCCTTCTTTATTTGGCCTTCTACGGCTACAGCACTCTCCAAATATGCTTCCTTTACATTTGTAAACACATCCTCAGGTAACTGATCTTTATTTGCAACTAATTGAATATATCCATATCGATCTCTTAGAGAGATAAATATTTTCTTTCCATGTTCTCTTTTACTCGCTATCCATCCTAATAATCTGACTTTCTTATCTTCGGGCAATAATTTAGCATCTTTAGAGTTTGAGTTCCTGTAGGCTAACCACATCTAGATGCACCTATATATGAGTAAACATTATATTACAAATATTTTATTATAACATCTCTAACTTTCTTTAGGCCGCCGCACAAAACCATTTTATCTCTTAGCTTACTTAGATTCTTAATGTAGCTTTCATAGTTATCCATAATTTTACTTATGCAACGAGCTATAACATTTGTATCATGAATAACTTTTTCAGCGGATAAAAAGATACCTAATCCCAAATCCTCAACACTCATAGCATTACCTATTTGCTCTGTCTGGCCTATAGGAGGTATTATAATCATAGGCGATAACGACATTATAGCTTCTAAAATCGAGGTCTGCCCCCCTCTTAATATAGTTATATGGGCTCTTTTCAATAATTCTTCTCTATCCGGTATCCAGTCATAAATCTTAATATTCCTTATATCTATGGGCGGCTCAGAATTATCTTTCTTAGGCATCCCTTTACTAATTACAATCTTACCTATATTCCTTAAATTATGAAGGGCCTTTAACGTTTGCATAAAGAAGATGCGCTTATCATCCTCCGGCCCACTAATGGCAATATAAATAAGCGGTTTATCCGTCCCATTATACTTATCTTTCTCGGCTATAGTCAGGTATTTATTATACTCATCGAGCAATCCAACAAATTCGACATTATCTACCTTAGCTAAGGGCTCAAATATATTTATTCTAGATATAGTATATGGCGGTGGAAGGTCAGGTATCAACACAACATCTGAGATTCCCCATAACAATGGCATAAATCGGCTCGATAAGTAATTGAGATAACGACTACTATACAGAGCGGTTGATACATATGACGCCAGTTGATTAGTAATTGTGATTACTGGCAAATCGCTTTTCCTTCCCACAATAATTGAGCTTCCTCTGGAATCACTAACTACCAATGAAGGCTCAATGCGCTTTATAATTTTATATTCTTCTATAAGCTGTCGAGGTATGTAGGAAACAGACTCATAAAACAGTGATAATATGGTTTCTGGTAAAGACAAGCCATATTCATTCCATCTAAAGTATAATGGAGTAACATTAAAAGTCCTATAGCTAGTTGTAGAAAGCAGTTTATATCCATCTCCATAAGAAGTAAAATATATCTCAGCAAAATCGCTTAGAGAATCTGCTATTTTAATTGATCTGGCAGCATGCCCTAGACCTATACCGTTTACACCAAATAAAATAGAGGTTTTTTTATTCAAGAAGATAACTTCTCCTCCACAACTTCTCCTCTAGGACTTTTCTCACAGAAGATCTGTCCTGTAAACCTATATATCTTAGACTCTGGCTCTAACCATGCATTTGGAGGTAATCCGGCCTTTAGACATAAATGCATGAGATATTCTTCCACATCCCAGTTGTACTCTATCGGTACTTGAGGTAGTAATAGCCCTCTATATATACCTCTTTCAATAATCAATCCGTCTCTACCAATCTTAACTTTCCTTAGATATTCAATTGGATTGGAAACATCTATTAATTTAGGTGGTGTCAATACAGTAACCTCGATAATAACTTTATTTAGCTCATCTCTTTTTAATGGAGGGAATCGGGGGTCATTGAATGCAGCTTCAACAGCACTCTCAACTATACCTCTATACAAAGGCTTAATCGGTAAGGGAAAACCTATACATCCCCGTAAAGATTTACCCTCCCCCGATGAGGCTCCAGCCAGTCTATAAATAGAAACAAAAACACCCATTTTTTCTCTCATCACCCTCGGCATATCATTTTCCTTAACAGACAATAATTCATTTTTATCCATAAAATATTCTATGCTTTTCCTTGCTAATCTAACCATCCATACTCCATCTTCCAAGGTAAAACTTTGTACGCTCATCGAATAATTATATATGTATCATTGATTTTTTAAACAATTAATTATAGTGCATATATCTTGTCGACGGTGTATAGAGGGCTTCTCTGAATAATTTTATTATTATATCGGTCCATTTATTATTGTCAGTTACTCCACTAGATATTAATGGAAAGGGGCAAAAACAATGTACGGCGGCATATTTAAACCACGTGGCAAACAGTATCTAGACTTTATGTTTGTCCCCCCTCAAATTCCCCATAGAGAAGAAGAATTGAATATTCTATTAGATAATTTGACCCCTGTTCTAGAAGGAGATGTTAATGCTTATACAATTCCGGTAATATATGGCAGGACAGGTACAGGCAAAACGACAGTGGCAAAAAAATTATTAGAGGCTATCGAGAAAAAGGATACAGAGATCATTTTGAATCGGCTTATGGTTAATTGTGTATCATATAGTAAGCCTTATAACCTGTCTAGATATGTTACTCAATATCTAACTGAGATACCGACCAGGGGATATAGTTACCAAGAACTGATGCAGATGACTTATGACACATTGGAGTTGCGGGATGAATATTTATTTCTAATCCTAGATGATGTAGATGAATTAATAAGATCTGATAAGGGAAGATTTCTTCATTTATTAACGAGACTTGATGAGGCGGGTGATAAAAAAAGAATATTACCATTACTAATAGCAAGAAAGATGGAAAGCATAAATGATTTACCTGGTTATATAAGAAATAAGCTAAATGGTCCAATATTGCACTTCGAACCATACAATGTAGATGAGATGTCCGATATAATTCAAGATAGGGTTAAATTAGCTTTGAACGATGACGCAATATCAAAAAACGCCGTTTCTTCGATTGCATACATATCTTCAGCTCTAGAGGGAGGAGATGCAAGAACTGCCTTAACTCTATTACTTAATAGCGGAAATATAGCTGAAAGATTAAGAGCCAACAGAATTACAGTTGAACATGTCAGAAAGGCATATGAACATCTACCCGGATATTCATATCGCCCAATAGGCCATTTCATAGATGAAAGAACCATAAAAATCCTTCAAGTCATAGCGGAATTTCTCTCCCAATATCCAGATGAATTTATATTATCAGAAAAAATGTTGAGAGCAGTCCGGAGCGAAGTTGCTAAGCGTTATAAGATAACTCTCTCTCATAATGACTTTATAGAAACACTTGATAGAATGGTTGAGGCACGATTAGTTAATAAGTATATGAATAAGTATCTCTGGATATCTATTTCAATAGATTCTATTATGAATTTGTTGGCGGAATACTTTAAGTAAGGTCTCCCTCCTATAATCACAAATCCTCTTAATATAACAAATAGCTCTATTATTAACGATTGAAAATGATAGGAGAGATAGTATTATACTCCCCGTATAATGCAGATGGGGATAGGTTGGATAAATTGGAGGCTACGGTAAAGAAGGTTGCCCAAGAATTAGGCATACCATATAGAGGCCCTATATATAGAGAGGATAATAGGGTCTGTGTTTATTATGAGGATAGCGATGTCAAAGTATACATATATGTAGATGATCCTGAGAGAGAGGTTAATTATGATAAGGTCGAGATGACAATAAGAGTTATGTCCTCAATAGCCCTAAAGAAACACTTATTCTCCAAAATTAAGGTCAGATAAAAAGCATTTTACATCAATTATTTAACTCTGAATCAGTTTTATACATAATATTTATCATCGCTAGATTAATTAATGGTGGGTCCGCGGGGATTTGAACCCCGGACCACCAGCGCCCCAGGCTGGCATCCTAGCCAAGCTAGACCACGGACCCTGTTTAACCTATGTTCTATTAATCTTTATGTCACTCACAATTAGAAATATTTTAGTTATATGACTTTTAAGATTTAAAGCATCCTATTCTATGGAGACTTTTTGTAGGATCAATTTAAACATATCCTCGTCATAACTAGCTTTATATTTATTTAAGATAGGGATTAGCTCATCGTACATTATTCCCAGTATATCAGATATTGTTCCTCCTCTAAATCTAATGAAGATATATTGGAGAATTGAGGTTAGGTTTTTAGGTCGTTTAATCATAGATGATGATTCGAAATCGATGATGCGAGGCTTCAGGTTCTTAGAAATGATTATATGCTTTTCAGCTCTACTCAATTCGCCGTGGTTTACACCTAATCTATCAAGGTTATATGCCTTCTCGAAAACTCTTTTTAAAATTAGTTTCAGATTATCAATATCCCTCTTGGTTATTAGATTTTCCAATACAATGGGTAGATAGTGGCCGTCTATAAATTCTTCTATTATAAACCAATCATAGTAGGTGTATAACTTTGGTCCTAAACCGTATTTATTTATATATTTTAGGACATTAGCTTCATTATACATATGTGTTCTCTGTGCGTCTAATCTAAGCAATTTAACTACAGCTACTTTATTTTTATATATAATTTTTAATACCATGCTGTTCATACCTTTACCCAGAATTCTACATTGATCTATAATGGTGGTTCCCTCAGATATTATTGCGGATACCCCCATGCTATATAGAATTGACAGTCTATATCTAGCAATGCTTGTATCATATTTCGGATATGATACTATTTTAACCAAAGGAATATCGAGTTTTCTATTCTCTAATATTTTTTTAAGGACAAAGCGTTTAGTCATATAATACGCGGAGTTGTTATCGGCCATTATAACACCTATTATGTGGGATCAAATTAGTTGTCAATTCGAATTAGACGCCTCATTAAAATATAATTATTGATAGATTTCATTTTTACAATTACTTTGCTACAGTCCAAAACTCTTGTTTCATGGAGAACTCTTTTATCCACTGCTTTACTAGAGGGTCTCTGGTCTTCATAAGTTCGTTACTATAATATAATGTTATTTTGACATCATCTTTTTTCAAGGAAGACGGTAAATTTATTATTTTTAGTGTATCATTTATTATATCTTTAACATCTATTTTGGCTCGTGTCTCCAGGATTTTCCATCTGCCATCCTCATCTATCCATATTAATGCATCCCTATTTTTCTCAATAAAACTTGATTCACCATCCATATAAGGATAAGGACCATTACGGACATAATATTTAGTTGCCTCTATAGTGGATATATTCATGAGAATGATACTTTTATTTCTATAGTTACTAAATATATGCCATTTATAGCAGTCTATGCCATAGGCTTTTAACGATTTCATTATCTTTTTAGTTACTTTTTCTAGCTGCGAATATAATATATCCGGTATCTCCTGATAATGGTTGATTAATATGCCTATCAAAGGCTTATCTCGCCATATAGATTCATTATAATAAATATGCCTAGGATTATGGATATTGAAGAACTCGAGGTCCGGATTATCAAGAAAAGCCTTTACCGCAGAGATAAATAGCGAGAGAGATCTCTTTGAGACGGCGGATGCTACATTTCGTCCTCTATCAACGGGATCTATTACTATTAGAGGCTCCTTAAACATAATATAGGCATCAGACCTTCTATTATCGTAGTATCCCTCTATATCTATTAGTATCCGGGGGCGCCATCTTGAGACATTTCTGAAAAGTTCAAGGAGAGACCCATAATATATGATCAGTAGCTCTGATAGATAGCCTGAAAACCCCTTCACAGCTACCTCTGCACCATATATACCAATTCTTCTTAGAAATGCCTTCAATAGAGTCATATCATTATTAAGCCCTACTTTTTCCTCGAGTTTTTTAACTACATATTTGAAATGATAGTAAGAACGGTCTACTGCGCTCCGCCACCTATATAATTCTACCTTATATGATGGCACTATACTGAATGTTATATTTCTGTATTGAGCTTCTATGTATGGATGCTCAGCGAACCTCATCATAACATTATTTTTTCCGAAAATATCGTATCCCATAGATATAACATAATTCTTCAATTGTTCTTTGGTGTAATCAATGGGATGCCGGATAAATATATCTACATCGCTATATCCTTTAACCATAGTTTTCTTGGCCAAAGAACCCGCAAGAATTACTTCTCCCTCAATACCCTTGTTTTCCAGCCACGAAACCACTTTTTCCTTTATCTCCTCCGCCACTAAATATAATTTTTCATATTCTTCATCTAGGTAGATTAATTTTTTCTTAGCTTTTTCTAATACTTTAATATACTTATCTTTACTCATAGCTTTCACTCTAATGGCACAATATGAATATCACTATATATAGCTCCGCTAGGGGTTAATGTGCTTTTTTTCAATCTTACATCATTAATTTGTATTTTTTCCTGTACAGAGAAATGTAGTAGAAAATTATATAGTTTCTCGTTTAATGGCCTAAAGCTTTTAATTCTCGCTAATGTTATGTGAGGCTTGAATCGCCTAGACTCTTTGGGAAAACTTATGTTAGCCATGAATTCTTCTACTTGCCTAAAGATAACTGAGAGTTCTTCAGATTCAGCTACATCAAAAAAGATGACTCTTGGTCTTCTTAGATTTGGGAAACCACCAAGACCATTTATATATATCGTAAAAGGTCTACCCCTTATCTTATCAAGTGATTCTTTAATAATGGTCAGTCTTTCATCCGATACCTCACCCAAAAACTTGAGGGTTATGTGTAGTGTATGTGGATCGGGGAAGCTTGCCCTTATCTTACTCTCTTTTATCGCACCCTGAATTCTAATGGCCTCATTGATTAATCTTGGGCTTTGCGTATCAACAGCGATAAAGCAACGAACCATTTTGCATATTCACCATAAAAAAGTTAATAGTTAATCGTCAATTTATAACGCTATGAATACAGATTATTATTTTAGATTGAGGGGTGCATACAGTGAGCCAAAAGATAACTATATGTACAACTGGGCTACCAGGGTCCGGAAAAGGGATTTTCATTAGAGCTGCCGAAAAAATTGGTTTGCCGACTTATATTATGGGTGACTATGTCAGGAGAGAGGCAAGCAAATTATTTGGACGTGCTGATAGCGAAACAACAGGCAAGACTATGCTAATGTTAAGAGAAAAATTTGGAAAGGATATCATAGCTAAATTGGTCTCTGGAGACGTGGAAAGAGATGGACATAAGTATTTTCTTATTGATGGAGTTAGGAGCATGGACGAACTTGAATATTTTAGAAACATGGGATGGAAAACAATTTTAGTATGTGTATTAGCTTCTCGTAAAACTAGGTTGAAGAGACTTGTTATCCGTAATAGAATCGATGATATTAAAGATATATTTGGGTTTTTGAAAAGAGAGGAGAGAGAGGGAGGTGTAGGTTTATACGAGTTACTGTGGGCTGCTGATTATTATTTTTACAACGAAGATCTAGATGAGGCTGAAGCTATTATACGTGCAGAGGAATTATTGAGGCATATACTCTTAACCGTTGGTGTGAAAAATTGGGAAGAAAAAGAAGTATAGATGATATAAAGGAAGAATACTATCTGATGAAGATGCTGGAAAATAGCACGATCCAGATACATACATATCTATATCCCTGTGAAGATAAAGATAGAGTTATTATAGCTTTGAAGAATGTGCTTGAGGGAGAGGTTGAAGAGGAATACCATGGAGAACTTACTAGAATTGTTGTTAAGGGAAGAGGAAAGGAGCCCGTCCGTAAGCTCTTTAATCAATTTCGTAATAGAAGGGTATTAGCTGCTGTGAGAAAACATATAATGAAGTATATAGATAAAGATAGAATCAGAATATATCTACATAAACAATCTGCCTTCGCAGGAGTTTATTCCATTTGCGATCCAGGGGATTCGCCTCTTGGAGAGATAGTTGTTGATATATATGTTGATGATCCTAGATCAATAACCATGTGGATAACTAGATTCTAGATGTTTCTTAGGTAATGGCACCTCTATCCTCATAAAATCTTCAGCGGCAAAAACAGCTGGGAATATCTTTCTGGCCTCTTCCACCAAAATAGAAGCGTCTTCATATCTAGCGCTAAAATGTGTTAATATTAGGACCTTAACGTTGGCCGCTTTTGCTATCTTAGCTGCTTCGATAGCCGTCGTATGCTTTGTCTCTATACTTCTATCTATCTTATCATTTGCGAAGGTAGCTTCGTGAATAAGTACGTCCGCCTCTTTTGAGAACTTGATCATCTTACGAAATGGCCTTGTATCACCGGAGATAACTATTTTTCTCCCTCTATAAGGAGGGGAGACATAGTTCTTAGCATAATAAATCTTTCCATTAATTTCTATATCCTCACCTTTTTTTAATCGCCCCCAATATTCTACAGGTATCCTATCTTTGGATGCTTTCTCTGGATTAAATTTTCCTGGACGGGGTTTTTCCACAATAGCGATGGAATAGCTATATTTACAATGTTCATTTTTTATTGCGTGGAGGGTATATTCACCCATGTCGTATATTGATCCGTCTGAGAGATAATGTATATTTATCATGAATTCTGGTTCGATATCTAGAAGACTCATATTTATGTTAAGGAATTGCTTGATTCCTCTGGGACCATATATGTCTAGAGGAATGTCTCTTTTAAAGAGGCATAAAGTTTGTAACATTGGAATTAGCCCAAGTACGTGATCACCGTGAAGATGAGATATTATTATTTTCATGTTTCTCCTTATCCCTATTCCCGCTTTAACCGCTTGTCTTTGTGTACCCTCACCAACATCAATAAAGAGATATTCTCCTCCTCTTCGAATAACAATGCTAGAGACGTTTCTCTTCTTGGTTGGTATACCGGCCGATGTACCTAAGAATAATATTTCCATAGACATTTAACTGAGTATCACCCGTCATTCTACTGATATATCTCTATAATTAATATGCCATATTTAGATATAGATATGATTAAATATCAAAAGATATTTTATGGGGGGTATGAAACATCTGATTAATAATGGTTACTCTATATATCTCATGACGTATAATAGTCGGGTTAGCGATCTATGGACCGGAATAATATATTTTGCAAATGATTTAAAGCCATATTTTAGGCCTATTTGAGTAATATCCATCTTTTGCGAAGACATTATAACGATTCTGCCCTCGGAATCTATTATGTGAGATAAGTTTTTTAGAAAACAATTATATAATGATATTACATTTCTCCCGAATGTACTTGTAATTCGTCCATATGGAGGGTCGGTTACAACTAAAAAAGCTTTTCTTAATGGAAGCTTACACGCATCTCCAATTATTAGATGAGAATAAGTGAGATTATCATCTATCCATTTAAGATTCTCCCTAGCACCCATTACTAATTTTCCTTTGATATCGATACCTATACACTCTCTTTCATTAAGACATGATTCTATCAATATTCCTCCCACGCCGCAAAATGGGTCGATTATTATACCATCTTTAATTTCGGCTAGGTTTATCATTGTTCTTGCGATCTTAGGCTGTAGGCTATACGGGGAAAAGAAAGGTCTTGACCCTGGTCTACGTTTGATAAAAAGCTTTCTCGAATCATCTATTAACAATTTACCAAGAATGCAATATTCATTATAAAGAATTAAGGATATAATGACGTCGGGAGAGCTAAGACTTATCTTGAGATTTCCGAGCTCTTCACTAAATAATTTATCTGCAAACATAGATTCAAACTCTCTAGTCGAGTCCACAATATATTTTGATCCCATGTTGTACACTTTGAGCCTATAGGAGAGCTCCTTATCTATATAGCTGAGAAGCTCTTTACGATAGGAACTTATCAAATTCATGGGTGAATCCTTATCCACCCTATATATTCTAAAGGCCATCTTAGCTGTCGCAGATCGTTTTACTATCTCTACTATCAAATCCTCTTTAGCGTCTACCTCGAGAATATATAATTTTTTGAAAAACCATTTGGGGCTCCACTCTAATGAATATGATTTCAATATACTTACAAGCTCCGAAAAGGAAAGCTCAGGATTTTCTAGCGATAATCTGAAACCGTAGATCATTATTATTACACTATCTCTTTTGCTATATAAGGTTCTACTTCAAGAATTGCATACTTATTTGGTATTGTATTAGAGCCAAATATATTGTCAACACCGCTATTAAACAATTTCTTCTCTGCGTCTTTAACAAGCAATAAATGTGTAGCTACGGCCTGAACCCTATTAATACCCTGTTTCTTTAGATAATCTGTTGCAAGAGCCATCGTGCCTCCTGTGGATATCTCATCGTCAAGAAGTATTACAGGTATATTAGGCCTAAGATCCCCTACTATACCCTTCATTGATACGGTTCCGGTCTCTAAGTCCCTTATTTTCATTATATATCCGGAGGGAAGGTCTAGTGCTTTTGCTATCATATTTACTGTATCCCATCTTCCCTTATCTGGGGCCATTAGGAATACTTCACTATTTCCTAATGAATCAATTACCTTCTTCACCAAATCTACGCCTATAGAGAGATTTGTGAAAGTAAAGTCGGCATATTTGTATATGACTTGAGGATTGTGTACTTCAAATGATATCAATCTAGAAATTTTATAAAAATTTAGTATTTCTATTAACATCTTTATGGTTATAGGTTCGCCTGGTCTAAACCTTTTATCTTGGCGGGAATACGATAAATATGGAATCATTAATGTTATATTATCTACGCCATAATGGTTAACTATCTCCAATAATTCTAAAAGCTTGATAATCTGACTATTCGTATCAGGATAAGTTTCTATAAATATGTGTACAGCATTATTTCTAAACGCCTTAGGATTTTCTACATATACTAAGACTTCGCCGTTTGGAAAGACGCGTTCCTTATACAGTAAGTATCTATAACCGGTCAACTGTGCCAGTTTTAGAATTCTATTACTACTTTTTTCGGAGCCTATAATTATCGTCATCTTAACCCTCCATCAATAGGTGAAATAGCCAATTAAATAGTTAGCTGATGTAGATATTTTAGTCTGTCCATAGATGTTTGAGTATATAAAGAGAATAGCTAATCATTTATACTTCTGGAGCCAGATTGCTGAAATCATATCTATAAGAGTCTTCATTTAATATTTTGAATCCATATATAATTCGGAGTTAATGGATTGATTTAAGGTGATACATATATAATGAGAAATAAAAAGGCGGTTAATCGGCTCCTTATGGACCCTATGTATAGGGGGATATTATATTATTTATTAGATAATGAAACGGTAACTCCGGATGAAATAGCTAATTTATTTGGCTTTACACGTCAAGCCGCGGATTATCGTTTAAAAAAGCTCCATGAATATAAGCTTATAATAAAATTTTATGATGATGAAGGAAGAGTTTTATATAAACTCTCAAAGGATGCTGTTCAAAAACTAAAATTGGAGAAAGCCAAGAGAGTAACCAAGGAAGAGATATATAGGACAATAAAGTACTTGCCTCTTATCCCCTTTGCTATAGGATTAATAGGTCTGGGTAACTTTGTAGCATCAGGAGAGATTGCCAGAGGCTTCGTAAGCTTTAGCGGTTGGATAGCCGTGTCCTTCATTGTATATGTAGCCTTAGCTAGATATTTTAAGAGGTAGTTTAGATATATGTATTCTTTCTAATGTATTTTTCCGCTTCTATAGCAGCCATGGCGCCATAGGCCGCCGCAGTAACTGCTTGACGATATTTATAATCAGCCACATCACCAGCAGCAAATACCCCGGGAACACTTGTTTTAACAAAGTCCTTCACTTTTATATGCCCAGAGTCCCTCAATTCAATTTGATCCTTAAATATATCAGAAGCGGGTACATGTCCAATAGCAATAAATACGCCTTCACATTCGATATAGCCTTCTTCTCCGGTCTTAACGTTTTTTATTTTCACTCCTTCTACCTTATCCTTACCAACTATATCTATAACTATCGTATCAAAAACTACTTTGATCTTTGGATTATTGAATACCTGCTCTTGTAAATATACTTCACCTCTAAATTTGTCTCGCCTATGAATTATGGTGACTTCTTTGGCTAGATTGGATAAGAATAATGCATCATGGAGAGCTGAGTCGCCGCCTCCGACGACAACTACTCTTTTATCTCTAAAAAAGTAACCATCGCAAACTGCACAGTATGAAACTCCTTTAGCGGCTAACCTTGATTCAGATTCTAATCCTAATTTTCGGTATGTAGCCCCTGTAGCTATAATAATGGATTTAGCTTTATACTCTTTTTCTTCGGTAAATATCCGAATCGGCTTAACATGTAGATTAACTTTTACTACATCCTCATATAGTATTTTGGCACCGAACCTTTCAGCCTGTTTCTTCATATTAGCTATTAAGTCCGGTCCAAGAATGCCTTCGGGAAACCCCGGGTAATTATCAACAGTAGTGGTGGTCATCAATTGGCCTCCCCAAGAACTACCTGCAAATAACAGCGTGCTCAGTCGAGCTCTCGTAGTATATATTGCAGCTGTGAAGCCAGCGGGTCCGGAACCTATTATTATTACATCCCAGATCCCATCTTTGGGTTCCAATTTGGGCTTAACTCTTACTTCAGCCTCTTTCTTTGGGGGTTTGAGTGTAAACATAATACTTCACTCTCCAACAATGAATCTTAATTCATCAAGACAAATGAAGGGAGATATATAAATTAGTTATTTATGAATATAAGAGAATATATTTATAGAAAAAAGGTTATTTTAGACTCTATATCCAAGAAACCTCCTTATCATATCTAGAAGTTTTACTGACACTACCACTGATAATACTGTATGTATCGCATTATAGACCGCTGTTATAATCAATGCTGCTATAATAGCTTGCATAAATCCAACGTCACCCATTATCGGCGATAATAGTGAGGCGATGTAATCCACAAATCCAGGTACGAATATTAGGAATAAAGCAAGGTTATAGACGGTCATAATGATAATTCTAATCACTGTCCCCAGAATAACCATACCAAATATACTATTGCTATTAGACATTCTCCGATACATAGATATACCTATCATCATAGATACAACAGCTAAAAACTTGGCTAATGGTCCGAATATAGGGTTGGCTGCAGATATATTTAGTATAGTTCCGTGGATAAAAGCTGTTAAAACACCGACATACATCCCCCCTATTAGATACGCTAGTAAATCAGGTATCTCTGCCAAATCAAACTTCAGATATACCAAAATAACCATGGGAAAGCTGAACTTCATCAATGAAATCACCGCGGCTAATGCTCCGAAAACAGCTGCCAGTGAAATCTTTACGTATATGCTTTCACGAACACCTTTTATAGGAAAATCTTGCTCTCCGCTCATTGCAGAAAGGACATTAAAATTATTATACAAATATTTTACTACTCTAAAATAGGTATATATAGAGGGCTTACTAGTCAATACTTGTATTTGGTGATATAAACTTGGATTGCTGGCTTATATCAGTTGGAAATGAGTTGCTAATAGGGAAAGTCATAAACACAAATGCTTCTTGGCTAGCTCAAAGACTAACAGAAATGGGAATAAAGATAAGAAGAATATTATCCGTCCCTGATGAGGAAGGGGAGATTATAGAGGTAATAAGAGCCGGGCTATCTAAATGTCGAATTATAATTTTGACCGGGGGGTTAGGGCCAACCTATGACGATATTACCAATATAGCATTAGCTAAGGCTCTAAATAGGAAACTAGTCATAAATCCAGATGCATTTAGAGAGATAGAGGAAAAATATAGAGCACAGGGATTGCCGCTTACGGACGTAAGAATTAAAATGAGCAAGATGCCTGAAGGATCCATCAGTCTCTATAATCCTGTGGGCACTGCTCCAGGAATATTGATAGAAATAAATAATAAGCTTATTGTAGCCCTTCCTGGTGTACCCGCTGAGATGAAAGCAATATTTCAAGAACATCTACTTGGCAGACTAACAAATTATACAGATAGTATTTATCTAGAAGATAGATTTATAGTCAAAGGAATACCCGAATCAAAAGCAGCACCTGTATTAAGGGATGCATATCAAGCAAACCCATCAATATATATCAAAAGCCACCCCAAAGGAGCGGAATTCAATATCCCGATACTCGAAATACATCTCTCAACCATCGGTAAAGATAAGGAAAAACTTAAAAAAGGATTACAAGAAACAAAGGAGATGCTTATTAGACGGCTGCAAGATATAGGAGGAAAAATAGAATAAAAAACCATATAAGACTCTATACAAAAAAATATTTGGAAAATAGGCGGGGGTTCCCCTAGCCTGGCCAACGGGGTCGGACCCTAAATAATAGGGGGCTAAACTGAGGCTCCGATAATTGCATATTAGCGATCGGGAGGCCGAAGGGCTTCGTGGGTTCAAATCCCACCCCCCGCACCACCATTCAATTTCAACGTTTGTATGTTTATCCTACTTTCCTCTGAAGTGATCAACTCAAGCACACTCCCTATTCAATTTAGATTTTATGAAGTTAAATACCTATCTGTTAACCTTAAGTCAATTAATAGAAAGGGTTATTTTCGTCAATAGCGTATCAAAGTCAAAAGCATGAGACCTATTTGGTATTAATGCACCATATCTCCTCAGATTTACAGCGGATAATAAGTTTCAAGGTCTATTAAAGAACAACAAGTTTCATTCTAAACATGTAATAAATTATTCTCTAATCTGAAAATTCAAATAATTTAACCTTGTAGATTACATTAGGAAGGTGAACACTTATGCCTACCAATCGATGGTACATATGGGATGGAACAAAGAACTGCTTTATGCCCACTAGACGCCCCCTACAAGATCCAGAGATAGCCAAAGCGATACAGCAACTTAAGATCCGAGTTGCAGAAATAAATGATCGTCAGAAACTCTTTGAATTTCGTCGTGAAGCCCTCGAAACCGAGCCCGATATTTGGCTTCCAGATGAACTTGATTTGAATATGATCCGGAGAAATACTGATCAATGGAAACCATCTGAATATCCTAATGATTTCATCATAATCGCCGAGTTTAATGGAAAAATCATAGGCTTTCTACATTTATCCATTTGTTATAGGTTATTCGATGGCGGCCCTTCGGCATGGATTGAAGATCTATTTGTGCTGAAAAAGTTCCGTGGATATAAGGTAGGGACAAAACTTGTGGAATTTGCGAGAGAAATAGCCGAGAAAAGGGGATGTAAAACCATAAGGCTGATAGTGGGTTTAGAAAATATGGCAGGACTAAGCTTTTATAGGAAATGCGGCTTTAAGATCAGTAAGATAGGCTTAGCAACTATAAAATTAAATAAGTTTAATAAATAGGAAGATAGATATAAATAACGTTCATAATTTTAAAGAAACATTAAATTATAAGTAAACAATAAGATTCAATATTTTGTTCTAAAATCTGAGAAAAATTTTTATAACAACCGCCGTAATTGAAATCAAGTTTGTTAAATTTCCATAGTCAGGTCCTCAGAAATTCCTTTAAATATTATTTTAGTATAACTTAGAAGTGAAATGATTAGGTTATATCCGATAAGAGTAGGTGTCATAACAGAAAAAGACCGTTTCATCGATAAATTATTGGATTCGATGCCCTTGAGACCTAGGGATTCTGATATTCTGGTTGTGTCTTCCAAACCGCTTTTCGTATCTTATGGAAACATCATAAATATAGATGATATTACTCCTAGTGGAGTCGCATTAGAAACTGCAAGTAGGTATGACTTAGACCCTAAATATGTCCAGCTCATATTGGATAGAGCGGATATGATTCTAGGGGGCGTAGCCGGCGTATTATTGACGATTATAGACGGTATCCTTCTTCCTAATGGTGGAATTGATTACAAGAATTCTCCCGGAAATACTGTAGTAATTCCTCCGAGGAATATTAGGCATCTAGCTGAAAAAATATACTTTGCGGTCAAAAAAAGGTATAAAGCTAAAGTAGGAGTAGTAATTAGTGATAGCTTCATATCTCCGCTAAGAAGGGGTACAGGCGCTGTGGCTATTGCTACATATGGATTTTACCCGGTGATTGACTTTAGAGGCAAGAGAGACCTGTTTGGACGGGAAATAAAGTTCACTCTCCAATCCTTGGGAGACGATTTTGCCAGTGCTGCCCATATTTTAATGAAGGAAGCTGATGAGGCGGTTCCAGGAGTATTAATAAGAGGAGTTAAAGTTGAGTTAATTGAGAGAGATACTAGTGATATGTTGAGGATGCCTTATGAAAAATGTCTGTATAATAGACTTTATCGATAGTGGTCGCCTATACCGGTCGCGGGATGTAGGTTCATCCCACCATCTCTCGTTGACCCAGGGTCTACTCAGCTTTCCATACGCTATAGTTGTTAGGGATCTGGATCTATGGCGAAGCCAATTAAGTCTTTGGGTTCTATAGGTCTTTGAGCTTCTCGAGGGTCTCCGGGTTCAGATATTTCAATACTAAGAGGACGCTGATTCCGTGTGTTTATCAAGTCCCAGGTCTATGTGTATCTCCGTCGCTATCCTCGATGTGTAGCTAGGATTAACTATGCATATCTTTAGCCCGCTCCTCAACCCTATGTTGACACCGTAATAAAAAATATTTCAAATTTCTTCATTAACATCAGGAAATGGAATTAGCTTCGTTTTTATCGGTAAATAATTTGTGGATAGAGTTTGTTTATTATTCTGTATATAGGGATTATTGCTAATGTTGCAAGAACAGCTATAACAAGTCTTTCAATAGGATATATGAAAGTTGTGGTTATCCATATTATTCTGAAGCCTTCCACCGTAGATATCATTGTGGGATAATACATAGCCTGGAATAACGTTGCTCCTAGAAGTTGCCCCGTGATTGTGGATAATAAGGATGTAGCAAAGATTATTATGATATTTTCTCTTTCCTTGGGGCCTCTAAATCTATATAAGAATGTTATTGAAAAGGTATATAAGATAAAAGCTACTATATGAAACCACGTATTATAAGGGAAAAGCCAGATAGGCCCGACATTTGGATACAAAAAATAGGAGGCCCATAGAATAAGAAATACGGCCAAAACACCTTTTTTGTATCTTATGGATAACCCTGAAACAAAAGCAGAGATATATGCTGGAAGGAAATTTAATTGATAAAAAGGTGGGGTAATAGTGATACTTGACGATATAAATCCACCTATACCCACTGCCAAAGACCCTAGAACAGGTCCAAATAAATAGCCATATAATATGGCTATAAACTGTGTAACCTGTATGGGTCTAGCGCTCTCCAGACCTATTATTGGAAAACCTATGGGATATAGACTTATCACAGCATATAGTGATGAAAATATGGAAAGTAGAGAGATATATAGAACCGGATGCTCCTTATACACCTCTGTTCACCAACCCATATGGTTCATCTATATTAGAATCATTATTTAAGGTTATTCACCGCACATGCAAATAATTATACTATCCATTTTGGTTTAATACACCGATTGTTGGTGGACCGGGTGGGAGTTGAACCCACGACCTCCGCGATGCCAACGCGGCGCTCTACCAGCCTGAGCTACCGGCCCGTAAAATGTATCTATACTATTAAATAATTATCTAATATTTAGTTTTTTTAGTTTATCTAGTGTCTCTAACAGCTCACAGGTTTTACATATCTTACTTGAAGTGGGATATCCGCATTTGCTACATGCTTTGAGCTTAAGTTGACGGCCATATTCTATCTTTAGTTTTTCACCTAGCCTTAGAATGTTAAAGGTTATCCCGGGATGCCTCCACTCCATATCACTTAGAAAATTCCTCACCTCACTCCTAAGAGCATATCTTGCATAGGGACAAGGATTATCATAATAGTTTATTTTTCTTAAATAAGCATATAGAACGATTTCCTGTTCAATCAAATTATGTAAGGGATAAATTCTTGGGATAAAACCGTTATTTGGCTCCATCTGCATAATTAAATGTTTAATATTTCCTTGGAGTACGTTCAGTAATATAGTCTCAGAAATATCGCTGGCATTATGCCCTGTAAATATGACTTCTATCTTATTTTTCCTTCCAAGGATTTCTAATACACGTCTCCTGAATACACCGCAAAAAGTACATGGTAAGGGTGAATCGGCTATTTCCATCACATCATCAATATTCACATATAAATATTCTTTCATAGCTCCAATGACATAAGGGATTTTTAAATCATCTAATAGTTGTTTTGCAAATTCTATGGATTTATCTCTATATCCAGATATACCTTCATCGACTATAAGACCATAAATATGTGGTCCACCTGGCTTAACAAGATTATTAACTATATAAGCCATAACTAAGCTATCCTTTCCTCCTGATACAGCTAACCCTATTCGCTTATATTTCCCTAGATATCTCGAAATGTTTTTTCGTACTTTTCCCTCTATTGACTTTATGAAATGTTTTTTACAGAGATTTTCACCTGAATACCTACGGCGATAGAAAACAGGTTTATCGCAGTAGCTACACATCATCAAGTTATCAACCTCAGTAATATATGAGCAGACAAATTTAGTATTAATAATGTTAGTGAAATAGCTGTCAATGTAAGCATTATAACTTTTCTCTTACTTTTAACCACTCCAAAGTATTCTAAGAGGGAGTCCATAAAACCATATCCATCCAGCAAATAGATTGGTAACATATTAATTATACCTATATTAAGAGAAAGAAAGAATATCCAGAATAAGACCTCATACAATACTGAGGGGAGATAGAGAGGCAGCCCCTCGATTTTCGGCGGATAATAATTTGCAGGTATATATCCTAATATACCTCGCCCGGGTGAATCAGGATCTTCCCCCACAGTTATATTTACTGTATAAACCGCTCCATCGTCTAAATCGAGATATGTAACTAGTACAATATCACCTGGTGATAATGGAATCTGCCTAACATCTTGAATATTTTTGATAGGTATACCATTTAATTTTAATAAAACATCTCCTTCAGATATCGATGATTGATTGGCCAATGCGCTACCTGGAAGAATATCTGTTATTATCACCCCTGAAGGCGGTCCATACAAAGGAGAAATCATCGCATTATATAGAAGGGGATTTAATACAGGGCCCATGAATAACAATGCGATTAGAATATTTACATATGACCCAGCTGCTAAGACCTTCATACGGAGACGTGGATCACTATTTCTAAATTTTTCTTCATCTGGCTCTACAAAGGCACCAGGTATAGCGAAAAGAACAAGAAAACCGACACTCTTGACATCTATATTTGTGAGATGAAGAGTGATCTTATGGCTAAGTTCATGAGGAAGAAACACAAGTATCAATCCAGGGATCATTTTTAATAATGTCGCACCAGTGACAGTCACACCGGGTATCAGTAGCTGGGCGGGTGGTCCACCCCCAGGCCTCTGAATAAAGTATACTAACAGGTTTTGGATTAGTAATACCTCTGCAGATACTAATAGTATGATGCCTGAGAGCACACCAATATTATAAAATAATGTGAGTTTCTTCCTATGTCTCTTTACGAAGTCCACAAATAAATCGTTAATTCGCCTACTCTTTAGCATGAGATAAACTGGACCTATTTCGATATTTTCTAACCTTTCATTTATACGCAGTATCTTAGCGAAGATATATGCTAATATCCATGCTTCAAAAAGCACCAGTATCCATGTATATTCTCCGTTCATTTTTGATCATCACTTTTTCGGTGTCCATCTAAAATTACTAGATAAAATATAATTTAGCTTCTTTGTTAAATATTAGAATATAATAGCCATCAACGACATCGTTTATGGGTATTTAAATACTGATTCATGTCCATGGTTGGTTGGGGACTTTACAATATGCCTCCACTGGAGACCATAGTTTATGATATTTCAAATCAGAGTCTTATTGAAGAGTATAAAGGAGCTATAGAATATATGGCATCTCAATTTAGCGATATGTTTATATACTTTCTTAAATTGCTTATGGGGTCTCTTTGGATGATCTCCAGACCGCTCTATATTACGATATTCATGATAGGCCTAATTATGTATCTTTCTAGGTTTAATAGATGGGTAGGTAGGGACTTGATGATGGGAGGTGTAATTTTAGCATTAGTCACTGAATTCATATTTCCCGCTGTGATTGAATATCTAAATACCAATTATCCTTAGTATTTTTTTATCCCCATCCTAATTTACAACTTTATTCTATGTGTTCCATATTCTATCATCTCTACATAATTAGGTATCTGGATATAGAGAATTATTGTATAGCTAGACCTGGGACTAACAAGAAGTGGAGGGATGAACCATATTTGATAGGTATATATGAGACATCTCAAATTAGAGTAGTCCTATAATTCCTCCATATTTTTCAACTGTATATCCTAGTGGATTTGTCAGCGGGACGATGGAGACTGTTTTTCCTCGTCTAATCATTTGAAAGTTATAATTGACAGCTTTTTCTATATTCTTAACCACATATCTTGTCGACATCATGAGGATGTTAATCTTTATTATCTGTGAATCAATATATTCATCTCCATATACCACTCTCTCGTTATATATTCCTCTATGAAGCCTATCCAGCATTACACGGTATTTTACCATCTTATTATCTTTAAATTGTCTCTTTATTCTTTCTTTACCCAGTATCTGTATAAGTCCTTCTAGACCTCCAGCATCTACATCGATGATCATTATATCCTTCTTCAGCCTAAGACGCTTCTTGATATAGCTATATAAAGAGCCTGGAATACCTATTATGCAAGGAATTTTCCTTTCCTCTGCTATCGATATTCCTTTCTTTATGAAATCTGTCACCGCCTTGGGTTTGTCAACCGATGAGAGATAGAACTTGCCTCCCCCAAAATATGCATCCTCCAATATGTTTAATGTATCGCTTATGAGTGCTATAGTGCCAAAAGAATTGTTTACCGATATTGCTAGAAAATCCATACTATCTGTAGGTTTTGCATAAGCTATAATCTCTAAGGCGGACTTATCTATCTCCATCCCAACGGGATTGTTCATCTTAATATCTATACCCAATCTCTTCCCTAACACACCGCTTTCTATGGAAGCTTCTATAATCCTACCAGTAACTCTCAGTGCGTCAACCTTTTCACTTAGGAAATATTTTTCTGGTTTAAGTTTTATTTTAACCCTGACCCTTGAAAGCCTTTTTGTAGATGTAGATGTAACGGATTTAAATTGCCAATCCACTTCGGTTATGAAATTAACTTTATCCAGAAATTTATCTAATAGATATAAAATGAGGAGGATATCAGACTCATCCTCGGGTGTAACCACATATGTATTTGGTGAATCGATGACTTCTTTTACCCTCAACCTAGTCTCCCGATTTTAATGGATATAAAATCATGTTTTCAGGTACCCTTGCAAGTTGCCTTATACGATTTCCGATTATAATATTCACTCCCTTCTGCTCTGCTAGGTCAACGAGTCTTTGTGTAATTATGCCGTCCATTATAATAGTATCGATCTCTCCTTTATCAATGTCATTTAGAGTATCTATTAGTTCACCCACACTTACTTTTTTAATTATTTCTTCTCCTTTGATCAATAAGGCCTCTAGTGTACCTACTATTTCATTAACATAATTTAGGTACGGCTTCAATTCTGGGCGTTCTATTTTAGCGGCTTCCTCAAAGGGCTTCAGATTCTTGAGCGCCTCGAATATTTCTTCGGGCTTTAAGTCCTCCACTTCCTTTCCTTCCGGGGCAAATGCCACGTAATCGATTCTCTTCACTATGTTTGCGAGTTTCTTTAAATTTAAGTATCCACTTCTATCGCCATCCAAGAAGGCTATAATTTTCTTTTTATTTTTCAATAACTCCTTTACGCGGTCAGGTATTTTTCCTCCACCGATACTAGCTACATTCTCTATGCCATACTTAACCAGATTTATTACGTCAGCTCTACCTTCAACCAGTATGATCTCATTAGATGACAATGCCTGGGGTCCTATTGTAATGCCGTTTAACTCTTTAACCTGCCTAGGCACCATGTGATTCTCCAGTTCTTTAAGGACATCTTCTACAGCAGGGATTTTTTCTATCTTCCAGCTCTCAAGTATCTTCTTCGCTCTAGACACTATGGCCTTCAATTTCTCCTCTCGAAAATCCTTTATACTCTTCAGTTTAATTGTTGACCTAAATGGACCTACTTGATCGACAGTTTCTATCATGGCTGCTATTAGAGAGGTTCCAACTATATCAAGGCTACTTGGAACCTTTATTATACCTGTTGTTCTTCTATCTCGGGACTTTATTTCAACTTCTATACGCCCTATTTTTCCTGTTTTGGCCATCTCTCTAAGGTCAAATGTAGGTCCGAATAAACCCTCTGTCTGTCCAAATACAGCTCCGATTATATCACTTCTCTCTACATTACCATCTATATCCATTGTAAATTCCAATATATATTTTGTATATCTAATTTCTGCACCTTCATTACTAATATTCATGAGTATTATACACCTCCTTTACCACATTTAATTACAAATCAACGTTATAAATACTTATCTGGAAAGACCGCTTATCTCCTTATATATTCGGCTTAACTTCGCATTAAGACCTTCGATAGTGTCACCGAAGTACTTAAATATCTCCCTAGACCTTTTTCTGTAATAGTCATCTACAAAAATACCATAGTTTTCCAGCTCTATACGTATACGTCTATTTAATTCCTTACCTTCAGCATCCCAATCTGTAAGTATAATGACTTTTTGGAAATCAGACTCAATTATATTATTATGAAATCCGGGATCATTATAACATATTATTGGGAGAGTCAAACCTAAGTTTTCTAATGCCGCCTTATCCCTTTTACCCTCTACTATTATAAAATACTTATTATCCTTAAGCCTATTGAGATCGTCTACTAATTTTCTGGTTCTCTCTATCAATTCAACGTAGTCTCTCTTCTTCAACAATCTTTCTCATCTCATTCAATATTCCACTATGCTTGTCGAAATATCTTCGTATAGGATTCAATATATCGTTTAGATTATCAATAATCGATAACTTTAGATCTAATGGATGAATAGAGCCATTCAGATAATCCGACTCTAGCACAGTTAATGTATTATAAACCTTTTCACCACTTTTGGTTTTAACTATAAACTGACCATCCGAATCACGGAGATAAGGGAATATAATATATCTAAGGAGATAGAACAGGGGATTTGTCACGACGTCTTTAGGTGGGCAGTAAGCCTTCATAATTTTTTTCTTGACAGCTTCTTCCTCGTCATGTATAGTAATTACTGTCTCGGGTCTGCTCTTGGACATCTTCGTATATATTTTTTCATCTTTGGCCCTAGGCACAGGTATATCCAGAGAAGGCAATAGAGGTACATGAATACTAACAGGCGACTTATATCCTAGCGGCTTAGCTACATCCCTAGCCAACATATGGGCCTTCCTCTGGTCGATACCAGCGAAGACCACATCAAGTCCCATAGTAAATATATCTGCTACCTGCATTAACGGGTATATCAACCATGCAAACTCATTTATTTCTTCTGATTCTTTACGGCCAATGATCGGTAGAGACCTTAATACACGTCTTAAACTTGCACTTTTACCTATTCTAATTACGAGCTCCCAATAATGCTTATCTGAGACGATATCATCTGCCCATAGATATGTGACTTTATCTCTAGGCACACCGATAGCCGTAAATCCATGTTTAAAATATTCTCCGGCAAGCCTGATATTTTCCATCTTTCCCCCTAATTTGTTATTTATCCATGAATGCCAATCAGCCAAAAAGATTATGAAATCTAACCCGGCATTTACTGCATCAATAATTTTTCTACCCGTTATAAGACCCATTCCGATATGGATGAAGCCTGAACACTCGTATCCCCAATATGCTTTGGGCCTGTCCTGTGACTCAAGAAGTTGCTTTAACTCATTTTTGGTAACGACCTCTATAGTATCCCTTACTATCAAATCCATCCTTTCATCTATGTTCATCTGTATACACCGATCGTTGCCCTAATAATTATAGATAATATCAAAATAAATTACTTAAATTCATGTTCAAAAATCTATCAAAGCCCTCATATCGTTTGTAACCTTATATTTTTATTGTCGCCCGCGTCTAACCCTTTGACCCTCACAGTGGGCGGAGCGCCCTCTCAGGCCAGGCTCTCACGCGGGCTCTGGGTACCCATCTATATTGTTCCATGCCTGGGTGACCAGCCATCATCAGGTTCAGGCCGGTCCGTCTGACATGGCGGGTAATCCCATATAGAATCATATTTATTAGCCTATAAATCTTGATAAATTCAGTTCGAAACCTACTGCTGGTTGTTCTAGCCCAAAGTTTTCTAGTACAGCAGGATGTATCTCACCTATAAGACCTGCCTCCTTATTATCAATGAATATTGAACCGACACGGCCCCTTATAAAGCTAGGATGCTCTATGGCCCTAACTGATAGACTCACTTTTAGAGACTCAAATAAATTATCTAAAATAGACTTTATTTCAGAATATTTTGCTCTGCTATGGCTGATAACTACTGCTAAATGTATCTTGCTATCTATATCATAATCTTCAAATACATATCCAATTTCAAATAATCTTTGAGGATACGGCTCTTTCTTAGATATGTATAGGCACTTTAGTAGTTGAGGCAAGATCCATCTACGAAGAATCCTATGTTCCCTACTTTTGGGACTCTCAACCTCAATATACTTATCAATTTTAATATTCATCTTGTCAAACTGCTCTTCTGGACTGGTCAAGATAAAGTTCATTACTTCAGTCATGCCGTGGCCAATCATCAATTCCGCTATACATTCAAGCACTTTTGATTTATTACTCATTTGCCCAACTGAATATCGATGTGGCAGAGAAGGCTCTATATTCCAAAATCCATACCCAATAGCAATTTCCTCAACTATATCTATCAGGTGCAGTATATCTATCCTATAAGAAGGAATGTAAATTTTAGCCTTTCCACCTTCTTCCTTGACGGCGAATCTAGCCTTTTCTAAGGCTGTTCTTATAGAAGGCATATCGAGCTTTATGCCGAGCATTTTTTTAGCATAGCTTATTAACTCCTCTTTATCGATACTAATAATGCTAGGTGATAGATCAGGAGTTTCCATAACCCTATCTGGATATATAATCTTTAAGGAGTAGAGCTTTCCTTGATAATCTGCCAATGTGGTCATAAGTATATTTAGAACCTGGATGGCTCTATCCAAATCTGTAGCAGTAACATCAATAAATAAATTCTTTGTTGATTCTGTAACCCGGGTATACTCTGAATTTATAATTGGAGGAAAGGAAAGAACATTACCATCTGCATCCACTAAAAGAGGGAACTTTTTAAAGCCCTCTACCAAGTCTTTATATTCTACTCCAGTTGGATGTTTACTTAGTATCTCGTTAATACTCATTTCTGACTCCATATTAAGAGGAACAAATCTATAGGCTCCACCGACACCAAGGTATTTAACTGGAAACGAAATAACATCGAGGTTATGTATACCTATAGACACCCGGCGCCTTTTACGGCCCAAGCCATTATGTAAATCCTCTTGAAGATTTATAATCTCTACGAGTGTCGCTTCATCCATATCTAAGCCTTTCACCACCCCACCTACAATATATGGCCTTATATCTTTCACGGTAGAATCAACAGTTATCTCCGCATTGTAGGGCTTCACCAAATAGTTTATTATACCTGTTTCATAACCATAGAGTCCCTTAAATGCTTTGATAATACCCCTGGGGGACCCCAAGTCCGGTCGATTAGGATTATATTCTATTTTTACATACTTATCCCCTACATCCTCTAGATCTACACCGATCCACGGGATTTTCTCAGCTAATTCATCGACAGATATTTCGATTCCTGACAACTTTCTAAATCTATCAATATCTAAGGTTAATACAGGCATTTCTTAAACCCCCTTAATAATCCTATATCACTAGTATAGATGGTTCTTATATCGTCCCATCCATACCGCAACATCAGTATCCTCTCAATACCGATTCCCCAAGCAAGAACTGGCCACTTAACGCCGAGAGGTATGGTCACCTCCGGTCGAAATATGCCTGACCCCGCCATCTCTAGATATTTGCCTAGTTCATCTACATATACAGAGACTTGAACAGATGGCTCAGTATAGGGAAAGTAGCTGGGCCAAAATACTATTTTCTTAAACCCAAGTTTTTCGTAGAAAGTCTTAAGTATCCCTAAAAGCTCCTTTAGGTTTGTATCCGGATCTATTACTATTCCATCCACCTGATGAAGCTCGGCGAGATGCTTATAATCAATAGACTCGTTCCGAAAAACTTTACCTATTGAAAATATCTTTGCTGGAGTTTCTCCATATTCATAGACCATCCTAACAGTTACTGAGGTTGTATGTGTCCGTAGAACCAATTTACGGGCCTCATTTATATCCCATTTGTATCCCCAACCCCTTGACCCTGTTTCCCACCCTGACTCGTGGGTTATCTTTACCTTATCTACAGGTATGTCCTTACCTATATCACCATATCTTGGCATCTTCAAATAGAAAGTGTCATGCATATCTCTGGCGGGATGGTCCTGTGGTTGGAAAAGAGCATCGAAATTCCAAAAGGCTAACTCTATAAGAGGGCCGTCTTCCTCAACAAAGCCCATAGAAGTGAAGATCTCCCTTATCTCCTTTAACAATTCTCTCATCGGATGCCTTCGACCACCAAATCTTGGTGGGCCTGGTAAGGAGACATCGTATTCTTTAAAGACCTTATCCCTCCACTCTCCCGTCCTGATTAAATCTGGTGTTAAATCTGAAAGATATTCCTTTTCTTCCACTTCACCTATCTTCTTAGATAGTTGTATTCCCCGCTGTGTTATCGAAACCCACTCCCTTTTTTCAACAACGGTATCTATAAAACCCGGTCTATCCGATAACATCGTGATAATGTCTCTATATTCTGATGCATCTTCCTCATATATCCCATCCTTTTTCATTAGAAGATTAATAACATTCCTAAGTTCATCGGGGAAACTCCGGTTCAACTCAAGTATTCTCCCTTTATCCAATCCTGTTATACGTATAATACCATTTTTTACCAGATATCCTATCCCTGCCGTTATGTCGTCAGACGATAAATTATATCTCTTTGACGCCCTTTTCCTTGCTTCAGCTATCTCTACTCTGCCTCCAGCATCATCGATAACCTTATAAATATAATATTCAGGTAGATTACCTACTTCCTTAAGTTTGCCGCCAGCGTAATATTTAGTTCTAACTTCTTTTTTATGTTCGATCAATCCCTTATTCTTTAGAAGCTCGATATAATATCTTATATAATCAACATTATGGCCTAGTAATTTAGCGAGTTCTGTTATATCGAGAACCTTCTCTTTAGATAATATCTTTAATATTTGGGCTTCTACTTCGGATATACCTGATATACTCATTTTGGCTCTACCATATATGAAGACTAACAATTAATGTAGAAGAACTGGGTATTTATTATTTATTACATTCGATAGACCAAAATATTTAATTATTGATGGTCACTTATATCCCCCGGCTCGTTATACGTTCATCCCATCTGTTTTAGGTTTCTCCGATTCTGGCGGTTATGCGCCTCCCATTACATCTCTACAAGTCTCAGTACCCAGACCCATGTAATCCTCATCCTCGAGATAGACCCTGCCAACAAAAGCTCCATGCTTTAGATCCTCATTCCCTTTATGGTGAGTGGGTACATATCTATAAAATTTATCTTGGGGTTAGAGCCACCTATTATCAAAATAACCTATTCATACAGTTGCCAATAAATACCGTTCCTTTATATATAAACCTACATTTCGAACCTTAGAGGAAGATTCCAAGGCCTAATGAAGATAACTATAGAGGCGATAATTACTGGGTAATTATCAACTGTCCAAAATATGAAAAATAACTCATTATGAGAGACTAGGGATAAAGAATAACCACCTAGAGATCAGGCTGGAATGCACATAGATAAGATAGAGATATAGAGGCAAAGAGGCTATGATGCCACCGCTATGGGATGCAGAGAGGATAATAAAGTAGAGAATAATGAATTGAGTGATATACCGGAAAATAGGGAAGGAAGATAGATATAACGACTCTCCACTTAACCTGGGCATACTACAACTAAATTTAAATTTTAGTGGTAATATACCTATTGGCTTTAAATATAAAATCAGTTGCATATTATATTTTTAATATTATTAATGAGTACACCGTCTATGGATAAGTGAAGGGGGAAAAGTGAATTGGAAGACGAATTTTATATTACACCTTGGGAGGTAAGAGGAGAGGTAGACTATAATCGGCTAATTAAGATGTTCGGAGTAAAGGTTATAGACCGCAGTATGATAAGATTAGTTAAGAAGGTCTTCGGCGAGGTACCGCTACATATCAGGAGAGGAGTATTCTATAGTCATAGAGATCTAGATAGGGTACTAAAGGAATATTTAGACGGAAAACCTTTCTATTTGTATACTGGTAGAGGGCCTTCTGGGCCGATGCACTTAGGCCACATTCTACCCATGATATTCACTAAATATCTACAGGAGAAGCTTGACACCTTATTATTACTCCAATTAACTCCAGATGAGAAATATATGTACCACGAAAATATGAAGAAAGAAGAGATTTTTGAATATACAATTGACAATATAAAGGATATCTTGGCTATTGGCTTCAAACCCGATAAAACAATATTAGTAGATGATTTTAGACATATAGATTATTTATACCAATTAGCCGTATCAATAGCAAGAAAGGTTACATTTTCTACAGCCAGGGCCACATTCGGCTTCACAAGTGAGACAAATATCGGGCTGATATTTTATATGGCTATTCAGGCAGCGCCATGTTTCTTAGGATATATTATTGATGATGCCTATGCAAATTGTCTTATACCAGCCGCTATAGACCAAGATCCTTATTGGAGGGTAACGAGGGATATAGCGGGAAAACTAGGTTTTCCTAAACCGTCGCAGATACATGGAAAGCTTCTACCAGGTTTAGAGGCGTCCGGAAAAATGTCTACATCAGATCCGGAGACAGCCTTATATCTATCAGACAAAGAGGAGGCGGTTGAAAGAAAAATTAAGAATGCGTTCACTGGAGGACAACCTACTGCCGAGCTACAAAGAAAACTAGGAGGAAACCCGGATATTTGCACAGTATTCTCCTATTATGCATATATCTTCGAAGACAAAGATGAAAAGTTAAAGGAGAGATATGAGGATTGTAAGACCGGTAGGCTTCTCTGTGGCGACTGCAAAGCCGAACTTATTAGCCGTATAAATAGTTTCCTAATTAAACATAGAGAAAACAAGAAGAATATCGACAATGAAACAATCGAGGAGTATATGTTAGATAATAGGGTGGATATAGGAGATCTAATTAATAACTATGATCTCCTTAGGTGATGGGTCTGCCCCAATAGTCTATAACGCCCAATTTTATGAATGTAGAATTTACTGGATAGCCAGATTCGTTAGATATATAATCAGTAACAAATATTTTGAGGGGCTTCATTCCTTTATCGACCCTAATACTATTTATTTTTATAGCCATGGGATAGGTCTCTGGCGTGACAACCAATATATCTATATCTTCTATTTTGATTGTTGGTCCATATGGTTCATTCAAAGGGAAAAAGCGTAAACTTCCCTTCCATCCTTGAGATTCAATAAATTCTTTCACCTTCTCTAGTCTTGTTTCATAATCTGAAAGAGTATAACATTTGTATTTTTCGGCGAATCTATTTGTAGTTATCCCGATATACAACTCATCTGCCAATTCCATCGCTATTGTTAATAAATACATATGGCCTATATGGAGAACCTCGAAAGTACCACCTAATGCAACCTTCATCAGTAAAATATTAGTTCACAAATCAAATTTAAACTATCCCCAGCCATTAAATATTATTATATGATTAGCGATGAAGTCATAGAGAAATATGTAAAGGCAGGTAAAATAGCCAAGGGAGCCATATCATTCGCTAGGGACTATGTTTCTAGTAAGAAGAAAGTTAATCTCTATGTTTTAGCTGAGGAAATAGAGAAATTTATATTAAGAAAAGGGGCTAAGCCCGCTTTTCCCTGTAATATCAGCGTAGATAATATAGCTGCACATTATACTCCACTATCTAATATGGATGGTATGATTGATACGACGGGAATAATAAAGATTGACATAGGAGTTCATATTGACGGATATATCGCTGATACAGCTATATCGATATCGAACTCAAAAAGACATCGAGATATACTAAAACTAAATAAAAGGATTTTGGATGAGATTCTAAGAATGATGAAGCCTGGCGTCAAGACCGGGACAATAGGTGAATATGTGGAATCTACTGCTAAAGCCAGAGGCTATAAACCAATATCGAATCTATCCGGACATTTAATAGATAAATATAGTTTGCATGCGGGCAAGCATATACCTAATGTAAAACAATTCATAAGCCCCACCATCAAGGAAGGAGAGGTTTATGCCGTTGAACCTTTTCTAACTTATCGGGAAGGCGCTGGGTCCGTCGAGGAAGCAAAGGACGATATAAGAATATATAGTTTAGTCAAAATAAAAAAGGAGAAAGACCCTGATTTGGAGAAGATGCGGAGCTATATTTTTAAGAATTTTAGTAGGTTACCATTCACTCCTAGATGGCTATATAATGAGTTCGGCGACAACGCCGTTGACTATATCCATAAACTATATATAAAGAAGGCGATTAGAGGATATCCAGTATTAATAGAAAGAAAAGGAGCCCCCGTCTCACAATTTGAACATACAGTAATAATTCTAGAAAAAGAAAATATTGTTATTTCGAGGTAGACTCTTTAGGGGGAGGGGTATATATAGCTATAATCTTCAGGTCTTCACCACATTTTTTACATTTTTCACCAGTAACTTTGGATATATAGTCATCTTCCTGGAAATCCCTTATTTCTTTTAGTCCACATGAAATACATTGAAGCTCAGTCTTTATTTTAGGCAGCTCGAGCCGAAACTTTTTCCGTCTTCGGCTGGTATCAAGCATTGTAAATAGTAAGGCAAATACTAATACAAGTCCTATAAGAAAAAGAAAGTCTGATGTATTCATTTGTAGCGGAAATATTTTATTCATATTTTTCACCCTTATTCTCTATGGTATTCCTATCGTATTACCTATGCCTGCTATTATAACTGAATCCCCTTCTTTTGTGTTTTCGACAAGTATCTTCTTAACCCTATTATGGACCTCTTCAACTGCATCAACAATATTCTTATTCATTACTGATATAGCTTCAGGTAGGGATTGTTTTATGACTATTGCAAAGATAGGTATATTGTATTTAGTAACAACCTCCTCTATCTTGAATTTTTCAACCCCTATGCCTCCTATAGCGGCGCCTATACCATCAGCAACGCTTCCGCTTTTTTCACCTTCGAGTTTTAAGGCAGCGTCAATCATTATAACAGCTTTAACATTTCCATCTTCCTCTATAATTTTACCTATTGCATCGCTGGGTTTACCGACGTTGCCTCCGGGGCCCGATGCTTTTACAATATATGTTCTTCTACCCTCAAGGCTGGTCTCATAAACATCAGTATCCTTCGCCATGGATCGCTTTGATTCTTCCCCCTTAAGTAGCTTATGTACAGATAAGGGGCCTATGCCGTCTCCTACCGGCGCCCCTGATTTAAATGCAAATACAGCGCTCAGATATGCCTTGGCTTCATTGTATATTAGTGGAAGAAGCATTTGAAGCTGTATAACTAACATTAGATTTCCCATTTTCTTAGCCAATAAATAAAAGTGCCGAATAACTTTGTATATGATCTCTAGAGCCATTGTAGCTTCCACCATTATCTCGATGTTTCTCACTTTTGACATCTCTAACTCGTCTTTTAATAGCCGTTTTACCTGATTAAGCAGCTTATCTTGTCTTACATCTACTATATGCTCGACCTTTTTTACTATTCCTGCGGGGTCCATCGACTCAGGCATAATCATGAAAGACTCCAGTATACTGTTTAGACCGGGCTCAACTATCTTTTCGTCTTTTGCAAATTTCCGGAGGACGTTTGATGTCTCGAATTTCGCGATATTCCTCATTCTTTCTAATCTGTTTAACATTCCTCCTATTTCTATTAGAGCCATCTGAAATTGTATCTTTTGTCCATATAATAGGAATAGGAGGAATGGGATGTAGAATAATAATATTGTGAATAGGCTTTCGTCCCCAAAAGGTAATTGTTGAATAATAATATTATCCATTTCGCGTTTAATACCTCCTTCTACCTAGGCATAGAGCCTTATATACATATCTAACAAATAAGAGATTATTATCCATTTCCTAAATTTATTATATAAGCATCTTTATTAATTTTAATAACAATAATCCCTGCGATAAGAGATAACTTGAAGTCGTATAATCCATTATATACCTTTTAGACAATTCTGTAGAATATCTTAACTCGGATATGCTAAGATATCTATTAAAGTGGAGAGCAGCACTGAGGTCTCGCAGGCCCTCCCGGAGCCTACTAATCCCCCAGCGTGGCGGGGCTTAGCTTCGGAGTTCGGAATGGGATCCGGCGTTTCCCCCGCCCTATGGCCGCTCTCCACCTAATATCAATGGATAACAACTCCTTTTTAAGTTTTATAGATTAAAGACCGCAGTGTTTGCACATTCGGTTGATAGAACCGTATAAATATATAGAATATTTATATTGTTAATTTAGTGTAAACGGCCTTGAATGTGGTCCATGAACTCAATAAGATATTTGGACGTATATATAAAACTAAGTTAATTTTGATAGAGGACGCATTTAAGATTGAGGAACTTACAAATTATACTATGGAAAAACTCTTAACTGATGCAAGAAGTCATAGAGCAAAAAGGTATATATTTCAACCTAGTGGGATAGAAGTAAACTTTTATACTGGTAGAGAAAAAGAGTATCTGATTTTGCCAAATGTATGGTATTGTAGTTGTATGTCACAGTATCCGTCAAATATGATGAAGAGAAGAGTATGTTATCATCTCTTAGTTTATATGATATGTGATGCTCTAGGGCTAATAGATAATTATAATGTTGAAGACGAATATTTCCAGTTGATAATGCAAGAACTGAAATAAATATATATCTCTGGGATGTAATCTACTAAATAATTGGTAGGAGGAATGATTACGATGAGTATTCAGGATTTATATGGACTTTTAAATATAATCATATTCATCATATTGATACTTTCCTTGATAATGATATTTTATTATGAATATTATCTTAAGAAAAGGGAGAAATAATTCAACATTATAAGAGAATTACATTTTCTTTTTTATCCTAGAGTAGGCTCTTAATCTAACTACAGGTATCTTCATCGGAAACAATAGTGATGAGACATCGACAAAGGCGCCGTAAATCTTTATATAATCACCTAAATGTATTGATGTATCCGTGTAGAGCGATATATCTCCTCTATAAGAGATGCTTATAGGGTCTCCATCGTCATCCTCAATTATGAATTCGTACATCTCAGCCATAGTTTCAGTTGCGGGAAGAAGCATCTCAGGCTCTTTTACCACCCGACCCTCAATATCAACTATCTTGTCTGTTATAGTTAGCTCTTTTGCTTTTCTTAATGGTACATTATATTCTGGCAGAGGTAATGATACATCTAAGGGATTAAGCTCTAGAGAAGAGCCGGAATCGCAGAAGATAAATGTCTGGTCTGCTCTCTGTGATACTCTAAAATTTGATATCTTTAATATATCACCAGGTTTAACTGCCACCATCTTTTCAACAGCATCATCATCTCTAAATATAATTGTAGCTTCGCCTGTGGAATCAATTCCAAATATACTTAGCGATTTTTGGCCTGTTGAGAGATTTATTTTTTCCCTTCCCTTAGCTAAAACTCTAATGTATATTGTTTTGAGGTTATAACCAGGCTCTAGCTCAGAGAGAGTGGCTTTTCGGTAGTATACTTCTATTTTCTGGCCAGGCAGAAAATCAATATGGGATGATCTTGTTATATGAATTTCATATTCACCTCTTAATCCTCTTTTAACCCTACCATTGAATATTGATATTACATCGCCTGGCTTGATCCAGTCATATTCCTTCACGGAGGCATCCCATATTGTTACCCTATATGCTTTATCTCCGGCTCCTAATAGAAAGCTTGCGACAACGCCTTTTCTATCTTTCGTTTCAAAAGACCGCTGCATCATGGAAGTTAAGACTTTCCCATAAACATGAATATAATCATCCTCAAAGTTAGCTTGATCTACTCTAGTTAAGTAACTGATAACACTAGGATATTCCTCGTCCTTTTCATAATCGACTTTAATTACTGCTCTATCACCAACATGTATTTCGATTAGCCCACTCATGCTTTTTTTTGTATAAGCGCCATTGATGTCGATTATAACACCCGGCATTATACCCATCTCATCAAGCTTGTCTCTTGTATAACCCCAAAAGAGTATATTTGCCACGCCGGTTCTATCTCCTAACCCAGCCCTTACATAATATCGCTTGCCATACACTGGAGATTCATAATAATCCTCGTTCTTAATCCACAATATTCTACCTATTATTCTAATTCTAGATAAATCGCTTCGTAACCGATTTATCTCGATAAAATCCGAGACCCCCGACTCTAGTTTAACACCCAGCTCCATACAAACGAGATATAGAGCTGTCTTAGAAGACATATGTAGAGAAGACATCTTCTCTTTAACTAAACGCTCTATGTCTTCATACCTTAATTCCGGTCTTTGCCTAAGAATTTCTCTTACAATCGACTGATCCAATTCCTTACTCAATATTTATATCCCCAATACTAACATAGATTACCTAAAATTTAGTTTCCTATAATTATACCCATAAGATATGCTATAAATAATTTCTATTCTCTATTTAGATAGATTCTTATTCTCGATACATATTTGGGTAATCCTCTTACTACATCTTTACTTACAAGATCTAGTTTAATATTATTTATCGCTATTCTACCGCGTTTATAGAATTTCGTCAAAAAGTTAGCTACATCCGCTGCTTTAACAACGTTGGAGCCCATACCCTCTAAAATTAGTTCAGATTTACCTCCATCGAATAGTCGTATACATACATTAAGATAATATGACATATTCTTCCTGCCAACATAGACTATAGGTAGCTCCTTCTCTTCTATACCGGATTCATCTATATTCATTTTATCTATACACCTATATTGATGGCGGCTGATACTATATAACAATTATAATGATGAATATATTTTAAAGGTTGAATTTTTTCATCACCACAGTAATAGGATACTTGTAAATATAGCGAGTGAATATAATGCTAATGCCAGTATCTTAGAGTATCTAAAGCTTATTCTTATTAGAGACCTTGTCTTATCTATTATATCCTCACCTAAAACTTTAACACTAGTTTTTCTTGATCTATACATAGCTTTACAATTCTCCGCCGTATCTCTAAGCCTTTCTAATTCATCTATTAGCCTTGGTATAACCTTATAATTATTTTCTCTGGAGCCCCAGATAACATACCCCCTGTTTTCCACCCCCCGTGCAGTAACCTCATGAGTATCAGTGCTTATAATAATTATATTATCTATTTCCAGCTGCTTCTTCACCTCCTCTTCTAAAGCTAGCCTAAATTTAGGGTCTAGATTATTAGAATCGAAACATATGATAACATTATCAATGGACCCGGCTTCCCAATAAAATATAGATACCCCTCCGTTTCCCAATCCATCTTCTAAGGTAAACTCTGGGAAAGAAAGGGAGGACATAGAGGCTCTAAATTCATATAATTTAGTATCCTTCAACTTATCAAGAACTTCCTTGCCTGCTTTAAGCAGTTCATCCAATTTATTTTTGTCTATAAATGTCAGTATCGAGATAAGGGAATTATGCGCATCGATTACTGAAACAGTTTTAAAGCCTAGTTTCTTTCCATATACTCTAAGGCACTCAACAATTTCATATGGAATATCCTCCATTTCTTTATATGATAAAATTAAAATGGCATTATCATCAAATCTAAAGCCATATGCAACGGCATCATTAAATTTATATGAATAAATGGGGGATGCCCTATTTAATTCCTGACAGTCTGCGTCTGTTAGAAGCATATCTATAACACGGTACATATAGGATGCTGATGATAGGTCAAGGTCATGTGAAACTGGTGTATGAACCACCATAGATAATTCCCCTTTTAACATGTATAGAGCTCTCTTAAAATCTGACGGGAAAGAGGAGCTTCCTACATTTCTAAAGGGCCCAAAATGGAAGTACGGGAAAATTACTCGAAATTTATTGTCTCCACTAAATATGTATTCTTCAACCTCTACATCCCGTTTCACAGAAAACGAATCTATCAAGGCTTCCATTGGCCCCGGATCATCTTCTGACCAACTAGCTATATAACTACGTAAATAAGTTATAGCGCCTCTACCACTATATTGTAATGTTATTCTGTTTATTAGATAGATATAGGCAGCTGAGGCAAGAATATAAACTGTAGGTATAATTACTACAAACGGAGATAACGAAGAATTTATAGTGAAAACAGCTATTACAATCCCTACCCCCGCTGCTGCAGGTATTAATCCTTTTGCAAAACCTTCAAATGTTAGAGTTAGAAACACTATGGTCTTAAATCCGATAAAAACACCTGAAAATAGATATAGAACATATTCACCTGGAATAATCTCTTTAAAGATAGTTCCTATAATCAATGGAATAATAGAGAATCCTAGGGCTATACTATTTGTTCCCAAGAGCCTCCTCATATTCAATAATTTATGGCTATAGGTCAAGTAATACCTATATAGTAAGTATTCTGCAACATAGCTGAGTATTACAATGGGTATAATAATAGTATAAAACTGTGGATTTATGCTCCAAGCTAAAAACCCGCTAATTAGAGTCATAATCAAGAAAAGGAGAATGTTTTTTCTAAGTGAACCCAATCTGAAGAGCTTGGCATAAAACCTAGAAATCTCGTCTATATTGTTCTCCACATCAGACCCCATCAACTAAATAATAGGGAAATATAGCAATAAGAAGGATAATACTAGGAATAAAACAGTTAGAATTATAATATATGTGGGCTGAATCCTAACTCCTGCTGTGGAATCCTCGAAAAACCTAAGTAGACCTGCCATTGTAGCCGGCGGAGGCGCTTCCTTTCTTCTACGGGAAGACATATCCACATACACCTCAAATATTACTCTACAACATCATAACGATATATATAAATAAATTTTTAGTCATTTATTATCTTTAAGTCAAAACTTGTAAAGCGTAATAGATTATTCCGTCAACTCTATTAGCCATCGCCGCAATTCGTCCGATGGCTTCTCAACATATACTTCCGAATCTTTAATCTTCACATCCAGATTTTTTAGAGAGATTTTAGATAACCCCAACTTTGGAGAACCATCAAAAGGATCAAACTTTTCTTTATGACCCGGACATATGATATATCCATTTATCAACTCTCTAATGCTTAGAATATGGAATTTATGGGGACAAACGGCAACATAAGCATAAAACACACCATCCTTATTAATAACATAGATAGGAACTCCACTTATCATCTTAACAGCCGCTTTCCCGGGCGGTACTGCTCTTGTCTTAATAAATCTAATATATTCTTTCAATATTTAATCACCATATTCAACAGCTTTCACTAAATATTAGTCTGTCGGGTTAAAGGTATAAGCGGTATTATGAACTAATGCTACTTACGGCTATATTACGCCAAAAAATATAAATTAGGAAAACAAAAAACTGAAATGGATACTGTTTTTTGAGGGTCCGTGGTCTAGAGGTTATGACGCCTGCCTTACGCGCAGGAGGTCGCCGGTTCGAATCCGGCCGGACCCATATTTATCGTTGTAAGAAGCTACGTCCTCACGACTTAATTGGTTATAGGTAAATATTAAAAATAATTCAAGTTTCTTGTAAAACGTTCCTTATGAAAATATCTAAGATTATCTTTTACGAATAAATTTTTATTTAGGTCTCTAAGCATCGTAATAATATTCTTACTAATGTCACCAGAGATCTCTTACGGAATTATAACTATTGCGGAAAACAGGGGGTGCTATTGGCCGGGGCAGCTAAGGCGCCGATCACCCCTGGACAAATTGGAGGTACATCCATCTATCCCGATGAAAGCCCGGTGTTTCTAGCAGGATACGGTGGCTGGCCAGAGCCCGCTACATATACCATAATAAAGACCACACTAATGAGAATGCCGAGCGAGGTATTTGGTTGTGGAGAAAGCTATATCCTAATCTGATAATATATGGATACTCTGCGGAGCCTCTCTTTCCACCCTATTTTTTAATTCGGATGATGGAGTCGACTTATGCTGGTTCAATATGTATAACTATATCCCGAATCTCCCGGTATCTCTTTTTTATTTTCTCTTCTATACGATGGGCAACTTCATGTGCATCTATAATAGGATAATTGGGATCTACCTCTATGTGCATGTCGACATAATAGTTATTACCTAATTTTCTACTCCTCACTTCATGGCAACTCCTGATTTCAGGCTCTTCTTTAGCCATTTTTACGATATCCCTAATTATCTCTGGTGACAAACCATAGTCCAACAAGATATATGAGGCGTCTTTAAGATTCCATGCCGCGGTAAATAAAATAAGCATAGAAAGAATAGAAGCGGATATCAAATCAAAAATATACGTAAGTGAAACCGCACCATAAACTCCCACTAATGTTATAATTGAATCCAAAAAATCAATAAATTGATGGCGTGCCTCAGCCGTAAACCCAATCTCTAAGTATTTATATGATAAGTATCTAAAATAAACGTAATTGATGAGGGGAGGAATTATACTTATCGGTGCGATATAAGCGGCCTCCATACTCACCATATATCCTAAATTGGCTTTATAATAGGCATTCATTATTATGTATACTGCTATAGCAACCATAGCAATTGAGGTCAAAACAGCCGAAAAAGCACTATACTTTTCATGGCCATATGGATGCTCTGCGTCTGGAGGCTGAGGGGTTAGGTATATAACTAGGTAAATAGTTAGAAAAAGAGTAATTATATTTATTGTACTTTCTAGTCCATTTGCTATCAATACCAAGCTTTGGTATATAAAACCGCTGATTATTAAGATGATAGAGGCTATTATATTTATTAGGATTATTAGAATTATTCTGCCAGTACCTCTATATTCATCAAGTCCCTTCTCCATAAGTCCCCTCTCACATCATAATTAAGATTAAAATAATATAGATATTATTGATATCAAAAGATATTCTGCTGCATAAATCAACTCATGTCTTATGTATCTCTTCCAATACTAAATAATTTTGGTGTTTATATGGATATAATTACTGGTTTTCCATCTACTATGATGGATGATTATCAATTGAATATAATTGATATCCTTAGATATGCTGCTGAGACCTATCATAGCCAGAAAGTTATTTCCAGGATCAGCGACAATAAAACGATTTCATATACATATAAAGAACTTCTAGAACGAGTCTCGAAGCTTGCACATGGATTAGTAGAACTAGGAGTAAAACAAGGGGAACGCATAGGGATACTTGAATGGAATACTCATAGATTCCTTGAACTCTATTTTTCGGTTCCATGTATAGGCGGAGTATTAGTGGCACTAAATCCAAGGCTCCATACTAATGAACTAGCCTATATAATCAAACATAGCGGTATAAAAAGAATCTTTTTCAACTCTGACTTTACAGATCTTATAACTAGTATAGATAGATATTTAGACATATCAGAATATATATTGCTAGATAGGCAAAGCGGGGACATTGATATAGAGCCCCTATTATTCTACGATGATCTTCTTAAAGAAAAGTCAAAATATTATAATTTTCCAGTCTTAAACGAGAAATCTGCATACGCAGCTTGCTATACATCTGGAACAACCGGAAGACCTAAGGGAATATTCTATTCGCACAGATCAACGATGTTGCATAGTCTAATATGGGCAATCCATCTTAACCTTTCAATAAGGGATGTACACCTACAGTTGACACCTATGTTCCATGCACTGGGATGGGGACTATGGCTTTCATTCATGATTGTCGGAGCAATGCAGATTTTTCCTGGAAGATGGATGGTGAAAAATCCCGCCCCCATTGTTGATATAATCTTGGATAAAGGGGTTACGATATCTGAGGGTGTACCAACTATATGGCGTGCCATTCTAGACGAATTAGATAAAAGAAAGTTTAGCGGAGAGATCCATATGAAGGCGGTTCTGGGCGGCAGCTCACCGAATTTAAAGCTTATCCGTCGCCTTAGGTCCTATGGTATGGAAGTCATACATACATATGGATTCACAGAGGGCAACCCAATTACTCACAGAAGTATATTAATACCTTCGCTCAATAAAAAATGTCTCGAAAATGGTGATTATGCACTCTATCAAGGCCTACCTGCTTTTCTAGTAAGACAGGTACTTATCGATAAAAAGGGAAATGAAATAAAGCATGGCGAAAATAAGGTTGGTGAATTGATAGTAAGAGGTCCTTTCATATCGAAAAATTATTATAATTATGAAGAAGATGATAAAGCATTTATTGTGTGGCAATCACAACGGTGGTTCAGGACAGGTGATGCATGTATAATAAATGAATGCGGATACTTGAAGGTCGTAGATAGATATAATGATATGATTAAAAGTGGCGGGGAATGGATATCAACCATTGAGCTCGAAAATTACTTAGTGAATCATCCTTATATTATGGAAGCATGTGTTATAGGTATACCTCATGATAAATGGGGTGAAAGACCTCTTGCATTGATAGTTCCAGAGGATAGATTTAGAGGAAAACTTAGTGATGAGGATATATATAGTTATCTTCTAAGGAAATTTCCTAAATGGCAACTTCCTGATAAACTGATTTATCTGGATAGTATTCCTAAAACAGGAACAGGAAAATATCTTAAGAGGGTACTAAAAGAAAAATATGGTAAGGAGTATCGATAATGTTATGTCTGAATAACCTCTAGAATAAAGCCAAGCTCTTCTTCAGTATTTAAATAAGCCCATTTTACACCATAAATCTCGCCAGATTGTATAACATCAATACCTATTTCCTCAAATCTAGATATGGCGTCCTCTATATCATCAACATATATTCCTAAATGATGTATACCACTTCCCCTTCTATCAGTGAATTCTTTATAGATAGATTCGCCGCCAGCTTCTATAAGCTCTATTTGTATATTATGTATATGAGATAGTCCTATTTTGATGTCAATTATAGCCTCTTTACCACGATAATATATCTTCAAACTTGGTATCTCTATAATATTAAAAGGAGGAAACCCGACTTTCTCTAAGAACTTCTTAACTCGATTTATATTGTTAGTAACGATACCTATTTGATTTATCTCTTTAATCAGAGACATGCTCGCATCACAATAATTTCTATTCTAATTTTTTAGAATAAGTATTTGAGATTTCTAAAAAAACACGCTTTTAAACATGGTTTTTATCCTTATTATTAACGGGGGATAAAAATGGGGAGATTGATAGGGTTGATATTAATTGGATTATTAATATTTTCGTTGGTACCTTTAGAGGCGGCTGGAGAAATAAATAAAATGAAGATGGAAAAGCATGAAGGTCTTACTATGATTAGTAATGGTGTTATTACAGTAGCTATACCGACGGTTAAAGCGTTCCCAATGTATTTCTGGTGGTATAATGAGGATAATGATACCATATATAGTGGCAAGTATTTTGCTATTGCTGAGGCGTGGATACCTCCTATGAGCAATTTCAGTAGAGGACACTTATTTGGAAGAGGGGCTATAGCCAAACTAATTTTGAATAAATTGGTTGAAGAAGGGTTTGGAGCAGAGGCAAATATATCGATAATGGTGGAGAACATAACGGTGGATTTACAGGAGCAAGTTAGGCGTGGCGATATAACTACAGCTATTAATAGCGTGGAAGATGCTATAGAAAAGCTACAGATGTATACAGAAGAAGATGCCATATATAATCTTCTTGATGCTCTAATTACTTTAAGGGATCTTCTCTATACTATTAGAGATGAAGGGTTAAACCAAGTTAATATGGGTCTATTGATGCATGCGATAAAGGAGTTAAAGTCTGCCTTAATGGAATTTAGAGCAAGGATGGGTCACAAGATATCGCAATTCATGGAAATAAAGACGGGGATTATGAGGGGAAATTATCATCCATTCCTCCTGCCATTCGCAGCATTAGAATGGAAATTATCTGGTCCTACTAATATTACAGACACTGAAGGTAATGTAATAGGCATTTCATTCAGTTTTATAGCTGAAGAGGCACACGCAAAGGTCTTTGACTATTTTGATAAGATCGAGATAAGAAACCGGATATATACCGTGAATGTCGAAGAAATTGTTAACGGCGAAAATATAACGATAACAAGAGCAGAATTGAAGAACGATATTATAATTGAAGGATGGCGATGGAATATGGATATTCTAAAAAAGGCGTTAGGTGAGTATTCAGGCATAATCGATGAGTATTTTGAGCCTACATTGACCGTTATCTCTCACTTCACAGTACTGGATAAGATCAATGAATCTCTGGTAGAGTTTTCATATATAGGTGAGCCGATGGAAATTGAGCATATGAATGTAGAGATGTCTGTTATGAAGGGATTTAGAGGAACAATTAAAGTTAAGGATATGGAGTTTACTAGTGAAATGGAGTACGAATCCGGTTTTGACGACAAACTGGAGATATTAACAGAAGAAGGGGTTGTGGCTGGATTCTATAAGTTTATACCCGTGGCTAATTTGCATTACCCCAACGGCAGCATCGACGAGGTGGAAGTGAAAGGAATATTTTGGATCACTAATAATCATCTATGGATATTCCTAGTATACCCGTATTTTGATAATGCTACATTGCAACATGATCCTAGTATAGGAGTATCACTTACACAGATAGAAGACGAGGAGCCACAATATAAGGTGGAGGTCAGTGATGATCAAGTTCAAGTATCTGGACTGATAGAAATAGAAAAGAAGCAGAGGGAATTCCAATATACACGTGAGATGCTAATGATAATTGCAGCTTTAATCATCATAGCAGTAATTGTGGCTATGTCTATATTCAGGAGAAAATAATGAAGTAAGAAGAGTCTTGTAATTGATATATCAGTCAAAAACATATTTTTATCAAAAATATTTAGATAACTCGTTTATAACACTATCTAGATTTAAATATAGTTTATCGGGTATCCATGATAATATATTCCCCAAATGAATATTCTCCTTAGCATTTAGAGGTATAACTTTCCATCCTTCATGCTCTATTAATTCTTTTTTCGTAGCTGGAAACTTCATATCTTTCATAAGTTCATATTTGACCGCGTCAAGACCATAGGGAGGCCTATTATCAGGAAAGCCTCCATATAGATGATAATAGCGTAGCCTCCCTGCATCCGTATACATCCTCACACCGTGGAAAGTGATAAATATCTGCTTTACCGGCGTATTTATAGCCTTCTTGTAGAGGGTTTTAAGCTCGCCATCTGTAAACTGATAGATATTGTTCTTACCTTTGCCAAATATCCTACTATAGTAGAAATCACGGTAGTAAGGCGGCTCATCTTTACTGAGGTTCTTTATATGAATTATACCTTTACTTTCCATGTAGGCGAGCGCATTAGAAGTAGCATTACCCCTAATTTCTATCGCCAGTGTATGGTCACCGAGACTTACATTCTTGATAAAATTAGCTATGAGAGCCCTGTCTATCATAAGGGTTGGAGGAGTCTCCAATACGAGAAACCGGCTCCTAAGAATATCCTCCCAATCCAAATTTATCCATAGCCAAGGAGAATCCATTATGGAGGTCTCTCGCTCCTCAATTGTAGGGGTGAGAGGACCAATATACACCTTAGGATATCCCCCATGAACCTATAAATATAGAGGGAGGGCTAGCTCCAAAAAGCTCTCTTTTATTAATTTTTTCCTTTATCTCCATAAATGATTTTGCTTTTATAAGTATTGGACAAATAGGTCTTCCACATAATCTCCAATATCCTCTACATCTGGAGCAGATGCCCTCCGCACTTCTAAATTCAGGATATGTAGGCAGATACCTATACATTCTCTCTATCTAAAAAAGGAAGATCGATAATTTAAGCTCCATGGCTTTACATTTTGGAAATGAGGAAACTTATATGTGATATGCCACACATAGTGATATTATAGTGAAAAAACATGCATAGTGAAACAATGCATCATGACATTGAGAGTATGATGATAAAGATAGATGAACACTTGATGCCGGACTGTTCTTGTATGATAGAAAACATAGTGCGTTCATTACCTCATGTAATGGATGCTAGCTATGATTGTATGACTGGTGTTCTAAATGTAAGAATACATAAAGGCATGATAACGAAGAAGGAGATAATAGATTATATCAATGAGCAAGGAATAGATTGTAGAGACCATATAGTAGAAAAAGAAGTGAAGAAAGTCCATGTAGGTCATGACCATCATGCAATGATGGAGCGTGACCTAAAGAATAAATTCTTAATAACCTTACTTTTATCTATTCCTCTCTTACTGTTAAGTCCATCAATCCAAAGGTGGCTAGGCTATAAATTCACTGTACCTGGTACAGAATATGTATTGACGCTCTTGGCCACTATAGTCGTTCTTTATGGAGGGCTATTCTTTTATAGAGGAGCGTTTAAATCATTGAAACAAAAATCAGCTGATATGAATGTATTAGTTTCGATAGCTGTGCTATCCGGATATATCTATAGCATAGGAGCTACATTTATATTCGAAGCTGCAGATTTCTACTGGGAAGTAGCTACACTAATAGTATTTCTATTATTTGGGCATTGGATGGAGATGAGGGCTGTTAAGGGAGCAAGCGGAGCCCTCAGAGAGCTTATGAAACTCCTCCCCCTAAAAGCGAATAAGATAGTCAATAGCGATATAATAGAGGTAAATATATCCGATCTAAAGAAAGGCGATTTAGTGCTTGTGAGGCCTGGAGAAAAAATACCGGCTGATGGCGTTGTTAAAGAAGGGGAGGGATCTGTTAATGAAGCTATGATTACAGGTGAAAGTAAACCTGTTTACAAGAAGATTGGCGATAGAGTTATAGGAGGTACAGTTAATCTGGAGGGACTTTTAAAAATCGAGGTAGATAAGGTTGGTGAAGAAAGCGTATTAGCGGGAATAATTAGAGAGGTAAAGAGGGCGCAAGCGACAAAACCGCATATACAAAGAATAGCTGATAGAGCGGCATCCTATTTAACATTGATTGCAGTGGCTACCGCACTGGTTACATTCCTCTATTGGTACTCATTTATAGGTTTAAGCGGGGTCTTAGCACTCACATTTGCTATAACAGTCCTAGTTATAGCATGCCCACATGCATTAGGCTTAGCTATCCCTACAGTAACAACAATATCGACTACATTGGCTGCACAGAATGGAATGTTCGTTAGAGATATGACAGCTGTTGAACGTGCATTAAAACTTGATATGGTGATGTTTGACAAGACAGGTACATTGACAAAAGGAGAATTCGGTGTAAGTGACATCGTATCTCTATCTGACAAAGATGGAAAATATATTATTATTCCAGCTGCCGCTGTAGAAGTAAATTCTGAGCATGTAATTGCGCGTGCTATAGTTAATAAGGCTAAAGAAATGGGAAAAATACCGCATGCCAAAGACTTCAAAGCATATCCAGGTAAAGGTGCTGCAGCGATAGTAGATGGTAAACGAATTATTGTGGGTAATAAGACGCTGATGCAGGATATGAATATCGATATTTCTATGGCTGATGAGAAGGTAAGTGAATTAGCTAGTCAAGGAAAAACAGTTGTATATGTGGCTATCGATGGGAAATTGATGGGGATACTGGGGCTATCAGATATTATAAGAGATGAGAGTCGTGAAGCTGTTAAAGAACTGAAGAAGATGGGTATTAAGGTAGCTATGTTGACAGGTGATAGGAGAGAAACAGCTGAATATGTGGCAAAAGAACTCGGATTAGATGAGTATTTTGCGGAGGTTTTGCCTGAAGAAAAGTCTGCTAAAGTTAGAGAATTACAAGACAAGGGTTATGTGGTGGCTATGGTGGGCGATGGGGTAAATGATGCGCCGGCATTAGTACAAGCAGATATAGGGATAGCTATTGGTGCAGGAACTGATGTCGCAGTTGAAAGCGCAGACATCGTTCTCGTCAGAAATGACCCAAGAGATATAGTTAAGCTAGTTCGATTAAGTAGATATACTATGAGGAAGATGAAGGAAAACCTTGTCTGGGCTACAGGATATAACTCTGTAGCCATCCCCCTAGCAGCAGGTATCGCATACCCCACTATAATCTTCAGGCCGGAATGGGGCGCTATACTTATGACACTTTCCTCAATAATTGTGGTTGCAAATGCATTATTATTAAAGAAAAAACAGATATAGATAGTTTCTATCATAATTTTATTTAAAACTTCATAGAACCTTATTGCTATTCTATAATTTTAGGCTACTTGGATTTATTGGTGAGTAACGTGGCGGTGGAGATAACACCCGTTGAAGCAGGGAAGGAAGAAAAATAGCTATAATAATTAACATTATATTAATACTCGTATTAGTAATCCAAGGCATAACTGGTTATAGGGAACTTATCGCAGACGCTGAACTCGCAGGCGACGCGGCTACTTATCTATATACTATGGTTGCGCTAATTATTGCTCCTATCATAATCCTATTAGTATACAATTTTAGATATACATTAATCACGAAATACCCTACTTAATCAGTATTCCAGCTTTTTATATGAAGATACTTAATCTACCACCAGAGAATAGGGGAAAATGGATAGATATTTCAGAGCAATTCTTTATCTAGGGATATTTATAACAATTGATATGATAATCACATATAGACTGATATATCTCAGTATAATAGAGGGAGAAATTCCGTTTCTCTTATTAATACTCATCATAGTCTATCCTATCCTATTGATAATAGGATTCCTATTGTATCTATGGTATATATATAAACAAATACCAGACTAATAATGCTTCATATCTCTGCCTCTATTTAATATTCTCTTCCAATTACATATTCCTTTCTTTTACCTATCTCTCCAGCTCTGCCCAAGGCATATTTAACCATAATGGGGCCTATCAACAGAAGCATTAGTACCGCCACTATCAAGATATTCATGAACCTCGTTGCGAGAGCATGTTGCTCAATGTGTATCAGCTCGAAATACATTTCAGACCCGAGCCCCAACGCTATCCCGGCTTGTGAGTAAAGGGTAAATCCTATATTTCTAGATATTACAGACTCAGCCTTCGATATAAGCGCACCGAAGGTCGATCCAAGCGTCTTACCTGACAAGGCGGCTATTAGATATACTAGACCTGCCGAATACATAATTAGGAAGATGTCTAGCCTAAGCTTCGCTCCAATTAGAACGAAGAAGAGGGTAAATATGGGTGCGGATAGATCCCTAATGGCATCAACGGAATCCTCTGATCCACGGTAATAATTAGAGAATATCATTCCTAAAATAATATTTGATAGTATTTCTGATGCATTAAATATTTCAGCTATCCCGCTGGCTAAGATAATTAACCCCAATATGATAATATATATTTCCCGTGTCCTCTTAAAGAAGCGAGATAATAATATGAATATTCCTCCAAAAAACAACCCTATAACTACCGCTATGATTATATGGTCCGCAAGAAACACCAAGGCATTAAATATATTTATCGTAGAGCCGAGAAGTGAGTTGATAATAAAGGTTCTGGAAAAGGAGTATATTAATACCGTGGCTACATCATCGAATGCTACTATAGCTAGTATAGTGAAAGTCAATGGACCCGTGGCCTTATACTCCCATATTACATCGGCTGTTGCAGCTGGAGCTGTTGATACTGCGAGTGAACCTAACAGAAGAGATAAATAAAATTCCCGTGTGAATATGTATAGACTTAATAGGACAACCGTAAAAGTAAATAATACTTCGAAAAATAAAATAGAGAGTATTACATACTCTAACTCCTTCAATTTCTCAAACTTCAGCTCTACACCTATAAAGAAGCCGAAGAAGGCTATCGCCAGATCGATTAGGGGTCTGTAGAAAGCCAACTTGTCAGTAGTTATCAGATTAAGAATTGATCCTCCCATTACTACGCCAACAAGTACGGTGCCTATCACTTCGGGTAGTCCTAGTCTATCAAACAATCTCCCAATAAGTATTCCTGCAAATATCGCTATACCGAGTAAAGCGAAATCATTCATCCAAAAAATAATTTCTTTTTTGAATTAAAAGTTATTCAAGTATGATATTAGCATGTTTATAGCTCAAAAATGCTTTTAAATAGATATTATAAAGAAAAAATTTTGCTTAATCTATGGCTTTTTAGAACGTAATATATAATGGATAGGTCTCTCTAGAGCCAATTCAGCCGCTTCCTTAATCGACTCTGATATTGTAGGATGGGGATGCATAGTGAGAGTGATATCGTCTAGGCTTGCACCCATTTCTATGGCCAGAGCCGCCTCGCTTGAGAGCTCAGATGCATGTGGGGATGCTATATGTATACCTAGGACCTTTTTCGAATATTCGTCATACACGATTTTAACAAAGCCCAGGGTACTCTGTTCTATCACCGCTTTAGCAAGACCTCCAATAGGATATTTTATTTCACGAGGCTTATAACCAGCTTTTATTGCTCTATCAACAGTATATCCTATCGATGCTAATTCAGGCTCCGTATAGATAACTGCCGGAACAGCATTCGGATTATAAACACTATTTAAGCCCGCGGCGTTCTCCGCTGCAGTTATTCCTTGGAGAAATGCTTTATGTGCTAAGAGTGGGTCGCCTGTTACATCACCCGAGGCATATATATTTTTCTTTGACGTTTTCATTGTGTTATCCACACTGATATACCCATTGTCATCTATCTTTACACCAGCATTTTCTAAACCCAGGTTACTGGTGTTGGGTTTTCTACCTACTGCTAGTAGAGCTAATGAAGTTTCAATCAATATATTGCCAGTAATCTTTGCTTCAATATAATTCTCTTTCTTAGTCAGGTCTTCTACTCTCGATGATGTGTATATCTTAACTCCAAGCTTCTTCAATCTTCTTTCTATAATTCTTGAAAAGTCCTTGTCCATACCTGGTAGAAGACGGGGCAGTAACTCTATGAGGTAAACCTCTATGCCGAGTTTAGCCATTATATTAGCATATTCGACACCTATATATCCGCCGCCTATTATAAGTATGCTTTGAGGTATGTCCCTTAGCCCTAATATACTCCTATTATCATGAATCAGTTCTCCATCAAATTGTATGTTGGGTAGTGAAGAAGGATGTGTTCCTGTGGCAATAATAATGTTATCACCTTTGATGATGCCTATGTTATCTATATCTACTGTGAGACTATCAATCATCTTAGCCTTTCCACTATATAATTCTACTCCATATCCTTTAAGGAGATTTGCGACCCTCTTTGAGACATCTGTGGCTATCTTCCTAGCCCATTCGAAGAGACCGATTTTATCGATAGAGATGTCTCCTTTAATAAATTGATAATTTCGAGTCTTCCAATAAGTTTCTATAGGGTGAATCAGGGCCTTTGTAGGTATACATCCATAGTTAGCACATTCACCTCCAGGTTTATCCATTTCAACTAATGCTACACTTAACCCAAGTTGGGAGCCCCTAATCGCTGCTGGATACCCGCCCGGGCCGCCTCCTATAATTATAAGGTCATATTTCTCAGTCATATAATCACCAGATTCGCTACGAAAGCTACTAATAATATTATAGGATAATCAAGATAATCTTTACAAATTGGCGGTTTTAGGGCTATCCCATTTTTACCAGATATCCAATATTTTTTCTGGTCAAAGAAAAAATATTATCTAATATTCACATTGATTTAACTAGTATGTATAAAAGCATATGGAGTTGGGATAAAGTCTCGGATGTAATTAGTGGATTAGGAGGGAAATTAGGTTTCCCAACAGGTGACAAGCTCAGATTTATCGGATTTGAGTTAGACCTTAAGACAGGGAAACTATATGATACATTTTTATCGAGAGTTAGGGATGACATAGCGCCTAGCGTATATTTTGTGTTATACAGATATGCACAGTCAGATGAAGTTCCTGAAACAGGGGAATTAATAGTTTTTAGACAGTTATATGGAGGAGATCTGTATTTCCAGAATTATAAGAATAACGTGTTAAATAGACTTAATCGGGAATTTAGTGAGAATATCGATTTATTAGCCGAAGTTTCAAGTATACTTGGCGCCGCGAAAGCTCAGATACCAGGGTATGACTTATCACTAAAGATCTATGTGTTCCCCTATATACCCATCTATATTGCTATTGATATTGGAGATGAAGAGTTCCCCCCATTGATAAACTTGTATTATGACTCCTCAATAAAGAATTATTATACTGCTGAAGAAGCCGCCCATTTATCTGAGATACTCGCTATGAGGCTAGTCGAATTATCAACTGAGATAAAATAGTCCGATCTTAAGTCTAGTATTATCCTTATTTATAAGGGTAAAAATTTAATATAGAATTATTGATACTTCCTATTGATTTATTATGAACAGGAAAGTCAAGATAGCCATTATTATTGCCATAATTCTAGGAGGAATTATAGGAGGATACCTTGTATATATCAATTACTTCTTAGAAGAAGAATTTAGGGGTATCGTGAGAGAACCCGAGCCTGCCTTCGACTTTACCTTAATTAATCAACATGGGGAAGTCATGTCTCTATCGGACCTTAAAGGAAAAGTAATAGCCCTTTCATTTGTATATACCCATTGTCCAGATATTTGCCCAGCGATAACATGGGGCTTCACCACGGCATATGAGACCTTAAAGGAATGGGGATTAGCTGATAAGGTAGCCATGGTCCTAGTTTCTGTTGATCCTGAGAGAGATACTATAGAACGCCTCCAATGGTGGGCTGATAAGTATGGAGCTGAAAATATAATTTTCTTCACAGGAGACCCTGGGGCTGTAGCCAAGGTATGGGAGGATTATGGTATCTATGTTAAGAAAGTAATGGGTAATATGAGTGATGATATGGGTCAGATGGAACATGAGGGTTATTTGGTGGAACATGCGGTTCTAATATATGTAATCGATAAAGACTTCAATATAAGGGTTGTCTTTATTGGTGCACCTCCAACTTGGAGCCCAGACGACCTAGCAAATGATATGAGGATACTAGCCAGAAAATAGAAATGTTTAGTTCCTTGTTCTGTATAATATGCTGATCCTCCATGTTAAAACCATAAACATAATAATATTGATAATTATACCTATTCCAAATGTGTAATACATGAATTGGATATACAACGAGGATAAACCATATGTAGACCCTGTCACGCCAGCTATAGCTAATGCCGCCAGCGTCGAAACGAAGGTAAAACTACATGCTGGACAGGAAAGTACCGCTGAAGAAGCAGAAGCAACTCCAGTTATTAAAAACGCGGAAGCCACAGATCCAACGCCTTTCTCTAATCTACACCTTCCTTTCTTAAGCGATGAATAATGTAAAAGTTGAGCTATTGTTAGAGCTACAATCATCGATGACAGTAGTATTAGTAAGAATAAGGGCAATGTTATTATAATAATCCAATTAATATCGCCTGTTAAGAACGGTATAACAACATCATATCTAGAGCTTATCCATAATACCACGATTTCACTTATATTTACATATGGCGGAGGAGACAAGAAACCTATTGAGGAGGGAGGATGTTTAGTGACCAGCCATTGTATGGCTACCTGCATAAAGATTGTAAGTGAGAAAGTTACTATAAAAGCTGCCAATAATATTTTTCTTAATCTTTTATCTTTGAATAGCGAATATATCACTCTATAGATATTCATTTAAACCACTATACAGCCACTTCACTATACTTATAAAGATTAGGCATTTTTTATGAATATATTTTAGTCATCAACTTATATAAGACCTCTTTCATCTTGAGTTGCCAGCAACCTTATGATATTATAGCCTACCGGTTAATAATTTAAAGAAGAAGAAATGACATCATAATTGTAAGCATTCATTATCATAGAGGTTGTCATTTATGGGACTCATATTTAACCTTGGTTTGATGATACTATGGCTGATAGAGTTAATGGCCGCAAGTTTCCTATTATCGATGGGGGCAGAGAGATTGTCATATTATTTAGGAGGACGATTTGTAGGTAGAACCATTCTTAGTATAACCACTACCCTACCAGAAATATTGATAGTTATATATGCATCCAAAATAGGGTTATTCGGATTATCATTAGGATCAGCTTTGGGTAGTAATATATTGATGATGAGTTTAGGATTAGCTATTATGACACTCATCGCCACTACATCATTATCTAGGCGACCGCTCCCAGAAATTAGGGTTGAGGGATTTAAGCTCGACATTTCTTTTTTGATTTTTACAGCTATATTAAGCGTCATAATGTTTATAGACGGTTATAATATCATCGATGGACTAATATTTGCAGTTCTTTTTCTACTATATATTATCCTTGCATATATAGAAGCAAGACGCCGCCCTGATACCTATATAGAAATAGGCCACCTAGCCATAACTCGCAAAGGCACATTTATCAGCATTATCTTGTTTATTATAGGAGGCATAGGCTTATTAATAGGAGCAGAGCCGTTTGTAAAGTCTGTTGAAGAAATAGCTATTTCCATCGGTATACCCGCTGCAATTGTCGCTATAATATTAAGTCCTATAGCCGGTGAATTACCTGAAAAGTTCTCTATGATGATACTTGCTAGTAAAGGTGGTGAAGCAGTATCCATATCTATTGCTAACGTTTTAGGCTCCAAAATTCTAAACAACACTTTATTATTAGCATGCATGATATTTGGAGCAGTATATTTTTATGGGTATAGCTTAGTAATACAACCTAATGGGTTGTTGCTATTTATGGTTTACTGGACAGCCATTCTTACACTGATATCAACCTCCTTGATGTTCGATAGAAAATTAACTAGATCAGATGGACTACTGTTGACTACCCTATATGTAGGAAGTATAGTATTTCAATTCTTATTACTGCCTATCTAATTTTTAGAATAAATATGATAAATTCAAAATAATTTAGAAATAACATGGAGATTATGGTCTTAGAAATACTATTCTTCATCTCTCTCTTTTGTAATCATTTTAGCAAAGGCCCATCCACCATATGCCATTACATATACACCGGCGATTATTAGTAGTATCCCCCATAACCTTCTAGCTGTTATTTCACCGATTATCCCCAAAGACTCCAGTCCGATGGCTATTAATATTAAACCTGCTATAATGGAGAAGATTCCGGGGGTAAACCTAGGAAGAGATAATTTAATCACGCGTTTTTCAAGTTTTATTATCGATGCTAATATAAATCCTATACCCATACCCATAATTACTCCAGCACCAGGTTCACCGACAGCCATGCCTATACCTAAACCTATAAACATTGCGCCTACAAACACTTCCCATGACCAACCACTATGGCGATTCATTACTATACCCAATATTCAATGCACACTACTAGTAATAATCATTATCGCTGGTATTAAACATGACCGTGAGAAGTTATCTAGTTATACTATTTATGAGATATCTAATGTCTATTATTGTATAATCATGTAGCTAAGCGCTTAAGAACTCTCCTATCAATTTTTCATGTTTTTCTTGATCCGATTTTATTAATATGAGTAGTTTTGTAAATACTTCTTTCTCTTCTCCGGTTAACCCTTGAACTATCCTATCAATTTCCGACTCCCCGAGAATTCTCTGCATCTCTTCGAGTCCTATAATGGCCTTCTTGATCTTCTTATCATCTGTAGCTTTTTTGACAGCTTCCCTAGCCTCCTTTAAACTTCCGATTAGTCCATAAAGTAATCCACTTACTCTGGAACATTCGGACTCATTTATCCGCCACATCCCATACTGCTCAGCTATCATTCTAAATATATATTCATGTTTCCTTGAATCTATAGCCATGAATCTTAAAAGAGCCTTCAATGCAGGATCGTTGGCTTTGTTCGCCGCAAGGTCATAGATATCTGCCATTAACCTTTCCGATAGCGCATAACACAGTACTATCTTTCTAATATCGGCACTCATAGATAACACCAATAACTAATATTTAACATCACCATATTTAGGTAAAATCCTTAATATAAGTATTAAAGGACAAGATAAACAAGATTTATGTAAAACCATCGTCTGTTGTAAAAACTATTTTTACGCTAAATATATGTGGTTTCCCCAAGAAAACTTTCCAATATGGAAGAAATAACTGTTAAATCAAAACAAGCCTATTGAGGTAATAGGATAAGAAATGGTATCAATCGCTAGAAGAAATCTATTTCAAGAAAAAACTAGGTTCATTATTAGTATAACCGGGGTAGCTGTCGCTATCATGTTAATACTATTTTTATCCGGTATTTTCCAAGGTTTTCTTGTGCTATATAAGAGCTATGTCCTTAATTCAGGAGCAGATATTTGGGTTGCATCGGATGGTTGGAGAGATTTTCACAGTATATCAATGTTACCAAGAGATATTATTAGCGATATTAAGAAGATTGATGGTGTAAGAAAGGTAGATTATATTATTTTAATCCAATCTGCAGCGTTTAAATCCGGAGATGATGAAATAGCAGCCGTCTTGGTCGGATTTAATCCGGAGACTGGGTTAGGAGGACCTTGGAAAATCTATAAGGGCACAGCGGATATTGGTCAGGGAGAAGTAATCATAGATAGATACCTTGCTTATAAATATGGATTGGATATAGGAGATGAAATAGAAATCTCTTCAGAGAAATTAATTATAGCTGGTATATCAGAAGAGACAAATTTAGTTATTTATCAAATGATATTTCTACGTGAAGATGATGCATCACGGATTCTAAATCTTGATGGAATAGTTACATTTATTCTAGTTAATGCCGATAACCCCTCAGAGGTCACAAAGAAGATTAATGAAGAAATACCTGGTGTCGCCGCATATACCTCCGAAGAATATGTGGAGAAAGGATTCGCATTTATGGAGAGCTTTAATCCTTTTTTGTACATTACAGCTGTCGCGGGGTCGATAGTAGGAATAGCTATAATCGGGATAACCATATATACCCTAACTACAGAGAGATTAAGAGAATTCGGTGTGCTTAAGGCGATCGGAGCTGAAAATAACCAATTATATAAAATTGTGCTTAATCAAGCACTTATTGTAGCAATGACAGGCTTCTTTATTGGCGTGATATTACTTGAAATTTCTTCAGCCGCCATCTCCATGTTTATGCCTGAATTGATGATTTATGTAACCTTTGAGACTTTATTCTATACATTGATCGCTTCAGTTCTAATGGGCTTAGCCTCTTCATATCTCCCCATCAAAAGAATAGCTGGTGTAGATCCAGCCATTGTATTTAAGTCATAGGTGAAAAAATAATGAGTCTTATAGACCTGAATAATGTCACCAAAATATATGGTAAAGGTAAAACCGCTGTAACCGCATTAAAAAAGATTTCTCTAAGCGTAAATGAGAAAGAAATTGTTATAATTATGGGGCCCAGTGGTAGCGGTAAGACCACATTACTCTTGGTAATGGGTGGTCTTCTAAAGCCTACTATGGGTACTGTTAGGATTAACAGTATAGATATAACTAGTCTTTCAGAGAAACAGTTACCTAAAATCCGTAAGAAATACTTTGGATTTGTTTTCCAAAGTCCAAATCTATTATCTTCACTTACTGCGATTGAAAATGTGGAGATAGCTCTAAATCTAGCAGGCGTCAATGGAGAAAAAGCGAGAACTAGGGCAAAGACGCTTCTTGAGAAATTGGGTTTAGCCGAAAGACTGAATCATCTTCCATCCGAATTAAGCGGTGGTGAGCAACAGAGAGTATCCATAGCGAGAGCTCTAGCTAATAATCCCAAAATAATATTAGCTGATGAGCCTACCGCTAACCTAGATTCTAAAACGGGACGCGAAGTCACCGAATTTCTATGTAGAATAGCCTGTGAAGAAGGTAAAGGAGTAGTTATTGTTACCCATGATGAGAGGATCAAGTATATAGCAGATAGAATATTGTATTTAGAAGACGGAAAAATAATTAGAGAGATAAAGACTGGGAAGAAAAAGAGAGAGTGGATGAAACATACTGTGGAAACCCCATCCTAAATATCTACATTTTAAACTGTTTTATGAAGTTTAGTTCTGGTTCAAAAATCTTTGAAAAGACAATAAAAAATCTTTGATTTTTCAAATGAACGCTCCATTTATTAATCTATAGAGTAGAGACTATGAAACGTAATGATAGGGAAAATCAATACAGAAATAATCGACTATAGTGTTAAGTTGGATATTTCAAGATATCGGTCCATACTTGTTGCCTCCTCAAGGGAAGATACTTTAATACCATTAATCATGAAGGCTTGTAAAATGGTTCAGTGTCCATTCATATTTATTGATCCCTGGGGGATATGGAGCAAGGTTAGAGTAAATGATATCAGGATATTAAGCCTTAAAGTAGGTGTCGACCTAAGGTTTAATCCTATTCTCCACCCGGAGAACATTTCACCGTCTCTACATACGGATCTACTTCATCATCTAATTATAAACTTAAATCGCTATTTTAAACCCCGATTTCCAGGATACTGGAGTTTAGTCTTTTGTCAGACGATAGAGAAAGTTTCGAGCTCTCAAATGGATCTTTCCGAAGTCTTTCTCAAGATAGATGAATATACCGAGGCTTCCAGCGGTCTAGAGAAATATGCTTATGTCTCTCTAAGAAATATCGTTCGAGAAATCTTTTCTAGAGAAGAATTCAAATATTTCGATACTGACAAGAGACTAACCCTCGACATCTTATTAACAAGCTTATCCAATTTCGACGGAATACTCTTAGAGCTATCGTTGATGAAGAACAGCTTAATAAGAAGCCTCCTCACCGGCATATTAACATATTATATACTTAATACCAATAACTCGCGTGTTGAGATTACTCTTTTGTTAGGTGAACCTGAACCACTATATACATCACCTAGTTTATGTAATTTACTTGGTCCCAATAAAAGTAGGAGGCGCCTAATATTTTTTGCTGAAAGCCCAAGTCTACTAGATAGAAGCTTTTTAACCAAAATTGATCTAATTATAGGTGAAAGGTCCTATCGTACCTATTTCGCTCCCCGCAAAAGTAACATATCAAACAAGTACTTTCTACTTAAGGATGATGTGATTATCAACTTCAATACCGCAGATCTAAATTTAGAAGAATATGAAGAAAAGACTACTTATATAACATCGGAAGAAGAAGATCTAATATCTCTATATAAAGAGCTTGTTGTCTCGATAATAAGCCTACTGCATAACCATGGGGGAATGGGGCTTAAAGGCATTATAGCGTTAAACCCCTCATACGGGCCATCCACTATATATAGAGTTGTAAATCATCTCTTGGACCAAAATTATGTTAGGTTTAAACAAATCGGAAGTCAACGGATCCTCACTCTCTCAGTTAAAGGACTTATGTATTATAGAAAAGTGATTAGGCATGGTGGTAAAGAGATTTAAGCTAAACACGATACCTAAGTTGAACGTTGTTTTCCAAGGAGGTCTAGGTGAGGAGAGCATGATACATATTTATGGCCCTTATCAAGCTGGAAAGACCATCCTTTCCCTTCAATTAATATATGAGGTTCTAAGCCAAGAAAAAATCTCCGCCCTTTACATAGATGTAGAATCATCAATAAAAAACAACTTTATAGATGAAGGTTATATCGATAACTTCAATAACCGTTTCGATTTTAAGTTATTACATCAGGATGTCGCGATAGAAACATACGCCAAAAATAATAAAAAGAGGAAAAAGGAAATATCAGAAGTCAAAAAAGTATTTATGACAATTCTAGATGAATTAGAGCTACAATATGACAAAGTGGATCTAGAGGATGCTCTTAAGGCATTTATCAAAGAGCTTCAGTTACGAGCAGATTCAAAGAAACAGAACTGTTTATACCTCCTAACAGGAATAGGGCTTGAAGATATGTTTAAACTTTTAGACATAGAGGCCAGCATATCTAGTGTAGGAGATAAGCTGGAGGTAAATGTAAAGTATTGTGGTGATCCCCTCAAAAGCCCCCTATCAAAGTTCATTAGAAAATACAATATAAAGCTCATTGTGATTGATAGCTTAGGTAGTTTAATCAAGAATATGCCCACAAAGCCACAATATCTACCCGCCAGAGCATCTGCTCTAAATCTTATGCTGACTAGTTTTATGAAGATGACAGCGGCCTATAAATTGATCATACTCGCAACAAATCACGAGTCTATAAACCCGATAGGAAAAGGATTCCCTGTCTTCTACGGAGGCATATCGGTAGGCTATAGCTTTAAATATAGTCTGCATCTCACGAGAAAAGGCGTTAATAGGATATTGATAGTAGAAAGAGCGCCACACCTACCCGATAGATCCATTAAGATACCTCTAACTATAGGGAAAGACGGATTTCATGTCTTAAAGGAGAATGTGGAGGAAGCTTATGATGAAACTCATCAGTAAATTGATACTATTTATTATCATAGCGGGATTCCTTACTTTATTTCTAGCATCAGCTGTAAAGACAGGTAAACCATATAATATTGCTCTAGCGACATCCATAGTGATAGCAATCTTTGGTTATCTAATGCTAAAGCCTTTACATATTAGTCCATTAAGATATCCTAAGGCCTTCATAGGAGTTCTATTACTCCCCTTTATAATAATATATCCGCTTCTCCTCGTAATTTTAGTTATAATCTTTATATTCTCAAAACCTGGAAGAACAGTGATAAATAGTCTAAGGCTCATCATGGGACTCATCATTATACGACTTATGAGTGATGATAATGATGAATGAGAGGCAAAAAACCCACTGGTATTCTGGCTATGTTCATAACGATAATTTACATAATTTATTACAATACTTAGTTGCCCAGCCGAATCTAAATAGTTTAGTGTTATCATTAAACTATAGGAAAAAAGATTATATACTCGGTTTAAGGGGTAAATGTCTGGATAAAGTTCTAGATGATATATCCAAATCACATAAAAATCCGTTCATAGGCATAAAGGGAACGAGATGGCTGGAATTTGAAGAAAATAGATATGCATATATTGTTAAGTTAACTCATTATAACCCAGGAGTGATTCATGAATTACTTACAAAACTTCATGATAAAATACGCGACTTAGGCATCGTTGTAGCTTATCATAGAAGAGAAGGAGACAATAAAAACGCAAAAACTTATCTATTAGCATACACTCACAAAGAAAATATAAAACATGTATCCAGGGTTATAAAAAAACTTGGAGAAGAAAGCGAGTATACTTTAGTCTCTGCAAATATTCTGGATATAACAATACTCAAAAATGAGTTAATTAAATGCACATGTATCCATCCTATAATGGGCTTTGAAGAGGCTCTAGAAGTAGTAGAGTCTTTTATAGATGGTCCAATATACCTCAGATATAACGAAATACCCAAATATATACAGAGAGGGCATAGAAGCCTATACTATGTAAATGCATTTATCAGTAAGCAAATCGATTCAGATGAATATTTTATTATTAAAATATCTGATAAAAACGAAGGATCGCCCGCCAATTTATACAATTTATCAAGAAAAAATATTTTAGATATAATAGATAGTATGCCCATAATATCTATTTCTAATGTAAATTTACGGCATATCTATAATGTTCTAAGTGAATTCATAACATTTCCCGATATCTATCTACTTCTCTATATGACTATGACGAATATTAACATGGACAGCCACATCTTAAATCAGATAACTACTCAGCTAAAAAATACACGGATTTACACTAAAAATAATAATTTAAATCTGTGTACTGGTGAAGCGTCTATATTGGTTAGCTTACCAATCCTCTTTAATGCTATTAAAAAGGCGGTATCCAAATGTGTAGTCATAGAAGATAGGCTGGGAGTATTAGATAATTTAGAAGAAAATATGTTGATTCAGCTACTACGATTTTTAAAGGGATTAACAGAAAAGGTTGTAATAGCTACTTCTAAATTCAATCCTCTCATTATGGAGGCATCTGACTATACGATAATAGCGGTAACCAATAAATATGTAAGAGATTATATTAAGAGAAGATACGGTATGACCTACTATTCATTTTCCGGATACATTTTAATCTAGGATTTGAAATTAATAATGTCTCTATAATAATGCTATCTTAATCATGGTAACAGTTGAATCTAGATACTCATTATTTAAGGCTAAATATCTCATTTTATATAATGAAAATATTGTATGAAAGAGGAATGGTATACTGATTTTTTCGATAAGTTATATTACGAAACATATGCTCCTTTCGAGGAGGAAGAAAGAAATAGGAGGGAGGCAGAGTTTATAGCTAAGGCCCTCAATATAAAGCCAGGTGAATTAGTTTTAGATTTAGCATGTGGATATGGTAGGCATGCCTTAATCCTGTCTCAAATGGGGTATAGGGTAGTCGGGCTCGATCTTAGCGATACATTACTAGAAATCGCCATGAATACTGCAAAAGCAAAAAATATCCCCGAAGATGTACTCAGATTTGTCAAAGGAGACATGAGAAGCCTTCCCTGGAGGGAGGAGTTCGATGGAATATATTGCTTTTATACAAGCTTTGGTTATTTTTCCCATCAAGAGAATATTGAGGTATTATCTGAAGTAAATAAGTCTCTAAAAAGGGATAGGTGGTTTTTATTAGACATATGGAATAGGGAAAGAATGATAAGAGAATTTAGGGAGAGATACTGGTACGAGTCGGGGGGATACCTAGTTCTAGAAGATAGGAAGCTAGATCTTACAGAGATGGAGATGAGGGAAAGAAGAATATTTATAAAGGGTAATAAACAAATTGAACGACAAATCAAAATAAAGTTTTATAGCGCTAGAGAAATTATTGAGATGCTGAAAACAACTGGATTTAAAGAAATAAAACTATATGGTGACTATAAGTTTAGTAAATATGATATTAATAGCCCTCGTATGGTGGTTGTAGCTAGGAAGTAATTAAAATATGGATCTATAGTGATTTTTTTATAATCTTAAATTCATAGCAGGCGATTCATTTTCTAGAAGTTATACCTCATATGAGGCGACTCGATATGTATTGGGTTTTAAGTGATTTGAAGTGGCCTGAGGCTGAGAAAATAATTAAACAGATAGATTTAGCTATCATTCCCACGGGAAGCATAGAGCAACATGGTCCACATCTTCCTTTGATAAATGACTATGCCTTAGCAGAGGCTATTGCCAGAGCCGCGGCAGAAAAAAGTAAGTCAAAAGTCCTTATCGTTCCTGTAGTTATGGCCGGAGTATCGGAGCACCATATGAAGTTTCCGGGAACTATTACTATTAAGTCTGAAACTTTTATGTCCATACTATTTGACGTCGCAGAGAGCCTAAAGAGACATGGAGTAAAAAGGTTAGTTATTTTAAATGGACATGGAGGAAACACTCCATCAATCCAATTAATATTGAGAAGAATAAGAGAAGAATTGGGTTTAACTGTTTCTGCAATAAATTATTGGCAATTAATTCCTGATGTTATAGATAAGGTTCTGGAAAGTAGAGTATGGGGGCATGCAGGGGAATTTGAGACATCTGTCGCCCTTTATATTTATCCAGATAAAGTGGCAAAAAAGAAGATACGAAAACCTAAGTTAAGAAAACTTTCTCTGCCATACTCTAATCCTAACGAAAAAGTTAGGGTATATCTACCTATAAATTGGGAGGAATACACAGATAATGGAGTTTTAGGAGACCCCACATTAGCATCTGCAGAGAAAGGAGGAATACTTATAAATGCATTACTAGATAGAATTATACAGTTCATAGAATCTTTTTCTTCATACTAGACCTTCATCTCTCTATCTTTATAATATATTTAATTATTATGAATCTATTTACCTCTTCAAAATCTATAATATTAGAAATTCCTTATTCAATGTAAAGGTATTACAGTGTAAATATTATTATGTATTACGTCGTTAATATTCTTAATACAATAAGTATTCCAATTTACGCTATAATTTTACATTGTAATATAACAAAGTAATGTTAAGGTGAGAAGATTATGGAAGAAACAGGGATGAATAGAAGAAAGTTCTTAAAAGTATCTGCACTAGCGACAACTACTTTGCCGATTATAATACAAGGAATAGAGGGGGTTAAAGGCGGCCCACAGGAATCTATTGCCGATCTGATCGCGGAAGGAGAGTGGAGTCCAACCGCATGTATAATCTGTGGACAAGGATGCCCATTAAGAATTAGAGTATTTAATATTGAGGATCAGGAAAGAATACACCAAGAAAGCCACAATGTAGGTCCTGAATTACCCCAATACTTTGCAACTTGTGCTAGACCAAGAGCATTGGGCGATGTATGGAATCATCCCGATAGAATCAAGGGACCCATGATTAGAATTGGTGAACGGGGAGAGGGAAAGTTTAAGAAGGTAAGCTGGGATGAAGCGTTGGATTACTTGGCCGATAGGCTGAGTCAATATCTTGACGCACCTGAACAAATCGCGCTGTTTGCACACCAAGGAGCGGAGAAAGGTATTTTATCTTCTTTCATAAAGATGCTTGGTTCCCCTAATATCACTGGACACGCCGATACATGTTATACCTCTTCAAGTGGTGGCAGATGGTTCGTCTTCGGCAAACATATAACTCCCGGCGCTGTCTATCCTGACTATGAAAATGCAAGATTCATCGTATTTATGGGAAGGAATCCGTATGGAGGCTTTGTATCATCCCCCTGGGCAGCAGCCCTTTCGATGGGTTATAGAAATGGTTCCAGAATCGTCGTATTTGATGTAAGGTTCTCTGATATATGTGAGATTGCTGAGAAATACTATATAGTTAAGCCAGGCACAGATCTCGCTATATCTCTAGCTATAGCAAATTATATAATTAGCAATCAGTTATATAACGAGGAGTATCTAAGGCAATACACCAATTCTTCAATGCTTCTATACACTGATGATATGACGCCCGTTGCTACAACGACTATTGAAGATGGAAGTAGGTCAGGTAAACTAGACTATCTGGTTTATGACGAAGATACCGGCGACTATAAATATAAACTAAATGCATCGAAGCCAGCACTAATGTATAAAGGGACATACGAGGGTAGAGAAATTGCATCTGCGCTTCAGATTATAAGTGAAGCCATAGCAGATTATACACCTGAGTGGGCAGCAAGCATTACAGGCGTTGAAGCTGATGAGATCGTTTGGGTAGCGGAAGAACTTGTAAAATGGGCACCCAGAAGCTTTATTGACCATGGATATAAATCTGTAAGGTATTATAATGAGCCTATGTTCCACAGAGTTAACGCTATGATAAATGCTCTCTTGGGATCTATAGGTGTAAAGGGGGGATGGGCATGGCCAAGGAAGTTAAAGCCGAGTTTGCCATTCAAATTTAAACCCAAGGATGTAGAAAGTGTATCGAAATATTGGACTAATAATGGGTATCCGCTTCTCTTTAGTAAGCACTATTCTATGTTAATGGTAAAGTCGATATTAGAGGAAAAACCCTACCCTATTAAGGCAGCAATAATATACCTAGAGAACCTCGTTTCGCATATGCCTAATGATGATATAGCAATCAAGGCCCTTAAGAAACTCGATTTGGTTGTCGTTATAGATGTGATGTGGAGCGAGACATGTAATTATGCCGATATAATTTTGCCAATACCATTCTTCTTCGAACACGATAATGCATCGTTATTCCCTGTTAAGAAGAGCCACATAGGTCAAATATGTGTTATGAAAAAGGCAGTTGATCCGCCGGAAGGTATAGACGTTAAGCCTACTTCTTGGATTGTATATGAGTTAGTTAAAAGAATGAAGCCTGAGCATTTAGGAGACATCGAGATAGTTCTAAGGCCTACGGATATATGGATGAAACAGTGTGAGAAACTGGGTATAGATTATGATAAACTCATGAGATACGGGACGCTAACCAAATATGAAGAACCAGCTTATAATCCATTGACATCCAAAGGGGCTTTACCAACCAAAACTGGCGAAATAGAGATGATAAGTATAGCTGGATTAGAAAAGTTCAAGGATTATCTAGGTAAAGAAAATAATCTGAATCCTATAATTACTTGGGTTAAACCAAAATGGATGGATGGTGGATTGGCTGACGATGAATTTGTACCTGTTGACTATATGAATAGACTTGTGGCTATAAACACATGGGCCAGAAATACCAGGTTATTACTTGAGATGCTTAAATGGGAAGAAGGAGACTACGTCATTATACATACGGAAAGAGCCAAAAAATTAGGCATCAAGGATGGAGACATCGTGGAAGTATACAATCCTCAAGATGGTAGAAGCCTTAAAGTTAAAATCAAGACAACACACTTGATAAGTCCAGAATTGATTGCAGGTGTTCACGGCTTAACTCCAGGACGCCATATGAATGGAGATGTCAAGTTTACTTATATGCCTAAACACGGATTAAATACCAACTACCTTGCACCATTCACTATCATAGAGGGCATAGGTTCAGCTGCACTATTCGATTATAAAGTTAAGATTAGGAGGTGAGGTAAATGAAGCCCGCTATGATCATAGATTTAAGACGTTGCACTGGATGCCTAGCTTGTGTAGAAGCCTGTATGACTGAAAACATAGTTAGGTGGAGGGAGGATGGAACATATGTATTACCGGAGAATGTAGTTGCTTATACCAGGACAAGGAGCCGTACAGTTACATATGGAGACACTATGAGGAAAGTCTTTATCCAATGTTTACACTGCGAAGATCCACCATGTGTATTTGTGTGCCCTACCGGTGCATCCTATAAATCGGAGGAGGGAGTTGTACTGATTGATGATGAGATATGTATAAAATGCAAGTATTGTATCTATGCCTGTCCATATGGAGTAAGGACGATGTTAGAAACTCCAATGGAGGGAACGATTCTCCATGAACATGCGTTGAAAGTTGGGGTTCCGGATAAGTGTACCTTCTGTTACCATAGAAAGAGGGGTGAATCACTTTGGACACCTGCATGCGTCGAGGGTTGTCCCTATCATGCTAGGTTATTTGGAGATCTTGATGATCCAGATGACACCGTTACCGTGTTAGTTGAGACGGGTATCGCCGCTATGCCAAGAGAAGACCTGGGAACGAGTCCTAAACTATTCTATATACCCAGAAGAGGCGCATTTGAGATAGTTAAATATCCAGTGAGGAGAAAAGATGAGTTAATAACTTATCCAGTATGGAGTAAGATTAAAGATACTTTTGTTAAGACTCTAGCAAATATCGCCATTGCAGCGGGGGTATTGCTTGGTGCTATTCACATAGTTAGAGAGAAGCTAAAGGAGGGAGGTGAGGAATAGTGAGTAGAGGATATGTATTGAGGTGGAGTATACTTGCTAGGATAACTCATTGGCTTCTATTTGTAGGTGTCACTTTGGCGATATTAACAGGGTTGCCTGTATTAGATGGAGAAACCTTCAGATTCCTGTATACTTTGACTGGTGGAGAGGTGGGGAGAAAGATCATTCATCACTATCTAGTTAGTGTACTATTAGTTATAGCGTTACCCCTCACTATCGCTCGAGGTATAGAAGCATTTAAGCGTGGAGAAGAAAGTTGGTGGCCTGGTTGGGCAGACATTAGGTCAATGATTAAAGTAAGCTTGAGATGGTTTGGATTGACGAAGGAATATCCGGTTATAGGGTTCCACCATCCAATGGAGAAATTGCTTTTACTATCGGTTCACATAGGTTTATTGCTCCTAGGCATATCAGGATTACCAATGGTATTTCTTAATATAGGTTATGAGTATAGAGCGCTGCTTCTTCTAATCCATGAGATAGGGTTCTTATTAGTCTTAATACCTATAGTCGGACATTTCATGTTGGCTATAAACCCTGTGAATTGGCCTGTTTTGAAAGCGATGTTCACTAATGGACAAGTACCTCAAAGATGGGCGGAAAAACACCATCCTGGCTGGAAACCCGAATAACCATCAGTATAAATCCCTCTATTTTTATAATTTTTATCTTTTGGATATAGGGGATCCACTTTCTTTAGCTATTCGATAACCACAAATATATGAGAGCTCCATAAATTTCTTAAAAGGAGAGATGCTCTTGACATGAGAAAGTTATGTATCTATTTAGATTCTGAATTGCTTGAAGAAATATTGGAAAATACTAGGATTATCCATCCTAGAGAGATAATTTTATTGATAAGGGGTAAAAAAAGAAAGAAAAGTGATCTTACCGAAATTTATCTTAGGGAATATGTGGTGCCACCTTTACCTGTTCATGGAAAAACACTCGCCTCATATAGCTCTATGATGCTGCCATTCTATCTTGATATCGTGGGGACTTATCATTCTCATCCGAGTGGTAATCCACTTCCATCAATTCCTGACCTTAATAATTTCATAGGTTTATTCATAGCTGTAGCGATACCACCATATCAATCTATAGATAATATTTACTTTTATAATAAGGATGGGAGAAAAATTCCTGTTAAGGTTATAGAATAATGTAAATTATAAAAATGATGTGATACCGTGAAATGGACTCACCTAATCTCCAGGCATTTCATCTTCATCCATCAATAACCGCATAGTCTCAGAATCAGGTGGCATTAAATCTAGAAATTGCTGGGCAGCCCTATAGGGATCCTTACTTCTAATGATATACCTTCCTACTACGATTATATCGACACCTTGATTTATTGCTTTTAAGGCTGTATCTGGTGTAATGCCTCCTGCAACTGCAACGAGTAAACCATATTTCTTCTTTATGCCTTTAATATCACCCCAATATAGTTCTATACCTCTACCCTTCTCTGCGGCTGTTCTCTCAACATCCACACTTCTATGGAGAAGCAGGACATCGGGTTTCAACTTTAACGAAGCTAATTTAGCTTCGATGTCTTTTACTTCCATCATATCTAGTATAGAATATATACCGTGTTTCTTGGCCTCAAATACTGCTCTCTCAATCGTTTCGTTCGAGGCTACACCTAAAATGCATATACCGTCTGCAGTGGCTTCGGCGGCTTCTTTAACTTCTATCCTACCCACATCCATAGTCTTTAGATCTGCAATGATAAATGCATCTTTCCTAACTTTCCTTAACTCCTCGACCGCTTTAACGCCATGTGCTTTTATAAGGGGTGTGCCTACCTCAAGTATAAGCCTCTCACGTTTAGGTAATTGTTGAACAACCTTAATAGCGTCATTAATATTAAGAAGGTCTAAAGCTACCTGGAGATATGGAGGATTCCATAGTCTGGGCACCTTGAAGCCCATTATCGGGTGTACAGCCCTATCTTTCTCCCTAAGAATCTTTTCCACTCCTGGATAATTCTCCAATGCCCTCATTAAAGCCGTTTTTGTCGCCCCATAATTGAATTGATAAATCTTCCTGTAGTCCTCCGCTTTAGGATGCACAAATACAGACACTATAACCACCCACTCATCACACTTATCCCCGGGAATTATCCCTTCTTCAACAGCATCTGCAACAGCCTTAGCAACCGCCGCTTGAGCAGGTCCAAAAATCTTATTAGCATCTTCCATTCCGACCACTGTAACTTTAGGAACAATCAATGTACTCGGTTTAGGGGGGAGATTCGGTCTTATAACCGCAAGCATCGGAGTATGTCCTTGCTTTGGACTTGCTAATGCAGATGCGAATGCATGGCCAACTGGACCATCTTTACTGCCGATAATTAGATCTATGTGAGCAACCTCAAAGCCATCGCCAATCAAAGCTTCACCAATATAAAACTCGTAATCCATTAGTGTCCACCAAAAATAAGAATATAATAAACTCTATTTATCACTATAATTCTCTTGAGAATATTACCGATAGAAGCCTTTGTTATTCTTATAGTCTAATTTACATTCGTCCTATAGCCTTGACGCCATGCTTCCTCGCATATGCCTCTGCCCACCTCATCAACCAAAGTGAGAATATCCCCATCAATATAGAAATTGATAAGGCTATGAATGCAACTTGATCTATGGGTAGGTAAGGCTCTATACCTGAAGCTCCATATCTAACCAGCTCAGAGGGGTATGAATAAGGGATTACTAGGGCGATATTCCTTATAGGGGGTGGAAGCATGCTGACTGGAGTGGCGATGCCGCCGATTATAAATACTATAAAGTTTGATATATCTAGTAAAACACCTGGAACACCTGTTCTAAAACTTAATGCCGATAATATTAAGCCATACGATAAAGCCATAACTATGAATGATAATAGACCTAGCACTAAGAGTTGGATATGTATCTCTAGCCCCCATGTAACTGGAATAAGAGCGGACAGGACATAATAGATCAGTATGATAGCTAGAGTAGATATGGAGAGGCCTGTAATCGCCCGCCCGACTAGGACTCTCGAAGAAGAAGTATTCACCAGAATATGCTCCTCCACAAAGCCCATGGAAACATAGAAATTTGTCCAACCACCTATAAGCCAGACGCAACTTGATAATATGGTCCATAAGGCTATACCCCAGAATGCCAACGGAACACCTCTAGGCAGATCCTCAGGCGCCATAAACATCAATGCCCCCAATATAAATATAGTTACCCAGAGGGTTGTGTTAAGGGCCATATTTACCGCTGAATACTTATATCTCCATAGCCTAAGCAGGTGAAGCCAGATTACTGCCTTTAACTTATAGATAGACATTTAGATAGCACCTACCTTTTTAACTCTCCTCTCAGCTCTACCTATAGCCGATAAAGCGAGCAAATTATAGACTCCTCCCAGGATAGCTATTGCATATATGATCAACAATAAGGGTCTTGCCTCTGGTAGTAAGTAGGTTGAGACCAGTTTTGAAGCATCTATAACATACCTTGTTGGAACTACCTCTGAGACGGCCTGTAATATCCGAGGCAATATCTCTATGGGATAGAATACTCCGGAGGCTAATAGTATAAATGGAGATAGACTGCTAAGGATATTTGATTCCTCCTTTAATACTAGCAGTAAGGAAGCGAATAAAGAAGCGAAGCCAAGCATAGGAAGCATACCTAAGAATATTATTAATAGTACTAGTAGTGTTTTCGCTGCCCCTATAATACCCTCATAATATATTACCGCTGGAACTATACCCAACATTGTTATAACCGGAGATATCAGCGAATCCGGTAATCCTGCCACTATAAGGATAACCGAAGTCTTAACGGGGGAGAGAATTATATATGGTAAGGTGCCAAGCCACCTGTTCCAAAGGGTAAACCCGGCTACCGCATCTACTATAAATAGACTGGACATGGCAACTACACTCGATGCAAATAGATATAGTGCGGGATTGGATATCCCCATCTGAAGAGTATACTGCTCTATATCTCCATAAATAGTGCCTAAGGCATATATCATCCCAACCATGATATATGGCCATACAAACATTGAGAAGAACATGAATCTGTTATTTTTATACCATGCTATTGAGGAGAATAGTTGGGCTCTAAATACGTCAGTCCAATTTGCCATGTGACCCCACCTCCCTTTTACTGGTTAGGGCTATAAATACATCTTCTAGACTAGGCTCGAGAATATCAACTCTATGTACTTTTCCGCCCGCCGCCCCTATCCTTCGTATAACCTCTGCTATCATGTCTTCCTCCTCTCCAGGGCTACACAATATTTTAACCCTTAACCTTCCCTCCTCGGTGTCGATAGTCCCTACAACCTCATCTCTAGTAAAACCTAACTTAGATAAGTCCGGGTCATGGCCAAGGTCTAACCCTCCAGCTACTACTTCAATAGAGACCTTTCCGGAGACATAACGCTTTAATTCTGGAACCGTTCCAATGGCAACTATAACCCCTTCATTAATTATCGCAACTCGGTCGCAAATTAACTCTGCCTCAAACATATTATGGGTTGTGACTAAGACTCCCTTACCACGTGTTTTAGCCATATCTATAAGGAGAGTCCTTATAGTCCTTGCTGACGGAGGATCCAGTCCGAGGGTAGGTTCATCCAGTATAACTACCGGTGGATCTGTTAATAGGGCTCGTGATAACGCTAACCTAGCTTTCATCCCTAATGAATATTCTTCGCATAGCTTATCTGATGCTTCCAATTCTTCTAGCCCCAGCTCTTTAAGAAGCTGATTAACCCTTTTATCGAGCTCTTTTCCCTTTAGTCCCTTCAACATCCCAAAGTATTTCAAGTTTTCTCTTCCCGTCAATTTCCAGAAAAAGCCTTTTTCTACACTTAGAGTTACACCTATATTTTCTCTTACTTTTTCAGGTTCTTCTAAAACATCATAGCCTGCAACGATAGCCCTCCCTCCATCCGGTATAAGTAGAGTGGATAATATTTTAACAGTAGTGGTCTTACCAGCGCCATTGGGACCTAGAAGCCCCATTATCTCCCCATATCTAACATCAAAGGAAACCTCTTTTAGAGCCTCAACTATCTTTTTCTCCCGCTTAAATATCCCTTTTCTTAAATGAGTAATGTATCTCTTTACTAGTCGCTCCGCATTTATAGCTGAAGCCAACAATTTCACCCTAATTAGCTTAATTCTGTTCATAATTAGTATTTTTTCCGTTCACTAATGAATAATAATAGTAACGATGTATAAGACTCTAAATCATTTCTGAAGGAAACCATAAAAGCTCTATTTGGATAATACCTTAAATAGTTATGGAAAAATGGATATTTGGTGAAGCATGATAGACCTAAATCATATACATCTCCTCATAACCTTTAGATGTGATAGAGAGTGTGACCATTGTTTTGTATGGGGTAGCCCCGGGAATAAAGGCGTTATGTCTTATGAGTCTATAGAGTATATTTTGAATCAAGCAAAGGAGTTAGGGACCATAGATGAAGTATCCTTTGAGGGAGGAGAACCCTTTCTATATTATCCTATAATGTTGAAGGGAGTAAATTATGCAGATAAATTAGGGTTTAAGGTCGAGGTTGTGACTGATGGATATTGGGGAACTACAACTCAGGATGCTATTGAATGGCTTAATCCATTTACCTCTGTTAACGATTTCGTGCTAAGCCTAAGTAGCGATTTATATCATAGTGATAATTGGTTGAGTGAGGAAGCCAAAAATATAGTTGAGGCGGCATTAACCTTAGGGTTAAGTATCAATCTATTAGCGGTTGAGAATCCCTTTACTAAAGAGGAATGTCCTTCCGAATATAAAGGAGTAAAAGTTTCCTTATCCAAACTTATGTATAGGGGAAGGGCGTCTGAAAAACTAGTCGATATACAACGGAGGAAAGATTGGAAAGAACTAAAGGAGTGCCCATATGAGGATTTTAAAAAGCAAGAAAGGGTGCATATTGATCCATTTGGAAATATTCATGTATGCCAAGGAATAGTAATCGGCAATATCTTTAGAGAAGGGCTATCTAAGATTATATCAAATTATGATCCGGCTAAACATCCGATTGTGAAGGACATTCTTGAGGGCGGACCTAAGAGGCTTATCGAGAAGTATAGCGTTCCTCATCAAAATCGATATGCCGATGAATGTCATTTATGTTATGAAGCCAGAAAGCTACTAAGAATCAAGTATCCAAATATACTTTGCCCAGATCCCGTTTATGGAGTATGAGGAATTATTAATTTAGTTTGATGGCTAATAATTTTGATTGATGATGTGGAGGTTATATTATGCCTGAGTTTAATGAAGAAAAAATAAGGTTTTGGTCACATGGCGTCAAATGCTCAGGGTTATTATATACACCGAGGAAAAAAGATAATAAATTACCTGCGATAGTTATGGCCAACGGATTTGGAGCGGTTAAAGAGATGTATCTACCTGAATACGCCAAGAGGTGGGCTGAGGAAGGCTTTGTTGTATTAGCATTCGACTATAGATATTTCGGTGAGAGTGAGGGTGAGCCGAGGTGTAGATTATTTCCAGAGGAACAGTTAGCTGATTATAGATGTGCTATTCACTATATTAAATCTCTCGACTATGTAGATAAGGATAGAATAGGTATATGGGGAACATCATTCAGCGGTGGACACGTAGTCACCCTCTTAGCCTTCCCACCTCCTGGAGTTAAATGTGGTGTAGCGCAGGTTCCAAACGTAGTCACATATAAAGTGGCTATATCTTATTTTGGGACCTTAGATATTTTGATGGAGCTTGCTGATATAGCAAGAGAAGGAACCTGTAAGAATACCCCTGAAACAATGCCTATTGTGGCCAAGGAGGGACTGTCTGCCTTAAGGACAGAGGAAGCCTACGAGTTTTATACCCAGGCTGAAAAATTATTTCCAACCTTCCGAAATATGGTTACCCTCGATAGTGTTGAGAGAGTGCTCCAATATTATCCAGCTGCCTACGCCGAAATAGTGTCTAGACCCATAAAGATTATAGTAGCAGAAATGGATACCACTACACCACCAGAACTAGTGGAGGAAATGTACCGAAAGATACCTGCTGAGAAGGAGTTTAAAACACTTCCCGCAGGCCACTTCGACTTATATTTTTCTCCGCATTTGGAACGGGCTGCCGATGAGGCCTTAGCTTGGTTCAAGAAGTACTTAGGAGGCTAGTCCTATCTACCTTTTTATCTTTTCAATCCACATGGAGTTATATCGATTGCTAATGGGAGGTTAAATTATGCCTAGATATCTAGAAATGTCCGATAATTTCATCTTAATACCGGGGAGGGTGGCGATAGCCTTCATAAAGGTAGGTAATGAAGCTTATATGGTGGATTCAGGGTTAGATAAGGATCAGGCTAGGAGGGCTATAAATATAGCTAAGGAGTTATCTCTCACTATTAAATTGCTTATAAATACACATTCACATGCGGACCATATCGGGGGAAATAAATTTGTTGCGGATAGACTGGGCATACCTATATATGCTGATAAACGTGAAATACCATATATCACTATGCCTATACTTGAAGCGTCTACATTGTATGGAGGATATCCCTCTAAAAGCCTTAGAAATAAATTTTTTATAGCCCAAGAATCACATCCCGCTGACATATCAGGAATCTCATTGCCCTTTGATATACATGATTTGAGGGGGCATTCTCCCGGCATGATAGGTCTTCAAATAAACCATATATTTTTTGTGGCCGACGCGTTTTTCCCTTTGAAGGTGCTGAAGCGACACGTAATACCATATACTTATAATCCTAGAGACGCCTTGGATACCTTGAATAAACTTAGAGACCTTGATGGATTGACATTTGTTCCTTCCCACGGCGACCCTACTGGAGATGAAAGGGAGGATATAGAGGCGAATATAAGGGCGATAATATCTGTAAGAGAGAAATTATTAGAAATTATTAGGAGAGAAATGAGTTTCGATGAAATATCTATTGAAATATTCTCAGCGCTAAATATTGATATCCGTAGTATAGGTTTATATCATCTCCACCAATCCATACTACGAGGATACTTAACATGGCTTGAGGAGGAAGATTGTATAACCCCGGATATAAAAGGGAAGAAATTGGTATGGAAACCCAATAAATGAAAATAGAGACGATCCACAATCTACTCTATTATTATTGAAACATAAAAATACCAAAGAATGATAAAAGAGGGGTAGGGGAATGGTAGTATACATATGGAGTAAAGGGTTTTATAATAGTTTTTATCATAGACCTACACTTAGTAAGACAGCCAAAAAGATAACGAAGATACCTAGAGCTATATTGATTTCCGATAAAAGCTTTATTCTCTTCTGAGCCTTAGCCGCAAATTCAGGCGTCGGATCCTTACTTAACTTCATACCCATACTGGTGATAACAATCCCTATGCCGAACATCACAACATATAATATCATTTTGTATAGCAAAATCGACCCAAAGTATGTTGCTGTAAGCACATTAGTTGATTGAAGTCATTGTTAGTTGGTCTATGGCTTTTAGAGGAGACTTTGAATTAATAGCCCACTCTATGCTCTGGATAATTATCGGGGTAGGAATAATAATAACCGGAACCTACTTTGGCTACATGACAGGTACTATCCAGAATGGATTTTATGGCATGCCTTATTATCAGCCGAATTGGTTGATAATGGCGCTATCATGGATAGTTGGGTATGTAATGGTTGCATTAGGTTTCCTAGCGAGCCTCTTCAAAGTATAGTCAGAAATTATCGCTGAAGAAGTCGAGAAACGAGTCAAATCTCCACACAAAAGCTGAGAAAACCATGGCACATATGAAGCCGATAGGAAGTAAAAATCTCTAGTATAATTTATTTTTCCTTATTCAAACATATATTTCAATTGGAAGAAACGTCCATAGTGAAGGTGTTGCCATGAGCATATTCGATGAATTCGATGAAATAATAAAGAAGCTTAGATCTAGAGGGGGAAGAGGAGTATCGAGTGGATACTCCATATCGGTAACCTACAGACCTGATGGTAAGCCTATAGTGAGTGTCGAGACATATGGTGATGTCGACAAAGAAAAACTTAGACAAGAGATAGAGAGACAGTACCCTGGAGCCGAAATTAGAGGGTTAGAGCAGGAGCCCTTGATATGGGAAGAAGACGCCATTAAAAATGAGAAGGAGAAAAGTAGGAAAAAGGAGAAGAGAGATAGGCTAGGGCCGAATGAAATTAGAGAAGTTGATGAATAACAGGGAATCTAGACTGGGAATATCTTTGTCGGTTCCCTAGTAAGCCGTATTTTCCACGATACCCGCTGGCTATAGTAATCCTGTACTTATTATCAGCTGTATATTACTATTATATATATTCCCATATTCCATATCCCTTGTAGTTATATACTATTGTCTTGGTCGTTGTTAATTCCTTGATTGAGTATCCTATCCCCTCTCTACCTATACCGCTATACTTCATCCCTCCAAAGGGGTAGTAACCTATTCCATGTCTTGGATACTCATTTATAAAAACGGCTCCCACCTCTAGCCTCCTAGCTACCCGCCTAAGCTGTCCTCTATCTTTTCCGAATACTGCTGCATCTAACCCGAAGCGTGTGGAGTTCGCTAGATCAACAGCTTCATCCGCATCATCAACCTTTATAAGTATGGCTATAGGGCCGAAAAGCTCCTCTCGGAATATCATTAGGTCATTAGCCCTATCTTTATCGACTTCAATTAGTGTAGGCCATACATAGTTTCCTTTTCTCTTTAGAGGTAATAATGCTGTACATCCCTTTTCGATAGCGTCATTATACAATTTTTCTATCTTATCTGCTTCTCTTATATTTACGAGTGGCCCCATCAAGCCATCTCTATCCTGGAAGGGATTTTTAGGCTCATGCTCACTCATTTTACTAATAATTTTCCTCTCCAACTCTTCATGTCTCTGGATATGCTTGCTACTCGATATTACCCAACTAACAAACAAAAATACCAAATTATCCGCACCTCCAAAATCAATACTCTATTTTGCCCTAAGATTATTAAAGTATAAGGTAGGCAGCAAGAATAGGGTTCTTATTAATATATAGAGAAAGGAGCTCCACATAACTAAGTTAGATTTAGGTGTTTGGTTGCCTATCAAGTGCCTCAGTCGGACTCAGCTTCATTTAACATACTAGCGTACTCTATTAACAGGAGCGCAACATGCTTCATCCCATTAATGAAATCCTCAACCCGAATATTCTCATTAGGCGCATGACTCCTTGACCCATAATAACCCACTCCAGCACCGGTCATCGGAACCTTCAAAACATCTGTAAACAGATATATAGGTCCTGAGCCCCCTGATAAAGGCGTTACTACTGGAGGCACTCCATAAACCCTTTCTGCGGCCTTAATAGAAGCTTCCACCACCTTCTCCCCTGGTTTTGTATATCCAGCGGGATACATGCTATGAATATTCACTTCAGCGTGGCCAAATCCCAGGTCCTTTAGATAACGCTTTAGATTCTCTAATATCATATTGGGGTCTTGACCCGGCACTGGCCTGATATCTATTTTAACCCCTGCATAAGACGGAATTACTGTTTTAGCTCCCTTACCAGTATAACCTGCATATAGCCCACATATATTTAGGCTAGGCATAGTCATCAACGCCTTGAACGCATCTATACCCTCCAACCCACCGACAAAATGCTCTATCTGAAGATCCTTCTTCAACTCAATTAGCCTCTTCGGATCCAGATCTTCAATCAATTTCTCTGCATCCTCTAGAAACTCGCTTTTAATCCCTTCATGAAAGCCGGGAACCAATATCCTCCCCATAGCATCCTTTAGGTGGGTAAGCATCCTAACAAGATCCCAAGCGGGATTCGGTACCAAGGGAGCGTTCCCACTATGAGTATCCCTTGCAGCCCCCCTAAAGATAATCTCAATATAGAGCATGCCTTTAAACCCAAGGGTTATCCCGAGCCGCCCATCTCTACCTACATATCCGGTCTCCCATATACCTCCTTGCGCCACTAGGAAATCGCTTTTTTCCTCGACTGCTTTGGGGAAAGTAGGTGAACCCACTTCTTCCTCTCCTTCGAAGACGAATTTAATCCGGAGACCTAATTCATCTATAAAAGGTAGCACCGCATCTAAGGCACCTAGCCTCGCGGCAATATTACCCTTATTATCCGAGGCTCCACGGCCATACAACTTCCCGTCCCGCATAGTTAGCTCGAATGGAGGGGTATCCCAGGACTCTAGGGGCTCGGGTGGCTGGACATCATAGTGGTTATATATTACTATAGAGTTGGAGCCGGAGCCGATTTCGCCTAGAACCAGTGGGTGTCCACCGAATGATTTGACTTCCACTCTTGCTCCCTGTTCCTTGAGGATTGATGATAGAAGACTTGCGCAGTCCATCATCTCCTTTGTATTGGTGGCTGAGACGGTTGGTATCTCTACTAGCTTCTTTAGTATATCAATGTATTTCCTATAATTCTCGTTTATATACTTAATAGCCTTATCTGGATAGGTAGTCAATGTAAAATCACCCTTACAAAATTAATATACATATCTCGTGGTTCATAACTAATACATCCATATAGAGCTCGATTAGCCATAGGATAACTAGATACCCATCAACTTAGGTTTCTACAGCTAATAAGGTTTATTGACCATGGAGTTCCTATTTAGGGTACCGCTAGGCATATAGATTAGTGGCGGCAGATAATTATTATTGTGAAAAGGAGACGCTTTATAAAGTTAATACCTATATTTGGCGCTTTAGCTCTAATACCAACCCAGAATTATATAGCACCAATAAATATTCTAATCAATAGACTCTTTGCATATCAAGTAAAAGAGAAGAAGAGTTTAATGAAAGAAGATGGAGGGGCCTTGGAACATCACAAGTATCCTCGTCAGATGCGGAGATTAATAGCTGAAATCGAAATGTCTAAATATGAAAGGTTGATCGATCGTTACGAACGGGACTTATCTATAAATACTTACATTGAAATAGCCAGGAATCTCATTAGGGATTTTGACATAACCGTTTGCATCGACGCCCCAAGAGAAGAGATTCCTTACATACTTAGGGATGTCGTAACAGATTGTATAAAAATAAAATATGGTGTTCATGTAGAACCGGGTATCTATAGATGCTTTGTAAAAAGAAGATATAGGGTTAGTTAAACCGTCACCACCTCTCCTCAGCAGTCCTCATCCCGCCATTCATTGACTTTAGGTTTTCCATAGAGAGTACCATTATCGATATAGACTAAATTAATATATCATCATTATTGTGAGACGGAGAAGATTCGTAAGAATAATATCTCTATTTGGTTTCTTACCCTTACTGCCAGGATGGAGCATAGTTTCATCAATAAATAAGTTAATCAACCGATTTACAATGGAAGAATGGGAAGAAAGAGATGGCTTCGCGGAAGACAGAGAAGATAATTTGAAATTTCCTAAATGCAGTAAAGATTCTCTGTATATGCAGGTTTCTAAGTCACATATTGAATTTCCACATCGTGAGATGTGTCCGTGCTGCTCTTCTCCAGCAATTTTTAAGTCGTATATTGAACTCTATAAATATGAAGAGTTAATTGGCCGGTACGAAAAAGAGCATTCAATAGAAACCTTTGTGGAGATACTCTCTAGGCTTGCTAAAGATTACGGCGTCATCGTATGTATAGATCCGACTGATGAGTATTCCCCATATCTATTAAGAGAGATCGTGACAGAGAAGGTATCTAGAAAATATAGGGTTACTATAGAGCCCATTATACCTGAAAAAACAGGCTGATGAAGATAGGATGATTTAAGCGATAATACCAAGAACCTATTTTATTGCTGAGTTGATTACTATATAGAAATACGAAGCTTCTTTTTCGAGATGCGCCAAACGCCTATTGTTGTTACAATATTAGTAAGGATGATAATGTAGGTAATTAGGGACATAAATAGGTTGTTGAGGGCTAAGTCATATCTTAGTAGGTAAATGCTTAAAGAAGCGGGAACTATCCCCTGAGCACACATAATAGTTATCTCTAGCCGCTCTCTATACATAGATGTGTCTTTAGTTGCTAGGGTTACAGCCATAAATCGGGTTGTGAGGAGTATAGATAGGAAGACTAGGCTATATGCCAAGTCCCTCAATATAAATATAGAGTTAGTTGTGAAGACTAGGCCGAGGAATACAAAGAAGAAAGTCTCAAAGAGAAAGGATAATTCAGATTGAATTTGATTGAGCCTAGGGAATATCATACTTATATCTACTGGTGTACCAAATATGCGTGAAACCGCTTTATCATTCGATAGGAATAAGCCGAATATCAGAACTCCAAGCTCCCCATTCCCCCCGAACCAATCGACAATGGTGTATAGAAGCAGAACGAGCCCCATAGTCAATACATATGTATACTCCTTATCTCTATAATGATGGATAACCCTTAGGAAGCCTAAGGAAAATATTAATCCAAATATTATTCCTACCGAGAAGTTCCCCGCTATATTAGCAGCTGCACTATAGATATTCATAGATCCAAGTAGCCACTGGTTAAGAAACATAAAGAATAATACAATCGTTACGACCGTACTGATAGCGGATTCAAGAGTCAATAATGACTTAACCTCGTTACTGAAGCCTAAGGCGAATGCCAAAGGTACAACAACGGCAGCAGTAATCTCTCCCCCCGTCATAGAACTAAATATAAAGGCTTCTATAGGTCTCCAACCGATAAAAACTATGCCTATAAGAGCAATGAGGACGACGCTCGTCAAGATATAAGTTAGGGATTGAAGAAGAGCCCTACCGCTCTGACTCACGATATCAACTATATTAAGATTAAGCCCACTATAGAAAGTTACCATAATAAGTGTGAAGGTGCTCAACACACCCATTAAGGGAATAAAATCCGCTCTATCCACAATATGCAGAACAGGGCCCATAATAAAACCCATCAAAACAAGGAAGAGAAAAGAAGGAATCTTCGTCTTCTCAAAGAAGATATGGCCAGCGAACCCCACCAAAAGTATTATAGATATAGTTAGGAATACTGAGACCTCGCTAATCATCAGTCAATACTCCCCCGATATCTGGCGTGCTATAAGAAGTATGTCAACTTTACATAAATAACCTTACTTAACCCGCAAACCAAGAAAAACAACACAAACAATAAACGACGGCTTAGGCTACTTTTTACATCCCTATCTACATAGCTTCCTCCATGTGCTTAAAACCTTATCGCCCATCAATACCATCGCATCACCTCTATAGATAATACGGATAAATGGACTAGTATCCCCTAACTAACACCTTTATCGATAGGATTAGGCGGAATATGGATATAACCAAGATATAGATAGGTATAGAAGCTAGTGAAGCCACGATAGAAACCCCCATTATACCCGGGCTATAAAATACTACATTTAATACAGGTATCCGGGATGTATACATATCTAGCATGTTTATAAATGATGTTAGGTCGGGGGCCAAACCTCCTAAGAGGGTTGTTAGAAGGCCCCATCCCATCGATGTAAATATGAGTGATAAGACAATAGCCACTATAACCGTTATCGATAAGACCTTCCCTATAACCAAAGTCTCTTCCTCAGGGGTCTCCCCAAAAATATACCGCCACCCCCGCTACCAATATCATGATCGATGGAGGGAAAAATAATTGAAGTATACCTATTAACGCTCCATAGAGATACTGCTGTAGGAAATAGTATATTAACGCAAAAATTATCAATAGACCTATACCAAGAATTATGAGTGAAGAACCGATAACCCTATCTATCCCCTTAAAATATATCTCATATCCCATGCCAGCGATCCCTAGGCCTACAAGAAAGAAAAATAATAATATTAATCTGGAAGCTCTCTCGAGCGCCACGGCCTGAGCCGTTACAAATCCGTAGATGATTATAATGATGCCTACAATAATTAATAAGGAGCCTATAATTCTGCTGGGGCCCCATCTCCATACTGCTAGCGCTAAAGGTAAAGTGACAAATATAAATAATGCATTAACAAAGTCAAGACCTGCAGCACCCACCAAGTAGATGGATAGGGTTATAAAGGAGATTATCTGAACCAATAGAAAAGCAATAAAGCCCCAGAAAATATCTATTAGGATAGAGAAGAAGAGCCTCAGTGAGAGTTTGAAACTAGTATCAAAACCAAATCGGTTAATCGCCTCGATGGGTATCGAACCTAGGACTACAATAGATATCATTAGGATAAGGGGAATGAAACTTATGATTATTAGGGTATCGAAACTATACTTCGGTGTATAAATTATACTGCTCGCCATGTTCAATACTGCTTCGAGGGATAAATCAAATCTACCTAGATAATAATCTATAATAAGAAATATCGTCAAAATAACTATAGACCAATAAGCCAAGGGAGTTAAGAATATCTGTAATCGAGAAGCTAATTTTATCTTTGTGCGCTTCATATAGTCTATGAAGTGTCCTGTCACAAGTAGATATAAGATTGCTGTGATAACTATGAGGTGGAGGTTACTGACTCCAAGGATCATTGGCCTCCAGCCCAAATAAAATAATAATATGTACCATATTATTATACGTTGGCTCCAAGAAATGGATTGGAGATCATCCTTGGAATACGAGGGATGGTAGACGTTAACATTAAAATGCCAAAAATTCGTTATAAGATATCCTATTGGCGCAAAGCTATTTATGAATCTATTTATCAAATTTCTCGTTTAACCCTGGCTCTAGATAATACTAAAATAAATAAAAACAGGTAGAGGTAATATTAAAAACTCGACGGCCTCAAAAAAGACCTAGATGAAAATAAATATAGAAGGTTCATAGCAGAGTATCAGAAGGAGATCGGGGGTCCTCTATATATATTATATAGGAAATATCGGGAAATTGACGAAGGACGAGGCCTAGAAGGCGTATACATCAGAGATAACTATACCAATATAGATACAATCGAACACCTGATAATTTATTACCTTGGAAAGATATCGACACATATTTAGAGGAAATAAGGGATTTAATAGAGAGAAAGATAGGAAAAGAAAATATCGATAAAATCAGGTCCAGAGGCATATCTAGACTCGACGGATTAGAAAGCAGATTAAAAAATGAGGGGATTAATAATAAAAGACACAATAAAAAGCGAAAAGAGAATATACTGCCCACTAACCAAGGAAGGAGTAAGGATATGCCACAACTTCTACCTCGGATTCAACAAAGAACCAAGATTACTAATTAAGACTATATTGGAAAAGGACCTATTCACCTAAACATGCTTGGCACGCCTCAACCCAACAATGAAAAAAGGAATATTCACATATTCAACGCACGGAACGCAAAGAAAATAAGAGAAGAAATGCTAGACAAACTATTCCTAGACCACATATTAACCGAAGAAAACTTCCAAGCAATAATACTAACATACAACAGCCGCGACCCTGAGAACCCAAATATCATAATCTGGAGACCAATATACCTAATAAAAGAAAACCAAAAACTAGACCTATAAATAAGAGAAAACAAACTAAGATGATACCGTCACACAGAACTAAAAACCATACTAACAAAAAACGACTACAAAATAATAGTAACATACTGAGGAAACACCAAAGAAAAATATGACGAAAACACATGGATAATAACAGCTACTTTCCTAAGAAGTCATTTATAACACTTCGCAGAATTGATATAAGGTTTAGATATAATACCATCTATTACAAAATGATTTTATAAATTTCCAATAATAATTTGTTATTGAAATGGTAGAAGAATTAGAGATATATCCTGCACATAAATTATTATTAAATATAGAAAATATAGAACCTGATAGATATTCGATTGTTCCGCGGCTAAGAATTTATGTCAATATGAGATATACTATTGACACTGGACATATGCAGAAAAGGATATCTATTACTCTACTTTCTAGTAAATTCTCAATAGCGAAATCAATTAAATTAATGAAAGAGGAGTTTATGCACGTAGGAATTGCTTATCCGGACAATCATATAATTCGCTTTATGTCACCTGGTAAATCGACCATTCTTATATACGTTGATTTAGACCCTTATAAATTGAAAAAGATTGAGCAAATACGAGATGGAGAAAACCTAATTATTCGCTTAAATCTATATCTAACTATACATGATATAGAAAATAGTAATTTCATCAATTCATCTAATTTGTTTCTAAAGAAAAGAATATCTAAAAGTGACTGGATTGAAAAATTCTTATATACTTTCAATTTCAAAAGAACATTTATAGCAGAGTTGCCAGTTATTGCAAAAAAGGATTTTGGGAAGATTATGGATGCACTCGATAAGGCTTGGCACTATTACTATTCAGGCGATCCTAAAGAAGCGGTGTCTTGTTGTAGACAGGCCTTAGAAGGGCTAACAACATTATTAAGAGACTATGGATATGAAACAGAAGCAATAGATGATAGAGGTAGGACGAAACGGGTGCCAGATTGGAATAGATTATTAGGGAATAAAAAACTCGCAAAGATAATAAAGTCTTTGGTAATAAGTCATAGAGAATTTACATCCCCTGGAGCTCACTTTGGGAAGATGGTCAGCAAAGAAGATGCAGAGCTAGCATTATTGCTTACATTTGGTTTGATAAACTATTTTGAAAAAACACTAATAAAAAAGGAAAGGTAACCCTCTCATTATTCCTTTCTAATATAGATAATATAAATATATAGTTACCAAAAAGCCGACAAAAACACTAAAATCAATATAGAACATCTCGATAACGTTGTCGAGAAAGTGTCAATTGAAAATTTTATGGGGTTAATACTACTTAATAATGAAAATGTTCTATATCATATATTCAAGTAACCAAAAGAAAATACAATCAAGAATCTTTCATGTAAATAAATCGTTGTTCTACTACAGTTTGTAACCTACGAAGAAACCCTACAAGTGTTAGGAAAGGTAGATGATCCGTGGTTGTTCGGATGAGTAGCCACACTATATATGCAAAGAGACTCTACAGACCCGAGAAGATAACAGAGGAATTTAATAATAAAGTAAAGGCGATCTCATGCAAAGACTTCAAAGAAGCAGCAGCAACTTGTCTAATATGGATAATAGAATTCCTAAAACAGATCTAAGGCCTATCAAGATATGTCTATAGAGCTTAGCGATATTAAAATATTTTTTAAATAGAAAGATTTAAACTATCGATTAGTGTTAATATAATATTATCCTAATATATTATAAAAAGAAAGAAAGATGCCGGCTACATTATATTGGTGAATGTGGGTTGAAAAAAAGAAAAACTGGGAAAAGAGGCATGTATGTATTAATATTACTAAATATAATTCTTGGTATCTCATCTCCTTTGATAGCATTAGGCTTCTTTAATATACCTCTTACTGAAACAATTGTTAAGGAAATGAAAGAGGATTTATTACGTCGGTCGTATTCAAATTTTACAGCAAATGGGGGAGATATAATACAAGGGGAAGTCTCCTATATATCCAATGTTGAGCCTTCCATAAATATAGATAAAGATACTCTGAAGGTATATGATAATGCCATGTTTGAAGAGCTTAAAACAGGAAAAAGGACACCCCCAGGTATAGTTAATGCAAAACACATAGCTAAAGATATCATATTTAATAATACTAAAGCTATTTACAATTATACCTTTTATTTTGAATTCAAGAGTCCAGCAACGGGATTATATTATGTTGTAGTATGGTTTCCAATTATTGATAAAGCTAGCTTTAAATATAGTAGGAGTTATAAAGGCGTACCACATTGGCTATATTATTTTTTGATAATATCAGTGATTATAATAGCTCTTGCGGATTATTCTCTCTTTAAAAGAGATTAATAAATAACTATAAATTTTATGATTCCCATATGGATGCTGATACTCATCATAACATCATACATAAGATATTTCAGCAACTTTTCGTTTAATGTCTTCTGATGTCCACTTTACTCATATAGACCTTGTTTTCTTAACTGTCTTGCTATATATCAATTATTTCTTGAAATACTTCACCTTCTTCCTTCCGTGTTTTTTGTAGAACATCCACATTAATAAAATCTACATCAAAACCATGGTTAAGCGGTTCATCCTGAGGCTTTGATGATATAGAGTCACAATGATATAAATAATGGCTCTTTTTTTGGGATCATCCCATATATTCTAATATTTTTCTTAAATTAGCTGCTATATCGGCAAAAAACCATCAGAAGTTATATTGCGCATTTAGCAATCTTTCTAGTGTTCCGAGAAAATCATGTTTAAATTTAGCTATATCTTAGCTACTGATGTTAAATCTATTCTATCCTTATCTATATTTTTATCAATAATTGTAATAATTTTATCAAATATAGCGCGAGTCATATTATGCTGTCTAATTCTATTATAGAATTTTCTAACGATAATATCTTCTTGAGATTTCAGATGTTCTAATACTTTATGTTGTAGTTGTTCACTAAGATTAGCAACCTCTTTTTGCCACTCTTTTCCCTTCCATTCTAAGCCTGATTTTATGATAGCTATCAATGGCCTCAGGAATAAATTACGTTCAAATGCAAATTTTCTTTTAATTGTTTCATATGCTAGATAGTTTAGAATTGCTGAATAGTAATAAGCTTTCAATTTGTTTTTCGAAACTATATAAGAGCAATCTGCAGCCACCACAATTTCTTCAGATATCTTTTGTAATTCATGAGGAGCCAGGACTACAGAGGCAAAAGTCCTTTTACTCCTGTAAAATACATAATATCTGCTTTTATCAAGAAAACTTAGTTTCTCAGGTTGTTTTAATTCCTCAATTAGACTCTGAACCATCTTTCTATCTTGCATGGAGAATTTATTTAATTCACCCTTTAGAAAGTTTTTCAAGTCCTCTTTTCCATTATGTGATAAAAGGATATTATAAAAACTTCTAAAATAAAATGGGTAAATTTGACTTAAATACACAATTTTTTTCCAGTATTTCTTTAGAAAAAATTCGGGTATTCTTATAGGATCATTAGTGTTTCTTAGTTTTATAAAATATTCGCCGCTTGTTTTATCATATGACAGGACATCGAAAATTAATCCCGCATATTGTTTAGCTCCTGTTTTTCGTTTTCCACCAAAAAGCCCCATTATATATTCTCCTTTTGGTATCACATCTTCTACAGAAAGAACCTTCTTTATTTTGTCGGTAGAAATTTGAAGGTAATCTAAGGTTTTTTCTATATATTGACTATAGCTTTCACTTTCATAAAGGTCAATACTAACATCGTTATGGTGTAACGCTTTTGAATATTTTCCTTTCCATCTAATATCCATATGATATGACCTAATATCTCCTTTTTTCAGTTCTAAAAATATTATGCAAGGAGGTCTACCATGCTGAAATGCATCTATGTCACATTCTATGATTTTACCCTTAAGATTTTTTATTACTTCATAAGTGAGTATTTTACCTAATCCATAATACGAACCAGGTACGTAAACGCTTTCTTTTGGCATTAGAAATGCGATTTCTCCATTATTTCTAACTATTTTTTTGCAGCCATATAATAATATAGATGCAATATCTGCCGCATTTACTATTCTGCCTCGCTTTTCGTATCTTTCTAATAAAATAGCCGCTGCTTTTCTCAAAATTTTTCCATATGACCCTTTTACTTCTGTAAATAGTCTCCAAGGGGGATTAGTTATTACTATATCTGCTTTAATCTTACGGATAAAATATGGTGCAAAGAGAGAACTTATCGATATTGCCCATACACCGTTACCATATTTTTTGATCAAGCTCAATAAGATCTCTATGCTATCCTGATCAGACAGGGCATCAACAATAATCTTCATCAATGACCCCTTCCATTTTTCTTCTTTTATTTTTCCAAGTTCTTCTTTTATTCTCTCTGGATTTTTGGAAGCTTTCTCAAAAAGGTCATGCAAGATTCTCTCGATTTTTAGAATCTCAGAAAAATCAATTTGTGATGCATTGTATAGCGGAGAGTTAATATATTCAATTCTTTTCTCTAGAGCCCGCAATTCATCAATAATGCTCAATGATTGCCAGTCTTCTTGAGGACGAAGTAAAAGAGTGGCTGAGTCTGTGTTAAATATAAGCGGAGTGATAATGCCTCTTCTTATTGTATTGTAAGCTATTATCAATTCGGCTCTAGCTATGGAAACTGACAGTGGGTTTATATCAAAGCCTATAACCTCCTTAATGGCTTCATCTGGGTCTTCTCCTTCAGCAATTTTTTTATAGAATGAAACAACTACAAAAGAACCAGACCCACAAAATGGATCAAGAACTATCTTACCTTTTAGTTCATTAGAAAGATTTTCCACCATATACTCTACGAGCCACAAAGGCGTATAATATTCTCCTAGTCTTCGTCTAGTTTCTGCATCAATCAATATTTCATATAATTCTCTGAAAATATCTGCCTTATTCCCACTAGCCCAATCTAAGAGTAATGTTCTTGAATAGATCGTTTCTGTAAGTGATTTTATAAATCTTTCATCTAGATTTCTCCACCATTTCAAATATGGCAAAGCTATTTCCGACTCTATATCTTCACCCAAGCATGCTTTCTTTGGTGTGCTTTCTTTTTCCAATGCCACAGTTAAACTCGAAGAAACAATCATCTGAATAATAGTATGTTTTATATAAAGCTTTTCAGCGTCTTCTTCATTTTCTAATATTCCCTCATATAATTTACTTAATATGTTTTTATACGCCTTAAAGAGTGATGTATTTTTAATATTATATTCTTTAAAAATCACATATAACTCATTTTCAAGAGTAATCAAAGAACTAAATAGATTTCTTACATTTTTTGTAGATAACTCTAATTTAATACCTTGCAATATGATGTCTCTTAAAATATATCGTATCCGGTTAGAATCTCTAGATATAATCTTTAGTTTCCCATTATCAATTTTATATATCTCCCAATTCTTATTGTTTGTTAGTATTGCATATTTTGTCAATGGGGATGCTTTTATATACGATTGAAGTTGAATTTTCCCTTTTGTAAATTCTCTTAACATAACCTTTATTTCAACGATAATTCTACCACCAAATAATTCGATATCTGGTATCCCCACATCCTCGATTCGCTTTTCATTCTTCACTATTAATGGAATATCTCTTTCTGCTGAAATTATTCTTTCATATTCTTCCAACTGTTGTTGCAATTCTGAATTTAGAAAAGAATTATTCAATAATTCTCTTATAGTCTTAAGGAGCTCTCTTCTTATTTTTGCAATGACTTTAATCCGTATATCCTCATGAGTTTCCGCGTGCATTTCCCATATAAGTATAATAATCGTCTCATTTTTTATTTAAATGATATAGCTAATTGATATCCATTTCTAGAAATTTAGTTATATCTAATTAGCCTTTATCGTAAGAGTTAGTAATTCGCTTTTTTCTAATTTTCCTTGTCATAGTATTACTATTAATCTTTTATACACATAGTTTTTAATTGCATTTTATCAATAGACCTATTACCAATTTACTTTGTATTACTCATCTATTTCGACATGCGTAATGATGAAGACATCACATAGAAAACAAATGGTTTATTATGTAAATTACGCATTTTAGGTTAATAAGTAGATGATATAAATTTATACATTGTGTTGTTCATTGAGGGAGGGTCAAATAATTGTATGAAAGAAAAGCTACATTGTATTGGGTTAGGCAACCGAAAGAGAAAAAAGACCTTCAAGTCTTTGATGTAGGTTATTTTGAAGGAAAAGTTTATATCTATGAATATAAAACTTCTTACTCTCTTAAAGAAATAGAAGAAGAAATAAATGCATATTATAAAGGAGAGAAAGTGTCTCAAGAGCTAATAAAAGAAAACGTACGGCTTTGGATAGAAAAGAGATTTGGTTATCCTATGTCATGGAAAGTTAAGTTAGAGTAGTCCTTACTTCATAAGTATATGTTCAAATGTCTTAGTAATATATTAGAACAAAAAGCTAATATATGAAATCTAAATCTCCAATAATAGCTTTAGAAAATGAGACTTATCTAGCTATGTGTTGTATGTATCCTAAGAGGATTATAATTTGCATATCTCACCCAACCAGCTCATTCGACACATATGCTAAACTATGGAAAAATAAAAAAGAAAATGGAAAGAACGCCGTTAATAGAAAAGTATAGAAAGAAAGCCATGGATTTCCTGGCAAAAAGTTATAATAGACGTTATAGGTGCATTAGAATATTTCAGAAATAAGCAATAATATAAAATAGGTTTTTTAGTATAAAGCCATACTAGCGCTAATAAATCATCAAGTCTAGATATAACCTTTCGCTCTACATCCTGGTTTGCCCCATGACGGTCAATAAGAACCGCTTCTATACCATTCTCTCTGGACCCCTAAGGTTCCAACGAGGATCATCACCAACAAACAAACACCGACTAGGATCAACACCCAACTCTCTCAATGCATACATAAAAATCGGCTTGGCAGGCTTCCTCCAACCAACATCCCTACAAAAAAACAACCGGTCAAGATACTTATCAAGACCCAACCGCCTAATTTCCTCTCTCCACAAATAAGCAGGACTACCCCAAGTAGTATTAGAAACAGCCCTAACCCTAAAACCCAATGTCTTCAACTTTTGGATCGTAGGCACCGTATCCTCATAGCATCGGCCCAAAGAGAAGATCGGCTCAATAAAACACCTACAAATACTTCTCATAATATCACCTTTATAAACAGATGATGGGAGCCCAAAAATATTCCTGAGCCTATTCTCCAAAGGCGTAACACGATGATTCCTAGACTCAAAATTCTTCAGCCTCCACCCTACGCCACAAATCTCTTGGTGGCACGTCAATAACCCCATTCTCAAGAAGGAACTCTTGCACCCGAAGAATAGTCTCCCTAAGGATATCCGGGAAATCATTTAAATCAAAATACTCGGCAAGTGTCCCACCTAAATCGAATAATACAGCCTCCTTCATCTTATGAAACCTTAGGCCATAAGTATAAACATCTATGTCTCAATAAGTAATGGTCTTATTTTAGAATTATGGATCGTTTTCCAAAGAGTACTCTACTCTCTATTTATTAGTTAAACTAAGGGTTTCTTATAGCTTGACTTTTACTTCACTTTCTTTCCGAGCCATGTACTGCGATATCTTCTTCTCATATTTTCTGAGCATCTCTACTAATGGGTGTTTCAAGTTGATCCTATATAGCTTAGCCCTCCCTATCTTCCTAGATACTTCAATTATCTCATATCTCTCTAGTTCTGGAAAGTATTTGTAGAATGTCTGCTTACTCATACCTAACGCCTCGATAACCTCCTTCTTAGTAAAATCAAACAAAGGGTTATCCAAGAAAAAATCAATTATCCTAAGCTTCGGAGAATTCCCCAACATCTTAATCAATATAGATTCATACTCCCTATTCATATAGAGATCCATAAACTTATTCACCATCTATATACGCATCTGCGTAATATCTTAGAGACAAAAGTATATAAATCTTACCTTCTAAAGGTATTATAAGTGAACCATATGCCATCACGCTATACTGATGAAGAGATTATGGCCGACATAATGAATCGATTAATGAGGAGAGGATGCTGGGGAAGCAGATATCTCCCCATAGATACCCTAGTGAATTGGCTCTCGAAAAAAATTAAAAGAGACGGAAAGAGAATCAAGAAGCTGATCAAAGAGATGGTTAAGGATGGTTATTTATTGGTTCATAAGGGTGGGCGGACTATATCTCTTAACCCAGCATTAAATAAGGAAATAATCGGATACATAAACGAGAGCCTAAAAGTATAATTTCCTCAGTTCGGAGATAAAGAATAACTATATGGGAAATTATCTAGCCTTGACTCGTCTATCTAAATCAAGATTTATTAATATCTAATATTGATTATTATACGGAGGTTTAGTTATTTGAATTCCTGGAGGGGACCGGCAGATGCCCCAATATAAGTTGAATAAAATAGAGGATTATATCTGGGAAATACCTAAATACAGGCCAGATATGAGAGTCCCAGTCCGAATCTACGCGAGCAAAAGCCAGATAGACCATATGGAGCCCGAGACAATCAGGCAGGCGAGCAACGTCTCAACACTACCCGGAATATACAAATACTCTATATTACTTAGCGATTGTCATACTGGTTATGGCTTTGCTATCGGTAATGTTGCTGCTATGGATGCAGAGGATGGGGTGATTAGCCCAGGCGGCGTCGGATTCGATATTAACTGCGGAGTTAGGGTTATGACCACGGGTCTAAGCATAGATGATGTAACGCCCAGATTGAAAGAACTGACAAACACAATATTCAACCTAGTTCCATGCGGCCTAGGTAGCAAACGAAAAGATTTCAGAGTTACTCGAGGGGAACTAGATGAAATCTTAGTTGGCGGCGCTAGAACCATGGTGGAACGCTATGGCCTAGGCTACCCGGAAGACCTCAAGTTCATCGAGGAAGGGGGCGCTATGAAGGGCGCTAACCCAAGGCTAGTTAGTGGTAGAGCCAAGGACAGGGGTCTGGCCCAGATAGGTACCTTAGGCAGTGGAAACCATTTCCTCGAGGTTCAGCGTGTAGACAGGATATTTGATGAGAGGGTCGCTAAGGCATTCGGTATAACCCACGAGGGACAGATAACCATCATGGTTCATACTGGAAGCAGGGGTTTCGGACACCAAGTTTGTAGCGACTACCTCAAAGTCATGGAGAGAGCTGTCCGCAGCTACGGCATAAGGCTTCCAGACCGACAATTAGCATGTGCACCCACAAAAAGCAGAGAGGCCCAGGACTACTTAGGAGCATTCACCTGTGCAGTTAACTTTGCATTCGCAAATCGTCAGGCTATTAGCCACTGGGTACGGGAGGCATTCCTAAAGGTATTCAAGAAGGATGTCGATGCCTTAGGCATCAAACTGGTCTATGACGTGGCACACAACATTGTGAAGTTAGAGGAACATAGAGTAGACGGCGGCTACAGAAAAGTATACGTCCACAGGAAAGGCGCCACCAGAAGCCTTCCAGCAGACCACCCACTCGTACCAAACGAATATAAAAACGTGGGCCAACCGGTACTAATACCCGGAAGCATGGGGACAGCTAGTTATATACTCGTAGGTATGCCAACAGCACTCGAAAGAAGCTTCGCAAGCGCAGCACACGGCGCCGGACGCACGATGAGCAGAGCAGCAGCAAAAAGAACATATCGAGCACAAGAAGTACTAAATAAACTAGCAAAGAGAGGTATAATCGTCCGAGCGGACTCCATGGCCACCATAAGCGAGGAAGTCGATGCCGCTTATAAAAGCGCTGATGAGGTTGCTTTGGCTACTGAGCGGGCTGGTTTGGCTAAGCGTGTTGCTAGGTTAGTACCACTTGCTGTCGTAAAAGGCTAATTTTTTAAATTTATATCCATATAAGAGATTTTTATCAGTATCATACTTAATTTACTTAACTATTTATCAATATCTTTATATAATTAATGAATCTAAATTTTTATTAATTATGATGAGATTAGATGAATATATAAGGGAAGGAGTTGAAGAATATAAGAATAAATTTAATGTTAATGACGCGAAAGCCTTTGCGTATTGGTATTTAATAGAAGTAGAGGATTTTAGTGAAGATCTAGCCGAAGATACCATATGTGATGGCCCGTGGGATGCGGGTAGAGATGCTATATATTATGACGAGGATGAGCGGATATATTCTATTTATCAATTTAAATATTCTTCAAATATTAGTTATGTAGAACACGCCTTAAGAGACATACAACAAGCCATTACACGGGAATTGAATAATATACGTAATAATCGTGTTAAGAAAATAAGATGCGTAATTGTATCATTAGTTGAAAATACTACTGAGTTAGAGAGTAAAAAAAAGAAAAAAGAGAAATATATTAAAGATTATTTAAGTGCCAATAGTGTGAATATGGACGATATATCTATAGAAATAATCGGTAAGAAGTACTTATCACAACTGTTAGATGTTATTTATGGGATAAAAGAAATAGAATTAAGTTTTAATAATTATAACATAATAAATGATACAGTAGTAGGTCTTCTAAATGCAAAAGAATTAAAAGATTATGTGAATTATGAAGAGCTATTTGCTTTCAATATCAGAAAATTCTTACAGATGAGGCGTGGATCTGTTAATTATCGAATCAGAGAAAGTCTGGAGGACGCAGATAAGCGTAAGATATTCTGGGTTTTAAATAATGGTATTGTCTGTTTATGTACAGGATTCGAAATTGTCGAGGAAAATAAAATTAAATTCAAAAACTTCACCATAGTCAATGGAGCCCAGACCATAAATACTATAGCCCACTTCTTATATGATAATCCTACTGTGGTTGATGATATATGGGTATTAGCCAAAATAAAAAAAGTGAAAAAAACAGATACTGAAGTTGCTAAGTTAATAACCATGTCTTCTAATACTCAGACTCCAACGAGTAATAAAGATTTAAGAGCAGTTGAACCTCATCATAAATGGATTAAAAATTGGTTGGATAAACAATTTGGTGTTAACTATATTTATAGACGTGGTGATAGGAAAGTTAGTGGAAAATTAAATGTAGATAAAGACAAAATGGCACAATCATATATAGCCTTTATAGGGGAGCCACACATATCTTTCTCTCGATCTGGACAGATTTTTTCGAATGATGTTTTATATGCAAAGGTGTATCCCCAAGACGATCTCAAAGATATGCGAGACGCCGGTGATCAAGACAGAATCAAAGAATATTTGCTAGATAGGCTTATACCATACTGCTTATATATTGAAATTAGGGAAAAAATAAAGGAAAAATTTAAGGATGAGAGTAAAAGGAAATTTAGGTCACTTGCAACTCATGTTTTATGGATATATTCATTATTGCTTGAAAATTATATCATTAATTTAGAATATAAAGAGAAGATATTTAATAACTATAAGAGGATATTAGCGGCTTCCTTTGACTATATTATTAAAGGATTAGAAGATTTTATTAGCATCCGTGGTTTAGAACCTGATATACCAAGAATACTTAAGTCTACTGAATTTAAAGATAAATTATTGCAAAGTAACATATTAAATTTATCTCGTATACAAGAGGCCGCTAAAGCTATCGAAAATACTATATCCTCTTTACCTTAGAGAATTATTATTAATTGTAGTTAATTTAAGGCGCGGTATTTGAGATCTACTATGTTTGATTCTTGATGATGAGTGATAAAGCCCGGTTGATGGTTGATATATATTAATATAGCATTAATCTTTTCCTATAATTTAGTCTTACGGCTATAATATCATCTTATTTTTATCATTTTTCTTAAATTAATTTGATATGTGGTCTAATTATTGGAGGTGACTTATTAATTGATGATTAAATTACCAGAACCAGATTATGTGTCGAATGAAGACGAGTTTATTGATATTATTCACTCAACACTAGTTAATATATTAGATAAGCTTGTTGATAAGAAGATAATTTCAAATTACTTTTTATTAAAGAAATTTGGACTGGACATAGCTGCTTTCTTAGAAGTAGGTGATAAGTATTTAGCAAAATTCATAGAAATAAAGTTGTATAAAGGCCAACGACAAAATGGTGTTGGATTTGGCGATAAACGTGGAGAAGGCAATCAAGTAGAGTTGTTATTACTAACTCAAGATAAATTATTTTTAGCAGATAATTTTATTAGATGGATATTGGCTGATATGACTAAACAAAGAGGCACCAAACGATATGTATTTTTCAATAATAATTTAGCCATAGAGTCAGCTATGGGTGGTGTAAAAAAGGGAAAACAAAATAATTTTAATGTACGCATTTTATTAGAAAATGCGATAACATGGAATCAACTGTTAGAAGAATTAAAGCGTTTTCTCATTTGAGAGACCAAAAAATATCGTTCAGATCCTTCAGTTTTCTAGGGAATTCTGGTGCTTTTCTCAAATATTGTGCATAATATATGCATTGAGAGATTGCTTTTCTTATATCCAAGATTACATAGAGGGTTTTCTAGAGATTTTAAGGTTTGCATTTAAGAGGGATAATTTACTCTCTCATGACCTACTTCATAATCATCATATAGGTACCAGCAGAGTTTAACTCTTATATATCCTTCTAACTCTCTCGAAATTGAGGAATTTTTTTATTCTTTTTACTGCTAAGGAGAAGTGCAACTTAGAACCCCCTGTAAGATAAATCTTTCCCAATCAATTAATTGCTCACTTCATGTAAGGGTCTTCACTTCTTTCTTAGGCATTTCTATCTCGGTAAATTATATTTTTCATATATAAGAAATATTCTTATATGTAAGAATCCATCCGATTATTTATGGGCGATTTCAATCATTATAGGAGGCTTGCTGTGGGAAAAAGGGCCGCTGTGTGTGATGAGTTTAGGCACTAGGAGGAGTGAAATAATGAGTTTGGTTGAATATAAATGTGAGAAGGGGTATAGTATAGCGAGGGTGTATTCCACTTATCCACCGAATGAAGTTGAACAGTTAGTGGTTTCAGTAGGTTGGGTATTTGAGTCTGAATGTAAAGAATGTGAATTTGGTCAATGGAAGAATTATTATAAGACATGTTGGTTCAAGAGGGTTCATGATAGCAGAACAGATTAAGGTTACAAGAGCGTTACATAGATGCTCAATTTGGGGAAAACAATAGAAAAGAAAGGAACTATTTCCTGAGAGGGACTATGCATGTCGGAGATGTTTGATTGAATTAGAGCCGATCGATTGGATTGTGAAAGAGGTTGATACTTAGGTTATATATGTTAATGATAGGTTTCGGTGGGTAAAATCGCGGATTCCAGAATTATCTCGATATATAGATGAGTTATGGGGTGCCTACGGATTATTGGGATATGAGGGTCGTGATGGTGAGGTAGCCCAGAGAGTTGTAGAGGATATAGATAATGTCTTCAAGAAATTGGAGGAGAAGTATAGAGTTAGATTTGAGTAGAATTGTAGAGGCCGTTTCATTAAAGATGTAGTTGCAGTTATTCTATTTGGAAATTTTGCAAAGGGGCTTTTTGACGAATATTCCGATTATGATTTGCTTGTGGTATTTAGAGATAGGGACTCGATATTTAGAAATTGGGATAATCTTTTTACGAATATTGGGCGGTTGAGGTTATTTGTTCAGGTGGTTCCTAAGGGTCTGGATGAGTTCTGGAGTATGGAGAAGACTTTTCTCGAAGAAGTTCTGCGGCATGGAGTAGTTCTCTTTTCTAAATATCCATTTACATTAAGTCTCCTTGCAGCTGGGCTTAAAAGATATTATATTCTCAGTTATGATTTATCAAGGCTTAGTCAGAGGGAGAAGGCTAGGTTGTTATATAGGCTTTACGGGAAGGGTGGAGGGGGAGTATTAGATAAAATTGGTGGAGTAAAGATTTCTGAAGGCTGTATAATGTTTCCGGAGGATGGGTATAGAGATATTATTCGCCTTTTGGATGAATATTCGGTAGAATATAAGTTGTATGAGGTCTATAGGAAGCTGGGATAAAGTATTGATCCATATAAAAAATTTTTAAGTTGATAATAGGGACTAGAGTATTTCACATATCTATCTTGCTTTTTTGTATTATTATTCTGATATGGATTTTTTCTTTGGTGTATTGCTTTTACTGGCTGGTTTCAGTATTAGTGGGATTGCCGCTAGTGTCATAGCCGCACTTATTGTGTATACTAGAATGTATTTTCCCGTCTCCGCTAGGTATCCGGCTATATAACTTCCTATAGATGAGGATATAGAGTTTGTGGTTGAGTAGAGTGATAATATTATGGCTCTCATCTCTGAGGGTATCAGTTCGTTTATAAGGAGGTTTGATACAGGTCGGAATAGACCTAAGGCATATTCTACTATGAGGAATAGTGTAATTGTTAGATAGATGTGTCTTGAGAATCCTATGGATGATAGAGTTGTGCCTAGTATGATCAATATTATAGGTAATAATGGGGGATACCTGAGTTTTCCGGTGAGATATTTTGCTGAGAAGCTGCCTATAGTCATAGCGGCTAGCATAAGTGAAAACACTATTCCATATGTCCATTGGGGTAATCTGAAGACATCTGCCAATAAGAGTTGCCAACTAATTGCGAATATCATGAATCCCCCGCCTACGAGGCTTAGGGCCATGATAAGAATCGCTATACTTGGGTTTTGAATAGTTAGTTTCCCTCCCTCTATGACGGTGCCGAAGGAGCTCCCGATACGGCCATAGTTCTCATTAGCTATGTAGAGGAGTGAAAGACTTAGTATGATGAATAGGGTTCCACCGATCAGTATCGGGTAGCTAATCTTATATATGCTTAGTAGTGAACCTGCTATTCCCCCCATTAACCCTAGTCCACTATTTAGTCCATAAGATAGGCTGAAGTATCTCTCCGTATATCTTTTTCCATGGTCTTGGTCTTCAATTGTCTTCTTGACCTCATCGACAAACCATGCGGTGAGGCTTCCCGACATCATAGCTATACCCAAGCCGGATAAGATGAATGCTATGAATAGAATGGTGGTATTATGGATTATTGATATTAGTATGAGGCTAATACCCTCTGTGAATAATCCTATCGAATGTATTTTTGTCCGGCCCCAGGTATCTGCAAATCCTCCAGTAGGATAATCGGATATGAGGACTGTAAATAGGTATGTAGAGAATAGTAATCCGATTATATCCTTGTCTATCCCTGATTGATATAGCATAATTATAATGTAGGATCCCGCTAATTCGCCTGCCAGCCCTTCAAGCCCCATGAATACCGCGAAAACTCTTCCCGGTTCATGTAGCTTTTTAGACGATAGCCACCACCTCTACCTAAAAATCTTCAAAATATAGATTTCTAATAAGAATAAAAGTCTTACTAGGTAAGGGAAGAGGGCTGTTGGATGTCAGATTATGGATGAAGTATTTCACCGAAGTTCTCGGTTACCCTATAGCCTCTTATGTCTGCTATGATTTTTGGCATGGTTTCTGTATATAGTGTATAAAGGTGTCTCCATTTCTCAGTATCTATTATTTCTCTTGTTATTATAAAGTCGAACCGCTCCCATGTGATAGGTTTGAAATCTAGATTGTGTGTCTCGGCTTCTCTGCGTAGACCTATGGCGATGTCTGCTGCGCCCTCCAGGATCTTGGATATTGCTTCTTGGTGGGTGTCAACTTCATCTTCATATCCCTTCAGCATATTAACCGTCTCTTTTACCCCTAGTTTTTGGGAAGCGGCGTATTCATATATGAGTTTGTCTAGGAGGACCTTTATGCCGCTGCCTCGGCATCTATTCACAATCCGGTATCCCCTCTCGATAATGTCTTCTATTGTGGAGATCTTGATGTCCTGTCTATGTATAAACCCGACTTCCCTATAGTATCCATATAGGATAGCTACATACCTCTCTAACCCAAGTTTCCTTACATATGGTAAGTTATACTCGCCTGTATCGGGGTCTATAAGGTGGATCGGAGCTATTTGGGCATCTCCCAACAAGATTGATGACAGTCCTCTTAGTGAACCGATCTTAGAGTATAATATGGTTAAGCCGTGTTTCTTCTTCACTTCACTGATGAATAGGTCTAGGATTAGGTCATCGCTTCCAGCAATATGTATATCGACATCAATATGTGCTTCTACGGCTTCGAAGCTTGTCTTAACTATTTTCTTGACATATCTAACTAGCTCCAGTCCCTCCGGAGTTAGCTTAAAGCCTCTTCCACGTCCACCTCTTCTAACCATTATAACTTCTTGTTTCAAGATCCTCTCAAGTTTAGCGATATACTCCCATACACGTGAGTAGGGTATACCCAGCTTCCTAGATGCTTCTAGAAGGCTATTTACGCTATCTAATATGGATATAAGTCGGACGCCCCTCTCATCTAGGACTTTCCTTCCATCTATATATAAAACTGGCTCTGAGCGGACCTCTAACCGATCTATAATCCTATGCATTATGCTCAGCCCTTATATTCAAAGATATTTGCTGTGCTCCAGTAAGGGGTTTATGATGGGCCATATTTATATATTCATTATCCGATAACGGATAATTTATTAACAAGTCAAATTATAGAAATTAATGTGAATGGCTATGAAAAAATGGCTGTCCTTAATAATAATATTACTATTTGCTCTAGGCACTGGTTTAATTGCATATTACTATTTGACGGGGCCAAGAACCATCCTAAGAATATCGACAACAACTAGTCTATATGCTACAGGGCTATTAGATGATTTAGGTGAAGAATTTGAGAGACGCCATTTAGGAATTGTGATCCAGATTATACCTGTTGGAAGCGGTGAGGCTCTTCGAAAGGCCAGTATGGGGGACGCGGATTTAGTTCTAGTCCATGCGCCTAACCTCGAAATCCAGTATATAGAGGAGGGTATATTAATAGAGGGAGAGATATTTGCATATAATTATTTTGTTATCGTAGGTCCTTCTTCTGATCCAGCCGGGATAAGGGATCTGGATAATTCGACCCGGGCATTTCAATTGATATTTGAAGCTGGGAATCGGGGGAGTGCATTGTTTGTTAGCCGGGGAGATAATAGTGGGACACATAATAGGGAGAGGTTTATTTGGAGTAAAGCGGGGTTAACGCCTAGTGGTAGTTGGTATATCGAGGCCGGGACTGGTATGTCTCAGACGCTTGAGATAGCGAATGAAAAGGGGGCATATACATTAAGTGATATAGGTACTTATCTAAAGCTCAAAAAATCCGGTGTAATAGATTATTTAGAGATAATGGTTTCTGGAGACCCCGATTTAATTAATATTTATAGTGTATATCTTGTCAATCCAGATAAAGTTGATGGCGTAAACTATGAACTAGCGAAAAAGTTTATGGAATTCATAGTTAGTAGTGATGGGCAGAACATCATAGATAGTTATGGCTTAGAAATCTATGGGGAACATCTATTTTATGCCGCCAAGGGTAGTGATGCCGATCAATTAAAAGCTATATGGAGGTATTTTGCTTATCCCGAGGGTTAGACGGGCCATGATCGATCTATATACTCTAATGGAGATAACGATTAGATCATTATCGATATCTGGTGTAGCAACGTTATTAGCGTCTACTTGGAGCGTGCCTATCTCAATTTTATTATCGATTAGCCGTTCAAAAATTTCGAGAATAGCTGTACCTATATTTAATTCTTTAGTGGGGTTCCCTACTGTTGTCGTGGGTCTCCTCTTATATCTACTTTTATCCCGCTCAGGTCCCTTGGGATTCATAGGTCTACTATATACTCCTTACGCAATTATGATTGGGCAGGCTGTTCTGATTACACCGCTCCTCATTTCATTTGGCGTAGAGGTAATCGGTGTTAAAACAAGAGATTTGATCGAGATGTCCTTAGCATTCGGCGCATCTAAGATCCAGATACTCAGTATGTTATTTACTGAGGCATCGTCAAGGATTCTAGCGGTATGTATATTAGGGTTTCAGAGGGCAATAGGCGAATTAGGAGTGGCTTTGATGCTTGGTGGAAATATAAAGGGTTTGACGAGGGTCTATACCACCGCTATTGCGTTGGAAATTCAAAGAGGAGAATTTGAACTCGCCATATACCTAGGGATTATATTGATTACGGTTGATTTCCTCATAATTATTGTTCTACGGATATTGGGGTGGAGGAGATGATCGAGTTAGAAAAGGTATTCTTCTCCTATAATGAAGATTTTGTCTTGAGAGACGTCTCACTGAAGATTGATAGTGGAATAACTTTATTCAGGGGGCCTAATGGAAGTGGCAAAACTACATTAGCGAAGATAATTAGTGGCCTACTACCTCCTAAGCGTGGAAGAGTAACTGTAGATGGTGTCAATATATATCAGGGGGATGTTAAAGCCAAAAATAAGCTTCGGGAGATAGTTTATGTTCATGATTCTCCCGTGGTATTAAAGGGAGATGTATATAGAAATTTGACTTACGGCCTAAGGATTATGGGGCTTACCGCTCAAGATAAGCTTCTTGAACTAATAAGAAGTTTCAATATTGGCGGGATTCTCCGTAAGGATGCGTATAGTCTATCTGCAGGAGAGAGACAGATAGTGTCTCTTGTAAGGGCGCTTGCAGTGGATCCTTTATACCTGATATTAGATGAGCCGTTACAGTATCTTGATGATGAGAGGCGTGGGAAAGTAATAAATTACCTAAGGATATTGAGGGATCAAGGGAAAACTATTTTGATAGCTACACATGAGAGGGATCTACTTGAGTATGCTGATAAGATATATTATATCAGATATGGTAGTATTGAGGAGATAATTGTATAAAAAAGATGTTTTAGGCGTAATTTAACGTTTACGGCGTCTTCTCTGGAGCTGTATGTATTATGGTCATCGATATCCCTATTAGCCATATGAATACCGGGTATACTATCATCCTTTCCATCCCGCCTGGACCTAGACCCATATAACTCTTAGAAGCAAATAGCACTAGTGAAATAAGGCTTATTATACCGAGTATAGGCCATATGTACTTTGCTGTGGTTTTATCTACTTTATAGGAGTATATGGCCGCTATTCCTGAGAATAGGAAGGTAATTAGCGATGGTATTGTATGGAGGATACCCATGTTTTCTGGAAATACGCCTACTCCAAGAGCCCCCAGTGAAGATATGAATAGAAGTATAGAGAAGGTCTTATCCCATCTAAGGAGCAGGTATGCAGCGGTCATTCCGAGGAGCCCCAGGATAATTATTGATGTATTGAAGATGTAGGCAGTGGACCCCACCCCCAGATCACTAATATAATTGCTGGAAACACTATAGTTTGGATATATGAATTCAGCGATCTTCATCAGCAGAAGAAATTGTGTGATACCGACAAGGATCAGCATCCCTGCAGTCCTAAAATCCTTATTCATAATTAATGAAATAGCAATACAGGTTATTTAGTTTGTATCATCATATGTATCATCGGAGAATATAAATTGTAGTTAAAGACTGTTCTATATCTTAATATGATAATAATATATTTTTTTATGTCTATATGAATTATTAGTTTTTAACATAGTGTTAATTACTACATTGCCTTATGTTAAATAAATGAACTCATATTCCTGATTCAAATGTGTAGTGTATCTATCACTGTCTTTTGCTTTATTATACTTATAGAATGTTTGTCTTATAAGTTTATCATACTGCGGATCTTTAACTGAATTTCGTCGAACTTCTGCCTTAGTTCTGGTTTAGGCCTGTAATGTATCTTTATATTATCACCTGGAAACCTAGGGATTATATGGAGATGTATGTGATGTATTTCTTGCCCTGCGTCCTCGCCTGAGGCCAAGTATAAGTTTAGAGATGTCACCCTCAACGCCTTCTTTAACGCATAACTCACTTTCTTAGCAGCTTTCATCATATGCATGAGTTCTTCTTTCGGGGTATCAAATAGGTCTTTGTAATGTTTTTTTGGTATTATAAGAGTGTGCCCTATGTTCACTGGATTTATGTCAAGGAAAGCTTTTACGGACTCGTCTTCATATACCGTCCATGAAGCCGCATCTCCCTTTACTATTTTACAGAATATACAGTCATTCATAATTATAATTTAGTTTGATGGCCGGATATATAGGTTGACCATTTGAAGTAGAATTTAAATATTTTTTTATTGCTTCTGTTTTTTTATGGATTCTATCCTCTGGATACCTAACCTTAGAGACGTATATAAGGCCAGAAAAGTTGTAAGCAAATATCTTCCGAGGACCCCTCTGTTGTATTCGAAGAGGTTGTCCCGATTACTGGGCTTCGATGTATACCTTAAGCTCGAGAATACTCAGCCGGTAAGAGCATTCAAAGTGAGAGGCGGAGTCTATTATATGTATGTAAATAGAGATAAAGCTGTTGAAAAGGGTGTTATCACCGCGTCGACAGGTAATCATGCGCAATCCATAGCTTATGCGGCTCAGCTATTCGGTGCGGAGGCTACTATTGTGATGCCACATGGAGTGTCAAAGGTGAAGATTGATGCCTTGAGGGCTCTAGGGGCAAAGCTGATTTTTCATGGAGTTATTTATGAGGAGGCAAGGGAATATGCCGAAAAGCTTGCTGTTCAGAAAGATATGTTATATGTACATGGAGTAAATGAACCATTATTATATGCCGGTGTAGGAACCATGCATCTCGAGAATATTGAGGATAACCCTGACGTCGACGCTATCATTAACCCTATTGGCGGGGGATCTGGTGCATCAAGCGCTGTTATAGTAGCTAAGAGTATTGATACTGAGATTAAGGTTATAGGTGTCCAAGCAGCAGGTGCTAATAGCTTCTACCTTTCATGGAGAAATAAAGAATTGACGGCGACAGGTAAAGCTGATACTATCGCCGAGGGTCTAGCTACTAGTAGGGCTTACGAACTGCCCTATATGATTCTTAAAGACCGTATCGATGATATAGTGCTCGTTACAGATCTAGAGATGAAGAAAGCTATGAAACTCTTATTCGAATATGCAGGTCAAGTCGCAGAACCTGCCGGGGCCTCTGCTCTGGCCGCAGCAATTAAGATTAGAGAGGAACTTAAAGATAAAAATGTCATTATTATGATAACTGGAGGCAATGTTGATCATGCTTTATTTAGAGAAGTACTTAAGATTAGGGTATAGTGGACTCTATACTTTAGTTGATTAGCTGATTAAATATTTTTTCCCATCATTCTAATAATACGCGTATACTCTTGATACCCGTATTTCTCTACCAGTTCAACGGCTTCTTTATCCGCTTGCAACCTAATTTCTCCGTTAATATCATCCCATAAGGGAAATAACAGTTTTTCTTCGCTTGTGTTATGATCTATTAATATATATAAGTATCTCTCTAGACGCCGTTTATATAGCTCTGACTCACCGCTCTCTCCATATTTAATAACATTGTTCCCTAGAGTTTTAAGAAGCTCATGGTCACGAGATATTCGGTCTACAAGATATATTATTTCTGTGTCATTTTTGTATGCCTCTCTATATGCGGGAAACAATATATCATCTTCTATCTTTGCATGTAAATTGACTATGAACAAATGAAAAGTCTTGAAAGACCCGGGGTCAATGTTGACGCCTATACATTTATTCAATAGACGGATAGCTATATGATCCGTCTCCAAGATTCCTATTATATTCATCAATATCAAACTTAATCTATTAAATTAAAATATTTTATTTTTCTGTATCATAAATACGGCCCATGTCCTTGGGGGAAAACCCCATACCCGCCAAGATCTTGATTATTTCCTCTTTGGAAAATGATTTTGGGCTATATGTTATCAATAGCCTCTTCGTCTGGATATCTCCTTCGACTATTATATCATTAAATGTTTCTTCTAATTCTGTCTTGATCCTCTTCAAACAATTTTCGCAATGTATCTCTGGAACATCTAATTCAAGCTTATACTTCAATGTCCTTTTAGGAGGGCCAAGTATCTCTCCCAGAAAGCTATTTATGAGGATTAATGACACACTTAGACCCATAGCGATCATAGCCCATACCGGATGGACTAATCCTGTTATAGATAATGGAACCCCGACGCCATTAATACTGAATGCTATTGACAAATTTTGAACTGCCTTTCTATATGTTTTACGAGATATCTCTATAGCCTCTGGTATTCTAGTTAGTTTGTCGCTAATTATTACTATATCCGCTGATTCGATGGCTATATCTGTACCAGTGCCTATCGCTATTCCTACATCTGCCTGTGTTAAGGCAGGCGCATCATTAATACCGTCTCCAACCATAGCTACTCGCACCCCATTATTCTGGTAATCCCTAATAAGAGCAGCCTTTTCCCATGGAAGACTCTCTGCATAGACTTCTTCGATGCCTATTTTGCTGGCAATATAATCCGCGGTCTCTCGACAGTCCCCGGTTATCATTACGGGCTTTATGCCTCTCGACTTAATTTCTTTTATCGCTGTAGGTGCATCTTCTCGTATTGAGTCGGATATAGCTATAACACCTATCACTTTATTATTCAGGGCTACCGCTACAACAGTCTTACCCTCTTTGGATAATTTGCTTATTAGATCGAGTGCGGGTGTCACTATGACCCCTTTATCTAAAAGATAATCTATATTTCCAATATGAACTCTATCGCCATCGACAACAGCATAAATACCTCTTCCATGTTCCGAATGGAACTCTGTGGGCAGTGATAAAGAGAGTCTCTTTTTCAAGGCGTATTCTACAATGGCCTTTGCAACAGGGTGTTCTGAGCCTTTCTCAGCAGAAGCCGCATAAAAAATAATTTTGCTTTCTTTATAGCCGTTAAAGCCATATATATCCGTAACTACCGGTTTACCCCGTGTAATGGTGCCGGTTTTATCTAAAATTATCCTTTTGACCTCTTTAAAGATGTTAAATGCGTCGGGAGACCTGAATAAGATTCCACGTTCAGCAGCCTGTCCACCTCCGCGGATCATGGCCAAAGGCGTCGCCATACCTAGAGCGCAGGGGTAACCCATTACTAAAGCCGCCAATACAACATATCCGGCCTTAAGTATATTAGGCTGGCCTATTATAACTATCATGCCTAGAGTCCACATAAGGAAGCCGGCTATCGCTACCGTTATAACTCCGGGAACATAATACTTAAGTATTTTATCAACTAGCTGAATTACTCCGGGCTTCATTACCTTAGCCTCTTCAACATACTTAGCTACCTGTCTAATGAATATGTCATCTCCAGTCTTAGTCACTCTAATAAGTATGTATCCCGTTAGGTTTAATGAGCCGCCTATTACATTATCACCTACACCTTTATCCACTGGTAGGGATTCACCCGTAACGATGCTTTCGTCTATACTAGTCTGTCCTTGTATAATAACACCATCTATCGGTATTCTATCCCCAGGCACAACTTTAACGATATCATTTATTTGGAGATCATCTACATTAACCATTTCTTCCTTGCCGTCTACTATTCTTATCGCAATATTGGGCTGCATACTTAGCAACTTATCGACCGCTTTATTCGCTTTGACCCGTACAATAAGAGACGTATAACCTGATAGAATATGGTATGCCGTGACAAATACCGCAACTGCCAGAAAATCGATAGCCGGAAATAAGGGGTTTATAATACCTATTATGCCGCCGATTAACCCTGCAAAAGCGGCTAATTCGAGGAGAACATGTTGATTAAGTATTCTACGCCTAATAGATTGGAGGGCCATTTCGAGGATGTATCCACCAGGTATAGATATGGTCATTATTGCGAGAGTTAGCATTATCCACATCGATAAAGGTGTTTCATAACCCAGCCACATCAGGATCATTATTATTCCTGCAATACTTACTAAAATTCCTGTTGCTATAAGCCTCTTTTTTTCTCTAGCTATCTCGGATACATATTCATCGATACGTCTCCCTTTTAGTTCTCTAGGCGGATAACCCATCTTTCTTAAAACATCCTTGATCTCGGCCTCCCTTATTTTAGAGGAATCATATCTTACGAGCACTTCCTCATGGGCAAGGCTTACTTTAACGTCTAATACACCATTTAGGCGGGCGAGAGCTTTATAAATACTTTCAGAGCAAAAAGAGCAAAATAATCCGCCTACTTTAATTTATGCCCTCGTCTCCGCCATACACCGTCTACCATAAATAATTCAATGTTACAACCCTTATCTATTTCAATATAGATAGGTCTAATACTTTTTATTCTCTGTCACTACAGATATTTATCGTTTGAACTGCTGTAAATAGAACTGGCTACTTTTTCAATTAATAATCTGAAGTCCCTTCTATCTGATAATTCAAGGATATCTATCACGGTTTCGATAAATTCATTAAATATGTTTTTTGATTTATTGTTCATTATTAGATCATATATTAAAGAAGGGTTATCCGAATAGATTCTCCTTGAATAGTTCATTAAATACTTAAATGAAGGTCCTCCAAAGTCTTCTAAGACCTCTATTCCAAATTTATTCGCCACCAATCCGTATCCGATAGCAATTATATAAGGCAATATTATTGTAACCGCAATAGCCTTGTCGTGTACTAAGGGGTCATCGCACCTGATTGTTTTGACCCCTAATTCCGTGAATATATGTTCAATAATGTATAATGTCTTAAGATCATTTCTGACCGGAATGATAATTATCTTTTCTCCATCTATTTTGGGTACATCAGGGCCAAATAATGGGTGTATGCTACATACACCGATATCCCTAGGAAAAGTTGTCAGTATGTCTATTATACCTGATTTTATTGATGCTATGTCGAAGACAATTTTTTTGCCACATTTTAGTTCATTAAAGTAGTCTCTAATCTGGGTTAATGCCTCTGGAGTTGTGTTTATAGGAGTCGCTACCATTATTATGTCGCTATCTAAAACAAGCGTTTTTAGATCTTCATATAATCGGTAGTTTCGAGGGCACATGACCTCAGGCCTAATATCATATATATGTATATGATATCTATCTTTAAGAGCTGATGCTAATAACCGCCCCATTCTGCCATATCCAACAATACCTAGACTCTTCATAACTCTTCACCAATCATGTTTATACGTTCAACCGCCGCTTCAATATGAGGCTCTGTAAGAGCAACACGGATGAAGGGTTGTTTTATGCCAAAGGCCTCCCCTGGAAAAACACCTACTCCAGCCTTAGCTAATCGATAAGCCATCTCAACACCCGATATATTAAGGCGATCTAGAGATAGAAAGACATATATCGCTCCATCAGGCACAATGTATCTATAGAGACTTTTATCAATAGATTTTCTAAATTTTGTTAATCTTTCTAGATATATGCTTCTAATATACCGAGTAACCTCATTTTTAATCTCTAATGCCTTGATAGCTGCTCGTTGAATAAACATGGGTATACATGTCACAGTGTTTTCCAGATATTTCTTGATTCCCTTTATTATATCCTTATTCCCTATTGCATATGCTATTCGGAAACCGGTCATCCCAAATGTCTTCGAGAAGCTGTGGATAAATAGGATATTGTTATAATTGAATTGCAATATAGAACAGTATTTATCATTATACGTTATATCTCGGTATACCTCGTCAGAGACTATTTTAATGTTATGGTCTATAGCCGATTCGACTATGGACTTTAAAATTTCTTTCTCTAATACTATGCCGGTAGGGTTATTAGGATAATTTAGTATTAGGGTATCGATATCCCTCATCTCGGTAAAACTAGGTATCCATTTATCCTCAAACCGTGCGTCGAAAAATACTGTTTTCTTATTGAAATGCCTCGATATACCGAAATATGAAGGCCAAAAGGGTCGTACTATTCCTATAGACTGTGCATTATGGATCTGGGATGCTACTAATAGTTTAGATCCTGGACCGATGATAACCTCATCCACCTGCACCCCGTGTATCTCGGCTAACATTTCTCTAAGCTCAACTATGCCTCCTGCAGAAACATATTTTGTCTCTCCCTTGGATAAAGAATCGAACAAAGCATCGATAATACGACTATCTACAGGTATATCAGGCTGCCCGGCGTCAAGTCTATATTTAACATTTAACCTATTTAATTCATCATAAAAATCATGAATATTGAAATTCATCTCCTCTGTACCTCCCTACAAATATTGATTATTAACCTAAAGACCTCCCTATATTTCCCTGCTCTCTTTAAGACTTCATCTTCGCGATTTACATCTATTACCGAAATCCCCAAAGATTTTTTAATGGACCCTATCTTAACAGCCAAGGATATGCGTTTATCAAGTAACTTGATCAGCTCTAAATCTATTTTATCTATTTCCCTTCTAAGCTCTCTAATTCTCTCCATGCATTCCACCTCAATATATGATCAGCTAAAACAATCCCGAGCACAGCCTCAACTATCGGCGGCGTCCTTGTAGCTATACACGGATCAAAGCGGCCCACCGCCTCTAGATAAGTCTCCTCCATCTTATCAAGGTCTATGCTTTTCTGACGATACGCTATGGAAGGCGTCGGTTTGAATACTACTCTAAGCTTTATAGGCATCCCATTACTTATGCCACCCACGATACCTCCAGAGTTATTAGTGATAGTTACTACTTTTCCGTCCTGGAGTGTATATTGGTCATTCGCTTCACTGCCCCACATACATGCCAATTTAAACCCAGCTCCGAATTCTACACCCTTAACCCCCGGTATTGCAAATAAGGCTTTAGCTATCTCCCCATCCAACCTGTCGAATATGGGTTCTCCTAATCCCACTGGAAGCCCTATCGCTATAGCTTCTACTACGCCACCTATACTATCACCTTTCTTCTTAACACTATCTATAACCTTAATCATATCCTTAGCCTTTACTCCATCCCCGCACTCAATAGGGCTAGAACCACGGCTTTCCATTATCTCATTATATGATAACTCCTTCTCAAGATAAACATCCCCTATTTGTACTATGTGGGCAGCTATCTTCACCCCAAACCTCTCTAATAGCTTTTTAGCAATGACTCCCGCTGCTACGTAAGCAGCGGTTAATCTCCCGGAAAAAATCCCGCCGCCTCTATAATCATTATAGCCTCTATATTTTACTCTAGCAACATAATCTGCATGGCTGGGTCGTGGAACCCGTTTGAATAACTCGTAATCTCCAGGATCTATATCCTTATTCCATATCACTATATTGATTGGTGCACCCGTAGTGTATCCGTTGAAGACTCCTGATAGAATCTCGAATTTATCAGGTTCAACTCTTGACGTTCCTAGGGGAGGCTTCGGCCTACGTCTCGATAGTTCTTTAGCTATATCTTCCTCGGAGACCTTGATGCCTGGTGGACAGCCTTCGATCAATGTCCCTATACATTTACCGTGGCTCTCGCCATAGACTGAGACACAGAAGAGTTTTCCTATCATTTAATCACCTCCATTTCGCAGCCTAATTTACTTAGATCATTTAAGAAGGAAGGATATGAATCGCCTATATATTCCGCGCCTAGTATAACACTTTTATCTTCAGCTCCAATCGAGGCTATGGTCAGCGCCATTGCCACTCTATGATCTCGTTTAGAATCTAATATAGCGCCTCTAAGCTTCTTCCCCCCGTAAATTACGAGTCCGTCTCTATTTTGCCTCAGCCTTACACCCATTTTACTGAGATTAGTAGCCATTGTGCTTATTCTATCTGACTCTTTATATCTCAGATGTTCTGCACCGGATATCCTTGTTTTACCTTCTGCATATGCACCTAATACCGCAAGAATGGGGAATAAATCCGGGATATCACTACAGTCTATCTCAACACCCCGCAACATACTCGTTCTAGTCTCTATATATCCAGGTCCTTCATATACATAAGCCTCCATCTGCCGTAAAATATCTATAATCTTTTTACCACCATCAGCAAACTCTCCAGATAACTTATTAACCCTTATTTTACCGAAAAGTACACCTGCTACAAGAAATGAAGAAGCTAGTGTGTAATCACCAGGAATATTTATATCTCTAGCTGAATATTCTGCTTTCCCTACACTGAAAATCCTATAGCCATCCCGCTCTACTTTCACGCCGAATTTTTCCATTAGACTGATTGTTAAGTCGATATACGGTCTAGATCTGCATATTCCTTTTGCCACAATATCAACTCCTATAAATGGAGATATCAACAGTAATGCCGACAGAAATTGTGAAGACATGCTGCAGTCAACCATAACCATATTGGTATTTGCCCGTTTTCCTCCTAAAACAACTATAGGGGGATAACCTGATTTTGAGTATATGATAGCACCCAAGTCGCGTAGAGATTTTATGATAGGCCTCATAGGACGGTTTCTAAGCTGTCTATCTCCAGTCAATATAGTTAAGCCATCTATAAGAGATGCTATCGCCGTTGCAAAACGCATTGTCGTAGCAGACCGAGAACAATATAAAATATTGTTAGGCTCAGTTGGAATACCTGAACTACGTATCCTATTCCAGTTAGCCTTAGCACCAAAAGCCTTTATTACCCGCATTGAAGCTTTAGTATCTCTTGAGACTAAGGGACAATTAAGTCTCGTTTCTCCATGCGATAATAACCCTAGGAATAAGACACGGTGAGTCGCACTCTTTGATGGAGGAGCGCTTATCACACCCTCTAAAACCGATGGATATATAGCTAGCTTCATCATATTCACCTGGTTCTCGTAATAATTACCTCTTCACCGTATTCCGACCATATATCTTGGGCAGTCTCTAAGTCTTTGGCCAGAGCAAAAAATGATGGTCCTTTTCCTGATAACCCTGCCGCAATAGCTCCATTGATGAGTGCATCTGTAATGGGCTTTGTTCCGTATCCAAGGTAATTTGAGTATATCATTCCGTTTAAGATCATGGCCTCCATCCACTTACCTTCTAACACCAACTCCATAGCCTGTTTAACTATGGGTTTTATGATAGAGAAATCCATATATTTTAGAACCCGGGTTTCAACTGATTCTCTAGGTATAAGTATAGCTACATAAAAGCTGTCAAGTATATTTCGTTTTATTAGCTTCATCTTATTATTATCTGTGATACATAGGCCGCCTAGAAGCGAAGCCGTAGCATCATCATATGCTCCCGTCAATGTTACCCCAGCCTTAAATGCGGCTTCAACACCCAATTTAATCACCGCTTGCGGAGCCAGCCTAATATTAAGGGCGTTTAAGAAAGCTAGGACTAAAGCGTTGGCCACAGCACTACTGCTTTTAAGACCTTTTGCAGGAGGTATCATTGAATCTATAGATATTACGGCTCCTCCTTGAAACTTATATCTGTCTCTAATGACTTCTAGTACCGCCTTAGCCAGTCTATCGTCGCTATTTATCGGGGAGCTTCTTACGGTGATACGTAAATCTAAAATAGGTTCTGAGGTAAGTTTTACTTCCACTTTTACAGGTAGATTTATTCCTATCGCTGCTCCGAAGCCAATTGCCAGTGCATTTACTACCGTTACCGCACCATATGAGACTCCTCTACCCTTCATCATCAATCGCCTCCAAAGCTGCTTTACGCATAACTTCGATAGGAGGATATTTATAGGTCCATAGTCTAAAGGCTTCGGCTCCTTGATAGATTAACATCCAGAGACCATCTATGGTTAAGCATCCAAGTGACTCTGCATCTCGCAATAATCTTGTTTTGATAGGAGTGTATACTATATCAAAAACGGTTAATGAAGATGTCAACAATTCTTTAGGGATGGGGCTAATATCACTTTTAAAGCCAACTGATGTAGCGTTGATAAGTATGTCAGAGTCACGTATTTCCCATTTCAAATTTCCATGATTCAGTTTTCCTACTTTAATCTGGGGACCACTATTGATAAGCCTAGAGGCTATCGACTGGGCTTTTTGAACATTACGGTTGAGAATTGTTAATTCGGACACTACAGGGGCTAGTGTATACGCAATCGCTGACGCTGCGCCTCCAGCGCCAAGAATCAAGATCCTTTTTCCATCTACAATTGTGAATCTCTCGAGAGCGAGTTTTGCCCCTACACCATCTGTGTTATACCCCTTTAACACACCATTTACATTAACAAATGTATTTACCGCGCCGATTCTTGCAGCATGTATATCGATAAGATCCATATATTTGATGCATAAAGTCTTATAAGGCATCGTGATATTCCCACCCTTTATGCCGCTAGCTTTGATACCCCAAAAGATATTCTTTACATCTTTCCTATCGATGTCGAATGTAACATAGTATGCGCTTATCCCCAGCTCTTTGAAGGCTACGTTATGAATAATGGGGCTCAGAGACCTAGAGATATCTCTACCTATTAGACAGTAGATATTTTTTGGTATGTTAGTCTTCATCGATCATCCCCCATATGGCTTTTAATTTGGGGTATGGTATTTGACCGGGTCCGGTTATATCTTCTTTAGATATTGAGGCATATGTCAATATCGATCCAAACTTTGTGGAAAATATGCGTGATATCTTACCGAGTTTACCCATACAAAAGGCTATTACTGGTATTGTAGATGAAATTATGAATTCGAATATTATCAGGTTGTCGGATAACTTGTTTGCATATGTAGCCACCTTAAGAATGTCGCCGCCCATCGATACAGCTTTTGCCTCTATACTTTTGATAAAAGATAATGTAGGAGTTTCTTCATAGTTATGGTATGATAATATTACTAACGTGTCTAGCTGCTTAGAACTTTCGATAACATATTTTACTATCTCATCATGTATATCTACGTCTATAAATTTTGGTTCTATTGAAAGGATTAACCGATATATATCTAATTTCTTTTCAATTGAAAGATTATTATCTCTAAATGTCAGTATTAATCTATTTCTATGAGGCCTAATTAGTTTTATGTTATGTATATCTTTAATATAGTCAAGACGTATCTCTATGAGTACGTCTTCATGATATAGAGTTTCTATCTTCGATAGAATTTCTTTGATAGAATTTCCTTTGAGGCTTACGCATATCATGATACTACCCTCATAAGTGCTAATTCAACCTTTTCTATAGGAACGCTGGTTATCAGGGCTTTACCTATTTCCTTAGGTAGAATCATGATGACATCTCCATACCAGGCCTTTTTATCGCTTGATAGAAGACTTATTATTTCCTTAGGTGTGATGTTAAGCGTAGTCGGTAATGTGAATGATTTGACTAGGTTCCGGATATCATCTGCCTTATCAAAACCCACTTCCTCTTTAGCTACTAAACTTTCTACAATCATTCCTATGGCAACTGCTACACCATGACTAACCGAATAATTAGAAACTACCTCTATTGCATGCCCGATAGTATGTCCAAAATTTAATATTCTTCTTAAGCCTGTTTCGTATGGGTCTATCGATACAACATGGGCTTTGGCTTTTATAGATTTCTCTATGACCCAAGATAATCTAGCTTCATTTCGTTCTAGTAATCCTTTAGAGTTAAGGGCTAAATAATTGTACAGCTCTTTGTCCCAGATAATTCCATATTTTATTATTTCTGATATCCCATTGAGAAACTCTTTCCTGTCGAGTGTATATATAAAGTTATGGTCTATAATAACAGACTTAGGTTGATAGAAAGTGCCTACCAAGTTTTTCCCATGTAGATTAACGCCATTCTTGCCTCCTATAGAAGCATCCACTTGAGCGAGAAGAGTAGTAGGTATAAGCATTAAAGGCACTCCACGCATAAAAGTCGCGGCGATATATCCCGATATGTCACATACTGTTCCCCCGCCCAACCCTATAATTAATGATTTGCGTGTAAATGAATTCTCAATTAGATGATTCCACACTTTAATAGCAACATTAATATCCTTCGAATTTTCGCCGGGTGGAAGGATATTGAGAATTACGTCGCCTTTAATGTGTTCTAGCACCTTATCTAGCCATAATCGTGACACTATTTTATCTGTAATAATCGCTATTTTATAGGGTTTTATACGTGATATTTCCTCACCTAATTTTCCTAGTATCCCCCATCCTGTCTGAATTCTTGTTGTGGTATTTTGATTTATATTTAGTGTTAGATCCATCTCTTTATTTCACCCATTAATTCCCCGAACTGAATAGGGGTGAGTGATTGAGGGCCGTCTGAAAGAGCATTCTCGGGATTCGGGTGCACCTCAACCATAATACCGTCCGCACCTACCGCAATAGCCGCCAATGATAAAGGTTTTACATATTCTCTCTTACCGGATGCATGAGAAGGATCAACAATTATAGGCAGATGACTTAACTCTTTAACAACCGGTATAGCTGAAAGGTCTAGAGTAAACCTGGTGAAATCGGCAAATGTCCGTATACCTCTTTCACAAAGAATGATATTCTCGTTTCCGCCTACGATAATATATTCAGCGGCAAGAAGCCATTCTTCGATTGTTGATGCAAGCCCCCTTTTAAGGATTACTGGTTTGCTTATCTTTCCTACCTCTTTAAGTAATGGGTAATTCTGCATATTACGGGCTCCTATCTGTAATATATCTGCATACTCAGCGACAAGGTCTACATGTCTTGGGTCTAATACTTCCGTAACTATGGGTAATTTATATTTTTCACCGGCTTCTTTTAGCAGTTCCAGTCCCTTTTTACCTAATCCTTGAAATGAATAGGGTGAGGTTCTAGGCTTGTATGTACCTCCTCGGAGGATATCTGCTCCCTGCTTTTTAACAATCTCTGCAGTCTCCAATATTTGTCCTCTGTTTTCTACGGAACACGGTCCAGCTATCACTATGAATTTTTCACCTATTTTTACACCGCCTATCTCAATAATAGTTTTATCTCTATATTCTCTACTCACTAACTTAAACTTCATTGATAACTTCACCTACCGATTTTATAATATTCTGGGTCGTAAGACCGTAATACTCTAAAAGCGATATATAATCTCTGGAGGAACGCCCGAAAACATCATTGATACCCACCCTCTTGATTATACATGGATAATATTCTGATAATATTTCGGCTAATGAAGCTGCTAAGCCTCCTATTACATTATGTTCCTCTACAACAACGAATCTACCTGTGTTCTTTGCAATCTTTATTATAGTAGCTTTATCCAACGGTTTAATCGTATGCAAGTCAATTAGTGCTACATCAATACCCGATTTCTTTAACTCCTCAACTGCAAGCATAGAGAGATATGTTCCTATTCCGCAAGAAGCTATACAGATATCACAGCCATCTCTCACTACACTTACCTTTCCAAACTCAAGTCTTTCGTCTCCTGAATAAACTCGTGGAGCATAATCCCTGCCTATGCGCATATAGAAGGGTCCGTTATAATTTATACCTTGCTCTAAAAGGGTTTTTAAGCTATAAGAATCCGCAGGTACAGTTACAGCCATATTTGGAATAACCCTCATTATGGAAATATCCTCTATACACTGATGAGAAGCCCCATCTAGATAATCCGATAACCCAGCGTGGGTACCCACCAACTTTACATTTAGCCGGTCTCTGGCTATGGTATTCCTAATCTGTTCCCATGCCCGCATTATGAACATAGCATAAGACGAAGCTATCGGTAGTTTCCCCGCTATAGCTAACCCTGCAGCAGTACATATCAAGTCCTGTTCACTTATACCAACTTGGATAAATCTATCAGGGTATTCGGAAGCAAATAGATAGGTATACGTTGACTTCATAAGGTCTGCATCAAGCACAACAACATCTCTATTTCCTTGTGCAATATCTAATAGAGCCTCTCCAAACGTCTTTCTAAAGCTCTCAACTCTGGTCATAGTAAACCTACCTTTTTAACTCACTCTCAGTCCTGACTATGATCATTTTAGGCTTGTCCTTTATCACTGATACTTCATCTATAGTTTCAAGTAGAAGATAAGGGTCTGGATCAAATAGCTCGGTTGTATGCCATCCAAAGGCTATCCACTTATTTTTCAAAGGTTCTTTTCTCTTTATATGCTCTGTATAGCCATTTAATTGTATATTATTCCTATCGATTATTCCGATAATATTATCAAGTTTGTAAGTCGTTGATGTCAAAGCAGCCTCCCATATCTGTCCCTCATCTAATTCTCCATCACCCAGCACTACATATACATCTATATTGAGATTATCCATCTTTGCTGCTAACGCAATGCCATTAGCTATTGACAAACCTTGTCCAAGTGACCCCGTTGATACCTTAATATAGCGGTTTGGAGCAGTCACATGGGTTTGGAGAGGTGAATCTATTTTACCTATATTAAGCAAGTTGTGGCTCAGTAAACCATATTCCTTCATTACCACATATAGTGCAGGTGCCGCATGACCCTTACTTAGGATAACTACGTCTTCATCGCCATTATTGCCATCAATATGTCTCTTTGTTATCCTCTCGAAGATAGCAAGTAGAATGTTTATACATGTTATAGAAGATGCTAAATGCTTATTACCTATTTCTGATAGAACATTTTCGAGTTTTTCTTTGAGCAACTTAGATTTAAGCTGGAACATAGAACGGTATATCTTGGATTCATCTAGCAATTCAAAAACTAATTGACCCAGTCTACTTAGCCGTATGTCGGGGGTATTATATTTGTTATCTATTGTAATTAACCCTAGAGAGCTAAGAATTTCTATATCACCTGTGGCCTCTTTCTCTAGACTTATAAATTTTCTATTATCGTATCCTACAGAACCTTGTTTATGCTTAAAATTGTTTTGTCCGATTACGTGCAACAAGAATAGCTGGGAGGGAGTGAGAGCTCTAGAAAGTAGTCTATCGAAACCAAGGCTCTTTAATTCAGTAATGGATATTGGCGGGACATCTCCTCCTACCTCATAGAGTATATAATCAATTTTAATACATTTGAAATATATAAATCTTATCTATTGCTATTATAATAAACGGTTGATACTTTCCTTCATTTTAAATATTTTTTGAATATGTTAGAATCTATATTTAATCTCTTATATTTTCCTCCATTCTATTATTATTTAGATAATTTGTTAAGAGAACACATCTTTTCGTCTCAGAAAGGCTATATAACTAAATTTGTTATCGAGGGGTTGAATATGGTAAATGTAAGGTTAGTTGATTTATCGAAACATTTCGGTAGAGTAAAGGCGGTGGATAATCTAAATTTAGACATTAAAGATGGTGAATTTGTGGCCTTCCTAGGGCCCTCCGGATGTGGCAAAACCACGACTCTACTTATGATAGCAGGGATATATAGACCGACAAATGGATATATTTATTTTGACGATCAAGTCGTTAATGAGGTTCCTCCCAAGGATAGGAATATAGGAATGGTCTTTCAGAGTTATGCATTATATCCTCATATGAAGGTGTATGATAATATAGCCTTTCCTCTTAAACTAAAAAAGCGGCCTAAAGCCGAGATTGATAGAAAGGTTAGAGAAGCCGCTAAACTACTTAATATTCTAGAGTTACTTGATAGAAAGCCCTCACAATTAAGCGGTGGACAGCAACAGAGAGTTGCTCTGGCAAGAGCGCTTGTAAAGGAACCCCAGCTATTTCTTATGGATGAACCTCTATCAAACTTAGATGCAAAACTAAGGATTCAGATGAGGGCTGAGTTAAAAAGGATGCAGAGAGATTTAGGCATTACAACCATATATGTGACGCATGATCAGATAGAGGCTATGACTATGGCCGATCGAATCGCGGTTTTAAATCTAGGTAAACTTCAACAATATGCAACTCCTGTTGAGCTTTATAATAGACCGGCCAATACATTTGTAGCAGGTTTTATAGGAAGTTTGCCTATGAACTTGATTGATGGAGACCTGGTATTTGGAGATGGCGCCGCGTTCCTTAATCTAGGTGAATTAACAATTAAATTCATAGGTACCCAAGGTTCTGTATTAAGAGAAGTTGGCGCCGAGGGAAGGGCTATACTTGGAGTTAGACCCGAAGATATTATTGTGGGTGAAGGGGAATATGAGGGGGATGTCTTTATTATAGAACCCCTTGGAAGGGATAAAATTGTTCATATAAATGCTGGCGGTATAATCTTGAGGGCATTGGTACCTGTAGGCTTTGATGTCGATGAGGGCGATAAAATAAGGTTTACATTTGTGAAGAAAAGGATACATTTGTTTGATGGTAAATCGGGTGAAGCGTACTTCTAACCTAGTTTTATGCTGTACTTTTTCCTGCTATTTGTATTCTTAATAGGTATTGCTGTGCGAATAGGAAGAATATCACGACTGGTATCATATATATGATAGCGACTGTAGCTGTTACACCAGGATTTATATAAGAGTATTCTCCCGTTGTAAGGGCATAAACTAGCATACTAAATGTCCAGTATTTCTGAGACGCTATAAATGTCAGTACATATATGAATTCTCCCCATCCTGATAGAAAACCGAATATTATAACGGCCATTATTCCATTTCTTACATTAGGCATTATAACCTTCCACCAGGCTTGTAGCCTACTACAACCATCTACTAATGCCGACATCTCGATATCCCAGGGTATACCGTCGAAGAATCCTTTCATGATCCATATACCAAGTGGCATATCCAACGCCACTTTGACTATTATGACTCCAATTAATGTATTGTAGAGGCCTAAGGCATTCAAAACGTAAAATAGGGCTATCAATAGTGTTATTCCAGGAAATGCGTGTAATATTAATGTTAATGTGAGTATGTTTTCCCTTCCTTTGAATTTATATCGTGATAATGCGTAACCAGCAAGAGATGAGAAAATTACTTCTAGGAATGCAATGAGTACGGCGAGTAGAAATGTATTGAATCCTACTAGGTAGAGGTTAGGATAAAATTGAGTTGTGGTTCCTGGGACCCTTATATTTCCATCGCTTAAGAAAAACCAGTGATCAAGTGTGATGCCTTTTGGTATGAGGCCCACTAAACCATTGCTAATACTATTAAGGAATAGTAAGGCGTATAATAGAATTATTGGAAGCGTAAATACTGCTAGTATTATGTATGTAACCGAGCTCTTGATTAGTTTTATAGCTTTGGAGGTAGACACTTCTTTTACACCTCTATCTTAGGCTCTAACATAAGCTCTTTAAATCGGAAAACCTTCCAGTATATTATAGACATAATTAGTCCTATGATTACCAATATGGTTGCCAGTGCGGCGCCATACCCAAATTTTACTATTCCACCGTATTGAACAAATGCAAGGTGATATGAATATAATGCCCACACTTCAGTGGTAAATAGACCCGGTCCACCGTCAGTTACAAGAAGAATATATTCGTAGCTTGTTAATAGCGATAATGTTTGGTATGCTGTTACGAACATAATTGGCCATCTTATGAGTGGTAATTCTACATGTCTAATGATCTGTAATGTTGAAGCGCCGTCCACGCTTGCTGCTCTTATATAGTCCTCCGGGATACTTTTCAGCGCGGCTGTAAATATTATCATTCCAAAGCTGACTCCGATAAAACCGTTAACTAATATTACGAGTAGCCAAGGCTGTGTCAGCCTCCAGTCTACCGATTGAATGCCTATACTCGATAAAACCCAGTTGAAGAGTGCAGTTTCTTCGCCCCGGCTTGCCCATAACCAAAGTAGTGCGTATACTGTTGATGGTGTTATTCGTGGTAGTAACCAGAGAGTTCGGAATGCAGATCCTACTCTTTCATTTATATGAACCGTCATTATCGAGACTAATAATGCTAACCCTACATTGAAGAAGATTAGTGTTGTAAATACATAAAATAGTGTATTGCTGAGTATTTTAGCGGCCCATCTATCCTTAAGTATATATATGTAATTTCCTAAACCTATCCAATCCCACCTAAATGTATAATCCATACTTGTTAAACCAATCAAGAATGTTAATATTACGGGGAATAGGAAAAAAACCGTTATAATTGTTAAACTAGGTATCAAGAATATAAGTAGATATCCCTTTCTTAGCTTTTTAAGTATATTTCTGGCCATTATAACCCCCGTGTTAACTCCTTATAAAAAAAGGGTTAGGGTACTACTTCTATATCGTCTCCAATTGTAGTCGTTATCTCGTCATATAGTATCTGGTAGGCTTCTGTTGGACCGAGATCCCCACTCTCTACAGCTCGCAGGATATTGAAGACTATTCTACTATAGTCTCCCCACTTTGGATGATTAGGTATGAAAGTAGTGTACTCTAACATATATGCTACGTCTTTTAGGAACCAGTCCTCAGTATACCTGGCGTCATAGATCTGGCTATTTAGTATCGCCAGATGCGCACTCTGGACAGCGTGATATGAATTTAGGTGCGGATCTGTAACTAGTGTTATCAATACAAACGCTACATCGGCAACTCCACGTTCTACGGCTTGCTTAGTTATTGTATATACTAATGGATGGCTCAGCGTTACAGGCTGTAAACCTGGTTCGCCCGCCGGATGTAGAGCAAAACCTATGTTTTCCTTGAAGGAGTCTTCGGTAAGAAGGCCTTTCTGGATCCACTCACCTTTGTGCCATGTACCTCCAGATAGGAAAAGTGCGTCTCCTTGTGTAAATGGACCGTGGAAGTCGTTATCCCAATCTCCACTAAATTGATTGGGATGTATTACTCCGTAGGTCCATACAGCGTCATAGAACCATTGTAGAGTTTTCTGCCAAGCTTCTTGGGAAAAGACCATTTTTCCTGTCTCTGGGTTCCACAGCTTTCCTCCATATGCTAAATAGAACTGGAAGTAATCATATCCCTCTTTGACCCTATGTAGGATTCCTCTGTCGACAAGCCCTGCATCAACAGCTTCTTTAGCCAACTGTAATAGATCGTCTAGTGTGAACTCGCCACTCTGGATTTTCTGTGGCAATGCATTTATCTGATCCTCTGTCCAGCCTAATTGTCTTAGCACATCTTTCCTAAAGTACATTGGCCTTGCCTCTGTATCTTGTGGTATTGCCCATATCTGCCCTTTATATGTAACTGCGTCCCATAGTGTGGGGATTATATCATAGTATACTTCATCCCAGAACATGTCTATATAGTCGTCCAATGGGATTATATATTCATTTGCTGCTAGGAATCCTATATCTTCATGCCCAGTTAGGTAGATATCAGGCGCCTCTCCAGCTTGATAGGCCAGATAGAAGTTGTTTTTATACTCTCCCCATTCTACTGGTCGTACATAGAACTCTCCGGTAACTTTAATGGTGACATTTGACCCCATCATAGCTAGCCATGAATTAAGCATATCTGCTGCAATCTCGAAGTTCTTATATCTATATTCAGATGGTGGGTCTGGGCCTATTGTCCATATAGTAACTGTTATTTCTTGCTGACCTATCTTCTCAAGCAACTGAGCCACTTGTTGTTTAAGTTGCTCATTTTCATCTAATATGTCCTGTATTTCGGGAGGCGCCTTAGGTGGCGCTAGGAAATACCCTATCACGCCGCCTATCAATAGTCCTATGATCAATAACGCTATATAGGTTACCCTAGCTTGTCCTCCCTTCCTCATAATTCACACCCAAAATACAAGATATCTCAATCGGGAACAGGATTTGTTACAATTATTTATTTGTTAATAGCGAATATAAGTTTTATAAATATATTTGGTAGTTAAATCATAATATCGATATTATAATATAAATATAAAAAATATTTCTGATAATGAATAAAAAATATTATTATTTACATTAAAATTAGATTGTAGACTCTAGTTTTTACTTTTAAAGCGCTCTTCAAGCCAGACATTACCCCTCTCATGGTATCCTAGTGCCTCCCAATACCCGTCGCGATATTTATCGAGGAAAGTTATCTTTGATACCCATTTTGCCCCCTTCCATCCATATAGATGAGGAATGAATATTCTAGCTGGATAACCTTGTTCTAGAGATAATTCTTTTCCGTTTATCTTTATGACTAGTAATGCCTTTTCATCTATAAAGTCATCATAATATACTGAAGTTGTATATCCATCAAGTGACTCTATATATACCCAATTAACTCCTTTTTTAACCCCCGCCTTCTCAGCGAGATGCCTTAAAGGTAATCCTTCCCATGTAACGTTCCTTACGGTCCATCCAGTTACACAGTGAAAATCACTCTTATATTTTTTAAGAGGGAAATGAAGTATTTCTTTATACGAAAGTTCCAATGGGTTCTCAACGAACCCGGTGATAGTTAAACGCCAAGAATCAATATCTATCTTTGGTTGCCCTAATATCCGATATATTATAAATCTAGGGATAACTCTCTGGCCTTTTGGCAATTTAATCTGCTTTTTTATATTTATTTTTTGAATAGATACCTTCTCTTTTGCCTCCTTAACTAAGCTATTCACCACATCTTCAGGTAGTTTCTCTAGTAGCTTATTGTTAATTGTAGATATAATCATCTTTACAGTATCATTATATGTAACTATTCTTATACTGCAGGCTAAGTCTGATATCAGGTTGCTCCATACCCGGAACCTATATAATATATAATTTGACCCTATATCCTCATTATCAATAAAAACTATATCTTTAACAGAGAATCTTAGTTTTTCACTCAATTTATTTACAACTTCTTTAGCTAGTTCCTCTAGATCTGATATATCCTCGAATTCGGCGTCTACCTCGGTACATTCATAGATAAGCCCTATACCCTTTTTATATAGCGGCTTAGGGATCTTAAACCTACACTTCATTCTAATATTTATCATTATAGTAACATAGGTATAAAATTATTCGAATGTCAAGCCGATACATAGATAAGGCGTCATATAATTATAAAAAAATAAAGGAAATAATATGCTAAATATTCTTAATGAGTGATCAGCTTTTCTTCCAAGCAATAAAGTTAGCGATGAAAGCCTCTAAAGAATACGTTGGACTTGAGCCTAGCAAAGAAGTAGATGTTATGAGAAAATTAGGTTATGAATTAGGAAAGGCAGCAGCAAAATTAATTGAGTCATCAGAATTAAATACCTTAGTGAAAGAGCTATCTGATATATGGTCAGAACATGGATATGGAAAGCTAGAATTTACATCGACAGATCCGATGGTGATTGAGGTATGGGACTGTGTCGACTGTCTCGGTAAAAAATACGGGGTTGATATACCTTTATGCAGTTTTAAAGAAGGATTCCTTGAGGCCATATTAAGTGAGAAACTTAACCTATCTATGCGGGTAAGAGAAGTTGAGTGTTGTGGTACTTTAAATGACCATTGCATCTTTCATGTCGAATTTATATGAATGGTATAAAAATCTAGTTTTTACTCGGTATTCAGTGTGACGGACACCGTCCAAAACGCTTTTCCATAGTTATTTTTACTTCTATCAATATATCCTCAAGCTTCCATAAGATGTCTTTCTCTACATCTTCTTTTATAGCCTCGTCTAATAATATTTCAAGACTATCTTTTAGCGCACTAATCTTCATATAATCTCCTTCTCTCAGAGTCGATTTATAATTTTTTGAAATCTCGTCAATTATGCTTCTCCAATCTTTATTATTAGACATATTATCCCCTATATTCTAATCAACCAAATTAGGAAAAGCAACTCTGAGATATATTTTATTGTGATTCTTGATAAAAAGATTAGAGAGGGCTAAGCTGGTGCATAGAAACATCGTTTAGGCGAAATTACTTTTCCCTGTTTTTTGAGACTACTGATTATCTTAGAGACCTCTTTCTTGTCTATTCCAGTTATCTTAGCCACATCGCCTGGTCTAAGAGGTTTACCGGCATTTTTAAGTGCATTCAATACAGCCTCTTCTTTTTCACTCATAAACGCCACCAAATTTATAAATATTGAATATAGCGATAGATTAAGATTTATTAGTATTTTTATCGAAAAAGACTAACCTTTTCCACTTAAAATATATATATTCTTCTCAAAAATCGGGTCTCCAAAAATATGTAATTGATATAAATATGGGATAATACTATTATTAAGACCGTATAGCCATTAATATTTTTGTACATGAGAGACCTTAAAGTCTTTTTTGAGCCTAAAAATGTAGCATTGATAGGGGCCACCGAGAGAGAAGTATCTGTCGGCCGATATATAATGGAAAACCTCTTATCAGGAGAAAAGAAAAGAAAAATATATCCGGTAAACCCTAATAGAGACAAGGTGTTAGGTGTAAAATGTTATAAGAGTATAAGAGAAATACCTGATAATATTGAATTAGCCGTTATCGCTGTACCGGCTCCTATAGTAGCTAATATTCTAGAAGAATGCGGATCAGCCGGCATAAAAGGCGCTGTTATTGTATCAGCAGGATTCAGAGAGATAGGTGAAGAGGGTAAGAAAAGGGAGGAAGAGCTAATCCGCATTGCTAGAAAATATGGTATTAAGATATTGGGGCCTAATTGTATGGGGATAATTAGGCCTTCGACAAATTTTAACTGTACCTTTTTCCGTAAGACACCTAAGCCTGGTAGTATTGCCTTCCTATCTCAAAGTGGAGCCTTAGGGGCCGCCATACTTGAGTGGGCTATTGAAGAAGATATAGGATTCAGCGCATTTGTGTCTCTAGGTTCTATGTCTGATATCTCATTTGGTGATTTAATTGAATTTTTTGGAGTAGACCCTGAAACTTCAAGCATTATTATTTATATGGAGTCTATTCAGGATGCCAGAAAATTCATGAGTGCTGCTAGGGGATTTGCTAGGACAAAACCTATTATTGTCCTAAAAACAGGGAAGCATCCTGAGAGTGCCATCGTCGCTTCATCTCACGTAGGCGCGAAGATAGGTGACGACTTGATCTATGATGCTGTCTTTGATAGGGCCGGGGTCGTTAGAGTGGAGGAGATAGAAGATCTATTTAATTGTGCAACTATACTTAAGGGAGCGGCTTTACCTGAAGGGCCTAACTTAGCCATAATAACAAATTCAGGAGGTGTAGGTGTTCTAGTTGTTGATACACTGCTTGATAGAGGAGGTAGACCTGCTAAGCTATCTCAAGAAACTATTGATCGTTTAGATGAGATACTGCCTTCGCATTGGAGTAAAGCGAATCCTATTGATATAATGGATGATGCTGATATACAACGCTTCGATAAATCAATAGAAGTTGTTTTAGAAGATAAGAATGTAGATGGATTGATTGTTGTATGCACCCCCCACGGAGTTGTTACGCCATTGGATATAGCAAACATAATAAAGAAACATTCTAAGAAGACTAAGAAGCCTATTATTGCCGTATTACCTGGTGGTGTGGATATTGAGAGGGCCAGAGAATTGTTGCTAAAGGAAAATGTACCTGTGTATAAGTTTCCAGAGACCGCTGTCAAGACATATATGTATATGTATCAATATGGCCATAGTTTGAAGGCGCTATATGAAACGCCGGAGGAACTAGGTATAGATCATGCTCCCCCCAAAACTCATCTAAAGATTCTTATTAAGAAGGTACTCAGTGAAGGTAGAAATATTCTTATGGAAGAAGAGGCTAAAAGGTTCTTTAGTGTATATGGAATTTCCGTGGTTAAGCCTCATTTAACCAGAAATCCTGAAGAGGCTGCTATTGTCGCTACTGAAATTGGATACCCGGTTGTGCTGAAGATTGTATCTCAGGATCTTATAGATATACATAGGTCTGATATAGGTGGTGTTATATTAAATGTTCAATCTGCTGATCAAGTCCGAAAAGCATACAATACTATAATTGAAAATGTAAAGAGTTATATGCCAGATATACATATAGATGGCATATCTGTGCAGAAAATGATAACAAACTTTGATTATGAGATTATCATCAGCTGTAAAAAGGACCCTATATTTGGAGCGGTAATAATGTTCGGAATGGGAGGGGATGAGGGAAAGTTCTTTAAGGATGTTGGTGTGGGGCTACCTCCTTTAAATCAAGTGTTAGCTAGAAGACTCATGGAAAAAACTAAGATATATGGGATGTTGCAGCGAGGATTTGGTAAAAAACCACCGGTAAACCTCAGGATACTCGAAGAGGTACTTGTTAAGGTATCAAATTTGGTTATAGATTTCCCTGAAATAGCTGAGTTGCATATAGATCCACTTGCTGTTTATAAAGATGACTCGATAGCTATTGACGGACGGATAATCTTAGATAGAGATAAAGAATCAGGTAATTATAAGGAATATCCCCACCTGATAATATCTCCTTATCCAACACGATATGTTCAGCCTTGGAGATTAAAGGATGGCAAGCAGGTTCTTTTAAGACCCATAAGACCTGAAGATGAGCCTTTAGAAAAGAAATTGATAGAAAGTTTATCCAGTGATTCTCTTAGATTTAGGTTTTTTAATCTATTAAGGGATATCACTCATGAAATGCTGGTTAGACATTGTAATATTGATTATGATAGAGAAATGGCTATTATAGCAGAGTATATAGATACTAATGGTTCGAAGAGGATGGTTGGTATAGCAAGATTAATAGTTGAGCCTGGAGGGGATGAAGGCGAATTTGCGTTGTTAGTTGCAGACGATTTTCAGGGAAAAGGATTGGGTAGAAAATTGACTGATATGATTATAGAGGCCGCTAGAGATAAGAGACTTAAAAGAATATATGGAATTGTACTCCAAGAAAATAGGAAGATGCTTGCATTAGCCAAGGATATGGGATTTAGATTGAAGAAAATTTCACCAGACGAAATTAAGATTATTATGGATATCGATATAGAATAAAAATTAAATGAACTTTATGCTTGTTATCCAATTTTATGGATATACGTAAACCATACTATCTATATATTCATCATCTACTCTATAGTATCCTTTATATTTACCTACACTTCTGAACCCAAGTCTCTTTAATATATGGTTAGCATAGCTATTTTCAGGAATACTAATCATAACACTTCTATAATTATATCTATCTCTAAATAACAATACTGATTCAACCAGTTTCTCTGCAGTAAATATTGGCGACTCGTTGACGTCAACAAGTAATTCATCTATCCATATGCTGGTATAGGGCGGAGGCCCCCTGACGAATCTTATATAGCCAAGTAAAGTGTCATCTTTGAACGCAGCATTACAGTATACACCTTTTCCCGAATCTATCTCCTCATACCATTTTTTAGTAACTTCTTTGGGTATGGGGGGTATTAGCTTTGTGTTTTTAGTTGACTCTTCGCAATTTTGAAGTCTATTAATTTCATCCAGATCTTCATCTTTTAAATAGCGAACATTTAGTTTGACCGCCGTCTCGGAGGCTTTTTTTATAGATGGCTTAGAAGACCTTATGGGTTCTAGAAAAAGTGCCATTACTATTGACGCAACGTACTCTCCGTCTATAAACACCGCATTATCGATATAAGCCTCCTCTTTAAAGCCATATTTTCTGTATAACTTAATTGCTCTTTTATTTGGTTCAAAAACTCCTAACATCAATCGCTTTAGTCCATGTGCCTTACCTATATCTATTATCTTCCCCATAAAAGTCTTCCCATATCCTTTCCCCCAGTAGTCCCGTTTAATCCATATACCTATCCAACCATTATGTCTGCATCTACCTTTCTCTAAGTGCAAACTAGCTACTCCAACTCCATTACCGTCTATCTCGCCTACCAGTATCTTAATGTCATCTTTCCTAATATCTGACTTAATTTCTTCCCTTATTTCATGTTCAGTATTTGGATAGATATTTAATAAATACCTAGCAACACCAGGGTCATTAACTCCTTCAGCGATCCATTTAGCATCATCTTGTGAGACAGCTCTAAAATGAAGTTTTGAATTCATAAAAAACCTCAACCCATTTAGGAGAAAAATAGTCGGTATTATTTATATTATTATGGAGAGAAGATGTATGTAATATATCACCATGATTATGAAGACGTTTACTCGGGCGATCCAGCTGCAGAAGCTGGGAGGATGGAGGCAATATATGAAGAAGTAGGTAAATCTTATCCGATTATTCAGGCTGTTCCAGCGTCTAAAACAGATATTCTTCTTGTTCATACTGAAAAGCATATTGCGTGGGTTGAAAGAATAGGATTATATTATATATCGTCTCTAGCCGCTGGCGGTGCTATAAAGGCGGCCGAGTACTCCTTGATGAATGAACCCTCATTTGCATTGATACGTCCGCCGGGTCATCATGCAAGCCCAAATTCATCTTGGGGATTCTGTTACTTTAATAATATTGCTATTGCAGTTCAGAGGATACGGATGAGTAGTAATGTCGATAAAGTACTTATAATTGATTTCGATTTGCATTATGGAGATGGGACCCATAATATTTTTAAGGAATCAACGGAGGTCACTTATTTTCATATACCAAATTTAACTCGAGAGGAACAACTTAGAGCTTTATCTGACTATTTAGATAGCTGGAGAAATATTGACTTGCTAGCTGTCTCAGCGGGTTTTGATAGACATGTTGAGGATTGGGGAGGGTCCCTTAGCACTAATGATTATCTTGAGTTAGGCAGGATACTGAGAGACTTTTCTATTGATCGAGGATATAATAGAAGGTTCGCAGTGTTGGAGGGAGGCTATAATCATAAGGTATTAGGTAAAAATGTAAAAGCTTTTCTAAATGGATTCAAATAATATGGCTAATATTGTTGGACTCCCATTGATAAGCAGCATCACTAGATAACCAGATATTCAACCATATATCCACTATGTTTATATTATACTGCTGTAATCTGAGCTCGATTATTTCCTTAGTTTTTATCTATATATAAGTCAAAAACAAAACTATCTACTTTAGTAAAGACTTTAAGAAGTGATTTCCATGGAAAAAGAGACGGCGATATTCACACGTGAATTAACACGCATTTTTGAGAGAGGAGGAGAGAAAATTAGGGCATTGGACAATGTAAATATAGAGGTTCCCGAGGGCATTATATATGGTTTACTAGGTCCTAATGGTGCTGGTAAAACTACACTTATACGTATCTTGGCCACATTGTTGTTGCCGTCTAGCGGTTTTGCTTATGTTGGCGGATATGATGTGGTTAGAGAGCCGGATAAAGTGAGAAGTGTTATAAATCTAGTTAGCGGCGGTGAGAGGGCAGGGTATGGAATATTAACTGTTAAAGAAAATTTATGGTTCTATAGTCAACTATATGGGTTAGGCATCCGAGAAGGATGGGAAAAAATTGAACAATTAGCTGAATTATTAGATATGAAAGATTTTCTTAACGTACGCTTAAATCGCATATCAACCGGCATGGCCCAGAAATATAGTTTGGCCCGGGGCTTACTTAATGATCCAGATATACTATTTCTAGATGAACCGACATTAGGATTAGATGTTGGTGCAGCTAGAGCGATAAGAAAAATAATTAAGGCCTGGGTACATCAGAATCAAAATAAAACTATTCTTTTAACAACTCATTACATGGCGGAGGCGGAGGAATTATGTGATTTAATATCCATTATACATGAAGGTAGGATAATCGCGACTGGATCACCCACTGAACTTAAACATAGAGTCTCAAAAGAGGTTATCTATAAAATAGAAGTAAAAAATATATCTGAAGAAGATATGGGGGGCTTAAAAAAGGAAGAGGCGGGTATAGTGGGGTTATCTACCTCTTATGATGCCTATTCAAATGTTTTGTCTATTAGATTGGTGATGGACACGAGCGATGTATCACATATAATTAGATATATTGAGAAGTTGAATGGCAGGATAATCAGTATCAGTAAGGTTGAACCGACCCTTGAGGATGTCTTCTTAAAACTCGTAGGAGTTGGTTTAAGTGAATACTAGACAGTATATTTATAGAGGGTTCAAAGCGGCGTTGGGTAGGAGTTATGTTAGAATTAAGGGGGGTAATAGAGAAATAAGTTGGCTACTTTGGGAGGTAATCTTACCCCTATTAATGATCGCGTCTGTAGTCTATACATATAGGAGTATGAATGCACCCTCGGAATTTATAGGGTTTGTTATCTTAGGAGGCGCTATGATGAGCTTCTGGTTTAATGTCTTATGGGGTATGGGTAGCACACTATATTGGGAAAAGGAAAAGGGAAATTTAGAGGTGCTTCTTGCATCTGGGGCGCCATTATATGGATTATTATTAGGTATGGCGTTAGGTGGAATGTTTAATACGGCGGTTAGAGCTGCTTCTGTGATTATCATAGGGGTATATATTTTCGAGGCTTCATTCAATCCAGCCACCTTGCCTGTGGCAATTATAATATTCTTCTTAGCTATGGCTGCATTATATAGCCTAGGTCTATCTTTGGCAAGCATATATCTTATGTATTCAAGATCTGGATGGAGGGCCAGCGAATTATTAAGCGAGCCCATAATGTTTATCTCCGGGATGTATTATCCTTTAAGTGTTTTTCCCATAGCATTACAAGTTGTCGCATCAGCGTTTCCTTTGGCCATAGGGTTAGATGGTATAAGGCGGAGCCTTATATATGGCGAAACATTTGGATCATTAGCAGTCCATATGATATTACTTGTTGTTATGGCTATAATTCTTCTTAGAATCGGATTATGGGCCCTTGAGTACATGGAGAATAAAGCAAAGAAAGAAGGGAGGCTGATCTTAAGATGGATGTAGAGAATTATCTTAGGAAAATATATGCAATTATGTGGTTCTCGTGGCAAGAATTAAGCAACTGGACTAAGCCTCATATATTTATTGCCTATCTAATGGTTAGGCCAATATTTGGTCTGCTATTGTATGCATATATTTATATAGCTTTTGCTGTCACCAGCGGCTTAGTGGACCCACAACGGGCTTTCTACTTAATTACAGGAATCGCATTTTATAACTTCATTGGAAATGGGATATATGGCGTTGTATGGATAATCCATGAGGAAAGGGAACATTATAACATCTTGAAATATACATATATTTCATTTCCTAAACTCAGAGATTACCTTCTAGCTAGGAGTATAGTATACTATATTATAGGTATAGGCTTATCTATAGTTGTATTGCTTATAGGTTTACCGCTTGTGGGATATAACCCTTTATTGCTGAAGCCAAATGTGCCCTTATTAATATTTATTTTTCTAATTGGTTTTGTATGGAGCGCTTTTCTATCTATAGTTATGTCTGGATCGAGCCTATTTTCATCTGAATTTGGACCCTTGATATCAGAGGCTTTCGGGGGACTGCTATTTCTTTTGGGTAATGTATTATTCCCCATAACCTCGTTACCAGAATGGCTGCAGCCAGCTGCGTATGCATTGCCGATGATGGATTGGATGGAGTTAGCGAGATTTTCTATTAACCCGGCATACCCGATAGATCCGGTAAATACAACTATTATATTGGTCATTAAGACGCTCGTATATGTTATCATAGGCATCGGGTTCTTTGCATTAGCTGATAAACTTGCACGAGATAGGGGTTTATTAGAAACATCGCTTTACCACTAATAATCTTCAGCCGATAAATAGAGATTTATTATATACTGTTATAGATGTAATTGTTGTATCATACATTATTTTTGGTGGAATCAACATGTTTAAGCAACTACCAGAGTTAGCGAAATTAATTGACCATACCAATTTAAAGCCTACTGCGACATTTACCGATATTGTTACTCTGATAGATGAAGCACGGAAGTACGGCTTCTATGGTGTATGTATAAACCCCGCTTATATACCCCTAGCTAACGAATTGAGGGGAAGAGATAAATTTAAATTAATAAGTGTAGTTGGGTTTCCCTTGGGAGCAACTGGTACTGATGTTAAGATATTTGAGGGTAGCCGTGCTATTGAAAATGGTGCTGAGGAGTTAGATATAGTAAGTAATATAGGTTTCCTCAGAAGTAAAAGATATGACTTATTTCAAGAAGATGTAGAAAAGGTTGTTAAGTATTTTAGAACCCAATATCCCGATGTGGTTATTAAGATTATAGTGGATGTTCCATATTTAGATGTAGAAGAACTAAAGATCGCTGTTAAGATAATTAATTATACTAAACCAGATTTCATAAAGACATCCACTGGTTATGCTCCTAGGGGCACAAGTGTAGATGATGTTAAACTAATTAAGAAGTTATTAGCGGGGGATATTAAGATCAAGGCTGCCGGTGGTATAAGAACTCTGGATCAAGTTATTGAGCTTGTGAACGCAGGTGCTGAACGTATAGGTACAAGTACCGCTGTAGACATAATTAAAGAAGCAATGGAGAGATAAGGCATTTATTTATAGATGTTATATATCGTAGGGCGTTACAAGTTTAATATATAAGAAGTAATTGAGAGGCTTATAATCACGGCTTCTTCCATTCGTATCGTCGCAACCATTTGGTTGGGAACAAAATTTATAACTTTATTTGTAAAACTGTAGGGTGACGCTTCATAATATTCTAAGATTTCAAATAGGCCATATGATGGACCTCCAAATACTATCGCCAAACGTTCAGCCGAGACATTTTTTATATCATCTACCATGTCATAAATGGGCTTTCCTTTTCTTGAAGTGAGTATCAATTCTCCTTCATATTCGCCTAATAACGTAGGTAATTTTGTTTTTACGTTGACAACTCTATATCCGGTGTATATTGGAACATCTTCCCGTTCAACTATAACACCATGCATATAATTAGCTGATATCTTTGTTATCTTTACGATTACATTTGTACCTTTCTGTAATTTGGTGTTAACTACAACATCCTTATCCAGGCCGACATCGATAATAGATTTGTTTCGCCTCGAACTTATCACGATCCCTTCTCGATATTCTGGTAGGCTTAGTTTATGGAGAGGCAGCTTCTCTTTATGTAGTGGAGTTCTCAGAGGAGGCAACATTCCGACATACTCTAAATCTCTATCCAATCTGAAGAACTTGCGTCGAAGATAAGGAGCCATACTCATATATCTTAGTATCTTAACTATAATCCTACGGGAATTAGGGTCACGAACCAATGGATCTGGATAAATATAGATATTGTCAACACCATATATGGAGGCCGCTCTAGCTACCATAGCAATCGCCAGTGTTTTCTGGACTAAAGAAGATAAATTACTAGTAAATGAAGAAGGGATTATTAGATCAATATGCATGAGCAGCCCCCACAAGATACATTGATAATATAATGATGAATCCTAAGTTTAATAATCATTAAAATTTGGTGCTCAACCTTTAGGTATTTAATATTCATACTTTTATAGGTTTATGATTAACCTATACTATTGAATGAACAGTTATATATTACCTATAATTATTTCTATGAAGATGAAGATAGAGTGGTGTACAAGAGATGGGGGCACGGAAGCGTTCAGCGCCGAAGAGAGGTTCATTAGCATTCGCTCCACGTAAAAGAGCGAAAAGTCTAGTACCTACTATAAAATATTGGCCTAAGCTTGATTTACCCGGTGTAATTCCACTCGGATTTGCAGGATATAAGGCGGGGATGACAGGGGTATTTTATGTTGATAATTATAAGAGATCGCCTACCTTTGGCAAAGAAATATATTCGGCTGCAACCATAATCGAGGTCCCTCCGCTATATGTTCTGGGTGTAGTAGGGTATGCAATAGATAAAGTTAAAAACTCATTGAGAAGTGTAGAAACAATCATCTCTCCTGAGGTTCCAGATTTTATTAGAAGGAGAATAGTCACATTAAAAGGTGGAAATGGTAAAAAAATAGATTTTCTAGAGTCTCGACTTGATCAGATTAATGCTATTAGGCTATTGGTGTCAATGCAGCCCCATAAGGCCGGTATACATAAAAAGACACCCGAGATATTCGAGATAGAGTTAGGAGGAAATAGCTCGATAGAAGATAAATGGCGATTCGCTAAGGAAAGACTTGGTTCAGAATTAAATATAACTGATGTTTTTAAGCCCGGCGATTATATAGATGTGGTGGCTGTAACAAAAGGAAAGGGATTTCAAGGACCAGTAAAAAGATTTGGGATAAAGATACTTAGTCATAAAGCACGAAAAACCAAGAGAAAGCCGGGTGCTTTAGGTCCATGGAAACCGAGTGCAACCATGTATACTGTACCCATGTTTGGCCAAATGGGATTTCACAGAAGAACATTCTATAAACTAAAGATACTGGATATAAAGAACCCAGATGATTTCGATAAACCACTCGAGTTCAGGAGATATGGTGTTATAAAAAGTCCCTTCTTGATAATTAAAGGCTCTGTACCAGGTCCGGCTAAGCGGCTAATAAAGATGAGGCATACAGTTAGACCAGTATCTCATGAGATGAAGCAGCCTGTTGAGATTACATTTAGTTACTTAGAGGTGTAGTGAATGAAGAAGATCCCTATATTCAGTTTAGCTGGTGATGAGCTTGAAAAAATAAGCATACCAAGGATTTTCTTAGCGCCTATTAGAGAAGATGTTATACATAAAGTGTTTGTTCACCAGTTATCGCATCGGATTCAGCCTAAAGGGAGATATCCTTTAGCTGGAAGAGAAACCAGCGCTGAAAGCTTCGGGGTAGGCTTAGGCTTAGCCAGATTACCTAGGGTCAAACATGGACCTCTTAGAGGAGTGGCCGCTGTATCCAATATGGCTAGAGGTGGAAGAAAACCTCATGTGACAACTCCTGAAAAGCGGATCTATAAGCAGCTCAATAAAAAAGAGAGGCTCTTAGGCATTGCTGCGGCTGTCGCCGCTACAGGTAGTAAATATTATGTTGAGAGAAGGGGGCATATTATTGACAAGGTCTTATTTTTGCCCCTCATTATAGAGGACGACTTAGAATCTATTGATAAAACAAGGGAATTCAGGGAATTCTCCCTCAGAGTAGGAATTTATGAGGATATTTTGCGCGTTAGGAATAATGTTAAACTGGTCGGTGGGAAAGCGAAGTGGAGAGGGAGAAGAAGAAAGGTTAGGAAAGGACCGCTAATAGTTTATAATGAGGACAGAGGGATAGTTAAGGCTGCAAGAAACATAGAAGGTGTAGATGTAGTATCAGCTAAGGAAGTAAGTGTTATCCATCTTGCGCCTGGTGGAGTTCCAGGTAGGCTAACAGTATGGAGTAAATCTGCCGTTGAAACAATAGAAGAGCGGTTAGGATACGTGTTGCGTAGGGTGGTAATGAAATGAGTGAAGTTAAGCCTGATCCATTCTATAAATTCATAAAGACGCCGCTAATAACGGAGAAGACAGTTTTGCAAGTTGAGAAATTAGGTAAAATTACATTCATAGTAGATATTAATGCAAACAAAAAGATTATTAAAGATCTTATCGAGAAGAGGTTTGATGTAAAGGTTAAGAAGGTAAATACTATGATTTCTCCTAGAGGCGAAAAGAAGGCTATCGTTACATTTATGAATGTTGATGATGCCATGAAAGTGGCAGTAGCACTTGGAATATTTTAATGAGGTGTATATCATATGGGTAAAAGAATATTGGCGCAAAGAAAAGGACGGGGATCGATCTTTAAAGCATTGACTCATAGAGCTGTGGCTCCGTCAAGAATTCCACCTTTTATGGAAGCAACAACTGCTGTTGTAAAAAATATTATTCATAATCCAGGTAGGGGAACTCCTCTTGCACAATTGAGAACACAGGACGGAAATGAATTCTATATCCATGCCGTTGAAGGTCTTTATATAGGTAAAACAATACGTATAAATCAGTCTGTTAAGCCTTCTCCGGGAGATATTTTAAAGCTGAAGGATATTCCTTCCGGTACAATTATTTCTCATATAGAGAAAGTCCCTGGTGATGGTGGGAAATTTGCTAGGTCTAGTGGGGCTTATGCCCAATTGATAGGTCCATCCGCAGGAGGAATAGAAGTTCGTCTACCCTCCGGCAAAACAATAACACTAAATCCGGAGTGTAGAGCGGTAATAGGGCCTATATCTGCAGGTGGAAGAGTTGATAAGCCGTTTTTAAAGGCAGGCAAAAAATATCTGTGGCTTAAAGCTAAATCGGGAAAGAGATATCCAAGGGTAAGTGGAGTAGCTATGAATCCCGTGGACCATCCTTACGGCGGGGGCGCCCACCAACATGTAGGTAAACCTAAAACTGTAGCCAGAACTTCGCCGCCTGGTAAGAAAGTAGGAAGTTTTGGAGCGCGAAGAACTGGTAGAAGAAAAAGGTAAGTACTTTTTATTATATTTAGCGTAACTATATGTGAATAGTCAAATCGTAATTTAGAGGTAAGGTAGAGATTCTAGCTAGCATTTTCCTACTGAGTAAGCATGTAAAAGATTATTTCTTTAAGATATTCTCAAGTGAGCCTCTCAGTATATCTTAAAGATTTTCAATTGCATAAATAAAGCTCATATTTGATACAAAAAAATCATTGTAAACTGTTAGACAGCGTCAATATGGCGAGATGAATTTTTATCCAGAGATAGATATTTAGATGGTTGCGGTTATATCTCTTAGTAGATGATAAAATATTTATATATGAATTGGTATAAGCATGGGGTAGAGGAGCGATGGTTAGAAGAAAATTTACATATAGGGGATATACTTTAGAACAGCTAAAAGAAATGAGTTTAGAGGAATTCGCTAACTTATTGCCTAGCAAAGAAAGGAGACATATATTAAGAGGAAACTTTACACCTGAGGAAAAAGCTCTATTAAAGAAAATATATAAAATTACACAGAATAATGAAGGAAATAATAAATCCATTAAAACACATGCTAGGGAAATGATAATTCTACCTATAATGGTAGGATTGACGATTCATGTACATAATGGCAAAGAATATGTGCCTGTAGAGATTAAACCGCAGATGATAGGTAAGAGATTAGGAGAATTCGCCATAACCAATAAACCAGTAAAACATGGTCAACCGGGCGTAGGGGCTACAAAAAGCTCATTGTACATACCAATCAAATAAGGGGATTATTTTAACATATTAATCGTTACATCCTCTTAACTTATCGTCCGAATATTATAATTTTATTTTTAATTGTTTTACCCAGTCTAAATGACCCGGCAGATATATTGCCTCATATATAAAGTGAGTGGCTGCTGCTAAGATCCCTAAGATAAAGCTCCATGAATGAATAAAAGTATTTGGACCAGACCTTATAACAATAAAACTCAGTGGACTCCCTATAATATAATTTGGTATGAAAACAAACATAGCTATATTAACTATCCATAAAATAAAGTTTTTTATGCTTGAAGTGTATCTATCAAACTCTTCATAGATCAATGCGGGCATTATACTATTTGAAATCGAGAAGAACAGCACTATTCCTATAGCAGCATATACAGCTCCAGAGGAGCCAATCGCAGATATATGTGGGAATAATGTTATCCATGTTAGATTGGCCGCGATAGCTGAGGCAAATACACCTATAGCGAACGTCTTTGCACGGATATATCTTATATCACTTGGAAGCCCTGAATTTATTAAAATAAATATTAATACAAAAAATGAAAAGTATATCATATTTGAATTGAAATGTTGTATATCACTATGGATAAATATTGAGGTTATAATTCCCCAGGGAGAATCGCTAGATGCAGACAAAAAAGCTCTATTCCATTTTATAGGGAAATATAGAGCTAGAGCACTTATACCTAGAATTGTTATGAATAGGACCAGTACGGGCCGATAATCATTCACAAATATCTTTATAATGTGAAAGAAAGATCTCAAATATTTTTTCACGTGGTCACCCTAAACCATTTATTGTGTTTATTAAACACTAGAAGCCTCCTTACCCTTGATGATAAAGTAACTTGTAAAATATTGGCTATATGATAATACTTTATGCTTCTACTATGTATAAAAGGCGATTCTACTGGTATTTTCATCTATAAGATACTATTTATTAGATGTAAAATAAATATAATTAGTTGTTAATTTAGATTAATAATGCTAAGCAAAATTTTTGATATTATTTATAGCGGAGGATTTGTAAAAAACTGAAGCACCATAAGTCTTTTTAATGTTTATCTTAATACCAGGCCGAGACTTAATAATACAAGAAATGTTCTTATGAATTCGATAATTCCATATGTCTTTATAGCAATGTTGGCTGAGACATTTAGTATCTCCTGTACTACTCTACTTACTACATCTATTACCACTATGTATATTGTGTAGATACTCAAAGGTCCGAAAAGAATAACAACGTATATCAGAATCATAGATAACATGATGTAGTATATGAAAGCGACTATACGGACATAACCCATTACTTTTAAAGAGGCTTGTGCAGTAGCCATTATAGAATATATTATCGGAAAAAAGTATATTGAAATATTAGTTACGTTAGAGGCAATTAATATAAATATGGTGTGAGTTGAAATAAGGCCGCCTCCCACGATTGTTGATCCATAAGTTACGGGTTTTCCTCCCCGTATGTAATGAAGGATCAATATATATAGTAGTAATATGATGACCAATGGAGGAATAGAATAATTAAATTTATTGATTATTATAGGAAGATAAATAGCTGAGAGAATACCAATGGATACAGAACATTTTAGATAATGTCTATATGCAGTACATAGTAATAGATAATCTGATGATAATAATAAGATAAGAGACCCGGATAATGCGGTTAAGAACAGTAAGTTTATCTCTTTTACCTGTAGTAGTGAATATACTAAACTTGAAAACCATATTGATGTGATTCCGTGTTCTCTAGGTATACTAAATATCCTCATTTTATGAATATGATTATTTCTATATTTAATATATATAATTAACGAGAGTTTGCAGAGAAAAGCTTTATATTTATAATCCTTAGAAAAGTATTTTTTCACCTGGAACTCTTCGAAATAGCTGTACATCTCCTACGTGCCTAGCGCCTATAAGAAACCTTATAAATCGCTCGATTCCAAGCCCGCCGCCAGCACTGGGTCTAAGGAACCCTTTTCGGGCCATATAAAGGTAATTCTTGAACCCTTTAAAGCTGATTACGTCACTACATTCGCCAACTCTATTAACTATTTTATCATATTGCCACTCTCTCTCCCCTCCTGATAAAGCTTCTCCATATCCTTCCGGCCATACTAAATCATAATTTCTAAAGTGGCCTGGTTTTTCTGGATCTTCTCTATCATAAAATTCTCTTTTATGGCAAACTACCCATACCGGGTCCTTATGTATAATACTCACTTTATATTCCCATTCTTCCCCAAACTCATCTATAAGCTCATGGGTTGTATATCTTTTGAAAGGTTTTCGAGGGATTGTTAAGCTACGGTTAAAGCTTTCTATAAGCCCTTTACAACTACCCAGTAACTTATTAATTACATAGATTATCATATCTTCAACGAGATCCATCACAAAATTCATATCTCCATACGCGATTTCAAAGTCTAACTGAGTAAATTCAAAGAGATGCCGCCCTGTCTTTCCTCTATCTCTTCTTTCAAGTCTGATATTAGGAGAGAACACAAATATTCTATCAAGCCCAGAAACTAGTGAAATTTGTTTGTGTAAAATCATGCTTTGGGTCAAAACGAGCTCTTCATCATAATATTTTATTTTAGGAATACCAATTATAGATGAACCGGGATCCGGCGCAAGAGGATCTGTTGCAACCGATGTTATTACCGGCATCAATTCTATAAAGTTATTATCTACTAGAAAATCTCTGAGGGCTTTTATTACCATTGTTTGTATTACTAACAATCGTTTCCATCTGCCATTACATAGGTAATCATCTAAGCTCATCATGATAATAGGCTGTCTATTCTTTTTAATAAAATTTTTATTCTTTTTACTGTATTATTTTCAATAATAGATATTTACTAAAATAATTTTCTGAAAAAATTTCATGAAACCGATTCTAAATCTATAGGAATTTCAAGGGATTCTTTTGCAGTGTCAAATACCAGACAAGTAAGAGTCTTCTCGATTCCTTCGATAAGTCTTAATCTATCTAATACAAGTTTGCCAACCGCATTTACATCCCGTGCCTTAACTTTTATGAGGATATCCCAATCACCACTAATTATATGAACTTCCTGGACCCCAGGTAGACCGGCGATTCTTTTAGCTATTTCTCTTTGAGATATCATCTTACCTTTTTCTATAATTTTATATTTGAATGAAGCCAAGATAAATGCTGTTGTGCTTAATCCGAGCTTCTCCGCATCCAGTATCGCCTTGTATCCCCTTATTATCCCCAGCTTCTCAAGTCTTTTTATCCTTGAGTATACTGTTGTTATAGGGCTCGATAATCGTCTTGATAATTCTTTTAACGATACATTAGAATTTTTTTGAAGGATACTCAATATTTTCAAATCTTTGTTATCCAATTGTCCGATCATATGTAAAAATTACGTGCCCTCACAAAAATATTTTAATTGAAACGTTTTTAAGCTGGGCTATTCTATGGTCATATCTTTCATAAGTATCTCTCTAATTAGATTGAATATTAGAGGTTTATTTTCAGATAACTTTTTAATACCTTTAATTTTTCCCATCTGAATTTTTGTGGCTTTATTGAATTCTTCAATAGAAACATCTATCTCTTTTGTTTTATCCAGAAATACTAGCAGCTCTCTTGACTTATCTTTTCGATGTGATTGCCCCCACGAAGTATTAGAAACCTTGATTGCTTCATTTAGTTGATAATCATCTTCATAAGTAAATGGATATTTAAAAGCGATTCTTGCAAAACCCACTATTTTATTATTATGATAAAATAAAAGGATATCGTCTTTTTTCATTTCTTTCCAGGTCTCACTATGATTCTTTGAGAACCCCCATAAGAAAACTTTTCCTTCTTTGTATTTTTCTTTTATTTGCTCTAATAGTTTATCGTCTGATACATTTAGTCCTTCTTTATTAACTCCGTTGGCAACTGTTTTCTCGAAGCTGTCTAGGTCGCAATGAACTACATATATGTCCACCATATGAGGCACCAAAAATATTTTTACGGCGTATAGAGATAAGTATTCAGATGTTTAGTAAAGAAATATTGATGATATGCTTTCTACAATTGTAACAATTCATCTACACTAATTTGCTTAAGACTTGAAACTACCATGTCTGCATTGATATCCATCATACTTTTATCATTAATCACAGCAATACATTTCATACCCGCTCTTTTAGCTGCTTGTATACCACTCGCGGCATCCTCAATAACAAGACATTCATGGGGTTTCAGCCCCAATCGTTTCGCTGCTAATAGAAATATTTCTGGATCCGGTTTTCCACGGCTTACTTCCTCTACACTAACTATTGCTTCAAATAGTTCTTTTATACTTAGTTTATCTAAAACAAGATGAATGAACTCTGTTATGGATGATGAGGCAACCGCGGTCTTAATACCTCGTGCCTTTAGTGCTTTTATTAACTCAATTGCGCCGGGCATCGGCTCTACAACGGTTTCAACATACTCTATCATTACTTTCCATTTTTCTCTAATTGTTTTATTTATATCGATCTCAATGTCTACGTTTGATGTTACTTCTTTTAGAAAGATTTCATCCGGGATACCTGCATATTTTCTGGTTATTTCATCTGGCGATATATCAATGCCATATTTCTTCAATATTCTAGATTCTATAATAGCATGTAAGCGTTGTGTGTCAGAGATAACTCCATCCATATCGAATATTACTGCTTTTATCATCCTAAAAATCAACCCGACTGTTTAAATGATGGAATAATGATTATTATATGAGCAAGGTTATATTGTCGATCTATATTGCTTGACTTTCTTTAGGCTGGCTTGGGCTGCAGCCAATTTAGCAATAGGAATTCTATAGGGTGAAGCGCTGACATAGTCAATGCCTACATTAAAGAAGAAATCGATGGACTCCGGGTCTCCGCCATGCTCTCCACATACACCGATATTAATATATGGTTTGATCTTTCTCGCTTCATTTACTGCCCACTCGATTAATTTTCCGACCCCATCTTTATCTAAAGTTTCAAATGGATCGCGCTCAATAATCCTATTTCTAAGGTAATGACCAAGAAACTTTGCTTCGGCATCATCTCGGCTAAAAGCCCAGGTTGCTTGTGTTAAATCATTCGTACCGAATGATAAAAAGTCGGCATATCTAGCTATTTTACCTGCTGTTAATGCACCTCTAGGTGTTTCTATCATCGTACCGACTTTGTAATCAGGCAAGGAATCATATCTTTTTTTAACTTCATATGCTGCCTTATCTATTATTTCACGGGCCCTTCTAAACTCCTCTGCCTCTGAAACTTGAGGCATCATAATTTCCACTTTTACCTCATATCCTTCCTCCATCAATTCTGCACACGCTTCTAGAATTGCAGCTACCTGCATTTCATAAATTTCGCTATGAACTAGGGCCAGCCTGACACCTCTCTGTCCCATCATAGGGTTATGTTCTTTTAACTCCATCACACGCTTTAATATCTTCTCTTTCTCTTTTAGCATAGGATTAGTTGGGTCAGTAATTCTTAGTCTTTCTATCTCGGGCAACAATTCCTCCAATTTAGGTAAGAACTCATGCAATGGAATATCCAGTAACCGGATTGTAACAGGATAACCTTGCATAACTCTAAATATTTCTTTTAGGTCGCTTTTTTGGAATTCCTTTATCTTATTTAGATACCTTTGTCTCTCTTCTTTACTATCAGCTAGTATCATCGATTGAACAAATGCAAGTCTATCAGGAGCATTAAACATACGTTCCGTCCTAGTAAGTCCGATACCCTCCGCCCCCATTTCACGTGCTCGCTTAGCTGCCTCAGGCGTATCCGCATTTGTTCTAATGCCCATCTCCCTAATTTTATCAGCCCAAGATAACAACTTTTCTGCCTCCCTGGTTAGTTGAGGCTCTACTGTCGGGATATTGCCCATATAAACGGTGCCGTCTCCTCCATCTATGGTAATTATGTCCCCACGTTTTATTGTTCTCTCGCTGGCTTTAAATATCTGGTTTTCTAGGTCTATCTCTAGTGACTCGGCTCCAACGACACAGGGTTTACCTAGTCCTCTAGTTACTACTGCAGCATGACTGGTCATCCCTCCTCTTGAAGTTAAGACACCTGAAGCTGCTAATATTCCAGCTATATCCTCTGGAGTCGTCTCCGGACGAACCAAAATAACATTCTCGCCTCGTCTAGCAGATTCAACACACTCATCAACACTAAACACCACCTTACCTACTGCTGCCCCTGGAGAAGCAGGTAGTCCTTTTGCAACTGGTTTTATTTTCTCTTTGACAGAAGGGTCAATCTGTCTATGCAGTAGATATATAATTTGGTTCGGGTCCACCCTAAGAACTGCTTCCTCTGGGGTTATAAGACCCTCTTCAGCCATATCAACAGCTATCTTAACGGCTGCTTGAGGTGTTCTCTTCCCATTTCTTGTTTGAAGGATATATAGTTTTCCTCGTTCAATGGTGAATTCGATGTCTTGCATATCCCTGAAATGTCTTTCCAATTTCTCTGCGACCTCTTCCAACTGCTCATATACTTTTGGCATTTTGATCTTCAGTTCATTGATAGGGCTGGGTGTTCTTACACCCGCTACGATATCCTCACCTTGAGCATTTTCAAGCCATTCTCCATAGAGTTCTTTAACGCCTGTAGAGGGGTTACGTGTAAAAAATACGCCCGTTCCAGAGCCTTCACCCATATTTCCGAATACCATTGTAACAATATTTACCGCTGTACATAATTCATCTGATATTTTGTAATGCCGTCTATACTCCATTGCACGAGGATTCCACCATGAGTCAAAAACCGCTTTTATAGCTAGTTTAAGTTGCTTATAAGGGTCTTGAGGTAAGGCTATTCCTGCATTTTTATAAATATATTCTTTAAATTTCTCAACCGTTTCTTTCCATCCCTCAGTAGGCACTTCTGTATCATATTTTACATTATATTTATTCTTAATCTCCTCGATTATCTTCTCAAACTCTTCGCCATGAAGCTTCATAACTATCTTTCCAAACATTTGAATAAAGCGTCTATATGTATCATAAGCAAAACGCTCGTCTCCCGTTAATTTAGCTATTCCCTCTGCGACCTTATCGTTTATTCCTAAATTAAGAATAGTGTCCATCATGCCGGGCATTGAATATGGCGCTCCCGATCTAACAGAAACGAGAAGGGGATTGGAGGGATCTCCAAATTTTTTACCAGTTTTTTCTTCTAATTCATTTATTAATGTGACTACATGTTCCCAAAGCCCACTTGGCAACTCTCTATTATTTTTATAATATTCTCTGCACATTTCAGTTGTTATAACAATACCTGGAGGAACAGGAACCCCTAATCTAGACATTTCAACTAATCCGAAGCCTTTTCCTCCCAATTGAAATTTGTTTAATCCCAGTTTTGCGGCTTCTTCAAACAAATATGCACCCTTACTCATAACCATAACTTCTAAGACCTTATAGATAGATAAAAATCTTTATAGATAAGTAATTATTCAAATATTTACTCTTCTCTACGCTGAGGTTCTTTGATAAATAACGTTACAACCAATAATATTAAGACTCCTATGAATAGAGTGAATAAGAATGGAGTTTTGGGATCAAATTGATATAGTAATCCACCTATTGTAAAGGCGGGAACCATAGCTATTATATTTAATGTACCAATTATCCCCATTATTCTTCCTCTTTTATCTTTAGGAACCATATCAGTGATTAAAGCCTGAAATGCAGGTCCTATCATTGTGGCTCCAATCCCAAATAATATGAATACAATAATAAGGTCAATTATACCCTTTGAAAATACAAATAATAACGTAGTAAGCGTAAATATGAGATAAGAAAGTAATATTGACCGCCTTCTCCCAATTATATCAACCAGTTTTCCCATAGGAATACCAACTATTAAAGAAGTGATGATCCAGAAGGTTGTGGCAATGCCCCATTGAAACTTTGTTATACCTACGACATCAAGTACATATAGCGAAGCGAATTGCATATAGATTGGATCTTCAAATGAGCTAATTATTACAACAATAGTTAGTATCTTGAGATTTCTGGGAATAGTTCTCCATGCTTCAATAATTGAAGTAATAGATTCTTTATATACGCTTTTTAACTCGACCAATCTAATAGGTTCTGCAGTTTCTAATGTTTCTCTGAGAAAGAGCCATCTGACCATTGCTGCTGCCATAGCTAATGCGATTACTATTAAATATACAATTCGCATGCCATTTACCAAATCATATACAGTCACGATATATGCTGCGACAAGGGGAGACGCGATAGTTGGGATTGAAGGAACCACCCTAGCAATTGCAAACCCTAATCCACGTTTATCTGATGGTATAGAGTCTGCAGTTATAGCTTCAAGTGCGGGTTGATAGATAAGGCAGAAATTACTTAATATAACCCCAATTAATATGAATCTCCAATCAGGTGCTAATGCGTAAAATAGATAAGAAACTGACACGCCGAAAGTCATTAAAACAATAATCTGTTTTCTCCCGTATCTATCGGCGATATATGACCCTGGAATCCTGACTAATGTAAGGGTTAGTGAACCGACTGAACCTATAACGCCTATGATAAATGGTGAAGCACCTAACGCTTGGATATATGGAGACTCATATGGAAACGTCATAGAGAAAGCAAAGCTGAAAAAACCCAGCTAATAATCAACACCAATAGATTTCCCTTTACAAATGAAAATTCTCTGACTAACCAGCCCAGCATTTTCGGCATCTATGTCACTCTCCAATCATTCTTCTTAAGTATGATTTGTGATATTGATACTCTGTATAGGTTATAAATTGTCTGTTCTTTTGTGGTCAACAGAAATTATAGATATAAAGATCACTTAGTTTGCTAATTCTTCTACAAAATTAGCTATATATTTCACAGCCGCTTCTATCCTCTCCTCAGACTCAGTTACAAAAGAAAATCGCACAAATCCTTCGAATGAGTTTCCGAAGAGGGCTCCCGGTATCAATGCAACGCCCTTCTTCTCTAACAAGCGTTCTGTGAACCTAATTGAATCTATATTTAACCGGCATAAGTATGATGAAAGATCGACAAACATAAACATTGATCCCTGTGATCTGAAATATCGTGATTCTGGAAGGTATCTATCAAGTGCATAACAAAGCGTGTCACGCCTACTGCGATATATCTCAAGCACTTTAGGTAAAAATTTCTCTCTTAATCTATTTTTTAAATAGTATGATGCGGCCCATTGTGATATTACTGGAGGACAATATACAAGCTCTTCATTTACAAGCTTTACAGCCTTAATAAGATCTTTATTTGCATATACGTATCCTAATCGCCACCCCGGAAAACCTGGGTCCTTCGAAAAAGTGTTTATCCCTATAACATGTTCAGGCGCGTACTTCCAAAACCAAAAATGCTTTCCTTCATAAACTATAGTTTTATATGCCTCATCTATTAATATCCAGAAGTCATATTCAACCGCCAGATCACAAATTGCTTTTCCAATTTTCGGTTCTAGTATCCTCCCCGTCGGATTATCAGGTGAAACAATTATTAAGGCTTTGGTCTTACTATTTACTTTCTCCTTAAGATCTTCTATATTTGGTTGAAAACCATTCTTGAGAGACGTCTCTATATAAGTGATTTTTCCTCCAAAATAATCAATAAGAGGTTTATACCCAAAATAAGATGGGTCTGTTAAAATTACCTGGTCTCCACCCTCTATTATTACTGATAGAGTCGCAAACATCCCCTCCTGCCCTCCCGCTGTGACAACAATGTTTTCATCTGGATTTAATTCTATCCCTCCCAGCAACATAAGGTCTTCGGCTATGGCTTCTCTTATTATTGGCAAGCCCCTACTCTGAGTATAACCATAATATTTCATAGTTTCCTCCATCAAGATCTCAGCTACATACTTCCTCATCTCCATAGGCGGAGGGATGCTAGGTTGTCCAGTGGACAGCAGATAAATATCCTTCCTTTCCTTGCTAAGCTTTTCTTTAATGATATCTATACGACGGGTCGGTGACTCTCTCAATTTGAAGGTATTTCGATTAATTCGCCGCATCTAGGATCACAAATTTACAGCATAACTTAAGCTTTAAATATGTTATTGATTATTGTACGTAATTTTTTCATAATTCTTCTACTATGGGCTTCTGTCCATATTCAAACTCTCTAGCAGTCAATAAGGTCTTGCCTAGTTTTTCAGCTGTTTCCCACACTATTTGCGTCCTTTTTCTATATCTTCTTTCTCTAGGAAGATGATGGTCCCAGATCATGAACTGAAAATCTACATTTTCAACTATTTTTACAGCGTTCTTTAGAATTCTGTTAAAATTGATTAGGTTCAAAGTATAGCCTAGCATATAAGTCATCGGTCCATCTAAGATAATTATTTCTGGAGATTCTCTTATGATAAAGTCTGCATAGTCTTCTATAATAGGGCCATTGAGATCAGATGAGTGAAGAATTTTAGTGTCACCATATTCTATAATCGTGGAAAATACCCAGCCAACACGTGAATATTCAATACCATGAAACATCGGCTTTGTAAATCTTAATTTGGTACTACCAAACCTAAAAATTTTTCCTTCTGGGTAGATGATTTCAATATCTCTGGTCTTTATTTCTGGAATATGCCCCCATCTAAGCCATTTATCTCTCAATCTAATAAACCACTTTTTCCCTTTATTTAGCAGCTCTTTCCTCCTGTTATTATAATCTCCAAAATCTTTATTTATCGACCCCAGCTCTTCGGCGGTATCTGCATATTCTCTGTCTTCAGCGTTACGTAAATCGAGTTGTTTATTTATATACCTTTTCCACAAGTTTTCAAAAAACTCTATAGCTCTATTTCGTTGAGACTCGTTTATATAGTTATTAGGATTCTTTACCAAAATCTTTTTGCCACTATATATATCCAAGTTATCTGGTAGGAAATGATCCCAATGATAGTGCGAAATTACGATTATATCTGTATTCTCTGCAGCTCTAATAATAGCTTTCTTTCCAGTAAGTAGCCATTTAACTTTATCTTCATATTCAGCCGGGAAAGTTGGATGCATAATAGCGGCTCCAGGATCAATCAATATCGATACATCAGGCGTCTCTACTGATGTACAACTGCTTTTTACACCATAAGAATCAAAACAAATTAACTTAACCTTTATTTTCATTGGTTATTTCCCAATAACTATAATATCTAAAATATTTTGATAAAAAGAATCAGCATTTAATAATAAATGTAGAATTTGGATATTCTGGAAAGGGTATATTTGATGTTAACGTGACATGAGATGGATAATCAATTAGGGAGAATCCAGTATATTTATATTAAAAGAGAGATGGTAGATGATTTCGTGTCTAAGGCAATAAATTCTGATATAGAAATCGTTGGTCTACTAATTGGTACTACAGAGGAGAATTGTGCCTTTGTTAGACGTTTGGTTATAGGAGAAAATGTATTAAAAAGTAGTGTAAGATTTGAGCTCGATATAAATACAGTAGCTAAGACCTTGGAGACGCTAGCTAATGATGAAGATATAATAGGAATAATACATTCTCATCCTGCATCTCCTTATCCAAGTCTCATAGACAGAAATGGAATGAATTACTGGCCCGTTATTTGGGTGATCATTAATTCTATAACTGGTGATGTGAAAGCATGGTTTTTTGACCGCGAAGTAAAGATAGTAATAGAAGAATAATAGGCGGATCACGTGATATCATTGATTATAAGTTGAGACATATTCTTTATTATTTTAATTCTCTAGATGATTATTGTTTTTAGTAATCATGAGCTCGCGAATAGTAGCTGTTGATAATAAGAATTTTGACGTGTTTTGGGAATTCGTGCATAGTGATATCTTGGATTATTTTTTCTTCATATTTGACTGGGTATACTATAAGGATAGAACCAAATTCTATTTGTATCTTGAAAATGATGAGATCCAAGGCGTGATGCTGATCTATAATAACTCTATTGTACAATTAAGAGGGAGTACTCGGGAAGTTATTTTAAAGTTCATCGATAAAATCCCTAAAAAACATATCCAGATCACTGTGCCGATTCAATATCAAGAAGACATACTTAGAAAGATTAATGTCACTAAACAAAGAGAATTGATTCTTATGTATGCAACTCAAGAATCAATTCATCTCTTTAAGACCGTTAGACCACATAAATTAGGAGTCAGTGATATACAGCAAATATCTATTTTATTGAAAGAGGCTTTTGGTGAAGATTTTAGATTAACGCGCAGAGAGATGATAGAAGAATTTTAAGAATTCTCTATGGTTAGGAATCAAAGAAGAAAAACTGGTGTCTTTGTGTAGAGCAAGGACCGTAGAAAACATTTCATTTATAAGTGCTGTTGTTACACATGAGGAATGTCGAAATAAAGGCTTTGCCTCAAGCCTCTTGTCATATATGCTTGAAGACCTATTTAAGAAAGTAGATATTGTGTTATTATATGTTTCAAAAGAAAACGAACCCGCTATACGCCTGTATAACAAACGTGGATTTCGGTCTTACAAATCCTATGCAAATGTATGGGGCAACATAGAATAGTATATTAATTTATTAGATATCATATGGAAAGCTATATTTATGAAAGAAGCGATATTTACCGAGAAAGCTCCGAGACCTCTAGCTAAATATTCCCAAGCCATTCGAGTAGGTAAACTACTATTTATCTCAGGGCAAGTAGCTATAGACCCCGAAACAGGAATATTAGTAGGAAATGATATTAAAACACAAACAATAAGAGTTATAGAAAACATTATGGCGATAATAAAGAAAGCAGGGGGAACACTTGATAATATTGTCAAGATCAACGTGTATTTGGCTGATGCAGCATTTTATAGAGAATTCAATGAGATATACAATAAGTATTTTAAAGACGTACCTCCAGCACGAACGACAATTGCTACAAGTCTACCTGGAAAGAAGTATTTAATAGAAATGGACGCCATCGCTTATATAGAATAGCGCCTTCTATAGCTAATCACCTAACAATAATGTCTGGCGTTATATACCACTTTATACGCCACTTGAGGTCATCACCTTTTTCTAGACATAAAACACCAGAGTTCCTGAATACAATTACCTCGGTAGTAACTTCTAATAACATACTCGCAAGTCTGGATAAATACGGCATATGACCTATGATCATTATGTTCTTATCGATATTCTTCAGTCTATTATACCATATTTTTGGGTCGTCAAGAGGCGCCAAGCCTTTCTCTTCCTTAACTACACTATTAGCCAAATATTCACTTATTATTTTAGCCGTTTCCTTAGCCCGTACCTTACCACTATGTATTACCTTATCTATCTTCAATTGTATCTTATTTAGATGATTGGCTATCGCCTTTGTCTCGGTGATTCCTTCTTGCGTTAAATGTCTATCCGGATCTACTTCTTTAAAGAAAGCTTTACCGTGATGAACAAGATATAGATATGTCATAAGTAAAATTATCATTTTCTAATTTATTAATAAACCTCTTAAAATCACCTCATTATTTCTTCGATAGAGGCCAAAATTTTATCTTCACTTTCGATGAAAACTAGTATGAGTCCGCCGAGGAGGAGAATAAGCGAATATATGCCAAACAAAACATTTATCGGGATAAAATAGGAAATAATTCCTCCTGAGGTCGATCCTATAAATACACCTATATCAAACATATTGAAAAATAGCGCCATACCTACTTCCTGCTCTTTTTCTCCTAAAGCAATACCTATGTAGCTTACACTTGAAACCGCCCTCATTCCCCACCCCACTCCAGATAGTGCCAAAGCTACAAATAGAGAGTATAAGGGTAATTTTAGGAATATAATAATGAAGGAAAAAGATGTAATTATCATGCCGGAAATTATCAGTTTCTTGATGCCGATCTTACTACTAAATTTCCCCGTAAGCGGCCGTATCATCACATTAAATAATCCTCTAACTGTAAATAAGGTACTAACAAATGCAGCGTCTAGTAAATATGTTTCTTCAACATATAATGGGAAAAATGCTCTGAAAAACCCTAGAGCCAGACTATAAGTTAATGCAGAAAGCGAAATAAGGAGAAAATTCCTATTAGAAAGAATGGCTTTAATATTTCCTCTCAATGATACTTTCTTAGGTGATTCATAATTATCGTTATTTTTATAAAACATTATTATAACTGCAAAAATTGATGTTGGGATGGCGGCTAGTATAAACAGTTCTGAGTACCCTATAAAGCTTAATAAGATAGCTGCTAATCCTGGCCCTACAACAATAGCTATTGCGATTACAGTAAGATATGTGCCCACTACTTCACCTTTTTTCCGTATGGGTGCTAACAAAGATACTGATGCTATAGCTACGGGACCAAACGCCGCTATAGCCAAAGAATGAAGAATTCGGGCCATGTAAACTAATGAAAGTGAGTTAGCCAAGCCGTAAAATATAAGGGAAAGCGCATTGATTAATAGTGCAATTCCTAGAAATCTGAATCTTCCAATTTTAGCCACACCGGAGGTTAAAGGGACTCGGAGAAAAATGGATAGTAATGATGGTATAGCTACGATAAAGCCGACTTCTGCTGGTTGGGCGCCGAGGTCTGATACAAACAAAGGGAAAATTGGACGTAGCATGTTTATTGAAAGCCAGAAAGAAAGCGCCGCTAGAGTTATTGTGAGGAGTATCCTGTTTTTCATAGCTAAACATAGATTATATACTTAAATAAAAATTATTGTTTAAATACTGGTTCCTCTAAGAGAAAGAATTTTATATATGAAAGAAAGAATATCTGATGCTTCTTTAGCTAGATTCTCGGGTGATGACCCTATGTGGCCACTAATCGTCTCAACCCTTAAAAGAACTTCGTTTCCAGATTCTATTAATTTAGCTGCGAATTTAAATGCGTGAGCAGGATGTACACGATCATCACCAAGTCCAGTATATAACAATACAGGAGGATATCGTACTTTATCAGATAAGTTATGTAATGGAGAATATGCCTCTAAAATCCTTCTGTCTTCTGGGTTCTCCGGATCTCCATATTCTGGTATCCAAGCAGCTCCGATATATAACTTATGGAAACGAAGCATATCTATTACGGGATATCCAATTACAGCGCCATCCAGAAGTTCCGGTCTAAGAACCATTGTGGCTGCCACTAATAAACCTCCATTGCTCCGTCCTAAAGCAACAATCTTACAGTTATACTTACTCTTGATATCTTCTATGACCGAAATAAAGTCTTCGAACACTTTTGGTTTATTTTTTCTCATACCAGCTTTATGCCATTGCTCGCCATATTCACTGCCACCACGTAGGTTTGCCATTACAAATGTACCACCATCTAGAACAAACCTCAGGACGAGAGGCATGTAACGCGGCGTCAAAGGAACCCTAAAACCACCGTATCCATATACAACAGCTTTATTTGGGATTACATCTTTCTTCTTAAGTATAAAGTAATGTATTTTAGTTCCATCTTTTGAGTATGTCCAAGCTTCAGATAACTCACATGCACCGCAGAGATTTTGATATTCAGAAACCAGTGTTATATCTACATCTTTTGATATTGCATCTAATTTGAATATCCTATAGGGATATGTAAAGGATTGATATATTAGGTATGATGTTTTGTTATGCGTATTATATAGCAATATGGAACCCTTGGGTTCGAGATCTAAAGTCGAGATTGATTTATCGCCGAGATCAATTATTTTTATGAATGAAGCAGCGTCCTTTAGGTAAATAGTTATTAATTTATTATTCACTATCCATCCTGTTCTTAAAGGATTATGAGTATCTTCAGGAATAAACTCCTCTATTTTAGATCTTGAGACTTTTAATATTCTGCCTAGTCCATTCCCATCATAAACCGCTATATAATAGTATCTATTCTTATATCCTATTGGATAAGAAATTACATCCTTATCCCCATATATCGAATTCCATCGTTCAGGGTCAACTAAAGGACCTCCATAACTTTTACTCCAACTCCATCCATAACTCACTGTAACTAATGCTTTTTTATTATCATGAGATTTGTTTAAAGATATAAAATGGGAGGAGGGTAGATTATAGCCGAAAACCATTTCCTCTGTACCATCCACGTCTCTGAGAAATATTCTTTCAGCGGGAGGTGCAACACCGTCAGGAGTTTTCTCATCTCTATAAAATCTGCCATAATAATACTTAGAATCATCTATCCATAGTACATTGCCGAAAGAGCCCTCTAACACATCTATAAAATTCTTAGAAGCGACATCCATAACAGCAAGAAAGCCTTTATCTGATCCACCTATTGAATATTGAATCGCTATAAGGTTCCCACTGGGGGATGATGAGATACTCCATGCCACAATCTCTCTATCTATATCACTTAAGTTTATTATCTTAATCTGGTCTCCTGATTTGTCAATTAATTCTATAAAGTAACTATCGCCTCTCCATAGAATAAATAATCCTTTCTTTGAACTGGATATACTGATTGGCAACGCTATTGAATATAATTGTTTAACTAAGGGAAAAAGCTTCCTTGAATCAGATGATAAATATGAGCGGCATTTTTCATTTAGGGTTCTATACCATGATACAACTTTAGGATCAGATAGGTTCTCCATCCATGTATACAGATCTTCCTTTATCGACATGTCTATATACACCTAACTTAGTTGGCCACCCATGATAAATCTACTAAATATCTATTTAAAATTGAATATAAGTATCTATAACCTAATTAGACCGCGAAAAATCATAAACAAATGTCTTATGTCTTCTTTCAAGATTTATCTTAATAAGAAACATATTTTGTATTTAATGAACATATATAATTTTTTCAATATCGTTGACCAAAATAAAGAGAGTTTGCTTCAAGAAGTTAGGTCTTTTCTAAGAATGCCAAGCATATCAGGCACCGGCGAAGGAATAGAGGAAACCGCCAGGTTCTTGAGAGACTGGTTACACACAAAGCTAGGGGCAGATGTTCAACTATTAAGATATGGAGGGCACCCCATTGTTTATGGCTATCTCGACGAGAATGCTGAACATACACTCATTTATTATAATATGTATGATGTTCAACCCGTAGATCCTTTAGATAAATGGATAGCACAACCTTTCGAAGCAAAAATTATTGAAAACAAAATTGTTGCAAGGGGGGCTTTAAACACCAAGGGCAGTCTAATGAGTGGATTGCTAGGAATGGAATTATTTAAAAAAGAAAATGGAAGGCTTCCGATGAATATTATATTTGTCTTAGAAGGCGAGGAGGAGCTCGGAAGCCCAAGTATGCCCAGATTAGTAGAGGACAAGAAGAGTGAATTGGCCAACGCATCTGTTGCGTACTTTGCCTTTCCAACGGAAACTCTGATAAGTAAACCAAAGGTTATTTTGGGCAATAAAGGGATAATGTTTGTTGAAATAAACGTAAAGACAAGCCAATATGATGTGCATAGCAGTCTAGGACGAGGACTTTATAATCCGGCTGTAATACTATCCAAAATCGTTAGTAGTTTGATAGACCCGTTAAAAGGACCCATAGTTGACTGGCTTGAAGAAGATGTCATAACACCTACAAGTAAAGACCTTCAATATCTAGATGAAATAAAGGAGGCTTCACCAATTGAAGTAGTCAAGGAATTATATGGTATAAAGGAGACTAGATTATCGGACGAGGAACTATACATCGAGGTTTACTTCAAACCAAATATTAATGTAGATGGTTTTACGTCAGGATATACCGGGCCAGGACCCAAAACCATCGTTCCGGGAGAAGGCAAGCTTCGATTAGATTTCAGACTAGTACCTAATATGGATGGGAAAAAGATATATGATAATTTTATAAATCATTTAAAAAAGCTTGGTGTATCCAGATACATCGATGTAAAGCTACATGACTTATATCCCTGGAGTAAAACTGATCCAGATAGTATAGTTGCAAATTCAGCTAGAAAAGCATATTCTATGATAGGTATGAAACCTTATACTATTCCTATGCTTCCGGGCTCAGCGCCTATGTACTTATTTACACATGTATTGAATGTTCATGCTGTTGCGGCGGGTCCAGGTCATGGAGGAAGGGCACATGCGCCTAATGAATATATAACTATTGAAACTGTGCCAGGAATTGCCAAATATACAATGGCCTTCATCAGCATATGTAGTGAAGCATTGTAGTCTTTATAAAATCGATTTTCGATAAGAAGAATTAAGGAGAAAGAGAGATGAGCATATATAGTAAGACCTATAGAGTCTCGTGGGTCGAAACGGATGCGGCGGGGGTTGTTCACTATACAAATTATTTTCGATATTGCGAAAGGTTGGAAGAGGATTTTCTTAACGATATTAATCTTGATTTTGAGGCTATAGCCTTGAAATATGGTGTATGGTTTCCTCGCGTCTCAGCTGTGGGACATTTTAAGTGGCCCCTTAGATTTAATCAAAGGTTCAGAGTCGATTTAATAGATATATCTTTAAGAGATAGGTCTATTAGATATAAATTCGAGATATGGAATCTGGATGATGAAAAGATCTCTGCTGAGTGCGAAATTGTTATTGCATGTGTAAGTATTACTCAGAGAAAATCCATTTCCATTCCTGCCGAGATAAGAGAATTATTCGCTAATCTCCGCTAGGTATTACTTTATGGTTTAATTAAATGTTATATTCTACTTTACAATAATTTATCTAAGGTGATTAATTTTGGAAAAAGTTGTATTTGGTTGGACAGGAGAAAAAGTAAGCCAGATTGGACTTGGAACATGGCAATTCAGTGATGCGTGGGGAGTAAAGGATTATGAGACAGCTAAGGAAATTATTGAAGCTGCATATAACTTAGGTATCAATTTTATCGATACTGCAATTGTATATGGAAGAGGGTTAAGTGAGGAATTTATTGGTAAAGCTTTGAAAGAGCTTGGGATTCGTGATGATATATTCATAGCCACAAAAATACCCGGAGAAATGTTGTCGAGAGATGATGTATTTAGGGCGGTGGATAGAAGTCTTGAAAGACTTCAAATGGATGTAATTGATTTAATGCAGGTTCATTGGCCGCCATTATGGAATAATTTCCCTACATATGAGTATATTGGAGCATTAGAGCAGCTGGTTAATATGGGTAAGATAAGGTATATCGGACTAAGCGATTTCCCTGTTGAATTGATAGATTCTGCTCGGGCATACTTATCAACAACGGATATTGCAAGTATACAGATAAGATATAACCTTATTGAGAGAGATGCAGAAAAAGAATTAATACCATATGCATTACGTGAGGATATGGTTGTGATACCTTGGAGTCCACTAGCAAAGGGTGCACTAACAGGAAAGTATACTCCAGAGAATCTACCTCAATTTTCGGATGTCAGAGGTAATGATCCTATATTTAGACCTGATAACTTTATGGAAGTTTATAAGGTTGTGGAGGTTTTAAATAAAATAGGCAGTAAATATGGTAAGACCCCTTCTCAAGTAGCTTTGAATTGGATTATCACGGCGTACCCAAATATGATACCGATACCTGGTGCTAAGAGCGTTGAGCAGGTGAAAGCTAACGCGGGAGCTGCTGGATGGAAACTGGAATACAGTGATTGGCGGGAGCTCGACGAAATAAGTAGGAAGGTATATATTAATAGGGTAATTTATTAGTTGTATTTTTTACTTTTTCTTTATTATACAAATCCGCCTTTAACCATCTTTTCCAAGTCTAACAACTTATTAATTTCATCGTCTTTATAGCCTATTTCTCTTAGCGCATCTCGGATAGAAAGTCCTGTAACAATCTTGTTGGCTAACTCGGTTGCCTTTTCATAACCTATTATTGGAGATATTACTGTTATTAATGCGAGACTTTTATTGGCAAGTTCTAAGCATCTTTCCTTGTCTGCTCTAATTTTGCCTATTACATTAACAGCTAGTTTAGTCATTGCTTCTGATAATAAGGTTATTTGTGCTATAATATTATAGCCTATTAATGGTATTCCCATACTTAATTCAAACTCACCCAGCATTCCGGCCATCTGATTTGCATGGTCTAACCCGACTATTTGACTTGAAGCCAGTAATGCGGCTTCTGCTGTCACAGGGTTGGTTTTACCTGGCAGCATACTGCTTCCAGGTATATCATGAGGGATCTCTATTTCTCCTAAACCTGTATATGGTCCTGAGAACATCAGTCTAATGTCTTGGCATAACCGATATAGGTTTAAAGCCGCATTTCTGAGGTGACCGCTAAGCATCAATAAATCGTCCAATAGTCTCATTGCTCTGAATCTATTGGAAGCAGGTTTTATTGGCAACTTGGATATGGCGGCAAGTATAGTGATAGCCCTAGCTGGATATTCTGGGTGGGTATTGAAACCGGTTCCGACTGCTGTGCCTCCTAAAGGAACCTCAGAAATATATTCCAAAGTGTTTTTGATATAAAAAAAGCTGTTATTGAAAGCGTTTATATATGCCTCAAATTCTTGTCCCATTGTAATAGGTAATGCATCTCTTAAATGAGTCCTACCAGGTTTAATTATATCATTAGTTTTCTTGGATAGATCTTTAAGTTTATCGATAAATATCGAATAAGCAGGCAACAATTTATCATTTACTTCCTTAATTGTAGCCATCCGTATTGCGGTAGGCACGGTGTCGTTGGAAGACTGACCAAGGTTTACATGGTCATTTGGATGTATTCTTAAATCATCTTTTGAAGCGATTTCAGCTATCAACTCGTTTATAGCCATGTTTAGTCCTGTGCCACTACCAGTTTGAAATACATCTACCTTTATTTTATCATCGTATTTTCCTTCTGCAATCTCTAATGATGCCTTCATTATAGCGTCTGCATGTTTTTCATCGATTAGCTTAAGAAATAAATTTGTTTTTGCAGCTGCATATTTGATAAGACCCATCGCCCAGATTATGCTTCTAGGGAAATAAGTTCCAGTTTGAAGGAAAAAGTTATGGGCTTTCTTAATATAACTCATATGTTTACACCTATTATTCTAATTCTATAATCAAAGAAATACTTTATCTTTAATCGGTTATTTATTTAGATAATAATCCTTTTACTATGTTAAATCGAGGAACTCTAGCGATGTATCTCTTGTATTCTTCTCCAAATTTCTTTATCAACATCCTCTCTTCCTTTATTGCTTGTTTATAATATAGATATAGCAAGATAGGGAACATAATCAGCGTCGGTATTGTAGGCCATTGTATTATAAATGCAACTATAATTATAATTATACCTAGATATTGAGGATGTCGAACCACAGAATATAGCCCGTTTACAGCTAATGTATCTTTATATCTATATATATGTATCCATCCACCAATTAATAAGAAAAGTCCTATTATTATCAAAATAATACTGACAATCATAACTAGTAAAACTCCCAACTCAAGCTCTAGAACACCATATATGTCAAGAAAAGTTGCTAGCAAATGTCCTGTTAAACCAGAAGGGATAATGTCTAAATGGAAAAATGATGATAAAATATATATAGTGAATGGGATTCCGAACATCTCAGTAAATAACGAGATGATGAAGGCCTCTGTAAGTCCATATGAACGCCAGTCTAACTTTTTTGGTTTCGCCAAAAAAACCGTAAAAATAAAAGAGGCTACCAATATGGAGGCTAAAACAATTTCCCAGTTTCCATACCAATCAGAGTTATGTACCATTTTAATTCACTTATTATTTTTCTATTTACAAGAGAGATTTAAATATACTTCTCTTTCCATAATGAAAAAGATTTGATTAGGTGGTTGTTCTATTAATAGGCAGTCATCTTAAGACTGGCTTCCAAATTTAGTGGCGGCATATCGTCTTTGTGAATAATTAGGTCTAAGACAAATGCATTATCACTATTAAGCATTTCATCAACAGCAGACCTAATATCTGAATCTCTATTTATCATCAGGCCCTCTGCTCCAAATTCGTGTGCAAGCCTATCAAATCGTGGATTGGTTAATAATGTGCCTAAGTATCGACCCATTTTTTGTATTTTCTGTCTATAGTATAATACTCTATAGCTATAGTCATTGACAACAATAATCTTTATTGGAATATGTTCGCGAATAGCGGTCTCTAGATCTTGTATAGTCATCATAAACTCTCCGTCACCTACAACGCATATTACCTCTTTCTCAGGATACACTATTTTTGCTGCTAGTGCAGCGGGTAACGCAAATCCCATAGCACCGAGGTTTGTTGCTGCCATAAACGATTTAGGTTGCCTAATTTTCAGAAAACTATATGTATAAACTATGTGCATACCCTGGCCCGCCACAATAATAGTATCATCTTCAATCTTTGCATTCAATATGTCAAAGAATTTAGAAGGATTTACATGATTTTCATATTTTCGATTTAAGGCATCCTCTATTATGCTGTTCCACTCGTTTTTCCAAGCCATTATTTGTTGAAGCCAATCGCTATATTCTTTTGTAATATTTTCTTTTTTGACCTCTTCTACCAGCATCTTGAGAAATAAATTGGCATCTGTATAGTACCATTCTGAATATGGAATGGGCCTCTCTTCGGTTAGGCTATCTAGGTTAACGATTATTATATCGCCTTTTGGCATTATAGCATATGAATAGGTTGTTATATCAGATAAGCCACAGCCCAAAGCTAATAGAAAATCTGCGTTTTCAAAAGCTCTGTCCGCATATATACTCCCCCCTCCAAATCCCACTCTTCCAAGATTAAGAGGATTAGTTTCTGGAAAACTACCTCGTCCATTAGCTGTTTCTGCTATAGGGATCTTTAGATATCTATGAAGTTTTTCTATATGTATTGGTGTTTTATAGTTGTTCACTCCGCCTCCTAATAGCAGTAAGGGTTGCTGCGCTTGCTTTAAGTATTCAATGGTTTTTCTTATGTCTTCTGGGTTGGGTGGTGGAGGCTTATTTGGATTTACTTTGCAGATAGAGTGATCATAATCTGTATTAGATAGCCATATATCTTCAGTTATTTCGATAAATACTGGGCCATATGGTGGAGATAATGCAGTGTTATATGCCTCTACGATATTTTCTTGTGCAATATTTGGATCGTCTATTCTATACTGTGCTTTTGTAATAGGGGCAATCATCTCAAGTTGTTTAACCTCTAACCAAGAATCTAGTTGTGATAATCGTCTTCGGACAGCTCCTGATAGAAGGATGAGGGGTGACGAATCTTTGTATGCATTTGCTACACTTATTAGAGAATTTAGGAAACCAGGACCCGCGTGAACCGCAGCAATGCCAGGGGTATCTGTTAGTCTTCCCTCTGCGTCAGCCATACTTACTGCTACTTGCTCGTGACGGGTTGTAATATACCGTATCTGTTCTCGGTAGTCATATAGGGCGTCGATAAAGTCTAATATGGAGGTACCTATAATCCCGTATACCCTTTTGGTACCTAGTTCGACAAGGCACTTAACCATACATTCAGCAACAGATATAGCCATTACTTGTTCACCACATATAAGGGCTCTTCGCCTTTTAATACACGAATTACATTACGAATGGATATGTCTATGATGCTCTGCCTTGCCTCATTCGAAGCTCCCGCAATATGTGGCGTTGCGATGATGTTTTCTCCTTTTAGTTGCAATAGTGGATGGTCTTTAGGAGGAGGTTCAATTGAATATACATCGACGCCTACACCAAATATCCATCTATTTTTAAGAGCCTTAGCCAATGCACGTTCATCTATTATTTCACCTCTAGATGTGTTTATTATTATAGCGGTACTTTTCATTCTTCTAAGCTCTTTCTCTCCTATCATGTGTTTAGTGTCAGGGGTTAATGGAACATGTATACTAATAACATCTGCCTCTGCTATTAACCTGTTTATAGGTCTATATTCCGCTTCCAACTCTTTTTCCTTTTCTTCCGGTAATCTCACAATATCGTAATAATATATTTTTACACCAAACGACCTAATCCTCTTTGCTACCTCTCTTCCTATTCTCCCCATCCCTACTATGCCCCATGTTTTATTTCTTAATTCGAAGATTCCCAAGTTAAAGAATTCTTGTTGTGCCCATATTCCATCCATAGTTTTTTGATGTGCCTGAGTCAGTCTCTTTAATAAAGATAATGCTAATGCGATTGTATGCTCAGCTACCGAGATGCTGTTGGCACCGCCAATGTTTGAGACAGGTATATTGGCTTCTTTAGCTGCCTCTATATCGATATGATCATATCCTGTGCTTGGTTGCTGTATAAGTTTGACCTTTTTCATATATTTAATCATTTCCTTGTTTATAGGTCTTTCAAATGTGAAGTCTCCGATTATTATATCCGCCTCTTCCAAAGCTTTGTATAACATTTCCTTATTAGATAGGTCAGTTATAACCTTAAATTCTAGTTCAGCGTCTAACTGCATTTCTGCCTTATAAGGTAGAAATAGTGCATTTAGAATCTCCGCTGGATACGGGGAGAAACTTATAATTTTATAGACTTGCTTGCCGTTCATATGCCTCACAAAAATCAAAATACATGGCTAAAGAATTATATGTTAAAATTTAAAGATTATCGTATTGTTTCTATCTCAAAATCTATTGGAAAACCTATTCGTTCGAATTTGTCCATGAAAATGTTCGGGTCAACAGCCTCCGGCGCAATTACTCCCGTTGGAACTTTCTTCTCGGCACATAATATTGCTCCTACGGCTGCCGGTAAGCCTACTTGTATTTTTGTGGTTCCAAATTTATTGTACAATTGGATTCTATCCTTAATGTCTATAGGTGGAATAAAATTTTTATAGATAAGTTTTTTCTTAACTGCTCCGTCATTATCTTCTCCTTCTGCCTCTATAACTATTATTTCACATATAATATTTGTCTCATCGGACGTGAGGCTCTCGATATCTTCATCAAGAAAATCGTGTACAGGTTGTCTGAGCAGTTTTAGAAGGACATCTCTAGGAATAATCTTACAATCACCTATTTCAATGGGTTCATTATTAGCAAAACCCAATTTAATTAGAGCCCATGCGATGATATCCGGTGGATTTTTATAATCTACATACCTTATCCCTTTATCTATAAATTTTGGCAGGGTGATCGGCTCTTCATGATCTACAAATGTATTTAGACAATTGCCAACAGGCTCAGGAAAATGATATTCTTCTAATCCACTATATGGTTCTAAATGTTTGTAAATTCCATCTTGATATATTACTGGCTGTGTAGCTCTATAAAGAAAAGAGACTTCGGGGGACCACGAAGGTGAGATTATCTCTGTATATTCAGCTATTGATTTAATTATCTCGGGAACATCGCCTTTTACTAGCTTAGTGCCCACTCTAAACTTTATCTTCGAAACCCGATTTAGCGTATCACATAAATACCGAGCTAAGATATTGGATAATCCAGGAGTAGATCCGCATGATATAATAGCTGTTAGGTCCTTTTTCTCGAATTCAGGATCCAACTTCATCTGTTCTAGAACCATTTTATCAATTGAATATAACTCATAATTTGGTCCGCTAGCTGTATCTATATAGTGTGTTTGGGCATCTAATGCTGCTCTCATAAGAGTTATATTATATCGTGGCGGTGCGAGATTTATGAGCACATCCATATTTTTTAAAGAATTTATTACCTGGCTTTTATTACCTGCATCTATTTTGATCGCACTAAGCTTTTCACTCTTGATTTTATCTTTTACTTTATTAGCAAGCTTTATGTTAATATCGGCCAGAACTATCTTGTTTGCTTCCTCTAGTTTTGATAAAATAGATGCACATGCGGCGCCTTGCGCGCCAGCTCCTATAACTAGAAAGTTAAAGGCCATTCCTAACACCATTTCGGTAAGCATTTATAATTATAGTATAGCAGTATAATCTAGATAATAATTTTGTATGGAAGAGTAATAAGTGTATGTTATATAGATATTAATTATAAAAAGATTGAGTTTCAAAAATTAGTTGATGTAAAAGATAGTAGAATAGTTTAAATCGTTGTAGTCTCAACAATTACTTTAGAGGGCATTTTATGATAGTGCTTCCAGTCATTGATGTAATGAATGGAAAGGTTGTACGTGCAATCCGGGGTAACAGAAATATATATAGGCCTCTTTATTCTTGGCTCACTAATAACGCTGAACCAATAGAGTTAATTAATAATTTAATTAAGATAGGTTTTAGCAAATGCTACATAGCGGATTTAGATGGAATAAGAGGGATTCATAGAGATACTAAGCTATACAGCAATATAGCTAGAAAAATTTCGGTATATTTGGACAGTGGAATTCAGAAGATAGAAGATATAAATATGCTTTTACAGACAGGCGTTTCTAGAGTTGTTATAGCCACAGAAACTATTTCTGATCTTAACATTATATTCCGGTCGATTAAGATGTATGGAAGCAACAAAATCATAGTTAGCATCGATTATAAGAATAAAAGGATATTATCAGCATCTGAAAACATTGGAGCTCAAAATCTAAAAAAATTCCTAGAAGAAATTAGAGATGCAGGTGTAAAAGACATTATATTTATAGATTTGGACAGGGTAGGTGGGCTTTGCGGAGTAGAGATTGGGCTTATAAGGGAATTAACCACTTTACCCTTTAACTTATATGTTGGCGGCGGGATTAGAGATATTAATGACATTATTTCTCTTGAAAATCTAGGGGTGTTCGGTGTATTAGTTGCCTCTGCACTTCACCTTAAAAAGATAACTATCAATGAACTCAGGAATTATGGATATATATAGTCTCTTTGCTACATTATTCTTCATCTAAATAAATATAATATTTTGGTGGTGATATGGATCCGTCGAAAGTTCTTTTTAATGAATTTAAAATTAATGATCTAATAGAATATGTATACAAATTAAGTAAGTTTCATAGAATTCAAGGAACTGATGAATTAGAGAGGGCTGGAGATTACATATTTAATTTATTAAAAGATGTTCAGGAAGGAAAAGTTACACTCCATAAGTATGATTATTATAAGCGTTATGGTGCGTTTGACCCAGTAGTGGGGTGGTCCGTCACTAATGGAGAACTGAGGATTATCAAGCCTAAAGAAGAGTTTTTACATTCTTTTGATGAATCTAAGACATTTGTAGTTGCACATAGCCCGGGCGGGAAGGCTAGCGGGTCTGTTGTTTATATAAAAGATGGAGAAAACCCCTCTAGCTATAATGAAAAAGTAGGTGGGAAAATTATATTGACATATGGAGATCCCTATATTATATATAAAAATGCATTAGAATTCGGAGCCTTAGGAGTTATACTCTATAAATATGAGGCTATTGAAAAGGGAGTTCCTTATATGGGTCTATTTCTATCGCCTGATGAAGCTAAATCCGCCAAGATTCCGATAGTTTCAATTTCACGAAGTAATGCAAATAAGATTATTAACTGGATAAATAAGGGAATAGATGTGAAGGTTAGTATATCTGTCCAATCAAGTTATAGAGAATATGCTCAGATACCTGTTATTACATACGAGGTAGGAACTGGAGATAGTGAGATACATTTATATGCTCATTATTGTCATCCTGCTAATACGATAAATGATAATGTTAGCGGAGCAGCCAGTTTACTAGTAGCCGCTTTAGCTATCGACGACTCGATTAAAAAAGGCCATATCGAGGTGCCTGATAAACATAAAATTAGGATAATATGGTTTCCTGAGTATGCAGGCTCATTAGCATATCTATCACAAGAAAAACCTCAAGTTTTGTTTAGTATTAATCTCGATATGATAGGGGAAAAACAGGAACTTACGGGATCTACTATAAATTTCATAAGACCGCCACCTCAATTATTTCACCCTTATGAGGCTATATTATATCACATTATAAGAAAAAATATATCATGTAATACTCCATACTCTTCAGGCAAAAAAGTTTTATGCTATAAATTTGACTCAGCGCCATATAGTGCAGGTAGTGACCACGATATTTATATACATTATAAAGTCCCATCGGTAATGATTAACCAATGGCCCGATAAATTTTATCATAGTGATCTGGATACCATTGAAAAATTTGATGCTGTTCTTGCAAAACAAATAGCTGTATCCGCATTGACAGCTGCATATATATCTTCAGTATCTAAATATGAGGATTATATCGGAAGATTGTCTAGAGCCTATTTTCATATCTATATTGGACAAGAAACGCTAGATACTCCAACAAAACAAAAAAATGAGAGATATCAATATTTAGTGCATATGATTGGTAGAAGATTATTAGAGTATACTTCTCAAATGGAAATAAAAGAGATGATAGAGGCCACGCCTTATATAACAATACCTGATGATGGAGAATACTATAGGTACATTGGTGAGCCCGGCGTCTTTCGCTTAAGATACATATATAATAAACTAGGATGGCATAGATATAGAGTCCTCAAAACCCTTATAGATGAAATGAAGTTTATGAATACTATTATTAGAAGTATAATTCCACTATACCTAGAAGAACCACATACACTGGAATGGTTAAGAAGAAAACTTTATTTAGATTTCGGAGTAGATGTAGACTACAATAAACTAAAGAAAATAATCAGCATACTCCAAGAATGCAATCTAATTATAAAAACTGGTAAATTAAAGAAATAAGTATTTTGAGTATTTATTTCCTTATTTAGTAGAGACAGTTTTACTATGGGGTTTTTATGAATAGAATTTTGGGATGGGATATCGGAGGGGCAAACCTCAAATTAACATACATATCTGGAAAAAATAATAAAATAATTGAATCCAAGATCCTTACTAAATATTTCCCTATTTGGAAAATGGGAAAAGAGAAATTATACTCTGCTTTAAAGGAGATGGTAAATAGTATAGGTGTAGACGATGTTGATGTGATTACAGCCACTATGACCGCTGAATTATCAGATGTGTACTTCTCTAAGAAGGAAGGTGTTCATCACATAATTAATATTTTATGCGATTTATTTGAAGAACAAAGACTCTTATTTTTAGATGTCTACGGTAATTTATTAACACCCGAAACGGCTAAAGCAGAATATTTGACCGTCGCTGCCGCGAATTGGTATGCTATAGGGTGGCTAGCGGCACAATTTTCAGATAATTGTATAGCTATTGATATGGGTAGTACATCAACATCGGTAGTACCTGTATTGGGCGGAAAAGTTAGACCTAAAGGACTTAATGATCTAGAAAAATTAATGGTAGGAGAACTTATCTATACTGGCGCATTAAGAACAAACATTATTTCGTTAGTATCGCATCTACCATTTAAAGGGAAGTTGGTTCCTGTTTCTTCCGAGTATTTTGCACAGACTGGTGATATCCACTTGTTATTGGGAAATATATCTGAAAGAGACTATATTGTGGACACCCCGGATGGCAGAGGGATTACACGAAGAGAGGCTTCAGCAAGATTAGCCAGAGTAATATGTGGAGACTTAGAGGTTGTACCTAATGATGAAATTATAGAAATGGCCCGATACATATATCGAGCTCAAATCAGATATGTGGCAAAGGGATTATCAAGGTTTAAGAGAAACCATAATATCAACGAAGATATACCTGTTTATGTAATGGGATTGGGAGGTAATTTTGTTGTAGTACCTGCCCTAAAACAGGTAGGTTATAAGGACATCAGATTATTTTCTGATTATGTAGGTATTGAAGCATCTAGGGCAGCACCATCATTTGCCCTAGCCCTTATGGGTTTTGAACTGCTTGAGGGAGGAGATTCAATTGGATGCATTATTAAAAATAGGAGGAAGCTTGAGTAAATATCCAAAAAAACTTAAACGTTTATGTGTCGAGATTAGTAAGCTAGTCGGTATAATAGATATTATCATAGTGCCTGGAGGTGGCGAATTTGCCGATCTAGTTAGGAAGCATTATGAGACATTCGATATAACGCAAGAAACAGCGCATCAAATGGCTATAAGAGCTATGGATCAATATGGACTGTTATTAGCCGACATAACTCCTAACTCTGTTATGGTGGAATACATATATGAAGCATATGATGCTATCACTCAAAATAAAGTACCTATTTTACTTCCATACTCTCTTGTGAAAGACACACATGAACTAGAAGCCTCTTGGGATGTAACATCAGATAGCATCTCTCTATACCTAGCTTATATAATTGGATGTAAAAAGTTGATTTTGTTAAAAGATGTGGATGGGATATATGGAGATGATGAACTTTTACAGACAGTTACTACTAAATGGTTAGCTGACCATCCCTCATGTATAGATAAGTATTTTCCTAAGCTATTGTCAAAAATGTATGTAGATACGTATATTGTTAATGGTCTATATCCAGACCGCCTATTGGCCGCGTTACAGGAATTGCCGGCCATATATACACGGATAATAAAATGAATCATAAATATTTCTTTATTTCTTCGTATAATCTTATTACTTTAGAAGGGTCGATACGTGCCTTAAGCCATTCATAATTATTGCATACACTTCTCCTAACCCCCATAATGTCCACATCAAGCTGAATAAGTGTTTCTACATCATTAATACCCAGTCCTCCAGCTAAGGCGATGGTAAGATTATAATTGTGGCACTCTTTCACAATCCTTCTTAATTCTTTAGCCTCTATAAAATCAAAGACACTACTACCCGACTTATTCTTGATATCAATTAGGACCCCTTCACATCCCGATTTATAACCTATCATAGGTAATGTAAAGGGAGAGATAGAATTAATTTGCTGATAATCAGCATATGCACAAGCTATGACCTTGACATCATTGGACTCGTTTTTTACAGCTTCTACTATCCACTTCATGATATTAACAGCTTCATTGATGGTTCTAACTCCATATAATCCAGCCTTTATATAATTTACTTTTGTAGTGGCCATACCTAATGCAGCTAGGGCAGCAGTACCAGGTAAATATGGTAGGTCACCTATAGTCCCACTTATTTCTCGGCGGCCGTCTATAATTTCGACTATTTCCCTAACAAGGTTAGGATGACTAGCACCTAAAGACCCCTCTTCTGGATTTTTTATATCAATTATATCGCATTTTGCCTTTAGAACAAGATGTGCTTCATCGATATCCCTAATACTAACTAAGAGCCTCATATCTTACCAATAATTTTTAGCAACTTAGTTTTAATAATCTAATGATATTCATCATTAGAAATGGTTTAAATAGCATATATTAAAGTTAAATCATAGATGCAAAAATTAATTTAATCTAGTGAAGTATGATGGTAAAAGTCAAGATAGTAATTAAATACTGTGTTCCATGTGGGCATCTGCCAAAAGTAATAGAGCTCACGCGTGCGATTCTGAACAGCCTTGGGCAAGAGCTAAATAAAAATATTGAGTACTCTATAATTCCATGGGATGAAGGAGTCTTTGAAGTTTGGATTAATAATGAGATAGTTTTTAGTAGAAAGGATGAAAAAAGGTTTCCTGAGCCTGATGAGATAGTCCAAGCAGTCAAAAACAGATGTGCATGATAAACGTTTTCGATATATATTTTATGTTAAAGTACCATTTTTATTTTTATCATAATAAGCAAAAATTTTCTTTCTTACTGATATATATTGTTTACTATTTAACTAACTACTTCCATATTAATGATTGTGTGGTGAAAATTTATTGTCTATTGTTGGTAAAGAGAATGTTATCAATCGTGTTTCTGCACGTTTTGATGATGGATGGATTGTATTTCTGTCGTTGATAGGCCCGATGGAAGTAATGAAGAATTTACAAGAAAACATTTTTCCTGTAGATACTGATCTTGAGAAAGACTTTGAGGTTGCTGTTGCAAGAACAGCGGAACAATTAGCTATATTTTACATATTCAAGAATATCAGGAATTTAGATGATTATCTTAATAAAAAAGCTGAGGCAAGTGAGTTCCACGAGCTACTTAGCTCGCAATTTAAGAAGTTTAGAAATAAATCTGGTCTTTTTTTATTGATATACGAGGATCCTGAAACCGAAAATTATGTTTTAAGTGTTTCTGACGATAAGAAAGTTATGGTTGATCTTTTATCTCAACTATTAACATAAGTGTTGTTCATAATTATTATGTAATTCTTTGCATTCATATTATCTTTTTTCTACTATCCGCCAACGCTCTATTAAGAGCCGATCCCCATATTCTTTTTCTTTTATTCTTGTTAATTTATAACCAGCTTCTTCTAGAGCTGCGTGTAAAACCGGCGTCAATATTAAGCTTGGAACCATACCTGAGGTTCGGAGCTTTACATTCATATTCCAAGTTATCGGTTTCCTTATCGTTACTTCAATAATGTCATCACATATCTCTTCAATTGTCATACTTTCTATGAAACCCATATTTTTGAAAAAATTTCCTATTTTGTCTAAGATAACCCTAGGAGGGTCTTCATTGGAAATACCCATTTTATCCTTTAATTCGTCATACAATATCTTGCCACTATGCCAAACAATATCCCATGCCTCATCACCGATCTTTTGATAAATAGCTTTATAAAGAGCATATATAATTAAACTCGCAAATGGTTTATCAAGGGGCACAATTTTTTTCCTAGACATAATTAAACTACCACCGGTAACTACTCCCAATATCGTTATATTATAAACCTATGATATAAAAGCGTAAATACAGTATTGCAACCGCCATTATAAAGCTGGGTACAGCAGTTATCACCCCTACTTTTACCCACTGCCTCATAGCAATTGTGCCTATTTTCCTTCTCTCTAATAAGCCCATAACCACTATAGACGCTGTTGCACCTACTGGGGTTAGCAAAGCCATAAAGACCCCACCAAAAAGTAACCCCCACCATAATGGAAAGATGTTGATGCCTACTTCAGCAATACTATGGACAACAGGTGAAAATGTCGCGACAGCCAGAACGTTGTCCATAACTGGACTTAAAAGGCCTACAATAATTGTGACCAATAGAAAAATTATATTATCATTTCCACCTGCTAAGTTAAATATATATCCAGCAATTAGATTAGTTATTCCGACAAGCTTCAATGTACCTACCGAAGCGAAGAAAGCCATAAAAAAAGTTAAAGTCCACCAGTCAACTTTATGTACAATAATATCATGTGCGTGATCTTTCTCGAATAATAATGCTATACCAGAAAATATTAAAGGTATGGCGAGCAATATTGTCTCTGGTGAGATATACGCATTATATATATAGCCTAATAAATCTGCTATCTGCTTGTGAATAACTATTCCGCCTACTGTTCCTAAAAATATGAACCAGAGTTTCCTTAGTTGGTTAGGTTCTATCTGGTACCTAAGCTCCGATACCTCCTCTAACTTTACCTCTTTCATACCTTCTTGAAGGTCTTGAATATTTTCCTTAAACAGCTTTAGCATTATCCAGATAATGTAAATTGTTGCTAGTATAGTTATTGGGGTCGCCCATCTCAAGAAATCTGTCATTGTTAAATTTCCTTCAAATGCTACAATTATGGCTACAGGGTCACCTACAACTGTTGCACTTCCACCGATTATAGTGGTAAATGTAATTCCAAGTATGAGGTTTAACGGATCCGTATTATATAATCTGGCTATTTCCCAGGTCATCGCAGCCATGAATAATATTGCTGTTACTTCGTCAACTAACGCACTAAATACCGCGGACAAAGCCATTAATATGGCTACTAATCTATTAGCATTAGTACCTACTATTCGGATGATACGTATCGTAATATATTCAAAGAAGTGTGCTTCTTCCAGATAACCAATTATGGTCATCATCGCAATTAGAAAAATGATTATATCTATGTGTGCGAAGGCGATTAATGTTGATATGTCTAGTAATCCCAGCATCAGCAACATTGATACTCCTATTAACCCGAAAGGTAAACGTAGATTCCAATAAAGTAGTGTTCCTGCTATCAATGAGGCAAATACAGCTAGTGAGACTATCTGTCTTAAACTAAGTCCTGACAAAACACTGAGTATAATAATAACTGATAATACACCGAAATATATTATTTTCTTGTCGATTCTGACCATCATGTTCACCTCTCTTAAAGAAATCATGTTTATGGGTAGGCTTTATATTCTCTTAACAATATAATCTTTATATTATTGAGCGCAAGCATGTATATATGCTATGATATATAAAAATCAATAAGTAAGTTATTATATTTCATAAAGATGCTCTAAGAATATGAGTAACTAGGGTAATTATAAAAAATTAACTTCTCAATCTATATATGAAGTTATCTTTCTTATATATAATGAATTTATAATATCTATATTTGACTTAGATAATAGCTATATTATTCTCAGTATATAGTTATAAAAAATATAGTAATCTATCAAACAAGACCTTAGTTTTGTTTTTCGCAAAAATTTATTTATTATCTTAACGAAATATAAAATGAGGTGTAATAAATGAATAAAGCCATAATATTGTTGGTCCTAGTTTTAACACTGATGTTTTTGCCGACCGTCGTAAACGTAGCAGAAAACATACTAACAACAGTACTTCCCTCCTTTGTAAAAGTGCACCTACCAATAGCATTCGACGCATCTATACAAGGACCCGGTGGTGGAGACGAAATAGAAGACCCAGTATACCCGGCATAAAAACCCCATAAACATTTTTTATATTCCATTTTTATTTTTATTATGAGCGAGTATGTATGCAGCTTCGTTAAGAAAAATAAAAAAATATAAACAGTTTGATTCAATGGATCTAATAATAGTTGAGGCTTTAGGAAAATATGGTCCTAGAAATATACTGAAAATCGCTAATTACTTAGGATTGGCAGAGTCAACACTTAGATATCGTATAAACAATATGATAAAGAGAAAGCTTCTTAAATTACACACAAATGTTTACCACACATCTCTCGGGCTTAAAAAGGTATTAATATTCGCTGATATTGATAAAATGTACAGCACATTAATAGAAAAATTCATGACTATAAACGATTTCTGGGCATTTATATCTAGAATACATGGACTGAAAGAAGGGATACATGCGCTATATACGGTGCCTATAAGATATGTAAATAAACTTAATGAATATCTTGAAGCACTGGCTAGCCACAACATTATAAGAACGTACGAAATATACTATTCTACATGTTTTCATAGAGTCAATCCTACAATGACATGGTTTGATTTAAAAATTAATGATTGGAGATTTGATTGGCAAGGACTTATTAAAGAAATTGAAATCAGTAGTACGTATTTGCCTTATACATTGCGTGATCCTGCTGATTTTCCTATTTTGGCTGATGAGATGGATGTTTTTATATTAAAGGAATTAGAGAAGAATGCCATTGTCTCTTTTAGGGAGATCGCTAAAAAAACAGGGACTACGCCGCAGAATATTTATTACCATTATCATCATCATATTGTTGCAAACAGGTTAATTGAAGATTTTCAGATATATCTAAGAAAGTATGATCCTATGTGTAGTGTTTTGCCATACTTTATCATCGATTTTCATGATAAAGATATTTTTGCTAAGGTAGCTAATTCGTTGAGGAATAAGCCTTTTGTGGAGGTTTTAGGAAAGATTTTAGGTCGTAATACTTTGTTTATCTCGGCTAATTTACCTCTGAATGAATTTGTGAATATGTTGAATACTTTGAATGAAATGGTTGCGCTTGGTTATATCAATGAATATAGGTATTATCTCTCCTATCCTCTTGAGGGTGGTAGACGGCAAACGATACCTTATAAGAACTTTGTCAATGGTTCGTGGATGTATCATCACGATGAGTATATGAGAGAATTGGAGGATCTATATAAAAAAGTAAAAACAGAACTTAAGTCTTAAATTATTTACCAATATTCTTTTATAATACACTCAATTAAAAATATTAGAAAATATATAAGGTGGACCTTAGGAGCCTAAAAAGGCCGTTATAGGTACTTTTTCTTTCCGTACTTCTATGTTCACGGAGGAGACAATAGGATATAGTAATGATAGTTTAATTATACAGTTGCATTATTTATTTTTTGGTGATATTATTTGAAAAAGCATAAAATTATTCTAGTTGTAACTATATTAATAATACTTTTAGCTGGATTTGGTGTACAAACATATATCACTGGGATATGGTCAAGCTGGGTTGACTATAGATCACCGTTATCCGGATTCGTTGTGGCTGGTGATGACTGGTCTAGTTCTGCCATTGGTAATCGCGTCATTATTATACTTATAGATGGGGCCCGGCCTGATGTAGTCGATGAATACTCATCAAAAGGCGTATATCAATTTATTAGGCAAAATGGTGTTTTGTTTAGCAATGCTTATGCCGTTACCCCCACTTATTCTGTACCTGCTAGAGCCGCTATATCAACAGGATTACCACACGAACTCTCCGGAGTATCCAGTAACTGGTATGATGCTGGAACGCTCGAGATTCCAAGTATTTTTTCACTGGCGCATAACAGGGGATTATATGTAGCAGCTATAGGCGACGGGTCCATAGAAACATTATTCGGTGACTATTTAGATGTATATATAGAAATCGAGGAGAAAGAGGGACATATGTATGATTCTATAAATGCGGCGATAGAGCTCCTTGATAGTAATAATCCTCCTAATTTACTATGGATAGGATTAGCAGATGTCGATCATTATGGGCACCTATACGGTGCTAAATCTAGTGAATATAAGTCTGCGGTTGAGGAGGCCGGCACTCTTATCGAGGATTTTATTCAGTTTTTGATGGATAAGAATATATTTGATGATACTCTGCTGGTGGTTGTGAGTGACCATGGGCATCTTGACAGAGGGGGACATGGTGGAGAAGAAGAAGTCGTAAAACGGATTTACTTAGGTCTGGTAGGAGGGGGAGTAAAACAAAACTTGGAGATAGTTGAAAGTGTTTATCAAATGAGTATTGCCCCGACAATATTAGCTTATTTAGGCCTTTCACCTAATTTGATAGCTTATTCACCGCCACTTCATAAAGCCTTTATGGACGAATATCAAGAAATATTTTCTAGGTATTCGTCTAGGCTTATCGAAATATATTTAGATGCATTATATTATTTAATGCAGGAATATGACATAGACCCTATATTATATCAAGATAAGCTAGACCAAGTTTTAGAGTACAAAAATCTTATATCGAACAGCATTTTAAATAAAGACTTCGTTCAAGCATTGAACTATTCATCACATGCTTATTCTAATTTAGAAGATATTTATGGAGAGATACGTAACTCAATAATCACGAGGACATCGGCTATACGATATTCCTTAATAAGTGTTATAGGTGTTATTTCTGTCTTGCTTCTTTATATCAGTTATAAATTGCTGCTAGGACGACAGTTAATAATACCATTTACATCCGCAGTTATTATTTCAGCTGTATTTTGGACCATGTTCATAGGGCTATTTGGCTATTCGACATCGATGTCTGCTATTAATGTACTTGAAGACTATATAACTGCGGTCATGTTTTCTACATTACTAGCAGTAATAATTGGAGCGGTCGTTGCATCTATATGGCTAAGAAAAATTCTTATGTATGTAGATAAGTGGTTCATCATAGTTTCAGTATATTTAATAACTATACTTATTGCAATGATTATTCTCAGTATACCTACTATGATCATGATATTTCAGTATGGATATAAAGTGATATTCCCGTTTCCCAATTGGACGATTGGATATCTATATTACACATCTGTTCTTTCCATAATGTTTATGATGCTGTTTAACTGGATTATAGCAGTTATATTGGTTGTATTTTTATATAAAAAGTAGCTTCCTATATTCTTCAACTTTTTCTCTTAATCTCAGGAGTATATCTCTTCATCAGCAGACTCCATGATGTTACAGATACCGAGCTGAGAGCCATAGCTATACCTGCTAATGCAGGATATAGAAGGCCCATAGCGGCTATAGGTATTAGAATCGTATTATATATAAATGCCCAAAACAGATTTTCTTTGACCTGTCTGATCGTCCTTTTGCTCAACTGTATAGCCGCCACAACGTCTCTAAGGTCATCTCTTATCAGAATAATATCTCCAGCCTCAATAGCTATATCTGTCCCGCTTCCTATAGCGAAACCTACATCAGCTTGAGTTAAGGCAGGTGCATCATTTACACCATCCCCAACCATTCCAACTTTATAACCTTGTTCCTGCAGCTTCTTTAATTCTTTTGCTTTAGCTCCCGGTAGCACATTTGCGAGGACCATATCGATACTCAACATTCTACCCACTGCTTTAGCTGTCCTTTCATTATCTCCCGTTATCATCCCTACTTTAATGCCCATTCTTCTAACTTCCTCGAGCGCTATCTTAGCTTCAGGCCGCGGTGTATCCATAATACCTACAAGTCCGACAAGTTTATTGTTTAAGGCTATGGCAACAACCGTTTTACCTTGCTCCATTAGTTCATTAGCGATTCTCTCATGCCCATTCATGTCTACTCCTTCTTCCTTTAGTAGTCTAAGGCTACCTATAAGTATACTGTGTCCATTGTAAGATGCCCATGCGCCTTTTCCTGGTATTGAAATGAAGTCATCAGGCTCTTCGATCTTTATGCCCTTTTCATCTGCTGCCTTCATTATCGCTTTAGCTAATGGATGCTCAGAGTTTTTTTCAGCGATAGCAGCTAACCGTAATATTTCATTTGCAGCATCTTTACCGCCATTAGTGGATATGTCAAGTGTAATTAAGGGTACAACATCAGTGACCTCTGGGCTACCTTTAGTTAATGTTCCTGTTTTATCAAATATTAGTACGTCTAATTTACCAGCTAATTCTAGGGCCTCTCCACTTTTTATTATTGTTCCATATTCAGCGCCTTTACCCATACCTACCATTACAGCCGTGGGTGTTGCTAATCCCAATGCACATGGACAAGCTACTACCAAAACTGCAACCATATTTATTAATGCTTTTGAGATTGGTGCTCCTAAGAAAAAGTACCATACGCTGAATGTAGCAATAGCTATACCTATTACTAGGAGAGCAAATCTTCCAGCTACCATATCCACTATTTTTTGTATAGGAGGCTTACTGCTTACTGCCTCTTCCACAAGTTTAACTACTTGGGCTAAAAAAGTATCATTGCCTATTTTAGTGGCTTTTATTTTTAGTGCTCCTTCTCTATTCACTGTACCTCCTATAACTTCGTCTCCTGGCTTCTTCTCTACAGGTATTGATTCGCCTGTGACCATGGATTCATCGACAGCTGAGTGACCCTCTATTACGATGCCATCTGTAGGAATCTTTTCTCCGGGTCTAACAAACATTATATCTCCGACTTGTATTAATTCTATAGGAACCTCTTTTTCTCGGCCGTCTATGAGTAATGTAGCTCTTTTAGGTCTTAGTTCAAGGAGTTTTTTGATGACTGCCGATGTTTTGCCTTTTGTTTTGGTTTCAAGGTATTTACCGAGTAATACAAAAGAAATAACTACCGCCGAGACATCGAAATATAAGTATTGCCATTGCGGTAGAGGAAAGGTGTACCAAACACTCATTACATATGCCGCTGTAGTTCCAATAGAAACTAGCGTATCCATGGTCGCCGTATACATTTTAGCGGCGCTATATGCACCTTTATAAAAAGGAAAGCCTACATAAAACTGTACTATACCAGTAAATAAGATAAGGATAATTCCTGCCATGAGAGTATTCGCATATGGCAGGAAGCTAAATATCTCAGGATAATTATATAGTACTATTATTGTTGATAATAATAATCCTAATGCAACTGATTTTTTTAATTTCTTGGCTTGAAGTTCTTCTGCAGTCAATGCGAATTCTTCGCTTAGCACCTCCAATCCATAGTCTGCAATAACTTTTTTTATGTCAACTAGAGATACTAGTGTGGGGTTATACTCTAGTTTAATCATATTACCAACATAATTTACAGACACATTTCTAATTCCATCTAATTCCCTGAGTTTATCTTCAAGTAAGTTTGCATCTATCTGGTCCTTTAGACCGCTAATCCTGATCGTTATTCTTTCATAAACAACGTCATAACCTGCGGCCCGCACAGCCTCCTCGATTTTATCTAGGCTAACTATCTTTGGATCGAACGTAACCATTGCTTTTTCTGATGCAAAACTTACTTCAGCTTTTTCAACACCTTTTAATTTGTTTATATTGTTCTCTATCGTTGTTGCGCATCCTGCGCAATGCATTCCCCCTATTTGTAACACTATTCTCTTTTTTTCTGTCATTCTTCATCGCCTCCCTTTATGAACAAAAAAGAGGGGGTATATGGATTTTATTCTATAATCTAATGGCCGTGATGATGCTTAGAATGTAGATATTTATGAGGGTTTTTATCAAACTCTGCTTTACAATGTCCACAGCAAAAATAATATTTTTTACCCTCAAATTCGCTGATATATGTTGTTTTACTCTCATCTACTTCCATACCACATACTGGGTCTATTGCCATCTTATATCACCATACCTTTTAATCTACTTATTATGATATGAAGCTTATTTTTTCCATTTTGGAAAGGCATCAATCTGTTAATTTGCTTAGAATCTATTAATTAAAAATTTCATTAATAATTTAGGGGTGTGGTTTGAGGAAAGATGTCTTCGATGCTATCGGGAATCCGGTTAGAAGAAAAATACTTCTTTTGTTAGATAAAAAGGCAATGAGTTATAAAGAGCTGACGAGTGAGCTTAATATAAGCATTGGGAGTTTATATTATCATTTGAATTATTTAAGGCCATTTCTTATTCAGGATCAAGAAAGAAAGTTTATGTTAAATGAAGAAGGGAGAGCCCTTGTTAGGGACCTTATAACCGGCAGAGTTGGAGAACAAATGCCTACCAAAATAAATAAACTTATCGATATAATCACTTTACATCCAATATTAGTTATAACCAGATTCAATCTGTTTTTCTCTATCATTTTGGGAGGATTATTACTTTTAATTGAGTATTCAATGCTCGATTCGACTAGAACATCCATTTTTCTAACTATGCCATATATCAATATCGAGACCCCTGTATTGATACCTCTGTATTATGGTATAACTCTATTAATTATAGCATTAACAGTCATTGTATTATCAGTATTTTATGGTAGAAATGTAGGTTACATTAATTTATTACTACATATTCCATTAGCAATTTTTCCTATAACTCTCTACGCATATATATCCATCTTTACTTTTTGGCCTTATGGATTAAAAGAGATCTTATATTATCCCTTTACATTGTGGTTTATAGGATTACTCGCACGAATCCTTAAGGATATCTCTGGTGTTAATTATATCTATAGCTTGGTATTTGGGTTGATATTGAGTTATATATCTCTTATATCTATCTTCTTCTAGCCAAAAATTATTACTTATTTGCATCTCGATATGTACATGTAATAAACTTATAATGGAAAAATAATTTAGTTGCTAAATTTAATTATGATATTTAGGATGAGTATAAATCTTGATAAGATAGATTTTGAAATTCTAAAGATTTTGATGGAAGATTCAAGGACTCCGATAACCCTAATAGCTAAAAAACTAGAAATTAGTAGACCTACAGTTAGACAACGGATAAGAAAATTAAAGAAAATGGGGATAATACAGAAATTTACAATTACAATAAATGAGAATATAGGAGGAAACATAAGGACCATCATAGGCTTCAAAGCGCACGATGTAAATGAATTGATAAATATTATTAAGAATAGAGATGAGATTACAGAGATATATATCACCGGGGGTGAGCGCAATATAATTTGTAAAGCCGTGTTTCCCGATACCTCCAGCCTAAAGGATTTTATCATGGAGTTCCTTGAAAAAAATATACCTATTGACGTATCCATTATTCTTGAAACGGTTAAGAAAGAAACGGGTGTTATATCACAGTCTATATTTCAATTAAGATGTGACTATTGTGGTAAAGAGATAAAGGATAAGCCCTATACACATGTATTATATAATAGAACATTTAATTTTTGTTGCCCCACCTGTCTACGTGATTTTAAAAGAATAAGGGAATTCTGATGCTCTATTCAGAAAGTTCATTGCCCTTTATTCTTTTTAATATCCAGTCTTCTAAAATTATTTCGTTTGTATTGCCTACTGCCCGCTTTTTCACAATACCACGTTCTATAAGTCTAGTTATAATTCTATGAGTTTTTAATCTAGTATACCCTGTTTCCCAGCGAATATCTTTTTGATACATTTTTCCATTATTTTTAATTAATAGCTCTAACACCCGTCTTTCATCGTTCTTTAGAACTTTCAAAATATCATTAAGTAAATCCATTGGTTGTGGCTTTACCGACCTTTGTTCAAAGATCTGCTTATCACTGGGCTCTGGTGATTTTCTAGTAATAACATTGTATAATATGCCGAATACTCCTACTAAGGTAATTATTAAAAAGGAAAATGTTAGTATCCAAATGTAAATAGGTACATGTAAATTCCATGAATGTGCACCCATCATACGACGCATCATCTCCTCCATTCCACCCATAAAGGAGGAGGAAGCCGTATGCATGCCAATAAGATATATGGAAATCAGGAAACCGAAAATACCCACTGCAAATACCAATATTAACGCTAAATCTCTATTTTCCATCGAATCATAACCCCGAATTATAAGATATAACTATAAATTTATATCTAATGGTATTTTGGTATTTGCTAGCCGTATATCTTTTTATATAAGAATTTTATCAAATCATCGTATGATATAGGAATTTTCTTATCAAGCTTTCCAGTAAGTGTTTTATAAATTTTCACGATTAATGGAAGCTCCAATCCTACTTCAGCTAATAATTTCTCATTGATAATAATGTCTCTGGGTTCCCCAGCTGTCACCCCATTTTGCTTCATAACTATTATATAATCGGCCAGACCCATAATCATATTTGTATCATGCCAAGTATATATAACACTACCACCATGTCGTACGAAATCTTTGATTGTTTCTATTATCTTTAATAAATTATTATATGAAAGTTCGGAGAACGGCTCGTCAAATAACAATACAGAAGGGTCTGTTGAGAGAGCTGATGCTACTGCAACCCTTTTTTTCTCGCCACCGCTTAATTGATAAGGAGCTTTATAAAGTAGGTGGGTAATGTCTAATTTTTTAGCTAATCTAAATATCTTATCTTCTATCTCGTTATTATTTAATCCTAGTTGTCGAGGGCCAAATGCAATTTCGTCATATACTGTCGATGTTATAAGTTGATCTTCCGGTGTCTGAAATACTATAGATACTTCTTTTCTAAAATTTTGATACTTGTCGATCTCTGTACCTCTAAATAAAACTTTTCCTCTTGATGGTTTCAACAATCCAGCTAATATTAGAAGCAATGTTGTTTTCCCGGATCCATTAGGACCGATTAAAGCAGTTATTTTCCCTGTGGGTATATTGAGTGATATATCTGTAAGAGCTATCGTGCCATCGGGGTAGATATACTTGATATTTTTACATATGTAAAGCATCTTACTTAACATCATCTTACACATTCACTCCAGATAATAGGATAATAGAGTATATTACAATTGAAATGATAATTAAAAACATAATATCATATTTTGTATATCTGCAGGTTTCCAAGAAGTTTTTCTCGATGTAGAGTTTTCTGGCGGATAGTGTTAATTGTAAACGAAAAGCTCGGTTATATCCTTTTATAATTATTTCACCCAAGGCTGTTGAAAGTAAATACCATATTAATTTTAAGTCGATATTTCGGTATATTACCCTTGATTTTCTTCCTATCAAGATCTTGGTAAGTTCCCTTAACATAATGGGAATAAAAATGATTGTTAGTATGAGTATATCCACCCATTTTTTAGGCATCCCTATCCTTATTAGTGTATATTCTAACTTCTGGATCCCCATTATGTATATAATTAAGACTAAAATTCCTGAGGATACAGAGGTTCTAAGTAATAAAGGAAGGAGGCCCTTCGCCTTATCTAATAGTAGAATAGATAACGTTATTGATTTTTTTGTAATAAGTATTTGATAAGTATACATGGGTAAATAGATAAAGGAGACAAATATTGACGTTATAAGAATGATTTTTAGTAGATATAGAAGATCCATCCGATGAAAAATTGCTAGCGAAATTAATGTAATTAATGATAATATAGGTGCTATGATACCTATAGAAAGCGAAGTAACAATAGAAAATGCCATCAATGACACTAAAAGTATGTTAGGGTTCAATTTCGACTTGTAGTGAGGGCTATCATATATTTTCCTGAAAATATCAGAAAAGGAAATAAGAAAATCAACTTGTGTAATTTTTATATATTTCATTTTGTCTCCGACTCATCTTCTTTTATGTATATTCGAGATGCCGATATCACAGTCCCAATTAGGATTATGATTAAAACTCCAACCGCGCCCGACAACATATATCCAAGTATTGATGGTAGCCCTGGAAAAGTATAATCAGCAAAAGGCGTCCAGAAAAACTCATATGAAGATTCATTTAGACCTAGCTTCTCAGCGGCGATATCTAAAGGTTCATGATAGCCCACCCAATCGGCCAGTATAATTCCAAAAATAGGGCTAATAAGAAGACAGATTATAACGAATAACAATGATCTTCTACTCAATCTTCCCATCTATCAACTTCACCCCAGATCTAGATAAATATAGAAAATCTGGTCTACGTGATAGATAATCAAATGTTAACGCGGTTATAATTCCCTCGATAATACCAAGTAGAAAATGCCATGTTACCATTATAGGTACCGTAATAGAAATATTAAATCCAAAGTAAAAGGAATAGCCTATCTCTAATCCACATGCTAGTCCAGCAAGAGTTATCCCCATCCATCCACCTATAAAAGCACCAACCACTCCAGCTCGTTTAGAATTTGATAATGAAGTTATGAGTTTATAGATATAATATCCTGCTAGAACATCGATAATAGCCATGTTTATTGTATTTGCGGCTAGTGTTGTTATGCCTCCGTCATGAAAAACTAACGCTTGAATAGCTACGACAATAAACATCGTTAAGAACCCGAGTTGGGGTCCTAATATTATTCCAGCTATGGCTCCTCCAACAAGATGCAAGCTAGTTCCTCCCGGCAGCGGCCAATTTATCATTTGTGCAACAAATATACTTGCTGCAATAATTGTTATAAGCGGTGCTTCCTCTGTAATCTTTGAATTCTTCATATATCTAACGTTAAATAATATATAGAATATTAGTATGATGTATGTTATTACTACAGTTATGGGATCTAAAAATCCATCCGGTATATGCATTGAAGTGCACCATTAATTATATTTGGTGCACCCTTATTTTACTCAAAATATGTCTCTATATATACTTAAACTATATTATATTTAATTTATCCATTACGGTCCCAAAAAGAAGATTATTTAGTTTAGATGTGACTCAAAAGTTATGCCCTATCGGTACAATTATAGAGATAAACCCGCTTATTCAACCTCATCACTTGTTAAATATTGATGGAGGCGTTGTTAGTGACTGATTTTAAAACTATGTGGACAGGTAAAGATAAAAAGCTATCAAGCGAAATAAGGAAACAATTATCACCTAAGAAAAAGCTAAGAGATAAGATACAGCAAGCTACACATTCACTCGAGCTTCAAAATAGAAAATTGGATGTCGCACTTAGAACACTACGAGAGAAGGATAAATATTATTACACAAAGGTCCTTGAGGCATTAAGAACACATGATAGAAGCAGAGCGATTCTATATGCAAATGAGTTAGCCGAATTAAGAAAGGCATTAAAGTCGATTAGTGCAGCTAGACTGGCCTTAGAACAAATTACATTACGACTAAATACAGTTAAGGATATAGGGGATATAATGGTTGCAATATCACCAGCGATGTCGGTTGTAAAAGGAGTGAGGGAGAATATAATGCATGTCTTGCCTCAAGCGGAAGATGAGCTATATGGTATTCAAGAAATGCTTACGCATATACTTGTAGATGCTGAACAAACAGCCGGTATAAATATAGATTTCACAGCTGCTAATGATGAAGCTGAGCGCATACTTAGAGAGGCAGAGGCTCATGTAGAGAGAGAGATGAAAGAAAAGCTACCTGGAATCCCTGCAGTAGGAGAAGAAGAAAAGCACTCTGAATTTATGTATTAAAAGCAACCCATCTTTTTTATCAAATTATAAAAATATTGTTGATCCTTGTATTCTCTTTATAGGCAGAAATAAAGGCTATGTAGGTTTAAAGTATAATATATCAGATAGGTTACCTGCGCGCTCGTCTCGGGGTTTTAGTACCGCTTCAACTTCCATATCGATATAAACGTCTTCCGGCTCTACTTCTCTTATATAATGTATTATCCCGCCAACAGCATTTGGTAACGCGATTAAGGCTATTATTAATGGTTTTTCAAGACGTTCACCGTGATAATCTTCATATACAATTGTAAATGTTTCTATATAGCCTTTTGGCTCCAGCTCTTCATACACAGTCAACTCAGAAAAACAGTATTCACAGAAAGAACGAGGTGGTACGAATATCACTTCGCATTCATCGCACCTACTTCCCGTTATGACACCCTTGTCCTTCAAATTTTTCATGAATATTTCTCCTGCTATACCCATTGTATAGATGTGCTTCTTTACCTCCATGTCGCCGAACCATCTTCTTAGTATCCTTGGATCTCCTGATTTATCCCAACTCATTTCTCTTCACCTCCAGTTATCGGTACAAAGTATTTAATATCGTTTATACTACCTTCTCTTTCAGCTTCAGGCTTCCATACCGCTTTAACACGCATTCCAAAGACCTTTCTATTTATAACATCCTCTGGATTCACGCCTTCCAGGTAATGGAATAGTCCGGATCCCCCGGTACCTTCTATTTCTATCACCGCGATAATAAGCGGTTTTTCGAGTTTTTCACGGGTGGTTGTTATGTAGCTGACCACCGCTGTATTCACGGTTCCTATAGGTTCCACATATATCCATTCATCTGTAGCTCTAAAGCAAGATTCACAATACATTCTGGGAGGTATTAAAATCCTTCTACATTTATTACAACGCCGACCTATTAATTTTCCCTTTTTCAATTCCACAAGAAAACGGCTAATTGCTTGTCCTGCTGTCCAAGCATATTTAGCGGTGCTACTTCGTTCTACTGTTATCGTCTCATCAAATCTTTTTATTGGTGTTCCTTTTAACCTAACTTTCTCATCCATGTTTATCACCCCGCACGTAACACTATAACTGTACCTACTTGCATCAAATCACCCCAAGCTTGGGCCAATCCAGTATATACCGGCTTTTTTACCTGTCTTTTTCCTGCTTCGCCGCGTAATTGCCAATAAATTTCTGTAACTTTCATCATCCCAGCAGCTGCAATTGGATTTCCAACTCCCAATAAACCACCGCTTGGATTAATCGGTAAATCACCATCTCGTTCTGTTATACCTTCTCTAGTTAAAATTGGTGCTTCACCTTTTCTAGCCAACATTAAGCCCTCCATGTGATGTAATTCTTTGTAATCAAAGGGATCATAGACTTCTGCTACATCAATCTCTCTTGCTGGATTTGTTATTCCTGCCATTTTATATGCCATTCTCGCGGCGCATTCAACATATTTGGGATAAGCTAAATCCCGTCCTGTCCAATGTACAGTATCCAATGACCAACCTACACCTTCTACCCAGACAGGCGAGTCGGTTATGCGTCTAGCTATATGTTCTGAAACCATTACTACCGCCGCCGCACCATCCGATACAGGACTTATATCCAAGCGTTGAACGGGATATACAAGCATTTCACTATTAAGGACATCCTCAACTGTTATTTTCGCTCCTAGTTGAGCCGCCGGATGATCTAAGGCGTTCCTCTTATTCTTAACACTAACTCTGGCTATATCTTCTTTTTTAATGTTATACTTGTACATATATCTATGCATCTCTAGTGCAAATATCCATATTAAATTCGGTCCAATCGGTCTTTCTATTATAGGGTCCCATATATGAGCAAATACAGATTGAGGATGAGGCATTGCCGGACTCATCTTCTCCTCTGCTACAGCAAGCACTACATCAAACAGTCCTGAGGCCACATGCCACCATCCGGCTATTGGTGTAAAGACACCAGTTCCACCGCCTACATATACCCGCATAACAGGTTTACCTGTGCCACCTGACCCATCGGCCAAATATTCACCTTTCATATGTATACCGTCGAAGGCATCGGGCGCGGTGCCTATAACAACGGCATCTACATCCGATAATTCTAATCCAGCTGATTCTAAAGCCATTTTAGCGGCGGCCCAAGCTAATTCCTTAGGGGTCTCTTTTAGTCGCCTTCGAAATAATGTTAATCCGGCTCCCACTATGGCAACACGGTTTTTCAAATTTATATTCATTTTCATAATTATTTACACCTCCTCATTACTTAATACCACTACTGCCCCTGTGGCAGTCGGAATATCTCTCCATGATTGTACAACACATCTTTTAACACCCTTCACTTGTCTACCTACAGCTTCTCCTCTTAACTGTAATGTAGCCTCAAGAAGTTTAATTAGTCCGCCGGCTTCTAACCCATGGCCTATGCCTATGAAACCACCACCGGGATTGACAGGCAATGGGCCATTCCTATTAAATTCTCCTCGTTCAAGATCTAAGTGCGATGAGTATCTATTTGATAATTTTAGCGCCTCAACATGCATCAGTTCTTTATAGCTGAATTTATCGTCTATCTCCGCTAAATCTATCTGTTTCTTTGGATCTTCAATACCGGCTAGTCGATAAGCCATATCCGCGGCTATTCTTGCATAAAGGGCTTCACCAAAGTTTCTGGTCTCTATATAATTTGTCTCTGTTGCCCAGCCCACACCCTCTATCCATATTGGATTATCAGACAATTTTTTAGCTTTGTCCTTAGTAGCTAACACAAATACTATTGCTACGTCGATAAGTGGCGCTATATCCATTACAGATAAGGGGTATACTACATATTTTGCTTCAAGTATTTCGTCAACTGATAATTTTGATCCATAGCTGGCGAGTGGATTGGTTATCGCGTTTCTTTTATTTTTTTCCACAATCATGGCCAGATGTTCCCTTCCGACGCCAGAGGTGAGCATGTAATAGTTGGCTTCTAGACCCGCCAAATAGTAAGGGTGGGCGTCTATGTGGCTTGTATATAAGGGGTCAAAACCAAAATTCATAATTTCATGGAAAGTTAGAATGTCGCTGGCTTTACTATGTGCTTCCACAACCACTGTGTCAAACAGCCCTGTTTTAATTTTCATATAGGCGGAGGCTATTCCTTGTAAACCATCTCCAGCTACGGTGTAAACAGGCTTTAGGACGCCTCCTAATTGATCTGGCATGAATTCATCTGTAATACTGATGCCCGCCCAGTAATCTTCTTCACATGTAACAAAAGCATCAATATCTTTTCTTGGATCTAGGTCTCCAGCATCTTCATATGCGGATACTGCCGCCTCAAACGCCATTTCTCTGAAGGATGCTTCGAGGGTTACAGGAGAGAAACCATACCAACCAACGCCGATTATTGCTACATCACTCAACAGAGACACCAATCAAATAGATTGTCTATTCTCTAAGAATAATCTTTTGAATTAATATTATAGTCATATAATTACGTTAACTAGAAATATAACTATAATCGACATACTGAGATTAATTTTATGTGTTCTTTATTATTGCGGTGATACTAACCATGTTATTGGAAAAATGAGGGATAAGCCCACAATCTTATTGGTTTTATTGTTTGGAATGGGATTTGTAACATCACTCTGGTATAACTATTTATTTCTGATTAATGAATGTGGTTGTGCTGCAAATGGTAGCAATTTGGTAGTTATTTTAGAAGCCCCGACTATAATATTTTTCATTCCATTGAATTACTGGGCAAGCATAGGTTTTGGCATAGCGCTTATCCTGAGTATGTTAGTATTATTTTTTAATTATGCAAAAATAAAGTTGATTCTGATTATTGGAACTATAGTTAGTGGCATATTTATTGTGCCATATTCTATCTTTTTGGAAATCAATTTATTCAATAGGATATGCGGATTGTGTACTGTGATGCAGATAGTGATTATATTGTCAGCATTATATTCGGCATACTTTCTTATGAAAACCTAGGTTTGCGGTTGGAGTTTTGGGGGTAATACTTTAATCATAAACAATAATGTTATATCCATCTATTCTATGTAATAATTTTTGAGAGAATAATGATACTTTTAGCCGATAAATGGAGGAAATGGAGAGTAAGTATATCTATCGGAGAAGAAACTAATGAAGTTATTTTATATGATACATCTCGAGCGAGCCTTATATTCAGCAGTAGATTTTTGTCGTCTTTAAAAATGCTTATTGCTAAATACCCACATTATATGTCTGGAGAAATTATTAAGAAATTATTATCGCCGGAAGATGAAGATTATTCCGGGTTTTCTGTGTTTATGGTAATGTGTATCTTTAAGAAAAGAGTAGCGGTACGTGTAGGAAAAATACATTATTTTTTGTTTGCTATTCTTAGGGAGGGAGGAGTTGAATTAATTGGAGTGAGTGATGAAAAAATCACTGATAAGACTTTTTTGGAAGCCATAGGTATTATCATAGACAGCCCCGATAATGTCCAATCTCTTATAATGGCTTTATAAAAAAGTAGAGGGGTTATTTTTTCAATTCTTTGATAAACTCGTCGACTCTAATTGCGGGCAGAGTTATTGTTCTTATTGTTCCTCTGCTTGCTAATTCGACCATCGCTTTCATAACAGCTAGATTATTTTCAGCTTCTATGATATTTACAAAATCATACTCGCCAAACACAATATACTGATCCAAGACTTTAATACCCATTTTTTCTAGCTCTACATTAACTTCTTTAACCCTCTCAGGCCTTTCTTTCAATGTTAGGGCTCCGGAGTCTGTTAATTTAGAAAGCACTATATATATCGCCATAATAATCACAAATTATAAATGGGTATTTAGAATTATAAAGAGAATAAACTCTTAAGTTGGTTAGTATCAACCTGATATGGTGCAGTATCATATTTTAACTGATATTAACATTTAATTCTTGTGAATTGTCATGAGCATGGAAAAAACATTTTATTTTACTGGAGGTAAAACTCCTCCAGAGACATTTCCAACGGATGCATTAGCATTGATTTCTCAGAAAGCAATTAAAAAAATAGGGGGTGCATTCGCCTTTTATCCTAGGCAACATGAGTATTCTTCATATTCTGATCTAGGGTATAAAGGGTTAAGGGAAGTTGTGTCTTTAAGATATAAACGTAGAGAAGGTGTGGCATTACCTATTGACAATATAGTAGTTACATCAGGTTCTATGCAAGCTATAGAGTTGGTCGGTAGAGCTTTACTTAAGCCGGGGGATATCATAATTACCGAAGAATTAACATATTATGGTTCATTAGAATTCTTTAGATACCTAAAATTGAATGTTATAGGTATACCTGTAGATGATAAAAGGGGTATGGAAATTGACATATTAGAAGACACATTGAAGTGTTTCGATCGATTAAATCTTAAACCCAAGATTATCTATACAATTCCTAATCATCATAATCCTACAGGGGCAATAATGACAGAAAAAAGAAGAAAAAGATTGTTAGATCTAGCATATTCCTACAATATCCCTATATTTGAAGATGATTGTTATGGAGATATAGATTTTTATAAGGATAGAAAACCCAGGTCCATAAATACATTAGATGATGAAGGAAATGTATTATTTGTCGGCTCATTCTCCAAAATCTTAGGTCCCGGTATTAGATTAGGATACTTATATGCTAAAGATAACTACCTTAATACTATTTTGTCTCATAGATGGGATTTAGGGACTAGTGTTTTAGCAAGTATAATAGTAGCAGAGTATTTGAAGGAAAAAATGTGGGATCATTTAGAAAAGCATATAAAAGTTATTAAGAGAAAGATGGATATTACTTTGAAAGCTCTAGGAGAATACGCTGGGGAATATACTAAATGTACACCTCCTAGAGGCGGATTATTTATTTGGGTTAAGATCACGCAAAACATAGATATGGAAAAACTCAGTTTGTATGCTGAGAGACGTAATGTTAAGTATGATGAGGGAAAATTGTTTCATTATAGGGAAAGAGAGTTAAAGGCTCTTCGATTGTCTTATGCTCACATTCCCGATGAAGAGATACCAATAGGTATAAAAAGATTATCTGAGGCGATACGAGAAGCAATTATTTAAAGGATATATTAATCGAAATAGGAATTATTCTTAGAATTCATATTTATCTCATATTATTTTCTTATTATGCTTATAGTAGGTTGAAGACATGATCTATGACGTCATCCTTCAATGGTCTTAAAATCGTATAATAAATTGATTTGGGATCCTTACCCATCTCTTCGATCGAGATTTCCTTAATCTCGCCGCTTGAAGTATATTCTATAGCCTCTATATCAGGAGCAAGATCCACTTTTTTAGTATAAAGTATGTACCAATTATTCCTACCTAAACTTGATAGAATATATGCGATATCTTTGTAGATACGAATTTCACCATATCTATATGCTACGACGGTGCCAACTAAATTTCTCGACGCTTTTATTAAGTCTAATAAATCTTTAACTTCTGTTTTTGCAACTTCCATAATTTTCACCTCAATACTATAATGGTACGAGGCACTATTCAAATAATATTTAATGATAGATATTTGGGATGCTTTATTTTATACTAATCCTAGAGGTATTCCTTCACCTCTAATATCACAGTAACTGATTCTGATATTATCGTCTCGTAATATACTCGCCGCTGCTACTCCCATCCTTGAGGGATATTTTCGTTTTACTGTAATATATTTATAGATACCGCACTCTTCATATCCGTTTTCAAATTCTATTTTATTAGTGTTAGGTATCCATATATAACGTGGATATTCTAAAGCTTCTTGTACATTCATATTATAAATTAGGATGTTAGTAAGTATTTCTGAGTGCAGTTGGGGTCTATAATGTCCGCCCGATAGGCCTAATGCAAGTGTATATGATGTAGAGTTAGCTATTATGCTTGATAAGGTATGAAGAGGTTTTTTACCAGGATATAAGCAGTTTATATGTTTTTTATTTAATGAGAATGAGGATGCCCGTGAGTTGAGGGTAATACCGTATGTAGGTTCGGTTATTAGTGAGCCAAAGGGATGAAATAAGCTTTGTATACCTGAAATGATGTTTCCTTCATTATCTATAATTGTGAAATAAGTTGTATCTCCGTCACGTTTAGTATATGGTTCTGCATTCTCCATATGTATTGATTTTAAAAACTCAGATGATAATAACTCGTCTATTGTGTGATGCATATATTTGGGATCAGTTATATATTGATCTCTAATGTAGTAAGCGATTTTGAATAAATCTATTGATGTTTTGATTCTATTTATGGAATTAGGCGATAACTCTGATAGGTTGGTCTCTTCAAATAATTTAAGGATCTGTAGTGTTGTGACGCCTTGTGTATTGGGAGGCATTTCATAGATTAAATTGCCATTAAACTCTATAGTTAATGGTTCGACCCATTCAGCTTTATATTTTTTTAGATCTTCATATTCAATTACACCACCAGAGTCGGTTACATAATGCTGAATTGATTCGGCTATCTCACCTTCATAAAAGATACGATGGTCTTCTGAAATTAGTTCAAGTGTTTTATATAGACCTTCGAATCTAATAGGAGTGCCATAAGCTGCATCGTCCAATTTTTTATATGTAGTTCTTGAGCCGGCGTCTCTCAGGAGATCTACCTTATATTTGCGATATGCGTTTATCAAAGAATTACAAGCGGAGAACCCTTTGCCGTATAAACTATATACCTCTTTAATAAGTTTAGACCAGTCTGTGGTACCAAATTTCTTCCACATTTGGTATATGCCGTCTAATAGTCCCGGGATCGTAATTGACAGGGGTCCCTTTTCAGGCATATTCTGGTATCCGGCATTATGTAGGTGCTCTATACTCAGTTTTTTTGGCGCATATCCACTTCCATTAATGCAATAAACCTTATTTTTATCTGCAATGTATATTAATGCCAAAAAATCACCGCCCAATCCGCCTAAATGAGGTATATTTAATGAAAGAGCTATACTTGTTGTCACCGCTGCGTCTATGGCGTTACCCCCTAACGCTAATGTTTTATATCCAACTAACGAAGAAACATAATTTTCTGTAGCTATAACCGCTTTAGAAGATGGGAATGGATTTTTAAACAATACAGGTTCACCTACATAGTTTATTAACTTTATCTTAAGAATTTATTCTTAAGCTATTTTTTAAATATGTTAATCAGATTTACTGTTAAGAATAACGCTGAAATTATTGTCGCAAATATTATCCCAAACAAAAATAATAGCGTGTGACTTGCGCCTGTTGAAAATAGTATACTATATCCTACTCCGAGGGCAATAAATATAGTTAAAGAGAAAAACCATAGAAATATACTTATTAGTAATAATTTTCTTAGCATTAATGCCACCTGTTCTTTTTACATATACTAGCATGGGCACAATATAAAAGTTTGTGGAAACTTATCTACTATAATAATTGGTTATATAAGTCTTTTCTTGCTTTAATATATTCCCTAAATCTGTTATCCTCCATTAATACTTTGTGTGTAGCAAAGCGGTCAATCAGTTTTACAAGATAATCTTTTTCTGAAACTGTAAATGATGCTCTTATCATCTCCTCAATCGATACTATACCGTCATCGCTTAATTTGTGGATTATGTCTTTAAGTCTATCAAGATCGCCTTGGCCGCCAACCAGGGAATACATAGTTAGTATTTCTGATTCAATCTCCTTCATCCATAATACTCCATTAAATAGGTTTAGGACCCTGATTACGTCGCCTGCCAATTCATCTTCCACTATAATGTTACGAATCAATTTTTCGATTTCCATAAATATAATCATGATTAGCGTTCAATTTATTTTAATAAGATGATAATAGATACTGATAGCATGTTCAAATCTTTACACTCAGTTTTTATTTTTTTATAGTAATTTGTTTATTAGGGGTACTATGAAAGCTGTAGTTCTAGAAGAAGTGGGGGCTGAGCCGGTATATAGAGAAATAGATAAACCTATTGTTTCAGAAGAAGATGATGTTCTTATAAAAATTGAGAGAACAGGTGTGTGTTATAGAGACCTTTTGACAGTGGACGGCTTCTTTCCTCGTGTTAAACTTCCTATTATTTTAGGCCACGAGATTGCTGGGAGGGTTATCGAAGTAGGAGATAAGGTAAGTAAGGTTGGTGTGGGAGATAGGATAGTTTCATTAACATATATTCCTTGTGGAGAATGTGATTATTGCCGTAGCGGCAGAGAAAATTTGTGTATTAACAGAAAATGGTTTGGTGAAGATTTACATGGTTCATATGCTGAATATGTATTAACTAAAGAAAAAGCTGTAGTGAAAATTCCTGAGAATGTCGGCTGGAATGAAGCTGCTATAAGTGCATGCGTTACTGGTATGTTGATTCATGGATTCGAAGATATGGCAAAAATATCTTCTGGCGAAGTGGTACTTGTTACGGGGGCTGGGGGAGGAGTAGGCATTCACGCGATACAGGTGGCGAAAGCATATAATACAAAGGTGATAGCAGTAACTACATCAGAAGAAAAAATTAAGTATATAGAAAAAGCGAGGCCAGATGAAATAATAGTTTCTAAAGATGATTTCAGCAAAGAGATCAAAAAAAGGTTTGGAGGTGTTGATTTAGTTCTTGAATCTGTGGGAGAACCAACATTTAGAACCAGTCTAAAAAGTCTAAAATGGGGTGGAAGAATAGTAGTTGTCGGTAATGTAAATGTCAAACCTGTGAACCTTAATTTAGGTATCATCATACTTAGGGAAAATATGATCATTGGAAATCTGAGTAGCACTATTAAAAGCTTAGAAAAAGCATTAACTCTATATCAAAAAGGCCTTGTAAAAGCAATAGGGTCTGTGTACCCGTTAAAACAAGCTACATATGCCCACAAACTTCTGAGGGACCGAAAAAGTATAGGTAGGATAATGCTTAAACCTTAGAAAACATTCCTTTTCTTGATATACATTTGAATTTTATCTATACACAAGAGATATTCTATTACGTGTTATTTTGTGCGGCAAGTGTAAACAAGGTGTAAAATCCCAATTAACAAATAATAAAATAATCATTTATCTAATTTATATACCATCTTTAACGCTTGTCTCCTTTAAATGAAGGAAACAGAAAAATATTATTTATAATTCCGGATATAGTTAAGATATTATGGTGGCGGGGTAGGGCTGGGGGGCTGGCCGTCCCCTATAACCTGAAACCGGCCATATGCAGGGGCCAGTAACCCCTGGGTAAACACCGAAAACCACATCTTAACCCCATTACAGGGGAGATGTGGCCTCCGCCATGGGGAGATATACTGTGGAGACCCTCGTTGGAGGACGAGGGAGACCCACTAAGGGGTGAACCGGGTTAGGCGCGGGAGCGAGCGGCCCTAAGCCCCGGTGTATCTGCTCCATGATACGGGGGTTGAATCCTTTGTAATGGGGAGGGTGTGGGAGTACGGTGGGAACCAGGGGAGCCCGCCACCACCTATTCTATCTATCTAAAAAGGTTAGTGCATAAGGTAGTAGTCTAAATTAAAGTTATTCGTATTATTCCACTCTCAACTATTTATATCCAATTAATTTTTAAATATATTGGCTAAGAAATTTAGTTATGCCGGGAGCCCGCGTCATGGGCCGGGATACGTATTGCCCGAGGCCCGAGAGGTTAAGGGGCCGGCCTGCTATATGGCTAATGTAGATAGCCGGTGGTCGTGTGGCCGCGTGGGTTCGAATCCCACTCCCGGCGCCATATTTTAACTTCTAGAAGTGTGTATATTTTGTTCACTTTTAGTAGAAGTTACCCAAAAGGATATATAGTAGAATATCTTAAAACAAAAATGGATATTATATTTAGGGGTCCGTGGTCTAGTGGCTATGACGCCTCCCTGACGCGGAGGAGGTCGTGGGTTCAACTCCCACCGGACCCATTTCAATCATACCTTTCACGTATTTTTCTTCAAGAAAGAAACTGTAAACTATATCTACTTATTGGAGGCGGTTTCTCCATCTAATCTATATAGCTTGATATTATTATTGTCTAGGTAATTACCTTTTGACTTTAGCGTGATCTTACTATATCGATTATTGATCATACTGAGAAGGCTGTCTCGATATCGTTAATAAGATCATCTAGGTCTTCTATTCCTACTGAGACTCTTATTAGCGAGTTGGATATTCCAATTTTATTTAGCTCATTGGGGGATAATGAAGCATGTGTCATTACAGCGGGTATTTCAATTAGCGACTCTACTCCTCCTAGGCTTTCAGCTAGGGCAAATAGTTCTAGTGACTCAACAAATTTTTTAGCTTTCTCAAGACCGCCTTTAATTTCGAATGATAGCATGCCTCCAAATCCGCTCATCTGCGTCTTAGCAAGCTCATATTGTGGATGTGATTTCAGCCCAGGATAGTATACCCGTTGTACATTTGGGTGTTCCTCTAAGTATTTAGCTATGTTTTTAGCGTTATATTCGTGTCGCTCCATCCTGAGACTTAATGTTTTCAGTCCTCGCATTACCAGCCAAGAATCAAATGGAGAGAGTATAGCTCCAATCGCATTTTGATGAAACCTAAGCTTTTCATGAAGGTCGTTATCATTAACAATCACAGCGCCTCCTACAACATCAGAGTGACCACCTAAATATTTGGTAACGCTATGGACAACTATGTCAGCTCCTAGTTCTAGGGGTCTTTGAAAATAAGGTGTAGCAAAAGTATTATCTACAACAACTATTATATCGTGACCCGCTATTTCAGATATACATCGTATATCTGCTAGTTTTAATAGGGGGTTTGTTGGTGTTTCTATCCATATCATTCGTGTTCTTTCTGTAATCTCGTTATTTACATTATCTGCTTGGGTCATATCAATATATTTAAAGTTAATACCGTATTTTGCCATAACTTCATTGAATAACCTTTTAGTGCCACCATACAAATCATCAAATGCAATAACTTCATCTCCTTTATGTAAAAGTGATAGTAAAATGGTGGATTCAGCGGCTAATCCGGATGAAAATGCTAATGCATATTTACCGCCCTCTAAGGAAGCCAGTTTCTTCTCGAGGCGATCTCTAGTAGGATTAGATGTTCTTGAATATACGTATCCTTTTTCTACATCTTCTATCCTTTCTTTAGCAAAAGTTGTTGATAGATGTATAGGTGAGATAACGTCTCCGTATTGCATTTGGGATGGGTCTTCTCCTATATGAATAGCTCTGGTTGTAAATCCTTTCATTTAACACCGCCCTCGTAAACCAAACTTATTATAAAATTATAAATATTAAATCTCACAGAGGTATGCCTTTTTTCATTCAGAGTCCGGGGTATTAGATACATTATTTATCACAACGCTATTCAATCATAACATTGTTATGAGAGTAAATAAGAATATTAAAACTAATAACTATCTAAATAATTAATTTTTAACTAGTATGATATGGGGCCGGTAGCTCAGGCTGGTAGAGCGCCGCGCTTGCAACGCGGAGGTCGTGGGTTCAACTCCCACCCGGTCCACCATAGTAAGCATGACTCACTTATCTTTCTTTTTTAATTCTTCCATCATTTGGAGATACTGTTCTCTAGTTATTTCTCCTCGAGCATATCGGCGTTTAAGTATTAGTTCAGGGTCTTCACTATTTCTATCTTTAGCCACACGTTCCTCTCTTATTACTAGATATAGAATTAACGCGATGATTCCGATCCAGGGGATAATGACCAATATAAACCATAAAACACCATTCATTCCATGTTTTTCAGCATCTTGATAGACTAATACACCGATAATTATGAAAAGTGCCCATATCAATAATCCAAAGTATCCCATGAAAAAGAAGGGCCATCCCCACATATGATTAAAGGGCATCATATTATCCAAGGGAAAAATAATAATCATTTTTAACTGCACCTATATTCCATAAGACTGAATACTAGATTCATGGAGGGGATATTAACACAACATTATCTCCTCTTAATATTATATTGCCTATTTGTTCATGTTCCTCCTTATCTATAAATTCAGCGTCTTTCAACACTAGATTCAGGTGTTCATCATATCCAATCAATAATCCTCTGATTAACCTTCCATTCTTAACTTTCACTATCACTGGCTTTCTAATGCTATCCTTAAGTAACTTAATAGTCAAGTCAGCCGACATTTTTGTTATTACCCCTCATCACACAAATGGGTATTAAATATATTTATATATTTAACTAAATATTCCTATCCACCTATTAAAGGATATTCCTATTCGACGTTTTTTATGCTCTCTACCAAGGCGTTTTAGGGGTTTTGCTACATGTTTTATTGATCTTAGAGGAGGCAAAATTATCAGGGGATATTTATTGAAAGAGAATGTTGAGGTCCCAGAATCAAAATTTATATGATAATTGCATTTTTTACAATAATGTCCTTTGGATTTACCTAGACTCACCATATATGAATGGCATTTAGGGCAAATGGGCCGTGTATCAACCAATTTTTTAGCGTCTATATAATATAGCACCTCTGTGTTTATAGTGAGTGTATTATTTTTTGGCTTTATCCCTCCTACTACATGTATATGATCTCCAGGCGAGAGAAGTCTTGCAAGGTTTCTAACTTTACCACTGGGTTCATATATCATTACATCTATAATGCCTGTTTCATCCGTGATTCTAAGTAGAACATGGCCACCTGCTTCTGTCATTGGCGGATCCTTGATGTAGCCAGAAACGCTAATTTGTGTATAAGGAGTAACTTCACATAATCTTGACTCTTTATATAGTAAATCTGAGGTTCCTTGATTTGTAACAAATATCATCCATCCTTCTATTCTACCAGATATCCTAATTTTCTTAAAATCTCTATATACAGAAAATGGCGATTCTCCTCTAATACCGCAGAGGACAGGGTCAGGCCCGTGAGGCGATATTAAGAGCTTCCTATTTTCGTAATCATAATTTGAAAATGTATTCCTCGAATCTTTATCTATAAGTTTTTCTGCATTAATATATCGCTCTCTGGACTTAATGTCCAATGGTCTGTAGGCCAGCAGTTCGTATGTATAGTCGCCTTTTAATAGCGATTCACCAAGGGCGGAGACTGCTCCTATTAATCCTCGTCCGTTTCCAAAAAACCAATAATCAATTTTATCATTATATTTATTGAGTATAGATATTGTTTCTCCTAACGAAACAAGTTTTTTTCGGGCATTCTCTGATATTACCTTAAATTCATCCGGGATTACCTTGGAGTACAGTATAACTATTCCGGGATTAGTATTACTTTCTATATTATAATAGTCTATTGTTAATTGTCTTAGTTTTCTCTTAAAGAAGACTAGTTTTTTGTGGGGTATATCAATTAGTAGCGCAACAGCACCATTTCCCCTTGTCTTCCATGGTACATCAGGATTTAACCTAATTAATCGAGGATAATCCAATAATTTTCCTTTAAAAGCAAATAGATTTTTAACTATTAGAAAGGCTAAGTGAGTTGTACATCCTCCCCTTCTTGTATCAAAATCATCAATTCCTATCTGGATAATCAATGTCTATCTATTCAGATGCCACAATTAATGTTTGCGTAGATGTTACTTTATCGATTCTTCTAATTTTCCACGTTACAACTTTTCTTATTTGTTCCATTGAGTCTGCTTTAACCTTTACAACTAAATCATATACCCCAAATACAACATCTGCTTCTAGGATTTCAGGTTCTTTTATAAGTTTACTACGAACTTCTTCCTCTGCACCTACTTCAGTTGTAACTAATACATATGCCAGTGTCATTAAAATCACCAATATATTAATAATATCTCCGTCTATTATATTAAAAATAAATATTCTATAGGTTGATGAGTCGGTCGTAATCCTCCTTCTGTTTTAGGCAGGATTCATCTAATCGGCTTACCCGACCCTCATTATTCATAGGGTCCTACTTAGCCTTTCCCCCGCGTCCTAGATGGCCGTTTCACCTTCTCCCTAGATGGAATCAGGGGTTCTTCATCTTCATATAAATCTAGGGAGAAGTCTCGTTTCTGTTCCATCTAGTGGCGGTCTCCCGCCAGCGCCTCTCGGCGCAACGCATATTATTTGGGGGGGAGGACTTTCCTTGAGCTTATGCCCACCCTGCCCACCGACTCATCAACGCAAGTGGTGTGTTACGCAGAGCCTATGATGTGGCTACAACTGGATCCATTTATCCAGCGACTCCGGCGATTGGGAGTGGATGGCTAAGGCAGTCGGCCGAAGCCTTCCGCCGTACACCACCACCCCATCAACGGGGTCTTCTACCCCAGCCGTCGTCGCCACCAGCTTCACCGCCTCCGAAGAGACGGCTATCCAGTGGCGAATGGTCGCCTATTTTTGAGACGGGCTTCGGGCTTAGATGCCTTCAGCCCTTATCCCGAGGGGCGTAGCTTCGGGGCGCTGCCCTATCGGACAACCCCTTCACCAGAGGCCCCCCCGCCCCGTTCCTCTCGTACTGAGGGCGGGTTCCTCTCAGGCGACCAGCACCCCCGTCAGATAGAGTCCGACCTGTCTCACGACGGTCTAAACCCAGCTCACGTTCCCCTTTAATGGGCGAGCAGCCCCACCCTTGGCCCCTACTTCGAGGCCAGGATGGGAAGAGCCGACATCGAGGTACCAAGCCGCGGGGTCGATGGGGACTCTCGCCCGCGACGAGCCTGTTATCCCTGGGGTAACTTTTCTGTCATCCCCGGCCCCCACCGATGGGGGCACGAGGGTTCGCTAGGCCCGGCTTTCGCCCCTGCTCCCCTTATTGTCAAAGGAGCAGTCAGGCCGGCTTTTGGCCTTGCCCTCTACGGCGGGTTTCTGACCCGCCTGAGCCGACCTTTGGGCCCCCTCGATACCTTTTCGAGGGGAGGCCGCCCCAGCCAAACTGCCCACCAACGGGTGTCCCACCCTCACGGGTGGTTAGAAACGTAACGATGGATAGCCGGTGTTACATGGGCGCCTCCATAGCCCCCAGAGGGGCTACTTCGACGGCTCCCGGCTACGCTTTGTACCCACCGTCACGTTTCAGCCGCAGGCTGCAGTAAAGCTCCACAGGGTCTTCTCTTCCCGACGGGGGTTCCCCGACTGTTCGGGCGGGGATGTGGGTTCGCCGGGTACCGGGCCGGGACAGCGAGGCCCTCGTTGGTCCGTTCATGCACGTCGGAACTTACCCGACAAGGCATTTGGCTACCTTAAGAGAGTCAGAGTTACTCCCGGCGTTTAGCGGCCCTTTACCCGGTTGTACCCGGGCTTCAGGTACCGCCACTGGCCAGGATTCAGGAGCCGTACACATCCTTTCGGACTAGCGGCCCCCTATGTTTTTAGTAAACAGTCGGGACCTCCTTGTCACTGCGACCTGCTCTTCAAGCCTTATTGACCTGAAGAGCAGGCACCCCTCCTACCGAAGGTACGGGGCTAATTTGCCGAATTCCCTAGCCCGGCATAATCCCGAGACGCCTTAGGCTACTCACCCAGGGCACCAGTGTCAGATCTGGGTACGGTCACCGGCACCAGAATACCCATACCTCTCTTTTCATTGGCTCCAGGACTCGGGTGAACCGGCTTAGGCCGGCCATTCCTACCTTCACCTGGGTCTCACCATTACGGTACTCCCCAGGTTTCAGTAGTTAGGTGGAGCGACGGCTCCACTCACCCTATCCCAAAGCGTCAAGAGGCATGGGCCGGATGTATGTACATCCATCTAGCGCCGGTGGCACCGGAATATTAACCGGTTTCCCCTTCGGAGAGGCAGGTTAAACCTCCCCTTAGGACCGGCTAACCCCCGGCTGACGACGCATTGCCGGGGAACCCTTGCCCTTTCGGCGGTCGGGATTCCCACCCGACTGCGCTGCTACTACCACCAGGATCTGCAATCGAGACCGGTCCATCGGACCTCACGGCCCGACTTCTGCCCAGTCTCGACGCCCCCCTACCGGATCAGGAGCATTTCGCTCCTGCCCTGAGGTATCGGCGGCCGGCTTGAGCCCCGGACATTTTCGGCGCCCCCAACCTCGGCTGGTGAGCTGTTACGCACTCATTATGGGATGGCTGCTTCTAAGCCTACCCCCCAGCTGTCTTGGGTTGGGGACCTCCTTTTGTTTGACACTTAGCCGGCACTTGGGGGCCTTAACCTCAGGCTGGGTTGTTCCCCTCTCGGCCGTGGAGCTTACCCCCACGAGCCCCACTGGCGGGGTCTACGGAGCCAGAGGATTCGGAGTTTGACGGGAAGCCGGGGACGAACCCCTGCACTCCCCATCAGTGCTCTACCCCTCTGGCAACCTCGCCCGCCGCTGAGCTAAGACTCACTTCGGGGGGAACTAGCTATCCCCGGGCTTGATAGGTCTTTCGCCCCTAGCCCCAGGTTAGAGGAACGAATTGCACGTCAGAACCCTTGCGGGCCTCCACCGGGCTTTAGCCCGGCTTCACCCTACCCAGGGCTAGATCGCCCGGCTTCTAGTCTCATCGCAGTGGCTCCGCCCCCTTTCAGAGGCCGTGCCTCCCATCCCAGTTGGGATGGTGCGCACCGGTCGGTTTCCCCTCGCCTCCGGCCTTAACGGCCTTAGACTCGCCACTACGATGAACTCCCTGGCCCGTGTTTCAAGACGGAAGCCAGAACTCTGTCCCCACCTATCCTCTTATTGATCCCCGAGGGGATCGTTGAGGACAGGGTAGAGACTTTCGAGCCCTGGCATCCTTTCGCCACACAGTTTCAGGCTCTTTTCACCCCCCTTCCGGGGTACTTTTCAGCTTTCCCTCGCGGTACTAGTTCGCTATCGATCTCGGGACGTATTTAGCGTTGGAGGTCGGTGACCCCCATCTTCCCCTACCACTCAAGGTAGGGTACTCTGGATATGGACACTCCCTCTCTGGACTTCGTCTACGGGGCTATCACCCTCTACGGCCCGCCTTTCCAGACGAGTTCGACTAATCCAGAGTAGGGAGTTTATGTCCATATCCAAAACCCCACATCTCCAACTAGTTTCCTAGTTGGATTCGGTTTGCGCTCCTCCCCGTTCCCTCTCCGGTACTAGGGGAATCTCATTTGATTTCTTTTCCTCCCCTTACTAGGATGTTTCCCTTCAGGGAGTTCGCCTACGCCCAGGGTTACTGGGCGTATACCCACGATTTATTAATCGTGGGTGGGTTTCCCCATTCGGGCACCCGCGGATCTACGGCTGCATGCGCCTACCCGCGGATTTTCGCAGCTTGCCGCGCCCTTCCTCGCCGCCCGAGTCGAGCCATCCACTGTGTGGCGTAGCTCGCCGGGTGGATCCAGCTATAACCACATATTCACCTCTGCGTAACACACCAGTTATCGCTGGTGTGCATCTTAGCTCCTTAGAGTTTACTTATCCTCTAAGGAGCTGCATCCAATATGAGTTTAAGCGGCATTACCCTCAACATAGAGGTGCCCCGTTTACTTGCTTAGGAGGTGATCCGGCCGCACGTTCCCGTACGGCCACCTTGTTACGACTTCTTCCCCCTCACCGGGCAAGGCTTCGCTACGACCTGTCGGCCGCAGCTCAGCCCCACCCAGCTCGGGTGAAGCGACGGGCAGTGTGTGCAAGGAGCAGGGACGTATTCACCGCGCGATGATGACGCGCGGTTACTAGGGATTCCAGGTTCACGAGGACGGGTTGCAGCCCTCGATCCCAACTGAGGCGCGGTTTCGGGATTACCTTCCCCTTTCGGGGTCGGAACCCATTGTCCGCGCCATTGCAGCCCGCGTGTGGCCCCGGGGATTCAGGGCATACTGACCTGCCGTAGCCCGCTCCTTCCTCCGCCTTGTCGGCGGCAGTCCCGCCAGTTTCCCTACACCCCCGAAGAGGCTTCGGCAACTGGCGGCGCGGGTCTCGCTCGTTTCCGGACTTAACCGGACGCCTCACGGTACGAGCCGGCGACGGCCATGCACCACCTCTCAGCTTGTCTGGCAGGGTCTTCAGCCCGGCCTTCATTCTGCTGTCTCCCCGGGTAAGGTTCCGGGCGTTGACTCCAATTGAACCGCAGGCTTCACCCCTTGTGGTGCTCCCCCGCCAATTCCTTTAAGTTTCAGC